>CAJTNO010000022.1 GCA_910577815.1 uncultured Christensenella sp. | reverse complement strand
AACCTATTCGCCGAAAACCCAAGGTTTTCCGGGTAAAGTTAATCTTCCCGGAGTTAGTCGGCCCCTAAGGCGAGAGCGAGAGCTGTAGCTGATGGGAAACGGGTTAATATTCCCGTACTTTTATGATTGTGCGATGGAGGGACGCAGAAAGATAGGCTATCCGGCTGTTGGATGCCGGTGCAAGTGTGTAGGAGCAGGATACAGGCAAATCCGTATCCCGGGTCTGAGACACGAGTCCGTGAGCGTATGCTCTGAAGTAGTTGAGTCTATGCTGCCAAGAAAATCTCCTAAGTTTAGGTCATAGAAACCGTACTGCAAACCAACTCAGGTGGGTGGGATGAATAATCCAAGGCGCTCGAGAGAATTCTGGCCAAGGAACTCGGCAAAATAACCCCGTAACTTCGGAAGAAGGGGTGCTCTTTATTGTGTAGTTTTTTTCTGACGAAGCATTGAAGAGCCGCAGTGAATTGGTGGTGGCGACTGTTTACTAAAAACATAGGTCTGTGCGAAGTCGCAAGACG
>CAJTNO010000021.1 GCA_910577815.1 uncultured Christensenella sp. | reverse complement strand
CGGATTGGGATTGTCCGGGTCCTCGGGATAGAACGGATTGTTAGGGTCTAACGGGTCGTATAACTGCTCGTTTTCGCTTACGCTAAACTCCACCCAGTCAGTCTCGTAATAATTTCCATTAAAATCATTCTTGAACTTGTAGTTATTTTTGTCCTTTACAAGCGCGCGTACCTTATACGTATTACCCGGTCTTAGCTGAGAGAACGTCAATATGTTTCCGTCCATATCCGCGTACTCGTACAGCAAGCCCTGTATCTCCGCAAACGTAACCTTTAAGGACGGAGGCTTTTGAGTATTTATCCAGGTCGAGTTGTCTATTATTCTCTCAACTATCTCGTACTCTATTACAGCTGTGCCGTTGCTTACGTTCTCACCCGTAAGATAGTATCCCGTTACTCCCTCTTTTATCCTTATCTCTACTCTGTACTGCCCTACGTTTGTTGGTATCTCACTTAACGGCGTTACGCCTTCTCTGTCATAGTAAACTATATCTAACTGATTTACCCCTATACTTCCGCTTAATATCTTTATTACTACCGCCTGCTCCTTGCCATTGTAC
>CAJTNO010000020.1 GCA_910577815.1 uncultured Christensenella sp. | reverse complement strand
AGTCCGGTGGGAGGGATCACCTGCTCCACAATGATGCCTTCCGACTGAATCAGCTCGTAGTCCGCGGGCGTTGCGCTGACGTAGATCACCTGTCTCGCCATCTCCTCAAATTCGTCGAACTTCAGCGGACGATTGTCCATCGCCGCCGGAAGACGGAAGCCGTACTCCACGAGGTTGACTTTACGGGCACGGTCGCCGCCGTACATCGCCCGCAACTGCGGCACGCTCACGTGGCTTTCATCTATAATAATAAGGAAATCCTCCGGAAAGAAGTCCAGCAGGCAGTAGGGGCGAGTGCCAGCGGCACGCCCGTCAAAGTAGCGCGAATAGTTTTCTATGCCGGAGCAGTGCCCCAATTCGCGTATCATCTCCATATCATACGTCACCCGTTCTTGCAGGCGCTTCGCCTCAAACATTCTGCCCTGCTCCTCGAACCATTGCACCTGCTTGTGCAAGTCGTCTTCTATCTCGTGGATGGCACGTAGCGTCGCCTCCTTGGTGGTCATGAAGAGGTTGGCGGGATAGATTTTGTAAGCATCGAAGCGGGCTATGCTTACTCCGCTGACCGGATCCACTTCCTCGATGCTGTCCAC
>CAJTNO010000019.1 GCA_910577815.1 uncultured Christensenella sp. | reverse complement strand
GCACAGGCAATACGGCTTTTGTAATGTTAAACGCCGTGCTGTCCTCTCCGTCCTTTAACGAATAGCCGTCGGTAAGCAGTTTAATTGTTATAGTGTAATTGCCCGCATTTATAGCGTCATCAATACCCAAAGCCTCATAATCCAAAGGCAATTCCGCACCGTCTGCGGTTGTAAACGTGGGCTTTGGATATTGCTGTAATCCGTTGTATACAAAGCTTGTCTTATCCCAGGTTACCGATACTTCAATAGATTGTGCGACGATTTTAAGCTCGGCTGTTCTGTCTGCGGCTTTATAATCCGCAGACGTTTCAAAAGAAGCTATTACCGTATATACGCCTATACCTATTACGTCAGCCGCGTCTATGGGATTTCCGTCCGAATCAAGATAGCTGTAAACTACCTTTTTTATATTGGAATCCAACGAACCGAAGCCCTCTATCTTTTTGGCCGTTCCGTCATAGGTAAAGGTTTTATCGTTAAAAGTCCAACCGTCCGTGTTAAGCACAATAGGCTCTACCGTTATGATAAAATCAAAGTCCGCAAATTTGCTTACTCCGCCTATATTAGTTGTATATCTCACCGTAACGGTGGTTGTTCCGTCTCCGTTTTTATCTACGTGCA
>CAJTNO010000018.1 GCA_910577815.1 uncultured Christensenella sp. | reverse complement strand
CCGCGGATTCGCCCAGGATTCCTCGTGTTCCGGCTTACTCAGGTGCCGACTCGCGCGCTGCCCGGTTTTCGCCTACGGGGCTTTCACCCGCTACGGCCCGCCTTTCCAGACGGTTCGGCTAACCTTCACGCTACGCTTTGTCGTCGGTCCTACAACCCCGGACGGCGCCTTGCGACGCCCCCGGTTTGGGCTCCTGCGCGTTCGCTCGCCGCTACTTGCGCAATCACTGGTTTGTTTTCTCTTCCTCCGGGTACTTAGATGTTTCAGTTCCCCGGGTTCGCCCCTGGCTCGGCCAGGTGCCGGGCTCGCGCCCGGCGGGTTGCCCCATTCGGAAATCCGCGCATCAACGGGTATTTGCCCCTACGCGCGGCTTATCGCAGCTTGTCACGTCCTTCGTCGCCTCCGAGAGCCTAGGCATCCTTCATGCGCCCTTCTCTCCTTTCCTTGTACTTTTATTTCGCCGGATCCCACTCGCAGGATACCGCGGTCGCCCGCGCTTCCTTCAGCTGCCCGCCATCTGCCCGCATGGGCGCGGCGGGTGTGAAATCGCTCTTTTTGTTCTGTGTTGCTCTTGAGTTTTGCTCGCTGCCACCTATATTCCTATAGGCGGCATCGCTTCCATCATGTCAATGTGCTCCTTTCCAGTGTAGTCCCTGGCAGAGTTGAACTGCCGACCTCTACATTATCAGTGTAGCGCTCTA
>CAJTNO010000017.1 GCA_910577815.1 uncultured Christensenella sp. | reverse complement strand
CTTAAATAAATTAACTCTATTAGTTGACTTGAAGAATTTTAATTTGATATAATTTGTATCAATCTGTACTAATCTGATTGCATAAAATTCAACTAACCATAGGGTTGATTTATAAGACCTAAAAAACAGAAAAAACCATAGGGTTGAAACGGCTCTCAGTTCAACATCAGTTCAACATTGTACGCAAATACAGATAAAAACAGATAATTATGAATTAGTACGAATTCGACAACGTAATAGCGTATTATGGCACTATTTAGTAGGATAAATTGAGCTGTTTTGATATATATTAAGGCGTTTCGATATATCAAAACTTATTTGGGCAACAATCCTATGGTCGGCGCATCCGTCGCTTGCGCAGTCGCTGTACAGGAAGCTCTTACAAAATAAGTTTAATAAAAAATAATTGATTAGCAAAGACGCCACAACGCGTCTTTGCTTTTATATTTATATTTATATTTATAAACTTACTTTATATTTTAAATTAACGTAAAATATGAATTCCGACCTCCGTTGATTGTTTATCGGTTGCTAAAACTATGCAGTTATGATACCATATATTTAATACAAATGTATAGGAATTATTATCCAAAGAAGTTTATGAAAACAACTGATATTAAAAAGAAAATTATAATTTTAGGTGCTGGTATCGGAGGTTTATACGTTGCTAAAACTCTCGGCAAGTTAGGATATGATGTAGTTGTTT
>CAJTNO010000016.1 GCA_910577815.1 uncultured Christensenella sp. | reverse complement strand
TATATGTAATGTTCCAATTCGGCTGCGAAGCTATGCCTGTGCTTTGAGCCGAGCTTGAAATTGTTATATTGCTACCGTATACCTCTTTAGCTTTATCCGATGTCGCGGTTACTGTAAGATTTTCAATGCCCCAACAGGCATATAGCGTGACGTCGCCATGCAAACCGGTAACTGTGTTTATAGGCGCGCTTGCTCCCGTCTTATCCGGAGTCCATCCTAAAAATACGTGATTTGGTTTGATATTGTATCCAGTAGTGCGAGGGTCCTGCAACGCCTCGCCGCTATCCACCTCAAACCAGTTGTCCTCTCCTCCGCTTATCATAAGCTCCTCACCGCTTGAGGTAAGGTTGTAATAGGACACACGGATGATAAGAGGATTACGCACAGGCGAGTTGTATATGGTATATCCGTCCGTATTTGTAACGTCCGTATTTGTCATATATTCCTCGGAAATTACCGATTTATTCATCCAGATGTTTTCAGGGAAAGTACTATCCTTATTGATAGCCGCATACATATCCGAGCGAGTTTTTCCTGATGTACCATCATATTTGTTGGTAGCCACGCCTTTATCTGCAAACAAATCAACAGATTCCGTTGGTGCATACAAGTCTGCACCGTACCAATTTATATTTGAACCCGTAATTTGCTGAACATACTTAGTTTGACCTCCATAAAAAATTCCGCTATAAATATCTTTTGCTGCAGCTCCCCTTACACTGACTTTACCTGCAGTATACGTATTTTTAATAT
>CAJTNO010000015.1:236-834 GCA_910577815.1 uncultured Christensenella sp. | reverse complement strand
AGGGGCTTTCACCCGCTACGGCCCGGCTTTCCAGCCGGTTCGGCTATCCTGGATACCAAATTTGTCGTCAGGTCCTACAACCCCGGATGATGCGTTGCCACATCTCCGGTTTGGGCTCCTCCGCGTTCGCTCGCCACTACTTGCGGAATCATTGTTATTTTCTTTTCCTCCGGGTACTGAGATGTTTCAGTTCCCCGGGTTCGCCTCTGCGCATACCGCAGATACCGGAATCGCTTCCGGTGGGTTGCCCCATTCGGAAATCCGCGGCTCAAAGGGTATTTGCCCCTCGCCGCGGCTTATCGCAGCTTGTCACGTCCTTCTTCGCCTCCGAGAGCCAAGGCATCCTTCATGTGCCCTTGTCTCCTTTCCGTATGTCTTCCGACCGGCGGAAAGTCGACTGCCTTTTCCCTACCCCGGCCCCGTGGAGCCGGATTCGGGTATTTTGGTCGAACTTCCCCGGCGGCCGTCATGCCGCCGGCGGGCTCGTCTGTCTTGATTCTTTGATTTGCTCGTTTGTTTCGAGGCGGTTCTATCCGCCTCGGCTTCCAGTATGTCAATGTCCTCTTTTTTCGAGTAGTCCCTGGCAGAGTTGAACTGC
>CAJTNO010000015.1:0-227 GCA_910577815.1 uncultured Christensenella sp. | reverse complement strand
CCGCGGCCGCTTTTGCGGCATATGACTTGAGGCCTGCCGCTTGCGCGCGGCCTCCGGTCGCTCTTGATTCTTGTTGTTGTTTGATTTGCTCGTTTTGTTGTCGCTGTTCCTGTGTCCTTACTCTTCACCGGTTCCCCGATGAATTTGTCTGGGCAGGAACCCGACTTCGCTTCCAGTATGTCAATGTACTCTTTCTTCCTGCGGCGACGGCGGCTGATGCCGGCAGT
>CAJTNO010000014.1 GCA_910577815.1 uncultured Christensenella sp. | reverse complement strand
TAAATGCGCATATTTCCGCACTTTTTCAGCTTTTTAGCCTACGTTCAAGCCTATCTTTATCCCTGTTTTTTCCTCGTTCGTACATAGAATAATATATTCTACGAATATCTGAAAGGACAGTGAGGCTAATGAAAAAACGCTTTAGTTATAAAGTATTTACGGCAATTTTCATTTGCGCGATATTGGCGCTTAGCGTAGGTCTACCCATATACGGAGAGGTTTTAGGAGGGGCAGGCAATAGCTTTAATACTCCTACTGCGGACGCGGTAATAACACCTGCTGCAAGCTATTCGACCTTTGCGGACGGCTTTACATACGAATATACAGATAAGGATAAAATAGAGGCATTTCACGCAGGCACTGCAAGCTCCGATACAACGGAAGTCACGGTTGATACAAGCGTAACGCAGGGAAGCTCGCCGCAAAACCCGTTTGTTATAAGCACGAGAGAGGAATGGCAGCTGTTTGTAAATCGAATGGCAAGCGACAGAACAAAAGGAGCAGGCAAATATTTTGCACTCGGAGCGGATTTGGATTGGCTGGGCAGAGATGATTTTGCCCCTGTCGCAGTATTTGGCGGCAATTTTTTTGGTTTAGGGCATTATTTTAAAAATATTACAAAAAGTTGGAATTATGCGAATGATTGCGCCATTTTTGGCACATTAAACAATGGCGGTGTATTAGCGGATTTTAATAACCAAAATTTTTATTTCAAAGAGGTTGGAAGCGCAATAGGTGGTATTGTCGGACGTGCCTTAGGCGGTAATCACATTATGAACTGCCATATTAACGGTTTATTTGAAAGAGCAACGGCAACAACATCTTTGGCTCAAACAGGCGGAATTTTAGGATATTGTACTGCTCCTGCTTCAAATATAACAACTGTTTATAGATGTTCTTCTTATGCTGATTTTGCAATAAAGATAGGTAAAAATAATACCGGACACGGTATGGGTGGAATTGTAGGCGGTTTGACGATTAATAATGCTGGTGCCTCTGTTTCTATACTTGATTGTTATGCTGATGTTAGAATGGATCTCACTAACGGAAATTATCCATATCCAGGCGCTGCTTTAGGGATGACGTGGGGCGGAACCCCGAAAATTCGCATAGAAGGCTTTGCGGGCATTATACATTATAGCGACCCTACTAACTCACAAATTATGGATAGGTCAGCCGGTGCGCTTGCGATGTTCTATAATTTAGGGACATTACCTGCTTCCAATTTTTTGGTTAAAGATATTTATGTTTATGGCACATCTACTCGCAAATCGGGAACTGGGTTAAAGACATATTCCTGTTTTTCATCAGCGGCATTCACGAATTCGGGGTACTCTACTCCGAGCTTGGATAATTGTTCTAATATACACTATGCCGCTCCGTATGATACTTGGACACCAACTTCAGGCGAAGGTTTTAAAGACCCTTTAGCGGCAAAAGCAACAGCTTATAATACAACAGATGAGGTTTGGAATTTAGCACAGACGGACGGCAAATTATCGGGGGCTTGGAGTAAAAAGGATTATATAGGCGGACAATTTACAATAAGAAATTCCCCTGTAAGAAATGCAAGCATACGTAAAAGCACAATAAAATTTGCAAATCTCAAGGTTGATGCAAGCGGCAAGGAAACCGAGGAGAGCGTAGGCATTGTAGACAATACCTACAAGGGCGGCACAAGTGTCAATCTTGTTGCTCCTACCGCCAAGCCCAATCACATTTTCGAGGGCTGGACTGCGGATAAGAGCGGCAACGGCGACGTATTTACCGATTTGCCCGACGATTTATACGAGGAGGACGTCACGCTTTATGCTGTTTGGGGAGTTCCCGACGGAACGGTAACTCCTATACTCGGCGCTGCAAGCAGTGTAAGCGGCAGTGATTTGACGGCTACCGACGGCACCGTATCCAAGGCGGGAAGCGCGGTTGTAACGTACAACTCGAGCGGAAACCTTATATTAACCGCGGATTTGCAGATTAAGACCAATATAATGAGCGACGCTACGGCAGTGTTTGTCTGGAAGAAGGACGGAGTTGTTATAGGCGGCGCAAACAGTGAAAGATACAACAAAATCAAGAACGTAGCCGACAGCGGAACATACGAATATACGTTTACCTATCATTCTCAAAGCGAGCCGCTGTGGCGCGGAAGCGGTAGCGGCGCGAGTATGGCGGTGACTGTTAAAGCCGCTCCGCTGACGGTTAAGGGCTTTAACATAGCGGACGACGAGCATCCGTTTGTGGGAATGAGGTATATGAATCTTACTCCCAATCCGATAATGGTGGACGCCGCAGGCAAGACGATAACGGGAAAGGCGCAGTGGAGCGGAACGCACGGAGCGGATAAAATTACCGACCTCGGCGACGGATATGCGGAGCAGATGTTTGAGTTTATTCCCGACGACCCCAACTATCAGAGCGGCTCGGCGTATGAGTATAAGGCGCGTTTTAAGGTTGAGTATCTTACTATAACCTTTGAGATTACGGGAATACTCAATAAAAACCTCACGCACCGATTGGAGTACGGACAGCCTTATACCTACAACAAGGTAGCGGATATGTTTGACGTTGCGTTCGGCGGCGATTCGGGCGTAAGTATGCCGGAGGGCTTTGTGCCTTGCTTTACGGTAAACGGAGGCAAGTATCAGATAGACGAATACCGCAAGCTGAAAAATCCCGACAATACCGTAGATGCATACACAAACGTAACGGAAAACATTACCTTAAAGGTGGAGCTTGTAGAGGGAACGTATACCGTAACCTTTGACCCCGACAACGGAGACCCGATAATTAAGCAGACGGGCGTAACCTACGGACAGAGAGCGCAAACGGTTGCCGACCCGACAAACGGCTCGCAGATGTTTTTGGGCTGGTATTATGACGTACTCAACGATGACGGCAGCGTAAAAGAGAGTTTAAGGTGGGATTTTGACGTAAACGTAGTTACGGGCAATATTACGCTCACAGCAAAATGGCTTGAGCCGAGCGACCTTGTAAGTATAACCGTCAAGCCCAAATCAAACGCTAAATTTATTGCGCTCGAGGAGCTGAAGCTGAGTCAGCTTACCGTTACGGCAAACTTTTTGGGACTTATGCCCGAGGGCGGTACAAAGCCCATAGTCGCGGACGTTACGTTTGACGCCGCAAACATAAGCTTCACATATAAAAACTCGCCCAATAAGCTGTTGCACGTCAACAAAAACGGCGACGGAACTACTACTATAACCGTAACTTATACCGCAACGCTGAGAGACGGAAGCAGAAAATCCGCGGATTTCGACCTTATTATAACGGTAGACCCCATTGTAATAGATACGTCGGGTTGGACGTTCAACGATAAGACCGTAACCTATGACGGAACGGCTAAATCCTTGCACGGCGTTGGCGTGCTGGACCCTGCGATTATTGAGGTAAAGTATTCGTATGTGCGCGGAAGCAGCGAGGTTGACGAGGCGGATGTTATAAATATCGGTATCTATATGGTTACCGCATCGTTTACTACCGACCCCGACTACAAGGCGGAGGACAGAACGGCAAAGCTGACTATTGCGGCGCAGGCTATAGAAGTATCGGTAACCTGGGATAAGACAAGCTTCGTATACAACGGATTACAGCAATATCCAAAGCCCACGTTTACGGACGGAGAAGGGAACGAATTGCCCTTGGAATACGACCTTGACGGAATAGAAAACGCTATAGCGGCAGGCAATTATAAAGTAACCGTAATACTGACCACCGGCGGCTATGCTATTAAGGACGGAGAGGACAGCACGGCGTTTAACATTACAAAAGCCGTATTGCCTGTGCCTACTCTCAAAGAGGGAGATATAATCTACGCGGGCACAAACATTGACCTTACGGACCCCTCCAATCTTCGTCTGGACGGCTTCGACCCTAACATAATGGAGATAGTAAGCGGCGGTACGGGCTTCAATGCGGGCAATTATACGGTTATTATCAAGTTCAAGTCCTCCGCGGCGGCGAACTGCTCCTGGCAGAGCGGCAGCAGTACGGTGAGCGTAAAGTGGGAGATAAATAAGGCTACCGCCATTGCCGATTGGGGCAATAACTATAAATTCCTTTGGGACGGCTCCGCCAAAAGACCGTCCTTGGTTGGAATAATAGACGTATTTGAAATAGATAAGAATGCAATAGACTTATCCGTATTGATATACGAGGGCGACGTAAACGCGTCCGAGATAGGCTCCTATACTGTCAGCGTACGCGTACCTGCAAGCGCGGAGTGGGTAAAGAACTATAATCTTGAAAATACGTCCTTTGACTTCGTAATCGTTCCGGACGAAA
>CAJTNO010000013.1 GCA_910577815.1 uncultured Christensenella sp. | reverse complement strand
AGCCGTTGATAATAGTAGCCAATGACTTTACGCTGCCTGCGGTTAAGATGATAACCCTTACAGGCGGCAGGGCAATAAAGCTTACTAAAATTTAAATTTAAACTGATATGTTAATAAAAGGAGAGCGGTTTATGCCGCTCTCCTTTAGTATCTGTAGTTTCAGTTGCAATTTAGTTGATGTGCATAGAATATAATGTTCTATGTATAAATTAAGTTAATTGTATTATAATTCTATGTAACCGCTCGATTTTTGTCAATATATTTTGCATAAATGCACACTTTTCCGTGCTTTTTCATATTTTTATACACCGTTTTAACTCCAAAACCAACAGTATAAAATCGCATATATACATAGAACATTATATTCTATGAATAATTATCGAGCTTACAAATAGATATTTGCATTTAAGATGTCAAATGTTGGGGACGTTATGGAACGAGCGGTTAAAAACGAAAAAAGTAAAGGCAAACTTATTTTGTTTGCGGTGTTCAGTTTAATCTTTTTGTTTATAAGCATAATTATTTTCGGTAATACGACAAATGCTTATGCTACTTCAAGCGCAAATCCTATCGGAGAAATATGGGATTCCAGCTCAAATAAATTTAATCAGAAGATTGTAGAACAGCTTTATGCCGCTCTTGGTGGCAGTAACGTCACGGGAACGGATTTTCAGGATAAATTTTCAAGCCTTGCAAGCTGGGCGGCAACCCCGAGAACAAGCGCGGATTTCAGAAATAATAACGGCTCTAACGTAGTTGTAACGCTTGGCGGAAAACAATGGGTAGCGGTTTATCTTACAGAGGCTAACGGAAACATTGTGCTTACGCTTATGTGTACCGACGCGTCCGATAGTATTTCAGTTTTCAACAATTTCGGAACTTTGACTATAGGTTGTTATAAGTATCCTGCGGATAGTTATGGTTCGAGTTATGTAAGAGCTTCTCTGCTTAGCGGCAATGCTTCTAATCTCAACAGCACCGACGACACTTCACCTGTTGCAAGCTATGTAAATTCTGCGGGGGCGTCGGCGCTTACCGCTATGACTGCCGCTACTCCGCTGGGTTTGGAATATGCAAATTTTACATCCGGAGCATTAAGTAATTATATTCTGACGCCCGAGCAGGTAGGCTATCAGGAGCTTGAAGAAATCGGTGGGGGATATGCAAGCTTCCCGTATAGCACTTCAAACGATGCATACGGCGCAGTTCCGAATACCCATTTTAACGCTCCGCAATACAATTATTACAGCAATACTACCGTACATACAGGCTCCTATACAAGATGGAAGGGTGATAAAATCTGGATGCCCAGTCTTGCCGAAATAGGCTTTGACAGCTCTAAAAGCGGAGTTTGGCAGGCGGACACCGATATAAGAAAACTGTCCAATGCACAATATTATATGACGCGTTCGTCAGGCTACTCCTCGCACGGAGGATATTATTATTTCGACAACGGTGTAAGTCATCAGAATATGTTTACGGTAGCAACAACTGCCTATCGCGTTCGTCCTGCGATACACCTGAATCTGTCGGCGACTGCGGACAGTGCAAGCTCGGGTATCAAGAAGCCCACCGCGGATACAAGGACTTTCAGTTATACCGGCTCCGATTGGACATACACTCCCGCAGGCTTGGATACGGATACTATGACCATATCCGGCAACGTTCAGAAAAACGTCAAAATAAAGGACGGAAGCACTACTCACGAGGCGGACCCCAACGGCTATACCGTTAAGGTTGAGCTTAAAAACGGATATAATTGGTATGGCGGAAGCACTGACGACGTGGAGTTTAAGTTTGTCATTAAAAAAGCTATTCCGACTGTCAATGTCCAGTGTACGGTGCCTAATCCGCTGTATGTAAGTCACGGCTTGCCTGCAATATCGCATACGGGTACGCCGGGACAGATAAAGTGGGATGATAATCAGATTCCAAGCTCGACGATAAGAAATTACAACTGGACGTTTACTCCGACCGACCTCGACAATTACAGCATAAAAAAGGACAAATATCAGCTTACCTTCAAAGAGCCTGCGATACAGGGTATCAGGGTTGTAGTAAATAAAGGCTCCGATAATAGCGATGTGGATATCTATGACAGATACGATACCGTCAGCTTCGGCACGCTCGGCGATTATCTGAAATCCTGTATATCCGTATACATACTTTACTCGGATAACTCCGTAAGCGTGTCGCCTATACCCGACGCGGATTATATTGTTACTACTACAGAGTCGCAGATTTTAGTATCTTCTGGAAGCTCGGAAACCAAAAGCATAAGCGTAAGGATAACGTCGTCGTCCAATCCCGCATTAAAAAATATGACGGGTTCGGTTAACGCAACCGTAAAGAAAGCCGAAATAGAGGCGATGAACGTATATCCTATAACTCCTGCGCCCGCTACGTTAAAGTATCCCGTAACGCTTGAGCAGATATTGGCGAATTACGAGGTTGCGTTAAAATGGAATTTCGCTCCCAACCGCGAAATAACTGCGCCTACGGATAAGATTTCGGTTGCAATAAAGAGCTCTGCGGATAATCCGCAGGGGATAATAAAGGCAGGAACCTTAGACCTTACCTTTACCTACAGTAATAACGGACTTGTAGAAACGGCGGATTTAATCGGCGATTGCGTTATAGCCAAGGGCGACGTTGATATGAGCGGCATTACGTTTAGCGACAAGAGCGAAATGTATGACGGGCAGCCCAAAAGTATAGAGATTACCGGAGCTCTGCCGCAGGGCGTTACGGGCGTAAGCTATACGAGCAGCGGCGACAATACGAGCGTGGGCGTGTATACGATTACGGCTAAGTTTACCGTGGACGATAATTATAATCCCGTGTCAGATATGACGGCGGTGCTTACTATAACAAATTCGGGCTTCGATATGTCGGGGATTACATTCCCCGACAAGACCGTAACCTATGACGGCAATACTTATACTCTTGAAATTTCGGGAGATTTACCCGATAACAGAATAGTCGTAACATACACGGTTGCGGGACAGACGGGTACGAGCTTTTCAAATGCGGGAGTATACGTGTTTACGGCTAAGTTTTCAAATCCCGACCCCGCTAATTACGGTGATATACCCGATATGACCGCTACGCTTACTATCAATAAAGCAGAGCTTGATATGTCGGGAGTTAGCTTTTCCGATATGACCGTAAACTTTGACGGCAATGCGCATACGCTTGAGATATCGGGAGCTTTGCCCGATAACAGAATAGTCGTAACATATACGGTTGCGGGACAGACGGAAACAAGCTTTATAAATGCTGGGGAATATGTTTTTACGGCAAAGTTTTCAAATCCAGACCCCGCAAATTACGAGGACATAGCGGATATGACCGCTACTCTTAAGATTGAGGGTAATTCCGCAGTTAATCCGAATCCTCCCGGGGCTTCGTCTAACGACAGCGGAATTTTGGAAAAAATCAAGCGTTTTTTTGACGAGTTGATAGAAAAGAACTTTCCGCTCTGGCAGGTGATTACGTCCTTTGTAGCGTTGCTGTTTACTTTAATCTTTATGATAAAGGCGATACAGTACGGCAACCGTAAGAAAAAAGCAAAGGGCGAGGCAAAAAAGTTTAAGGCTTACGCCGCACTGCTCCCGATATTCTCAACGCAGACTGTATGGCTTAATCTTTCCAATATGGCGTGGAGTATAATCGCGTTTTCGCTTGTAGGTGCGGCGATACTGATGTTTATTATCGCTTTGATAACGCGCAAGGGTTGGAAGAAAGCGGAGCTTGCTAAGGAAAACGCTATGAGTGCCGCAGGATATAATCCGCAGACGGGCGCGCCTCTCTCCGCAAGCGACAGCACTGCATTGATTGCCGAAATGCGTAGAGAATTTCAGGAAACTCTTACGCAGGTAAACAAGGGCAGAGAAACGGAGGATAGCAGCGCTTTTGAAAAGCACCTGCTTGAGTTGGAGGAGCGTCACCGCGAGGAAATGGCGGCGCTTCGCGAGGAGCAACGCCGTGAAAATGAGAGACGCGAAGAAGAACAGCAGAAGCGTGACGAGGCAATGAAGATAATGCTCGCCAATATGATGGGGCGCAATCAGGCTGAAAGCGGAATGGGCTACGCGAGTATGGATGATACCGACCTGCTTGTGCAAAAGGTTATAGCGGGCTTGTTGCCGATGGTACAGCAAATGGTTCCCGAGCCGACGGCATATTTGGCGGCGCCGAGCGAATCCTCGGAGGATATCAAAGCGCTCACCGCGCAGATTTCAAGTTTACAGGAGCAGCTTGCAAATATTTCCGCAGACAGGGTTGAGGGCATAGTTTTGCCCGACCAATCGGAGGAACTGCGCGCAATGGCAGCGGAGCATAGCGCAGAAATGAAAGCTATGTCCAAAGAGCATTCCGCAGAGATGCAGGCAATATCCGCTAAAATGGAGCTGATGCAGCAGAAAATGGATATGATGTCCGCAATGTCCGTTGACGACTTTGATGACGACGATATTGACGACGATGAGGAGGAATGGGACAGCATTCTCGACGAGGATGACGACGACTTCGTTGAAGCAGTCATAATCGAGGAGGACGGAACTGTCAAAAAGACATATCCCAACTTCC
>CAJTNO010000012.1 GCA_910577815.1 uncultured Christensenella sp. | reverse complement strand
CGGACATCGCGGACATCATATCCATCTTCTGCTGCATCAGCTCCATTTTAGCGTTAAGATTTTTAATCTCCTCGCTTTGGTCTGCCGCAACAGCCGTTTCGGGCAACAACACCGCATCACAACGCTCCTGCGACATATACGCAAGCTGTTCCTGTAAATCTGACATCTGCGCCGCCATATTGCGCATTTCTTCATTCTGCTGTTCCACAAGCGCTATAAGCTCGTCGTTCTGCTCGCTCGGAGCCGCAAGATATGCGGGCGCCTCGGGTAACATCTGCTGTACGGCGGGAAGCAATCCTGCTATTACCTTTTGCACAAGCAGGTCGGTATCGTCCATTGCCGCAAAGCCCATTCCGCCGTCGGCTTGCTGTCTGCCCATCATATTGGCAAGCATTATCTTCATCGCCTCATCGCGTTTTGCCTGCTCCTCGTCGCGGCGAGCCATCTCCTGACGGTGACGTTCTTCCATCTCGAGCAAACGCTGCTCAAATGAATTGCTATCCATTGCCGAGCCGCCTTCCTTATTGCTTTGTGTGATTGATTGCAATTCGCGGCGCAAGTCCGCAATCAATGCACTGCTGTCGCCACCCTGACCTACTCTCTCTTGGAATTCTCTGCGCTCTTGTCTTTCAGCCTCGAATCTGCGCTGCTCGCTCTCATCTATAGCAGTTTGTTTTGCGACCTCGGCTTTCTTCCAGCCCTTACGGTTTATGACCATTATCAGGAACATAAGCAACATAAATCCGCAAAGCGAGAACGCTATTATGCTCCATATCATATTGGACAGGTTGAGCCATACGGTTTGAGTGGAGAATATAGGAAGCAACGCCGCATAAGTCTTAGCGTTATACCTTTTAATCTCACCCTTTGCCTTCTTCTTGCGATTGCCGTACTGTATTGCCTTTATCATAAAGATTAAAGTCAACAGTAACGCTACTCCCGAAGTGGCTACCTGCCATAGCGGGAAATTCGATTCTATCAGCTTTTTAAAGAACTCCTGTATTTGGGCTAAGATGTCGTTGCCGCCATCCAGATTGCCGTTGCCGTCCTTGTTGGGATTTTCGCCCTCGCCCTTGTCGTTCTTTAGAATGGAATAATCAAACTTAGAGCCTTTACGAATGAAGTAATTTGAATTTCCGTCGATGGAGGCCGTAAGCGAATAATCGCCCGCCCATATAGCGGAATCGTAATCGCCGCCTATCACAAGCTTTACGCCCGTAACCTCGTTGCCGTCGCTATCGAGGATTACATAGGTCGGTTTTTTGACAGAGCCGTCAAATATCAAGCCGCCTTCAGGCACGGACCACTCAATAGAAATAACAGTCATTCCCGGACGAGGTACTACGGCATAGTACAAATCAATATTGCCGTCGAGAATATAGTTGTTAGCCCAATCGGATACGTAGTTAAGCGCAACGCTTATGAGATACGCGCCCGACTCGGAAACCTCGACATCTCCCGTATAAGTGAAGTCGTTGATATAATTTACTAAATCCTTATCCTTAGCGGCAAGTCCGCTTAAGCCGCGAAGCTGAGGGCTGTAAGTTTCTCCCGCTTTGTAGATGAATTCCGTACCGTTCCAGATTGCACTGAGATGCGCGCGGTCTATCTTCCAGTTTACTGTGACCGTGCTTGAGGGATTGCCCTGCCATTCGCTGCTTTCGGGGAATTTAAGCCTCAGCAAAGCGGAGTAAGAGGTTGCGTTTATTCCCGACGCGTCGCCCTCGATTATCATAAGGTTCTCGTCGAAAATATCCAGCAAATCCTTAAGGAAAATCGGCTCTCCGTTATAGGTTGCGGGCTTACTTTGCGTAGGCAATGTAAATACCGCCTTTTCAATGGTAAACGCATATGATTTGGAATCCTCGAGCTGATAAAGCGTACTCTTAAGCTTTACGCCTATAAGGTAGCTGCCGTATTCGAGAGCCTCGATGTCTCCGGTGTATTCAAACTCGACGTTTACCTCGCTGCCGTCCTCGCGCACAATCTTGGCGGTCGGATGCTGTACCAAGCCGTTGAAAACAAACGTATTCTTATCCCACTCGACTTTTACGACAGTAGCCGCACGAGTAATAGTAAGCGTAGCGGAAAGCGGCTTAATCATATAGTCGGACGACGTCATATTGAACACCGCCTGCACCTGATAAACGCCCACTTCGGTAATGGTATTTAAATCGTCGATAACAATGCCGTTGCTGTCGCGATAAATATAGTTTACGCTTGCGACCTCGACGGGAAGCAGAACCTCGTCGATTTCGGTAAGCTTATGCGGCTTGCCGTCCTTGGGGAAGGACGCGCTTTCGAACTTGACTTCCTCTCCGAGCTTGATTTCCTTCGGCTCTACCGTCAAAGTGACGGTCACCTCTTTGGTAACTCCCTTGAAGGTATACTTAACCGTAACGGTCGGATTGGCTACGCTCAGCGCAATATTATTAGGATACTCGTATACAAGTCCGTTTGCGTCAAACGCGAGGTCTACGTCCTGGTCTATAGGAATACCCTCCGCCTCTCCGTGTAGCTTTGCGGTTATTGTCAAATCTCCTTTCTGTATACGATTGGTCGCGGTAAGCGTTTTGTTTGGCTTGACCAACAGCTCAACCAAGGTCATATCCGCGGACAGATAACGCGCCGTCAGCGTAAGGTTTTTGGTAACAGTATCCTCGTTAAACGACCAGGCGCGACTTACGGGCTTATTGTTTTCGTCCACCGTATCGAAATACCACCCTATAAACGCAAGCTCGTCGCCGTTGATATCCGTCTTTTTGGGGTCGTCCGGCTTGATTATATAGTTATTATAGAAATATTTTTCCTTTACGTCGGGTTCTCCGTTGTCCTTTACAAAGGTTACGGTAAATTCCGTCTTTCTGAAATCCACCTTAATGACAAACGACGCCTGCACCTTCTCGTAAGAGGTATTAAAATCGTTTATTTCCTTAAACGCGCTTTCGTCGGCGTCGGGCGCTCCGAGGAAGGGAGTGCGGTTTGCAACAAGCTTATACGCCTCGTCCGTCTTGGAGTTTTCAGCAAATCTCTTATTGAATTCGTCTATTATCCAGGTATAGTTATAGTTGTTGTTGTAGACAAGCGGGACGACTATCGTCCTGTCAATCTGACTTAAATCGAAGGTCAGAACTATATTATCCACGTCAAACTGAACGGGATATTTTACGGAATTATCATAATTGTCCTTATCCGCCTGAGATGTAGGCGTAAACGTGATATTATGAGTATTAGAGCCCGAATTGTCAAGCGTTGCTATCGGGAATTGCCAATCTGCAGTACCCGCGACAGACTCGCCCTTGACGTTTTGCATTACTACGGTAAACTTAAGCTGTCCCAGCTCCTTGCCCACATATGCGGGAGTATCCTTGTCAAGACTGAATGCCTTTACCTCAAGCGAACCCTTGCTTAACGTTCCCGCAACCTCGGGACTGCTTCCCGAATGCCGCCATAGCGGTTCGGTGCGGTCATATATTGTATATTCGTATAAATATGTTCCGCTGTCATTTACGTTTTGTATGCGATAGCCCGCAGTTGTACTCACGGTAGAGCTGCTGCCCTTCTTATGCCATTTGTAACTAGCCGCAAGATTGGAAGCGCTTACGCCCGTAACGCCTATAGTACCCTGCAATGTGACCTCACCCTCGGCATAAACTGCGCTGTCTATTCCGTCCTTTGCAAACGCTTTGACGTCTATCGCAGACGGCGCTATATCCCAACACGCATATAGTTTGACGTCGCCAAGCAAGCCCGTAACAGTCTTGATAGGCTCGGTCGCGCCCGTCTTATCGGGTGTCCATCCCTTAAATATGTGATTGGGCTTTATAGTATAGCTCGACTCTGTTGTAAGGTCGATAAGCGGGTCGCCCGCGTCTACCTTAATCCAACCGTCGCCGTCCTCGCCTCTGTCCGAAAACAACAACGTTTCCTTTTCTACCCCGTTGTTTACGTTAAAATCATAGTAAGACACACGGATAATAAGAGGATTACGCACAGGCGAGTTGTATATGGTATATTGGTCTTTATCTACATCTTCAACGTATTCCTGACTGATAATATTTTTATTTGTCCAAATATTATCGGATAAATTACTGTCGTCTTTTGCTTTCGCCCAAAATGCCTCGCCTGCCGTTTTTCCGTTATAAGATAAAGTACTGTCATACTCTTTATATGAATTATCGGGGAATTTTGTTTTAATGAAATCAACAGTATAATGATAAGAAACAGGTTTGGAACAGTCCTCAAACCAATTTATATTGTCAAAAGTCAAATTGCCGGTAGGAATATGCATCGCACCGTTATTATTTGTATAAGCTAAAATAGGATGCATTGTAATGTATGCACCATTCTGCTCTACACTTCCGTAACCATAAACATTTTTAATGCTTATTTTAGCCCCGGAGCTTATTCCGCTAATTCCCAAAAAGCCGGAGCTGCAAGCTCCTCTGAAATCGGGGTTGTTAGGTCCTGTAGGTCCTGTAATAAGTTGTGCATCGGTTTGGGTTGTGTAAGCAAAACAATTTTCTATAGTAACGTCGCCCGAACCTAATTCACTGAACCCCGCTATTCCGCCGGGCCAATAATCTCCGGTACCTCCATACCTTAAATAAGACCTTGCATAGCAATCATAAAAAACAGACTTTGCGTTATTGCCATACGAAAGTCCTAAAATGCCGCCTCCGCCCTCTCCATTGGAATTTCTAACATTTGTTATATCTTGGCTATTAGATGATGAACAACGATAAAATGTAATGGTGCTTGCTCCCCCCATTTTACCTACCAAACCACCGGAAGAAGTCAATGCGCTAGTACCACTGGCGGCAGTTATACTGCCCTGAGTGTGGCAGTTTAAATAATAACCGCCATCCGAATAACCGCAAATTAACCCGTTTAATACACCGCCGTTTGTTATGTTAAAATTAGAAACTCCCAAATCTGCAATTTTCACAGTAGAGCCTGTATTTGAAAACACTCCGCAACTTGTAGACCCATTCCCTTGATAAGAAATGTTTTTCAATGCAAAATTCTGTCCGTAAAAAGTAGCGTTAAATTGATTAACGGGCGCAAATGTCTTTCCTTCAAAATCTAAATCCTCACCTAATACAAATATCTTGTTAGCATTTGTTGCATTAGCTGTATCAGAAGCAAATGCATTCCATTGCGCGACCGTGCTTATCACATAAGGATTATTTGCAGAGCCGTGCTCCGCGCTTGCGCTGACCGTATTGAAGGATACATCAGAGTCTATTGTACCATTGCGGTATTCAGTTATTTTATTTACATCCGTATAATAATACGCGCTTCCGTCTCTAAGTTTGCCATAATCGGAATCCGCGGCAGGTCCTGCCGTTGAATTGTCTGTCAAATTATTATCGATAGCATTTGAAGGAGGTTGAATCTGATTTAAACCACTATCTATGATATTTGAGAAGTTATTGCTACCTGTGTAGTTTACGGGAATTGCCGAACTCAAAATCAAGCTCGACATCAATATTATGATAACTACAATGTATCTTTTAACCGATTTCAACTCTCTACCCTCTTTTATGTATTTCAAGCCCCGAATAACCCGCGTTTTAATTGCGAATTATTCATAGAATATACTGTTCTATGAACGAATAAGGAAAAAGCAGGGAATAGAACGGATAAAATCAACGATTAAAGTCTTAAAAAGTGCGGAAAAGTACGTATTTATGCGAAAAATATTGACAAATATTGGC
>CAJTNO010000011.1 GCA_910577815.1 uncultured Christensenella sp. | reverse complement strand
ACGGCAACAGGGTAACGCTTGAAAAGCTTAAGAAGGTAGGACTTGTAAGCGAGGACTGCACGGGTTACACGGTAACGGCAGGACAGCGCCTTACAAAGCCGCTTATAATAGTAGCCAATGACTTTACGTTGCCTGCGGTTAAGATGATAACGCTTACGGGCGGCAGGGCTATTAAGCTAAATCAGATATAAGCGTTTAAAAAATTAAATTACGAGATATGTTTTATTCTACTTAGACATCTCCTTTTAATAAGACAAAAAACAGGTCAAAACCCTCTCCTTTGGAGAGGGTTTTGCACATCTAAACCGCAAAAATTATTAGGAAAATATCCTAATTTTTTACCAAACAACGATAGATATTTGCCTTTTGTGTGCTATAGTTAAAGCCATTAACTATTAAGAACGGCACCTATGATTACACAAAACTTTCAGGATATTTTTACATACGAGGCACTGTATCGGGCGCATCTCAAGGGACGTCTGTGCAAGCGCGATAAGCGTCCTCTCGTGCGTTTCGAAATGCGTACGCTTCAGCATCTGCACGGTTTGTATTTAAAGCTTCAGGCGGGAAATTTTAAGTTTGGCACTTACTCCTCCTTCATAGTCTACGAGCCTAAAAAAAGAGAGATTCAGACGCTTCCGTACTCCGCTCGCGTGGTTCAGCATATACTGTGCGACGACGTTCTTATGCCGTATTTCTCCGCGCGCTCCATCGCCGATAACTGCGTTTGTCAGCTCGGTAAGGGCGCTCATTACGCGCTCAAACGCTTTGAAAAAATGCTCCGCGACCATATCAGAGCGCACGGCTCCGAGGGATATTTCCTGAAATGCGATATTCTGAAGTACTTTCCCAGTATCCCGCACGAGGGTATCAAGCGTACTTTTTGTACTCAGATTAAGGACGCAAAGCTTAAAAGACTGCTCGAGTGCATTATCGACGGCTATCATACAAATTCCTTGTATCTCAAAAAATACGGCATCCAACCACTCGAAGCCGACAGGTCGGGCAGAGGCGTGCCAATCGGCAATCAGACCAGTCAGTTGTTCGGAATGTTCTATCTCGACAAGGTGGACAGAGTTATAAAGGAGAAGCTCCGTATCAAGGTCTATTCGCGCTATATGGACGATTTCGTTATGGTGCATAGCGACAAGCAGGTTCTAAAAAATACGCTTGACGTCTTAAGAGATATGCTCGAGGATATGGGGCTTAAGCTCAACTCCAAAACCCATATTTTTCCCATTAAAAACGGCGTTACCTATCTTGGCTTCAGATACTTTGTGACTCCCACCGGCAAGGTTGTAAAAACAGTGAAAAAACCCACTAAGCGGCGCATACGCTGGCGTATTCGACTGCTCAAAAAGGCGTATATCGAAAGGCTTATTGACTCCGAAAGACTCAAGGTTTCGCTTGCGAGTATGCGCGGACACATCGCGCACGCGCGCAGCTACAGAATAGATAAAGAGATTAAGGACAAATTGGGCGCGTACTGCGACTGATAAAGGAGATTGATTATGCAAAATGAAACGGTTCAGCTGAGCCTGCTCGACGACGAAATAGCAAACGAGCTTGCAAACGAGAGTCCCAACGTATCCGAGGATAAGGCGGCTGACGGCGCGCAGGAAATAAGCCGCGGGCAGGGCGCGGATATGTCATCCGCAAATTCCGCCGACAGCGATAACGCTTCAGATAAATGCGGAGCTACTGGGCAAAGAAGCGAGTTCGACAGGATTAACAACGTGTCCCGCGCTCCCTTCCGCATCCACGACTTCGACACTCCGCGAGATAAGGAAATGGCGGTGTTTACTCACGCAAAAAAGCTTAGCGAGTATATTTTTGTCATTACCGAAAAGTCTCCTAAAAAGCTGCGCTGGAGCATAGTATCAAGGCTGCAGAATATATCCACCGAGCTTATAGAAAATCTGTACCGCGCCAACAACGAGCGCGAGGAGGCGGCAAGGCTTGAGTATCAAAAGCGCGCCTCGGTTTGCATCGACCTGCTTGACTTCTATGCCGAAACCGCCAAGCGTATGAAGGCGATAAATCTGCATCAGATGTCCGTTATCGCGCGGCAGACAAGCGACGTAAACAAGCTGCTGAGAGGTTGGATAAAAAGCGGTAAAAGAGCGTAATTCGCTTGATATAAAGCAAAAGCTAATGTATTATGTATGCAGGGCGTAAGTTTTCTTTTCCCGCCTTGGCTTAGTCTTGGTCGTGGCTGCGTTCCGGCAATAATAATAATGCGGCAAACGCAAAATATTTGACCGCCACCGGGGGCAAAAATAATGCGACCTCCTCGACTGCTTACGCTGTGCGCCCTGCGCTTCACTCACGCATTGAAAAATATGCGTATTCATCCCGAATCCGCCGCGTCACCGACCGTCGGACAGATTAGATATGAGATGAAGGGGCTTGCGTCCTGCTTGCCGTATGAAATATTTACGGGGGCGAAACACGCTCATCCTTAGCCTGACTGCGCTACGGAGCGTATTTGAGCTATGAGCTGTATCAGCGGGTGAGCTTTTAAATCAGTGCCTCAGGGCGCTGATTTTACTTTTAACTTTTATAGTAAAAAAATGCACATAGAATATACTGTTCTATGTATAACCGAGGTTAAAAATTTAAATTTTTTGCTCTTAATTAAATACAAAACGGCTTAAAAACCGCGTAAAAATGCGCATTTATGCAAAAAATATTGACAAATATTGGTTGTTTACATAAAATTATAATGCTATTATAATAAATTCGTACATAGAACAGTATATTCTATGTGCATTTTAAGTATTAAGCGAGAATAACTTCGATGTTTAAAAGACGTTAACAAGGGGTCTATTATGATTCGCATAAAAAGAAAAAGTACAATAGCTTTATTATTGCTTATATTTGCGATAGCATTTGCGGGAGTTATTACTTCTGCATCTTATAATACAGACTTCAAAAGCATTTCCAATGTTGCGTCAGCTGTGTCGAATATAGGTGAGATGTGGGACAGCACATATAACATTTTCGATTATACACAGGTAAAACAGTTGGTTCAATCGCTTTTTGGCAACGACAATCAAATAAATTACGTGAAAGGGGCTAAGGATACATATACAAATACATATGTGCGGTCGGCAGTAGACATCAAAAATAAGGCGGGAGGCGAGTTTAAAATAACTCTGGGAGGAGTTGATTGGGTTCCTGCGTCGATGACTTTGACCACTGTCAATGGTAAAGAAGAAGTTGTCTTAACGCTTTTTTCAACAGCCTCTTTCGGGTCGTCTGCTTTTTCTTCAGTGACCGGTAACGCGGCGGCTAATGCATATAGTTGCAGTGATTTGCGTACAAATCTGATGAAAAGCTCAAAAGCGTCGCCATTTTTAAGCGGGACAGCTTTGTCTGATTTTCTTGTACAACCAAAAGATATTCAGTATCAGCATACTCAGACTAATCAACGCGGTATCGGATGGACAGTTTGTCCGAATGATGCGCTTGACCAAATAACTTCAGGTTGGGGTTCGTTAGGAAGTATTTATAATGTGCCGTCGACTACATTGTTCGGAGGAAAAGCGTACAATGATTGGGGAAACGATTATATTTGGATTCCTTCATATGTTGAAACGGGCGATGACGGCAATCCAAATGACCATTATTATGGTCAAGGAGCGAGTTCTAAATCCATTTGGAAGCTTAGTTCTACTCAGTATGAAAAATACGGCAACGGCGAAAAGTCCTGGCGCAGAACCGGTCATAATCATAACATAGGCTATGCTTATTGTTCTTATAGCGGTACTGTTAATACGGCTCCCGCAGTTAGCACTTCATTGGATATTCGTCCTTCAATACACCTCAATCTTACCAAAGTGCAGGACAGCGTTTCTATATATAATGACCCTCAGGACATAACCGACCCGGTTTATAACGGAAGCGCTCAGAGTCCTATAGGACTTACTGCCAAACCCGGCTGGTGGAGCGCGGATTTTGCAGATACAAGCAAATTTGAATTTGAATATTTCGATAGCAATAATACCCCTGTCAGCGAAATGAAAAATGCGGGTGATTATTGGATTAAGCTTTCAGTTAAGTCAACTTATACGGTCGGAATTTTTGATGGAACACCCGACGCGAGCGACCCTCTGCACGTTGAAACCAAAAAAGAGAGATGGTTTAAATTTAAGATAAATCAGAAGCCTATCGAGGTTCAACTGACAGCGGATACTGACGGAACATATACTGTCAGCGCGAAAAATGCGTCGGATATAAATATGTCCGATTTGGATAAAAGACCTGTTTTCGGCGTTAATTATACGAGTTCGGATGGAAAAGGTTATACGTTTAATCATCCGAATAAGCCCGATAAAGTGGGTACTTATCTGGCAACTGCAATTATAACAAATTCAACTACCTGCAATTTCAAGATTGATACCGATACATCGTATACGGCTACGTATATAAAAGGAAAAAGTAAATTAACCAAGCCGTCGGTTATTGCGCCCGTCACTCCCGATATCTATAAAAATGCAGATTACGAGTACGGTTTAAGCAATTACGATGCCGCTAAAATGACCATAAAGGTTCCGACAGGAGTTACATATGATTCCGCCGCTAATAAAATTAAAATCAGAAATGCCGGAACATATGAGATTCTATTTCAATTAAACTCTCCTGCCGAAACCTGTTGGGACGATGCTACGGGGTCAATAGCCGATGTAAAGCAAAGCATAACTGTTGCCAAAAAACAGATTTCGGTGCCGGGATTCAATACAACTCTTATTAACAGTGACGAAGTAAAAAATGCACCCAATGCAAAAGTTCCCGCATCGGAGATAGTAGACGTTTTACCCGGTGACACCTATCCGGATATATTGATAATGTTTAGTTTTCAGGACGGCACAGGAAGCGAGTTCAATGTTTATCCTACAGGCGCGGGCAAGTATAAGGCGAGACTTGAAATAGATAATGCGGACTCAAGCAACTACGAGCTGGACAGCGCAACCTCCGCTATGGTTGTAAATTTCGACGTGACGGGGACGGTTACGTTTACGCAGGCGGATATTGTCTGGATTGCCACTCCCAACAACGGAGGAAATCCCATTACCCTGACATCGCCTTTCGAATTGCCGTACATTAAGGGCGGTTATACAATCTCCATAAGCGCGACCACCGCAGACAAAATGTCGCTCAAATCCAAGGGAGTAAAAATCTATACGGACGGAGCAGGTGATAATGGTTATAGCGGAGATATCCAACAGACCGATTTTGGCACTTATACCGCAAAAGTAAGACTTGTAAATTACGACAATACATTTGACAGCTATGACGAAACATTTTCTCTAAAATGGAAGATTGTACCTCATAAAGTTACAAAGCCCGAATATACGGGCGGAGATATAGTATTTTCAAAGAATCCTACAGACATTGCAACCTTATTCGGATTGCCTTCCGACTGGGCAGATTACGTAGAATTTGAAATTGAAAAGAACGGAGACCCGTTTACTGGCAATACGATAAGCGACGTTGGTACTTATAATATTAAAATCAGCATAAAGCCATCTATGGCAGGTAACGCAATTTGGGATGACGAAAGTCCGTTTGCAGTTCAACAGGTCGTCAAAATTATTCCGCGAAACATAGAAATTACCGGTTGGACAAATACTTCGGGTGTTCCCGTTCCGCAGACTGTCGACCCAGGCGACTTGGATTATATAGAGTACATATATAGCAAAATGGACGGCACCTCGGTAACCTATAATGAAGTTTTAGCATCTCCTAATACAACTTTTAATATTAAGGCACAGAGTAAGTTCGGAGATAATGTAATCATATCCGCAGTAGGAGCTGCGCAGGATAACGAAACATTTTCAACACCCGGCAATCCGGCTTCTCCGTCAACTCCGGTTGCTAAACCTTCGCTTGTCGAAAACAGCAAGGAGTATACGGGAAGTGCAATTATTTTCGAGCTGACCGGTTTCGATAGCGAAAATATGGTTGTTGACGGTTCGCTGTCTGTTACTGAAATCGGAGTGTATTCCGTAACTATTCGTTTCCGTGATGGAGTAAATTATTGCTGGGATGACAATACAAGAGACCCTTTTATACTCGAATTCTCGGTTACGGAGCCGACTCAAAAACCTGCGCCTTCCAATCCTGAACCGTCTATTGGCGATAAGATTAAAAAATTCTTTGATGACCTTTTAGCCAACCATTTCCCGCTGTGGCAGGTAGCGACTTCCGGGGTAGCGTTGCTGTTTACCTTAATCTTTATGATAAAGGCGATACAGTACGGCAACCGCAGGAAGAAGGCAAAGGGCGAGGCAAAAAAGTATAAGACATATGCTGCACTGCTCCCGATATTTTCCACTCAGACTGTATGGCTTAATCTGTCCAATATGGTATGGAGCATAATAGCGTTCTCGCTGTGCGGAGTGATGCTGTTGATGTTCATAATAGCGCTTATGACTCGCAGAGGCTGGAAGAAAGCGGAGCTTGCCAAAGAAACGGCAATAGAAGACCGAGAACTACGCAAGGAGGCTAAACAGCTTGAATTGCAGGAAAAAGCAAGTCAGGGCGGCGACAGCAGCGCGTTGATAGCCGAGATGAGGCGCGAGCTTCAAGATACTCTTTTGCAGGTAAGTCAAAGCGGAAAGATTTCCGATAACAGCGCTTTAGAGCAAAGACTTATTGAAATGGAAGAACGCCGCCGCGAGGACGAGGAACGCCACCGTCAGGAAATGGAAGCAATGAAGATGATGTTTGCTAATATGATGGGACGCGCTCAAGGCGATAACGGTATGCCCGCATACGCGAGTATGGATGATACCGACCTGCTTGTGCAAAAGGTTATAGCGGGCTTGTTGCCGATGGTACAGCAAATGGTTCCCGAGCCGACGGCATATTTGGCGGCGCCGAGCGAGCCGTCCGAGGATATAAGAGCATTGACGGCGCAGATTTCAAGTCTGCAAGACCAACTTGCAAATATTTCCGCCGACAGAGTAGAGGGAATAGTTTTACCCGACCAATCGGAGGAAATACGCAATATGGCAGCAGCTCACGACGCGGAGATGCAGGCAATGTCCGTCAAAATGGATTTGATGCAGCAGAAAATGGATATGATGTCCGCAATGTCCGTTGACGACCTCGACGACGATGACCTTGACGACGACGAGGAAGAATGGGACAGCATACTCGACGAGGATGACGACGACTTCGTTGAAGCCGTCATAATCGAAGAAGACGGAACTGTCAAAAAGACATATCCCAACTTCCGTATGCGTCTGAAGCAAAGCT
>CAJTNO010000010.1 GCA_910577815.1 uncultured Christensenella sp. | reverse complement strand
ACAGGGTAACGCTTGAAAAGCTTAAGAAGGTAGGACTTGTAAGCGAGGAGTGCACAGGCTACACAGTGACGGCGGGACAACGCCTTACAAAGCCGCTGATAATAGTAGCCAATGACTTTAAGCTGTCTGCGGTTAAGATGATAACTCTAACGGGCGGCAGGGCAATTAAACTAAATAAGATTTAAATAAAGCGAGTTATCTGACAAATAAATTCCGCGATGAGCGGAATTTATTTGTTTATGTGCGAATTCTATATTCCAATAAGACACTATAGGATAGTAATAATTATTTAATGTTAGGAAATTGCAAATAAACTTAAGTATATATATGTATCAATTTTCTGGATAGGACGATGAGTCAAGGCTTCACACCCGAATTTTTGGACGAACTGAAATATAAATGCGATATAGTAGAGATTATATCGCAGTATGTTCCGTTGCAAAAAAAAGGTAGCAGATATTTTGGCTGTTGTCCGTTTCATCACGAAAAGACAGGTTCGTTTTGCGTAACGCAGGATAACGGATTTTATCATTGCTTCGGATGCGGTGCAAGCGGCGACGTTATAAAGTTTATAATGGAAATGGAGTCGATGAGCTTTTTCGACTCCGTAAAATATCTTGCCGAGAAGGCGGGTATGCAGTTGCCCGAAATGAAGCTCGACCCGAAGTTTAAGGAGAAAAAGGAACGCAGAGACGTGCTTAAGCAGCTTATGCGCGACGCCGCGAGGTATTATCGAAATAATCTTGTAGACGAGGAAAAGGGTAAGGCGGCTCGCGAGTATCTGGCAAATCGCGGGATAGACGAGGAAACCGCTAAAAGATACGGACTTGGATTGTCGCTTGATTATGACAGTCTTATAAAATATCTCAGATTCAAGGAATATTCGCTTAAGGATTTGCTGGATTGCGGGTTGATATCCAATTTGGAAAGACCGTCCGACGCGTTTGCAAACAGGATAATAGTGCCTATAATAAATTCCAAGCACGAGGTAGTTGCTTTCGGCGGACGGATTTACAGAGGCGAGGAAAACGCAGCCAAATATAAAAACTCTACCAATACGGTTTTGTTTGATAAGGGCAGAACGATTTACGGCGTAAATTACGTAAAGCGCGACAGACACGCGGGTGCGGTGATACACGACCTTGTTTTGGTCGAGGGATATATGGATGTCATATCTCTCGGCTCTGCGGGAATAAAAAATGCGGTAGCCGGTATGGGGACCGCGCTTACCGAGGGGCAGGCATACGAGCTTAAGAGGCTTGTGCCTAAGATATATGTATGCTATGACGGCGACGGAGCGGGAAGAAAAGCTACGCTTAAAAACGTGGACACGCTGGTAAAGTGCGGACTGGACGTTAAAGTGGTATCGCTTGCGGACGGGAAAGACCCCGACGAGACGGTGCGCGAGTGCGGCGCGGAAGGCTTTATGAAGTATCTCGCCGAGGCGTTGCCCGTTACCGAATATAAACTGGATTTATGCAGAAAAGCCTATGATTTGGAAACCTATGAGGGACGCTCCAAGTATCTGAAATCCGCGCTGAACGTACTGAAATCTCTTGACGATTTGTCTGAAAGAGAGGTCTATATTGATTTGGTGGCGCGATTAAGCCGCTCGTCTAAGGATAAGCTGAGCGATATGCTTGAAAAAACCTCTGCCGTTAAGTCGGAGCCTGCGCAACAGGATAAAATAGCGAAAAGCCTGTCGTCCT
This sequence comes from uncultured Christensenella sp., assembly GCA_910577815.1. Lineage (GTDB taxonomy): Bacteria > Bacillota > Clostridia > Christensenellales > CAG-917 > CAG-475. The sequence goes on along the minus strand of CAJTNO010000010.1, from coordinate 14,895 downwards.
CGAGGTTTATAGTAAACAGGATTATGAATAACGCCCGTTGCGCTAAGCTTGCGGATATAGACGACGAATGGATATTGCATCCGGTACATAAAGAGATAGTCGCTTTTGCGAGAAAGACGGGAGAGGGAAAGTTCAATATAGGCAATATGTTCAGCGTAATTGCAGAGGACAAGGAAATTAACGATATACTCGATATAGATATGCGATTTGCTAACGAGGCGAAGGAGTCGGCTTATTGGCACGATTGCCTGCTCACGCTTGCAAACGACAGTATAGCGTCCAAGCTTGACGCGCTCATATCGGTGTATAATACGCTCGGCGACGCCGACGAAAAGCGCAGCGCGGTAAATGAAATAAGCCGACTGCAAAGAAAATTGAAATCTAAATCCTTAGGGGATAAACTTTGAGATACTTAGGAGGAGTATTGTGGACAGAGAGCAGCTTCTGAAATTGGAGATTGACAAAATAGTCGCCATAGGCAAGGAAAAGGGTGTTGTAACCGAAGACGAGATAATGGCGAAGCTGGAGCATTTAAACGCTACCGCCGAGGATATGGAAACGGTGTTTAATATTCTTCAGACGGAAAACGTCAAGGTGGAGGAACCGCGCGAGGAGGATACCGTAGAGCTTGATAAGATAATAGACAGCTCGGTAGACGACTCCGTGAAGATTTACCTTAAAGAGATTGGAAAGGTTCCGCTATTGAGCGCGGAGCAGGAAATCGACCTTGCAAAGCGTATGGAGGAGGGCGACGGGGAGGCAAAGCGCGTTCTGAGCGAGGCAAATCTGAGATTGGTTGTGTCGATAGCAAAGAGATACGTAGGACGCGGGATGCAGTTTTTGGACCTCATTCAGGAGGGAAACCTCGGGCTTATGAAGGCGGTTGAAAAATTCGACTACACAAAGGGCTTTAAGTTTTCGACATATGCGACCTGGTGGATAAGACAGGCTATTACGCGCGCTATTGCGGACCAGGCGAGGACGATAAGAATACCCGTGCATATGGTTGAAACGATAAACAAGCAGGTACGCGCTACTCGTCAGCTGTTGCAGAGATTGGGCAGAGAGCCATCACCTGCGGAAATAGCCGAATATCTCGGCTGTGCGGAGGAGCGCGTGCGCGAGATACAAAAAATAGCGCAGGACCCAGTTTCCTTGGAAACTCCTATCGGAGAGGAGGAGGACAGCCATCTCGGCGATTTTATAGAGGACGGAACCGCGCCGTCTCCGAGCGACGTTGCCGAAAGCAATATGCTCAAGGAACAGCTTATACAGGTGCTTAATACGCTTACTCCGCGTGAGGAAAAGGTGCTAAGACTCCGCTACGGTCTTGACGACAGTCACCCCCGTACGCTCGAGGAGGTAGGAAAAGAGTTTAACGTAACGCGTGAGCGTATCCGTCAGATAGAGGCAAAGGCACTCAGAAAGCTCCGTCATCCCAACAGGCTGAAAAAGCTGAAAGACTTCGACTGATGCTTATACGACTTGACGAAAGACTGACGGCGGTTGCCGCGCTTGTGGATTACGGCTCGGTTGCGGACGTGGGCTGCGACCACGGAAAGCTCGGTTTTTATCTGCTTGGCACGGAAAGAGCGAACGGCGTAATAGCCACCGATATCAGCGAAGGAAGCCTTAGCAAGGCAAGACAGCTGGCGTTTGAAAACGATTTACAGATGCAAACGCGGTTGGGCGACGGCTTGGAGCCTATAGGGGACGGCGAGGTTGACACAGTAGTGATTGCGGGACTCGGAGGCGACGTAATATCCGATATACTTGCGCGCGCAAGAGGCGAAAACAAGCGCTTTAAGCATTTTGTCTTATCGCCTAATACTCACGCCGAAAAGGTGAGAAGGGAGCTTGTCGCACAGGAACACCGCATAGCTTATGACAATGTGGTGGAGTGCGCGGGTAAGCGATACACCGTAATTAAAACGGATATAGGAAAATCCGAGCTTGACGAATATCAGCTTGAATTCGGAGCGTTCTACAAGGACAATGAAAGGATATTGAGCTATATTGCGGAGGAGCTTGAATACAAGCAAGGTATACTTGCCCTGCACAGCTCGCCTGCGCTTGAAAGCCGTGTGGAGTTATTGAAGAGGGCTTTGGACAATGCAAGGAGCGAAAATGAAAATTAAACAGATTATAGAGGTTTTGGAAAGCTTTGTTCCTCCCGCGCTTGCCGAAGAATGGGATAACGTAGGGCTTATGCTCGGTGATGCCGGGCAGGATTGCAGCGGAATATTGCTTGCGCTTGACCTCACATCCGAGATAATCGGGCAGGCGGAGGAGAGCGGTTGCAATCTCATAGTAACGCATCATCCGTTTATATTTCACGCGCTGAAGAGCTTGGATTTTTCCGAGGCAAAGGGGCGCGCCGTTGCAAGGCTTATAAAAAGCGGAATATGCGTTTATTCTATGCATACCAACCTCGATAAAGCGGACGGGGGAATAAACTGCGAGCTATGCAACATACTCGGCGGAAGGCTTGTGAATAACGACGGGTTGGGAGCACTGTTTGAGATAAAGCCCGTAAGACTTGCGGATTTTGCAAAGCTCGTTGCCGAAAAGCTTGGCGACAGAAGCGTAAAAATTGCGGGAAATCCCGATAAAACCGTCGGCAGAGTTTATGTTGTAGGCGGCAGCGGCGGAAGCGAGTACGAAAGGGCGAGGCAATGCGCCGACGTGCTTCTGACAGGCGACCTAAAGCATCATAATTATATAGAAGCCGCAGAGGACGGCTTTGCGCTTGTGGAATTCTCGCATTTCGCAAGCGAGGTTATAGCTACGGATATTTTGACTAAAGCGCTTGAAAGTACAGGCGTAAAAACTATAAAAGCAAAACAGAACAGTCCGTTCAGACTGTTGGAGGAAATATGAAATTTGATAAGATACTGCAGTATCAGAAGATTGACCAGGAAGCAAACGCGCTCAGAGCGGAAATGTCAAAAAGCAAAGAGTGGCAGAAGTATCAGGACGCGCAGAATAAGCTTGAAGCGGCTACCTCAAATATCGGCAAACTAACAGCCGAGGCAAACGAACTGCTTAAGGGCTACGAGAGTATGAAAAGCAAAATGGACTCCTTGAGAGATGAGCTTGCGGAGTTTGACGGCATACTCGAGGACGTTCAGGATGTGAACGAGGCGGAATATTATCTTAAGCTTGTAAGCGCTATATCCGATAAGCTCAACGCGCTTGAAAAGGAAGCGGCGGGAGTGTCCGGTAAAATAGACCAGATTAACGGCGCATATAAAAAGACCTGGGAGCAGGGCGTGAAAGCGTCGCAGGCAAACAAGTCGGCAAAGGCGGAATATAACGCGTTTGCGTCGGGATTTAAGGCTAAGTTTGACGAATTGCAGAAGCAGCTTAACGCGCTTGTAAAGGAAATCCCCGAGGATGTGCTGAGCGAGTATCTTGTTTTGAGAAAGTCGCAAAAGCTTCCCGTATACGTGGAATACGACGCCGAAAACAAGGTTTGCGGTCGTTGCCGTATGGAAGTGCCTAACGACGTGTGCGCAAAGCTCAAGTCGGCGGGCGATTTTGCGGAGTGTCCCAGCTGCCGCCGAATTATGTATGTACCTGAGAGTAAATAAATATAGGGTAAACTAAGGGTAGAGAGATGAACAATTTATTTAACGATGTCAACGCCTACAGCGTTAATGTTTGCGAAAAGCACGGGGCGGGCTTTCCTTACGGCGAAAACGGCAAGGAAAGAATAGAGCTTCTCAACGGAGATTGGAATTTCAGATATTTCGTTTCCGTTAAAATGCTCGAGCTGTTTCCCGATACCTGGGATACCATATCCGTTCCGTCAAACTGGCAGCTGAAGGGATACGGAAAGCCTATTTACAGCAACATCCGTTATCCGCATCCTATTTCCACAAAGGGAAAGCCGCATATTAACGAGGACGAAAATCCCTGCGGACTATATATGCGTAAATTCGACGTGAAAAGTCTTGCGGAGGATATCCATATAAATTTTTGCGCCAACAGCGGCGCGGAGCTTTATATAAACGGCTCTTTTGTGGGCTATAGCGAGGATTCCTTCGATTATCAGGAGTACGATATAACTCCGTTTGTCAAGGTTGGAGAAAACGAGGTTAAAATAGTTGTATACCGTTATACGACGGGCAGTTACCTCGAGGACCAGGATATGTGGAGAATATCCGGACTTTTCCGCGACGTCACGCTCATATATCTTCCTCATTGCAGAATATCGGACGTATATGCTCGCGCCGAGCTCGATAAGGATTATTCCTCCGCGCAGCTGAAAATAGACGCCGCCGTTTACTGTAAGGCGGGCGCGAAGGTTGCTTCCGACGGCAGAACTGTGTCAGACGAGGGCATAAGCGACGCTGATTTTAAAGCCGAGCTTATAGACGCGGACGGAAATTGCGTTGCGGATATGGATTTTGCCATACTCGAGGCGGATGGAAACGAAACCGTAAAAGTGCGTTTGTCGCAAAAGATAGAAAGCATAAAGCTTTGGAGCTCGGAAAATCCCTATCTTTACAGGTTAAGATTTACGCTTACCTCAAAGGAGGGCGGACAGACTGTGTTCTGGGACCGCAGAGAGTTGGACTTCGGCTTCAGAAGCGTAGAAATAGTGCCAATGATTGACGGCAAGGAGCCGTACATTGCTCTCAACGGCAAAAAGCTGAAGATACGCGGCGTAAACCGTCACGAATTCCATCCCGATTTCGGTCACGCGGTGCCAAAGGAATATACCGAGGCGGATATAATTCTGCTTAAGCGCAATAACGTAAACAGTATACGTACCTCGCATTATCCGAACAGCAGAGATTTTTACAGGCTTTGCGACAGATACGGAATAATGGTTATGAGCGAAAACAACCTTGAAACTCACGGGCTTGCAACGCGTATTCCACGCTCCTCCAAAATCTGGACAAAGCAATGCTGCTTCCGTATGCAGAGTATGGTTAAGACCTTCCGCAATCACGCGTGCATACTGTTCTGGTCGCTCGGAAACGAGAGCGGAAACGGAAGGGCGTTTGCCGCTATGAAAAAAGCGGCGTTGGAGCTTGACGCCACGCGCCCCATACATTACGAGCCGGACGCGCATATTAAAGTGTCCGATATGGTAAGCGAAATGTATACCAAGGAAGAGCAGATGGAGGATATAGCCAATAACCGCTGTCACAAGCACAGTCAGGCTCTGTGGGCGCCCTTCGGTCATCTGCTTACCCCCTCGATGTACAAAAACAAGCCTTATATACAGTGTGAATACGCTCACTGTATGGGCAATAGCCTTGGAAATTTTGAGGATTATTGGAAGCACTTCCGCGCTCACGACAGGCTTTGCGGCGGATATATCTGGGATTTTGCAGACCAGTCAATCAAGCGCACGTCCGCTGACGGAACTGTGGAATACACCTACGGCGGCGACTGGGGGGATAAGCCTAACGACGGCACGTTTGCCTTTAACGGAATAGTCCGCGCCGACCGCAGTCCCAATCCCGCTTTTTACGAGGTTAAAAAGGTTTATCAACAGGTTTGGTTTGAAAGAAAGGGCGATAAGCTGATAGTGACAAACGAGTTTATGTTTACGCCTCTCGATAAATTCGGTGTGAGATTCGAGCTTTTGAGGGACGGAATAGCTGTCGAGGCGCAGGAGAGCGACCTGCCTCCTATAGCTCCGCTTTCAAGGGGAGAGATGCCCATTCCGTTTACCGCGCCGTCGGAGGACGCCGAGTTTGCCTTAAACTGCTATGTTACCGTCAAAGTGGATTTTAACGTGTACCGTAAGGGCGACGTAATTGCCGAATGTCAGATAGAGTTGACCGATTACGTAAAAAAGGAGTTTATAGAGGCTCAGGGAAAAACTGCGTTCTTCGAGGACGACAGAATACTTCTCGAGTGCGCGGGGCTTAAGTGCGAGGTAAACAAAAACAGCGGATATATCACGTCCATAGTTAAAAACGGCGTAGAACAGCTTACAACTCCGCTCAGACCGAATTTCTGGCGCGCAAGCATAGATAACGACAAATCGCCTCAGGTTCCCGAGATAGCGATAAGATTGCTTGGCAAGACCTTCTACAAGCATTGCGACGACAAGCTTGTAAAATCCAATATGGTAATAAGCGACAGACGCGTGGAGATAGACTGGACGTGCTTCCCGCAAATGACGGTGCTCAAAACCGTTTACGAGGCGGGCGAGGACGGACTTAAGGTTTATATGCGATTGCGCAACAACGTATTCGGTATGCCTCGCTACGGCTTCAGAATGGGGCTCGATTGCTCGGATAAAGTCAAATTTTTCGGCAGAGGTCCGCACGAAAACTACTGCGACAGAAAGGCGGCGGCTAAGCTTGGAGTATACTCGGGAGTAATCGCGGATTTCCAGCATAATTATCTTGTTCCGCAGGAAAACGGAAACCATTGCGATACTCGCTTTGTCGAAGTGGGGGATAGCGGACTCAGATTCGAAGCGTTGTCCGCTCCGTTTGAGTTCAGCGTACACGATTATACGCAGGAGGCGCTGGAGGAGGCAACTCACGCGCACGAGCTTAAGCACGGCGATTACATCGAACTTTTTATCGACGGCAAGCAGCGCGGAGTAGGCGGCGACGTTCCCGCTCTCGCCTGCGTTAAGAAGCCGTATAAGATTGCTCCCAACAAGTGGCACGAGCTTGAATTTATAATAAAATAAGATATGCCGACATATCAAAAAGCGCGGTTTTGCTGCGCTTTTTCAATATGTATATTAAAAAACAGACGCTCAGAGAGCGCCTGTTTTTATCTTGTTTATTTAGCGATTTTTACTTTTTGTCGTCGGGCTCTTGTGGATTGATATAATCCTCCAAGCCTTTAAAGCAGAGGTCATATGAGTCGTTAAGTTCCCATTTGATTTTTACTTCCCTAAATGTCGTTTCACCGGTGTCGTTGTTTGTAACGTTGATTCCTATCACGCCTAATATGGAGGCGAAAGCAGTCGAAATGAAATAATTTTCCGTTTTGCAGTCAAAATAGATTTGCGTTGGTGAATTGTAATTATAGATGATTCTGATATCAACCCCGAGCCCGTCATACTCTGTTGTGAAGGTTTTTATAAACCCTTGGTGGTCGTTATCCCAATCTCCCTTTGCGTATCGCACGAGTGTGTATACAGTTTCCTCGTGTTGCGGATTAAATATTAAATAATATTCGCGTTCGCGCACTTCGGTGTAAGAATAATTGTGATTGTCTATAATGTAGTACGCGTAGTTAGAGTAGTCCCATTGTATATCGTACAAATCAAGGTCCAAGGCTATTGAAGCGTTTTCAAACGTCACTTTTGTGGAGATTTGTCCAAAAACGTCCATATGCGAAATTTTGCAGTTGTCGCTTTTATAGAGCTTTCTGTTTTGGTTTTTGTCCTCAACGTAGAAAGCCTGACGGTCGCCGCGGTTGTCTATAACTATGTTTCGCTCGAATTCCTCAAGCGTTCCGTCGTAAAAAAGCGTAATCACTTTGTCGCTTACGGAATACTCGTCGCAGACTATACGTTTTAAGTTTTTGCCTAAAATGATATCGGAATATTCGCGCAACGTCAGTTCGGTTACGTCAAAGACTGCCGTATCGGGCATTGTTAAGACAGTATCGCCGGTTTTGTCAGGAGTAACGCCTAACTCGTAGCCGTTTGCGGTTGGGATTGCATAGTAGCTAAAGCTGTCTTGCTGTTCGGAGTCGTCCGCATACTCTATATGCACGCAGTCGTTTTCCGGCATATACAAATTAAGCGAATCATAAATAAATTTGGGATACTCGGTTTTAACGGTGACGTTTGCATTTCCGTCCGAATGTATGTCGGCAGCGTACAAGCCGATAAGATTTACGGTAATGCTGTGTCTGCCGCCGTCCTGAGACAAGCAAAAGATTTGAACGTTGTTAAGGCTGTCTGTGCCTTGTATGTCTACCGTCGCCGCCAAATTACGGGATAATGCTGTGATATTGATTGTCGGATTATATTTTTCACTTATAGTACCGTGAAAATTTATCGTTTCGAGATTTTTTATAAATCTGCCGCATTCCTGGATAAAACGATTAAAATCGTCCGATTCCGGTTTAAAGTAATCGGCGTTTATGTCCACGTCGATGCTTGTGATTTTAGAAAACAGCCTCTGATAGCCGCCGCCTTCCGCACCCGACGCAATTTTGGATATTACGTCAATGTTATAAATTTTTTCGTCGATAGCTTCAATCGGATAGTCCGCTATGGTCAGATAGTTTCCGCTTAAGCTTTTAAGATGACCTACGCCCGACATAAACAACGGCGAACCGTTCTCAACGGTTATGCGTTCAAACACTTTAAGATTTCCGTCTGCCGAACCAAAAGCCACGGTAAATACGTCAGGCGTAAGGTCCGAGGCGATTATTTTAGGAACGGAGTAGGGTTCGCCTGTTTTAGGGTCTTGCAGCTGAACGATGCCTTTTACGGATTTTGGGATGTACAGGCTTTTTACCGTTCCGCTTTCATCCCATACTACAAAGTCTTGTGAAATGTATTCCGTACCAGAGGAGATTTCCACCTCGCTTTCATTGCTGTTTGCTAAATAGCCGTCGGCAAATTTAATACCGCCTACGGTCCTGAACTGCAATCCCTTTAGCTCGCCGGTTGAGCTTTGGATATCGGAAAAGTACTTTTCCATAAGCGCGGATACCTGCGCGTCGGTAAAGCTGTAGCGTACGTTATCCTTTAAGGCGGTAAATTCGGATTCGACTACGCTGAGCTCGCTGTTGTCTATCAACGCAAAGCACTCTGCTACAACCGAAGCGTCATCAGTGAAATAAAACGAATTTCCGTCCGGCGAATATATTACGCCGGTTTCGCTCATCATAACGAACTGTTTTTTTGAGTTGCCTCTTGTGTACAGCGTTCCGGTGTTAAGGGATAAGAAATTAAAGGAATAATCCGACGCGGATTTAAAATCCAAATCTATTTTTTCATAGATATCCTGTTCGGCATTGGGAGTGTAGTAGCGCACCTTACTCACGTCGCCTTCCTGCGATACGCTTCCGTAAGAGCCGCTCATACCTACGGGGATATCAAAAAACGACGTTTCGTTAAAATAATTGCTTATTCCGTCACCGAGGCAAAGCGACATTTTAAGCGACATTCCAAAAGCCTGCCTTAGCGAGAACTCGTAATCTGCTTTCTCTACGGCATACTCGGGCTTTGCCAGAATTTCGTCAAATGCGCTTATGTCGTTTTGCGCCTTTTCGTCCGCCGCGTAAGCTATGTTTGCAGAGGAAAGCGCGCGAGTGCTTTTAGACGGCGAATCGAGGTCGTTTACAAATATTCCGTTGTCCTTTAGCACGGTAACTATTTTTTTTCTGTATGCTACAAAATCCTTATTGTTATTGGCTTTGTCTACATCCTTATCGCCGTTACAGGCTACGAGCGTCAAAGCAAACACTAATAGCAATATAACGGAGATAAAAATTGTGCCGAGTTTCTTTTTCATATATCCTCCTTGAAAACAAAAATGCAATATACGCAGAATATGTTATTCTATGAACATAACGCAGGTTAGAGGCTTTAAATAATTGGTTAAATCCTTACAAAAAAGACAAAAATGGGCGTTATTTGCAATTTGAAAGCAAAGTGTTTGACAAACGTATAGGGAATATTTAAAATAATTATAGCAAATTTATTTTATATACATAGAATAACATATTCTATGTATATTTTTTAATTAGGTAATTCGTCCGTTTGAGATTTTTTCATTTTAATCCAGCATATAAATCCATAGACGTCGTTTATAAGAAACATAGCGAAGCAGGTGACCATTGGCAGATATGACAGACTTTTGACTGTAGCGAGCACCCACAGCACAATAAGCACTATGTCGTTGGCGGCGTAAGCTACCGCGTACCAGGGGGAACGCAGAAAGACGAGAAAGCAGGCGAGGAAGCTTGTTGCGATTGAAAGCGTGCTGACTGCAAGGTTAGGAGTATTCAGCGCGCGGAGAATAAAATAAAAAGCAACCGTGACCGCCGCGGTTAAGACGAGCATAACGGTTATTTTCTTTTTTGTGAGAGTTGCAACCTTTACCTGACCGCTGTTGCCGTAGGGATTTCGCAGCCACGAAATAATGGACAGTATCGCAATAGGCGCGCTCATAAATGCGTAAGTTATAAGCTCGCTGTAGTAGCGGAAGAAGTAAGCCACTATGCTATAGAATATAGCAAATATCACGGAAATAATCTGACCGAGCACGTGACCTTTTGCGCAGAATATAAGAGCAGTGACTCCTACAACGGCGGAAACGAAGGTAAGCGGGTCTGTCCAGCGGGTAATGGCAAACGCGGCGATATTGACGGCTAACGACGTCAGCCATATTATGTAATCTATCGCCCGCAGGCTTTTAAATGGATTTGTAAAATTAAGTTTTTTCATATTTTCTACGCGCGTGCGCGTCATAAAAATAAAACGGCATCCGTGCGGCACGTCTTCTAAGACCTAACGACGCGCGACGAATGCTCAGCATTGCAACTACCCGGTGGCAGTACCCATTGGCAATTACAATGTAACATAATAGGTGTAGTCCGTCAACTATTTTTGCGAGGTTCGGCATTTGTGTTGACTTTACGGATATATAAAATTATAATATTTAATACATTAAAAAGCGTACAACCTTTGTGAGGTTGATTGCGCGGAGGTAATATGGAAATCACTTTAAAAGACGGCAACAAGATTGCTATCGAAGGCGCGGCGAGCGCGATAGAGGTAGCAAAGCAGATAAGCGAGAGTCTGGCAAAAGCGGCAATTGTATGCAAGATTGACGGACAGCTTGCTTCTATGGACACGGTTATAGACCGCGACTGTGCGTTTGAGATACTCACGTTTGAAAGCGAGGAGGGCAAGCGCGTATACAGACACACCTGCGCCCACATACTGGCACAGGCGGTAAAGACGGTATATCCCACCGTACAGCTTGCGATAGGACCTGCAATAGAAAACGGATTCTATTACGATTTTGATTTTAAGACTCCGATAACTCAGGCTGATTTTGATAAAATCGAGGCGGAGATGAAGAGCATAATCAAAGCCAATCTTAAGATAAAGAAGCTTGTGGTATCCCGCGCCGAGGCGGAGCAGATGATAAGCAAGATGAAGCAGACTTATAAAATGGAGCTGCTTGCCGACATTCCCGAGGGAGAGGAAATAACCTTCTATCAGCAGGGAGATTTTATTGATTTATGCAGCGGACCGCATATGCTTTCAACGGGAAAGATAAAGGCGTTTAAGCTCACCTCGCTTACGGGCGCGTACTGGCGCGGTAACGAAAAAAACAAGATGCTTACAAGAATATACGGCACGGCGTTCACTACGGCGGCGGAGCTTGACGAATACGTTAAAAAGCTCGAGGAGGCGAAATCCCGCGACCATAACAAGGTGGGCAGAGAGCTCGGCTTCTTTATGACGGACGAGAATATCGGGCAGGGCTTGCCGCTCATTATGCCTAAGGGTGCGCGCGTAATGCAGATAATGCAGCGCTTTGTCGAGGACGAGGAGCAGCGCCGCGGCTATCTGCTCACAAAAACCCCGATAATGACAAAAAACAATCTGTTTATCACCTCGGGACACTGGGACCATTATAAGGATAAAATGTTCTATATCGGCGAGGAGGACGTCGACGACGAAATACTTTGTCTGCGTCCTATGACCTGTCCGTTGCAGTTTACTATTTATAAAAACGGACTCAAGAGCTATCGCGATTTGCCCATTCGTTATGCCGAAACCGCAACCGAATTCCGCAAGGAAGCAAGCGGCGAAATGCACGGTTTGACGAGAATAAGACAGTTTACGCTTGCCGACGGACATATCGTCTGCACTCCCGAGCAGCTTGAAAAGGAATTTGAGGGCTGTGTGGATTTAATCAAGTATCTTGCGGGCATATTCGGCATTTCCGGAGATATCTGGTATCGCTTCTCCCGTTGGGACCCGAAGAATGCCGACAAATACGTAGGCTCGCCCGAGGAGTGGAACAGGGTAGAAACGACAATGAAGGGCATCCTCGACCACCTCAATATAAAGTACGAGGAGGCTTGGGGAGAGGCTGCGTTCTACGGACCTAAGCTCGACATCCAGTGCAAAAACGTTCACGGCAAGGAAGACACTCTGTTTACCGTTCAGATAGATTTCTCGCTCGCGAAGCGTTTCGATATGATTTATATAGACGAAAACGGCGAAAAGGCAACTCCGCTTATAATTCACAGAAGCTCGATAGGTTGCTACGAACGCACTCTCGGTATGCTCATCGAAAAGTACAACGGAGCGTTCCCGATGTGGCTTGCTCCCGAGCAGGTCAGAGTTCTGTCGCTTACCGACCGTACGGTTGGTAAAGTTAAGGAAATTGTCGGTATGCTGACTTATGCCGGTATGCGCGCCGAAGCGGACGTCCGCAGTGAAAAGCTCGGCAAAAAGATACGCGAAGCTCAGCTTGAAAAGGTGCCTTACGTCTTGGTAGTCGGCGATAAAGAGGCGGAGCAGAATGTAGTTGCCGTCCGTCATCGTACCGAAGGCGACCTCGGCACAATGAGCGTTGCGGATTTTGTGGGCAAGTGCCTTATGGAAGTAGCTACAAAAAAAATCAAATAAGCAATATAAGTCTTAAAGATTTTGCTTATTTATAATATTATTTGCTTGTTTTCATCCAAATATATCAAAATAAAACCGTCTGTCACTTAATATACAGGCGGTTTTATTTTATGAAAGTAAGTAGATTGGCAACATAATTTTCCAAAACTTTGTACATAGAATATACTGTTCTATGTACGTATTTATTATATCAGCATTATAATTTTATGTAAATCGACTTTATTTGTCAATGTATTTCGTGTAAATACGTATTTTTGCGTGTTTTTTAATACTTTCATACTTGTATTTATCATTACTTTTCCCTGTAATTTCCTACGATGTTCATAGAACAGTATATTCTATGCATAATTCCATTTGCGGGAATTATACTACGGGGGTATGGAGTTGACACGCAAAAGAAATAGAAAATTCTTTGCAATAATCGCACTAATATTTGCGTTTGTTTTGACAAGCGCAATTCTTTCTTTTAGCGGGCAAAACTCACTTAACAGTAATGCATATACGGCAGGCTCCGCGCCTGATTCAATAGGTTCTTTGACTTTTTCAAATTACGAAACAAGAGAGGACGGCGGAGTTATAAATGCCGCAGTACTTGACAAACTTTACGGAGCAATTCTTGGCACAGATACGGGAACGTATGCAAATGCGTTGTCTAAAGTAAAGAGTTCCGTAAGCTCAATTACGGGATATACCAAAACAGATGCGATAAATATACAAAATAATTCAATGAACTTTGACCAAATTCAAAATTCAAACGGCGGAAGTCCGATTACGATTGAATTTGGCGGATATAAGTGGAACGTGGTGTATCTCACCACAAACACTAATGCAAATTCTTCTAATAGCGGAAATGCCGGAGATTTGATTGCTACGCTTTGGATGAGCGAAAATCAAGGTAGTTCGGCTTGGTCGTGGGGGGCATCAGGTACACCTACAGCAGCTTCAACCGGTAGCAATATTTCGCCGTTTAATTACGGAAGAAGCCTTATGCGTGTGCAGACTTTGAATAACGGTAACACCGCCAATGCAGATGTAACTTATTCAACCGGTGTAACTTCAAATGCAACTGTCAAAGCGTCGGACAGAGCTAATCATAAATTTGCGCGATTTACTATGGAAAATTCCGCACTTATTGATAGCCAAAATAAAAACACAAGTCTTATAAATTATTTAGCTGCTCCTAAACAAGTAAACTATCAGAAGACTGAGAATTTTGTGTGGAGTTTTATAGGTTCTAATGGTTGGGAGGCACAGATTACACCTAATGAAGCTTGGGGAAGCGGAACAGATGGAATTACAGGTCCCAATGAGAGTCTTATAAATTCAAATACAAATACCGGCGGTTGGTTTACAGGTTTCGGCAGAACTATAATTAACGTGAAGAGCCAGACAGATTATTACGCTTGGCAGAACGATTATCTGTGGCTGCCGAGTTTAACCGAAACAGGCTGTTATAATGTAAACGAAGGTTCAGATGTAGACAATACTCAAGCTGTAAGTTTATGGGGAATACCTAATCAACACGAGATACTCAATTCCGGCAGTGATACTTGGACGCGCACCGGTGCATATCATTGGGCATCGGGTGGATTCTATATGACTTCTAACGGCGGTTGGAATCGTATAGAGAACGGTAATTCTATGGCAGTCCGCCCTGCGCTTCATTTAAACTTAACTAAGGCACAGGAAGCAAGCAAGTATGACATTAGCTTAGGGAATTCGATTTCCGAAGAATATGACGGCACTGCCAAAGGCATAGAGAACGAAGATTGGTTTAATTCGGTTAAAGACTCTGTAACCGTAGAGTATTATGACGCTGGTACCAAAGCGAAATTAGATAGCGCACCAGTAAATGTCGGCAGTTATGAAGTTGCACTTACTATCAAGGATGGCGTTAATAATATTATTTGGACTGACGGTTTAAGCGGCAAAACGAGGAGAGTAAGTCTAACTATAACGCCTAAGTATGTCAAATTTCCGCAGTTTTTCAATAATATCAATTCCAAACCGTATAACGGCGGCGAGCCTGTAGAATTTCAAATAGCTAATTATGACGATACTATTATATCCGTAACCGCACCTACGGGCGTTACGTTCAATCAAAGCAGTTTAAAGGTGTCTGCAACGGATGTCAAAAAGTATATTTTAAATGTTGCTTTTAAAGACCCCAAAAACTATGCTTGGGAAACTTCCAATAATAAGCTTGAGTTTGAAATAACTAAAGCGCCTATACAGTTAAAGCTTGAGGACAGCAACGGAAATAAGTCATTGCGAGGACCGCAAGGCTCAAC
>CAJTNO010000009.1 GCA_910577815.1 uncultured Christensenella sp. | reverse complement strand
TAGTAGCCAATGACTTTACGCTGCCTGCGGTTAAGATGATAACGCTTACGGGCGGACGAGTGATAAAACTCAATAAGATTTAATTTAATATTATAATTAGTTCTATAATAATAAGAGAGAGGTGAAATAATCCGCTCTCTTTTATTTATTGAAAGTTTATACATTCGGGGTTGACTAAACGACCGTTTCATAATATAATAAATGAATAATTATGCAATTAAGAGGTGTGTAATGAAAAATCAGAACGGGTACGTAGACAGCTTTAAAAGACTTATCCAGTGTCCTACGGTTACGGACAGCGGTCACGAATATTTTGCGGCTTTTCATAAGGTGCTTGACGAGGAGTTTCCTAATGTTACCGCAACCTGTCAGAAAATAGAAATAGGGCGCGACGTGCTTCTTTATAAATGGAAGGGCAAGGACAGCGCGCGTCCGGTGGTGCTTATGGCGCATCAGGACGTTGTTCCCGCAGTGGGCGGAGATTGGAAATACGAGCCGTTCAGCGCAACCGTTGAGGACGGCAAGGTTTTCGGCAGAGGTGCGATGGACTGCAAAAATACGCTTTTCGGCACTATTCAGGCTGTTGAGGAGCTTATCTTGGAAGGCTTTGTGCCGGAGCAGGACGTTTATCTTTCTTACAGCGACTGCGAGGAGACCTCCGGTCCCGGCGCGGAAATGGCAAGGGATTGGTTTAAATCCCAAGGTATCAAGCCGTATATCGTAATCGACGAGGGCGGCGCGATTATCCGCAAGTTTATGAAACAGATGACAAAGGACGCCTGTATGGTGGGTATCCTTGAAAAGGGCTATGCCGACGTTAAGTTTATCGCCCGCGGCAAGGGCGGTCATAGCTCGCAGCCTCCTAAAAATACTCCTATTGCAAGACTCGGCGCGCTTGTGAATTTCTGCGAAAAGCATACCGTTTTCAAGCCTAAAATGTCCGAGCCCGCAAAGCAGATGGTTAAGGGACTCGGCGGCGTGCTTACTCAGCCCCTTAAGGGTATAGCTAAATTGCTCGGAGGCTCCTGCCTGCTTGCAAAGCTTGCGCCTAAGGTGGCTCCGTCGTACGGAATGGCTATGTATGAAACTACTATGGTGTTTACTATGATGGACGGCGCTACCGCTCCAAACGTAATTCCGCAGGAGGCGTGGGTAAATGCAAATCTTCGCTTCTCGCCCAATGACAGCAGCGAAAAATGCTTTAAAAAGCTGCGCAGGATTGCAAAGAAATTCGATTGCGAAATGGAAGTGACCAAATGTCGCGAGGCTTCGCCTATGGTGGACCTTAACAGCGACGGCTATAAGACCTTTGCAAAGGCGATTCAGCAGACCTATCCCGACGTGGCGGTTGTGCCTTATCTGATGTTTGGCGGCACCGACTGCCGAATTATGCAGGAAATAGCCGTTACCGCTATACGGTGCACGCCCTGTAAGCTCAGTATGGAACAGCTTGACGGAATGCACGCCTCCAACGAGAGCGTAGATATATCGTCGATAGGCGAGACGGTGCAATGCTTTAAGACCTTCTTGACAATGTATAAATAATAGTTTATAATGTATAGGAAATAAGTTATTTAAGTTTTTGCAAAAGAAAAGGCAAAAGCACAAAAGGTAAAGATTTTATATACTAATGAAAAGCGGCGCCGTTGCGCCGCTTTTGTCTTGTCGGAATTTCGGATATTCAGTAATATTCTTAATTAAGTTGTATGCGATGAAATTCGGACTGCAAAAGGCATTTTAAAGATAATTTATTTTAGGGCGTTATCGTTATTGACAAAAAGCGGTTTATAATCTTATAATATATGCATAATCAAAAATTTTTTTGGGGGCTTAGGAGAGGATATGAGCTGCATTTGGCACGACGTAGACCCGTCGCGTATCACTACCACGGATTTCCTTGCAGTTATCGAAATTTCTAAAGGAAGCAAAAATAAGTACGAGCTTGATAAGGAAACGGGTACTCTTATTTTAGACAGAGTGCTTTATACGTCCACTCACTATCCCGCCAACTACGGATTTATTCCGCTTACGTATTCGGAGGACAACGACCCTCTTGACGTCCTCGTGCTTTGCTCGGAGCCTATCGTTCCGCTTACGCTTGTAAGATGCTATCCCATAGGCGTTATGATGATGCAGGACAGCAACGAGATGGACTATAAAATTATCGCTATTCCGTTTAAGGACCCCACCTGGAACGTGTATAAGGAGATTGAGGAGCTTCCCAGCCACATAATGGAGGAAATGTCGCATTTCTTCCGCGTTTATAAACAGCTTGAGGGAAAGCAGACTACGGTTTTTCAGGTAAAAGGCAGAGAACACGCGGAGCTTATTATCAAGGAAAACATAGCGGAGTACAAAAAGAAATTTAACAAATAAATACAACCGACCCCGTGAAATATCGGGGTTTACGTATTATTTGCGGAGAGATTTATGAAATACGATTGCATTGTCATCGGAGGCGGAGTCATAGGCACTGCGGTGCTTGACAGATTGGCTACGTACTCTATGCGCGCGCTGTTGCTTGAAAAGGAGGACGACGTTGCCTCTTTTACCACGCGCGCGAACAGCGGAATTGTACACGCGGGCTACGATTGCGAGCCTAATACGCTAAAGGCGCGTTTTAACGTGCGCGGAAACGAGCTGATGTGGCAGGACGTGGAGGATTTGGACGTTCCGCATCTCAAGTGCGGCTCCATTGTCGTTGCAAGGTACAATCAGCTTTATCAGCTTGAAAAGCTTGCGCATAAGGCGAAGGATAACGGGGTGCTTATTCAGCTTATCGACCGCGAGACTATTCTTAAAATGGAGCCGAATATTTCCGATGAGGTTGTATACGCGCTTTATGCGCCGAGCGCGGGCATTGTGTCGCCCTATCAGCTGTGCATAGCATACGCCGACAGAGCGGTGACAAACGGTGCCAAAATAAAGCTGGATACAGAGGTTATCGGCATAGAAAAATCCGAGTACGGTTATAAGGTGACTACTACAAACGGGAAGTTTGAATGCAGGTGCGTCATCAACTGCGCGGGAGCGCACGGCGCGGATATAAACGACCTTGCGGGCGCGGAGCATTATGAAACGACCTTCCGCCGCGGCGATTATTTTGTAATAGACAATACAGAACGCAAAAATATAAATACCGTTATATTCCCTCTGCCCACGGAAGCGGGCAAGGGTATTTTGGTTGCTCCTACCGCAGACGGAAACGTAATTTACGGACCTACCGCTGTGGACAGCACAAGCTCGGACGATACGGCGACCTCGCTTGCAAGCCTTGACGAGATACGCAGAAGCGTGCCGGGCTCTTACAAGTCCTACGCGTTTAACAAGTGCATAAGAGTTTACGGCGGTCTGCGTACGCTTATCGGTCACGATTTTGTCGTTAAGCAGTCGGAAATTTTGGATGATTTCATTATGGCGATTGGTATCTGCTCACCCGGACTTACGTCCGCGCCCGCTATTGCGGAGTATATCGAGCAGATGGTTGTCGAAAAATTCGGCTTAATCAAAAAGGAAAAGGTTGTAACGGTTATGCGCAAGCATAAGCGACTTGAAAATCTCAGCGAAAAGGATCTTGACAAGCTCATTGCCAAAAATCAGGCTTGGGGAAGAATAGTCTGCCGTTGCGAAAAGATAACCGAGGCGGAAATAGTCGCCGCTATCCATTCGCCGTTGCCTGCAACTACGGTTGACGCCGTGAAGCGTCGCACCCGCGCGGGTATGGGCAGATGTCAGGGCGGCTTCTGCGGTCCTAAGGTTATGGAGATAATTTCACGCGAGCTTAATATTCCGCTCAACGAAGTGAAAAAGGGCGGCGGCGCGGCTATCGCGCAGTACAAGGTCAAGGAGGTGGAGTAAATGCGTACGCTTGACTTTGACGTTGCGGTAATAGGCGGCGGTCCCGCAGGTATGGCGGCGGCTCTCGCCGCGCAAAAGGCGGGAGCGAAAACCGTTATTCTCGAGCGCGACGTGAGGCTTGGAGGAATACTCAATCAGTGCATTCACCAGGGATTTGGTCTGCATTATTTCGGAGAGGAAATGACAGGTCCCGAATATGCGGACAAATTCCGTAAAAAGGTTGAGAAAAAGGATATAACCGTTATGCTCGAATGTATGGTTCTGTCCTTGGATAAGAATAAAACCGTTACCGCGCTTTCTCCCGAATACGGTCTTTGCAAGATAAATGCCGGAGCGATTGTGCTGGCTATGGGCTGCAGAGAGCGCACGGCAGGAGCTATCGCGCTTGCCGGAAGCCGTCCCGCAGGCATATATACCGCGGGTATGGCGCAGAAAATTTGCAACGTGGACGGCTACCTTGTAGGTAAGGACGTTGTCATCCTCGGCAGCGGAGATATAGGACTTATTATGGCGCGCCGTATGACTACCGAGGGCGCAAGCGTGAAGCTTGTGCTTGAGCTTATGCCGTATTCGAGCGGTCTTAAGAGAAATATAGTACAGTGTCTTGACGATTACGGCATACCCATTAAATACTCGCATACTATAACGCGTGTGGAGGGGTATCCGCGTCTTACGGGCTTGTATTACGCCCCCGTAGGAGAGGACAGAAAGCCTATACTCGAGCAGGAGGAGTACATTGCCTGCGACACGCTTTTGCTGTCGGTGGGACTTATACCCGAAAACGATTTGCTTAGCGGACTTGACGTGGAAATGAGCAGAGTTACGCAAGGCGCGGTCGTAGACGAGAAGCGTATGACGTCGTTTGACGGAGTTTTTTCCTGCGGCAACGTTCTGCACGTCCACGACCTTGTGGATAATGTGTCCGAGGAGGCTGAGATTGCCGGTAATTCCGCCGCGGAATATGCGCTTGGCAAATATGCCGACACTGCCGAGTATGTAAATGTAACGGCGACGGACGGCGTACGCTACGCGCTTCCGCAGAGAATAAGCAAGGGCGAGGGAAAGGTGCGCGTTTTCTTCCGCGTAGGCGACGTTTACAGAAACTGTAAGCTTGTTGCGGAGTGCGGCGAGGAGCAGATTTTGTCTAAAAAGTTTATGGTGCTTGCTCCCGGCGAAATGGGCAGCGTGGAGCTTGATAAATCCCGCATAAGCGGCGACGTGGTTGTGAGGTTGAAAAAATGAATACCATTTGTATAATGTGTCCTATGGGATGTCCTCTTACCGTTGAGCAGGAGGGAGACGAGATAAAGGTTGCGGGAAATACCTGCAAGCGCGGCGATAAGTACGGAAGGGATGAATTTACCGCTCCTAAGCGCTCTATTACTACCTTGGTCAATATTTCGGGCGGCGGAGTCGCCTCCGTCAAAACGTCGGATTCCGTGCCTAAGGAGCGTATCTTTGACGTGATTGCGGAAATAGGTAAGCTTGTTGCCGACGAAAACGTGAAAATAGGCGACAGGATTGCGGAAAATCTGCTCGGTCTCGGCGTGGACGTTTTAATTACCGGAAGAAAATAATTGCGTATTTACTAAAGATTTAATTATTCCGTTTGAAAATTCGGGATAACGAGAGGTTATGACTATTAGAGGCAAGCGCATATTCAACTACCGTCCACTCGTTATTTTTGCGGTTGCTCTGGCTTTGGGCATTGTCATAGGCGAAGCGTTATATGGCACGCACGTTGCGTTGATTGTGTGTCTGTGCGCGCTCGCCTTTTTGTTTGTTTTGATTTTCTCATTCGTTAAAAGAGTGAGAAAATATTTTTATATTCCGCTTGCTCTGCTTGTGGGTTTGACGGGAATAACCGCGTCCAATGCCGTTTACGACGCGAACTGTATAAAAGACTATAACGGCGAGTTTACCGCTACGGTTGCAAGTGAAATAATTGTTGAAAACGGCAGAACAAAATTTTATGTTTCCGATATAAGCTGCGACGGAAAAATTTTGAAGTATAAGGCGTTCGTGTATATTTACGGTGAGCTTGAGCCTGATTTCAACGCGGGCGACGTTGTAAGACTGTCGGGTAAGCTTGCAAGTAATCCGCATAAGAAATTTGACAGCTATTACGTATCGAACCGCGCAAAGAAAATAGGGTATTTCGCAAATGCGGACAGCGTGGTTAAGCTGAGCGAGGGAAAGCCCGCTTTTCCGCTCAACATTCAGATGACAATAAAGAAACTGTTGTATGTAAACAACGACTCGTACACGGCTGGAATCTGTCAGGCACTTTTGCTTGGCGATAAGGGCGCGATTGACGACGGAGCATACGAAAATATAGCGGCGAGCGGTCTTGCTCACGTTCTTGCAGTAAGCGGCTTGCATATTACCGCGCTTGCGGCGGCGTTGTATTTTATTCTGCGAAAAATAAAAGTAAATTCAAAGATTTCGTTTGTCATAGTTACGGTGTTGACATTTTTGTATTCTATGCTGTGTTCGTTTACCGCTTCGTCCTTAAGAGCCGTGATTATGACGGCGGTTTTGATGTTTGCTTCCGCTTTCGGGCTTAAAAAGGACAGTCTGTCATCGCTTTCTCTTGCCGCAATTTTGATTATGCTTTTCAGACCTACCGCCGTTATGGAGGTCGGATTTTTGCTGTCGTTTGTATCCGTTCTCGGAATTTTTATGTTTTACAAGCCTTTCGAGCGTGCAGGTATGAAGGTTGTAAGGAAAATCAGTCCCAAGCGTGAAATAGGTAAGAAGCTTGCGACGGTTTGCGCTCTGTCTTTTTCTACAAATATCGCAACCTTGCCGCTCGTCGGTTATTTCTTCGGCAGAATTCCCACATTGTTTGTTATATCCAACTTTTTCGTTCTTCCGTACGTTATGTTTATGTATGCCGCCCTTATAATTCTGACTATTGTTTCGCTGATTACTACCGTCGGCGGAATTGCGGGAATTATGCGGTTTATCGTGTATCCTTTTAAGCTGTACGTAACCGCTGCGGGCGGACTTCCGTTTGCCTCCGTTCCCGTTTCCGCAAGCATAGCAAGCATAATTTTATATTTGTTGATTATGATATTTATATCAAGATATGTGTTTGTGCAACGCAGGACAAGGGTGGTAGGAGCGGTTTCCGCCGCCGCACTGTCCGTGGTTGTATGCGCGCTTGCCGCATTGGTATAAAAAAAGCATTGCGCTTGATTATTTAATGTGCTAAAATAATTGTGACCTTGTAGGTGAAGGGGTGGAATATGAGAAATTTGGCTTGCTTAAAACTGGGAGCTGTTGACGGCGCAGCGGCGGCTATCGTACTTGTATTTATTTTGATTGCGGCGATAGCGGTTATCGGCGTAGTCGTGGTGAACATACTTAAGGCTGTAAAGGAGCATAAGGACGAGCTGGAGGATAAGCAGGAGGACGAGTTTTTTGCCGAATACGGCGTAAGCGGTGAGGAGCTCAGACTCAATCAGCAGCTTGCCGAGATGCGCGAAAAGCTTATTTCCAATAAAAGAGTCAGACAGGAGCTGCTTGACGAGCAGCATATAGTGGTTGTGCGAGAGCGCAAGGAAATTCCCGTAGAGGTGCCTGTAGCGGCGCCCGCCGAGCCTCAGCCCGAGCCTGTGCAGGAGCCTGTTGCGACGCCTGTGGAAGAACCCTTGCCCGAACCTGCTCCCGAGCCCGTCGTCGAGCAAGAGGAGCCTACGGCAGAGCCTATTGCAGACGAACCCGTAAAAGCAGAGGAACCGGTCGCGGAGCCTGCTCCCGAACCCGCTCCCGAACAGAAAAAAGAGCCGGAGCCCACTCCCGTTCCCGTAGAGGAGCTTACTCCCGTCAAGAAGGAAGAGAACTGGTCGAGATACGACGGCGAATACGAGGGCGTTTATTACGACCCTGAGGACGCCTGCTATTACGAGGGTACTCCGTCGCCCGAGCTTGCAAAGAGACTTGAGGAATATCAGGCTGAGCTTAACGCAAAATCCAAGAAAAAGAAAAAAGCGGTTATCGTCAAAAAGGTTGTTCCGCCTTTCCTCGCGCTTAAAACGCCTAAGAACGAGCGTAAGGAGCCGCAGAAGCAGGAGGGCTTTGACCTTTCGGTTATTTACGGCAAGTATGTTATAGAACACGCAGACAAGCCCGACGGAAGCACAGAATATTATTATACGCTGTATAATCCGCAAAATAAGATTATTTACGAATCAAGCAACTACAGTGCGCTGGAATACTGTAAACGCGCTATCCCGCGCTTTCAGACTCACGTGCTTGTTGGCGATTACTCCATAGAAGCGGAAAACGGAAAATTCTTCTTTATGCTCAGACGTAAAACCTACGTGCATAAGGGAATAGAGCAGAATAGCTTTGAGGACGCCAACGCGCTTATCGCTCAGGTAAAGAGCTATGCGCAGACGGATATAATCCGCGAGCAATAATAAAAAGACACTTATATGCCGCCCGAAACAGGGCGGCTTTTTTTGCGCGCTTTTCGGGTTTTGTATATTACTTATAATATTTAATATACTATACATTATAGTACTTTAAAATTAAGCGAAAATCATACGTAAATATTTTTTTATGCTATTTTAAAAAAAGTGGTCTAAAACATTTGACTTTTGGCAGAATAAAAAATATACTGTTAGCAGTCAGTATAAAAGAGTGCTAAACTTTTTAAGGAGCGGTTATGTCAAAGGAATTATCCGAAAGAAAAAAAAGGATACTCCACGCGTTGGTGGATTTGTACATCACGACCGGACAGCCAGTGTCAAGCTCCGACATACAGAGCCAGTATTTGCCGGAGGTCAGCTCGGCAACGGTGCGCTCGGAGCTTAGCGCGCTCGAGGCGCTCGGTTATATCGAACAGCCGCATACCTCGGCGGGTAGAATTCCGCTTAAGGACGCATACAGGTTTTACGTGGAGAGCATAGACGCCGAGGGCGGCAATATGCTGACGGATACCGAAACCGCCCTTATAAGAGATAAGTTTATGCACAAGCTCGGTCACGTGGAGAATATCTCCAAGGAAGCGGCTAAAATCATAAGCGATATGACCAATTATACCACGTTCTTCATTGAAAAATCGTTGGTGAACGTCGAGATTGAGGAAGTCAAGCTTGTGCCGCTTAAGGGCAATAAGGCGCTTGTGCTTATAATAACCAACAAGGGCGTTATAGCGGATAAGGCGATAGACGTAAGACAGAACATCAAAAACGCGTATATAGACAGTGCGAGCGAACTGCTCAACAAGGTATTTTCGGGACGGCGCGTGGAGGATATGGAGCGCTTCAGCCTTGACGAGATTGACGTTGAGATACAGGGCTATAAGGATATATTCGACGAGGTTCTCGGCATACTCAGGATATACGTCAACGAGCATAGCGACAACAACGTATTTGTAGAAGGCGCGCTCAAAATGCTCGATTATCCCGAGTACAACAACATCGAGGACGCCAAAAACTTTTTATCGGTCATATCCGACAAGAGCAGTATGTCCGACCTGCTTACGGACGAGGATACGAGCATCGAGTTCTCCGTGCGCATAGGCAAGGAGGACAGCGGAGTGGATAAATGTGCGATAATTACCGCGTCCTACAAGGTCGGCGACGACGTTATGGGGCAGGCGGGGGTTATAGGTCCCGAGCGTATGGATTACAAAAAGGTTATCGGAGTGCTGGATTATATGAAAAAGACGCTCTCCGCTGTTATAGACCAACCCGAAGGCGAGGTTTGAAATGAGCAATAAGAAGGAAGAAACCAAGAGGAACACACAAAAGTCCGACCAAAGCGCAGGGCTTGATATGGAGTTCGAATTGGGAATTACAAGAGAGGGTATGACCGACGAGGATTATATTTCCGCTCTCGAGTATAAGCTCGGTACCAAAATCGCGGAGCTTAATTCTTGTTCCTCCCTTATGCAGAGACTTCAGGCGGATTTCGATAATTACCGAAGGCGCAACTCGTCGCTGTCGGAGGATATGAAGCAGCTCGGAGAGTCTATGGTTATCGAGAAATTTCTCACCGTGCTCGACAACTGCGACCTTGCAAGAAAATACCTTCACGACGAAGCCGCGCTTACGGGCTTTAATATGATGGAGGACCAGATACTGGATATTCTCGAAAGCTTCGGGCTTGCTATGGTTGATACCGACGACGCCGATTTCGACGCCAGAATGATGAGCGCGGTTGACCGCGTAAAGTGCGCGAGCAGGCAGGGCAAGGTTGTAGAGGTGCTTGCAAAGGGATATACGCTTAACGGAAAGCTTTTAAGACCCGCAAGCGTAAAAATAGGTTACTGAGATAATAACGCGAAAGCGTAGTTATATATGGGCGAAAGCCTGAAAAATAAAAATAATTTTCTTTCCGAAAACGGAAAAAGGAGAATAAGTTATGGGTAAAATAATCGGAATCGACTTGGGTACTACCAACTCGTGCGTTGCAGTTATGGAGGGCGGCGAAGCGGTCGTCATCCCTAACGCCGAAGGCAGCAGAACTACGCCGTCGGTTGTTGCGTTCACCAAAGAGGGCGAAAGACTTGTCGGTGAAATCGCAAAGCGTCAGGCTGTTGCCAATCCCGAAAGCACGGTCAGCTCCATAAAGAGAGAGATGGGTTCTAATTACAAGGTGAAAATCGGCGATAAGGACTATACTCCTCAGGAAATTTCGGCAATGATACTTACAAAGCTCAAGAACGACGCGGAAAAGTATCTCGGCGAGAAGGTCACCGAAGCGGTTATCACCGTTCCCGCTTATTTTACGGACTCACAGCGTCAGGCTACCAAGGACGCGGGTAAAATCGCAGGTCTCGAAGTTAAGCGTATAATCAACGAGCCTACCGCGGCTTCGCTTGCTTACGGCATCGACAAGGACGACAACAAAGCTCAGAAGGTGCTTATATTCGACCTCGGCGGCGGTACGTTCGACGTGTCCATACTCGAGCTCGGAGACGGAGTGTTCGAGGTTCTTGCAACCGCGGGTAACAACCGTTTGGGCGGCGACGACTTCGATAAGCGCATTATGGACTGGGTTGTCGAGGAATACAAGGCTTCCACGGGCGTTGACCTCGTAAAAGATAAGATGGCTATGCAGCGTATCAAGGAGGCTTCCGAAAAAGCCAAGATTGACCTTTCGGGCGTAACCAAGGCTAAGATTTCGCTTCCGTTCATCGCTATGAACAACGGCGTGCCTATGCACCTCGAAATGGATATTACAAGAGCTAAGTTCGACGCTCTCACCGAGGACCTCGTAAAGGCTACGCTTCAGCCGATGCAGCAGTCCCTTACCGACGCGGGTCTTACCTACAGTCAGATTGCAAAGGTCATTCTGGTCGGCGGTTCTACGCGTATCCCCGCAGTTTACGACGCGGTTAAGAAGGTTACAGGCAAGGAGCCTTATAAGGGAATTAACCCCGACGAGTGCGTTGCTCTCGGCGCGGCAATTCAGGGCGGCGTTCTTGCGGGCGAGGTTAAGGATATGCTCCTTCTCGACGTCACTCCGCTGTCCCTCGGCATCGAGACTCTCGGCGGCGTATGCACTAAGCTCATAGAGAGAAATACAACTATTCCTACAAGCAAATCGCAGGTGTTCAGCACCGCGGCGGATAATCAGACCGCTGTCGATATCCACGTCTTGCAGGGTGAAAGACAGTTTGCACGCGACAACAAGACTCTCGGAAGATTCGAGCTTGTCGGTATAGCTCCCGCTCCCCGCGGCATACCGCAGATTGAGGTTACCTTCGATATCGACGCAAACGGTATCGTATCCGTAAGAGCTATGGATAAGGCAACCAACAAGTCGCAGTCCATTACAATTACCGCATCCTCCAACCTCACCGAGGACGACATCAACGCCGCGGTTAAGGACGCAGAAAAGTATGCCGAGGAGGATATGAAGCGCAAGGCTCTTATCGACGCCAAGAACGACGCGGAGCAGCTCATCCTTGCTATGGATAAGTTCGTAAGCGAAAACGGCGATAAGATTGAGGATGCGGATAAGGACACGCTCAAGGAGGCGGTTGAAACCGCTCGCAAGGACTTTGAAACTGCCGAGACCGAGGAGGCTATCAGAGGTATTATCGAGAATATGACCACTGTAAGCGACCCGATTATCACCAAGTTCTATCAGCAGAACCCCGATGTTATGGCGGAGACAATGAGAAACGCGGGTATCGACCCCGATAGCGTAAACGTCTCCGGCGGCGACGACAGCGGCGTGGACGGCACTATAGACTAATATGTTTTCCGATTATGTCGGATAAGTAAATTAAATGTCAGCGCAACGAAAATTTTGTTGCGCTTAGACATTCTTAGGGAATAACGCAATCTTAACAGGATACGGTATTATGGCAAAGAATTATTACGATATTTTAGGCATTAAAAAGACGGCTACCGCAGACGAGATTAAATCCGCCTACCGCAAGCTTGCAAAGAAGTATCATCCCGATATGTTTACAAACGCAAGCGACGCGGAGAAGAAAGAAGCCGAGGTAAAGTTTAAGGAAGTGAATCACGCCTACGAGGTGCTGTCAGACGACCAGAAGCGCAAGGTATACGATACGTACGGAGATGAAAACGGTCCTCAGCCCGGCGCGGGCTTCGGCGGCGCGGGCGGAGCAGGCGGCTTCGGCTTTGACGTGGACGACATCTTTTCTACCATTTTCAACGGCTTTGGCGGAGGCGGTTCGGCGCGTGCTAAAAATCCTAACGCTCCGCACAGAGGGCAGGATATTTTCAAAAATATCAGCCTTACCTTTGAGGAAGCGGTGTTCGGCGTTCAGAAGTTAGTCACTATAAAGCGTGTGGAAAACTGTCCACATTGCGCGGGTACGGGCGCTAAAGACGGTAAGGCCTTTAAGGTCTGTCCGCAGTGCAACGGCAGAGGAAAGGTTACTCAATCTCAGCGTACTCCGTTTGGCACTATCAATACCGAGGGCGTTTGCCCGTCCTGTAAGGGCGCGGGTAGAATTATTACCGAAAAATGTCCGCTGTGCGCAGGTCACGGACGTAAAGAGCAGGCGCGCGAAATCAAGGTCAATATTCCCGCAGGTATAGACGCAGGACAGCGTATTACATATCAGGGTGAGGGACACAACGGCGTAAACGGAGGCGAAAAGGGCAGTCTTGTCATAGAGGTAAGCATTGCTCCGCATAAGCTGTTTAAGCGCAACGGCGCGGACATCCTTATGGATTTGCCATTGAGCTTTGTGGACGCTACGCTCGGATGCACTATGACTATCCCGACCTTGTACGGCGATTACGACATTAAAATCCCCGAAGGCACGCAGAGCGGAACGGTTATTAAAGTCAAAAATATGGGCGTTAAAAAGCTGCGCTCCAACGATAAGGGCGATATGCAGGTTAAGGTTGTGGTCGAAATTCCAAAATCCATTACCCACGAGCAGAAGGAGCTTTTGAAAAAGCTAGGCGATAGCTTTGAGGATAAGCAGTTTCCCAATCAAAAGGCGTTTAACGCAAAAAGATAAGTGCTGATAATGAAATATAAAACAATAACGGTTTTTACAAACCATCGGGACGCCGACCTCGTTGCATCCGCTATGTTCGATGCAGGCGCGGGCGGTGTTTCTATTCTTGACAGGCAGGACTTTTTCGACCTTGTCAAATCCGACGTAATTTGGGATTACGTGGACGAGAGTATTCTGCTTGCAAGCGATGAGGTTAAGGTTTCCACTGTTGCGGACATCGATGACGGCGGCTTTGCTGTTCGGCTCGCCGCTCGGCTCGGGGAAATGAAGGAGGCGGGGGGCATTGCCTACGGCGAAATAATCGAGGACGAGATAGACGCCGCCGATTATGAGAACGAGTGGAAAAAGTATTATAAGCCAATCCCTACCAAAAACATAACGGTTGTTCCCACCTGGATTAAGTATAATCCTGCGGAGGGAGAAAGGATTATGCGGCTTGACCCCGGTATGGCTTTCGGTACAGGCTCGCACGCAACTACGCGTATGTGTCTGGATTTGCTTGATGTGGACGGCAAGGACGTTATCGATGTAGGCTGCGGCAGCGGAATATTGGGTATTGCCGCCAAGCTATGCGGTGCTGAATCCGTTTATATGTGCGATATTGACGCGCAGGCGGTTGAATTTGCAAAAAAGAATGCGGAGCTTAACTGCGTTGACGCTGAAATCGAATGCGCCGACCTTATTGCGGGAGAGCGCACCGCGGATTTTATAATAGCCAACATAACCGCGGATATTTTGATGCGCCTATCCAAGGACATAGGCAAGCACTTGCGCGCAGGCGGAAAAATTGTGCTTAGCGGAATAATCGACAGCAGACTGGACGAGGTAGCAGAGTGCTACGGGCGCGAGGGCTACGAGGTTTTACAGCGATGCGCACAGGAGGACTGGCGCGCGCTTCTTCTTGAGCGCAGACAGGACTGAATATGGAAATACGCAGATTTTTTGTATCCCGATGCGATATAGCCGACGGCGCCGTAACGATACGCGGCGACGAATTTCTGCATATGACAAAGGTTTTGCGCTACAAGGTGGGATACAAAGCGGTCGTATGTGCAAACGACGGCGTGGAGCATACCTGTACAGTCAAAGAAATCGGCAGGGATTATGCAAGGCTGACTATTGACTGTAGCAAGGTTGTCGATAAAAAGGGCGTCAGTATCACGCTGTACGCGGGCTTGTTAAAAAACAACAAGCTCGATTTTGTGATACAAAAAGCGGTTGAGCTTGGCGTTGACAGAATTATTCCGTTTACGTCGGCAAACTGCGCGGAAACAAAATTTTCGGTTGATAGAGCAAATAAAATCGCGCTGGAAGCGGCAAAGCAATGCGGCTCGGCATATCTTAGCAGAGTGGATGAGCTTATCTCCATAGACGAAATGGCGGCGCAACTGAAAAATTACGACAGCGTTCTTTTTGCTTACGAGGGCGAAAGAAAGCTAAAGCTGTCGGACGCGTTGCGCGAGGGTAAGCATATCGCGCTTATCGTAGGTCCCGAGGGAGGCTTTCAGCCCGACGAGGCGGAGAATATCATAAATGCCGGCGCAAGCTCCGTTACGCTTGGCAGGCGCATACTTCGCGCGGAAACTGCATCTATTATATTCTGCGCGTTGGTTCTTAACGGTCTCGGGGAACTGGACTGAGCGCATATAAGGGGAAATTATGTCTGATAACAAGCTGCCTAAAATATCCGTTTTTACGCTCGGCTGCAAGGTCAATCAATATGACGGCGACGCTATGCTTGCAATTTTCAACGAAGCGGGCTTCGAGGTCGCTGAAGGTCTTGAATTTGCCGATATATATATTTTGAATACCTGCGCCGTCACTGCCGAGGCGGAAAAGAAATCCCGTCAGGCGGTTTCAAGGATAATAAAGGTAAATCCGTCCGCAAAGATTTACGTTTGCGGCTGCGCGTCTCAGAATAATTTCGTTCAGTTTGCAAAAAGCGGAGTAGTTTATATCTCCGGTACGGACAAAAAGACCGAGCTTGCAAGACAGATTGTAGCAAAATATGTAAACAGTTCGGATATGCCGCAATGCGTGGCAGAGGAAAAACGTTTTGATATTTCCGATAAATACGAAGATAACGACGGCGTTTATAATTTGCGCACCCGACACTTTATAAAGGTTCAGGACGGCTGCGACAATTATTGCAATTATTGCATAATCCCGTACCTCAGAGGACACAGCAGGTCAAGGTCGGTAGAAAGTATAATTAAGGAGCTTGACGGCGTGCGCGGCTCCGTTAAAGAAATCGTAGTCACAGGCATAAATCTTTCCGCATACGGACTGGATATAGGGCTGAGCCTTGCCGAGCTTTTAAAGAAACTTGCTAAATACGATGATTTGCGCGTTCGTCTCGGTTCGCTAGAGGTTTGCGTGGTAAACGACGCTTTTTTGAAGGCTACCAAAAAGCTTAAGCACTTCTGTCCGCATTTCCACCTGTCCTTGCAAAGCGGCGACGACAGCGTGCTTATGGCTATGAACAGGCACTATGATACCGAGCAGTATTTTCAGGCTGTAAAGCTGATACGCGGATATTATCCGTCAGCCTCAATCACTACGGATATAATTGTAGGATATCCTACCGAAACGGAGGAAATGTTTGAAAACTGTATGAAATTCGCAAGAAAGGTAGGCTTTTCGGACATCCACGTTTTTTCGTATTCCTCGCGAAAGGGTACCGTTGCGGGACGTATGCCCGTATTGCCCGCCGAGGTTGTGGACGACAGGCAGCGGCGGCTAAGCGCGCTCAAGCGCGAGCTTGCGGATAATTACCTCAACAAGCAGATAGGTATGCCGCAGCAGGTGCTTTTTGAAACTCAGTGCGACGGACTGTGGGTGGGGCATACTCCCAACTACGTCAAGGTGTATTCCGCAAACGGCAGACACAACGAGGTGCGCACTATTATTCCCAGACGCAAGTATTGCGACGGGTTGTCGGATTAAACAACGGATAAGGAGATAAATATGGATAATTGTATTTTTTGTAGGATTATAAGAGGCGAAATACCCTCCGTAAAGGTTTACGAGGACGACGATATGCTCATCATAAAGGACGTAAATCCGCAGGCTGAAATACACCTGCTTTTACTGCCTAAGGAGCATTATGCAAACATCGTGGAGATGTCCGACGCGCAGGCTCGCACTCTTGCCGCCTGTATTAAAAAGCTGTCGGGAATGGTTGACGAGCTCGGCTTAAAGGACGGCTTCCGTCTTGTGTCAAATAAAGGAGCTAACGCCTGTCAGTCGGTGGAGCATTTGCATATTCATATTCTCGGGGGCAAACCGCTTTCCGAAAAAATGTGCTGATAATACGGCGTTTTAGTTTAAAAGCATAAAAATTCGATTAAAAATCAATAAAAATAAGCTGTTTAAAATCGTTGACAGCCTGTTTTGCATATGATAGTATAATCATATAATTGGATAGAGGTCGTGGTTTTCAAGATAAGTCCTCGCGGTCAGACAACGCGGCGACGGTAAAGGGAAAATCACCGAAGTGCAGTCAAGCTGTCTGAAGCAAGACTGTGCTGGGACGGCATAAAATATGTGTCGTACTGTCACGCAAGTGGAGAGCTATCGATATTGTTGTGTATTTTTTCCGCAATATTGCATCTCGCTTGTTGCGGATTTTTTTATTCGTAACGGGCTTAGCAAACTCAACTCCGATTAAATAAAATTTTTGGAGTAGCAACAATGAAAAACACTATGAAAAGAGCAATCGTTCTCGTCCTCGTACTCTGTATGGCAACCGCGCTTTGCGTTACGCTTGCGGCTTGCAATAAAAGGGACTCGAATAAGCTGTACGTCGGTTTGGAGTGCGCGTATTCTCCGTTTAATTATACTCAGAGCGACAGCAGCAACGGTGCGGTGCAAATTTACAACACCAACTATAAACCTATGAGCGGACGTTATGCAAACGGCTACGACGTTATGGTAGCAAAGCGTATTGCAGAAGCACTCGGAAAAGAGCTTGTAATTGTAAAGAGCGATTGGGACGGACTTATCCCCGCCGTCAATGCGGGAACTATAGATATGGTTATTGCCGGTATGAGTCCGACATCCGAGAGATTGGAGCAAATAGATTTTTCTGACCCGTATTATCAGAGCAATCTTGTGGTTGTCGTACGCAAAGATTCTGCTTATGCCAACGCTGAAAAACTGGCGGACTTAAGCGGAGCGAAAATTGCGGCGCAGCAGGGTACCTTCCACAACAGTGCGCTTGTGGCACAGGGTCCCGCCAACGGAATAGTTGTTCAGAAGCCATTGGCTGATTTCCCTGCATTGATAAATGCACTTAATACCAAGGCTATTGACGGATATGTTGCCGAAGAGCCGGGCGCTATTGAAAACTGCGCTTCTAATTCCGATTTCACTTATGTGCGTCTGACAAACAACACCACCGGTTTCAATGCGACAGACGCAGATACCGCAATAGCAGTCGGCATCAAAAAGGGAAGCGCGCTTACGGAGCAAATCAATGCGGCGCTTGCGAAAATCACATTAGAGGAACGTCAGGCAATGATGAATCAAGCAATATTGCTTTCATCGGGTGAAAACATCACCGAGTAATAGATTATAAAACGATATGCGCAGACATTGCGCATATCGTTAAAGGCAAAGTATGATTAAGATTTTAAAAGAATATTATCCGCTTATTTTTCAAGGCGTAGGATATACAATGCTCGTCGCTATTTTCGGCACGATAATCGGCTTGTTAATCGGCTTGCTGATTGGTATGTATCGCACTATGCCAACTCCTAAAAACAAGTTTCTGAAGGTGTTGAAAAAGATAGGAGATATTATTCTGTCGGCTTATATAGAGATATTCCGCGGTACGCCTATGATGGTGCAAGCTCTCGTAATTTTCTGGGGCTTTGCTCTGCTCAACGACGGACAGACGCTTGACGTCACGGGAAGCGCGCTGCTTATCGTATCCATAAATACGGGCGCGTATATGGCTGAAATCGTAAGAGGCGGCATTATATCCATTGACCGCGGGCAGTTTGAGGGAGCGCAGGCTATCGGTATGGGACACGGTAAAACTATGTTTTACATTGTAATTCCGCAGGCGTTGCGTAATATTCTGCCGAGCGTAACCAATGAGTTTATCATCAATATCAAGGATACTTCCGTGCTTAACGTGATAGGATTTGCGGAGCTGTTCTTTCAAGCTAAGGACATTGTGCAGGAAACCTATCAGACGTTTGCAACCTATCTGCTTATAGCGATAATTTACTTTGTGCTTACTTACTCCATAAGTTTGATTTTGCGCTTTATAGAGAAAAAGATGGACGGAAAGAAGCATTTTACTATTCTCGGTTCGCAGAGCGACCGCGCAGACGTGGTTGCCGCAAACAGCGGAGGTGAAGGCAATGACTGACGAAATACTTACAACGGATATGATAGGCGATATATCGGAAATTGGAACGGGCGACAACGTAGTGACTAATGAAGTTGCAGTTAACGATACTGCGGAATGTAATAATGCAGATGGTCGTTTGCAGACCGAGGCACAGGGAAATACGGTGGAGTCGGCAGACTGTAACCAAAGCTTATCCGATGACAATATAATAACCATAGAGCATCTCGGAAAGACGTTTGGGGAACACGTGGTTCTTAAGGATATCGATTTTTCCGTGCGCAAGGGCGACGTTACCTGTATTATAGGTCCGTCGGGCAGCGGAAAGAGTACGCTTTTAAGATGCATCAATCTGTTTGAGGAGCCGACCTCGGGTAGAATACTGTTTCACGGGCAGGATATAACGAATACCAAAAACGTTTCGCAATACCGCCGTAAGGTGGGAATGGTCTTTCAGTCATTCAACCTGTTTAACAACTACTCCGTACTCGGCAACTGCACCATAGGTCTGCGTAAGATTTTACGCATCAAAAAGGCAGAGGCGGAACAGATTGCGCTTGACTATCTCAAAAGCGTAGGTATGGACGCATACGTAAAGGCAAAGCCGAAGCAGCTCAGCGGCGGACAGAAGCAGCGCGTAGCCATTGCGCGGGCGCTTTGTATGCAGCCCGAGGTAATTCTGTTTGACGAGCCTACAAGCGCGCTTGACCCGCAGATGACGGGCGAGGTGCTTAACGTTATGCAGGAGCTTGCAAAAAGCGGTCTTACTATGATAGTTGTCACCCACGAGATGACTTTCGCTCGCGACGTGGCTAATAAGGTGGTGTTTATGTCCGACGGAGTAATCGTCGAGGAGGGCAGTCCGCAGGATATATTCGAGAACTCCACCAACGAGCGCACAAGAGTTTTCCTTAATAAGGAGAACGAGAAATAATAAGATGCGTAAGCCGTCGTCCATATATGACGATACGATGTTATGCTTTAACAAAATGCGTACCTGTTGCGCGGTATTTAAAGTGTATCATCATACATAGGCGGCGGCTCGGCATATATTTATTGGTCTGAAACAGACCTAAAGTCATTGACATTATATTATTTTTATGTATAATATTTATTATTGATTTCAGATTAAAGGAGGTGAATAAGATGTCTACAGTTAAAGTCGGTGAAAGCGAAAGCCTTGACAACGCTATCCGTCGCTTCAAAAGAAAGTGCGCGCGTGACGGCATCATTGGTGACCTCCGCAAAAAGGAAGCTTACGAAAAGCCCAGCGTAAAGCGCAAAAAGAAGGCGGAAGCGGCTCGTAAGAGAATGTACAAGTCATAAAATTGCCACATAGCGTGGCATACGGAGGTATGGCTCAGTTGGTTAGAGCACACGGTTCACATCCGTGAGGTCACAGGTTCGAGCCCTGTTACCTCCACCAGATAATCCGCCCAAATGGGCGGATTATTGTTATAAAAACAGTTTCGAATGTGAATACGCCGAACACAACAATGCCGTTTGTTGGAAAGTTCTAAATATAATTTTGATGAAAATTCATAAACTTCCTGTAAACAGTTGCAAATTGGCAGTATAAGTAGTACGCTAAACGCGCGTTAAGCACAGCAGTATTATAAATACTGCATTCTACGAAAGAAAAAGATTACACGGAGGTCATTGTGAATTTATCTAAACACGCTGCCGGTTGCAGCGTTCGTAGGTTTTTGCGCCTGCTTTTTTATTTTGCAGGGATTTTTGCAGTTTTCACTCTATTTACAGTTGCACTTTGCGCTTGCTCGGATGACGGCGCGGATAACGGCGATAATAATGCCGAGATTGTGACGGATGTCACATTTATACTCAATAACGGCGAGCCTGACGTTATATGCGATACCGAGGACAGTGTTCCGCTGCCTGTTAAAAGCGGATATTATCTATACGGATGGTATGCGGACGAGGATTTAACCGTACGGATTGCATTTGATACCATTAAGGAATTGCTTAGTTCGGAAAACTTGGAAAAGTTTATAGACGGAGAATATAAGCTGTATGCGAGATGGGAAAAGCTTAAAGAGATGAGCGGAGTACGCATAAAGCGGACGGAGTATATCTATGACGGAAAGGCTCACACTCCCGAGATAGAAGGGCTACCGCAAGGCGCCGAGGTCGAGTATGATAATGACGAGGAATATATAGATGCAGGCGAATATTTGGTATCCGCAACTGTGAGGGCATACGGATATAAGGATTTGAGAATA
>CAJTNO010000008.1 GCA_910577815.1 uncultured Christensenella sp. | reverse complement strand
AAGAACAAACTTTGTTACGCAAAGTGGCAGCAATTATCAATATCGTGGTAAAACATATACAAATACTGAAACATTGACATCTGCAATGAATGCATATGTAATGGCGAACTATTATTTTGAGAACAGAGATTTAACAAGTAATGCGCAGACGGTGTTGCAATCTAACCTTAAAGTTAATAGTTTGTACTTAAACGGGTTTCAGTTTACATACAATTCGAATCCTGTTTATAGTAACAGTATTCGAGTATTAAGAGCTACAGATAAGTATCCTAGTTTGGATGCTGATGTTAAGTCTATACTAAGAGATACTGCTAATAAGTCTGTAATAAATATCACATATGGAAAAACTGTGGATTCTCAGCTAACGGAAAGCGGAAAGTATTATATACGAGAAACCAATATATTTGGGAATGAGCATTTTTATGAAGCGTATTATGTAGCAAGCAATGTGACCAGTGCTGATATCAGTTACTATGATGCAAATGGCATCTTGAAGACCGGTAGTATTACTTCAGAGAGTACAAATTTAAGTGGTGTTACATCGTTGCATATAAGCAATATAAGGAATGCATTTGACCAATATGCGACAATAAAAATAACTAATACAGCAAAAACAGCAAATAAGATATTGGTAGTAGGGGACCAATATATATTGACGGAGGAAGGAACATATACCTTACTGTTTATAGACCGTAATGGCAAGCAGTTTACAAAGACTGTTACAATAACTAATCCAAATTTTGTCTTGAATGGAGTGGAGAACTCAGGAACAGCAAACAACGACGTAACAATATCCTTAAAAAGCGGATATACGGTAGTTGCATTTGTGGACGGAGGAGAATCGTTGAGTGAAGAAGTATTTAAACTTAACAGTAAAACACAAAGATATGAGTATATATTACGACAAGGTGCGGTGGAAAAGGATGTTGTGTTGATTGTAATTTATGGAAATGAAACATTACAGATAGGTTTTTCTATGACTGCTAAGTAATAAAATTAAGTTGCAGATTATGTGCTATATTTTGGTGTGTGTAGCTTTCATATGAGATTGAGCTTAAGTTTCGGGCTTTCTCGGGATGATATTAATTTTGAAAATATCCAATGCTGCGTTACAATTTACAGGTAAGCAATAACTTATTTAAACGTAAACAGAATAAATAGTGATGAAAGCAAGTTTATTGTGCACATGGTAAGTATTAGATAAAAATGCAACATCTATTGCGCCGCGCACGATGCAGAATACTTCTATAATAATCAAAAAAATTTTTAAAGAGTTTGATTCCTATTCGCTTCGGCACACTCATGCAAGTATGCTTGCCGAGATAGGAGTAGAGCAAAAATATATTCAAACTCGATTAGGGCATTCTGATATAAAAATTACCATAGAGGTTTAT
The DNA here is from genome assembly GCA_910577815.1 of uncultured Christensenella sp. Classification (GTDB taxonomy): domain Bacteria; phylum Bacillota; class Clostridia; order Christensenellales; family CAG-917; genus CAG-475. The sequence continues at coordinate 21,755 of CAJTNO010000008.1, read as the reverse complement.
GAGCATACGACTGATACAATGCGAAGTCGTGGACGAAAAGCAATAAATACTTTATTTATAGCCACCTGTCAAAAGCAGGTGGCTATATTTATGCAATTATATTTGCATAAATATAAGTATGATGTTGAACTGAGTGCTTCCAGTTCAACATTTTATAAAAAAATGGCATTGAAAACTCAGTTCAACATTGATGAACTATGTTGAACTAATGTTGAACTGAGAGGCGTTTCAACCCGATGGTAACAATATAGTTGTAAAAAAAATAGGTTCGGATTTCTCCGAACCTACTATATATTGTGGTTTTTACTTGGTCAATGCCTCTTGAACAGCGACTGCGCAAGCAACGGATGCGCCGACCATAGGATTGTTGCCCATTCCGATAAGTCCCATCATTTCTACGTGTGCGGGAACAGAGGAGCTGCCTGCGAACTGCGCGTCGGAGTGCATTCTGCCCATAGTGTCCGTCATACCGTAGGACGCGGGACCTGCCGCCATATTGTCGGGGTGGAGCGTACGTCCCGTACCACCGCCGGATGCGACTGAGAAATACTTTTTGCCGTTGTCTACGCACCATTTTTTGTACGTTCCCGCAACGGGATGCTGGAAGCGTGTGGGGTTGGTGGAATTACCTGTAATAGACACGTCTACGTCCTCAAGGCGCATAATTGCAACACCTTCGGTAACGTCGTCCGCACCGTAAACTCTTACGGCAGAACGCTCGCCGTTGCTGTAGGGGGTTTCTTTAACAACCTTAACCTCGCCTGTAAAGTAGTCCATTTTGGTCTGAACATAGGTGAAGCCGTTAATGCGGGAAATAATGAATGCCGCGTCCTTGCCCAAGCCGTTGAGTATGACCTTGAGGGGAGTTTGTCTGACCTTGTTTGCGGTCTTAGCAATACCGATTGCGCCCTCTGCCGCGGCAAAGGATTCGTGTCCGGCAAGGAAAGCGAAGCACTTGGTGCTTTCTCTTAAGAGCATTGCCGCAAGGTTGCCGTGGCCGATACCGACCTGACGCTGCTCGGCAACTGAGCCTGGGATGCAGAAGCACTGTAAGCCCTCGCCGATAGCCTCTGCCGCGTCCGCTGCGTTTGCGCAATTCTTTTTGATAGCGATTGCGCAGCCTACGGTGTATGCCCATACCGCGTTTTCAAAAGCGATGGGCTGAACTCCTTTGACGATAGCCTCGCAGTCGATACCGTTATCGAGACAGATTTGCTTTGCCTCCTCGAGGTTCTTGATGCCGTTGGCTTTCAAGGCTTTGTTGATTTTGTCTATTCTTCTTTCATAACCTTCAAATGATACGCTCATCTTGCACCTCCATTAGTTCTGACGGGGGTCAATCCATTTGACCGCGCCGTCCTCGGCTTTAAATCTGCCGTAGGTTTTAGTGTTTTCCTTGAGAGCCTCGTTTGCATCTGCGCCTTTTTTGATTGCGTCCATAAACTGACCGAGGCGGCAGAATTCGTAACCGATGATTTCGTTGTTCTTGTCAAGAGCAAGACGGGTAACGTAGCCCTCTGCCATTTCGAGATAGCGGGGACCCTTTTCAAGAGTGGAGTACATAGTGCCGACCTGGCTTCTGTGACCTTTGCCGAGGTCCTCGAGACCTGCGCCGATAACGAGACCGTCCTCGGAGAAAGCGGATTGCGTTCTGCCATACACGATTTGCAGGAACAGCTCTCTCATAGCGGTGTTGATTGCGTCGCATACGAGGTCGGTGTTGAGCGCCTCGAGAATGGTCTTGCCGGTAAGAATTTCGGCAGCCATTGCCGCGGAGTGAGTCATACCGGAGCAGCCGATTGTTTCAACGAGCGCTTCCTGAATGACGCCGTTTTTGACGTTGAGGCTGAGTTTGCACGCGCCCTGTTGGGGAGCGCACCAGCCGATGCCGTGCGAGAAGCCGCTGATGTCCTTAATTTCCTTAGCCTGAACCCATTTGCCTTCCTCGGGGATGGGAGCGGGACCGTGGTTGGGACCTTTTGCTACGCAGCACATTTCGTCGATTTCGCGTGAATATTGCATAGTCTTTTTTTCCGCAATGCAAATGCTTGGCAGATGCAGATTGGAAAACCTCCTTAAAAAATATCTTAAAGTATAATAGCATACATAAAACTTTTAATCAATAAAAAACGCTAATATTTATGTGAGCGGGAGGGTAAAATTGTTGTTGATAAATAGCGGGGTTGGTGATATAATTTATAAAATTACTACTTGACGAACTAAAACGGAGATTTATATGGAGCAGCAAAACGTGATTGACAAGCTTAAAGAGCGCGGACTGTTGAAGCAGGTCGTGTACGAGGAGGAGCTTAAAAAGCTTCTTGACAGCGGTTCGCAATCCTTTTATATAGGCTTTGACCCTACGGCGGACAGCCTGCACGTGGGACATTTTATGCAGATGATAGTAGCAAAGCGATTGCAGGATGCGGGACACCGTCCTATTATACTTATAGGCGGCGGTACCGCTATGATAGGCGACCCGAGCGGCAGAACGGATATGCGCTCGATGATGACCAAAGAAACCATACAGCACAATGTGGATTGCTTTAAAAAGCAAATGCAGAAATTTGTACGCTTCGAGGGCGAGAATGCAGCTATACTTGTAAACAACGCCGATTGGCTGCTTGATTTGAATTATGTTGGTTTTTTGCGCGAGGTAGGCTCGAGCTTTTCGGTAAACAGAATGCTTACGGCGGAATGCTATAAGCAGAGATTGGAGAAGGGCTTGACCTTCCTGGAATTCAACTATATGCTAATGCAGGCCTATGACTTTTTGGTGCTCAACCAAAAATACGGATGTGTTTTGCAGTGCGGGGGCGATGACCAGTGGTCCAATATGCTTGCGGGCGCGGACCTTATAAGGCGCAAGGAGCAGAAGGAAGCCTATGCCGTTACGTTTGCGTTGCTTACGACCTCGGAAGGCATAAAGATGGGCAAAACCTCTAAGGGCGCGGTGTGGCTTGACGCGCAAAAGACTTCTCCGTACGATTTCTTCCAATACTGGCGCAACATTGCCGACGATGATGTGGAAAGAGTGTTCAGATATCTTACGTTCCTGCCTCTTGACGAGATAGAGGAGCTTACAAGATATAAGGACGAGCGTATGAACAAGGCAAAGGAAAGACTTGCCTACGAGCTTACGAGAATGGTACACGGCGAGAGCGAGGCGGATAGCGCGCTTAAAAAGGCAAAGGGTGCGTTTTCGGGCGACAGTGAAAATATGCCGCAGGATACCATCCCGGGCGGAATGACGCAAATTGCGGACATACTTGTAAAGGTTGCCAAGGTGCCTTCAAAGGGAGAGGCGAAAAGACTTATCGCAGGCGGCGGAATATCAGTGGACGGACAGAAAGTTACGGATATACTCGCGTGCGTAACGGACAGTCAGCTTACAAATGGATTTGTATTGCAAAAGGGCAAAAAGAATTTCTACAGGGTGAGCGTAGAGTGAAAACCTACCGCTATGTTGACGGAGAATACGAGATAAGAAGCGAGATTAAACGCTCGCTTTTTATAGCCACAGTCAAGGGCGAGGTGGACGCAGAAGGCGCGGAGGAATTTGTAAAGACGGTGCGCAAGCGCTATCCCGACGCAACGCATAACTGCTACGCATATATCACCGATGAGCTTGGAAACTGTACGAGGTTCAGCGACGACGGAGAGCCCGGAGGTACGGCGGGACAGCCTATCCTCGATGTGCTGAGGAAGCAGGGCTTGGTGAGAACCGCTATAGTGGTGACGAGATATTTCGGCGGAATTAAGCTGGGCGCGGGCGGACTTGTAGGCGCATATTCGGGCGTAGCGGCGGAGGCTGTAGGCAATGCGGTAATATCACAGAATACAGAGTGCGGAGAGATAGAGATTTGCGCGGGATATTCGGATTTTTCGGTGATTGAAAAGTATATACGCAAAGCCGTTTGCAGTATAAAGGAAATAGAATACGGCGATAATGTAATCGCTTCTATTTACGTCCCGACGGATTTGATAAAAGCTTTTTCAGACGACGTCAAGGAGCTTAGCGGAGCGCGCGCAAATGTGCTTGTCCGCGACGGCACAGTTTACAGAAAGATTTAATTTATTCGGTTAGAATGCCGGTTAGGAGTATATTATGAAAATCGAACTCGTTGAAAACAGAAAGCAAAAGCCCGATTTTTCCAAGCTCGGCTTCGGTAAATATTTTACCGACCATATGCTTGTGTGGGAGTATGACGAGAGTAAGGGCGGCTGGCAGGAGCAGAGAATTATTCCTTACGAAAATTTTACGCTTGACCCCGCGTGCTGTTCGTTGCACTACGGACAGGGTATTTTTGAGGGATTAAAGGCTTATAAAGACGAAAACGGCAATGTGACTATGTTCCGTCCGCGCGACAACTTTAAAAGAATGAATAAGAGCGCCGAGCGTCTTTGTATGGCAACCTTCGACGTGGAGGAAGCCGTAAAAGGTCTTGAGGAACTTATAAAGATAGAAAAGGAGTGGATACCTTCCGCTGAAGGAACCTCGCTTTATATCAGACCGTTTATGTTTGGCACGGAGGCGTTTTTAGGAGTGCATCCAAGCAAAAAATATTTGCTTACTATTATACTTTCGCCCGTCGGCAGCTACTACGCAAACGGCTTGCAGCCCACTAAGCTCATTGTAGAGGACCATTATACGAGAGCGTCGGTCGGAGGCACGGGAGAAGCGAAGTGTATGGGAAATTACGCGGCGTCTCTGCTTGCGGGCGAGCAGGCTAAAAAGAAGGGCTTCGACCAGGTGCTTTGGCTTGACGGAGAGGAAAAGAAATACGTCACCGAGGTTGGCGCAATGAATATGGCGTTTGTAATCGACGGTACGGTTGTGACTCCCGAGCTTGACGGCTCTATCCTGCGCGGAATTACGCGCGACAGCGCAATAAAGGTGCTTAAGGCAAACGGATATGCCGTGGAGGAGCGTAAGGTCGGCATTGACGAAATAGTAAAGGCGGCGCACGACGGCAAGCTTGACGAGGCGTTCGGCACAGGCACGGCGGCGGTAATATCTCCCGTGGGCGAAATTTCATACAAGGGCGAGAATATCATAATAAACGGCGGAAAAATGGGCGCTGTCACTAAATGGCTGTATGACAGAATTACCGGTATACAGCGCGGAAAGTATGCCGACGATTTCGGCTGGGTTTACGCAGTGGAGTGAGCTGTGGAATATACGCTTGACCAAAAGCGCGCAAACGACGCCTACGAAGCTCTTGTGAAATATCTTGCCGTGTGTCAGCGCTCCGAAAAGGAGTGCGCGGAAAAGCTGTATTCCAAGGGCTTTCATAAAAACGAGGTTGAGTTTGCCATAGATAAAGCCAAGGGCTATCGCTATATTGACGACGCGGAATACGTGCGCAATTTTTTGATGTTCAATAAGAATAAATACGGCGTAAAAAAGCTGTCGTACAAGCTTATAAGCGAAAAGGGCGTGGATAAGTCGCTTGTGGAAAATACCATAACCGATACCTTAAGCGATGAATATGAAAGGGAAATATGCCTAAGCTTTGCGGAAAAGTATATAAAGCAAAAGCGCATAGAGGATAGAACTCAGATAAGAAAGCTTACGGCGTTTTTGTATCAAAAGGGCTTTGATTGGAGCGTTATAAATTCGGTCGTATCGGGCTTATTCGACGTGGATTGCGAAAGCGTTTGATATTTAAATATTTCAAAATCAGGTTTCAAAGAAGCCTAACGAAATCAAAAGCGCTTCGTTGACTCTTGACATCATATTGATAGGCAGCTCGCCTATCTTTTCTTTTAAGCGGCGTTTGTCGAGCGTGCGTATCTGCTCGAGCAGTACGACGGAGTTTTTGGGAAGTCCGTATTCGTTGGCGGGCAATGCTATATGCGTGGGCAGCTTGGCTTTATCAAGCTGCGAAGTTATCGCCGCCGCAATAATAGTAGGGCTGTATTTGTTGCCTACGTTATTCTGCACAATAAGCACAGGACGCACTCCGCCTTGCTCGCTTCCTACGACGGGGCTTAAATCCGCATAATATAAATCACCGCGCTTAACCATATCCATACCGCAAATTATTGTCAAAGTTTAAGGATTTTATCCCTCTGTATCCTATGCTTAATCAAATATCAAAGTTGCAAGTGTAATATCTTAAGAAATCGCGCAATAAGCTATAAAATGATAAAAATTGCAATAGTAGGATACGGCAATCTCGGCAGAGCCTGCGAGAAAATAGCCGTCGGTAGCAAGGATTTTGAAATAGCGGGCATTTTTACGCGCAGAAATCCCGCGGAGCTTGTTTCTCCTTATGGAACAGCTTTTTTCAGACAGGATGAAATTTTCGGCTTTGACGGTGTGATTGACGTTGCGGTTATTTGCACCGGCTCTGCAAACGACGTAACCGAGCTGGGCGTAAAGCTTGCGCGCAGCTTCAATACGGTGGACAGCTTCGATACCCACGCCAGAATGAGTACATATTACGCGGATATGTCGCGCGCGGCGTCAAACGGCGGGCATTTGTGCTTTATAGGCATAGGCTGGGACCCGGGGCTGTTTTCCGTTATGCGCGCACTGTTTGCGGGAGTACTTCCGAGCGGCGCGCCTTATACCTTTTGGGGCAGAGGCGTATCGCAGGGGCATAGCGAGGCAATACGCAGGATAGACGGAGTTATAGACGCCAAGCAATATACCGTACCTAAAGCCGAGACTTTGGAGCTTGTGAGAAGCGGCGGCGGAGAAAAGCTTTGCGATAGGGACAAGCATAGCAGAGAGTGTTATGTGGCTGTGGAGGACGGAGCGGATAAGTCGCTTATAGAAAGCAAAATAAAAACTATGCCCAACTATTTCGAGCCTTACGATACTGCCGTGCATTTTGTCGGCTTAGAGGAGCTAAGGAAAAATCATTCGGAGATGCCGCACGCGGGTATTGTGCTCAGCTCGGGAGAGGTGAACGGCAAAATGCAACGCGTTGAGTTTTCTTTGAAGCTCGATAGCAATCCCGATTTTACCGCCTCTGTGCTTATGGCATATGCGCGCGCAAACGCATACCTTGCCGCTAAAGGTGAAACGGGTGCGAGAACGGCTCTCGATATACCCGTGAGCGCATTGTTTGCAGGGGATGACGTTATTAAAAGATTTGTCTGAAGACGGTCAAACGCTTGTCATTATCCGTCAAATCGGTTAGAATAATCAAAATCGAGAGGTTAATATGAAAGCATACGATTATATTCTGTTCGACCTTGACGGGACGGTATCGGACAGCAAGCCCGGTATAATATCCTGCATAAAGCACGCGCTTGACGGTAAAGGCATAAAGCATCCGCCTGCGGAGGTGTTCGATAAAATGGTCGGACCGCCTTTCCGTGTATCTATGAAGGAATTTTTAGGGCTCGATATGCCTATGATAGAGCAGCTGATTACGCTTTACAGAGGCAAATACGAGGTTGACGGATGGCGCGATTGTCGCCTGTACGACGGAATTGTAGACGTATTTAAGACACTGAAGGCTAATGGAAAAAAACTTGCGATAGCCACCTCCAAACCGTTGAAATTTACGCATCTTATGATTGAAGGACTGGGGCTGACGGAGTATTTCGATTTTATCGGCGGAGCTACCTGCGACGCCAGCAAGGAAACAAAGGCGGACGTAATAGAGCTTGTGCTTGAAAATCTTAAGGTCGACGACGTAAGCAAGGTGCTTATGCTTGGCGACAGGCTTTACGATATAGAAGGCGCGCACGCATTGGGAGTGGATTGCGCCGCGGTTATGTGGGGCTACGGCAGTCGCGAGGAGTTTGAAGAATACGGCGCGGATTATATTCTCGATAAGCCCGAGGATATTTTAAAATTGGTTTTACAGGCTTAAACTCATAATATAATCCGCCGTTCCGAATGCTCGGAGCGGCGGATTTAATTTGCGGAATTTTTTTATTATCAGAATTTTTCTATTACGCTGAAATTGCAAAGACTGCGTATAAATTTAATCTTATGCTCGCCGCTGCCCACAGTGTGCTTTTCTCCGTCGCGGCAGTAATGAACCGCAGCGTCGTGAGTTACGGTCGCGCTGTACGCCTGACGGAAGATTATTTTTCCGTCGCGCTCCTTTTTAAGTCCGAGGAAAAACGCGCGGAAGAAGGGCGCAAACATTTCGATTTTTCCAAGCAGTCCGTCGTGTTTGGGGGAGCGTATAGCAAGCAGATGTCCGCTCATACTCTCCTCGTCAAACGCCTTGTTAAAGTTGAAGCCGAAGCACCTCGGGGATTTTACAAACATAATGAGCGCAAATTCTCCGCTGTAGCTTTTCCCGCCGCAATCGATGGTCGCGTTTATGCGGTGAATCTTGTATTCGCGCATAACCTGACCGATGTATGCGAGGACTCCGTGCTTTTTTTTGTTTTCCACCTTAGCCGTATAGCCTATTGGAGTAAACGCTCCCGCCGCAAATACGTATGCAAAGATATGGTCCTGAATATCGCCGCATTTACCTATGACTATCTGCTTGCCCTTGGGCGCTCCGCCGCAGGTAGGGCAGGAGGTTTTTGTCGCCAGATATCTTTCCGCCTTAGCCTTATCGTTGAGAGTGCCTACGGGAAAATACCATACGTCTATCGGCTTATCGTAAATTTTACTCAGCACCGAGCCGAGCGTTCCGTCGCCGCCGCAAACCGCAACCGCGTCGTAGCCCTCAGGATTAGGGTCGGGATTGTCGGGAATTGCGCATCTCGTATAATTATATTCGTCTCCGAGGCAGCGTTCCACCTTTTCAAAGGATACCTTGCTGCTTCCTCCCGCCGATTTGTTTATGATTATCAGACAAGATTTCATTGTTTTATCCGCCTTTTCAGTTCAATATACTGTCGTCGCGTTTATTATGTGCAGTAAATCGGATTTTACTTTGATAAATTCCGTTTACATCTACTCGCTTATCTGTTATAATAACTATCACTAATGTTTTACGCACATACGCGTAAGGCGTCAAAGGAGAGTTTATGTCAGTAAAATTCGGTCAGATTGACTCAAAAGAGCTTTTCACAATTCCCAACCTCATTACGTATTTTCGTATCTTGTGCGTTCCTGCGTTCGTTGCGCTTATGGCTATAGGCGGAATGAAGGACAGCTTCACGCTGTTTTATATAGCGCTCGGAGTGTTCTTGCTTGCGGCGTGCAGCGACCTCTTTGACGGTTGGATTGCAAGAAAATTCAATATGCAGAGCGGTATCGGAATGGTGCTTGACCCCATTGCGGATAAGCTTATGCATATTGCGGTGCTTGCGTGTCTGTCGCTCTGTACGGGACTTACGCCGCTCGGGAAAAATCTTGTTGAAAACGGAACGCTGTCAAACCCCTGGTTTGTACACTATGCGTTTGTGATACTTATTCTCGCAAAGGAGATTGTGCAGACGTTTATCGCCCTGTACGTTCTCAAAAAAGGAGCGACCGTCAAAGCCAACTGGCTGGGCAAGGTTTCGTCGTTTACTATTTCGGTGGGCGTTATACTCGGCTTCTTCCATAATTACGTTCAGTATGCGGACTGGGGCATTCTCGCCTGGGGCATTGCGCTTACCTATGCCGCCGCGGGAGCGTATCTCCTTGACGTTATACGTCAGGTCAAGCTTATAGAGCGGGGAGAGATGAAGGCAACTTCGGCGGAATCCGCAAAGGAAAACGATATAAAAGCCGTTGAAAAGAGAAAGAGCGGCGCGACGGGCGGAATATTCTCCGAGGACGGCGACGTTATGGCGGAAACGCAGCTTGAAAATCTCAATAGCTCCGAAAACGCTGCGGAGACCGAAAGGACCGAATAAACAGACTGATTATGCTACCGAGGGTAGCGGGGAGATAAAATGGAACAAATGGAAAAAACGTACAATCCCGCTTTTGAAAAGAGCATTTATCAAAAGTGGTTAAAAGGTAAGTGCTTCGAGGCTCACGTCAATCCCGACAAGGAGCCGTTTACGATAATGATGCCTCCGCCCAATATTACCGGGCAGCTGCATATGGGACACGCGCTTGACGACACCACGCAGGATATTATCATCCGTTACAAAAGGATGAGCGGTTATGAGGCGCTTTGGCTTCCGGGAACGGACCACGCCGCAATCGCCACAGAGGTGAAAATCGTCGAGAAGATGAAGGAGGACGGCGTTACCAAAAACGATATCGGTCGCGACGGATTTTTGAAGCGCGCCTGGGAGTGGAACGACCAATACGGCGGAAGAATAGTCGAGCAGTTAAAAGGGCTCGGCGTTTCCTGCGACTGGTCCAAGCAAGCCTTTACTATGGACGAAAACTGCTCCAACGCGGTTCTCGAGGCGTTTACTAAGTATTATAAAAAAGGTCTTATCTACAGAGGCGACCGCATAATCAACTGGTGTCCGCACTGCCATACCGCGCTCAGCGACGCGGAGGTGGAGTATGAGGAGCAGCAGTCCAATCTTTGGTATTACAAGTATCCCGTTGAGGGCGAGGACGACGCAATCGTAATTGCGACAACGCGTCCCGAAACTATGCTCGGAGATACGGCTGTCGCGGTCAATCCCAAGGATGAAAAGATGTCCAAATATATCGGCAAGCAGGTGAGATTGCCGCTTACCGACAGAATTATTCCCGTTGTCGGCGACGATTATTGCGAAATCGGCTTCGGTACGGGCGCGGTTAAAATCACGCCTGCGCACGACCCCAACGACTTCGAGCTGGGACTCAGACACAATCTGCCCGTTATCGCTTGTATCGGCGAGGACGGTCTGATGAACGAAAACGCGGGTAAGTATAAGGGAATGGACAGACTGACCGCAAGAAAAGCGATAGTAGAGGACCTTACCGCGCTCGGACTTATGGTAAAGATACAGCCGTATGCGCATAACGTAGGCACCTGCTACCGTTGCGGAGAGACTGTGGAGGCTTTGGTATCCAAGCAGTGGTTTGTCAAAATGAAGCCGCTTGCCGAGCCTGCAATAAAGGCTGTCAAGGACAACAAAATTGAGTTTATTCCGCGCAGATTCGAAAAGACTTATTTCAACTGGATGGAAAACATAAAGGACTGGTGCATTTCCCGTCAGCTCTGGTGGGGACACCGCATACCCGCGTACTACTGCGATTGCGGCGAGATGATTGTATCAAAAAACCCCGTTGATACCTGTCCCAAGTGCGGAGGAAAGATGCGTCAGGACGAGGACGTTCTCGACACCTGGTTCAGCTCCGCGCTGTGGCCCTTCAGTACGCTCGGTTATCCGCGCAAGACAAAGGCGCTCGGCTATTTCTATCCCGGCAGCGTGCTTGTTACGGCTTACGATATCATATTCTTCTGGGTAGCGCGTATGATATTCAGCGGAATAGAGTTTATGGGCGACGTTCCGTTCAGCGAGGTGCTGATACACGGCATAGTCCGCGACGAGCTTGGAAGAAAGATGTCCAAGAGCCTAGGCAACGGCATAGACCCTCTTAAAATCATAGATAAGTACGGCGCGGACGCCTTGCGTTTTTCGTTGGCGTCGGGCATCGCGCCCGGCTCGGATACGCGTTTTTCCGAGGCTAAGGTGGAAAGCTGCCGTAATTTCGTAAATAAGCTTTGGAATGCGTCGCGCTTTGTAATAATGAATATAAAAGAGGGCGACGACCTGTCTATGCCTTCGCGGCTTAACGGACTCGATAAATGGATTTTGACGCGTCTTAACGACGTCGTAAAAGAGGTTACAATAAACCTAAACAAATACGAAATAGGACAGGCTTCGCAAAGGCTGTACGATTTTGTGTGGAGCGAGTTCTGCGATTGGTTTATAGAAATGAGCAAGGCTCCGCTTTACAGCGGCGACGACAAGGCGCGCTCGCACGCTATAGCGATGCTTACGCACGTTCTCGGCGAGATACTCAAGCTGTTGCATCCGTTTATCCCCTTTGTCACAGAGGAGATATACTCCAAGTTTGCGCCTAAGGGCAGTATTCTTATGATGCAGAGCTGGCCGACCTACAACAAGCACAGAGTGTACAGACGCGACGAGGCAAATTTCGAGGGGCTTCGCGACGTAATAGTTGCAATACGTAATATCCGCAATGAAATGAACGTTCCGCCGTCCAAGAGAATAAATGCGTTTATAATAGCCAAGGACGAGAAATTTTATGCTTTGGCTAAGCCGTACATCCAAAAGCTTGCGGGCGTAAACGATATAAGCTTTGTAAAAAACAAGGACGAAATCGAGGGCAGAGTGAGCGTGGCGGTTGCAAGGGACGCAGAGGTCCTTATTCCGCTCGGCGACCTTGTGGATTCCGCAAAGGAAAAGGAGCGCATCTCCGCGGAAATTGCGCAAACGCAGGCTGTTATCGACAAGACCAAGGCGTTGCTTGCAAACGAAGCCTTCGTATCCCGCGCGCCGCAGAAGCTTGTAGACAATGAAAGGGAAAAGCTTGCAAACGCCGTCGAAAAGCTGGAAAAGCTCAACGATAAGCTTGCAATGTTTGATAACTGATAGTTTCGGAGTTGTTATATGAGAGTAAAGGACAGCACTAAAAATCTGGATTGCTTTAAGGCTACCTGGCGTTATTTCGGCGACAAGGGAGTTTATCTTGTCCTTATAAATCTGCTACCTTCTCTTATGATTCCGTTTGCGATGTCGCCGTCGGTTTCTATGTACTATCTGTTCGATATGAAAACGCTTAATATCACAAGTATAGCGAGTCTTTTCGAGTATATGTGGAGCGTTTCATATTCGTTTTGGTATATCGGACTGATAGGCTCGGTGCTGCTTGCGCTTTCTGCCGCGATAACCTTCGGCGTTATCGACCGTCATATGCGCATCGGCGAGTTTACCGTAAGCCCGCGCAGAGTAAAGGTGCGTCTTAATTACAACGTGCTTACGGCTATACGTTTTGTGCTTGTAGCCGCAATCAGTCTTGAATTTTTCAATATTGTCGCAACGCTTTTATACTATCTTTGGGCTACAGCCTTTTCAAGCTACGTTATGACAATCGTTTTCTCCGTGCTTACGCTTTGCGTTATGGAGATTTGTATGATATACACGATGTCCTGGTTCATACTGTGGCCGCCGTTTATGCTGCATACGGGGCTTAAAAGCACTGCGGCGCTCAAGTCTGCCTGGAGCAGTATGAGCGGCAGATTGTCAAGAACCGCGTTTTCCATAATTGTGATTGTTATACCTTTGCAGGCGGTTATGATTATTACCGCCGCCTGCAATCTCGGCATAGTGTGCCGCACGGTACTGGACGCAATTTCATATGCGATAATTATTCCTTACTACATCACGCTTATGTATAACAGCTTTTATGACGTTACGGGTACCGAGCGTATGGATATAGAACTCAAAAAGAAGGATATCTGGGCAAAAAAATAGTTTGTCCGCGGAGATTATATGGAATTTAGAAACGCACTGACAATTCTCTTTTCAAATATAGGCTACGTCTTTAAGATTATGCTTTGGATAATCATTTCGCTGATTATCACCGCGGCGGTGGGAGTTGCTATTCTCATTCCGCTATGGAAGGTGTTTACCGCAACCACTGCGGTGCTTCCGCTTGTACAAGATTTGCAGTCTACCGTTGTCGAGGTCTGGACGGGCTCGGTAAATTTCAGAGTAGCCGTTTTTGCATTGGTGCCTCAGATTGTCAATATCTTAAAGGAGCTTGCAACCAATCCCGGAGCTATGACAGGGCTTGTGTTCACCGCGCTCCTGCTGTATGTTATTTACAGCTTTGTTATGGGCTTATCCTACTATACGATAGGGGATATAATCAATAAGCTTATGGCTTCAAACCTGCGCTTCGGGTTTGCAAGCAATATGGCGCTCAATTTCAAAAAGTGCTGTAGATATTCGTTTTCACGTCTGTTGGTTTCGCTTCCTATAGATATCTGCTGCTGTGTTCTCGGCATATTTATAGCGTACGGATTGTTTTCGGTGATAAAGATATTTACTCTGCCCGTGATGCTTGTGATAATCGTTCTGTTCTGTTCGCTAAGGGCGTTGCTTTTCAGCGGATGGCTTCCGAGAACTCTGCATCATCCCGAGGAGCGTATCTTCACAAGCTTTTCACGCGCCTTCACCTTTGTAAAATCCAATCTCGGCGGACTGTTTAAGGCGTATTTCGTTACGTTCAGCTGCGTGTATCTGCTCGCTTCCGTGCTCACCGTTCCTACCGGAGGACTTATTGCACTTGTTCTGCCGTCTATTTATTACTTCCTGCTGCGAGCTGTCGAGCTTGTGGGTTATTACAAGACAAAGGGCTACAGCTTTTACGTTGACGGTTCTACCGTCGTCAATACCGTGGAATTCGGCTTCCGCTCCTCCAATCAGGAGTGCCGCGGTTGCCTGAGCGGCGATTGCGCAAGCTGTGTAAAAAAATCCGTGGAGGACGGCGCTGAGAATAATTCCGCAACCGCGCAGAAGGAAGCAAATGAGTTTGAAACCGTAAAAACCGATAATAATTTAAGTGAAGCCGTAACGGATTGCTGCGATAAAGAAGCTTGCCCGACTGAGAACGTGCAGGCGGATTCTTTACAAAACGAAGCGCAGGGCGGCGAAAAATAAGGTCAATACTTGGAGTTAAATATGAAAATAAGAATGAATTTCGGCACAATAAAGTTAGTTATCCTTGCAGCTGTGTTTGCGGGCGTTCTTGCAATCCTCGGCTTGGATATCGCTATACTTGCGGGCGCAAAGGGCATAATTGTAAATTCCGTTGCAATTCCCGTGGTATCTATGATAGCGGCGCTGCTTGTCGGTGTCGCCTGCGGATTACTAATATTCAACAGCTTTTATAAGTTTAAAGAGCAAGGGCTTTTGATTATGCTCGGTTTTTTTGCAGATAAGGTCGCGTATGACGAGGTAGTAATGCTTAAGCAGAATATGGAAACAAGCGAATTGTTTTTAATAGTAAACGACAAGTCCAAAGCTCCCGTCAATACGCAGATTGCGCTAAGAGTAAACATAGCGGCTGTAAAAACAGACGAGTTTCTTGCCGAAGTGAGAAAGCATATTCCCAATATAACCGTGGAGATGTTCACTCAGCCCAAAAAGAAAAAAAAGGACAAATAATAGGAAACGCTTACTTTACGGAGCCGTTTCTGAAAATCGGCTCCGTTTTATTAAAATCGGCGGGTAGTATATGATAAAAGTTATAGATGAAGAGAGATTTTATTGCGACGGCGAGCTGTTGGATTGCGGACAGCTTGAGGCTAAAGGCATTAAGGCGTGCGACGGCACTATTGCCAATTCGATTTTGCTTGCGCACAATTATTCCGACAGCAACAAAAAGCTGAAGCTGAAATTTGACGCAATGGCGTCGCACGATATAACCTACGTAGGTATAATACAGTCTGCAAGAGCAAGCGGACTTAAGGAATTTCCGCTGCCTTATGTGCTTACAAACTGCCACAATTCGCTATGCGCCGTTGGCGGAACCATAAACGAGGACGACCACGTATTCGGACTGTCGGCGGCAAAGAGGTACGGCGGAATATATGTTCCCGCAAACGTTGCCGTAATACATAGCTATATGCGCGAGCGCTTTGCAGGCGGAGGAAGGATGATACTCGGCAGCGACAGCCATACAAGATACGGCGCGCTCGGCACTCTTGCGATAGGAGAAGGCGGTCCCGAGCTTGTAAAGCAGCTGCTCGGGCGTACCTACGATATAGATTATCCGCGCGTAATAGCCGTACGTTTGACGGGGAGCGTGCGTAAGGGCGTAGGACCTCAGGACGTCGCGCTTGCATTGATAGGCAAGGTGTTTGAAAGCGGATTTGTAAAAAACGCTATACTTGAATTTATCGGCGACGGCATAGATAAGCTTTCCGTCGAGTATCGCAACGGTATAGACGTTATGACTACCGAAAGCGCGTGCCTCAGCTCGGTGTGGCGTACAGACGAGAGGGTGCGCAAGTATTTATCCGTTTACGGCAGAGAGTGCGATTATAAGCCGCTTGTACCCGAAAACGGAGCGAGATACGACGGAGCAATCGAAATAGTCCTCGATGAGGTTGAGCCTATGATTGCGCTTCCGTTCCATCCGTCAAACGTCTATAAGCTTGCCGACGTTATAGAGCATCCCTATGAAATTTTGTCCGAGGCGGAAAAGAAGGGCAATGAGCTACTGGGATTAAAGGACAAATCCTTCCGTCTTACGGATAAGATAAAAGACGGTAAGGTTTGCGTATCGCAGGGCGTAATTGCAGGCTGTGCTGGCGGCACCTATGATAATCTGATGAGCGTAGCAAGCATATTGAAGGGCAAGAGCGTAGGAAACGGAGAATTTACATTAAATATTTATCCCGGCTCGCAGCCCGCGAATGCGGCTATAGCTAAAAACGGCGCGATGTCGGTATTGCTTGAAAGCGGCGCGGTGCTTAAGCCCTGCTTCTGCGGTCCTTGCTTCGGAGCGGGAGACGTACCCTGCAATAACGGACTCAGCATTAGACATACCACGCGCAACTTCGAAAGGCGCGAGGGCTCCAAGCCCGCGGACGGACAGATTGCGTCCGTCGCTCTTATGGACGCGCGTTCTATAGCGGCTACCGCGGCAAACGGCGGAGTACTCACCAGCGCGCTCGGCTATGATTATGACGATTGCTTCGAGGATTTTACATATATACCGTCCGTTTATAATTCCAGAGTGTACGACGGCTTCGGAAAAGCGGATAGCAGCGTAGAGCTTGTATACGGACCTAATATCACAGATATTCCGTCTATACAGCCGCTCAAGGAGAATCTGGCTATAAAGCTTGTAAGCGTAATAAACGACCCCGTTACCACAACCGACGAGCTTATTCCGTCGGGGGAAACGTCCTCTTACAGGAGCAATCCGTTAAGGCTTGCCGAATTTGCGCTTTCCCGTAAAGACCCGCAATACGTATGCAGAAGCAAGGCGGTGCGCGACGGCGCGGACAGTCTTGACGGGGTATTAAAGTCGGTGGGACTTAGCGGTGACAATACAACCGTAGGAACCTGCATATTTGCCGTAAAGCCGGGAGACGGCTCCGCGCGAGAGCAGGCGGCAAGCTGTCAGAGATTTTTAGGAGGCTGTGCAAATATAGCGCGGGAATACGCCACAAAGCGTTATCGCTCCAACCTCATAAACTGGGGAATGCTTCCGTTACTGGATGCCGACACCGATTACCGTATAGGAGACGTAGTAATTATCAAAAACGTACGCGACGTAATAATCGGCGGCGAGTCTGAATTCGACGCTGTGCGTGTGCGCGACGGAGTATGTAAAGATATTAAGCTGTCGGCAGGCGCTCTTACAGAAGCGGAAAAGCAGATTTTGCTTGACGGATGCCTTATAAATTACTATAAACGCGGATAATACGTAACCTTGCCCCTCCTCGCCGCATATACTTTGTTAGCGAGGTGGATTATCAAACTCAAGGTACACGTCAATCTTAACAGAATACGTAACAATATAGAACGCTTGCGCGCGGGCACGCGCGTAAAGTTTATGCTTATGGTAAAAGCCGACGCCTACGGACACGGTTTAACCGAGGTGGCAAAGGCAACCGAGGATATAGTCGACGCTTACGGCGTAGCCACGCTTGAGGAAGGCATAAGGCTGAGAGAAAGCGGCATAAAGAAGCCCGTTTTGGTGCTGATATGCGCGCCGTGCGAGATTAAACGCGCTATTGACAATAAGCTGACTATAGGACTTGCGGATTCGTCGCAGTTAAATGCTATAGAAGAACTGCTTGCCGCAGGCGAGGTAAAGCCCGATAAGATTAAACTGCACCTTGCGCTGGATAGCGGAATGCACCGTTTGGGATTTTCCGCAAGACAGCTCGATTACGTTATCGTAAAGCTTAAGGATAAAGGAATTAAGGTAGGCGGTATTTACTCGCATCTCAGGGTGCGTTCAAACGCGCAGATAGCCTGCTTTGAAAAGACCTGCAAGAAGGTGAGAGCGGCGTATCCAAATGCCGTTAGACATCTTGCGTCAAGCCATTCTTTTAAGTATGACAGACTCCGCTACGATATGGTGCGCATAGGTATATCGGCATACGAGGGCGCAATGAGCGTTGAGAGCGAGGTTATCGCCTCGCGCAGGGTAAAGGCGGGCGAGTTTGTAAGCTACGGCGAATATAAGGTGGACAAGGATACCAATATCGCGGTCGTGTTGGGCGGATATGCGGACGGCGTGGTAAGAGAAAGTCCGTCGGCGGTTTATATACGCGGCAGAGCGTGTAGTGTACTCGGCAAGGTATGTATGGATATGTGCATAGTGGACTGCGGCGAGTTTTTACCGAGCATAGGCGAAAAGGCGATATTTACAGACGGAGAAAGGATAAACGAAATTGCAAAACAGCGCAAAAGCGTGGAATATACACTTATGACGTGTTGGCACGGACGCGCGGAGAGGATATACGATGACGAAAGCGGAAGCGAGGCAGCGAGCGAGAGCGGCGATTGCCGAAATGAGTGCGGAGGATAAGGATTGGGCAAGCGGCGCGATATGCGACGCTCTCAGCGGTTTAAGCGAATTTTGCAGGGCGCATAGCGCGTTTATATTTTTGGGTACCGAAACCGAGCCTGACACCGAGGAAATCGTCGGACTTGCGCTTATGCTTGAGAGGACGGTAAGCGTTCCACGCGTACACGGCAGAGATATGGACGCGATTGTTATTTCACCTTACACAAATTTCAAACGCAACAAATGGAATATACTCGAGCCTGTAGGCGGGCATAGGACGGACGACATAGACGTAGCCGTTATACCGCTTGTCGCGTTTGACGGACTTAAGCGCGTGGGACACGGCGGCGGCTATTACGACAGATTTTTATCCGCTCACGATTGCCTGAAGATAGGGATAGCGTTTGACTGTCAGTGCGCGGAGGGTATTGAAACGGAGTCGTTTGATATTCCGCTTGATATACTTGTCACCGAAAAGCGCATAATAACCCGGGAGGGCGAGCGCAAAAACAGCTACGGAGAAGACAAATGAGAATTATAGCAGGCAGATATAAGGGAAAGAGGCTGTTATCGCCTAAGGGCGAGGACGTACGACCTACTACCTCGAGGATAAAGGAAACGCTTTTCAATGTGCTGCAAAGAGACGTTCCGGATGCGCGCGTGCTGGATTTGTTTGCGGGCAGCGGCTCGCTTGGTATAGAATGCATTTCGCGCGGAGCGGAGCACGTGACTTTTTCGGACAAGAGCAAGGACAGCGTTGCGCTTATCCGCGAAAACCTTAAGGGAATAGACGGCTATTATTCTATAGTCAATTCGGATTTTACGGCTGTTTTAAACGGCGCCGCATATAACGGATATAAATATGATTTGATTTTTCTTGACCCGCCGTATGCAAGCAATCTTGGTGAAATGGCAATAGATAGAATAATAGAGAACGGTTTGCTCACCGACAGGGGAATAATAGTATACGAGCACGGCAGTGAAAAATCTTACGTAGTAACAGATAACGGATATAAACAGCGCACAAAAAAAATGGGTTCCGTAACCGCGGAATTCATAAGCAAAAAAAGTATTGCGCTTATGGCAGGCAGCTTCGACCCTATAACCCGCGGACACGAAGCGGTGCTTGACGAAGCGCTGCGTATGTTTGACGAGGTAATAGTGGCTTGTCTTGTAAATCCCGATAAAAGCTATACGTTTAATCCCAGCCAGAGGCTTGCGCTTGTTCAAAGCGTATGCAAGGATAAGAAGGGAGCAAAAGCGATTTATTCCGATAAATACGCCGTAGAGGTTGCAGCCGAGTGCGGAGCTAAAGTGCTTGTACGGGGCTTGAGAGGAGAATCCGACGCCGAGTATGAAAACGCAATGGCGGAGTATAACCGCGAGCACGGCTATGATACGGTCTTTATCGAGCCCGACTGTTATGCGGATATAAGCTCTACGTCGGTACGCGAGCAATTACGCGTTGAGAACTACTCCTGTGTGCCTGCGGCAACCATTCCGTTGCTTATGACCGAGGAGTATAAAGAGCAGATCGCAAGTAATTCGCCAATATCATAAAAAGCATAAATTTGACATAAATGTAAAAATTTGTTGAAATGCTTGGGGAAATGAAATATACTTAAGGTTGAAAGGAGTTGATTATGGAAACTATCGAAATGCTCATCAACGAGTTGGAAAGCGAGGTTCTCAAAGCCAAAAAGGCTACGTTCAGCAATACAGATATAGTAATAAACAGGTCTACGGTACTTGACTTGCTTTCGCGCATACGCGCAAATTATCCGAACGCGCTTAAGGAAGCAAATAAAATTTGTCAGAAGCGCGACGATATTATTGCGCAGGCAACAACCTATGCGGAGCAGATTATGGATAAAGCCGAGATAGATGCAAAAGAACTGATATCTCAAAATGAAATAGTGCGCCGCGCTCAGGAGTCCGCCCAGGAAATGCAAAACGAAGCGGCAGGGCATTATCAGAAAATGGACTATGACGCGCGCGTTTTGGCTTTTGATTTGTTAAACGACGTTGAAAAGACTATGCGCAATGCATTGATGCAAATTAACGACCGTAAAAATAAGCTTGTAAACGATTAAGTCTGAATTTTCAGTAAGCTTGCACGCCGCATAAAAGCGGCGTGTTTTATTTTAGATTTTAGCAATCCATATAGGTTCTAAGGGCAATAAGCAGCAACTGCATAAAATGGCATATATGCTGTAGCTCGCACTTGCTTTTGCCGTCGGCAAGCATCTGAGCTGTCAGCATAGCCATAACGTTGCAGTCGAGAGGTCGCAATTTATCTATGTCGTTTGCAATATTGCTTGCTATTACAAATGAGTCGTTGTCATTTCGCATATACCAAAATATGCAAGCAGTATCCGCAATGTTTATGGCTGTAAAAAAATGAGTAATATTTTCGGATTATTGATAAAATTTCTTGACAAGATAAAGCGAAAATCATATAATGTCAATACTGCTTATGCGGTTATGGCGGAACTGGCAGACGCGTACGTTTGAGGGGCGTATGTCTACGACATCCGGGTTCAAGTCCCGGTGACCGCACCAGAAACGACAGAGATTGAACCCGAACTATATATTCGTAAACGGGTATGCGGGTTTTATCGCTGAAAGGTAAGGAAAAAGCACAAGGTTGAAATGCCTTGTGCTTTTTCTATGCCCACCCAAGAGATACCCACCCAGCAGAGTCGCTAAAACGGACTTTCGCTGTCATCGTCAAGCGGTATTAAGGTTATAGCCTTATCTTGTAGTTTGCCCGTATGCTTGTTTACGGGCGTATCTTTACTTATGTCGAAATCATATACAGCCGTTATACGTCGTAAGAACGCCGCCCACGTTGTAGGCTCGGACTGTTGTATTTTGGTGTATTGCTCTGTAAGCGGTATATTTGAAACAATGTAAACCGTATCATAGCAAGCCACGCGGTTAAAATGCCGCCCCCGTATTCTTATAGGTTGCCCGTCCAAGTAGTCCAATATTTCCGATATTTTGAACGAACTGCGAAACTCGTCAAGGAATAGTATTTTTTCGCCGTTGTAATCGTCTATCCAGCCGAACTCGTAATTTGTTGTTCTGTAAACGTCGTCGTAGCCGTGTTTATTGAAAACGTAACTTGTCTTTCCGCAACCCGCCGAGCCGTAAATATAAAAGACTTGCATTTTGCGGAATTGCCGTTTGTACTTGTTTTCCAAATAGGCTTGTCTGTATTCTTTCGCCCATTTCATTACCCTAATAAAGCGGTTGCCGTGCTTTTTGGAAAGGTCGTAAAAACTTATGTCATTTTCTATATCGCGCATTATATCGGTTAAATCGGTGCGTTCGCCGTCCTCTATAAACTCGCCGTATTCGTAGTATGTAGGACTTA
>CAJTNO010000007.1 GCA_910577815.1 uncultured Christensenella sp. | reverse complement strand
TGATAATAGTAGCCAATGACTTTACGCTGCCTGCGGTTAAGATGATAACGCTTACAGGCGGCAGGGCTATTAAGCTAAATAAGGTTTAGAAAATGGGCTCCGATAAATTCGGAGCCTGTTTTGATTTTAGATAGCGGTATATTTATGCCTGTTTAATTAGATATTTAATAGGGCAATTATGTTCTTATTTATCATAGAGTTAAAGTGTAGTTCTAATAGTAGTTTTCGCTTGAAATACCAATTCCAAAATATGACAAATTTTCTTATTGTCTGCTATTTCCTTGACATAACCTTTATTTCTGTTTAAAATATTTTATAAAATGCAGTAGTCTGTTCAGTAGGCTTTTACCGTATTTTATTAAGGCGTTAACGGTAGTTTCCGCGCTGATAGTCAACAGGGTGTTTTTCAGGAATAGTCGGCGAGAATTAAAAGTTTTTGACTTGATAATATACAACAGTGTTTAGATAATTTATAGGGGATATGCTTTGCGGAGTTCATATGTGTTAATCGTATCGGCGCGGCATAAGCATTGATGAATCTATGTCTTATAGTAAGAAAAAAGTTTTGGTGTTAGCGTTTGCCGCAATAATGGCTTTGGTCATTATGTTGGGCGTGGCTTTGGCATTGCCCGGCGGAATAACGCAGGACGTTGCGGTTGCGGCGGATGGCGATACCGTAATTCAGATAGCGCAATCGTCTGTGGTGCATTGGTCGGTTAAGGACGTAGGTTCCGACCTGCGCGACGGTTCGATTTACATTTACAAATATAAAGACGGCGGAGTGCTTAAGGAATACTATTCGGTTGTGAGAATGTCGCAGGCGCCTAATACTTCCTGGACTGATTGGACGTTGGAGCAGAAAACCGATGTAAAGATTTCCATAATGCGTTATCGCGGAAAGGACTCCTCTTTTAATCACGAAATTGAGCTTCGCGGTCCGTTGCTTAACACCGGTTTTACGGTTGAATACATCAACGAGGGTAAGTATACGGCAAAAGCGGACGTTCCCGGCAGATACGAGGCAAAGGCTGTGCTTACGGCAAGCGAGGGTTATACGTTTGCAAATACAGAGGCGGAACGCGCTACCTTGACCGACCGCGGTATAAATCTCGAGATAAATCCCGACGGCAAGCAGGCGACAATGACTAAGTACTGGTATGTTGCCGAATACGATAACGCGCTTTTAAACGGCAGCGCGAGTATTGCGGACAGCACCGAGGTGGAATTTAATATTCCGTCCTGGAAGTTCGGTGAATATACAACTATCGAATATCCTTGGCTGTATCACGGCGACGGCGCTCTCAGAGAGGATATGGATTTGAACGAGGATTACCAGGTTAAAGTCAAAAACGGTGATGACTACGAGGAAATAATCGAAAGCATAGCAACTCCCGGCAGAGTGCGTACGGTTGATTTAAAGCCTGCTTGGGACCCGGAATCCGAAGACCAGTCCAACGATATAGTGACGTTTTATCTTACGCGTCTCGTGGACGGAGTAAGAGTGGATATCACGGGGCAGTACAGACTGCGTTCGGAATGGAGCTACTATATAAATCAGTTTATGCCCGCGGGTGACTACGAGCTTGAAATTGTAGTAAAGGACGTTATACTTACAACGCACAAGCATTGGTGGGATAATACGGAGCACGCGGTTGCGGCAAGCGATTTGAATTCGGAGGCAGAATACAAGGGCTTTACACGCAAATTTAATTTCAGCGTGCTTCCCGGAGATTTAAGGATAACCAACGACGATATTTTAAATCAGGCGGGTAAAGCGGACGCCGTTAAGCGTAAGATAGATTTGGATACTCTCATTGACCTTGACAATTATGCGGACGTTTTTGCTCAGAGCGAAGGCAAGCTGCAATTTGAGTATGCTCTTAAGTATGCGGATGTGCAGGCCAATTTAGGTCAGACGTTTTGGACCACAACGGATAACATAAAGCTGTATTTTGATGAGGAGCCTCATCTCGAATACAATCTGTACAGAATGAAAAACGACAAGTACTATGCTGCCGACCACGACATATGGAGTCGTTATATCAATACGCCGAGCGTGTATACCGTCTACTATATGGCTAAGATGAAAAACTATGCGTCGAATCCGTCTATGGACGACAGATACAACAGCTTTTATGACGTCATAGTATATAAACATATTCATACTCCCACCCTAAACAGAAACGAACTGTATTATACGGGCGGCGAGCTGTCTGTTCAGCCTAAGGACGACGACCTTGTAAACAACCGTGATTTGAGCCTTTATACCTGGACGGGAAATGCCGCCGTAGAAGTTGGAGAATATACCGTTACGTTTACGTTTGTACATCCCGACCTGTATAAATGGAAGGGTGATAAGGCCTATGAGTTCGGCGAAAACTTCGAGCTGAAATGGAATATCAAGCCTGCAACGGTTGCGGTTCCCGAAATAGCGGACAGAGTTTACAGAGGCGGCAATAATATCAAGCCCGCAATAACGGTGCCTACTAACCAGGTGCTTAATAAAAAGATATTTACTATCACATATCCCGCAGGTCATACCGACGGAAACTTTAAAGACGCGGGAGTTTATGAAATAACTCTTACGCTTAACGACAACAATTATGTGTGGGAAACAGGCGATAATGATAATGACGGAATTGTTACCGTCAATTTCACAATAAATCCCGAGGAGAACAGATGGGCTGTTACTCCGAGAATAATTCAATGGGAATGGCGCGACTATGATAAGAGCATAAACCTTATTGAAGGCGCGGCTATGTTCGGCGTATCGCACTTCGGAATCAGCTTTGACGCGGAAGGAAGAAAGCCCGTAGACGGTTTAGAGGACTTTACTATTGATAGCAAAGGTCAGGTCGACAGCAATATAGCTGATAGATTTTACAGCCTTAATTCCGGCACGTATTACCTTATTGCTAACGTCGATAAGGCTCAGAACTGGACTGCGTTAAAATCGGAGGCTATCAGATTTGAGGTTGCCGTTGCGCGTAACTATTGGGAGAGCTCGCCAAACATTATACGTTGGAAATACGACGGCTTTGACGCTACTATTAACCTTATAACGGCAGTTCCTCACTTTGGAGAAACCGTTACGTTCAGCATTATAAGCAAGCGCGGAGCAACCGAGGCTGACGACGTTATTGTTATCGACAAGCTGATTATCAACGAAAGAGGCGAGGCACAGGGACTTACTGCGGCGGAGCTTGCAAAGCTCGAGGGCGGCAAGACCTACTATCTCAAGGCTGTGGTAGAAAGAAAATCCGCGGGCTTCGTCGACGGCGATACGTCGAAGCCTATTTACAATTATACGCAGATGTCGCAGTATGTTGAATTCCATATCCAAATTTCCAATAACTATTGGACTCAGACTCCCAATATCGAGCGTTGGATAGTGGGTGAGGAGCCTTCCGCGCCTACCGGCATTCCGAGATGGGGCGAGGCAGTGTTTGTTATATACGACGAAAAGACAAACGAAATTATCTTTAACAGCAACGAGGATATTAACAAGCTTGCTGAAGCAAAGCCCGGCTGGTACAGAATCGAAGCGATGGTTGAGGGTAATGACAACTATACTTCGCTTACAAGCGTCACGAGATTTAAGGTTTTTGCAACGGAAATGAATTTCTGGAACATAATACCCAACATTCAGGGCTGGGCAGAGGGGCAACCGCATAACGTGCCTATAGCGAAAGCCGCATTCGGTAACATAACGTACAGCTACTACGAAAGAGCCGATTATGAAAATAACGGAGCATATGCCAAAAAGCTTTCCGGAGTTCCTACGGTAGCCGGAGATTATGTAATGGTTGCGATTGCCGAAAGCGACGAGCACGAGGACCTGACGGCGGTTGTCAAGTTTTCCGTATACAAGACTGCGGCATTTAGTGAAACCACCTATATTGCGTTAGTTGCGACCTTCGGCGCGATAATAGCTTTAGGCGCGGCGCTTGCAGTAGCTTATATAATAGTGCAAAAGAAGAAAATGCCCAAGCTTGCTGCTGCAAACGGAGATGATATTGCGTATGATATAGCAGATGACGAGGATGAGGAAATAGACGAGGAGGAATTTGAATCGGTTGTTTACGAGCAGGATAACACCTTTGAGGAAGCTACCGTATCCGAGGTGGATTCGGAAATTTATGACGACACCCCTGCGCTTGAACCGACGTCTATTGATTAAATATCATTTAAAGCATAAAAAAATCCACCTGCAAGTCGGGTGGATTTTTTATGTCGCTTGCAACAATTAGCCTTTATTGTGTTTTAAAAAATAGTCCTCAAGAACTTTAATTGCCTCGTCGCGCAATACGCCGGCAGTTACCTCGGGGCGGTGGAATGCAGAGCCTGCAAAAACCTCCGCGCTGCATTCGGAGCCGTTTTCATTTAATATACCTGCCAAGTCCTTGTCGCTAGCTCCGTATACGAGGCGACCGAGCTTAAACCAAACCATCGCGCCCGAACACATATAACACGGCTCGCAGCTGGAGTACAGGGTGTATTCCTTTAGGTCGGTTATTCCCGTTTTCTTACAAAAAGCGGAAAGTAAGCCCATTTCGGCGTGCGCTGTAGGATTATTAGAGGTGTAAATGCTGTTTTCGTTGGTAAATACGACCTCGCCGTCTTTAGCGAGTACTGCGCCGAAGGGTTCGTTGCCGTGTATTACGGCTTGCTTTGATAGCTCGATTGCGAGCTGCATAAATTTTATATCGTCCGTCATATGAATAAAAATAATACCGCCTGCAGGTTATATGCAGGCGGTAAATAATCAGCTTAATTCTGCGCTAATAAGGTCGTAGTGCATTTCAAAAGAATTTTTTTCGGCATCGGTGAACGGTTCTACGATTTTAATAAGAACGTTTTTCATTCCCCAACCCTCATACTTGATTTCGTCTATTGCATAATATAAGGTATGTCCGATTCCTTTCACCTCGGTGGAGCGTGTCAGTTTAATACGGTAGCAGTTTATTCCGTTTTCCTTATATGCCTCTACGGTATCGGTATACTCCGTTTTAATCATTGCCGTCGAGCTTCCCGTTGCGGTGAGGTTTGTGCTTGTAAAGTCATTTAAACTTGCTATCGGAGTAGAAAAGGAAAGGTTCATTCCTCCCGAGAAGGTGGAGGAGGGGATAGCTCTCAAAATCTGATGTATCTGATTGTTGTCAAATATAGTGCCCGAAAGCTTGATTGAGCCTTTAAGCGTTTCCTTGCCTATCATACGCTCGCACTCGAAGGTAGAGCCTTCGTACCTGCCTTGCATTTCAAAAGTCTGAACGTCTTTTTCTTTAATTATTTTGAAAGAATAGGCGGGAACCATATAGCTTGTGCCGGATACCAGAGTGTAGTAGCAACCCATATTGTAAACAGTATCTCCGTATACCAACTCGCCCGTAACTCGGATGCCTTCGCCTACGTTTTCAAGCGTGCGCGAGCCGAAGGAAACGGACGAGCCTTTTTTAAAGGCGTCCAGTCTTGCGGTGTAGGTGCCGTTCTCGTCCGTAAACTTCTGCGTTTTTACGTCGTAGCACTTTACGTCGTACTTGAAAACCTCGTGATTGTGAGTAAACAAGAGGTCGGAAAGCTGTCCCTGAGGCGTTGCGCTATTGCAGGCGGTAAGACCTACGCCCAGCACAGCGACCGTCAGAACTATAAATACAGATAATATTAGCTTTTTCATAATATAAGTATTATATCATAAAAATAAATATCCGCAATTAAATACCGAGTATTTTAGTTTTAAATTAAAAATGATTTTACATAACTCCGTTATATTTTAATATAACGGAGTTATGTATTGCAATTTGCTGACACAAGACGGTGAGTATGCTATACTTTTTTTATGAAACTGATTATTTCAAATTCCTCCCGCGGAGCTTATCGCGGAGTTATGGAGCAGCTTAAAACGCGTCTTGGCGAAAGCAATATCGTGATTGCTCCGGACAGATTTACCGCTTCCGTCGAGCGGGGCGTTATTTCTACGCTAAAATTGGAAAGCTCCTTCGGCATAGACGTTATGTCCTTTACCCGACTCGCAAATAAGCTTGTAGGCAAGGATATAAAAAAATGTCTGACTCCCGAGGGCTCCGTAATGCTCATAGGCAAGGTAATTGCCGAAAGATATAAGGAATTCAAATATTACGGCAGGGTAGCGATGTCGGAGGGCTTTGCAAGCGAGCTCTACGCCGCGCTTACTGCTATACGCAACAGCGGAATATCTACCGAGATGTTAAGCGAAAGTATGCAAAAAATGTCTCCCGCGCTTAAAGCCAAAACTCAGGACATAATAACGATTTACGACGGCTATCTCGAAGCTTTAAGCGGCAGACACAGCGATTCTTCTACGCGTCTTTATGCGCTTGCCGAGTACATAAGCACTCATCCCGAGTGTGTTGCGACAACGCATTTTTATTGCACCGATATTTATGAGTTCTCCGCTCCCGAGCTTGAAATTATAGCGCGGCTGTCCAAGCACGCAATGTCGTTAACCATAGGGCTTGTAAGCGGCTACGACAATCCCAATCGCCGCATATATCCCGACAGAGTAATAAATAAATTAAAGTCAGTGTGCGGTGACCGCGTACAAACAGAAAAATACGACGAGCCTCTGTCGCCGCCGATAGACGCCGTGTCGAGACAGCTTTTTTCATACGGCGTTGCGGACGAGCCTGCCGAAAACGGCGGCAAGATTACCTTGCGCGCGGCTAAGGACAGACACGACGAATGTCTTGCTCTCGCATTGGATATTGTGGATAAAATTCAAAAGGGCGGCAGATATAAGGACGTAGAGGTCTACTTAAGCGATATCGCCGATTACGAGGCGGAAATTAAGTCGGTTTTCGCAAGATACGGAATTCCGTTTTTCATAGATAAAAAGGAGTTGCTATCCGAGCAGACAAAGGTCAGATATATACTGGACGCCATCGCGTGCGTAAGGAGCGGCTTCAGAAAAAGAGAAACGCTCGACTTTGTAAAGAATCCGCTTTTTGCGTTTGCTCTTGAGGGCGGAGAGGACGACGTATTCCTGTTTGAAAATTATGTGCTTAAATACAATATCGATTACTCGAGATTTTGCGAGGAATTCACTTTAAGCGAAAGCCGTAGAACTAAAGTAAGCGGAAAGACCTGCGCGGCGGATGAAAATAGAATTCCCAACCGTGTGCGCGAGGCTTTGATAAATACACTGTCTCCTTTTACGGACAAGAGTATAAAAACGATATCGGACTATGTAAACGCGTCGCTTGCGTTTCTCGAAAGCTGCGAAGGTGCTTGGCGCGCGCACGTCGAAAAACTGTCCGAGCTCAGCGCGTATTATTTGAAATGCGCGGAGCAGGTGGATAAAAAGACCGACGACGTGCTTGGGGAGATTAAAGAGGTTCTCAGCGGAGATACCGATATTGCGGAATTTGAAAGCATATTTAAATCTATGCTTAGAACGCTTAAAATCTCGTTGGTGCCAACGTTTTTGGATTGCGTATTCGTAGGGGACGGCGACAGCAGATTTATGGGCGGCAAGGATATTTACATATTGGGCGCAACAAACGATAAGCTGCCGAGAGTATCGGGCGGCGGCGCGGTGGTGTCTCCGAAGGACGAGGAGTATTTTGCAAGGTTAGGGATAGAAATAACTCCTAACGAAAGTCAAAAGCTTATGACCGATAAATACGCGCTTTGCGACCTTATGAAAAAGCCTAACGGCAGACTTATAATCAGTTATCCTCAAACGGGAAGCGCGGGCGCGCTGCGCCCGTCGTCGATAATCGCCGAGCTTGGCGGAATGCTTGTGCAAGACGGAAAGCCGTTGCAAACGGAGTACATATCCTTTGACAATTTATCGCGCAAGGGAGATGACAAAAACAATTTTGCGGCGCGGCTTTTTGCAACCCCAAAGAGCTGTTATTTCGAGGTTATGAAAAATGCGGTTTCTCACCGCGCGCCTCTCGAGGATAATTCCGTTTACGGCGCCGCTTACGAGTGTATGTCGGATACGGACAGATTGAGTACTGACAGGATATTCGACGTGCCCGAAAGAATATCCGTTCCGTCGGACTCCTATTTTACGGATAGCACCAGCGTGAGCAGGCTGGAAACCTTTTTCACCTGTCCTTACGCGCACTATTTCAACTATATACTTTCCTTAAAAAAGCGCAAGGACGGCAACGCGGAGGGTACTGAAAACGGAACTGTTTTGCACTTTATCCTTGAAAAGTTTTTTACTGCGGTGCGCGACGGGGATATAAAGGATAAGCGTGATATAAGAGCAAAAGCATACGCCTATTTCGATATAGCGTTAAAGGAAAATAATTTCGAGGTTCTGCTTGAAAAAGCGGATACGGCGCGCCAGCTGAGACGTATCAAGCAGGAGGGCTCGCGCGTTTGCGAGGATTTATTCGATATATATCTGCGCTCGAGCTTTAAGCCCGTAATGCTCGAGGCAAGGATAGGCGAGTCGGGAATTCTGCCGATGTCTCTTGCGGTAGGCGATAAAACAGTGCATCTCAAGGGTACAATCGACAGAGTGGATATTTTGGACGACAAGTTTTTGATAGTGGATTATAAGACCTATAAAAGCGCGGATTTAAAGCTTGACGAGCTATATTACGGTGAGAAAATACAGCTTTATATCTATATGAAAGCGGTTGAGGAGAGCCTTAAGCTTAATCCGTCGGGAGTGTTTTATTTGCCCATATTCGCGGGCTTTACCGACGAAAATACAAGCCGTTATAAGTTTAAAGGACAAGTGTCGAACAGTCTTGAGGTTATGTCGCAGATAGATTCTTTGGCGGCGAGCGACGCGGCAAAATCCGTAATCCCGTACAAGACCAATACTAAGGGCGAATTAAACCCCGAGGTTCATCTTGACAAATCGGGCTTCGATATGCTCGGAGATTATGCCAAGCGGCTTGCGGCAAGAGGCGCGCGGGAGATAGCCGACGGATACGTTAAACCGTTGCCAATAAAGGACGCCTGTAAAAAATGCAGGTTTTCGGAGATTTGCGCGTACAGAGAGAAGTATGAACGC
This sequence comes from uncultured Christensenella sp., assembly GCA_910577815.1. Classification (GTDB taxonomy): domain Bacteria; phylum Bacillota; class Clostridia; order Christensenellales; family CAG-917; genus CAG-475. The sequence goes on along the minus strand of CAJTNO010000007.1, from coordinate 73,965 downwards.
AAGCTGTCCAAGGCGGCGATGTCGTCGTTTGAAACGGCAGAAGATAATTCGGAGGATAGGACCGATGAATAGTTTTGACAAAAACGATAGCGAAAGACTGGACATACTAAAAAAAGACGGAAAGCTTTTGCTTACGGACGACCAGAAGGCGGCGGTGCTTGCAAACGGACGTATTATCGTATCCGCGGCGGCAGGCAGCGGAAAGACCTCCACAATGGTAAAGAGGATTTTACTTAGCGTATCGGAGGGAATTTCTCTTAAAAATATATTGGTTTTGGTTTATAATACCGCGGCTGCCGACGAGCTTAAGGACAGATTGCACAGCGGGCTTTTCGAGCTTGCGTGTTCGGCGCGCGGAGAGCTTCGCGAAAGACTCAGGAAGGAGATTGACGAGCTTCCGTTTTGCCATATTTGCACAATACACGCGTTTTGCAGTGCGCTTATAAGAGAGAATTTTGACAAAATAGCAGTGGACGGCGAAAACTCTAAGGGCTTATCGCCGACCTTTGAGGTCTTGGACGAGCAGGCGCACGCGGTGTATATGAATAAAGCGCTGGATAACGTGTTTGCTAAGTATTCCGCCGACAGCGACGAAATATTCGATAACGTTGCGGAGATATTCTCTAAGGCGAGAAGAGAGGATAACCTGCGCACAAACATAATAAAGCTCAGACAGATTATAGATATTCAACCCGACAGAGCGGAATTCCTTAAAAGGGTGACGGAGTGCTTCGACAGCTTTGAAAACAGCGCGTTTATGCTTAAGCTTGAGGAGTACTATAAATACTTTTTTAAAAACGCGATTGAAAAGCTCAAAGTAAACTCGGAGCTTATAGCGGCAACGTCATTGGAAAAATACAAGGCTGCCGCGTGCGAGGCGGAGTATTTTTGCAGCCGCGAGCTTGCGGCAGATTCTTTCGTCGAAATGTGCAGGATAGCAACAGGCTTTGAGAAGCCCGAACTTGGCAAGCGCGCGTCAAAGCTCGACGAGGGCGAAAAGTGGATTTCCGATATCACTAAGTCGTACATAGAAGAAATATTAAAGACCGCAAAGGAGCTTGCTTCCTATGCCGCGGAGTTTGATTTGTTTAGGGTCGGACACATTCAAAATAAGGACTACGTAAATAAAATAGTTGAAATTACCTTAGCGTTCGACGGCGAGCTCAGCAGGCTCAAGGCGGAGGATAACGTGCTGTCCTTTGAGGATTTGCAGCGTTATGCGGGGCATTTGCTTGACGAATATCCGTCGCTTGGCGACGCTTACGACGCGGTTTACGTGGACGAATATCAGGACGTAAATCCCACGCAGGAGAGGATAATAGAAAGACTTGTGCGCGGCGAATGCTTTATGGTAGGCGACGTTAAGCAGAGCATATACGGCTTCCGTCTTGCCGACCCCGCAATATTTTTATCGCGTAAATCCGATTATGAAAACGGCGGCGGCACGGCAATAGACTTCAACAGAAACTTCAGAAGCTCACGTGCAATACTCGCATTTGTAAACGGAGTATTCAATTCCGTTATGACCAAGAGCAGCGCGCAGGTGGACTATAAATCGGACGGCGCATTCGACTTGACCGATACTCCTTTAAACGGAGAGGTTCAGGTGCATCTTTTTACCGATAAAAAGGCGGAAGGCAAAACGGCGGCGGGGCTGTACGATATTACAAATCACGGAAGTGTTGACGAGGACATAAAAGCGTCGCAGTACGAGGGCAGATTTATAGCCAATGAAATAAAATCGCTTGTCGGCCGCGCGCTTGTTGACGGAAGGGAAATGCGATACGGCGATATAGCTATACTTTTCAGGAGTAGAACAAGGGGCGCGAGGCTAATCATCGAACAACTTAAGGCGGAGGGTATCCCGGTAGAGGAGGGCGCGTTTTCAAAGTCTGTATCCCGACCGGAAAGGGAAATCGTGTGTATGCTGCGAATTCTCGATAATCCGAGGCAGGATATTCCGCTTGCGGGTTATATGCTGTCGCATTTCGGAGGCTTTAACGAAAACGAGCTTGCCGAAATAGCCGCGCTTACCGGCGAATGCTTTTACGATAAGGTAAAGGCATATTCCGCGCTAGATAATGTGCTTGCGGATAAAATAAAAAATATGCTTGCTGTGCTTGACAGCTACCGTATCAAGGCAAGCTTTAAAAGCGTAGCGGAGCTGATGAACGGGATTGTTTCGGATTTCTGCTACGACGCATACCTTATGAAATCTGGAGAGTCCGACGTGTACGGACTCAAAAGCTTTATAGCGGCAGTAGCGGGGCAGACGCCTAAATCGCTCGGAAGATTTTTGGAGGATTATTGCGAAGGCTCGCAAATCGCGGCTCCGTCGGGCGGAGGCGACAGGGTGCATATATCCACTTTTCACGGCTATAAGGGGCTTGAAATTCCCGTAGCGTTTGTGGCGGATTGCGCCTGTAATTTTAATTTTGATTCGGTATCCGATATGTCCGCTCTGGGCAACGGATACGTAGGACTGAGATATTTCGATTTCGAAGGAAAGCATAAATATAATACGCTATCCAAGCTGGCGGTTTCCAAGCTCGCAAAATTGCAGCAGGTAAGAGAGGAAATGCGATTGTTTTACGTTGCGCTTACCCGCGCCAAGCAGATGATGTACGTGACGGCTTCTGTGTCAAAGAGCGAGAAAGAGCGGTTTGGACAAATACAAAAGCTCGGACTTGCGGGCAGTCATCTTGATTTTATATCCTCGGCAATATGCGACTGGGAGGTGTCCGTGCCCGTTCCTCCTCACACTCCCGATGACATAGAAGCCGTATATCCGAAGTATGAGCATCTCACGCTTCCTGCCGACGAAGAAATAGTAAAAGCAGTGCTTGAAAACAGAAAGAGATTATATAAGTATCGGGAGTCCACGTCCATAGCAATGAAATACAGCGTATCCGCGCTTGACAGCGACGAGCAGGCGGTGAGGATGTTCGACGAGCGCGCCGGCATAGGAACGGTTTACCATAAGGTGATGCAATATATTGACTTTTTTGAGCGCGACGAGGAGGGGGTTGCGCGTGAAATCAAACGGCTAAAGGAGGAAAATATACTCTCCGAGGAGGAGGCGAACGAGGTAAATCCCGGGATAATAGCGCGTTGTCTTAACAGTGAAATTATGGAGCTTGCCCGCGCGGCTGAGCGTAAGGGAAGATGTATGAGAGAAACTCCGTTTATGATGTATAAGCCCGCAAACGAACTCGGCGGAAAATTTAAGACAGACGATAAGGTGCTTGTGCAGGGCGTAATCGACCTGTTTATAAACGGCGATAAAAAGGTGCTGGTTGATTTTAAATACTCGGGGCTTGACGACAAAAAACTCGCCGAAAAATACAAAACGCAGCTTTATTTGTATAAATCCGCTATAGAAAGTGCCGTTTCTGCAAAAATAGATAGGGTTGTAATATATTCGTTTTTGGCGGGTAGTTGTGTGGAATTGAAGTTTTAGCATTAAAGTCGTGTTTTTTTAAGTGTGCGACAATGGTTGTTTTAAGTTGTAACGCGGATGCCCGTTGCGGTTTTTCCATTATTTTGAAGATTTTTTAATATATAAATTTATGCAAATCTATTGATTTTTTTGCGCGATATAGCTATAATTATCTATATTTATATATCTAAGGAGGGAGGAAACTTGAATATTTTATCGGCATCCGATTTCTTTTCTAAGATTTTCGATTGGTTTGCAAACCTCTCCTCTAAATTGCCAGCAATCGATTATAAGACCTATTTTATAGCGGTTGTCACTCTGCTTATAGGTATAGGCGTTGTCGTTGCGCTTACTTTTCTTGGTTCTTACAGATTTAAGCTGCTTGTAGCCTGCAAGAAAATAATCCGCTATCTTTCAGACGTGGACGCGGTGGACAACGACAATTTCGGCGACTTTACGGCACAATGCTTTTCGGCTAAGGCTCCGTCCGCTTTGCGCGATTGCTGGGTTCAGTATCTCGGCGTAAGGTTCGGATATCCGAGCGATATCGTGTCCGAGCAGAACGTTTACGACAAGCAGGTTAAGAGGGTTAGAGAAATACGCGCCAATATATTTATTGCGATTGCGCTTATCTTAATCGCTATATTTTCGTTTTGGGGCTACGGCAGGCTTGACGGCAAGGATATGGGCGTTATATTCCTTGCGGGACTATTGCTGTCGGGCGTGATTTATCTTGTTTTGGTTATTTTAAACAAAATGCTCAGCACAAAGTGCTTATACGTTTTTAACAATATGCAGGAGGATTTGGACGCTAAGGTCGTATTCCAGGTGGAAAAGAGCTTCGCAACGGATTCCTCTCCGCTTGCGGATTTGTCCGCAATTATCGACGAGATAGTCGCGCGTAATACCGCAAAGGAAATAGGCTTTGAGTTTTCTGACGAGCAAACGCCTATCGAGGAGCTTATTGCTCAGACTGCCGACGGTGTAGACGACTATGATGCTTTTGATAGTGTAGAAATAAAGACGGAAACGTCTGCCGAACCCGAAGTAACCGAGCAGAATGCGGATAAGGTTGAAACAGCAGAAACTATTGAAGCGGAGGCGGTTAAGACCGAGGAAACGGAAGGAGAGGGTAATACAGAATCGAAGAATGAAGAAAACGTCAGCATAGACGATATTTTAGCGCAGGATGAGAAAACGGAAACGGTTGAAGAAGAACCTGCAAAAGAAAATGAGGATAGCTTTAGTGCGGAAACAGTTGAAATTGAACCGACTGTAGGCGCTTCAAACGACGCTATCGACGGAGTTGTAGACGACGTGTCCTCGCCCGAAGAAGTTAAAGAGAGCGAGGCGGAGAAGCAAGCGGTTGACGGCGTTACGTTTGAGGACGAGCCGATTATCGTAGTAGAGGAGCCGCAGGATATTGACGAGAAAACCGAAGTCGAAATTATAGACGAAGAAGTAACTCGGGAGGACTCGAAAGAGGGCGACGAGCAAAAAAAAAATAACGTAGACGAAAGCTCTGATAATACAAATGAAACATCATATGCAGAGGACGTTACTGCGGAAGCGGATGCACGGCAAGCAACAGTCGAGCCCATCGGACCGACTGACGAAGATAAAGCCGAGACTTTAGACGAAACTGTCGATAATGTAGAAATAAAGCCCGAGAATTCGGACGAACAGGGCGGAGATGAAAGCGAGCCGGTAGTGCGTTACGTTATGGACGGTCCAACCGATGACGACGAGCTGATAAAACCTGCAAGGCTTGTTAAAATGCCGAATTTGGTGGACTATATTTTGTCGCAGAACACATCCGCTAAGGTCAAAATGAATTTAGCTAATATGCTTATGGCGTCCTATAAGAAATTCGAGAGCAGCGACGAGGATAAAAAGATAATACAGGACTGCGTAAAAAAATTGATGGCGGACTTACAGAAGAATAATAAGTAAGAATGCATCGGGATAAACAAAATAATAATTTGAGGGCAGAATTATGTTTGGAAGACGTGCAAGGAAGCAAGCTGAGCAAGAAGCGTTGCAAAGAATGATGGAGGAGGCGGAGGCCAACAGACGCGCCGCGCGTGCCGCGGAGGAGCAGGCTAAGGTCTATTACGACAGCGAAATTATCTTCGATGACGAGCCTTTTGATATTCAGAACGACCCGCAGGATATTGTTATGGAGCAAGCTCCGCAAGCAAATGCCAACGGTTTTGTAGCGTTGCCCATTCACGAAGATAAGCCCGATGAGCAAGCTCCCGAAGCACCGACGCAACCGCAGGTTGCCGAGCAACAGCCCGTAACGCCCGCGCCCGAAACCGTAGCGGAACAGAAAGCGGAGGAGTCCGTTGCCGCGCCCGTTCGTGATAGTGCTGAGGAAACTACGACAACTGCCGAGCCGATAGAGGAACAGGCGGACGGCGAAGCTGAGCCTGAAATCCGTTACGTCGTAGACGGACCTATCGAGGACGAGGAGATTGTAAAGCCCGCAAAACTTGTTAAACTGCCCAACCTTGTGGATTATATGCTGTCGCTCAATATGTCCAAGCGTATGAAAATGAACGTTGCTACCTTGCTCATAGGCGCGTATACAAAATTTAAAGACGTTCCCGCAGAGAAGGAAATAATTGTGGGCTGTATGAAGAAAATTATGTTCGCTCTTATGAACGGTTAAAACGTAAGTATTTGTGCTTTTTGCGTTAAAAAAGCTTCCCTTCAGGGAAGCTTTTATCTAATATAATTAGTGTTTTAGATATAACCAACTAAACAACTATAGTTATTTGAGCATTTTCTTTTTTGCAAGCACTATCAGTAATATAATACTTACGATTATGCAGATTGCTATGACCACCCAAAATCCCCAGGCTTTGCCCTCAAAGGGAACGCCCGTATTCATTCCCCAAAACGCGGCAACCATACTCGGCACGGAGATAATCAGGGTTATTGAGGCAAGCACCTTCATAACAACGTTCAGGTTGTTAGAAATGATAGAGGCGTACGCGTCCATTGTTCCGCTCAAAATTTCGCGATAGATGTTGGACATCTCTATAGCCTGTCTGTTTTCAATGAGAACGTCCTCCCATAAATCCTCGTCCTCCTCAAAGAATTTCAGAAGCCTCGGGACTTTATCAAGCACCGCAGTATTCGAGCGCAGGGAGGTGGAGAAGTATACCAATGCCTTTTCAAGCGAAAGCATTTCAATAAGCTCCTCGTTTTTCATTGATTTTTCAAGCTCGGCTTGCACGCGCTGACTCGAGCGGTCTATCTGCTTAAGATATTGCAGATATTTTTTGGAGATTACGTATTGTAGCTGTAGGAAAAAGCGGGTGCGCTTATGGATATTGAAATCGCGCACATATCTTCCCGCAAGCAGGTCGTAGGTGATAGACGTTTCGTTAAGGCAGACGGTCACTATAGTTTTATCGGTAAAGATGCAGCCGAAAGGCAGGGTAGCGTACGTGTAGATGTCATCGTCCTCCTCAGTAATAGGAATGTCGGTTACGGACATAACCACGCCGTCCTCTTTTTCAATATGCGCGCGTTCTTCGGAGTCAAGCGCAGCCTTAAGATAGTCCTCGGGAATAGCCGTCGCAAGCGATACAAATTCCAGCTCCTTATCGGTGGGGTTGGACATATGTATCCACTGGTCGGTAAAATCATAACCGTCGATAATCAATTCCTTATCGACTTCAACTACGGATTTGTTGATTTTCTTGTAAACCTGAAACATTTACGAGCCTCCTTTCCGGCATAGCAACGCGCGCCACGCCTCGGATGCTCCAAAACGCGTGCGCGGATTATTGGATTTGTTGACTACTTCGACCGTCAGCGTCCATAATTCTTTGCACCTCTTAATAAAATTATAAAATCATTTTATCAAAAAAAAACGCTCGGCGCAAGGGTTTTGGACGTATCATTTCATTTTTATTGGGCTATGCCGCGTTTGCCGTTTATCTATCGTTATTATCTATATATATTACTATATTATTTTTGGATAATAATGTAAATCTCCTTGCAAAAAACAGCGCGTTTTGTTATTATTGTTTTATTAAAAGAAATCTTTTAGGAGGACTTCTAAATGCAGAAGAAATATGTTTATCTGTTTACCGAAGGCAATGCAACTATGCGCGAGCTTCTCGGTGGCAAGGGTGCCAACCTCGCAGAAATGACCAATATCGGTCTTCCTGTTCCGCAGGGCTTTACTATCTCGACCGAGGCTTGCACTCAGTATTATGAGGACGGAAAGCAAATCAACGATTCTATCCGCGCCGAAATTATGGAGAATATCGAAAAGCTGGAGGCTATCGCAGGTAAGAAATTCGGCGATAAGGAAAATCCGCTTCTCGTTTCCGTACGCTCGGGCGCAAGAGCCTCGATGCCCGGTATGATGGATACCATCCTCAACCTCGGCTTGAACGACGAGGTCGTTGACGTACTCGCTAAAAAATCCAATAACCCCAGATGGGCGTGGGACTGCTACCGTCGTTTTATTCAGATGTTCTCCGACGTTGTTATGGAGGTCGGCAAGAAATACTTTGAGAAGTTAATTGACGAGATGAAGGAGAAGAAGGGCGTTCAGTTTGACGTTGACCTCACCGCAGACGACCTCAAGGAGCTTGCCACTCAGTTCAAGTCAGAGTATAAAAATCAGCTCGGTAAGGACTTCCCCTCCGACCCCAAGGAGCAGCTTTTCGAGGCTGTAAAGGCTGTTTTCCGCAGCTGGGATAACCCCCGCGCAAACATCTACCGTATGGACCACGACATCCCCTATAGCTGGGGTACCGCCGTTAACGTTCAGATGATGGCGTTCGGTAATATGGGCGACGATTGCGGCACGGGCGTTGCGTTCACCAGAAATCCCGCCACGGGCGAACCCGGTCTTATGGGCGAGTTCCTTATGAACGCTCAGGGCGAGGACGTCGTTGCAGGCGTTCGTACTCCTATGCCTATCTCCACTATGGCGGAGGTTCTCCCCGAGGTTTACAATCAGTTCCTCGAGGTTTGCAAAACCCTTGAAAATCACTACAGAGATATGCAGGATATGGAGTTCACTATCGAAAAGGGCAAGCTCTATATGCTTCAGACCAGAAACGGCAAGCGTACCGCTGCCGCCGCTATCCGCATTGCCTGCGACCTTATCGACGAGGGTATGATTTCCGAGAAAGAGGCGCTATTGCAAATCGACGCAAAGACGCTCGATATGCTTCTGCATCCCACCTTCGACGCAGACGCGCTCAAGAAGGCTGATAAGGAAAACGTAGTAGGCAAGGGCATTGCCGCGTCTCCCGGAGCCGCCGCAGGTACTGTGGTATTTACTCCCGAGGACGCTGTCGAGCTCGGCAAGGCGGGTAAGAAGGTAATTCTTGTAAGACTCGAGACCTCTCCCGAGGACATAGAGGGTATGAAATATGCTCAGGGTATTCTGACCGTTCGCGGCGGACAAACCTCTCACGCGGCGGTTGTCGCGCGCGGAATGGGAACCTGCTGCGTTTCCGGTTGCGGAGATATCAGAATGCACGAGGAGGAAAAGTATTTCGAACTCGGCGGCAAGACCTTCAACGAGGGCGACGAGCTTTCCTTGGACGGCTCTACCGGCAACATCTACGATATTTGCATCAAGACCGTTCCTGCAGACCCCAACAGCGGCTACTTCGGCAGAATTATGAAGCTTGCCGATAAGTATAAGGCGCTCGGAGTACGCACCAACGCAGATACTCCCGAGGACGCTCAGCGCGCCGCAGAGCTCGGTGCTCAGGGTATCGGTCTTACCCGTACAGAGCATATGTTCTTCGGACCCGGCAGAATTGATAAATTCCGCGAAATGATTTGCTCAGACACCGTTGAGGAGCGTAAAAAGGCACTCGACGCTATCGAGCCTATGCAGCAGAAGGACTTTGAAGGTCTTATGGAAGCGCTCAAGGGTATGCCTGTTACTATCCGTTTCCTGGACCCGCCGCTTCACGAGTTTGTGCCTACCGAGGCTAAGGACATCAAGGAGCTTGCCAAGGCAAAGGGCAAGACCGTTGAAGAAATCAAATTGCTTTGCGACAGTCTCCACGAGTTCAACCCGATGATGGGACATCGCGGTTGCCGTCTTGCGGTTACCTATCCGGAAATCGCAGTTATGCAGACAAAGGCGATTATCAAAGCCGCTATCAACGTTCAGAAGCGTCATCCCGATTGGAATGTAGTTCCCGAAATTATGATTCCGCTTATCGGTGAGATTAAGGAGCTTAAGTTCTGCAAGAAGACCGTTGTGGAAACGGCTGACGCAGTTATCAAGGAGTCCGGTATAGACCTTAAGTACGAGGTAGGTACTATGATTGAAATCCCCAGAGCTGCGCTCACGGCGGATGAAATTGCTAACGAAGCCGAGTTCTTCTGCTTCGGCACAAACGACCTTACTCAGATGACGTTCGGCTTCAGCCGCGACGATGCAAGCAAATTCCTTCCCAGCTACTATCAGGCTAAGATTTATGAGTCCGACCCGTTTGCAAGACTCGATACAATCGGCGTAGGTAAGCTTATGAAGCTGGCTGTTGAGATGGGACACAGCGTGCGTAAAAATATCCACTGCGGTATTTGCGGTGAACACGGCGGAGACCCCTCGTCTATCGAGTTCTGCCACGCTATCGGACTTGATTATGTATCCTGCTCGCCCTTCCGTGTACCGATTGCAAGACTTGCGGCAGCACAAGCAAATATCAAAAATCCGAGGAACTAACACGGTTTAAAATGCTAATAAAGAGGCTCCGCTATGCGGAGTCTCTTTGCAAGGCGAAGCACACTGCCAAAGGCAGTATTGCGCGTGTGCAGCAGCACAGGCGAATATCAAATATCCGAGAAATTAACACGGTTTAAAATTATTACAAAGAGGCTCCACATAGCGGAGCCTCTTTGTAAATTGTTAAATAATTTGAATGTAGCTTAGGCTAATAGCTTATTTTATGTAGTATTATATACTTTATATACTATATATACTTACATAATTGTTGACGGAAGGGGTAAAATACTATATAATTACCACGACAGAACTATATTCTGAAAACGATATCGTATATATAGATTATTCGAGTGAAATACACTTTGATATATGTGTCATAAATATATTTGCTTTTTTGATTTTTAATATATTTTTACGTTTTCGGTGTGGTTTTGATTATATATATGGAGGTCCGTTATGACCCAGTTAAACTTATTGCTTTCCGCAATGGAGGCGGGCGGAGTGGCAGGTATTGCCGTAGGCGTCGCCGTTGTGGGAATGGTTATCGGAGCTGTAATCTGCTATTTTGTATATAAACAGTATCTGAACAACAAAATCCGCAGTGCAAAGAGCGAGGCGGAGAGAATTATCGACGAAGCAAACGCAGAGGCAAAATCAATACGTAAGGACGGAATGATTGAAGCCAAGGAGGAAATGAACAGAAGGCGCGACGAGTTTGAAAAGGAAACCAAGGAGCGCAAATCGGAATGGCAGCGCACCGAAAACAGACTTGCGCAGAAGGAATCCGCTTTGGACAAGAAAGAGGATTTAATCGATAAGAAAAGCGCCACGCTGGATAGAAAAATCGAGGATGCGGAGCGCATTCAGAAGCAAAACGAGGATACTAAGGAAAGACTTAAGGGAATTGAAGAGGAGCTTAGTCATTCTAAGGAGATAATGCAAAAGGAGCTTGAAAGAGTTTCCGGTATGACCAAGGAGGAGGCGTCGTCCGAGCTTAAGGCGGCGTTGCTCGAGGGAGTTAAGAAGGACGCCGCACAGGCGGCGAAGGCGATTGTTGCCGAATCCAAGGAGAACGCGCAGAAAGAGGCGAGAAATATAATTTCACAGGCAATTCAGCGTTGCGCCGCCGACCACGCTACGGAAAATACCGTATCCGTTGTGGCGTTGCCCAACGATGAGATGAAGGGCAGAATTATCGGACGTATGGGCAGAAACATCCGCGCGCTTGAGAGCGCAACGGGCGTTGACCTTATTATTGACGATACTCCCGACGTAATTACGCTGTCCAGCTTCGACCCCGTAAGGCGCGAGGTTGCAAGGCTTACTCTTGAAAAGCTGATAACGGACGGACGTATTCATCCCGCCCGCATAGAGGAAATTGTCGATAAAGTACGCCGCGAGGTTGAAGCGGGCATCAAGGAGGCGGGCGAAGAAGCCGCGTTTGAGGTGGGTGTACACGGATTGCATCCCGAGATTGTTAAAACTCTCGGCAGACTTAAATACCGTACAAGCTACGGACAAAACGTGTTGAAGCATTCCGTAGAGGTTGCTTCGCTTGCGTCGATTATGGCGTCCGAGCTCGGCATTGACCCGCGTATTGCAAAAAGAGCGGGCTTGCTTCACGACATAGGTAAAGCCGTAGACCACGAGCTTGAGGGAACTCACATTCAGCTCGGCGTTGAAATCGCAAAGAAATATCGCGAGAACGGCGACGTGGTACACGCGATTGCCGCTCACCACAACGATATAGAGCCTACCACTATAGACGCTATAATAGTACAGGCGGCGGACGCAATTTCGAGCGCAAGACCGGGCGCAAGGCGCGAATCTCTTGAAAATTACGTAAAGCGTATAGAAAAGCTTGAGGAAATTGCAAAATCCTTTGAGGGTGTAGACCAGACGTTTGCTGTTCAGGCGGGCAGAGAAATAAGAGTTATGGTTAAGCCCGAGAGCGTAAACGACGCCAATACGGTGTTCCTTGCAAAGGAGATAGCCGAAAAGCTTGAAAACGAGCTCGAATATCCGGGACAAATCAAGGTCAACGTGATACGCGAGGTTCGCAGCGTTGAATACGCCAAATAATTTGCGCATAGCGTGAGGTGTTACGATGAACGAGGTTATTAAAAATAAAGCGGAAATCGACGCAATGATACGCGCGGCGCAGATTATAGACGATACCTACGACGCAGTACTCGATACAATAAAGGAAGGCGACACCGAAAAAGGAGTTGCGGATTTTATTGAAGGATTTGTGCTTATGCAGGGCGCGAGCGGGCTTTCTTTTGAAACCATAGTCGCATTCGGAAAGGGCGGAGCGGAGCCGCATCACGTCCCTACCGATTGCAAGCTTGAAAAAGGAATGCTTGTAACTATAGATATGGGAGCGGTCTATAACGGCTACTGCTCGGATTTTACAAGAACGTTTGCGTTTGGAGAGATTTCCGAAAAACAGCGCAGCATTTATGAGATAGTACGTCAGTCCCAAAAATTCGGAGTAAAAGCCGTCAAGGCGGGAATGGACTGCGCCGAGCTTGACAAGGTTTGCCGCGATTATATTGAGGGCAACGGATACGGCGAATATTTTATCCATACTACGGGACACGGGGTCGGCAAGCTTGTACACGAGTCTCCGCGCGTTGGAAAGAACAGCACCGACGTGCTTGAAAACAATATGGTTATCACAATCGAGCCGGGTATTTATCTGCCGGACGAAATGGGAGTTCGCATTGAGGATATGGTTATAGTAGGCGTGGAAGGGGCTGTAAGCCGACATTCTACCGAACTTATCGTAATCAACCGATGAATACTTGCAATTTGCTTCTTTTAATGCTAACATAAACAAAGGACGCATTTGCTGAATATTAAATACACATATTAGGAGAATAAAATTATGGCACAAATAATGGCAGGCGATTTGAGAAAGGGCATCACCTTCCTTTACGACAACAAGATTATGACTATCGTAGATTTTCTGCACGTCAAGCCCGGCAAGGGCGCGGCATTCGTGCGTACTAAAATGAAAAACGTAGTCACAGGCTCGGTGCTTGAACAGACCTTTAACCCGACCGAAAAGTTTGAGCTTGCTCATATCGAAACCAAAACAATGGAGTATCTCTATACCGACGGCGAATTCTACTACTTTATGGACGCCGAAACCTACGAGCAAATCCCGCTCAATAAGAGTCAGGTTGAGGACGCTCTCAACTTCGTAAAAGAGAATATGTCCGTTACGGTCAAGTTCTTCCAGGGCGACGCGTTCTCTGTTGAGCCTCCTAACTTTGTCGAGCTTCTTATCACGATTTGCGAGCCTGCAGTTGCCGGCAATACCGCAACAAACTCCACAAAGCCCGCTACTGTTGAAACCGGTTACGAGCTTCAAGTGCCTATGTTTGTAAACGAGGGCGACACTATCAGAATCGATACGCGTACCGGTGAGTATATGTCGAGAGTATAATTTAAGATAAGTATAAAAGCACGGCTTCGGTTATCGCATAGCGCGGTTCGAAGCCGTGCTTTTTTGCGCTTTAAAATTTACTTTTATCCGTATTTAAAATATCCGATATATTTAATTTGCGTAAAATGTCTTTTTTTGCCTCTTTGCGATAAGCGGAGAGGCTTTTTCATATAGTCTAATATGTTTGACGGACTGATAAGCGGCGGTCTTGCGAGAGTAATCGCCGAAAGCGTAAAACCCGAAAATCTTATGGAAATACGTTTGCGAGTCGGCAGACGTTTATTGCTGCTTTCGTCAACAGGTAACGGTCAAAGAGTTTATCCGCGCTTTGCGGGCGGAGCTTACGTAGTTACGAGAGAGGATATAGACGGTATCCTTGCTCGCGCTACAAATATGTCGCCTTACTCCGTAAGCGACGAGATGATAAAGGGTTATATACCTTATAAAAGTCTGCGCATAGGCGTAGGCGGAGAGGGCGTTTCCGACGGCGGAAGGCTGTTAAACGTAAAGAACGTATCATATCTGACTATAAGAATTCCGCATCAGATTAAAAATGCTGCGGACAAACTTATAGACAGCGTGCGTGAAATCGATTCGGGAGACGTAAGCAACACGCTTATAATATCGCCTCCAGCAGGCGGCAAGACCACTGTGCTTAGGGAGCTTGCGCGAGTGCTTTCGGATAAAAAAAACGTTGTGGTTATTGACGAGAGATACGAGCTTGCCTGTGTTTGCGGCGGTGTTCCAACTCTGGATATAGGCGACTGCGACGTGGTAAGCGGAGTCCCTAAGGTAGTTGCATATGAGAATTGCATACGAGCAATGAATCCCGACGTAATAGTGACGGATGAGATATTTAAGACCGCGGAGGTTTCGGCTATTTGCGACGTATTGAGAAGCGGAGTAAAGGTAATAGCATCGGTACACGGCGGGAGCGTGGATGACCTTACAAGGTCGGAGACATATTCGGAGCTTATACGCAAATTCGATTTGGCGGTTGTACTTGGTAAAAATCCCGTGGGGCAGATTAAGGAGATTGTGCGCCTATGAGCGATATTTTAAGACTTATTGCGGGCGGCTTGCTTTCGCTTATATGCTGTTATATAGGCTTGCTTATCAAAAGGCGGTACCGCGATAGGGTTATATTCTATAAATCCGCCTGCGAGTATGCGCGCGTTATGTCAAGCGAGCTTACCTTAAATAAAACTCCAATACCCGAAATAGCGAAAAAATTTGCCATAGGAAGGAGCGGAGAGTTTGAAAAAGCATTGGCGCAATGTACGGCGCTTTCCTGTGAGGGGAAAAGCCTCGAATACGCGCTCGAACACGTAAATATTGCAAAGCTGAAGGCGGATGAGAAAAAGGAAATAGTGTCCTTTTTGTGCGGCGGAGGAAAGAGCGCGCTTAACGACCAGCTGTCCTTTGTGGCGTACCACAAGGATGTTTTTGAACAGAAGCATAAAAAATGCGAGCAGGACAGCAAAAAGCTGGGAGGAATGTATTTTAAGCTATGCGTGCTGCTTGGCATCGCAATCTTGCTTATATTGGCGTAATGCCGTCAGGAGGAGAGAATGAACATAGATATAATACTAAAAATTGCGGGAATAGGCTTGCTTACGTTTATAGTTTGCTTAGTGCTTAAAAAAAGCGACCGCGACGAGATAGCAACCTTTGCTACGCTTGCGGGACTTATTATAGTTGCTGTGCTTGTAATCGATATGCTCGGCGGATTGTTTGACTCGCTCAAATCCATTTTATCGCTGTACTGATTATGATTTTCAAGCTTGTAGGAATAGCAATAATAGGCGTAATAGTGGTTTCGCTGTTAAAGACGGCTAAGCCCGAATTTGCCGTATTTGCAACTATAGCTACGGGTGTAGTAATGGTTGTTACAATGCTTTCTTCTTTGCAAAGCGTCATACTTGCCTTTGACGGAATCGTAAAAAAGAGCGGCATAGACGACGGAATTTTTACCGCCGTACTTAAAATCATAGGCATCGGCTATCTTACCGAGTATTCTGCGTCTGTAGCCACGGACGCGGGCTGTGCGTCCATTGCTCAAAAGCTGCAATTCGGAGGCAAAATCGTAATATTTCTTATGAGTATTTCCATTGTTACCGCGTTGGTAGACGTGGTTTCCGCATTGGTGAACGTATGAAGGTTGCGTCCGTCAGGCTTGGAAAAATGCTGTTTTCGGAGGGCAGAATGCGTTCTAAGAAAAAGACGGTTTTTGCGCTTTGTGTCTTAGCGGTAGTTCTGATTTCTTTGCTTGTTTCAGTATGTTCGCCCGCGCAGGTTGCCAATGCCGACGATAATAAAAGCGAGGAGGAGGTGCGCAAGGAGCTTAGCGACGCCGTAAACGACGCTATAGACAGACTGGATTTATCCGACCTGCAAAAGTTTTTGGATTCGCTTACCGCGCAGGAGAAGGAAGCAATAAACATAAACGACGTGAAAGCCGCTTTAAAGTCGCTTGTAAACGGACAGACAGATGACTTTTTCAGTAAGCTTATCGGACTTTTGGCGGGCACGTTGGGAAAGTATTTTGCGGGCTTTCTGCCGAGCTTTATAACTATAATCGTAATATGCCTCTTAAAGAATATGCTGGGCAATCTGACAGGCGGGCTTGCGGGCGGCTCTACCACGGAGGTGGTGCATATCGTATGCTATTGCGCAGTTATAATTGTGCTTATTACGGGCATAAGCAGCGTTATCGCGACGGTTACTCAGACTATCGCGCTGTTGGTAGGATTTTCAAGAGCAATTTTTCCCGTTTTGCTTACTCTGCTAAGTATGCTTGGAGGCGCGACAACAGTCGCTACGTATACTCCGCTTATGGCAGTGCTCAGCGGTCTTATTATGAAAATTATTACCGTCGTCATAGTGCCCGCGTTTATAGCTACTATCGTGTTTTCGGTGGTGGGCAATATTTCCAAAAACGTGAAGCTCGATAAACTCACAAAGGTGGTTAAGTCGGCGTCTACCTGGCTTATAGGCATTGTGTTCGGATTATTTGCAACCTTTTTGACGGTGCAGGGAATAACAGGCGGCGTTGTGGATAAATTCGGCTTTAACGTGGCTAAATTTGCACTGTCAAGCTATGTTCCCGTTCTCGGCGGTTATCTTTCCGACGGCTTCGACCTGCTAAGCACCTCGCTTGTGCTTGTCAAAAACGCTATCGGCTATACGGGGGCGGTCATTCTTATCTGCATCGTGCTGTTTCCGTTGGTCAAGGTGGTGATATTCACTCTTACTCTAAGACTTACGTCCGCAATAGTGGAGCCGATTGGCGATACAAGGATGTCGGGCTTGCTTCATACAGTTGCTGGAAATATGAATCTGCTTATTACAGCTCTCGCAGGCGTAGCGTTTTTGTTTTACATACTGCTTATGCTGTTTATCGGCAGCTGCAATATGGGCTTATAGGAGGGATTATGAGCGCTTGGATAATGTCTATCGTAGGCGTTATATGCTTGGGAATATTGCTTGAAATAGTGCTTCCCGCAGGACAGACCGCAAAATACGTTAAGGGCGCGTTTTCGTTGCTTGTTGTGTTTGTCATCGCCGCTCCGCTGCCTGCGATATTCAATAAGGATTATAAGTTTTCTTACGACGATTCGGTGTTCGAGGTGGACGAGGAATACGTAAATTCTACCTATGCGATATTTGCTGAGGGAATACAAGAACGCTCGGAAACAACGCTTAAAGCTCACGGATACGAGGCGAGCGTAACGGTAAAGCTCGGCGAGACCGCGCCCATTAAGCTTAAGAGCATAGAGGTTACGGTAGTCAACTTCAAGGAGGAGGTAGGCGAAGCCGTAAGCGCCGACGTAAAGAGGATACTGCGTGAAACTCTTAAATGTAACGAGAATATAATAAACGTTTATATTAAGAATTCCGTTTAGCATAAATTAAAAAAACCGTAATAAATTTTATGGAGGAAGATATGGAAGTTCAGGATGAAAGAAAGCAAAATTCATCGTCGTCCGCGGGCGGAATATTCAAAAAATTGAAAGGAATAAAAAACCTGCAAATTATCGTTGTTATATTCATAATTGCGGTTGCACTCATCATATATTCTACTGTAATGACGTCAAAGGACGCAAAAGTGAACGGAGATACCTCCGCGGGCAGCGTAATGACGTCGGACGAGCAGAGGCTCAGCGCAATCCTCAGCAACATAGTGGGGGCGGGCAAGGTAGACGCTATGATTACCACAGACGACGGAAGAATTACCGGTGTGCTTGTGATAGCCGACGGGGCAAGCGATATCACCGTAAGACTCAGACTGCTGGACGCGACGGCAACGGCTCTTGGAGTCAGCAAGAGTATAGTGAACGTGTTCAGCCGTAAACAATGAAACCATATAGGAGGAATATATGAAAACTAAGATGAAGTCAAGAACCAAGAAAGTTTTGGTATTGTCAGTGATGGTAGTGTTGTTGGTAGCAACCGGCGTACTTAACTTTGTACTCAACGACAAGTTGACAAACGCTTCCGACAACGTAAACGGCGGAATTGACAATAACGTAACGCAGACCTTCTTCGCGGCGGCGCGCAGCGACAGAGAGGCTACAAGAGAGTCCGAATTTTTGTGGCTGGACGCTATTGTAAAGTCCGAGGCAAGCTCAGAGAGCGCGAAGGCAGAGGCGGAGCAGCAGAAAATGCTTCTCATCAAGCGTATGGAGCAGGAGTTGAAGCTTGAAACCACCATCAAGGGCAAGGGCTTTGAGGAGGCAATCGTCACCATAGGCGACGGAGGAATCAGCGTAGTAGTAGGTAAGGCGGAGCTGACCAAGGAGGAAGCAAATCAGGTGCTTGCAACAGTTGTCGGAGAGCTGTCCTGCGACCCCAATACCGTCAAAGTTATCCCGTACGTTTAATGTATGACTGCAATATTATGGTAATATAACAAAAAAGGCGGAGTGTTCCGCCTTTTTTGTTGAAAAAATTTAACGCGTGTGTTATAATACGCTCAATTACTTACGGAGGAAGGATTGAGGATGGCGAATAAAATTTATTCCAAAAATTTAGATACCTTCAACAAGGTTATCACATCTCTCGCCACCGACGCGGTTGCGGATGTGGAAGGTATCAGCCTGCTCGGAACAAAAAAATCCCGCGGAGCTGTGTCGGTTTACTTTCTCCCTAACGAAAAGGTGTCGGTCGATATGTTTGTAAACATCTCGCAGGGCTATACAGTGCCTGCCGCGGTCGCCGCGTTGCAGGAGAATGTCAAAAACCAGATTGAACGCGCTACAAAGTACAAGGTGCATACCGTAAACGTTCACGTTATGAGCGTTAGCATAGAGCAGTAGTTATGAGAAGAATTGCAAGAGAGGACCTCTTTAAGCTTATATTTGAATTTACCTTTTACAACTCGCCTAACGACTGTACGCGAGAGCTGTTGTTGCTTGACGAGTCGCTTGACGATGACGACAGGGAGTTTGTCAACTCTGCGTACAGGGGAATAATGGCGCGCGTGGACGAGCTTAACGAGGTGATATCCGCGCATCTTGCGGGCTACAGGCTCGAGAGGGTGTACCGTCCCGATTACGTTATATTGCTTGTAGCCACCTACGAGCTTTTGGAAAAGACCGCTCCTACCGCAGTAGTGATAAACGAGGCGGTGGAGCTCGCCAAAAAGTTCGGCACGGGAAAATCCGGCGGCTTTATAAACGGAGTGCTTGCAAAAATTCAGAAGGATATAGCTTAATTTTCAGCGGTATATAGCTATAGGCATTGCGGCAGGTTTATTATTTTATCCGCTGTGCATAATGATTTAGATATGAATCCCTTAAATATGGAAAACACTGTATCGGTAAGCGAGGTAAACGCCGCTATCAAGGCGTGTATCGACGCGCCGATTTTTAAGGGACTTGAGGTGTTCGGCGAGGTATCCGGTTTTAAGTTCAGCGGTCCTCACGCCTATTTTACGCTTAAGGATAAAAATTCGCAGTTATCCTGTGTGTGTTTCTATGCGGCAAAAACCTACAACCCCAAGGACGGCGAAAGCGTAATAATAAGAGGGGAGCTCGATTATTATCTCAAGGGCGGACGTCTTTCGCTTAAGGCAAACAGTATTCAGCCTGTCGGACAGGGACTGCTGTTTTTGGAGTTTGAAAGATTAAAGGCTATGCTTCAAAAGGAGGGATTGTTTGACGTCGAGCATAAAAAGGCAATCCCCGCTTATCCGCGCAACGTATTGGTTGTCACTTCAAAAACAGGCGCGGTTATAAGAGATATAGTTACTACCGTACGCAGAAAAAATCCTGTTATAAATATAGTTGTACGCGACGTGCGCGTGCAGGGCGAAGGCGCGGGCAAGGATATTGCAGACGTATTGCGCAGGGTGGATTTACTCGGATACGACGTTATAATAATTGCCAGAGGCGGCGGTTCGCTTGAGGATTTGGCACCGTTTTACGACGAGGAGCTTGTGCGCGCGGTGTACGCGATGAATACTCCGGTCATTTCGGCGGTCGGACACGAAACCGATTTTTCGCTGTGCGACTTTGTTGCGGACGCGCGTGCGGCAACGCCTACTGCGGCGGGCGAGCTTGTGGCATACGATTATTACGCAATGGTCGAAGCTCTGAAAACGGATATGCGCAGATTGAGCGTAGGCGCAATAAGAGCATACAAGAGCGCAAGCACGCGGGCTCAGCTAAATTTCGGAAAATTAAAGGCGGCGGCGTCCTCCTTTTATTCGGCTCGCGCGCTTAAGGTGGAAAGACTTATTATGTCGGCAAAGACCAGTATCGTACGAAGCTTTGACGCGGCAAATGCAAGGACGGAAAAGGCTGTCGACGCGCTTGATAAGCTTAGTCCGCTAAAGATTTTAAAGCGCGGATATTTCCGTTTGCAAATTGAAGATAACACTGTAGGCAGCGTGAAAAATATCAAGGTAGGCGATACCGTTACGGCTGTCGGCGGAGACGGAACTCTTAAAGCCGAGGTCACCGAAGTTCATTTGAATAACAAGGAGCAATGAAATATGGCAGAGATGAAAAAATTTGAAGACGCGCTTTCAGAGCTTGAAGGCATAGTAAAGAAGCTTGAGAGCGATATGCCACTCGACGAAGCGGTAAAAGCGTTTGAGCGCGGAATAGAGCTTAGTAAGGCCTGTATCGAAACGCTCAAGGCAGAAAAGGGGAAGCTCGGCTTGCTTGTGGATGATATCAATAATCTAACCGAGCAGTTTACTTTGGACTGATTTAATTATGTATATCAAGGATACGGACAGATTACAGTTTTCGGTCGCCTTTGAAAGCTACTTTTTAGAGGCTTTAAAGGACTGCGAGGGAGTTACGGGCGAGGCTATGCGATATGCAACGCTTGACGGCGGAAAGCGCGTGCGTCCGCTTTGCGTTTATCTTGGAGCTAAGGCGGTAGGCGGAAATATAGATGTTTCGGAGGTCTTGCCGCTTGCGGCGGCGGTTGAACTGATACACAGCTACTCGCTCGTTCACGACGATATGCCCGAAATGGATAACGACGAATACCGCAGAGGTAAGCTGTCGGTGCATAAAAAATACGGAGTGCCCACAGCGTTGCTTACTGGCGACGGATTATTTTCCTTAGCAATGGTCGAATTGCTTAAATGCAAAACCGACGCGGCAAATGAGCTGGCGATAGCGGCACTGAATATGGTTTATGGTCAGTCCGAGGAGCTTGCGGGCTGTCAAGCAGAAAAGCAGTGGCTGGATATGTATGCAAAAAAAACGGGCGCGTTGATTACAGGCGCTTTCCGCGCGGGAGCAATCTGTGAGGGGGCAGAGGAGTCTTTGCTGAATAATATTACCGAGTTTGCCAAGAGAATAGGGCTCGCTTTTCAGTTATCCGACGATTTGCTTGACGGCGACCCGTCCATAGTGGACGTGATAGGAAAGGAGAAGGCTAAGAGCTTGCTTTCCGCGCAGTTTGACGATATTTGCAATATAGCGGAGAGCTTTGCAAATAAGGACGAAATGCTTTTGTTTGCCGAAGAAATGCGGTTTCGCACAAAATGATTTATAGGGTGTGTGACAAAATGCAGTCGATTTACATATTTTAAAAGAGCATTACGGTTGCAAATTGCAAAACAGATAAAAAGTTGTTGCAAAAAACGCGCGACTTTGATATAGTATTAAAGCAATCGTATGCGGGAGTGACTCAGTGGTAGAGTGTCACCTTGCCAAGGTGAAAGTCGCGGGTCCGAATCCCGTCTCCCGCTCCAATATGGCACCATAGCCAAGTGGTAAGGCAAAGGTCTGCAAAACCTTCACTCTCCAGTTCAAATCTGGATGGTGCCTCCAAAAAGGGCGGTACGAGAGTACCGCCCTTAAAAAACAAAAATCAATAAACCGCTGTGGTGGAATAGGCAGACACAAGGGACTTAAAATCCCTCGATAGCAATATCATACCGGTTCGACCCCGGTCAGCGGTACCACTCGAAAATGCACGTTGACATAACGTGCATTTTCTTGTTCAGAGTTCATATGATAGAATCGCATAATAGAACTGAGATTTTAGTTAGCGGACAGTATATTACAACACGGTTATTCAAATAACCGTTAAGAGGTAGGACGTATTGTGTGAAGCAAGAATTATTTGCCGAGTAAATCGTCGATGCTGGATTCAAGTATCTCGGCGAGCCTTACTAACGTCTCGAGGTTTGGTTCTGCTCTGTCACATTCCCAATCGCATACACTGCTGTTGGTCGTGTTGAGCTTTTCTGCGAGCTGTTTTTGAGTAAAGCCCATTGCTTTTCTTCCTTCACGTAAGTTTAATGCAAATGTCTTCATAATTATACTTTAGGGAAATATCCTAATATTTGTTAAAATTAGGAAATATTCCTAATTTAATATGATTATTGCATTATTTTTAATCTATTATACCTAAATACAATACTTTAAAAGAGGGCAGAGGGTATTATCCGCGCTTATTTTATAAATTAACCTGATAAATCCTTGACTTTGTTATTTGTATTTGTTAATATAGTCAAGCAAAGCAAAGGGTTATCCTTTCGCCATCAGCGCAAGCGACGTGGTTATCCAGAGACTTTATCGGTAGTTGACCGTGTCGTTTGGTGTCGGATGCTTTGCAGTCCGACATTTTTTGTAGGAACAAGACGCAAGGCGGCAATAGTCGCAAATTATAAACACTGTATGCAAGGAGTAGCATTTGAAAGACCTTTTTATCAATGAACAAATCAAAGACCGCGAGGTGCGCCTTATCGGGGAGGACGGCAAGGCATACGGAGTGCTGTCCACACGCGACGCGCTCTCTATAGCCGAAAATAAGGGGTTAGACCTGTGTAAGGTTACGCCTCCGGGGGTGGTTCCGCCAACCTGTAAGCTTATGGATTACGGCAAATACCGTTATGAGCAGCAGAAGCGTGAAAAAGAGGCGAAGAAAAATCAACACGTGACTGAAATCAAGGAAATACGTCTTTCCGCTACCATTGACGTAGGAGATACTAAACGACTTGCTCAGCAGACTGCAAAGTTCCTTGCGGACGGAAACAAGGTTAAAGCGTCTATAAGGCTTAAGGGACGTCAGCAGGCGCATCCTGAGATAGCTGTCAAGATTGTAGAGGATTATATCGCGCTCGTAGGCGATTGCATAGTGGAGAAAAGACCCACGCAGGAGGGCAGAATGATATTTACCATTCTTACTCCGTCGGTTAAGAAATAATTATTTATTTAGCCCCTCGGGGCAAAGCAATAAAATAGAGGAGGCAGACCTATGCCAAAGCAAAAAACACATAGCGGCGCTAAAAAGCGTTTCCGCGTTACAGCAAATGGGCTTTACAAGAGAGGACACTCCGCTCACAGCCACCTTCTTACCAAGAAGACGACAAAGAGAAAAAGAGATTTACGCTCTATTGAGTACGTTGACGAAACAAGAACAGACGAGTTGAAGAAACTCCTGCCCTATAAATAAGGAGGTCTTGAGAGATGAGAATTAAAAGAGCGGTTACGGCAATTAAAAAACGCAGAAAAATAATGAAGCAAGCAAAGGGCTACTATGCGGGAAAGCACGCGCTTTACCGTGTTGCCAAGCAACAGCTTTTAAAGAGCGGAGCATACGCATACGTTGGCAGAAAGCAGAAGAAGCGCGATTTCAGACAGCTTTGGATAGCGCGTATCAACGCGGCTGCGCGTCTTAACGGAATGACTTATTCCACATTGATGCACGGTTTGAAGGTTGCGGGTATCGAGCTTAACAGAAAGGTTTTAAGCGAAATAGCTATAAGCGACCCAAAGGCATTCACCGCGATTTGCGAGGACGCAAAGAAGGCGCTTGCATAAAGAAATTCAAAACGCGCCTTGTGCGCGTTTTGTATAGTGCTTAAGTATGGATATTATCACCTCAACCAAAAACAAATACGTAAAGCTTACGCGTTCGCTTGCGGAGCGTAAATTCCGTACGGAAACGGGCTTGTTTTTGGCGGAGGGCGTGAACCTGCTGCGCGATATGCCGGATTTAGTTGACGTCGAGTTTGTAATTGCAAGGTCGGACAGATACGGCGAGGCAAGCGCAATGTTTGAAAGTCGTGCCGTAAAGGAAGGCGTTATTTGCGTATCGGACGAGGTATTTAAAAGTATTTCGGATACTGCAAGTCCATATGGAATAGCGGCGATATGCAGAATTCCCGATATGCACTTTGAAATGCCTGCGGGGAATGCGCTTTTACTTGACGGCGTGTCGGACCCCGGCAATCTCGGCACTATTCTGCGGACGGCGGCAGCGTGCGGTTTTTGTGAGATTTATACCTTAGATACGGCGGATATTTATTCGCCAAAGGTTATAAGAGCTACGCTCGGAGCGCTGTTTAAGGTCAAGGTATATTCCGTTGACGAGGCTCAGGCATTGAAGCTGATGCGAGAGTGCGACAGTTGCGTTCTGGATATGGGCGGTCAAAGCATACTGAACGAAAAAATAAATTCGTCGGTGCTGTTTGTATCGGGTAGCGAGGCTCACGGAGTAAGAGAAACGCTTAAGCGCGAAGCAAAGAGGGTTTACTCTTTGCCTATGAAAAATCAGATTGAATCGTTAAACGTCGCGGTAGCTACCGCGGTGGCAATGTATCAGACAGTATAGGAGTTATTATGAGCGGACACAGTAAGTGGCATAATATTCAGCAGAAAAAGGGTAAGACCGACGCGGCGAGAGCCAACATATTTACCAAAATCGGACGAGAGCTGGCAGTAGCCGTAAAGGAGGGCGGTCCCGACCCGAATAGCAACAGCAAGCTTGCTCAGGTTATAGCTAAGGCGAAGGATAACAATATGCCCAACGATAATATCACGCGCAGCATCAAAAAGGCGAGCGGCGAGTTGGGCAGCATTAACTATGAGGAAATGATTTACGAGGGCTACGGAGTCGGCGGTTGCGCGCTTATCGTAGAGGCGCTTACGGACAATAAAAACCGTACGGCAGGCGACGTGCGACATTTATTTGATAAGTTCGGCGGAGCTATGGGAACTACCGGATGCGTATCGTTTATGTTCAAGCGCAAGGGAGTTATAACCGTTGCAAAAGAGGATATAAGCGAGGACGACCTTATGATGTATGCGCTTGACGCGGGCGCGGAGGATATAAACTCCGAGGATGAGGAGGTTTTCGAGGTTTATACCGATACCGCTTCGCTTGGCGATGTGCGCAAAGGTCTTGAGGACGCGGGAGTTAAAATACTTTCGGCTGAAGCGTCTATGATACCGGATAATTACGTCGACCCTACGGAGGAACAGCAGGCAAACATAATAAAGCTTATCGATAAGCTCGAGGAGCTTGACGACGTTCAGAACGTTTACCACAACGCAAATCTTACGATTGAAGAATAGTATAATTATAATATATCTATTGACAATATCGCGTTGCGGTGTTATAACATAATCGACCGAAATGTGAAATATATTTCATATAATTCGGCGACAATTTAAAAATAAGCCCTCGATACGGTTATCGGGGGCAAAAGTATATGTATGATAGACGTAATTGACATCTTAAAAAATACGAAGCGCGCCTCCTATGCGTTATGCGGCTATGATGAAAAGCAAAAAAGCTCAATGCTTTTGTCCATAGCCTCCGCGCTTGCGGAAGCGGAAAACGTCGAAGCAATCCTTAAAGGAAACGCCGAGGACGTTATTTCAGCGCGCGCTAACGGCAAGGACGATACGTTTATCGACAGACTCACGCTTACTCCGTCGCGATTTGAAAATATGATTGACGGACTCAAGCAAATAGCCGGATTGCCCGACCCTGTGGGAGAGACAGTCGAGCAAAGAACGCTTGCAAACGGATTGGATATTAAACGCGTGCGCGCTCCGCTCGGAGTGGTGGGCATTATATATGAAGCGCGCCCAAATGTGACCGTAGATGCGGCGGCGCTTTGTCTGAAATCGGGAAACGGCGTGATTTTAAGAGGCAGTAAGGACGCGCTTAACACAAACAGAATTATATATTCGGTTATGCGTAAGGCGATAGAAAAGGTCGGGCTTGACGCGGATGCGGTGGGATTTATAGACGACGCGTCCCGCGAAGCGGCAAAGGAAATGCTTTGTCACGAGGAATATGTGGATGTTGTAATTCCGCGCGGCGGCGAGGGACTTAAGCGTTTTGTGCTTGACAACGCAAAAATGCCCGTAATAGCTTCTGCGGGCGGAAACTGCCACATTTATGTTGAAAAGACCGCCGACCTACGTAAGGCTGTAGATATTATTATAAACGCCAAGTGTCAAAGACCTTCTACCTGTAATGCTTTGGAGCATTTACTGATAGACGAAGCGATAGCGGAGCAATTCTTGCCCGAAATTTATTCTGCGCTTAAAGTAAATAATGTAACAGTGTTAGGAGATAAAAAAACGCGGGCTATAGTGCAGGATATCGAGCCTGCTGCCGACGGCGATTTTCTTACCGAGTTTTTAGCATATAAGCTGACGGTGAGCGTCGTATGCGGAGTAGCCGAGGCTGTAGATATAATAAATGCCAACGGAACGCGCCACAGCGAGGCTGTAATAACAGAGGATGAAAGCGTAAAAGAGTATTTTACCAAGTATGTGGATGCGGCGGCTGTATATGTCAATGCTTCTACAAGGTTCACCGACGGCTATGAATTCGGTCTTGGCGCGGAAATGGGTATAAGCACTCAAAAGCTGCACGTGCGCGGACCTATCGCGCTTAAGGAGCTTACCTCCGTTAAATACGTAGTTACAGGCGAAGGACAGATACGAGGCTGATATAATAGCTTAGGTCGGGCAATAATAGATTGTATACATTATAAATACATAAGAGTTTGCAGGCGCGCAAGCGCAAGAGGCATAATATGAAAAATATATATCTTGACAATGCGGCAACCACGCCGCTTTCCGAAAAAGCTTTTGAGGCTATGAAGCCGTATTTCACTGATGTTTTCGGCAACGCAAATTCGCAGCACGCATTCGGGCGCGAAGCGGCTAAGGCAGTTGCGGACGCAAGACAGACGATAGCCGAGTGCATAGGCGCTAAGCCGAGCGAAATTTATTTCACCTCTTGCGGAACAGAAGCGGATAATTGGGCTTTAAAGGGAATTGCGTCGCAGTTAAAGGATAAGGGCAAGCATATAGTAACATCTGTTATAGAGCATCCCGCGATTCATACAGCCTGTAAACAGCTTGAGAAATACGGTTGGGAGATTACCTATCTGCCCGTTGACGGACAGGGCTTCGTTTCTGCCCGCGACCTTGAAAATGCCTTGCGAGAGGATACGGTGCTTGTAAGCATTATGTATGCAAACAACGAGATTGGCACCGTGCAGCCTATCGGCGAGCTTTGCGAAATAGCTCATAAGCACGGAGTTTTGTTTCACACCGACGCGGTGCAGGCAACGGGAGCGATAAAATACGATGTAAAAGAGCTGGGTGTTGATTTGCTGTCGATGTCCGCGCACAAATTTTACGGACCAAAGGGTATGGGCGCGCTATATGTGCGCAACGGCTTGCGTATTGAAAAGCTGCTTGCGGGAGGCGAGCAGGAAAGAGCGCACAGAGGCGGCACCACCAATACTGCGGGAGCTGTCGGAATGGCGGTTGCGCTTAAGGATGCGGTTGACCATATGGAGGAAAACGCAAAATACGTCGGAGGTCTGCGCGACAGGTTTGTAAGCAAGGTGCTTGAAAGAATAGACGATATATATTATAACGGAGCAAAGGATAATAGCAAAAGACTGTATAACAATGCCAATTTCAGCTTCCGTTATATAGAGGGCGAATCGATACTGTTTTCGCTTGACCTTGCGGGAATATGCGCTTCGTCCGGTTCGGCGTGTTCGTCCGGCTCGCTCGAGCCTTCAAGAACGCTGCTTGCAATCGGAGTGCCTATCGGCACCGCGCACGGCTCCATAAGATTTACGTTTGGCAAAAACAATACTGTCGAGGATGTGGACTACACGGTAGACGAGCTTGTAAAGACGGTTGAAAAGCTAAGGGCAATGTCTCCGCTTTATAAAAAGAACTAATTTTGCGCGGCATAGCCGCGAAGGAGTAAATATGTACAACGAGAAAGTTATGGAGGTTTTTAAAAATCCTCAGCATATGGGCGAAGTGGAAAATTATAACGCCATCGGCACAGTAGGCAATGAAACCTGCGGGGACATTATGCAAATTACTATGCGCATAGAAAACGGTATCATAGAGGACGCCAAGTTTAAAACGTTCGGCTGTGCGGCGGCTGTTGCTTCAAGCTCAACCGCAACGGGTATGATTATAGGAAAGAGCATAGAGGACGCGCTTAAGCTTACAAATAAGGAAGTTATCACCGAGCTTGAGGGCTTGCCTCCGCAAAAGATACATTGCTCGGTGCTTGCAGAGGACGCTATCAGAGCCGCAATAGACGATTATCAAAAACGTGTTGGCAGCAAATAATTAAACTGATTAGCCGCATTTATTATGCGGCTTTCTAATAAACTATTAAAACACGATAAGTGTATTAACCATTATAAACACTGTTGCTAAACAACATCATATATGGAATATATGCTAAAAAATACATATAGAAATTGCTGTAATATCAAATAACAGGCTGACAAAACGAAATGATAATACCTTCCTGATAAACCATATTTTAGATAGCAAAATACAAATCGTGTATCTACCAAAATTTGCAAGATACACGATTTGTATTTTTTAGAGGATAAGTTTATCGAATCAGTTTACATCAACACGTCTTCGATTTTGTTCACGAGAGAACGCTTAGCTTTTTTAAATGAATGGTTTGACGAACCGCAATAAAGAGCAGTAGCAGTGACTATTCCAAGCATCGCGCCGATTAAAAGTGAATTTTTCATTTGCTTGCCTCCTGTTATTATTGTGTGCAGGTTGCCGCCGATTATTTATTACAAATTTTGGAATATTATGAAAAACGCACGCGCTACTGAATTAAGAAATCGTAAATAAATCTGTAGCGACAATGCTGTTGTAATTGGTATTTACAAGCATCAATAAAGGTGTTATTATTTGATTATGAAAGCAAAACGTATCGTACTTATAATATGCACTGTGCTTATTGCGGCGCTGCTCGGCGCGTTGCTGACGTCCTGTCTTAAAATTGGAATGCGTGAGAACAATGTTCGCGACAGATTGGACAAGGCGGGCGTAACCGTTAAATACGAGCGCACTTCTCCTATGACAAGCGAAGGGCAGAGCGGCTATAAGATTGGAGATATATTGCACGGCACTATGATAGTCAGGGAGAACGTTGACGGCGAGGACGTAGAAAAAGAGGAGAGCGTGTACGTATTCTTTACGGGCGATACGCGTTCTGCCGACTGGGTGCAGGAGCGCTGCAAAAAGTATGTTGAGGAAAACGTCGATAATATTTCGCGGTGGAACGTTTATCGCTTCGAGGAGGTTGTGGTAGTAGGTTATTACAAGCTTGTGTCGATAGTAAGACAGTATTGATATTTGAAGTTTGGAGAATGCTTGCGGATTTGAATCTTAAATTTAAATGTAAACTTTGTATTTTATATTTTAAAAGTGATAATAGAATTTATTTCGACAACAAAAAAGGCACTCGTATGAGTGCCTTTTGAAACGGTCGTGGTGGGGAGGATAAAATAAGACCGTTTCATATATTTACCGCATT
Organism: uncultured Christensenella sp.; assembly: GCA_910577815.1. Lineage (GTDB taxonomy): Bacteria > Bacillota > Clostridia > Christensenellales > CAG-917 > CAG-475. Next base: position 44,241 of record CAJTNO010000007.1, on the reverse strand, counting down.
GCGTGTAAATATCATATTTTTAGCTTACAAACGTACAGGCAATGCTGATGTCCTTGCCGAGCGTATTGTTGGACGCTTTCTGTGCCCAGCTTATAAACTCATACAGCGTGGCTGCCGATAGGGCAAAGCCCATATTGTCTATGTCGTCGCTGACAAGCTTGCTTTCGACAACTCCTATTACAACTCCGCGACGGTCAAGCATAGGTCCGCCCGAGTTGCCTCCGTTTACTGCCGCGTCCGTCATTATAAAAGTTCCCGTACCCCAGCTTGAAACTTTAATGCCTACGTTGGAGATTGTTCCCGAAGTTATGCTGTTGGTGTCGCCGATACCCTCTGGGTTGCCGATAAGCGCAACGGGAGTTCCGCGCTTTATGGTGCTTGTAGCGGATGCGAGCCTCAGCGATTTATGCGCTTCGTTTGACGGCTGCGTGCCTTTTATGCGAAGTATCGCAAGGTCGGGCTGGTCGTTTTCCGCTTTAAGATAATAACCCTTATCGTTGTCGCGGGCGTCATAAGAGCCGTAGGCGACGATTTCGGCAGTATATTTTGTATCGTTGTCCTCAAACACAGCTATTATTTTACCGTAGCTTGCCCATTCGTAGCGGGTGGAGCTGCCGCCCCATATAATTCCGCCTGTAGATACCGCTTTTGCATATCTTACGCAGTGAGCGTTGGTGACGATGTATCTTTGCAGGGTGCCGCTTGCGTCCGTGTCGCTGACAAGGAAGCCGGTTGCGAGTCCTGCAAGATTGCCCGCGGTGGTGCTTGCGGAGGCGGATTCGTACATATAAAGTCTTGCAACTCCCGAGGCGTAGTTCTCCGCGATTTCACCGATTGTACTGTCAAGCGCGTCGATGACCTTATCGGACGCGTTGTCCGTTACGTCCTGTATTACGTCGGTGTCCTTAAGAGAATCGTTTATAGCCTGCTGATACTGCTCGCGCATCTTGGCTTCCATATTGCTGGCGTATTCCGCCGCTATCGAGTTTTTAAGCGTGGCAAGTACTATGACGTTTACAATAACCAGTACGCACATTATCACGGCTATGATTATACATACTATAGCCGTCAGGTTGTTTTTGTCCTTGCGCTTCGGCTCGGGCGTATGATAAACGGGTGTCCGAGCAGGCTCGGGATTAGGTTGTTCGTTAAAAAAGTTATTGAAATCGTCCATAAATCCTCTCTTATACAATGCGATATTATTGCCTTACTCTTAAAGTATTATTAAAATTGTTTCAAATATGACTTTATTTGGTTTGTTTTAATAGCTAATATTATGTTATCTCTATAGTAAATTCGCAGATTATATATTCTTAACAAATAATATATTAAAATTCTGCCGCATTTCGTACATAATGTAAGATTGTTGACAAATGTTCGGGCATATATTAAAATATCTGTATCCAAAATATATAAATGGAGGAATCAAATGGCAGTAATTTTTTGTGATACCGACAGCGAGCTTTGGTATACTCACGCCGAAGAATACGATATTAAAGTAATACGTATGCCTTACACTATCGACGGTGTGGAGGATTTCAGCGACCTCGGCGAAAACTTTGACGCAAAAGCGTTCTTTGACCGTATGAGAAACGGCTCTAAGGCTATTACGTCCGCGCTCAACGAGGAAATGTATTACGATATTTTCAAGCCTTATTTCGAAAAAGGAGAGGATATCCTATACGTTGCTTTTTCATCCAAGATGTCGGGAACGTTCCAGTCGCTTGACCTTGCTATAGCAAGACTTCACGAGGAGCATCCTTCGGTGAAATTCCGCCGCTTCGACACTCTCAATATTTGTATGGGCGCGGGAATTTTAGTATATTTGGGCGCAAAGTATTTCCGTGAACACGGCAACGATATTGACGCTACCTATGCTTATCTCGAGAGTATAGTAAATAAAGTCGGCGTTTATTTTGTTGTGGAGGATATGAAATATCTTGCGCGCGGAGGCAGAATTTCTCCCGCTAAAGCCAAAATCGGCAATCTTATGAATATAAAGCCCGTGCTTAAGGTGAAGGAGGACGGAACTCTTGACGTTTGCTCCAAGCAGAACGGACTTAAAAAGGCTTATAACTTTATGATGGATGAATTCAAGAATAAATATAAGCAGATTGACGGGGCGGCGGTTACCATTATCGACGCGGATAATAAGGCGGTTGCGGACGACATTGAAAGACGCGTGCGCGAAATTGCTCCCGACGCAACTATCTGGCGTCAGCCCATCGGTCCGGTTGTAGGCGTTCACGCAGGTCCCGGCACTGTAGGCTTGGTGTATACCACAAAATAATGATTTGAAAAGATATAAAAACTGCCGCATAACAGCGGCAGTTTTTATATGTATTCTATATGTGAAATTTAAAAATTATATGGCAGTGCGCTTGAAAGCTTTTGAATTGCGTCGAGAGGCAATACCGAACGGAATAGAAGTACTATAACCAATAAAGCCGCTCCGACTATAAATGATACAGTAGAAAGAAACATAGAAAGTCTTGCAACCGATTTCATTGTATTTGCGCCAGCCACCGAGAATAATGTGCCCGCAAACGCAAGCGCGATGCCTGCTATAAGCAACCATTTCAAAAGTATTGTTGGCGCGACCTGATGGACGAAATTTATGCTCGGCACAAAAAGGAACAGGCAGGACGTAAGCACAAGCGCGAAGCCTGTAAGCGACAATACAAAACCCGCAATAAGCACGCCGCGGCGGGCGGGCATATTGGAGTAGGGTTGAGATTGCGGTTGCTGTGTGTATCTTCTGCTCATAGCTTGTTACTTCAAATGTATTCTATCTGAATATCCTTATGTTGTCAACACGCACTTGGTTGCGGGGCGGAAATCGATGGTAAATTCAATTTGCACATAAATATCCGCGGTTTTACCGAGTGCGTGCGAAGTTATCGGGATTAGGATTTATTTGTTTATTTAGTTACTTGATAAAATCCGTAATATAGAATACGTCTGAGCCGCCGAAGCACATATTGGCAAAGCTGTTGTTTATATTGCCGTCAAACAGCACGGATAGATTGGAGCTTCCGTCTATATTTTCGCGCACGACCGTTGCGGATTTTCCTATTACCTTAAGCTTTGAAGTCAGAGTATTCTCCTCAACGGCAACTATATGATGGGCGTCGCCTTGGGAAGCTATAAAATATTGCTTTTCTCCGTCTATAGCTTTGTATTCGAGATTTTCTCCCAATCCGTCGGCGTTTATTGCGGATGAGTTTTGCAGCTCGAGATGCGAGCAGAATACATATTTGGAATTGTCCGTAATAATGCAGATATTGCTGTTTTCTCCCGCCATTGCCACTGCGGTTTTTGCGCCCTTAAGGGTGTATTCGGCAAATTTTTTCAGATTGCCGTCCACGTTGGTCGCAATTATTCCGTCATTGCATTTTGAAAGCAGCGTAAACATCGGCTTTCCGTTTACGGAATTTGGCAGAATTTGCAGCAGTCGGCAATTCGCAAGCTCGCCGCAGTAGTCGAAGCCGTCCGCGGCTGCGAACGTCAGCAGTCCCGCTCCCTGCGCAGATTGAACGAAAAGCGTGTCGTATGCTCCGAGCGCAGCAGTGTAGACTATTTTTCCGTTTTCTATCGGATATACGAAATTGCTGCGCTTTACGTCAAGCGAATTCGATATCGTGTATGAATATATATAGCGTTCGTCCGCGGTATAAAGTCTTGCGCTTGCGCTGGTTATGTACAGCTTGTAATCCGAATATAGGGGGAATGAGTTTTCGCAGGTTACCGCAAGGCTTCCGTCGAGCAGGCGAAGCTTGGTCTGAGCCGCGTTTTTTGTAATGACAAGCAGTCCGTTTTCCGCAATGCCGGCGGTTATAAAGGTTTCCTCGGCTCCCGCGATTTTTACGGTTGTCAGCAATGTTTTGTTTTCAAACACCGCTATATGCATTCCGCACTCCTTGACGTCATACTGCTCGGACGCGCTGTAAAAGAATACGTAACGCTTTTTAAGATAATAGACCGTGCCGAGCAATCGGTCGTTATCCTCTCCGCCTACGTGACTTACGGACATCCCGTTTACGTCCTCGGCAGCGCGCGGGAAAGCGGAATACACCGGTTTTGGCTGCGGATTATCGTCTGGATTTCCCGTGTTTCCGCTGTTGTCGGTATCCGCTCCAGCAATGTCCGGCGGGAGCGAGTTTTTGTCTTTAATAATCGAACTGAATGCGATGTAGCAGGCAATAATCGAAGTGAGCAGCAGGATTATTGCGAGCCATTTTGCGATGGTTTTTTGTCTTTGCATTTTTCACCTCGCCTTATGCTATCACAGATAATTTCCGCAATTTTTCCGTTTGCGTCGGCGCTTATGGCGCGCATAGGGGGATTTTGCAAAGCTTTTTCTATCGTCTGTAGAAAGTTGTCCGAAAAACTCTCGTTTTGGCATAGCGTTATTCCGCCGTATTCCTTTGCGAGGTCGGCGTTGTATATCTGGTCACCTCGGGATATTCCCTTGGGCAGGGGGACGAATATCGCGCGCTTTTCCAAGGCGGATATTTCGTATACGGCCGTTGCTCCCGCACGAGATATTACAAGGTCGGCTACCGCGTAAAAATCCGCTATGTTGTCAGCGTAATCGAAGCGCAGGTAATTTTTGTTTATATTCTTTGTTGTTTGATTTTCCGACGTAGATACGTGCTTGTTTTCCTGCGGCTTGTTGTCTGAATTCTGCGTAGCTTGCGGCTTTTGGGAAATTCCTCCGCGTCCGCATACGTGCAGGACAAAATATTTTTCTGTAAGCTCGGCGATATGCTTTTCAATCTCGTCGTTGAGAAATTTAGCGCCCGAGGAGCCTCCCAATATCAGCAGAATTTTCTTTGAGGTTGAAATGCCGAGTCTTGCCTTTGCTTCCGACTTTTTAACGCCGAAAAGGTCCTCTCTCAGCGGCATTCCTACGGTTTTTCCGTCAAACTCGGCGTGTGGATTGGCTTTGAGTATAGTCGCTCCGTATTGCTTTGCAAGCTTGTTGGCAAGTCCGAGAGTCAGGTCGGATTCGTGCGCGAATACGGGAATTTTAAGCTTTTTGCAAGCCATCACTACGGGCAGAGATACAAAGCCCCCCTTGGAAAACACTGCGGAGGGCTTTATTTTTTCAAGCAGCTCGCGCGCCTCCGCTACCGCTTTGGTGAGAGTAAACGGAATTTTGATATTGTTTGCAATCGCCGACGGCGAAAATGAGCGTACAAGCTTTATGGTGGGTACTCCGTAGTATTTTATCCCTCTTTCCTTTGCGAGCTTGCGCTCCATCGGGTTGCCCGTTCCGCCCACGTATACCGTTTTAAATCCGCGTTTTTCAAACTCGGGGATTAGCGCGAGGTTGGGGTAGATGTGTCCGCCCGTGCCTCCGCCTGTGAACAAAATCGTATCGTTTATTTTATTAGCCATAGTACATAGTATGTTCTTTAATTCAAAAAGTTTGCGCGGCTTTATTCAGACTGCGGAGTTTCGTATTAAGTCAAGTCCGCAAACGCATAGGAATATACTTTAAATACGCGATATTTAATACAGCTGTAATTTTACGTCTTGAAATTGTCCGCGCGCTGTGTTAGAATATTGGCAATAATGACGCTTATGCAAGGCATACTACAACAAATTTTCGGGGGTTATATGAAAAACGAGAAGTTCACAAGTTTTGACGGAACGGTCATCCAGTGCTATCTTTGGGATGACGTGAGAAATCCGAGAGCGGTAGTTCAGATATCGCACGGTATGGCGGAGCACGCAAGGCGTTATGACGATTTTGCCCGGTTTCTAAATAAAAACGGCATAATCGTGTTTGCCGACGACCACCGTGCTCACGGTATGACAAGCACAAAGGCTTCCAAGAAAGGCATTCAGGGCTATCACAAGGGCAATATCTATATGGACACCGTTCGCGATGAGATGACAATTACCTCGCATCTTAAGCAAAGGTTCGGTCTGCCCGTCATATATCTCGGTCACAGCTACGGCAGTATGGTAGGTCAAAGATATATAGAGATGTGCAAGGAGCATACGGGTACGATTCTCAGCGGCTCGGCTATGATGAAGGGCGCGCTGTTGAATACGGGAGCTGCCATAATCGGCGCGCAATATAAGCTCTGCGGCGGCGAAAAGGTGGGCAACCTTGCAAACAGTCTTTCGTTCGGCTCTTATAACAAGCCTTTTAAAAAGGAAGGAATTCCGTATGCCTGGCTCTCGCGCGATAAGGAGCAGGTGAGAAAATACATAGTTGACGAGCAGTGCGGACAGGTTATGTCCACGGCGTTTTTCAAGTGGTTTTTTGCGGGACTTAAAACCTCCTATAAAAAGGACAATCTTGCGCAGATTGATAAAAACAAGCCTATCGCAATATTCTCGGGAGATAAGGACCCCGTAGGCGGAAACGGAAAGCTTGTCAAAAAGCTTTATGAGCAGTACAAAAATCTCGGGGTTAAGGACGTAAGCATAAAGCTTTATCCCGACGCCCGTCACGAGATTTTAAACGAGATAAACAATCAAGAGGTTTATGCCGATATTCTTGCAAGAATAGAGGAAATAATAAAGTAAGCTTGTATAGATTAAATCTGTAGCCCGTCAGAAAGACGGGCTTTGTATTTTTATAGGAATATTTTATAAGACTTATCTAATAAAAGAGATAATCGACACCGTAAGATTGCGGATATCGGTTTAAATCTTCAGGTTATTCGGGCGGAAAATCGGGCTGTAAATTTAAGCTGTTATTTTTGTAAGCAATCTTTTAAAATAGATTGTAAAAACGCGCGATATATGTTATAATTAATATATTATTATAATTATGCAGTATTGCGGTTTATAGGGAATGAGATGGCAAACAAAAATTACAATGCAGGCGATATAAGAGTGCTTGAAGGCTTGGACGCGGTAAGAAAGCGTCCGGGTATGTACATCGGCACAACCGGCAGCCAGGGTATGCATCACATACTTTGGGAAATTATCGACAACAGTATCGACGAGGTTGCAAACGGCTTCGGCGATACGGTTAAGATAGAGCTTCTTGACGATAACGTGGCGAGAGTCAGCGATAACGGCAGAGGCGTACCCGTAGACAAGCATCCCAAGCTTAAGATTAGCGGCGTCGAGGTTGTCTATACTCAGTTGCACGCGGGAGCTAAGTTCGATAACGGACAGTATGCGTATTCGGGCGGCTTGCACGGCGTAGGCGCGTCCGTTACAAACGCGCTGTCGGAGTGGCTTACCGTAGAGGTTAAGCGCGACGGAAATTTGTATAAGGTTGAATTCCATTCTCCGCAGGTCGGAAACCGCATAAAGAGCGGTATTACAAAAACTCCGCTCACGGTTATAGGCAAGACAAAGGGCACGGGTACTACCGTTACGTTTAAGCCCGACGAGCGCGTTTTCGGCGAGGAGAAGTTTAAGTATGACGAGATTGCCGAGCGTATAAGGGAATCCGCTTATCTTAATAAGGGCGTTACCGTTATACTCGACGATAACCGTCTGCCGCTTGCGGGGGGCACGGACAGACACGACGTGTTCTGCTATAAGGGCGGAATTGCGGATTATGTGCAGTATCTTAATTTAAAGCGCAACGTGCTTTACGATAAGCCGCTGTACGTCGAAGCGAAGGAGGATAACTTCGAGGTAGCGGTTGCGCTTCAGCACACCGACGGCTACAGCGAGGATATGCACGCGTATGTAAACAATATCCCGACTCCCGAGGGCGGAACGCACGTAGTCGGTCTGCGCAGCGCAATCACAAAGGTGTTTAACGATTACGGACGTAAAAACAAGCTTATCAAGGAAAAGCAGGGCGCGCTTATAGGCGACGATTTCAGAGAGGGACTTACCTGCGTGCTTATCGTAAAGATGCAGAACGTCCAGTTTGAAGGGCAGACAAAGACCAAGCTCGGCAATCAGGAGGCGCGCACAAGAGTAGAAAATCTTATAACGGATAAGCTTTCGGAGCTGCTTTTGCAGAGGGGCTATAAAGCTACTGCGGAAAAGATAATCAACAAGGCTCTCGGCGCTATGAAAACGAGGGACGCGGTTAAGCAGGCTAAAAACCTGAGCCGTCAGCAGAATAAGGTTGTAAACGGACTCAACCTCGTAGGCAAGCTTGCGAGCTGTTCGGGCAAAAACTACGCCGTAAACGAGCTTTTTATCGTCGAGGGCGACAGCGCGGGCGGCAGTGCGAAGCAGGCGAGGGACAGATTTTTTCAGGCAATTCTTCCGCTTAAGGGCAAGCCGCTGAACGTCGAAAAGAAAAAGCTTTCGGACATTCTTGCAAACGAGGAGATTGCTACCTTAATACGCGCTCTCGGCACCGATATCGGTAAAAATTTCGATTTGAATTCACTGCGCTACGATAAGGTAATTATTCTTGCCGACGCAGACCAGGACGGCGCGCATATCAGAGCGCTCCTGCTTACCTTCTTCTTCAGATATATGCCGCAGCTTATAACGGACGGACACGTGTATATAGGTATGCCGCCGCTTTATCGCTTGCAGAAAAAGGACGAAACGCTTTATTGCTACGATGATGCCGCGCTTGCCGACGGACAGAAGAAAATGGGTAAAAACGCGCTTTTACAGCGTTTTAAGGGGCTTGGTGAGATGAATCCCGAACAGCTTTGGGACACTACTATGGACCCCGCAAAGCGCACGCTTACGCGCGTTACGATAGAGGACGCGGAGGTCGCAAACGACCGCATAAGCGTGCTTATGGGCGATGACAGCTCGCTGAGAAAGGAATACATTTACAGATATGCCGATTTCAACAAGACGGATAACTTCAAGGTTAAGCAAGAGGCGTAAGAGATACGGGATAAAATATGGCTAAGAAACACCAGAAAGAGATAGTATATAATCAAAACGTGCTCGATGTCGTGCTCGAGGACGTGCTTCACAATTCGATGATGCCTTATTCGGAGAGCGTCATACTCGACAGAGCGATTCCGCGCGTCGAGGACGGATTGAAGCCCGTTCAGCGCAGAGTGCTTTATTCTATGCACGAAATGAATTTAACTCCCGATAAGCCGCACAAAAAATGCGCGCGTATCGTGGGAGATTGTCTTGGTAAATATCATCCGCACGGCGACAGCTCGGTATACGGCGCGCTTGTAAGACTGGCACAGCCGTTTGCTATGCGTATGCCGCTTGTGGACGGGCACGGCAACTTCGGAAGCGTAGACGGCGATTCGGCGGCGGCTATGCGTTATACCGAGGCGAGAATGAGCGCGCTTGCGCTTGAGCTTTTGCGCGACCTCGATAAGGACACGGTGCAGTGGACGGCAAACTTCGACGACAGCCTCGAGGAGCCTACTACGCTCCCCGGGCGCTTCCCGAATCTGCTTGTAAACGGTGCAAGCGGAATAGCCGTAGGCTTGGCGACGGATATCCCCACTCACAATATGGGCGAGTGTATTGACGCCGTTATAGCTTATATAAACAATCCCAAAATAACCACAAAGGAGCTGTTGAATGTTTTCCACGGTCCCGATTTCCCGACGGGAGGACTGCTCATTATTACCGACAGTCTGGAGAATATTTACGAAACCGGACTCGGAAAATGCAAAGTTCGCGCGCGTCTGCACGTCGAGAATGACGACAACGGCAAGAAGAATATCGTAATTACAGAAATTCCCTACGGAGTATCCAAATCCGCTCTGCTCGCCAAAATAGGCGATATGAAAGCCGCAAACGCCGACGCTTTGCTTGCAAACGTTTACGATATCGTTGACGAAAGCGATAAGACGGGAATGCGCGCGGTTATCAAGTGCAAAAAGGATGCTGACGTAAACCGCATAGTAGAGATGCTTTACAGAAAAACCAATCTGGAAAGAACTGTGCCGATAAATATGATGGCTATTGCAAACGGCAAGCCCGAGCAGCTGAGCCTGCGCGCATATCTCGGTTATTATTCGGAGTATCAACGTCAAGTCATATATAAGCGCACCGCCTATGACCTCAAGGCGGCTAAAGCGCGCGCGGAGATAGTGGAAGGTCTGCTTATTGCCATACGCAATATAGACGAGGTAATTAAGATAATCAAGGAATCGGAGTCAACGCAGAAGGCAAAGGAAACTCTGCGCTTGCGCTTCGAGCTTAACGACGTACAGGCGCAGGCTATACTGGATATGCGTCTCAAAAATCTGGCGAGGCTGGAGGTCGGAAAGCTCGAAGAGGAGCTTGCCGCGCTCAAAAAACGTATAGCCGAGTTCGAAAGCATAATCGCGTCCAAGACAAAGCAGTTCGACATTGTAAAGCGCGAGCTGTTAGAGGTGAAAAAGGCGCAGAATTCACCGCGTATGACCGTGATAGTGGACGGAGACACGCAGATGGATTATTCCGCTCCGTCCGAGGCGGAGGCGGTGCAGTATCGCGACGGCATTCTTACCGTCAACAGCGACGGAATGATGCGTTTTATGTCGCAAAAAACGTTTGTTACGGCAAGAAAGGACGTTGAGGGTATGACGACTGATGCTCTGCCTATGCAATATGCGTCCGTAAACAACAAGGGTACGCTTTATGTTGTTACGGATATGGGCAATCTTGCAAGGCTGGACGTGACCGACCTTCCCGAAAAGAGGTTTAAGGAAAAGCCGTTTAAGCTGCTTAGCGTCAATCAGGACGCCGCAACAAACGAAAGGGTTGTAAAGGTCCTGTTCTTCGAAGGCGCGCCCGCGGGAGAGCTTATGCTGTTTACGCGCGGCGGAATAGTGAAGCGCGTTGATTTGAGCGAATTTAATTCGGTGAGCAAGGCGTATTTTAAAGCGATAAACCTTGCGGACGGCGACAGCGTGATAAGCGCGGAGGTAGTTGACGAAAGCGGCAGTATTATGGAAATTACGAGGCTAGGACAGGTTTTGCGCTACGAACTTGCGGAGGTACCCGTTCAGGGCAGAACGGCGGGCGGAGTTAAGGGCGTTAAGCTTAACGACGGCGACAGCGTGGTATATGCCGGACAGAACGACGACGAGGGCGAGGTAATAGTGATAACCGACAACGGTCACGCAAAGCGCGTTATACTTGCGACCATAGATATAACCTCAAGATACAATAAGGGAGTCAAGATAGTGGAGCTTGATAAGGCGTCCGTCAAGTATGCGGGGCTCGTTAAGATGCCCTACGACCTCGCGGTGAGCGAGGGCGGAAGCACGCATCTTATAAATACAGAGGATATTCGTATAGACGGACGTACTACCAAAGGAAAGCAAATTTATAAAAATACCAGGATTGACGTCGTTGCGGCTTTTGCAAGCGACGGCAACTGAGATAAAGGAAATATATACAGGGGATAAGGGATATGTTTAAAATCGGATTTGACAGTGATATGTATATGCGTAAGCAGACGGAACACATACTGGAGCGCATAAGCCGCTTCGATAAGCTGTATCTGGAGTTCGGAGGCAAGCTGTTTGACGATTTGCACGCGGCGAGGGTTCTGCCAGGCTTTGACAAGGGCGCAAAGATAAAGCTGCTTCAGAAGCTGCGCGATAAGGCCGAACTGATTATATGTATAAACGCAAACGCTATAGAACGCAATAAAATGCGCGCCGACTACGGAATAACCTACGGCAGCGAGGTCGAGCGTATGATAGACAATATCTCGGCGATGGGTATTTATATCAACTGCGTGGTGATTACTATGTTTACCGACCAGCAGGGCGCGGTGGCGTACAAGACCAAGCTGGAAAACAGAGGCGTAAAGGTATACATTCACCGTCCTACAAAGGGATATCCTCACGAAATCGATACGATAGTATCGGACGAGGGCTACGGCGCAAATCCGTATATAGAAACCTCGCGTCCGCTTGTCGTGCTTACTGCTCCCGGCCCCGGAAGCGGAAAGCTTGCAACGTGTCTGTCGCAGCTGTATCACGAAAATAAACGCGGGGTGCAGGCAGGCTACGCTAAGTTCGAGACCTTCCCGATATGGAATTTGCCTCTCAATCACCCTGTAAACGTCGCGTATGAGGCGGCAACCGCCGACCTCCAGGACGTAAACAAGGTGGACAACTTCCATCTGGACGCTTACGGAGAGATAACGGTAAATTATAACAGAGACATAGAGGTTTTCCCCGTAGTTCACAGCATACTCGAAAAGATTACGGGCAAGGAATGTATTTACAAATCGCCGACGGATATGGGCGTAAATATGGCGGGTTATTGCGTGGTGGACGACGAGGCGTGCAGAGAGGCTTCCAAGCAGGAGGTTATACGCCGTTACTGTAAGGCGCTGTGCGATTTGAAGCAGGGCTCGGGCAATCCCGATACGGTTAGCAGACTTGAGTTTTTGATGTCGAGGCTGGGTATAAACCTTGCGGACAGGGCTATAGTTGAGAGCGCAAGAGCCAAGAGCAGAGCAAACGGCGACAGGGGCGCAATTGCAATAGAGCTTCCCGACGGCAGAATTGTTACGGGAAAAAACAGCGATAGAATGAGCGCTGCGGCAGCCTGTATCTTCAACTCCGTGAAAATGCTTGCGGGTATGAACGACAGGCAAAAGCTTATTTCTCCTTACGTTATAGGTCCTATTCTCGACCTTAAGACGAAAATACTAAAGGAGAACAACAATACGCTTACGCTCGAGGAGGCGTTGCTTGCGCTGTCTATCTGCGCCGCAACCGACGCCAACGCCGCAAGCGCGATAGAACAGCTGTCTATGCTTGAAAATTGTGAGGTTCATTCTACGCATATTCTCAGCAAGGCAGATGAAAATCCGCTTAGAAAACTGGGAGTCCGTCTTACCTGTGACGCGGAGTTTTTGGACGATACGCTTTATATAGAATGATAAACCAATGATTATAATATCCGAAATTAAAACGAGGTGAGTTATGTTATATAACAGAGATGAGGTTGACAAGAAATATCAATGGCGTTTGTCGGACATTTTTGCGACTGACGAGGCTTGGGAGGAGTGCTTTTTCACTACCGAGGAGCGTATGCCGAGGCTTGCGGAGTTTGCCGAAACTCTTGCGGACGAGAGCAAGCTGGAGCAGTGTCTTGCGCTTAGAAAATCGCTTTCGCACGACATTATAAGGATGTATTCGTATGCGAAAATGCACCTTGACGAGGACGCTAAAAACGATAAATATCAGGCTATGACAAACAGAGTGAAAATGTTGTTTGTCCGATTTGAAACGCTTGCTTCGTTTATAGAGCCCGAGCTGTCCGAGCTTTCTGAAGAAAGACTCGAGGAGCTTGCTACGTCCGAAAAATTCGACGGCTACGACGTATATTTCAAGGAAATTCTGCGCAGTAAAAACATCATACTTTCCAAAAAAGAGGAAAAGCTGCTCGGCGAGGTTGGACTGTTTGCCGATACCAATCACGAGGTATACAATATGTTCAATAACGCGGACGTCAGGTTCGAGCCCGTCGTTGACGATAAGGGCGAGAGCATAGAGATGAGTCACGGAATGTACGGGGTGCTTTTGCAAAATCCCGACGAGAACGTAAGACGTCAAGCGTTTGAGAGTATGTTCGGAGCGTTCAAGGCAAACGTCAACACGCTTGCAATGAACTATGCCGGTAATGTAAAAAAGGATTGGTTTTTTGCAAAGATACGCGGCTTTGCAAGCGCGCTCGATTATTCTATGTACCGTGAGAACGTGCCTTCTACCTGCTATAAAAAGCTGCTCGAGGCAGTGGGCGACGGCACCAAGCTTATGCATAAATACATCGCGCTTCGCAAACGCGCTCTCGGACTTAAAAATCACAATATGTACGATTTGTTTTTGCCTCTGGTGCCCGAGCAGGAGTTGTCTTTGTCATACGAGCAGGCGGTCGATACCGTAAAGGACGCGCTTAAGGTTATGGGCGAGGATTACAGCAAGGTGCTTGCAGGCGCATTTGATAGCGGTTGGGTGGACGTATATGAAAGCAAGGGCAAGCGCAGCGGAGCGTATTCCTGGGGAGTATACGGAGTGCATCCCTTTGTTCTTTTAAACTATCAGCCTACGGTTCACGACGTATTTACCATTGCGCACGAGCTCGGACATTCGCTGCACAGCTACTATTCGAGTCAGACTCAGCCCGAGCAAAAGGCGGAATACGAAATTTTCGTGGCGGAAATTGCGTCCACCGTAAACGAGGTACTATTGCTTAAGCATCTGCTTAAAACGGCTACGGGCGAGTTCAGACAGTTCCTGCTTGCATATTATCTCGATATGTTCCGCACAACGCTGTTCAGACAGACTATGTTCAGCGAGTTCGAGGTGTTTGCTCATACCAAGGTTGAAAAGGGCGAGCCGCTTACAGCCGAGGATATGTGTAATTATTACTACGAGCTGAATAAAAAATATTACGGCAGAGCAATAGAGCATAACGAGCTCATCCGTTACGAATGGGCGAGAATACCTCATTTCTATACAAGCTACTATGTATACAAATACGCAACGGGCATCACAACCGCCGTTACTATTGCAAACAATATTCTTACAAAAGGAAGCGCGTATTTCGAGAAATACAAGAAATTCCTTTCCGCGGGCGGCAGTCTGCCTCCGCTTGATATCATAAGGCTTGCCGACGTGGACCTCGAAACCGACCAACCCTATAAGACGGCTATGGCGGAGTTCGAGGCTACTTTAAACGAGCTTGAAAAGAGCTTTGAAAAGTAGGCTTATGAGCGGAATCTATGCCAAAGGCAGGATAGTCCGGGCTTCGGTCATCGTTTTGGTGATTTTGCTATGTGCGTTTGTTTTAAGCGCGTGCAACAGCGAGTCCGAAAACAGACAGATAACCGAAACGGAAAGGTCGTTGTATCAGTCGGGAATAGAGTACGACCTCGATACGCTGACAATGCGCGTTACTGTAGGCTTTGGCGGAAGCGCGGAAAGCAAACTCAATACTAAAGCCGAATGGGTATCCGAAAAATATGCTCCCGACAGTATGTACAAATGCGAGGACGTGACCATAACCGTTGACGCTTCGTCGCTGTATTACGAGCTCGAGGGCAGGATTTCGGAGGAGCAGCGCATACACGAGGGCGTTAAATATAACGACTTGAAAATCATACTGAGATATGATACAATCTATAAATCCATAAAGAGTGACGCAAACGTAATTAAGTCGGGGAATAAGTACCTGCATATCTTCGATATCGACGAAACGCAGGCTGAACAGCGGTTTGTACTGTATTTAAGGAGTCACAATTCCGCAGGCTGGTACACTGTGCTTATCGCCTCGGTGCTGATTTTAGGGGTAATGGTGATTGCAATTACGGTTGCGGTTAAAGGTAAATTATGGCAAAAGAAAAGGAAACAAAGCGAATAACGAGGGGAATGCCCAATAACTTGGACGCGGAAGCGTCGGTACTCGGCTCGATACTTATAGATAACGAGGCTGCCGACGCGCTTGTGCCTATGTTAAAGGCGGGCGATTTTTATCTTGCTCAAAACAGTATAATCTTCTCCGTGATGAAGGAGCTTCAAAACGAGAGTATTCCCATTGACACGGTTACGGTTTCCGACAGGCTCGAGCTTAAAGGACAGCTCGACGAGGTCGGTTCAATCGCGTATCTCAGCGAGCTTGCCGAGGCGGTTCCCTCCGCGGCGAACAGCGAGCAGTATGCCGAAATCGTAAAGCGCGACAGCTTGCTTAGGCGTATTATTCACGCAGGCAATGAGATAACCAAGTACAGCTACGAAAGCACGGACAGCAAGAGCGCGCTGGCTCACGCGGAAAAAATGGTTTATGACATTTCCGAGGAGCAGAGCGAAAAGGCTTTGATAAAAGCGGACGACGCGTTTGCCGCCGCGCTTAACGAGATAAACGCCGCGCAGGTGGGTAAGGTTTCGGACAGAATTATAAAAACAGGCTTTGCCTGTCTTGATAAAAAAACCAGAGGACTTAAGCCCGGCGCGCTTATCATTCTTGCGGCAAGACCGTCTGTAGGTAAAACCGCGCTCGCGTTGAACATTGCGGCAAACGTAGCGCTTAGCACCGATAAACGCAAAAACGTAGCTATATTCTCCCTTGAAATGTCTTCTCCCGAGCTTGCAAAGCGTATGCTTGCATACTTATCGGGCGTATCGCTTACCAAGATGGATTTGCAGGGCGGCTTACGCGATAACGACATTAAAAAGGTTGCCAATGCGTACAAGCTGTTTTTGAATTGCGGAATTTATGTCGACGACTATTCTATGAACGGTCCGGGAGACGTGCTGTCAAAGTGTCGCAGGCTAAAGCGCGAAAGCGGACTCGACCTTGTGATTATCGACTACTTGCAGCTTATGACCAACACGGACGAGAAGGGCAGGAGCAACGAGAGCCGACAGGAAGAAGTCAGCAAGATGTCCCGTAAGATGAAGATATTTGCAAGAGAGCTGGATTGTCCGATTATAATTCTTTCGCAGATGTCGAGAGGTATCGAACAGCGTAACGACCACAGACCTCTGCTTTCGGACCTTAGAGAATCCGGTTCTATCGAGCAGGACGCGGACATTGTATCCTTCCTTTACAATCCGTCCAAGTATAATGCCGCATTGCCTACCAATCAGGTAATACTCGATATTCAGAAAAACAGAAGCGGACCGACAGGCGCGATAATGCTCGAATGGACGGGAGAAACGACCACCTTCAGAGAAATAGGCGAGGTGGATTCCAATAATACCGCGGACAGCGAGAGCAAGCCCAAGGAGCAGAGCGCGGTTGAAAAGATACAGACGGGCATAGAGAGGGATACCGAGATGCGCGAGGTAAGCGGCGATTTGCCCTTTGGAGACGGCGCGCTTCCGTTCGGACAGCTTGCCGCCGCGGATAATGCGGAGCGCAAAGAGGAGTATAATGACGATTTAAACGAGGATTATCGGGACGAAGAATACTCCTATGACGATGACGACGCGCCGCCCGAGGACGACAGCCTGCCGTTTTAATGTTGTAAGAAAGAATTTTAATCATAATTAATTTAATAAGACTTGCAAGGCGCGCAAGTCTTATTTTAATAACCGCGGCATATAATCTACCGTGTTTAAGAATGAAATTAAGAAAAAACTGGATATTAAAAGCGAAATTTTACCCTTTACGCTTACAATGCTTTCGCGCTCAAAGATGATGATAAGCGGCGTTAAAAACGTGCTTTTATCAAGCGACAGCGCGCTTAAATTTCGTCTTTCAAGCGGCAGTCTTACGGTAAACGGAAGCGATTTGCAAATAGTTGAAATAGGCGGCGGCGACGTGTACGTAAAGGGCGTTGTCGGAGGGGTGCAGTTTGAGTAAAAAATACAAAAAAACCGCGTTAGATAATCAGAATTCCGTATTCGACGATGCGCGCGCTTCAAAGAAAAAAGAGCGCAAAGCTTCCGCTAAAAAAACTGCGGAGAAGGACGTCAAGCATATAGAAATTTCGTTCGGCGAGCAGGACGAGGGCTTAAACGCAGAAAGTCAGGCGGGCAATCCTAAAAAGCAGCGCATAGAGCGCGAGTTCAGGTTGCCGAGCCTCGAATATACGCGCAAGATGAGAGCGGCAGGCGCAAAGCGCGGCGAAACCGTATTATTTGTAAACGGAAAGCACGGCGTTCGGGTGCTCGGGGCGCTTTCTAAGCTGTGCAGCGTAAAAAATGTTGTAATATCCTCCGACGGGGTTCAGTTTGAAGTGCCTTCAAAACATCGCGGTCAAATTATTGCATTATTGGATAATCTGTGCTATGATTATAAAATAATAAAGGTTAAAGGAGCGTTTCCGCTTGCATTCAATGCGCTTTCAAGGATTGGCTTTGCCGTGGGCGCGCTTGTGATAGCGGTGGCAATCGGAGTATTTTCGCAGTTCGTCACGCGCGTGAGCGTAAGTGCGGCGGACGCGTATGCGGGAGGGATTGACGGCGCATTAAACGCTCAGATAAACGACATACTAAGTCTGCACGGCGTGACTGTCGGTAAATGGCTTCCGTCCATCGACCTCGGAAGCGTGGAAAAGGGCTTGCTTGCGCTTGACGGCGTGTCTTATGCGAGCGTAAGGCGTCACGGCACTCACGTTGCCGTGGAAATCAAAAGAGAAAGACCGCCCGAAAATATCGTAGAGGTCTCCGGCTCGAAGGTGGTATCAAACAAGGTAGCTGTAGTTACAAGGGTGATAGTCGAGGGCGGAACCGCCGTCGTCAAGTACGGCGACGTAGTGCGCAAGGGCGAAACTCTGATTGACGGCTACGTTGTATTCGGGGAAGAAAAGCTCGAGGTTGAGGCTAAAGGTATGGTTTACGGAAAGGTATACCATAAAAAATCCGTATTCTTTGCCGATACCTTAAAGCAAAACGAAATAGGAAAGGTTAAGAGAATAACCAAGCTTTCGATGTTCGGTAAAGTGCCTAAGGCTCCCAAAAGCCCTTTCGGCAAGTACGAGCTTGAAACGACGGTGTCCGATTTGGGCTTTCTGCTTCCGTTTAAGATTTATACCTATGAGTTCCGCGAGCTTATAGAAAGGGAGTATGAAAATACGCTCACCGAGGACGAGATGATAGACAGCGTTTATTCGGATATCGTCGCCGAATTCGATGAGCCGTCGCGCGTGCTCGAGAAGTATTGCACCGTGACTGAGGCGGAGGGCGGCAGATACGTTACCGTCACGGTTGAGGCGGAGGAGCGCATAGCATAGTAAATAATCCGCACAAGCGGAGGAATACACAAGTAAAATATTTAGAGGAACATTAACGGGTTATGATTGACGACATTAAAGATTTATCTGTGTTAGAGCAGGAAAAGCTGATTGCAAGACGTCGCTTTGCGTCCTATTTTTTAAAATGCATCTGGGGCGTTTTTATCAGTACCGTTTTAATGACGGTGTTTGCAATTTACCTTGTAAGCGATTTCGGAAAGGCGTTTACGTCCGAAAGAGCAATAGCGACAACAGGTCGTACGCTTACTACCTTTATGCTAATGCTCGGGCTAATGCTCGGACTATACGGACTCAATCCCGAAAACAACAAGGCTACAAGGGATTTCTGGCTTACGATTATCACCTTTGTCATCACGTTTGTGCTTGTCATTACCTTTTGTATCAAGGTGGACAACCGCTACGCGATGCCTATTGCAATCGCTTCGCTTGTGATTTTGCAGTTGATAAGTTCGAGGGCTTCGGTGCTTACCACCGCTATACTCAGTATGCTTGTTGTTATCTCCTTTCTGTTTTCAAACAGGGCGGAGGATTATCAGATGGCGCGCATTGTATCCGCAGTCATCTGCAACGCGCTGAGCCCGATAATAATAACCTTCTTTGCTAAAAAGCATTTTTCAAGACTTGAGTTTTTGCTCGTCGCGCTGTTGGTGCCGTTTTTGATGGTTCCGCTTATAGTTATGACTACGCTTGCAACGGGCGACAATTCTATAAACATTCTGTATAACGTGCTTTGGGGTTACGGCTCCAACGCTATTGCCGCTATCGTATTTATGTTTTTCGTCGCGCTGTTTGAAGGAATTTTCAATATCGCGGACGACTTCCGCTTAAGCGAGCTTTGCAATCTGTCAAATCCTCTGCTTAAAAGATTGGCAAGCGAGGCTCCCGGAACGTTCAACCACTCGCTGGTTGTGGGAACGCTTGCGGAGGCGTGCGCTTCGGCTATAGGCGAAAATCCCAATCTCGCGAGATGCGCGGCTTATTATCACGATATAGGAAAGCTTAAGGCTCCGCTGTATTTCAGCGAAAATCAGTCCAATTACAATCCGCACGACGAGCTTATCCCCGAGGTCAGCGTAAGTATGATAACCTCGCATACGCTTTTCGGCGAAATACTGGCAAAACAGAACAGACTTCCGAGCGAGATAGTTGAAATCTGCCGTCAGCACCACGGCACTGCGCCCGTCGGATATTTCTATCGCAAGGCGCTCCTTCTCAAAGAGGACGGCGAGCTTGCTATAGATAAGTACAAGTACGCAGGTCCAAAGCCTCAGACAAAGATTGCGGCTATCATTATGATTGCCGATACGGTTGAGGCTGCAATAAGGTCTTATATGCCCGATACCCGCGAGGATTACGAGGCAAGAATAAATATGCTTGTAGATGAAAAAATCAAGCTCAAGCAGTTTGACGAGTGTCCGCTTACTCTCGGAGATATTGCAATCATCAAGAGAACATCTATAGATACCTTGGCGTCCATTCACCATAACCGTATCGACTACGATAAAAAGAGAAGAAGAAAGGCTCAAAGATAATGGTAAGAATAAGCGGAGCTACTCTAAAGGAAAGGGCTTTGATACGCAAGGTGGAAAAGGCTTGCTTTAAGGCGGCGGGGCAGGAAAACTTTTTTATTATCGATATGACTGTATCCGACGCCGACGTAATAAAGAGCCTGAATGCGTCGGCGAGAGGAATAGATAAGGTTACCGACGTACTAAGCTTCCCTTGCTTCGATAAACTTAGTTTGCCTGTGGATAAGGACAAATTCAGCGCCTGCGATTACGACGGAAAAAGAGTTATGTTAGGCTCGGTTATGATTTGCAGACAGCGCGCGGAGGAGCAGGCGGACGAATTCAATCATTCGTATGCCAGAGAGCTTGGATTTCTTGCCTGTCACGGAATGCTGCATCTGCTCGGCTTTGACCATATAGAAAAGAAAGACGAAGAAATTATGACCGCGCTGCAACGCAGGATAATGGACAGCGTAAAGCTTAAAAGAAACTACTGACGATAAGTCAAAACAAAGGACAATATGTACGATAATTTTAAATCCGGATTTATATGTATAGCCGGGCTTGCAAACGCGGGTAAATCCACGCTTACCAACGCCCTTGTCGGCGAGAAGGTGTCGATAGTATCCTGGCGCCCGCAAACCACGAGAAACAAGCTGTTGGGAATTATCAACGGCGACGATTTTCAGATGGTGCTTATAGATACTCCGGGAATACATAAGGCTCGCAATCACCTCGGCGAATATATGATGCAGGCGGTGGAAAGCGGGCTTAAGGACGTGGACGGCGTAGTGTACGTTATTGATGCAAGCAGAGGACTTCAGAAAGAAGACTATGAGTTTTTGGAAAAGAACGCAAAAAAGACGCCTATAGTCGTTGCGCTCAACAAGGAGGACGCAGTGACTCGTGAAACGCTGTTTATCGCGCTCGAGAAGCTGAACGGCATAGAGGGGCTTTGCGCGGTCGTTCCGATTTCTGCAAAAAAGGGAGAAAACCTCGGGCCGCTTATGCAGAAGCTGAAGGAGTTTCTGCCGTTGGGCGCGCCTATGTATCCGCAGGACGAGTATACTCAGAGCTCGCTTAGATTTATGACTACCGAAATCATAAGGGAAAAGGCGCTTTATCTGCTTGACAAGGAGGTTCCTTACGGTATAGGCGTTTTTATAAACAAGTTTGAGGAGCGCAAGGGACAGCCGATTTGCGATATAGACGCCGACATAGTATGCGAAAAGCAGTCGCATAAGGCTATAGTTATAGGCAGAGGCGGCGAAATGCTTAAGAAAATTGCTACGGAAGCGAGAAAGGACCTTGAAAAGCTGATAGGGGAAAAGGTGTTTCTCACTCTGTATGTGAGAGTTAAAAACGAGTGGCGCGACAGCGATTATCTTATGCGCGAGCTCGGATACGACCTTAAGGATTTAAAAAAAGATTAGAAAATTTTGAATATTATCCGAATTTTTGCACACGTTAATCCTATGACGGAATATGAATTGTGGGAAATGTTTGCAAAAACCGGTGATATAGAGCTATACGATATGTATCGCGCTATGAAAGAAAATCACGAGGATGCAGGCAAGAAAAAGAAATAATTTTGCTTGCGGAAGCAAGTGGAGCCGATTAAAACCAAAGCCATTGTAACCAGGGCGGTGCCGTACGGGGAGAGTGATATGATTGTCACTCTTATAAGCGTTGACAGAGGAAAAATTTCCGCAAGCGCGAGAGGATGCCTCAAGCCAAAGGCGAAGCTTAGGTATGCGGCGCAGCCGTTTAACTTCGGCGAATACGTGCTTAACGGAAAAAACGGAAAATTTATAGTGACGGAATGCAGTCAGATTGAAGGCTTTTCGGCAATCACCGCGGATATAGAAAGATATTACGCAGGATTTTCCGTGCTGGACGCGCTTGAAAAGCTCACGAGAGAGGCAGACGCGCGCATTTTTGCGCTGGCTCTTAAAAGTCTCGGAGAGCTTGCATACGGAACGGAGCGGTCTGCCGACGCGATTGTAACAGATTTTTTAAAGGGCGCACTCGAGCTTAACGGCTCCGCGCTCGATTTCGGACACTGCAACGCTTGTAAGTGCGTGCTTGACGACAGAGCATATTTCAGCGAGAAGGAAGGAATTGTCTGCAAGCATTGCAAGGCGTTTGACGATATAGCCATTGACGGAATTTACAGGGCGTACATAAACGGAGAAAACGATAATACTCCGCATACGCTCGCAGGTCAGGCAAATGTTTTGCTTGCCGACCTTGTATATAGAATGTTGGGGGTAAAGCTAAACACCCGATACTTTACGGAGCCGATATGAGAAAGACACGATTTTTTGCAAGAATCACCCTCGTAACAGTTGCCGCGGCGATTATAATATCGTCCGCATTTGCGCTTTTTGCCTGCAATCGCGGCAAGATAACCTTGGACGACATTTTTAAGTCTACCTCGAGCTATCCCGAGCTTTCGGGTTATAAGCAGGAGCTTACGCTGCCCGTGGGCTGGGAGGTTTATACTCCTACCGTGACAAATAAGCTCGGGAGCGATACGGGCTACGTTAAAAGCCTCAACGCTTTTATTATCGTAAAATACGTGGACCCGAACGCCAAGGATAAGGTTGTAGAGTCGATGTCGTTATATAAGTGCGACGACAAGAGGGTTTATGCAGAGGGCTGCGAGCCGGGCATGGTATTTCCTATGTCGCTTGGAATTATCGCAATGCGAATAAAGGGCAACACCTTAGTGTGTAAGTTTTCAAACGGCGACGTCGGAGCGTTTGATGTAAACGGAAGAACCGCTATTTCAAGAACCAAAATAAGCTTGGGCGGCGACGACAGCGTTATAAGGTCCACAAGTTTGGATAACGTCATAAAGATACTTGACGACAGTCTTATCGCAGTCCATACAAGCTACGATAAGGGACCGTCGGGCTATACCTCCATTTACCGTCCCACCTACAGCGGAGAGGTGGAGGCGAGAGGCGAGCTTGTCTGCCGCGTTGCCAACGGAGATAACGCACTGAGCTATCTGACGGGCTTTGACGGTAAATACATTACTGTCGTAGGCAACAAAACGGGCGATTGCGTGTATCTTATACCGGCACACGCAAACGGCACTCCCCAGCTTATGAAGGCTGGCGCAAACGCTACTCTTGTAGACGGGGGACAGGAGAATTACGACAGTGAAATAACCTATCTCGGCGGCGGTCGCTTCTTTATGGTGGAAACCTGGACGGTAAGTAAGTCCGACGAATATATCTATACCGACGGCAGCAAATACTGGACGTTCTCGCGATACATTTATACTCCCGACAACGACAAGCTCGCAGAATATACCAAAAACCGCGATAAGGTATTTATGAATATGTCCAATAAATACTATGACGCTACAAAGACGGGCTTCGATACAAAAGCATATATGAAGGACGGATACATCTATGCAAGCTACGGTCTGTTTATTGTGGATAAGGTAGCTTATTACGACCAATATATTCTTGATGGAAATCTCGATATAGTTATGTCACTTACGGGTAACTTCGGTATTACAATAAAGGACCAGACAAAGGATAAGGTCGGCGTTTACGACCTTATAATGGTTAAGACCGACGGATATTATTATATACCTCTTGCGCCGAGCGAGGTTAATATCTACGACTCCGACGGAAAGAGAGTGGGACATAACGACAGAACCACCGTGCTTCAGCAGGAGCTTTCAAATAACGTTATAGTGGCGGGAATAACCGACCCCGACGACGATAAAGAGGTGCTTTACGGCGCGTTCAATATCCGCGGCGAGGAGATTATCGAGTTTAAGTATACTTCGCTTTCCGCTTTCCGCGGCTCGTATACGATAGGCGAGAGAATGAACGATAAAAACAATAAGGAGCTTGTGCTTCTGGGCGAGGACGGCAGAGAAATAAAGGAGCTGTCAAACGGAGAAGCTCCGTTTAACGATATGGTGACGGTGTCTACCAAGCCTCTTTATAAAATAGGCTGCTATGTATTTAAGCAGACTGTTGACGGAACGACTACCTTCGGCGTAAAGAACTTCAATCCGAACGTAAATAAAAACCTGATTATGCCTGCAACTATGAAGGAATGCACCTTGTATGCGCCGAACAGTTCTCCGAGCGACGTGTTTGTTTTTGAAAAGGTTACAAGCGGAGAAAATTACAGATATCACGTTTACAGGCTTGTCTGATGAATACCGAAATTAAAATAGCCAAAGACTGTATAGATGAGTGTGCCTCGCGGATTTTGCGGGGCGAGCTTGTCGTTTTTCCCACCGAAACGGTGTACGGACTCGGGGCGGACGCCTATAACGAATGCGCGGTAAATAAAATATTCGTTGCAAAGGGCAGACCGCAGGACAATCCGCTCATCGTACATATTTCCGATATAGACGAAGTTAAGGATATAGCCGTTGATATTCCCGATTCGTTTTATACTCTTGCGGAAAAATTTATGCCCGGACCTCTTACCGTTATTCTGAAAAAAAGCGATAAAATCCCTTATTGCGTAACGGCGGGAGGAGAAACGGTGGGCGTACGAATGCCCGATAACGTCTATGCTCGCGAGCTTATACGCAAATCTCATCCGCTCGCGGCGCCGTCGGCAAACCGCTCCAAGCATATTTCTCCCACTACCGCCGCTCACGTCTACGAGGATTTGAAGGGCGAGGTGCCTGTAATAATGGACGGAGGCGATTGCCGCGTCGGCATAGAAAGCACCGTTCTCGATTTGACTGCGGATGTTCCTACTATTCTTCGTCCCGGCGCGGTTACCGCCGATATGCTTCTCGACATCGTGGGAAAGGTCAGCGTAAACGGCAAGGTCATAAAGGTCGCAAAGGCTCCCGGGATGAAATATACCCATTATGCGCCCGTAGTGGAAACCGTGTGCGCGACAAGTATAGACAGCGCGGTTGCAGAATATGACAAAGCCGCATCTCAAAATAAACGTCCCGTTATTGTGGCAAGGGATATATACAGGGATAAGGTGGGGGAGAGAAATCAGATTTCGCTTGGAATTACCGCGCAGGATTACACCCACAATATTTATAATGCCTTGCATATTGCCGAAAAAGAATACGGATATATTATAATAGAGGAGCTGCACGGCGCAGGACTTGAAGCCTCGGTTATGAACAGGGTGGAAAAAGCCGCGGGAGGCAAGCGCGTATGAAGGTAATCTTCGTATGCGAGGGCAATACCTGTAGAAGTCCTATGCTTGAATTTGCACTTAAGCGGCATTTAAACTCTTTAGGAGCTTCGGACATCGATGCGGAAAGCCGGGGTTTGCACGCAGATAATAATCCGTTGTCTCCGTATTGCGAGACGGTGCTTTCGGCGCACGCGATACCTTACAACGAAAGATTGGCTATAGCTTTTTCGGCGCAGGATTTATCAAACGCCGACGTAGTTATTGCGGTTACCGCTCGTATTGCCGACGTTCTGCGTGAAAAATACGCAAACGATTTTAATACTGATAAAATATATTCGTTATATGATATAGCAAATTGCGAAGTCGCAGACCCTTACGGAAAGGGACTTGAGGAGTATGAAAAGACTTATAAAAGCATCAACGGAATTTTACCCGAGCTGTTGAATTTTTTAATTGCCTACAAAGATGAATTTTGCAATAAATAATGCAAGCCATTAAACGGCTTGCATTTGGGTGTCTAAGGATTTTTAACACAATAATTATAAGATTAAAATTCCTTAAGAAGCTCTTTAAATATTTTGATATGTATTTCTTCGTCTAAGATTATGCGCTCGAGCATCATTTTAATGCATTCGTCGTCTAAATTGAGTATAGTGCGCTCGTAATTCATAATAGCGCTTTCCTCCGCCGCGATATTCTGCTGTAAAAACTTTCTCGGGTCCAGAGTGTAATTTACCATATTTCCGTTCCAATATGTGCGAGCTCCCATTATGGGATAGCCTCCGAGCCGATATATTGCCTCGCCAAGCAGATGATGGTGGTGCATTTCGGTTTTTGCAATTCCCATAAGCGCGTGTTCCAAATCCGGATATTTAGGTGATATGTAGCTTTGAAAGCAGTAGGTAAGTATTGCGGTCAGTTCTCCGTTGGAGCCTGAATAGCTCGGCATAAGCAGCTTAGACTGCGCTAAGTTGGCTTTTACCTCGATTGTCGGATAGGGTAAATCGCTTGCAAATTTAGTTATTTCCATATTGCCTCCGCATTTTTTTCAATATATGAAGCAGGCTCGCTGCTTGTTACCGCTTATGCTAAAATTAAACGGCATTTTGTTAATGCAAATTCTTGAATATCAGCCTGCGATACGTATTTTTATCTGTAAAAATACGATTAAGTATGTTAAACATCAGCTCATACTTATTAAATAAGATATTTATTTAAAAACGCTTGCAAAATAAGTACGCGTATGCTAAAATCACAAAGTACATTTCGGAGGGCTTTATGCTTGATTCTATGAACCTCGCGCTCCTTGCCGCAAACTTGGGCTTGGATTACGGCGTAAGACAAAACGTGTTGATGGCGTTTGCAATACTTATGACTATCGCTTGTATTGCAATCATCATTGTTATAATGATGCAAAAGGGTACAAATGACAACGTAGGCGTTATCTCGGGCGCATCCGATACATTCTACGGCAAGAATAAAAAAAGAGACAGAGAGGGCATTCTCAAAAAGATAACATTCGGTCTGTTTGCGTTTATTCTTGTATGCGCTATCATCTGTGTGGTGGTAGGCGTTGTGATAGAGTAAAAATCGCACTGAATTATCGGACGGCTCGCAATAACTCTGCGAGCCGTTTTTATACAGTCGGGTGAATATGGAAAGGATTGTTGCAACCAACAAAAAGGCTTATCACGATTATTTTGTGGAGGACACCTACGAGGCTGGCATTGTGCTTGTGGGCAGCGAGGTAAAATCCATAAGACAGGGCGCGCTGAATTTGCGCGACAGCTTTGTCATAATCAAAAACGGAGAGGCTTTTGTGATAGGTATGCACGTATCGCCCTATAAAATGGGCAGTTATTTCAACGTGGACGCGCGGCGTACCCGCAAGCTGCTTTTAAACAGAGCCGAAATAAACAAGCTGCGCGGTAAGGTGGAGCAGAAGGGCTTTACGCTTATACCGCTTAAGGTGTATTTTAAGGAATCGCTTGTAAAGATTGAGCTTGGACTTTGCAGAGGAAAGGAGCTTCACGACAAGCGCGCGTCTATAAAGGAAAAGGAAAACAACCGTAATTTACAGCGCATAATAAAAGAGTATAATACGCGTTGATGATTGCAAACGAAGGAGTAAGCTATGGCAAGAAAAATCGAAACCACCTGCGTGCAGGGCGGATATACGCCTAAAAACGGCGAGCCGCGACAGATACCTATAGTACAAAGCACTACGTTCAAATACGACACGAGTCAGGATATGGCTAAGCTGTTTGATTTGGAGGCGAGCGGATATTTTTATACCCGACTTCAAAACCCTACAAACGATTACGTTGCGGCAAAGATAGCGGCGCTCGAGGGCGGCGCGGCGGCAATGCTCACGTCGTCGGGACAGGCGGCTAACTTTTACGCCGTATTCAATATAGCAAACGCGGGCGACCATATCGTATCAACTGCTACGATTTACGGGGGAACCTTCAATCTTTTCAGCGTAACGATGCGCAAAATGGGCATCGAGTTTACGTTTGTCGCGCCTAACTGCTCCCGCGAGGATTTGGAAAAAGCTATCCGTCCTAATACGAAAGCTATTTTCGGCGAGACTATTGCCAATCCCGCGCTTACAATGTTCGATATAGAGATGTTTGCCGAGGTTGCGCATTCTCACGGACTTCCTCTTATTGTAGACAATACCTTTGCTACTCCCGTTAATTGCAGACCTATAGAGTGGGGCGCGGATATAGTTACGCATTCCACAACCAAGTATATGGACGGACACGGCGCCGCAGTAGGCGGAGCGATAGTCGACGCTGGCAAATTCGACTGGATGGCGCACGCGGATAAATTCCCGGGGCTTTGCACTCCCGACGACAGCTATCACGGCGTTACCTATGCGGAGAAATTCGGCAAGGAGGGCGCGTTTATCACCAAATGCACCGCTCAGCTTATGCGTGATTTCGGTTCTATTCAAAGTCCTCAAAACGCATTTCTGCTTAATCTCGGACTTGAGAGCCTGCACGTAAGAATGGCGCGTCACTGTGAAAACGGACTCAAGGTGGCAAAATATCTGCAATCCGACGAGCGCATTGCCTGGGTGGTATATCCGTCGCTCGAGGGCGATGAAAATTACGAGCTTGCTAAAAAATACTGTCCTAACGGAACCTGCGGAGTCGTCAGCTTCGGCGTGAAGGGCGGCAGAGCTATGGCGGAGGAATTTATGAAAAATCTTAAAATCATCGCCATAGAAACGCACGTAGCGGACGCGCGCAGCTGCTGTCTGCATCCTGCAAGCGCAACGCACCGTCAGATGACGGATGAGGAGCTTTTAAACGCGGGCGTTTCTCCCGACCTTGTGCGTCTTTCCTGCGGTATAGAAAACGCGGAAGATTTAATAGACGACATACGCGGCGCGCTCGACGCATTGAATATAAAGTAAACGATAATATATGCGTGCGCGCGTATACGCGTATTCAGATAACAAAGGAAAACATATGCCTATAATAATTCCGCGCGACCTTCCTGCGTACAATAGCTTAAGAGAGGAAAAAATCTTCGTAATGGATAAGGAGAGGGCAATCCGTCAGGACATCCGTCCTATTGAAATTGCGATACTCAATCTTATGCCCACCAAGGAAACCACCGAAACCCAGCTGCTGAGGCTTTTGGGCAATTCCTCCTTGCAGGTAAACGTTACGCTTATTAAAACGGATTCATATACCTCCACTCACGTTTCGGGCGAGCATATGGAAAGGTTTTATAAAAACCTCGGCGAGGTGCGCGAGATGAAATTCGACGGAATGATTGTCACAGGCGCGCCGGTTGAAACAATTCCGTTTGAGGACGTCAAGTATTGGAAGGAGCTTACGTCAATTATGGATTTTGCGGAAAATAACGTTACAAGCACTATATATATCTGCTGGGGGGCGCAAGCCGCGCTATATTATAAATTCGGAATTAACAAAATATCTTTGGATAAAAAGCTGTTCGGTGTTTATCCCGTAAAAGCCGTTGTAAAAAACGATATGCTTTTAAAGGGTATGGACGACTTGTTTTATATTCCCAACTCGAGGCATACTCGAGTGGACGAGGACGCCGTGCGTAAATGCGACGCAATTAAGATTCTTGCCGAGTCGGACGAGGCGGGCATAGCTATTGCAAAAACTCCTGATAATAAAAGCTTCTTTTTTACGGGACACAGCGAATATGACCGATTTACCTTGCAAAACGAATATCTGCGCGACCTTGCCAAGGGTGAAAGCATTCAGCCTCCCGCAAACTATTTCTGCGACGAGGATATGACAAAGGTTGATATGAAATGGAAATCAACCGCAAATCTGCTATTTTACAACTGGCTGAATTATTACGTATATCAGGTTACTCCGTATCAGCTTTGATAGCGTGGATAATGATAACTTTACTCGCTTTTGCAAAAATAAGGCTATATAATAAAAAATCAGTTGCGCGGATTTTTCAAATATGATATAGTAAATTTCGCGCCGGTGTGGTGAAACTGGCAGACGCGCTGGACTCAAAATCCTGTGGACTAATCATCCGTGTCGGTTCGAGTCCGACCACCGGCACCAAAGACGATAAAGGTTGAACCTTTAATTCGTCAATAGCCTTGTCGTTATCGGCAAGGCTTATTTCTTTAATGTCCTTTTCGTTGCCGAAGGTTAGGTATGTTATAATATGGTCGTCGTACACAAACACTTTGTAAACAAGGTTGTCAATGAGTGTTTTTTGATATTCCTTGTCTGCGGGGTCGCCTTTAAGCATTTCCGCGATAAAGTCAATTATTGTTTCTTTCGTGATTTTCTTGCCCCGTTCAAGTTCCATTTGCGCCTTGCTTGCCGATAAGTCTTTTATAAGTATTTCAATCTCTTGCATTTTCTTTTCTATATTCGCCCGTAGCATATCGTTGCGCGCCAAAATGAAAGCGTTCGTCAGTTG
Source organism: uncultured Christensenella sp. (assembly GCA_910577815.1). Classification (GTDB taxonomy): domain Bacteria; phylum Bacillota; class Clostridia; order Christensenellales; family CAG-917; genus CAG-475. Next base: position 14,055 of record CAJTNO010000007.1, on the reverse strand, counting down.
TTCCGCCTCGTCTTGCGCGTGGCGTATTCGCGCCTCTATGCTCCGCAAACTGTCCTCGCCCGTGCGGTGTTCGTAATAGTTTATCGTGTCTTGCGCGACAAGTTCGGCGTTTTCCCGTCTGCTCAAAAAGTCGTAAACGGCGTTCGCAACCGTAAATTCAAGGTTGTTTTTGTTCTCGCTCGATTTACGGCAACCGCCTTTCCGTTTGCTGTGGCAAACATAATAGTAATGTTTTGCTCCCGTGTGGCTCGTACCGCCGCCCGCCGTCATACTGTCGCCGCAGAAACCGCAAAAGGCTTTCCCCGTGAGTATATACGGTTCAACCGTCGAATTTGCACCCGCTAAAATCTTGTTCTTTTCAAGCCGCTTTTGCACCGCCGCGAAAGTGGCTTTGTCTATAATGGCGGGGTATGTATGGTCGCAAACTCTCGTGCCGTGCATACAGTCGCCCGTATATTTGCGGTTAGATAACCAGTTTTCAAACGTGCGGTAAGTAAACGGCTTGCCCCTATACAGTATATGCCGCTTGTTCAACTCGTCCGCGATTTCCTTTTTCGGCGTTCCTTGCGCATATTCCGTGAAAATGTAGCGGACTACTGCGGCTTGCTCCTCGTCTATCGCAACGCGGTGTATAATGCCTTTGTTGCCGCGCTTGTCGGTGTCAATGAGTTTATAGCCGTAAATAAGATAACCACCGCAATACGTTCCGTTTTTAACGCTTGTGTCAAGTCCGTCGTGAACACGCTTGGAAAGGCGTTGCGAATACTTTTCGTCGTTCCACTCCAAAAACATTTCGTAGAACTCGCCGCCCTCGTCGTCGCTCACGGGTTCGGTTGCCGAAACTACCCGTATGCCGTACCGCTTTTTCAACTGCGCTTTATACATTATGCTATCCACACGGTTACGGGCGAAACGGTCAAACTTATATACTATGATTTGCTCGAACGCGCCGCTTTCGGCGTCGGCTATCATTTTTTGAAAGTCGGGGCGGTGGTCGTTCGTTCCCGAACGTGCTTTGTCCTTGTAGGCTTTTACAACGGTGTAGCCGTTGCTTTCGGCGTACTCGGTGCAAATGCGAATTTGCCCCTCAATGCTTTGCTCGTTTTGCCCTTGCGACGAATAGCGGGCGTATATAACTGCGTTTTTCATTGTCTGCTCCTTTGCGCTGTCCGTGCGGTGTGCGGACTGCGGCTTAAAAATTTTGTTGTTCGCTTTGGTGCTTACCGTCTTAACCAGCCAAAAATGCCGCCGCAGATAAATTGTCAAGGGTTTGCGCCGTAGGCGACGGCGGTTTTATGCCTAACGGGAGATAAATCGCCGCCCTTTACAATTTGTCAAGGCGGCGTATTCCGTCCCCAGACGGTAAGCACAAGCGAATAACAAAACTATAAAATTCTTATGCAAAAGAATATAGTCATATACGATAATTATATCACGGGAAATACGGCGTTCTATTTGGTTATACTGTTAAAAAACTAATGATATTGTCGAATAATCAATTTTGTTTACGCATCATATCAACTTTACTTTAAGGCTTATTTTTGCTATAATTAAAACAATGAAAATCACGTTAAAAGAAAACAAAATAAAAAACGATATTGAGGTTATAATTGAATACCCCGAAATGTCGGAAACTGTAAACCGCATAGAACACGCGGTAAAATCGGTTGATAATGCTGTCCGTTGTCTTGATGACGACGGAAATATTTGTTTTGTTCGTGTTTCAGATATTTTCTATATTGAAAGTGTAGAAAAACAGATATTTATTTATACGAAAGATAAAGTCTATCGCGCCGAATTACAACTATATCAATATGCGGAAAAATTATATTCCTTTGGGTTTGAACAAATCAGTAAAACGTGTATTTTGAATATCAATATGTTGGCAAGCGTTAAACCTATTTTCAATTCCAAAATGGAAGCCTTGCTCGAAAACGGCGAAAAGGTAATTATATCAAGAAACTTTATCTCTACAATTAAAAGACGGTTGGAGAAAATGTTATGAAAAAACGTGTTCTTAATTTTATTAAACAACTGATTATAAATACATTGGCGACAACTACAATGAGTATTGTTTTAACGTCGGTTGCCTCTCTTATTGCCGGTGGTCTTTATATGGGGTTTACCGTTCCGCTTGAAATTTTACTTGCTAATTTTTTGGCGCATATCGGTTTTATTTTAATTAACAAAATAGATATGAAATATCAAATACTTAATTATATTATTATGCTTATTTATTCGCTTGGCATAGTAATTGGGTTTTGCTTCCTATTTAATTGGTGCGAGGTTGACGAACTATGGATTATATGTTTAATAGTCGTAATCGTATTCGTTGTTGCCTTTGTCATAGATATAATAAAGATTAAGCAAGATGCAGATGAAATAAATGAAAATTTAGAAAAATTAAGAAAGCGAAAAGATAAAGAAAATAAATCTGAATAAAAGGTAAACGGGCTATGAATTTCATAGCCCGTTTTTGTAACTTGGTAGCGCGTTTATGCAAGTTGGTTTGTAGTGCATTGACTTATTTTCTTTTTACTTATAAACTTTTAGCATTGCAATAAAGGTGGTGCAATGGAAACAGAAAAGGAAATAATCTCAATAAAAGAACTCATTTTTGCAATCGTGATTTGCGTGTGTATGACGGTGATGGACTTTACCGCTTTTCCCGCCGTTTTATTCATTGATATAACTGTATCAGATATAACGCCCGTAATTTTTACAATAATGATAAATCAGTGGATAGTAATTGCAATTAGCGTTATTGCAATAAGATTTTTATGCCCGCAACTTTTTAGACAAATAGGTTTTAATAATTTCAAAAGCGGTTTTCGCTCGTTCTGGTTGCCTATTCTTATACTGATAGTGGGTTCGGCTCTTGCGTTATCGTTGGGGCTAATCGGCTATTATGATTATACTCCGTCCGTTGAAAAAATCATAGTTGAAGGACTTATATATTATATCGGCGTCGGCATAATCGAGGAATTGTATATCAGAGCGTTACTGTTAAACATTATCGAAAGGTTTGCACATAAAACAAAATATTCAACGCTGATTGCAATTATTATTTCGTCCGTGTTGTTTGGCATAGGTCATATTTTCGGAATGATAGGACAAAACGCTCTCACTATTGTATGCCGTATTATTTGGACTATATCATTAGGAATAATTTTCGGTGTCATTTATAAAAAATCAAATAATTTATGGCTGGTTGTTATTGTGCATATATTGGTTGATTTTTGCAGCGTTGCTTTTTGTTTTGTATCGCCCGCGATTTTTACAATACCCACCGTAATAAGCATTGCTATACTGTATCTCGCTATCGCGCTGTTTTTGTTATGGAAATACTATTTGCGGAAACCTAAAAAAGAACTTTCGGTTGAGCAATAAAATTTGTGTGTCAAAACAAAAAATAAAGAACCAAAGAAAAATCTGCTTTCGGAAAATCGAAAGCGGTTTTTTATTAAAAACAATGATTAGTATAATAAAAAAAACTAAATAAAATTATGGCGTTCACGCAAAACCGCGTGAACGCTTTTTTTATGCCTTGCGAAAAAAGTCGCAATATAAAATGTCGTAGTCCTCCCGCGTGAATTTTGAAATTTTATCAATTCCAAATTCAAGCAGAGGGCTATTATATGAAAATTTTTCTTAAAAAACCGAAACCTTTACCCTCTGCCGTGCTTATAGGTGGAGGTTTTTCTATGCAGACAATCAAATATACATTTGCGGACGGCACTACAAATGAGGTCGAGGTTACGGAAGATATATATTTGATACACTTGGAATTATTACAACAAGAAAAACGCAACCATTGGAAAGAAACAAGGCGGCATACCTCGCTCTACTACTTTACCGATATGGGAATAGACTTTGAGGACAAGCTCACGGAAAGCCCGTTAGACGGTTACATACGAAAAGAGAATATCGCAAGCATAAGAAAAGCAATATCTATGCTTACGCCTAAAAGACAAGAACTTGTTTACAATGTGTTTTTTCTTGGAAAGACTTATACCGCTATTGCGAAAGAACAAGGCGTTTGTAGGTCGGCAATATCGCAACAAATGAAAACGGTATATAAGCAATTACGGAAACATTTAGGGGCGTAGAATTATGGAAAAAGAACTGTATCAAGTCGTTGCGTATATCGCTTTACGCAATAAAGACGGCTCGCCTATGATAAACGTACCCTTGTATGTCAAGGTGTCGGAAATGAACAAAAACGGTATGACGGAAGCGCAAGAAAGCGTTATGCACCGCATATCGGAAATAATGATTAAGCGCAACGAAAAGCAATTAAGCGATTATTTTGCCAACGCAACGGCAACGTGCGCGGGCGGCTTGCCGCCCGCGCGTGGCGTATAGTATTACCACGCCACTATGTCATAGTGTAACGTATTTGGCGGCAATTTTATTACATAAGGGAGTTTTGATTATGGACGAAAACAACAAGATTAAAATAGATTTGTCGGTTATGGACGAAACGAACGGACAACCGAAAAAGAACAAACAAGCCCGCGACTGGTGCTTTACCGTAAATAACCCCGTACAAAGTGAACAAGAATTTTTAGAGTATCTGAAAACGGTATCAGATTTGCGGTATGTAGTATTCCAGCGTGAACGCGCTCCCGAAACGGGAACGGAACACTATCAAGGTTATTTTGAGTTTACGCAACCGAAATGGTTTACCACTATTAAAAAATACCTATCTAAAAAGACGATAGGCGTTGACGCGCATATAGAACAACGTAGAGCCAAACGAACACAAGCCCGCCTATACTGTATGGACGAGGAAACGCGAATAAGCCCTACATACTACGAATACGGCGAATTTATAGAGGACGGAGAACGTACCGATTTAACCGATATAATGCGCGATATAGAAAACGACGTTAGCTTTTATGACCTATCTAAAAAGCACGGCAACCGCTTTATAAGGGTTATGAAATGGGCAAAAGAATACAGACAAGCATATTTAGAAAACAAGTACAAACGGCAATTTAGAAAAATGCAAGTGTATTACATATACGGCTCGGCGGGTTGCGGCAAGACAAGTTACGTTTTTGGTAAGCACGGCTATGACGACGTTTACAGAACAACAAATTACGAGTTCGGTTGGATAGACGACTACAACGGCGAAAGGGTTTTATTTTTGGACGAGTTCCGCAGTTCGTTCAAAATCTCGGAAATATTAGACTACTTGGACGGGCAACCGATACGAATACACGGGCGGCACTTTAACCGCGTGGCTTGCTATGATACGGTGTATATCGTTTCAAATATACCGCTTACAGAGCAATACACAAAAATACAACAGTCCGAGCCTGCAACGTGGGCGGCGTTCCTACGGCGTATTACAGCAGTATATAATTTCGATATAAGCAAGGAAACGCCCGTAAACAAACATACGGGCAAACCGATAGAAAAGGCTATAACAACTTTAATTCCGCTTGATGACGACGGCGAAAGTCCGTTTTAGCGGCTCACAGGGTGGGTTCTCTTGGGTGGGCAATAGAAAAAGCACAAGGCATTTCAACCTTGTGCTTTTTTCTTACCTTTCAGCGATAAAACCCGCATACCCGTTTACGAATATGTAGTTCGGGTTCAATCTCTGTCTGTCTTGGTGCACCAACGAAAAATGCACACATTATGTGTGCATTTTTATGTTAATTGCAAATAACGCTAAAGTTTTTAATTGGATATTTTAAGATATTTAATTCTTTATTTTAATTATTATAGAATATATCTTATATTTCAGTCTGTAATCTGCTTATTTTTTCAGAAATTTGTATCAACTCGCTACCGCTTTCAAAAAGTTGCATAAATTGATTTAAAGTAGTATAATCTTTGCGGATATTCGGGTTGACGGCGGACTTAGCTGATTTTTAAAGACAGCAAAGCCGCGCCGACAGCTTGGATAATATAAAATTTATGTGGAGGTTTTATGAAATCTTTAACAAAGCGTGTCGGCGTATTTGCTACGGTAGCGGCGATTATGACGACAATGATTGCAGGTTCGGGATTGGTTTACAGCGGTGTGGCAACTGCCGAGGACAACGTGGCAAAGCAGAGTTACACATATTTTTACGACCAGATTTCGGACGACAACAGAGCGGACCAATTTTATAAGGCATACGGAAAGCTCGATAATGACGGCGACTTTAAGGACGGTAAAATCGAATACGATTTAATCGCCAATAACGTTGTCGCAAAAAACGACATAGCAAACTATGTAAATAACGGAGATAAGAAGGTTCTCGAGGCGTTTGGCGCAGGACGCGACGCATACATAATGGACCATCCCGATTTGTTTTACGCCGACTTGTACGGAACGTCTGTCAGCGCGGGACAGCAGAACGGAGAATTTGTGGGCTTCCTCGATTCGAGCCGCGTAGCTAATTTATATCTGGGTGGATTTAATACTGTTGCCTTGGTAGATAACGCGATAGCAACTTATGAAAATAAGCTATCTCAGATAGTTACGGCAGCGAAATCCGCAGGCGACGTCGAGGCTCAGATAAGATACGTAAACAAGTATATCGCACAAAACACCGTGTACAGCTTCGGCACTCACGTGGTAGACGGAAAGAACGTAGAGGGACCGGAGGCTGCGTATATCAGCACGGCATACGGCTCGCTTGTAAACGGCAAAGCGATATGCGGCGGATATGCTAAGGGCTTTAAGGCTGTAATGGACAGACTTGGAATTCCGTGCGTTACGGTACAGGGCTATTCGCTGTCCGGCGGTTCGGCGTCCTGGCAGCCGCATATGTGGAATTACGTTGAGGTTGAAGGACTTTGGTACGCGGTTGACGTAACCTGGAACTCTACGGGCGGTAACATTGAAAAATGGCTGCTTGTAGGCGGACAGGCAATGAGCGATACTCATATCGAAGACGGAATTCTGTCAACCACCGGATATGAATTCAAATATCCCGCTATCAAGCCCTATGATTTCGGCGACGATACCGACGACAACGGAATGACTATATTGGGCTCCTATGAGGACAGCGATAACGGCACAGGTAAAATGCTTACCTTGGAGGTATCCTTTGACGGAAAGGGTGCAGTAAAGCTTCAGGAAGAAGGCAAGTATATGGCTGTGCGCTTTGGTGATACCGATAAGGAAACCAAAGAAATTAAGTGGGGATATTGGTTTGATACCGTTGCCGTTATGGAAGTGTACGCTTCGATTTTCAAGCACACGGATACCGCAACCATCTTTAAAGCGCACGCCGGCTTTGAATACATTCAGTTTGCGCTTATAAATCGCGCGCCCGACGAGAGCTTTGGAGCATTCTATCCCGACAGACCCGAATACGGCGAAAATGCGGGAAAGATTTGTAATTATGCATACAAGAAAGAGACCTTCAACGAAGCCGAGGATATGATTGGCGCGGCAAGTACTCCGTATTTAAACAACGGCCACGGCAGTTATATTCCTGCTCCGGGCGTAAGCGGCTACTATCCTACAAATACCGGCGCCTGGCCCGTTGATAAAACATACGACATCAAGGTTGTATACAATACGACGCTAATGCTTGTAGAGGGCGCGAACGAGAGCGACATCACGCTTGACTTCTACACCTCGCGCGGAAACGACACCGTAAAAGAAGCGGCAAGCGTCACCAACGTCAAATGGGACGGCGATAAAACTATTACGTTTACATTTACGCCGAGCAGAATGTATATCCATAACGACGTGTTATATTACTTTACTCCCACAAACCTTGTCGGAGCAGAGAGCAAAAAAGTACCCGACCCGTTCACATACGTATTCAAGGGCAAGAGCGTAGTCTGCAGCAAGATATTCAATGACGGAAGACTGTATATGAACGTCTTTGGCGAGCCTCAGATGTTGGACACCTCCGACTTATCCGTAACCGATTTCAAGGATGAAAACGGCAATTATTATGCTCAGAACCAGAGAAGCCAGCTGCTGCTTGTAGCTAACAAGCCCACGCCCGAGAGGGAGCAGGAGATGGACGAAGTGCTTAAGGAGAATCTGCCCATTAAGGACGAGGACATCGTAACGTCGGCGACGTTTGAAATAAGCCTGCAAATCTGCGGAGTTGTAACCAAGGTTCCAAACGGAAGCTATATGCAGGTAGCGTTCGGCTTCCCCGAGGGCTTCAGCCCCGACGACGCGGGTACTACGTTTAAGATTTACCATTATAAGCACGACGATAAGGGCAATATCACGGGCGTGGAGGAAATCCCCGTAATCATAACCGAATACGGTCTTATCGCACAGGTCAAGAGCTTCAGTCCCTTTAAGATTGTGCAGATAAAGAAATCGAGCGACGCGGTTACTATGTCCGACGCCAAAAACGTGTACGCTACCGTAAACGGAGTAGGCGGAACGGTTTCCGCACAGGAGAACTCGGGTAAGGGCGGAATAACCTCTGTTACGGAGGATACGGTGACCTATTACATCAACGCGCAGGAGCATTACCAGGTAGGTACGGTATTGCTCAACGGCAAGGCAATTTCGCTTTCCAGAATTAAGGACGGCAAACTCACGCTCGATAAGGACGAGCTTTCCTCCGACAATATGCTCGAAGTTAAGTTTATAAACAAGGAAGCGGCAAAGAGCTTTGCGGACAGAGGCATTACGATACTTGCGCCTAATCAGGTTGTTGAAATTACTAATCTTCCCCCAGGTTCTAATACGGGACTTGTAATAGGCATAGCTATCGGTTGTGTTGTAGCTGTTCTTGTAGCTACAGGCGTAGTGGTCGCGGTAGTTCTTATAAAAAAGAAAAAACGCGCACAGGCTGAGTAATTAAGATTAAATCTATCAATTTAAAATCGGACGGCAACAGCCGTTCGATTTATTTTTTAGGTAAATTTTTCTGATTTTGCATACATAGAATATTATGTTCTATGAACAAATCAAAAAAATATTGGTAAAAACAGAGCTTAGATTATGTTAAAAAGCATTAAAAAGTGCGGAAAAGTGCGTATTTAAGCAAAAGATATTGACAAATATTGGCAGTTTACATAAAATTATAATGCTATATATAAATAGACATTCATAGAACATAATATTCTATGCATAATTACCGGTTGCGGAAAAATAATACGAGAGTATGAAATTAACTAAAAAAAAGTTAATATCCCTGTCAACTCTGCTGTTGATATTTGCGCTTGTTTTGTCAAGCGCAATTTTGTCATTTGGTATTGTCAATCCGCTTAACAGCAGTGCGTATACTTCCTCTACTTTGCCAAAGTCTATTGGCTCAATTACTTTAAACGATTATTCTACAAGACCGGATAATAAGGTTTTTGACGGCATTGTTTTAGATAAACTATACAATGCGATTTTAGGTTCAACATCCGCAACTTATGACGATTTACTAACAGCTGTAAATAATTCAATAAGTGAAACTATCGGAACTACTTATAATTCTGTCAAAAATATCAATACTCAGTCCAAATCTATGAATTTTGCGCAAATAGCAAGTTCAAGCGGGCAAGAAGCCATTACCATTGAATTTGGTGGATATACTTGGAATATCGTTTATTTGACAACGAATACGCTTGATGGGTCTGATGGAAATAGCAAACAAGGTGACTTGATTGCTACTTTATGGTTAAGCGAAACTTTAGATAATACTACTTATAAATTTAATGATTACTCAAGTGCAAACACGGCAAATCCTTACCCGTCAAGTATGTATTCCACAAGTAAGATTCGTGTGCATACTTTAAATGGCGGAGGAGCGGCAGGAGCTAATTATGCTGTTAGTACTACTGAACTTACAGGAACACAAGCGGACAGAGAAAACCACATATTTGCAGCATTTACTATGCCTTCGTCAACTGCTGTCGGACAAAGAAGTCTCACACAGTTTATTGCACAGCCTGAAAGCGTTGTTTATCAACGCGCGGAAAATTGGTCTTGGAGTAATGGTAAAGGAACTCGCGCCGGATATTTAAGCCCTAATGAAGCGTGGGGCGATGGTACAGACGGTATTACAGGACCCGATGTTAGCATAAAGCATACAGACGGGGGTTCGGGGTGGTATACTAATAGTAATAATGCGCAAACGGATAATGTTTCTCTGATTCTAAAAAAAACTGAATATTACGATTGGAAAAGCGATTATTTATGGTTGCCAAGCGCTACAGAAATCGGACCTTCGATGAATGACTACAGCTCTACAAGCTTGTGGGGAATTCCTAATGGCAAAAACATAGGTAAGGATGCAAGATATTCGTGGATGCGCTCGGGCGCAAATATGACAGGTACAAATGCTTGGTGTAAGTATGCTAATGGCGGATACTATAGTGAATTAGTTACAAATAATTATTCTATTCGTCCTGCATTACATTTAAATCTAACACAGGCTCAAAAAAGTATAGCGAGAGAACAGGAAGCACCCTCTGACGTCAGCATCGAGTATGCGGGTAAAGCTCTTAAAATAGACCAGGACTCTTTTGCAAATTCCACATCGGAATTTCCTGCCTGGTATGACGCGGACAAAATGGATTTATCCTATGAAACCGCTGATATGACAGACGTTGGAGATTATAACGTAAGCGTTTCGCTCAAGCAGGAGTTTGTAGATAAAGGTGGAGTATTTAGTGGCAGTTTTAATGCGGCAAACGGTGAAACCGCAACAAGCAGGAAGATTAAGTTTAAAATAACTCCGCGCAAATTAAGTCCCGTTATTTCAGTTGAAAATAACACTCCCAAGGTTACTCTGCCTCAAAACAGCATATATGGCAGGGACGTAGGCACGGATAGGGCGCCTGTCTGGACTTTCACCTATCGGGATAACGCAACGGGAACGATATATAACGATTGGCCAAACAAGTACGGGACTTATACGATAAATCTTAGAATCGGCAATTCCACCACCTGCAACTATGCGCTTGCGGACGGAGTGCAGAGTATAACGGTGGAGCTTAAAATCCGAGTGAACTTTGACCCCGACGTAGACGAGCTTGTATGGCTTGCCAATGATGCGGAAATAAAGGACAACAAGCTGACCTATATTCCGGGCGGATATAACATATCCATAGGACAGTATATCAAGGGAGGGGACTCCTTAGAGCAGAGAGGACTTAAGTTAGACAGGCTAAGTATAACCAAAGCCACCAACGCGGCAACGTATAACGTTACTGCGTATTTAAGCAATAAGAACAGCGAGTTTGAAAGCAAGAACTTCGAGGTAAATTATACTTTTGAAATAGAAAAAGCCAAGTATGATTTATCTCAGGTTAAGTGGAATTATGACGCAAGCAAGCTTGTATACAACGGCAGTCCGCATACACTTTTGTTAAAGGACGTACCTGCAGGGCTTACACCGTCCTATCACGGGAACTCCGCAACGGACGTACACGCGGATAAGTATACGGCAACTGTTGTATCGTTTAGCAATGCGGATACAAGCAACTACGTAACCCCGGACAGAAACAATACGGACAGCTATATAGGGGATTTCGATTGGACGTTCGATTGGAACGTAACACCTAAGGAGATAAGCACGGCAAGCTGGGCTGACGTAGCGCACGACTTTAACGGCACGGCGGGAACGATACCCAAGCTGTTCGGATGGGATGAATATGTAAACTATGAGTTTGAGGAGTGGAATGTAGCGACTCAGACGGGCACGCCTATAGAGCTTGCGGACATAAGGATAGAGCTTGGCGTAGAGAAGTGGTACAGAGTAAAGGCGGTGATAAAAAATCCGTCCAACTACAATTACGCAATAGGCGCGCAGGATAATCCGCACGTATTTTCGTTGGGTTCTAATAAGACGGCGGTGACGATAACTGTAAAGGGAAGCGGACAGACCTTTGACGGCTTGCCGAAGCTTGCAACGCTGACAACGTCTACGCTGTCTCCGACCGGGGATTTTGATATAAGCTATTACGATATGAACGACCGACCGCTTACGGGCGCGCCCGTACATGCGGGAACATATAAGGTAGTAGTTACGCTTAAGAGCAACAGGGTAAACGACTATTACATTGCCAACAGCGAGCCTGTGGAGTTTGTAATAAATAAGGCAACTGTAGATTTAAGCGGAATAAGCTGGAACTACAACGCTGAAGCGCCCTTCCAATATCAGCGGAAGGACGGAAGCACGTTGGCGCACAGGGTGGAGCTAATAGGCTGGGACAGCGAAAACGCTCTGCACGAGTATATAAAAGGCTTTATAGTATACAGCGGCAACGTAGAGGAGGGCGAGGTATCCTCGAGGTATTCGGCAAGCTTTGACTTCGATGGTTTGGAGCTTGGGGATTTTGTAGCCTTAGATTTGCCTGTATCCAAGACTTTGAGCTGGCGTATAGAAAAGAGGAAGATACAAAAGCCCGTATATGACGGAGAAAATCTGATATTCGCAAACGAGGATATAGATTTGCTTGAGCTGTTCGGGATAACCGAGGACTGGGCGGAGTATTTCACAATAACGGCAAAGTATAACAACGAGGTAATGACGGGATATACAGGCAGAAACGTAGGCACGTACTCGTTTGTGTGCGAATTCTTAAGCGAGATAGGCGAGGGCAACGTAGCGTGGGATGACAACGATACGTTTGCGGCAACGCCGAGCGTAAGGATAGACGCGCGCGTAATAACGATAACGGGCTGGAGCAATGACAGAATCCCGTCTCCGATAGTAGAGGACGAGTTTGACCTTGAGTTTATAAACCGTGTATACACGGATATGAACGGCAACGTAGTAACGAGAGATGAGATAAACAAGACATACAATACTTCATTCCGCGTAACGGCAGAAAGCAAGTTCGGGGATAACGTAATAGTCCGCGCGGCAGAGGAGGTGAACGACTTTGCTGAGTTCTCCACGCCTGCGGACCCCAACAATCCGCCCGAGACAGTGCAAAAACCCACGTTGACAACGGACACGTTGGCATATACGGGCAATCCCGTGACGTTTGAGCTGAACGGCTTTGACGATACGATAATGATAATAGTGGGCAGTCTTACGGTAACGGACGAGGGCGAGTATACGTTGATAGTACGTTTCCGCGACGGAGTAAACTGCTGTTGGGAGGATAATACGCGTGACCCGCTAACGTTCACGTTAAAGGTGGTAAATGACCCGAATAATCCCGTGCCTCCGGAAAAGCCGGGAGAAGACGGCAACGTACTGGATAAGATAAAGGATTTCTTTGAAAATCTAATAGCAAGCAATTTCCCGCTGTGGCAGGTAGCAACGTCTGCGGTAGCGTTACTGTTTACCTTAATCTTTATGATAAAGGCAATACAGTACGGCAACCGCAAGAAGAAGGCAAAGGGCGAGGCAAAGAAGTACAATGCCAAGACGTATGCGGCATTATTGCCGATATTCTCCACACAAACGGTATGGCTTAACTTATCCAATATGGTATGGAGCATAATAGCGTTCTCGCTTTGCGGAGTGATGCTGTTGATGTTCCTTACAATGGTGATAACTCGCAAGGGCTGGAAGAAGGCGGAGCTTGCCAAGGAAACGGCTATAGAGGAGAGCGAACAACGTAAGACCGAGGCAATGGAAGCAAAGCAACTTGCTTTCCAGGAAAGAATCAGCAGTCAAAATTTCCAGAGCGTAGATAATTCCGCCTTAGAGAGCCTGCGCCGCGAAATGGAAGAACGTCACCGTCAGGAAATGGAAGCAATGAAAATAATGCTTGCCAATATGATGGGACGTGCGCAAGGCGATAACGGTATGCCTGCATACGCGAGTATGGAGGATACGGATTTACTTGCCGATAAGGTATTTGAAAGATTGTTGCCTGCCGTTCAGCAAATGATACCCGAGCCTACGGCATATCTTGCCGCGCCGAGCTCCGATAGCGACAACAACGAGCTTATTGCGATAGTGGAACAGCAAAAGGCTATAGTAGACGTCCAAAATGAAGAGATTAAGATGCTTACTGCACAGGTTGCGTCTATGCAACAAAAAATGGATATGATGTCCGAGGTTGCTATAGACGAATTTGACGATAACGATTATGACGATGAGGAGGAATGGGACAGCATTCTCGACGAGGATGACGACGATTTTGTAGAAGCCGTCATAATCGAGGAGGACGGAA
>CAJTNO010000006.1 GCA_910577815.1 uncultured Christensenella sp. | reverse complement strand
TAACGCTTGAAAAGCTTAAGAAAGTGGGACTTGTAAGCGAGGAGTGCACGGGCTATACGGTAACGGCGGGACAACGCCTTACAAAGCCGCTTATAATAGTAGCCAATGACTTTACGCTGCCTGCGGTTAAGATGATAACACTAACGGGCGGCAGGGCAATTAAGTTGACAAAGGTTTAGCCGAGTCTGAGAAAAACTCACTCAAATTAAGTAATTTGTTTTAATAAAATCAACTAACAAGAAAAGGAGCGATTTTCAGCTCCTTTTCTTGTTTTTACTGATAATTGTATATACTTAAATAGTTTTTTAAAATACGAAGTATCCTTATTGATTTGTAAGCTTATTCGTCAAGTATATGGATAATACTTATAAACCCAAAAACTCTACTCCCGCGAGAAGAACGTCCTCTATTTTGGGATTTTTCAGAGAGTAGTATATAATTTTTCCGTCTCTGCGTTGCTTTACTATGTCTGCGGCTCGCAACAGGCGCAGTTGATGCGAGCAGGTTGTCTGATTTAACTCCAGTATGCGGCTAAGGTCGCTTACGCACATCTCCGATATGCTCAGCGCGCATATTATTTTAGCTCGCGTTACGTCGCTGCACGCCGAAAAAAACTCCGCAAGCGAGTACAGCGTTGCGTTGCGGGGTATGTATCGCACTACGGTTTGCTCGGTTTTGTCGTCTATCAGGTTTTCCATAGCTATATTTTAATACTTATCCGTCTGCGAATTTTGCAGGCTTTTGAGCCTTGTATTCGGTTTGTAGATAAATTTGTTATAACATTTCAGACGCGCATTTGCACAAATGTGCATATTCGGGCATATTTTAATAAAAAATAACGGGTGAATATATGTTCAACGATAACTGGTATTTATTTTTACTTATAGTGATGCTTGCATTTTTTGCCGACGGGGAGATAAGCAACCGCGAGGCTGCTGTAATGCTCGCAATCCTGTTTGCGCTTACTATAACAAATGTGCCTGATGCCGACGAGGACGAAGACACAAGCGGACGAAATTGCTTTTGCAACCACACAATTTAATATCTGATTGGCAAAATAGCAATCGCGGGTAACGCGATTGCTATTTTGCTATATTTAGGTTATAATTATTTTATGGTTGATTTCAAGGGAAAGCTTAAAGACGTGCCTACAAATCCCGGCGTTTATCTTATGCTTGACGCGCAGGGGGAGATTATTTACGTCGGAAAGGCTAAAAATCTTAAAAACCGTCTACGGTCGTATTTTTTTAATCTGTCTAACAGAACGGCTAAGGTTATGGCGATGCTCGACCACGTGGCCGATTTCAGATATATCATCTGCGCAAGCGAGGTTGACGCCTTGCTTACCGAAAACAACCTGATAAAAAAGCATTCTCCGCGTTATAATATTTTGCTGAAGGACGATAAAGCATATCCGTTTGTACGCATAGATATGAAGCAACCATATCCTAAAATCGACGTGGTTAGAAAGCTGAAAAATGACGGAGCAAAGTATTTCGGTCCGTATATGCAATCTATAAACGTACGGGATATAACCGACCTTATTCACACTGCGTTCTGCGTGCGCGATTGCAATCGGGATATGCAAAAGCCGTCGCGCCCTTGCTTAAATAAGCATCTGGGGAGATGTCTTGCGCCTTGCTCCGGCGAGGTGTCGCAGGAGGTCTACAGAGCGGAAATGCAGAAGGTGATAGACTTTTTGCGCGGCAACGACAGAGAGGTCGAGCGAGTTCTCAACGAGAAAATGCGCAGATTTGCGGACGAGGAGAACTTTGAGGTTGCGCTGAACTACCGCAACAAGCTTAAGGTTCTTGCGAAAATAGTGCAGAAGCAGGTAAGCGCGCTGCCTAAAGATTTTAATCTTGACATCTTTGCATTTGAAACCAACGGAATAATATGTGCGGTAAATATGCTTGTAGTACGCGCGGGAAAGCTTGTAGGCGGCGAGAACTTTACCACAGGCTGCGCGGACGAGGATATAGCGTCGTATATTTATCAGTACTATACCAACAATCCGCCGTTGTGCGACGAGATAGTAACCGACGGAGCCTCAGCTCCCGAAAGTCTGGAGGAGGCTGTCAACAAGCTCTGCGCGCATACGGTGCGCGTAGTAGAGCCTAAGCAGGGAGTGAGAAAACAGCTGCTGGAGCTTGCGCATTCCAATGCGTACGACGCTATGGTTAAGCACGGCACTCAGGACGAGCGCAGAGAGCTTAGAACATTGGGCGCGGTCAGACAGCTTGCCGAGCTTCTTAAGCTTCGCGCCTTGCCCAACCGTATAGAGGGCTATGATATTTCGCATATATCGGGAACGGATAAGGTTGCGAGTATGGTGGTTTTCGAGGGCGGTCAGCCTAAAAAAGCGCATTACCGTAAATTTAAAATAAAGACGGTGGAGGGCAACAACGATTTTGCCTGTATGCGCGAGGTGCTTACGCGCAGGCTTGAGAGGTTGGGCGGCGACGACGAGAGCTTTTCTGCCATTCCCGACCTGCTGCTTATAGACGGGGGCAAGGGACAGCTTGCGTATGCAAAGGAGGCTCAAAGCATTACGGGCAGAGAGGACATAGAGATAATATCGCTTGCAAAGCGTGAGGAGGAAGTGTTTTTGGGCAGTAATCCGTTGACTCCCGTGATTTTGCCTAAGGACAGCGTTGCGCTACAGCTTTTACAGCGTGTAAGAGACGAGTCGCACAGATTTGCAATTACCTTTCACCGAAATCTGAGAAGTAAGCATCTGAGCGAAAGCGCGCTTAAGAACATAAAGGGCGTGGGCGCTAAAACGGCAGCCGCGCTTATACGCGCGTTCGGTTCCGTTGAGGACATAAAGCACAAAACGGCGGAGGAGCTTGCCGAGGTTGACGGAATATCGGTGAATAAGGCGCAGTATATACTGGACGAGCTTCACGCGATGAGCGGAGCGCAGACCGAACGGACGGAGGACGGCGCATCGGAATAAATGCGCCAAATTATATTATAAGCTATCTTTGTTGTAATATAAAAAAGTTTATAGTATAATATACAACGCTTGCAAAGCTGCATAAAATATATCTATGTCGGATTTGGTTTTAGAGTGCAGTATAATTGCTAAGGAAGCAGAGTGCGATTTTGCGGTAGACGGCGCGGAAAAGCTTACAACCTTTAAGGGCGGCGGAAGCGCGTGCGTATTCTATCCTAAGGACGAAAACTCGTTTGTGCGCACATATAGCTTGTTGGCGGCGAGAATGGAGAGTCCCTGCGTATTGGGCGGCGGCTCGGATATGGTTATTGCCGACGGACTTTGCAGTGTTCCGTTGATTTCCACGGCAGGACTTGACGGCATTGAGGTTAAGGACGGCAAGGCATACGTAGGAAGCGGCGCATATATACGCGACGTGATGCGCGCATTCAGGGAGAACGGACTCGGCGGCTTTGAATTTTTAAGCGGAGTTCCGTTGACGGTAGGCGGCGCGATAAAGATGAATGCGGGCGCATTCGGAGCGCAAACGGCGGATTATGTAGATAAAATACGCGTATTAAAGCTTGGTTGCGATAGAAAATGCGAGTTTGAAGTTGCGGAGATAAGTAGAGCCGACGCGGACTTTTCATACAGGAAGGGCATTGACGATGTTATACTTGGCGCGGTATTGACAGCGGACGGCACGGACGTGCCGGCGTCGGTAAATAAGGCTAAGAAGTATGCCGCGCTACGTGCGGGAAAGCAGCCTAAATATCCGTCGTGCGGCAGCGTATTTAAGAACGGAGCGGTTGCAAGCGGTAAGCTTATAGAGGACTGCGGACTTAAGGGAACGAGATGCGGCGGCGCGGAAATTTCCGCACTGCACGGCAATTTTATAGTAAATATCGGCGGAGCTACGGCGGCGGATTTTATGACGCTTGTGCGGCTTGCTGAGGATAAGGTGCTTGAAAAATACGGAATTGCTTTACAGCGCGAGTTTGTATATTTGCAATGAAGTAAAAAATCTACGGGAGAAACGGATTGAAATTTTGCGGAGATTATCATCTTCATACGGGAGTTAGCGACGGCAGGTCGGATATTTCCGCTCACGTCGAAGCCGCAAGGCGCAGAGGACTGAGCCAGATTGCTGTGAGCGACCATTCGTTTTCCACGTTTATGTATCACGCCACAAAGAAAAAGCTTGAGAAGCAGAAGGCGGAGATAGAAAAGCTTTCCGACCGCGGCATAAAGATTTTTCAGGGCTTGGAGGCAAATATTATCGGGGGCGCGCTCGACGCGCCGCACTCGGTCATACGCAATATTGACGTTCTAACCGTCGGCTTTCATAGGTTTATAACCCCATCTAAAATGAACGGAGAGAGTAAATTTCTGCTTGTCAACGGCTTTGGAGGCGCGAGGGCAAAGGAAAAGCTTATATGTAAAAATACCGAGGCGTATATAAGCGTTTTAGAGAACTATCCCGTGGATATAATCGCGCATTTGGGACACCGCGCGCCCGTGGATACCGTAAAGGTTTGCGAATGCGCGGCAAGACATAACGCTTATGTGGAGCTTAATGCAAAGCATCTCGACGCATTGGAAAATACTATAGACGAGGCGCTTTCCACGGACGTCAATTTTATAGTCGGCACGGATTCGCACAGCGCGAAAACTACGGGGGACTTTTCCGCAGTTGAGGAATTTATAGTAAGACGAGGCATACCTGCTTGCAGGGTTTTCGGTTTAGAGGGCAATATGCCGGTTTTTAAGGACAAGAGGGAGTGGAAGTATGGAAGCGACGTTTAAGGAAAACGCCAAACGCGAGCTACTTGGAATTCTTCCGAGTAGCGAGTGCTGCATAAAATCCTTTTTGTCGGCGCTGACAAAGGCGGACGGCACTCTCGAGGGAACGGGCAGAAGGCAGACGCTTTGCGTTTCGCTTTACTCGCTTGACGCGGCGGAGCTTGTATCAAGATTGTTTAAAGCGTTGTATCCTACCGAGATAGGTATAGCCGAGTGCCGTCAGAGGATAGCGGGAGTGGACAGAAGGGTATACCGTCTTATCATTCCGCACGGATTTACGGAGCAGGCGCTCGAGGACTTCGAGCTTATAAGACTTGGCGAGGACGGACTTCCCAATTTTACCCGCGGCTTGCCCGAACGCTTGCTTAGAAAGGGCTGCTGTATGCAGGCGTACTTTCAGGGGCTGTTTCTCGCCTGCGGAAGCGTGTATGCTCCCGAAAGCTCGGGCGCAGAGAGCAGACAGGGATATCATTTCGAGCTTAAATTTTCCGACGAGGAGTTTGCAAACTCCGCTATGGAGCTGCTTACAGATATGCGTATAAATCCGCGTATGAGCGACCGTTCGGGAAATAAACTGCTGTATGTCAAGGATAAGGATGAGATAGTGCGCATACTTTGCGCGCTCGGGCTTGCGGACAGCGCAAAGAGA
Source organism: uncultured Christensenella sp. (assembly GCA_910577815.1). GTDB lineage: Bacteria > Bacillota > Clostridia > Christensenellales > CAG-917 > CAG-475. The sequence goes on along the minus strand of CAJTNO010000006.1, from coordinate 80,029 downwards.
ATGCGGGATATCATAAACGAGAGGGAAACGGCAAATTCGCTCAATCGCGCCATTATCTGCGAAACCGCAAATATGGATAAGACCTTCAGCGCGGCAAGCAGACAAATGATAGCCATTGCCCGCATAAAGGACCGCGGCGAATACGATAAGCTGCCCAAGGCACTAAAAGAAACGGCGGACGCCCGCGCAGAATATTCGGAGGCGTCTATGCAGGAGCTTGCGGACATTCTCGGAGTGTCTAAAAGCTGCTTGCATCACAGGCTGGATAAGCTCGAGGCTATTTCCTCCGAGCTGAAGCAATGAGAAATACGGGACGTTGCCCAAAGGATAAATTATGACGGATTTTGTACATTTGCATCTTCATACCGAATACAGTCTGCTGGACGGCGCGGTGCGCCTTATTCAGCCTGTAGTAGATAAGGATAATCCCAACAAGGCTAAAAAACTGCATCCGCTGAGCGAGGCTCTTAAAGCTATGGGAATGGACGCCGTAGCCATTACAGACCACGGCAATATGTACGGCGCGTACACTTTTGTACAGACTCTGCGCGAGGACGGAATAAAGCCCATAGTCGGGCAGGAGTTTTACGTTGCCGAGGATTTGTATGTTAAAACTCCCGAAGTTCTTAAGCAACGTTATCATCTGATTTTGCTTGCTAAAAACCTTAAGGGCTATGAAAATCTTATGAAGCTGTCCTCAAAGGCGTTTGTAGACGGCTTTTATATGCGTCCGCGTATCGACCTCGAGCATATTGCTGAGCACAGCGAGGGACTTATATGTCTTTCGGCGTGTCTTGCGGGAAAGATACCCCGTTTAATACTTGCGGGCAAGTACGAGGAGGCGAAGCAGTACGCTATCCGTATGCGCGATATGTTTGACGAGGGAGATTTTTACATAGAGCTTCAGGACCACCATTTGCCCGAGGACGCGATTGTCAACAATCAGCTTGTCAAAATCGCAAGGGAGATAGGCGTAAAGGTTGTGGCTACAAACGACGTCCATTATCTCAAGCGCGAGGACGCCGATATGCAGGATACTATGATGTGTATCACGCTCGGCTGTAAGAAATCCGACGATAAAACAAATTCGGCGCGCTTCAGCAACGACGAGTTTTATCTAAAATCCGGCGACGAAATGGCGGAGCTTTTCGATTGGTGTCCGGAGGCTATTTCCGCTACGCGCGAGATTGCGGATAAGATAGAGGACTTTTTTGTGCTAAAGCGCAAGCCGATTATTCCCGTATACCGCAACGAGGAAATGGGCGACAGAGACGAAAAGCAGTATCTTCACGATATAGCCTGGGAGGGACTAAGGAAAAGATACGACGAGATAACTCCCGATATGAAGGAGCGTATAGATTACGAGCTCGGTATCATAAACAAGTGCGGCTTCGACGGATACTTTCTAATAGTATGGGACTACGTCAACGCCGCAAAAAAAATGGGTATTCCGGTAGGTCCCGGGCGCGGAAGCGGCTGCGGCAGCATCGTTGCGTATTCTATAGGAATTACCGATATAGACCCCTTGAAATATCAGCTTCTGTTTGAAAGATTTTTGTCGCAGGAGCGCGTTACGATGCCCGACTTTGACGTGGACTTCTGCTTTGTAAGACGGCAGGAGGTAATAGATTACTGTATTCGCAAGTACGGCAAGGATAACGTGTCGCAGATAATCGCGTACTCTACGATGAGCGCGAAGGCAGTTGTAAAGGACGTAGCCCGAGTGCTTGACGTTCCTTATGCGGAGGCGGCGCTTTGGGTAAAGGAAATACCCGTAGGCAAGGTTCTGCTGCCGCAGGTGCTTATGGAGGGCAGCAGCTTCTTCAGCCCCGATTTCAAGCGCATTTACGATTCCAGTCCCGCCGCCAGACAGGCGATAGATTTGGCTATGCAGCTCGAGGGTATGCCGCGACAGACCTCGATGCACGCCGCGGGCGTGGTTATCTGCCGCGACCCCGTAGAGAACTATTGCGCGCTATCGAGAAACGGCTCGGGCAGCGATTCGGTTATAACCACTCAGTTCGATAAAAACATAATCGAGGACGTAGGACTTCTCAAAATGGACTTCCTCGGGCTTAAAACGCTTACGGATATCAACGAGGCGCTTAAACTCATTAAAAAGGATAAGGGTGTAGAGCTTGACTTCGATAAGCTCGGTTACGAGGACCCGAAGGTTTACGAGCTTATATCCTCAGGCGACTGCGAAGCGGTATTTCAGTTGGAATCGGGCGGTATGAAGCGATTTATGGCAAGGCTTCAGCCCGACTCGCTCGAGGACGTCATAGCGGGTATTTCGCTTTACCGTCCCGGTCCTATGCAGTTTGTAGACGACTTTATAGAGGGTAAAAAGCATCCCGACCAAGTCCAATACGCGCATCCTATTCTTAAGGAGGTGCTCGGTAATACCTACGGCTGTATCGTGTATCAGGAGCAGGTTATGCAGATTGCGCAGAAAATGGCGGGCTTCTCCTTCGGAGGCGCGGATATTATGCGCAGGGCAATGTCCAAGAAAAAGGCGGACGTACTGCTTTCTATGCGCGACGTATTCCTGCACGGCGGCGTGCTGAAAGGCGACGCTACGCAAAAACAGAACTGCGGCGCGGTTGCAAACGGCGTGGACGAGGAGATTGCAAACCATCTTTTCGACCAGATTATGAAGTTTGCCGAATACGCGTTTAATAAATCGCACGCCGCGGCATATACGTTTTTGACGTATCAGACCGCATATCTTAAGTGCTACTATCCCACGCACTTTATTGTTGCGGTTGTCAATAACCGCATAACCAATGCGGACGAGGTAAAACACTATATGAATTACCTCAAGCGTACGGGAGTGAAGATATTGCAGCCCGATATAAACCGCTCCGAAAAGCTTTTCTCCATAGACGGCGAAAACGTGCGTTACGGCTTGTCGGGCATCAAGAACGTGGGAGAGGCGGCGACGGAATTTATTATAGCCGAGCGCAACGCGGGCGGAGAGTTTAAGGATTTGCGCGACCTGCTTGAAAGATGCTCCGAGCAGATAAACAAGCGTATGCTTGAAAGTCTTATCAAGGGCGGCGCGCTCGACTGCTTTAACCTTACGAGGTCTACGCTTATGGCGTCCTACGAGCGCATTATGGACGACGTCGTTAAGTCAAAAAAGAACAGGATGTCCGCGCAGATGTCACTCTTTGACGAAATGGTCGAATATAAAGATACGTACAGCGTTTTGGAGGAATATCCGAAGCTCCAAAGACTGTCGCTTGAAAAAGAGGTTCTCGGAATGTATCTTTCGGGGCATCCCCTTGACGACTACAGAGAGGCGGCGGGAGAGTTTAACTTCGATACGGGAATGCTGTTTACGGAGCAGGCGGACGAGGACGGAAACGTGAATATGGTTATCGACCAGCAGTTGTCGGGCAAATCGGTGAGATTCGGATGTATCGTTGCGTCATACGAGGTCAAGACTACTAAACAGCAGCAGAAGTTTGCGGTGGGCAGACTGGAGGACAGAGCGGGCTCCATTGCGTTTACGATGTATGCGCGCACGTATGAGAAATACGCGGAGCTGCTTGCCGGCGACAAACCCATAAAGGTTACGGGAAAGATAGACCTGCGCGACGAGAGCGAGCCTAAGATAAATATCGACGGCGCGGAGCTTTGGAATAATAACGCCGCGGCGCAAGCTGTGTCAAAGCCCGCAAGAAGCGAGGCGGAAGGGATACTTTACGTGCTTGTAAACAGCGCGGACGAGCGCGGAACGGTTGCCGAAGTGCTTAAGATGTACGAGGGCAACACACCCTGTCAGGCGCAGATTACCTACGACGGCAAGCCGAGGCTTATGGAATATCCGCAGACCGTGCGTATCTGCGACGAGCTGCTTGCGCGCCTTGGCGACCTGCTCGGCTCCAATCGGGTTCGCTACGTGCGTAAAAAATAAAATATTAACGCGGAAAATGTATGCTCAAATCGCTTGCGCGTATATTTTTGCGGTGATATCATATTTTCTAATTCGAAATAAATTTTGTGAGGCATATATATGGCAAAAAAATGTGTAAATAAAAAGCTCGCCGTGCTTACAAGCGGCGGCGACGCTTCGGGTATGAACGCCTGCATCCGTACAGTTGTGCGCTACGGCTTAAGCCACGGCTTTGAAATGTACGGAGTCAGACACGGCTATAAGGGCTTGGTTAACGACGAGATTTTCCCGATGGATTACAGCTCCGTTTCCAACAGCGTTCACGCGGGAGGCACTATTCTCCGTTCCGCGCGCTGCCTCGAGTTCAAAGAAAAGGACGTTATGATGAAGGCGGCGGAAAATCTTTTAAGACGCGGCATCGACAATCTTATCGTCATCGGCGGCGACGGCTCCTTCAGGGGCGTGGAGGACTTGCACGAAAATACCGAGCTTAGCGTTATAGGTATCCCCGGCACTATAGACAACGATATGGGCTATACCGATTCCACAATCGGCTACGATACGGCGTGCAACACGGTTATAGACGCTATACTCAAGCTGCGCGATACCATTACCTCGCACGACCGCATTATGATTTTGGAGGTTATGGGAAGAATGAGCGGAAATATCGCGCTCAACTCCGCTGTCGCGGGCGGCGCGGAGTACGTTATCGTTCCCGAAGCACCCGCAGACGTCGACGAAATTGCAAAGAGCGTAAAGCGCGGCTTTGACAAGGGTAAGACCTCCACTATCATTCTGCTTGCCGAGGGAAAGAACGAGCTTAAGGACGAGCTTGTAAAAAAGGTGGCGGACGCAACAAACCGCAGAGTAAACCATATGGCGCTCGGCTATATGCAGCGCGGCGGTATTCCCACTATGGCGGACCGCGTGCTTGCGGCGCGTATGGCTCAGCGTGCGGTTGACCTTATCGAGTGCGGACAGTCGGGCAGAGTCGTAGGTGTCCGCGGCGGCGATATTTACGATACGACGGTGCTCGAGGCACTCAAAATTCCCAAGGAGTTCGACGAGCAGCTTTATAATCTTGCTATTACTATAAGCAAGTAATTTGCAAAATAAGTATTTAATTCGATTGAAACCGCGCAATAAAGCGCGGTTTTAGTTGTTTTGCTTTTTGTATGTTAAACCGTAAAACGCTTAGCGTCGGTGCTTGTATGTAGCTTGATGATATAAAATCAAAAGCGTGATTGTCCAAGCCTTAAAATTTGCTTGTAAAATGAAAGTAAATATATTATCATAGTATAGCTAAATAGCATTATATCCCAATTTGCAAAGGAGTTAATTTATGAAAAATTTGGTTGGCGCGTGTATGTTCGGTCAGAGCGGAGGTCCTACCTCCGTCATCAACAGCAGTGCCGCGGGCGTATTTACAGAGGCGTTAAAGCAGGGCAATATAACGGCGGTCTACGGCGCGGAACACGGAATAGTCGGCATCCTTAACGAGAAGTTTTTCGATATATCCAAAGAAGACCCCAAGGAACTGGAGCTGCTTAAATACACTCCGTCCTCGGCGCTCGGCTCGGCGCGTTATAAGCTTAAGGACGCGGATGTTGACGATACGGATTACAAGCGCATACTCGAGGTTTTTGAAAAGTATAATATCCGCTACTTTTTCTATAACGGCGGCAACGACAGTATGGATACCTGCAACAAGGTCAGCAAGTATCTTCAGTCGGTAGGCTATGAGTGCAACGTAATCGGCGTGCCTAAGACCATCGATAACGACCTTTTCGGCACCGACCACTGCCCGGGCTACGCCAGCGCGGCAAAGTATATTGCAAATACCATTATGGAATGTAATCTGGACGCCAAGGTTTATAATTTCGGACAGGTTTGTATCATCGAAATTATGGGAAGAAACGCAGGCTGGCTCACCGCAGCCGCCGCGCTCGCAGGATACAAGGGACTCGGCGCCGATTTGATTTATCTGCCCGAGGTTCCGTTTGACGTGGATAAGTTTGTAGAATCCGTAAAAAGCGTTTGCGAAAGGAATGACAATAAGTGTATTGTAGCCGTTTCCGAGGGCTTGAAGAATGCGGAGGGTAAATATGTGGCGGAGTGCTCCGTTTCGCAGAACGACACCTTCGGACACGCTCAGTTGGGCGGTCTTGCTCAACTGCTTGCCAACATTGTTAAGGAAAGACTCGGCGTTAAGGTGCGTGCTATAGAGCTTAGCCTTATGCAACGCTGCGGCGCACACCTCGCGTCCAGGACCGACGTCGAGGAAGCGTTTAACGCGGGCGCGTTTGCGGTAAGAAGCGCGATAGAGGGCGAAACCGACAAGATGGTTATTTTTGAGAGAACTGCCGACGAAAACGGAAATTACGTTTGTAAAAACGTGCTAATGCCTCTTGAGCTTGCCGCCAATACCGAAAAGAAAGTTCCGCTTGAGTGGATTACTCAGGACGGGTCTTATGTCGGCGATGAGTTTATCGAGTACGCTTTGCCCCTTATTCAGGGCGACGCAAAGGCTCCGCTCGAGGACGGTTTGCCGAGATTTGCACAGCTTAAAAAAGTGTTTGCAACTCTGTAATTATCAATTTTAAAAATAGCAAAACCCAAGCGCGTCTTGGGTTTTGCTATAATATGTGATATAAAGCTTTTAATAATATTATGCAAAAATAGAGGTTAATACTGTTATTTTAGCTTGATAAAGGTGTGATTTGGATTTGATTGCGGGCGACATCATAGACGGTACCGTTACGGATTTCGGTAGCGACGGAGAGGGAGTAATAAAGCTTGACGGCTATCCCGTATTTGTGCCTTGCGCTTTAGTCGGCGAGGAGGTCTGCGCACGTATCGTATATGTTAAAAAGGATTGCGCTTTCGGCGAAGTTACTAAAATTATAAAGCCGTCGTCCTCAAGGGTTAAGCCGCGTTGTCCGTATTTCGGCAAGTGCGGAGGCTGCGACCTTCAGCACGCCGATACTGCGCATCAGCTTGAAATAAAAAGAGAGAGCGTAAGGCGCGCGATAAAAAAATTTGCAGGCTTAAATTTGGATGTGCCTACTCCCGTCAGACTTAACGATTGGGAATATCGCAATAAGCTTTCTTTGCCGTTTGCTTACAATGCGCGCAGTAAAAGAGTGTCGCTGGGCTTCTATGAAAAGCGTTCGCATAAAGCGGTGCCTATGAAATGGTGTCCTCTACACGGCGAGTGGGCGGCAGAGCTGATTGCGGTTCTTACGGATTGGGCGAACCAATTTGAAATTTCCGTTTATGACGAAAACAGCCGTAAAGGTCTTTTGCGCCACGCCGTTGCGCGTATGCTCGATACTTTGTCGCTGACGATTGTAATAAACGGAGATAAATTGCCGCACTTTGCCGAATTAACGGAAAGACTGACAAGTACATTCGGAAAATTTGCATTGTATATTTCGTCCAATACCCGCGCCGATAATGTGATAATGGGAGATTCAGTTCGTCTTGTAAGCGGAACGGAGGAAGCGCAGAGCCTTGGAAAATTTAAAGCCGTTGTTTCTCCTAAATCATTTTTGCAGGTGAATAACGCCGTGCGCGACGCTTTGTACGATGGGGTGGCAAAGGCGCTTGAAGGCTTTAGCGGAGATATTGTCGAGCTATACTCGGGCGTAGGACTTCTTACGGCTCAGCTTGCGTTGCGTATGCCCAAGGCGAGCATAATATCGGTTGAAATAGAGAAATCAGCAAGCTGCGACGCGGAAAAGCTGATGCGCTCGTTGGGTATCTCAGGCAGAGTGAAATGTGTTTGTTCGGACGCAAAGCTGTTTTGCAAGGATATAGAGGGTAATGGTCGCGCGCTCATTCTGGACCCTCCGCGCAGGGGCTGCGACAGAGAGGTTTTAGAGAGTGCGACAGGGTTTGACAAAATAGTTTATATTTCCTGCAATCCTCAGACGCTTGCGCGGGACTTGAATATTTTGTCGAAAAGCTTTGAAATTGGCAGTATTCAGCCATACGATATGTTTCCGCAGACGAGTAATGTCGAGACGCTCGTAGCATTATACAAAAAATTCAGATAACTTTTGAGCATACAATGTACAATGTTCATACATAAGCGGAGTTTTAAAAGTAGTAAGCCCAAAGATGAATTATAAGAATATTTGTAAATATACAACTCATAAAAGGTTTGTTAGTGGTGGTTCTTGATGGCATTTTTTACAAATTTAATGTTTTTTAAATCATTTTAACTTAAAATCCTAAAAACAATTATAGTTTTATTTAGGGAGGTGTATATGCGACGACCTGCGTACTTTATATATAGCTCAAAGAAACAAAGACAGTAAACTGTTTTTGACAATCATTGTTATGTTTGCGGAATTCTGCCTGGCATTGTTTATCTATTTTCTTGTTGTAAACGAGGTTATAAGCGCGATAATGTCATTTATGTTCGGATTTTTTATTCCGCTTATCTATGCCGTGGAAAAATGGCTTAAATTGAAGTTCCCTGCGCCTACGTTGGCAATTACGCTGTTTATCGCAATGGGTAGTATTATGGGTGTCGGATACAATTTATATACTTTGGTGCCGTTTTTCGATATAAATTGCACGTTTTGTCCGGCTTTGTATTTGCCTGTCTCGGTTTCGGGCTTTTTCAATTGGCGGTCGGCGAGGCTAAAAATAAAAAACCGTTCTGGGCTTGCTTATTGTTTGGATTTGCACTTAGTCTTGCGATAGGACTTGTCTGGGAATTGTTTGAATATTTAGGAACCGCGCTTTTCGGTCTGGATATGCAGGAGGATACGATTGTTAACGGTTTTAATTCCTATCTGCTTTCGGGAACTCACAGCGAAACTTTTAACATTGACGGAATTACTCAGACTGTAATTTATTTCGGCAGTGGAAAGTCTATTACTATAGACGGCTATCTTGATATCGGTTTGATTGATACGATAGAAGATATGGCGGTTTGCTTTTTGGGGGCTATAATATATTTTGTCGCCATAGCGATAGATTGGCATAAGAAGAAAATTCTTTTCAGAGGGCTCATTCCGCAGTTGGTAAATAATGCGGTTGATGCTCCGCCGATTATTTCAAATGAAATATCAGACGATGTTTTGGAAGTTGCTGCCGAAATCGACGGAGAATTAAAGCTAACAGTCTGCTCTGATTTGTGCGACGTTGCAAATAACGATTGATTTTTGACAAAGATAATCATAATTGTTAAATTTGACTTAATGTAGTACGCGTGTTATCATTTATGATAAGCTATAAATCAGAGGTTTTCTATGTTTTACGATTATCTTGTTGTCGGCGCGGGGCTGACCGGAGCCGTCTTTGCAAGAGAGATGACTGACGCGGGTAAACGCTGTCTTGTAATAGACAAGCGCGGGCATATTGCAGGCAATATTTATACCGAAAAGGTGGAAGGGATTGACGTACACAGATACGGCGCGCATATCTTTCATACCAACAGCGACAGGGTATGGCAGTACGTTTGCAGGTTTGCAGAGTTCAATTCGTTTATAAACAGTCCTATTGCGGATTATAAGGGAGAAAGATATAATCTTCCATTTAATATGAATACCTTTGAGCAGATGTGGGGTGTTAAAACTCCTGAGCAGGCGAAGGCAAAAATTGCGGAGCAGATTGCGGATTTAAATATAGACGAGCCTAAAAATCTCGAGGAGCAGGCCTTGAAAATGGTAGGTAAGGATATTTATATCAAGCTAATCAAGGGTTACACGGAAAAGCAGTGGGGCAGAGATTGCAAGGAGCTTCCGTCATTTATAATAAAAAGACTTCCTCTGCGCTTCGAGTACGACAATAACTATTTTAACGCAAAATATCAGGGTATCCCGATAGACGGTTATACCGCTATGGCGGAAAATATGCTGAGCGGTATTGAAGTAAGATTGAATACCGATTATTTCGACCTTGTAGCCGACGGGAAGGACAGCTTCGGTAAAATACTTTATACGGGCAAGATTGACGAATTTTTTGGCTATAGCGAAGGACGGCTTGAGTATAGAACGGTACTGCTTGAGGAAAAAACCTTGGATATCAATGATTTTCAGGGCAATGCCGTGGTAAATTACACGGATAGGGAGACTCCGTATACAAGAATTATAGAGCATAAGCATTTTACTTCGGTGAAATCCGATAAGACTGTTATCAGTTATGAATATCCTCTCGAGTGGACGGAGGGCGCGGAGGCGTACTATCCTATAAACGACGATAAAAACGGCGCGCTTTACGAAAAATATCGCGCGAAGCTTAAAGACAGACCGGAAATCATTATGGGCGGCAGATTGGGAGAGTACAGATATTACGATATGGACAGAGTAATCGAGCGCGCGCTCGAGCTTGTCGGAGAAGAAAAAAATGCTGCTGTATAATATTACGTTTCCTAAAAATGACTTTTGCGTCGATAACCGGCTCTATTTCCGAGGCGGAGAGCTTTGCGGCGGCGGATTATCTGTTAAAAAGGGAGAGACAGTTACCTTCGATACTTTTTTCAACTGTTTTTCACATACCAAATATTCAAAGTATACGATAGTAAACGAGGTTACGCTGAAGCTCGATTTGGAAGGTAGGGCAGATATATCCTTATATCTGTATGACGGCGCGGAGCATAAGCTGCTTGCGGAAAAAGAGTTTACTGAAAACGATGAGATTTGTCTGAAGCTTTCCGATTTGGACGAAAAGGGAATAGTATACTTTGCTATCAAAGCGAAGGAAGACTGCGTATTGCGCTCGGGAGGTTGGTACGGCGACGCGGATGGCAACGACGTGCGAATAGGCATTGTAATATGCACCTATAAGCGAGAGGAGTACGTGAAGCGTAATATCCGCAGCTTAGTCGAGTTTAGGAATGGCTTGCAGGAGCGTTTTTTTGACGTTTTTGCGGTGGACAACGGACAAACGCTGGATGAAGATTTCGGCGACGGAATTACGGTCATTCCAAACGAAAACACAGGCGGAAGCGGAGGCTTTACACGAGGGATGCAAGAAGTCCGTAGGTTGGGGGAATATACGCATTTTCTGCTGATGGACGACGATATTGTATTTGACGTCAACACAATTTGGCGTACTTATGCCTTGCTTTGCCTGTTAAACGATGAATATAAAAACGCTTCGATTGGCGGAGCTATGCTACTGGCTAACAGCCCTCATATTCAGATGGAGATGGGCGCGGATTGGAACGGAGTTAAACTGTTTCCGCACCGCAAGCGCGTTGACGTGAGAAATGCTCGGGAGATTGTCGAAAACGAGGCGGATAGCGCATACGATTATAACGGTTGGTTTTATACCTGTATGCCCGTAAGCACTATTGATAAGTACGGTTATCCTCTGCCTCTCTTTATCAAGTGCGACGATATGGAATACGGCTTGAGAGCAGCCGAGCATTGGATTTCTATGTCGGGAATATCGGTTTGGCACGAGGATTTCGATGTTAAATATGTTCCCGGAATAGAGTACTACAATAACAGAAACGAGCTTATATTCAATTCATATTTTCCTAAAGGGAAGGGAGCGTTTGCCAATTATATAAAGCTTCTTGTACGCGTAGGAAGACAGCTTGTTATGCAAAGATATTACGCTGTTGATTTGATATTCAGGGCATATGAGGATTTTTTTAAAGGTCCGGATTTTGTTTTCAATTTAAACGGAGAAAAAAATCATAAGGATATACGTCGTAACTTTCCTGTTTTTCTTTCCGAAGAGGAGCTATCTGCCGAATATAGCATTAAGGAAGCAAATGATTATATAAATTTGTCTGCGGTTGCCAATAAGGGTATAAAGCTTAAACACATTGTTACTTTAAACGGATATTTAATCCCCAAATGTTTTTATAAAAAAGAAATGTCCAAGGTCAATATGGCTGTTTTCAACGTAGACGGCTTTTTTATGAGAAAAAAAGTATTACAGTTTAACCCGATAACCGGAAAAGGCTTTGTTACCGAGATAAAAAAAGCACCGTTTGTAAAGGCGTGCTTTAAGGTGTTTGGATATTTCTTTAAAATGATGTTTTGTTATAGAGGGACTTCAAAAAAATATCGCAGTTATTTTGATGAAACCGAATACAATAAAGTCGGCGTTAAGCTTTAAAAGTATGATTTTCTATTAGAATTTTAAGTTTGTCTGTTTTTTGAATTTAAATATATTTGTGAATAATTATACAAATTTTGTGAATTTATGCGTTCCGTACGGAGCGCTTTTTTTGTTGCTTTTGTTTTTATTTAATTATCATTGCTATAAATATCACTTTAATATAAATATATTCGAATATATTCTTGGAATCTTGATATTTTTTAAAATTGTATTCTTAAAAAATATGCATAACTTCGTATAAAATGTGGATAATTTTGTTGACAATCGTATAGGGGGGGGGTATACTTTTAGAAATAAATATAGTTTATTCGTTGAGTTATGCAGGTTTGCGCAGTCAGCGGGAGATAAAGTATGAAAAAAATGTTGAAAGCTAACAGATTTATTAAATTGGGATGCGTGTTTGTTTTGGCACTGTTTATGACTGTTACGGCAGTCGCGTGCAATCAAACGCAAACGTATACGATGTCTTTTGTAGCGGAGGGTGTTGATATAGCGACCATTGTGGCGGAGGCGGGTGCGCAAATCACTCCGCCGTCCGACCCCGTAAAGGAAAACTGCACCTTCGAGGGCTGGTTTGACAACGCTAAGTTTGAGGGCGAGCCTGTGCAGCTGCCTACCGTGATGCCGGCAAAAAATGTTACATACTATGCTAAATTCTCGGAGCCGATGGGTTCTATTAAGGTTTATTACGATTTTAATCTGCCCACCGCTTCTCATACGGGTGAGCTTTCTCCTTCGCACGGCGAGCCCGGCGATACGATTACCGTGAAGGACGGAAGGGCGTACAATGCCGAGGGATGGTTGTTTATCGGCTGGTCCACAAGTAAGGACGGACTTGTTTCGCAGTTCGGAAATAAAATCGACGGACAGTATCTTGCAGGCGATTCGCTTGTTCTCGGTGATAAGGATATTACCCTATATGCGCAATGGGCTTTCGAGGTGACCGACGCCCGCGAGCAAAGTACGGATAAGCTCTATCTGTATTTCGAGTATATAGGCAAGGGAAACGGCGCGATTATACTTGTGCGAGAGGGCAAGCCCAATAAGCTCGGTTTTGTGTCGCAGAGGGCAGATGCCTCCGACGATTATTATGAGTTCGAGTTTTACTTCGGCGAGGAGGACGACTACGGCGTTGTGGGCGTTGTAAACGGTCGTTTGTACGACGATAATACATATGCCTTCAGCGACGGACTTAAGGGGTCATTCCTGTATTACGATTACGTTACAAAATCCTATGATACTTACGTGCTTACCGCGGACGGCTTCGGCGAGGCTATAGTGTCGCAGGTCATTTACGACCAGATAAAGACGGTCAGCTACGGTCGCTATGTGTATGATTCCAAATACGGCGATTACACGTTTACGTACGTCAATCCCGATACCGGCGAGGACATCCCCGACGGCGATAAGCCGATGCAGAGCATAATGTCCATAGAGCTTGGCGCGCCCGACGTGAATATGGAGGATAATCAGTTTATAGGCTGCTTTACCTTTTTGGGTATGGAGAGCGGCTCATATTTGTGGTACGACAACGGCGAGCTTCTCAATTACCGCCTCGACCTCAACGGCTACGGACTTGCCAAGTGGTATTCCTACGACGCGGTTAACGACGTTACCTCGCTGATTGCTACGGGAGAGTATTTCGGTACGGATAAGTACGAGAGCGAGTATGGCGAGTGGACATTTGTAGCTTCGGACAATAGCGAGAGATTTAATTTTATTATCAATATGATACAGGACCCGACTTCGGGCAACGTCCCCGTATACATCGAGTATAACGCCGATATGAACCTCACGCTTACGGGTGCTGACGGCTCCGCGCTGTATCTCGACGGCTATGGCAGCGCGCAGTATTCTGCTGCGGGCGGAATGAGCTACGTGGGTTATTTTACTCTTAGCAGTACGGGAAATCTTCTTACTTATGTTCCTTATGCAGAAGGTCCGGACGAGACGGTTACAGCGGGCGGAAAAATGTTCTTTAACGTCGATTGGACGGATAAAACCTTTACCGTAAGCACTACGGGCTATATCCTCGACGGAACTACGCTTGTGTCTTATCAGGGGGAATCAAAAATCATAGTCATTCCCGACGGAGTTACCGCTATTGCGGATAACGTGTTCAATTATGTCAATACGGATGTTTCAATTCTGTCCGTTGTCATTCCGTCGAGCGTTACAAGCATAGGCAGCCGCGCTTTCCAAAACGAATACACGTTGAGGCGCGTAGTGTTTATGTCCGAAACTCCTATAGAAATAGATTGGTCCAAGGAGAATGACCCGTTCAGGTGGGGCGGCGCGGGTACAATTATTGTCGTTCCCGAGGGCTTCCAGGACGCTTATAAAAATGCTTGGACGGATTGTCCTTACACGATAAAGGGCTCGGTGGAGGTAACTCTGTTGCCCGAATTTGAAATAGTTGACGGAGTGCTTGTGCGTTATAACGTGCAGCCCGACGCGCCCGAGGCACTCGAGCTTGTCATTCCCAACGAGGTTACCGCTATTGCGGAAAACGTATTCAGGGGACTTGCCGAGCTTAAGAGCGTAGACCTTAACAGAGTTATGACGATAGGCGAGGGTGCGTTTGAGCTTTGCGTAAATCTCGAGAGCGTTATATTTACAAACGTGACTGTTATTGGCGACGGAGCGTTTGCCGGTTGCGAAAAGCTGTCAACGGCGACGGACGGAGTAATTGAGCTGAATTCTGTCGAAGAAATAGGAATAGGCGCATTCCAGAGCTGTTACGGGCTTCTGCGAGTAAGGATAGGCGCGAATATAAAGAAAATAGGCGCGGCGGCGTTTATGGAAACCAATATGCAGCTTGAACACGGACCGCTGTTTATAGAGCTTTTGGGAGAAAATGCGCCGATTATGGGAGAAAAGGTCTTTAGCGGAAATATTGCCACCCGTATAAAGGTAAACGATATTAACGTTGCAATAAAATGCTTCGAGGAGTCTACCTTTGCCGCTTATAACAGACATTTGTATATAGAATCGGGCGACGAAAAGGGACTGTATCTTGACGGAACCGACCCGCTCGAGCTGGACGGAAGGGCGTTTTTGCTGTCCACCTACGTGATGATGTACAAAATCGACGGCGAAACGATAACCTTCTATGAGTACGACCTGGAAACCGCACGCTATTATCAGGTGGAGGGTACTATCAAGGACGGCATAATCACCGTTACGATAGGCTCGACTACGTATGAATTTATAAAGGTTACGGGCGAGATGACTTATAGGTCCGCAGACGGAAATTATACGCTTAAGTGCAATCCCGTGGACCTGCTTCCCGAAACCTACGAGGATAACGGATATGCGGGCTATGCCGACGTGACCTTAAACGGAACTCCCGCAAAGATGTATATTTCAGGCTACGGAATTAAGAAAATCAGTATGTTCCTCGACAGCGACGGAAAATACTATGATTTTAATTTCTCAATCGTGGGCACTACGCTCGAATACAAAAAGACCGCCGCCGAAATAAGACTTACGGTTAGCGCGGCGGACGGAAGCTCGCTCACTTTGCACAATACTCCGAACTTTACCTATATCTACGGAAAGCTCAATATCGTAGTAGGTCAGGACGATAAGGGCAACGATATTATGATGCCCGATAACGGCGACTACGGCGTTTATGCTACCGATATTAACGGCAATTCGTACACGTTCGAGAGAATTTATAAGGATAAGAAATTTATAATTACCATTGTGCTTTCTGCCGATAAAACTACGTTTACCTATACCTATTCGCAGACGAGCGTGGCATAAGCGAAGTTGTGCGCTACTGCTACGGATAATACAAAAGACGTTTATTAGTATTCTAAATAAAAGGAGATAGATTTATGAAACACAAGATTTCCAAGGTGTTTTTCGTAATTGTGATGTTGCTTGTGTTGAGCCTGCTTGCGGTTGCTTGCAATGATAGCCAGGGCAATGAAACCGATTCCGATAAATACGCAGTGACGTATGTGGGCGGTGCGGGCGCGACAGGTACTGCTCCGAGTGGCGGGGAGTATGCGGAGGGAGCTAAAATTACGCTTCCCGACGCAGGAGAGCTGACAAAGGCGGACCATACGTTTGGAGGATGGTCATACGACGGCAAAACCTATGCGGCGGGCGCGGAGTTTACAATGCCCGCAAAGGCTGTTGAGTTTGCCGCAGTATGGACATTGAACCAGGGCGGCGGAGAGGAGCAGCCCACCGTTTATAAGGTGGTATTTAATCCCAATAACGGCGCCGAGAGCCAGACCGTAAACGTGGAGAGCGGTAAAAAGGTTGCAAAGCCTGCCGACGACCCCGTAAACAGCGACGGAAAAATATTCCGCTATTGGGTAAACGAGGCGACGGGAGAGGAGTATAACTTCGAAGCTCCTGTAACTTCCGATATGGAAATAACCGCACTTTTCAGCTGGAAGGTTACCTTTGACGCAAACGGCGCAAGCGGTAGTATAGCTCCTATTTGGGTGGAAAAATGGGTAAGCCCCATTGAGCTTCCAAACGGAAACAGCCTGACAAATCCCGGTAAGGTATTTGACGGCTGGACGGACGGCACGACGGATTATGCCGCAGGCGAAAAATTTATAGGAAATAAAAATCATACTCTGCGCGCGATATGGAAGGACGCGGGTGTTACTTATACGGTAACCGTCATTAAAACTGATAGTTATTCTATAAACGAAAGCGACGTTAAAGGCGAAGTTCCCGTAATAGAAAATAAAGCTGCGGGCGAAACCTTTACCGTGCCTGCAACTCTGAGCCTGGCTCATTATACTCAGACTAAGTGGAGAGTGCAGTATTTGCATATACCCACTTCGCAGGAGGGCGGCGGCGACCCGTACTGGGCAACGGAAGCAACCTATAATGTTGACGAACCGATTGTTATGCTTGCAAAAAATATCAGAATAGTGCCTGTATGGACTAAAAATAAGGTTGAAATATCCTTTGACGCAAACGGCGGAACAGGCACGATGTCTATAGTCAAAAAAGATTATGCTACAAATTTGGCATTGACCACAAGCGCCTTCGACTGCAAATTTACCGCTCCTGCGGGTATGGAATTTGCAGGTTGGTCCAATACGCCCAACGGCAGCGTGCTTGCAAACGGTACCAAATTGGTCGAGCCTCTCGTATCGAGCGACGATAAGCTTACGTTGTATGCAATATGGGAGAATTCCGAGCATCCTGCCTTTGTAAATCCTGTTATTGCTATGGAGGGTAAGTGGAACGTAGAGGGACACGAATTCCAGATTGTTGCGGATGCTGCGGCAACTGTTGATAGTATAACATTGGGCTATGCGGTTTTGGACGGTGTTGCTTATAACGTTATAATAAGCGAAGGCGAGCTGTTTGCTACAAGCCTGGATTACAATTCGGCTTACGGTCTTACCTCAAACGGCAGCGCGCTTACGCTTACTGATTTGTATAACGAGAATGCGGCGGCTATAGTGCTTGATACTAAGGACACTTTAGTTAAAAAGCAGATTTCGGATTTTGTCGGCAAATGGATTAAGGGCTCGCAGCAATGGGTTATAACCGAAGCAGGAGCATATTACGGACTGAATTTGTCAAAGGCTACCGTCAACGTTATAGGAGAATATGTTGTTCTGTACTATGAAGTATTTGAAAATCCCTATGTGCATATTATGAAGCAAGGCGACAATAATCTTACGGGTTATTTCTGCGTAGCGGAAAAATCTCCCGCCGCAGTAACCTTTGAAAAGGGAACATATTTCACACTGACTGTAAACGGAGTTTTAAATCAGATTGTCAACAGCGGTTCCGCTCCCAACGCAGACAAAATTCAAACTCCTGCGGCTCCTGCCGGACAGGTGTTCTCCAAGTGGGTGCTTGCAGGTACAAATACAGAGTTTGTGCTCAGCGAGGTTATGACGGCTGACGCATCCATTGAAGCCAAGTTTGAAAATCAAACGGCTTCAGCAGTCAAGACCTATGTAGGCAGTGCATTAAATGTCGATTATATTGAATTTAATACTGAAACCGGAGAAGTTGTATTTTATTTGAAGAATGGCAATACTATGACTCCGAGCGTAACGGAAACAAAGGACGGAAATTTCAAATATAATTCAAGCAATCCTACCGGTTCGGCTTGTTGGATAGTATTATCCGACAACGGAAATACCTTAAAGATTTATGACGATTGGAACGGACCAGACGAACTTCAAGCAACCTATACTTTACAGGCGTAAAGACATAAAAAAGCAAGCCGAAGGGTTTGCTTTTTTAATGATAATATATAAATAATGAGTAAATATATATAATAAATAACAAATAAAACCGTTTGCAAATACTCCGGCAAACGGTTTTATTTTATGAAAGTATAAGATAATTGGTAGATTTTTCTAATGCTATGTACATAGAATATACTGTTCTATGTACGTACTTTTTTTATTAGTAGTATAATTCTATTTAAAGCTACATTATTTGTCAATATATTTCGCATAAATACGCATTTTTCCGTACTTTTTAAGCCGTATCCGAGTAATTTTAACCATTGTTTTTCCTCAATTTACCTTTGATATACATAGAACAGTATATTCTATGCATAATTTTATTTGCGGGAATAATACTACGGGGGTATGGAGTTGACGCGCAAAAGAAATAGAAAATTCTTTGCAATAATCGCACTAATATTTGCGTTTGTTTTAACAAGCGCAATTTTTGCTTTTAACGGTCAATCTTTATCAAATAGCAATGCTTATACTGCAGGTGTAGCTCCTGCTTCGATTGGCTCATTAACACTTAGTGATTATGCTACGCGAGTCGACGGAAAAGTATTTGACGGTGATGTTTTAGATAAGTTATATTCTGCAATTCTTGGTACAACAAGCAAGACAACTTATACTGATTTATATAATGCCGTTAACTCGCATCAAAGCGTAACTATAGGTTCTACAAGTACAGGGCAAAATACTAATACTCAAGCCCATTCAATGGGTTTTAAGGATATTAATGGTGGCAACGCAATTACTGTAGAATTCGGGGGATATAAATGGAATGTTGTTTATGCAACAACCAATACTCTTGACGGTTCGGACGGGAATACCAAAGCAGGCGATTTGATTGTAACGCTTTGGATGAGCGAAAAATGCGATGGAACTTATCAGTGGAACGAGTATTCAAGTTCAAATACAAGTAGTCCATATCCTGGTTCTATGTATTCTACAAGTAAAATTCGTGTAGCTACTTTAAACGGTGGCGGTGACGCAGGCGCGATGTATGCTAAAAGTTTAACCTCACTTACGGGTACACAAGGGGACAGAATAAATCATCCTTTTTCAGCATTTACAATGTCATCGTCTACGTCAGTTGGCAAAAGGAGTTTAACTCAGTATTTAGCACAGCCAGAAAGCGCGGTGTATCAACGTGCGGAAAATTGGGTTTGGAGTATGTACATAAGTGTTGCTCCACATTTGAAGATGCTACCTAATGAAGCTTGGGGTAATGGTACAGATGGTATTACAGGACCTGATACAAGTTTAAAAGGAATAGGTGGTGTTGGTGGTTGGTATTCGGGACCTTCTGCAAATATTAGTGATGCAAATCAGTTTATAGCTAAGCCGCAGTACTATGATTGGAAAAGCGATTGGCTTTGGTTGCCAAGTATTACTGAAACTGGTTGTTATAAGTCTGAGAATGATTATGGTACGAGTTTGTGGGGCATTCCTAATAGACACGCAATATTAAGTTCGACTGGAACGCAAGCAATGCGAAGCAGTGATTATAATGTTGCATCTGTATATGCGCTAACAGCTACGGGTGATAGAAGCTATCCTACTTCTGATGGTCAGGATTTTGTATTACGTCCTGCTTTACACCTTAATTTAACACAAGCCTCTAAAAATTGGATAAGAGAAATAAATCAACCGACAGATGTTTCAATAGAGTATACCGGCAATGCGTTGTCTATGGACGACGTTGCGCCTGCGGATAAAGCTTGGTATGACGCGAGCATTTTAGATATTGAGTATCCTGCGGATATGACAAATGCGGGTACTAAAGCTGTCAAGGCTAAAATTAAAAGCTCCGCTGCGGAGTATTCCTTTAAAAATCCCACCACAAGCAGTGCCGCCAAGGAACGTACCTTCAACTTTAATATAATCAAGCGTAAAATCGGCGTTACCTTCGACCAAAACGGAGTAACTAATATTCAGGGCGTATTTGCCTCCGACAACGGAACGGCGCGCGCTCCCGACCTTGTGCTTAAATTCAGTCTGCAATCGGGCGGGGCGGAGTTTGATACCTTGCCGACTGCGGCGGGTAAATATAAGGTCAGAGTTGTTATCAACAATCCTTCAACCTGTAACTATGAACTGAATGACGCAACCGCGTCTAAATACGTAAATTTTGACATACGCGGAGCGGTTACGATAACCGCGGACGATTTGATTTGGCAGGCAAACGATAACGTTCCGTCCTCATTT
Organism: uncultured Christensenella sp.; assembly: GCA_910577815.1. Lineage (GTDB taxonomy): Bacteria > Bacillota > Clostridia > Christensenellales > CAG-917 > CAG-475. Next base: position 59,596 of record CAJTNO010000006.1, on the reverse strand, counting down.
GCGTTACCCTGGTTACCCGGAGGATATACCATTACCGTATCCGAATACACATCGGACGGCGCGTCTCTTGCGGATAAGGGCGTTAAGATACAGGGATATAGCGGTAACGTTATAGAAGTCAATGTAAGCAGTAACTATGTTGCAAAGGTAAGACTTGTAAATCTCGACGATACATTTGACGCCTATGACAGAGAATTTACCCTGGATTGGAGCATAAACACGCACAAGGTTACAAAGCCTGCATACTCGGGAGACGAAATAGTATTTAATAACCGAGACGTGGATTTTATATCTCTGTTGGGCGTGCCGCAGGACTGGGCTAATTACCTTACTATAGACATCAAGAAAAACGGATTGGCTTATACCGATTACACGGCGAAGGAGATAGGCGATTATGTGCTTGTATTCCGCTTTAAGCCCGAGCTTGGAGTGGGCAACGTAGTATGGGATAATCCGGACGACCCCGAGGACATTACGTTTGTAAGCATAACGGTTAAGATAGTGCCGAGGGTGATAAAGGTAAACGGCTGGACGTCATCAGGCATACCCAATATACAGGTAGACGATGCAAACGACAGAGATTTTATAAACAGAGTATATTCGGACCTTAACGGAGCTACCGTGACGTACGAGGACGTAATGAATACGTACAACACTACGTTCAGGGTAAAGGTAGAAAGCAAGTACGGAGATAACGTACGCATAGAGTATAGCGACGGAGTAAACGACTATGCGGAGTTTACAACGCCTGCGGACCCGTTAAATCCCGCAACACCGATAGCAAAGCCGACGTTGAAGGAGGACAGCAAGTTCTATACTGCAAGTACGCTTACCTTCGAGCTGGACGGCTTTGACGACAGCATAATGGCGATAGCTTCGGGTTCATTGACAGTAACGGATAAGGGTGAATACACAATAGTAATCCGATTCAGAGACGGAGCTAACTACGTCTGGGAGGACGGCACACGCGACGCGATAACGCTGACGTTCAGCGTTGTGGAGGACCCGAACAATCCCAATCCCACGCCACCGGAAAAACCGGGAGACGGCGGAAGCTTTATAGATAAGATAAAGGAATTCTTTGAAAAGCTTATAGAAAGTCATTTCCCGCTGTGGCAGGTGATAACGTCCTGCGTGGCATTATTGTTTACCTTAATCTTTATGATAAAGGCGATACAGTACGGCAACCGCAAGAAGAAAGCAAAGGGCGAGGCAAAGAAGTATAACGCCAAGACCTATGCGGCAGGGTTATTGCCGATATTTGCAACAGACATAGTATGGCTTAACCTGTCCAATATGGTATGGAGCATAATAGCGTTCTCGCTGTGCGGAGTGATGCTGTTGATGTTCTTAATAGCTTTGCTAACGCGCAGAGGTTGGAAGCAGGCGGAGCTTGCCAAGGAAACGGCTATAGAGGAGAGCGAACAGCGCAAGCTTACAGCCGAAAAACAGGAGCGCGAGGCGGAGAAGCAGGAAAGAATTGCACGCGAGGAAGCGCAGGAGGCAAGACAGCTGGCATTCCAGGAGAGCATAACTCAGGCGGCAAGGTCTGGTGACAGCGAAATATTTGAACAGCGTCTGCTTGAAATGGAAGAAAGACGCAGACAGGAAGAAGAACGTCACCGCGAGGAGATGGCGGCGTTGCGCGAGGAGCAGGCAAAGCGCGACGAAGCAATGAAAATTATGCTTGCAAACCTTATGGGCAGACAGCAGTCGGATAATATGTCTTATGCGAGTATGGACGATACCGACCTTATTGCAGACAAGGTATTTGAAAGGTTGTTGCCCGCAGTACAGCAGATTGTGCCTGAAACTACCGCATACCTTACCGCTCCGGGCGAGCAGGATGACAAATATAATTCGCTCGTATCTAAAATAGACGATTTACAACAGCAATTACTGTTGATGTCGCAAAGCTCCAATAACGTTTATGTCGCCGCCGAGCGCGAGGATGACGACGATATAGACGATGACGAGGAGGAATGGGACAGCATACTCGACGAGGATGACGACGATTTTGTAGAAGCCGTCATAATCGAGGAGGACGGAACTGTCAAAAAGACATATCCCAACTTCCGTATGCGCTTAAAGCAAAGCTCGGATAAAAACAGAGAGTGGTATGCCGCTGTTAAAAATCTGTTCTGCTCGCAAAAGGGCGTAACCTATCGCGTATACAAGCGCGTAGAAAAGATACGTTATCAAGGACAGGTAATAGCGGTAATAGGCATAGCGAAGCGTTCAATCAAGCTGTGGCTTGCACTCAAGCCCTATGAATATGACGCTCGCCGTTATCACCATAAGGACGTATCGGATAAGCCGAGATTTGTAGACGTGCCTATGTATGTACGCGTGTCCTCGGACAGAGCCTTGACGAGAGCGCAGGAGCTGATACTCGCCTTATTCCAGGAACTGAATATGGAAGCGAGGAAGCGTTACAACGACAGAAGCATACAGGAGCTTATATTCACGCTTAAGCACAACAAGCTATTGACGAATAAGCAGAATAAGGGCTTGCTGTGCGAGGTAATGCACGTACACGACTGCGACGTCCTATCCGACGAGCTTGCGGAGAAGTGCATAGAGAGTAAGAACGTGGAGAGTATCGACGAAAGCTATATAGAAACGCTGAAGCTTGACGATATAGACGCAAAGTTCCAGGACGGAAACAGGGTAACGCTTGAAAAGCTTAAGAAAATGGGACTTGTAAGCGAGGAGTGCACGGGCTACACAGTGACTGCAGGACAACGCCTAACAAAGCCGCTTATAATAGTAGCCAACGACTTTACGTTACCTGCGGTTAAGATGATAACGCTTACGGGCGGCAGGGCTATAAAAATAAATAAGGTTTGATAAACAGTAAAGCAAACTCCGCTTATATGCGGAGTTTGCTTTTAATAAAAACAATTTTTATGCTTGCGTATTAGCGTCATTAAAATATCGTTTATGAAAAAAATAAATATTTGCAACTTTATAATAGGAAAATATCCTAATTTCTGCTATACTATATTTAAATAAATCGAAATTTAATATGACAATATTTAATGAGTTTATTTGTTGATATAAGTAATTAAATATTGCGTTTTATTTGTTTAACTGACTAATTAAAATACGGAGGAAAATAATATGAGCGATGTAAATAAAATAGATAAAGCGAGAGAGTATATAGAAAGCTTGGCAAACGGATTAAATCCTTTGACAGGGGAAGAACTGTTTGAAACGGTTTTTGATGAACCTGAAATTATCAGATGTTTGTTTTTTGTAAGAGATATATTGCAAAGCTATAAAGCGGCTCCCGTAAAGACTAAAAGCGATACCTTCGAGATTGATAAAGAATCCGATTTAAGTAAATATATTTTGGATAGACCAAGCAGTTTGACTACGTTTATAAAAAACATAAAGTATTCTAACAAAGGCTTAGGACCGAGCGCGAATAAAATATGGGATTGGCTTGTAGAGAAAGGTTATCTATATGTATGTACTGATAACGAAGGTAAAAATACAAAGATGCCGACTGACGACGGCAAAAAGTGCGGCATATCATATGTGGAAAGAGAGGGGACAAACGGCAAGCCGTATTGTGCGGTGGTTTATGACAGAAACGGGCAAAAGCTACTGTTGGAATGCATAAGGGAATTGTATTCAAAATAAAATTTGTATTTATGTATTAAAGCGTATAATAAAAATCCACTCGCTAAGCGCGAGTAGATTTTTTATCCGATTAGAAGGACTTATTCGGTTTGTGTTTGATTGGGAGAATCGGAATTATCTGCCGTTGCAACGTCATCGGACGGTTGCTCGGACGCGGGCTGCTCTGTTTGTTCTGACGTGCTTTCCGAATCCGTTTCAATTCCGCATTCTTTAGCCTCGCGAGCCATAGCCTCCAATTTTGCACGCTTAAGCGCCGCTATTTTCTTTCTGCGCAGAGCTTCCAATCTCTTTTTTTCCTGCTGTTTTTTGACAACTATAATTATTACTACTGCGGCAACAGCCAAGATTACGACGGGAACCACCACGCCTATGGCTATTTTTGCACCGAGGGACAATCCCGTTGTTTCTTTAGAGATTGCTTTGAGTTTGGTGCTTTCGCCTATAGTTTTGATAGTATTTGTTTTGCTGTCGTACTGATAACCGGTGTAGGTGAGAACGTCGCCTTCTACGACTACTTTGCCGAAGGTCTGAGACGAGAGCGTATCGAGTATGCTGTTGTCCTCATCGAAGTTTCCGGAAATATCGTCGTTTGGCTTGTAGGTGTAGAACTTGGTACCCATAGTGCCGAGAGTGATATACAGCACGCCGTCGCCCGACGACTTGATTTCGGCGTCATTGCTCTTGTCGATGACGTTACCGTTTTGGTCTACGAGATAGGTAGATGTATAGGTGTGGTCGTGACCTCCGAATACGATTGTTACGCCTGTTTCGGCAAATAGCTTTTGGAGCTGCGCGCGCATTGCGACTACCTCGGAGTCGGTGGAGTGAGAACCGCCGCTGTAAAGGCTCTTGTGCATAAGGACAAACTTCCATTTGCTGTCGGAGTTTTTCAGGTCCTCGGTTAGCCAAGCGAGCTGAGCCTGACCGAGTCCGTTGTTGTCGGCATCGTTGGTATTGAGTACAACGAAGTGAGCGTTTGCATAATCGAAGGAATAATATGCGCCGTCGGCGGTAGTCTGACCTTCTTCCATAGAATAGTTGAAGTAGTTTGTAAGCGCATTTGAGCCGCTTTCGTGGTTTCCTGCGGCAAAGAACATAGAGGTGTTGGCAAACAGCGTCTGATAGGTATTAAGAGCCATTGCCCACTGGTTGAAGTTCTTGCCGTTGTCGCACATATCGCCTGCGTTAAGGATGAAATCGAAATTCTTTGTAGCGTCGTTTGCAAGCAGAGCTTTTACGGCGTTAAAGCTATCGGAGTACATTCCTTGTATCATTCCCTGAATGTCGGCGATGGTGAGGAACTCGAATTTATCGGAGTCCGCGCTCTTTGCTGTTTTAAAGGTGAAGTAATCTCTGTCATAGCCGAGCGTTTTATTGTACTCTACAAATGAGAAGCTTGCGGTTGCGGTATCGCTTTCGTAAATACCCTCGATATCATAATAATAGGTGGTATCGGGAGAAAGTCCGGTTACCGTAACTGTGGTTACGTTCCAGTAAACAATGCTGTTTTTATGAGCGTTGTCACGTTCGCCGTACTTATAGGGGACATCCACGGTTTCACCGTTTACTTCCTTTTCATAATCTACCTCCGCGTGGGTAAGGCAAAGCAGACCGAGGTCGATGAGCGGGAGGTATACGGGCTTGGTCTGAGTGAGCATTTCAACGGTTATTCCGTTTGAGGTGAGGGAGTTGGACGAATCAAAATAGTCTGCATCCGAGTCCGCTTTCTCTTTGGATGTCGAAACGGTTGTCCAAGCTTCGTCCACGGAGGTCTTATACTTAAACGTGCCGTAGACTTCTTCTGCGGTGTAGAACTTGACGGTAAATGCCGTTGTGCTGTTTATAGTATCGAAGTTGGCAGTGACGCGGCTTGGAACTCTGCCGTTATCCTGCGTTGCGGCGTTAAATGAAGCGTTTACGGACGATACTATGTTTTTGCTGCCCACATAGGACATCTTTTCGCCCGCATACGTGTATTCGCCGAAGGGCTGAATAGCAAACGGAGTCGCGGGATTGAGCTGGTCGGCTAAGTCGGGATAAATATCGGTTGCAAATGCCGTTACTATATTGCTTGCAATTCCGCCGAGACCTACGTAGAAGCTTTGGGTGAGGTAGTCGTTAAGGAAATTTTCCACAACCTCTATAATATTGTCGCCAACCATATTGAAGCCGAGCATACTGCCGATAAGAGGCTTGGCAACGGGAAATAGGTCGGTTAGGATATCATTTAGGCTAACGGATTTTGCATCATATGACAAAGACACGTTTTCAGGTAGTTTAATGCCTATCATTCCCGCTAATTCACCTAAGTTTTTCAGTTTTGTTCCAAACAATTCTTCGACTTTTTTGAACTCCTCGGGAGTTAAATCGGCTTTGCTGAAATCGAACTTATAATTCAACAATGTTTTCAGGATAGAATCCTCGTTATTAAACAGGGGGTCGAGAATGGAATCGATAAGAACCTTTACAACCTCACCGTTCTTGAGCTGTTTGTCGAAATCCTTTAAGGCAGCGAGCATACGTTTGCGGAAAACGGGATTGGTAGGTTGTTTATAGCGATAGTGATTATCTCCGTAATCTGCGTCGTTATGACCGAATTTAGCGTCTATTGAAGCATATGTTTCGTCAAAGGAAATTTCGTTGCCTGCGGAATGCGACATCATAATGAAGCTTGCAAGCTCGCGAACCTTGAGCTTTCCGACATTGGTTTTGTTGGGATTTGAACTCTCGGTGCCTACGGTTGCGTCGCCGTATTCAAGGTCGAGTATTCCGTTTACTATGGAAAGTACATACTCAAGCGTTGAATTGCTCTTATTATCAGGATAGCCTTTATTGCCGTAAAGGTTGTAGAGGATGGTATCAATCATATAATCTGCGGCTTTGTCAAGGATAACGCCGTTGACGCCGAGAGCGTTCAATACCATTTTTACAGTGAAGGACGGATTTTTGTCTAATCCGAGGATGAATTCGTGTGCGGTGTCGAGTAATCCGTCTATGGTGCTTTGATTGATAAAGTGGTCAACCATTCTGTCCACGATAATGCAGTAGATGTCCTGGCTGATAAAGTCGTTATACATCGTGTCGGGGTTGGTAAGCTTTGCAAACTCGTCGTATCTTATGATATAGGTAAGATAATCGGGGTTAGTCTTTACAACATTCTGCCACGCCTGAGCACGTTCTTCTACGTTTGTTTCGGGGATGGACTTGTAATTGGCAATCGCAGCTTGATAGCTTGCGTCGTTCCAGACGGGAGCGTTTGCGATATTGTCGCTTGCTATTTCCTTAATATTTCCGAGAACGTGAACCTCTGATGTGAGCTGTTCTCCGAGCTTTCCGTCGCAGTTATTGCGCTCAAAGGTGAGATAGCGGCGGGGCGAGGAGTAGCTGATTGTAGAGCCTGTTTCGAAATCGTAGAGGGTGCGACCTTCCACGTCGGTATAAGACATAGCGTCGGACGCGTGCATATGTCCCGTGAGGGAGTAGCGGATACCCATATCGAGGAAGCGCTTGGCGGTGTATTCCCAGTTGTAGAGGGTGAAGTCCTTAAGGATATCATCCTCCTGCTCGAAGTGGGGGAGCACGTTATGGTGGAAGCTTGATATTATAGTTTCCTCCATATTTGCGGTATTTTGCTTATTGCACTGTATTTCCACCCAATCGAGGCACTCGGTAGTGATGCGACCGCCTGTGATGTGCTGCACGGGAGTACGGCGATAAACCGCCTTTTCCGTTTGATTGAACGCCTCGCCCGGATTTTGGGGATTTGCCAAATCTATTTCGACGTTGCTGTTGCCGTTGTCGAGGTAGACGGTCTTAGGCTGTGAGCTTGCAGGCATCTTGTCGAATTCCTTTTGACTGATACGCACGAGCGCGCCCGAGTCGGTTTCCTCGCGGTCGGAGGAATCGATTATAGCAAAGGAATAACCTGTCTTATCCGTAAGGCTTGCAAAATAAGTGAGTTGATTTAGACCGTCGCCGACATTGAAATAGCAATCAAGGATTTCGGAGGACGTTTTTTTATTGGCGATTTGAGCGAGAGCAGGGGAATAGTATGCTATTTCCAGATTTTGAGCGTTATCGGAAGCAACGTAACCGCTCGTATAGTTTGAATACCAGTATTCGGCAGGCAAATAGTCGGTAAGAGTCAGTCTGCCTTCCTCGGCGGTGTCGAGAGAAACCTCGGGAAAACCGAGTCCCGCAAATATCATTGCAAACTGCATAGCGGTAATCATATCCGCAGGTCTTGACTTTCCGTCCTCCTGCGAGTACAGCGCGCCGTTATGGTTGTAAAGGTCGTGGTTGCCTACAGTGGCGAATACTTGGAAGTTTTCATATCCATCGAGCTTGCGCATTTCATTCTGCAAATAGCGCAGAGAGTTTGCAACGTCAATAAGCGCGACGCGCTCGCCGTTTTTGGATAGGTCGCCCGATGCAATCAGATATTGCGGAGCTTTTTTTGCAATTCCGTCCGCTATAATCTGCTTAATCGTTGCGTTAAGCACCATTCCGCTTTCAAGCACCAGCTTTGTATCGCCGGTTGTGGAATGATAAAATTCGCTGTCCTTGTATGTAGGACCGTATGCGTCCTGATAGCAGTGCGACAACGGGAAGTAGTGTATGTCGCTCATATGCCCGACGCCGATTTCGTCTATCGATGTTATAGTGCCGTCAGCCGCTGCAAACGAAACTCCCGGTGTAAGGGAGTAGCTCATAGCGGATATGAGCACTATAGCCAAAACGAGCATCAGCGCTACAGACGCGAAGCTTTTGGTTTTTGTTCTCATAAGTCCTCCTTAATGACAGGTCAAGCCTTAGTCATATATTATTTATATAATTGTAATATAATTAAAATATAAATTCAATATACAAGTCCTGACATTTTTTACAAATGTTTATTTATTTTTCATACAATGTGTAGGATATTTGCGTATAGAATATAAATTTTAAGCAATGCCGTAAAAATACAAAAAATCAGTTGCGTAATTTTTTAAAGTATGGTATTATCACAATACATTTAAAAACGCCCTCATGGTCAAGCGGTTCAAGACGTCGCCCTCTCACGGCGGAAACTAGGGTTCGATTCCCTATGGGGGTACCAAAAAAACATCCGTACAACGTAGTTGTGCGGATATTTTTTATAGGGAAAGGGAAACGAACGCGAGGTAAAACAAACAGTCTTGCAGACTGTTTGTCCGAGCAGGCGTGATAGCGCAGACAACGGAGAGCATAGGCGAGGATGATGTCAACCTGTGTATGGCGGGTGAGATATAGAATGTCAAGCGGAGCGATTCCCTATGGGGGTACCAAAAAGCATCCGTACAACGTAGTTGTGCGGATATTTTTTATAGGGAAAGGGAAACGAACGCGAGGTAAAACAAACAGTCTTGCAGACTGTGAGTTTTATGGGATTTTTGAAGGGGAAAAGTTCGTTGCTGATTTATCAGAAATGGGCAAATATGAAATTCAAGTACCGCAACAGAGAGTTTTGGTGTAGAGGATATTATGTAGACACAGTTGGGAAGAATACGGCGAAGATAAAGGAGTATATCGCTAACCAACTGAAAGAAGATAAAGAGGTAGAACAAATGACGATAACGGAGTTGGTAGACCCATTCAAGAAGTAGGAGGTTAGCGAACGCAAAAGGCGGACTACGGGTAAGCGATTTCGCTATGCTAATAACAGAGGGTTTTACCCTCAAATTAAAAACCACCAGTTCAACTGGTGAATTTTTATTTTGGGTTATATTAGATGTATAATTCTATTATAATTATATGGATATAGCTTTAATATGATTGCAAAAATACACATAGGTACATATATTGATATTCGATATTGATATTGCAACGGGTTTGTTGTAATATAGGAACAAATGAACATATATTGACTTGCGTATATGCGCATAATCGGAGTGAATATGAAGGTTTTACTATTAAATGGAAGCTGCAAAGCAAACGGAAGTACTTTTACCGCGCTGACGGAGGTTGCAAAGGTGCTTGAAAATAACGGCATAGAGACCGAAATTTTTCAGATTGGAGCAAATCCCGTGCGCGACTGTATCGGCTGCGGACAGTGCGCCGACAAGTACAGATGTATATTTGACGACGACGCTGTAAACGAGTTTATAGACAAGGCAAAGCAGGCGGACGGGTTTGTGTTCGGCTCGCCGACCTATTACGCTCACGCCGACGGAAGGATATTGTGTTTTTTGGACAGAGCGTTTTATGCGGGAAAAAGATGGTTTTCGCATAAGCCTGCCGCAATGTTGGCGGTTGCGCGCCGCGCTGGAACTACAGCCGCAATAGATACATTAAACAAATACGCTACGATAGCGGAAATGCCGCTTGTATCGTCCACCTACTGGAATATGGCGTTTGGAAGCAAGCCAGAGGATATTTTTAAAGACGAGGAGGGTTTGCAGACTATGCGAAATCTGGGGGAGAATATGTCCTGGCTGTTGAAATGTATCGATTGCGCAAAGACAAACGGAATCCCCGTGCCCGAAACGAGGGCGAAGATAAGGACTAATTTTATCAAAGATTGATTTAATCAATAAACTAAAATACGCTTTAAAATAAAGAAACGGCTATCAGCCGTTTTTTTTGTGCAAGTATTTAGTGGGATTTTTTGTCGGAAGCATAGTTATACGTATTTAGGCGCATATACTTTAATAATTTGCATTTAGTTTATTAAAATTAAATGAAAATTACAAAATAGGGGTTGATTGTTGATATAAATATTGATAGAATAATTATATCTGTAGAATTGCGCGATTTTAGTGCAAATATAAGGTTTGGGAGAAATTATGGGTAAAAAAGAAAACGCTGTTGTAGACGGCAATAAAAAGCCGTTTTTACACACTTTATTCGGCTCTACGCCGGGCGACGGGGAAATGCAACCTAAAGAGGGCTTGAGTTATTCTCTTTGCGGCTTCGGGCAAAATCTTATCTGTACAGTTATAGGCTCGTATCTTACAGTGTTTATGACGGACGCTATAGGATTTCCCGCTTTAGCGGTTGCGCTCTTAATGCTTGGCGCCCGAATCTTCGACGCGCTTAACGACCCGATTATGGGCTCGATAGTTGACAGAACGCGTACCAAATGGGGCAAGTGCCGTCCTTATATGAAATGGATGGCTTTCCCGATTGCGGCGATGACCGTCGTGTGCTTTTTGCCGTTTTATCCGAATACGGACGGCGGATTTGCGGCTCTGTCTATATTGTACATAGTGTGGGGAGTTATCTATACTGTTGCGGACGTGCCTTATTGGGGACTTTCCACCGCAATGTCAAACGATACCTACCGCAGAGGCAATCTGCTTACTATCGCGCGTTTGTTCTGTACGGCCGGCGCGGGAATAGTCACAGTATTTACTCCTATTATAACGCAGGCAATAACCTCGGCGGATAACTCTGTTGTATCGGCAATTCAATCGCTTATGAATGCAATAAACGGAGGAGAGGAGGTTGTGGCTTCCAATTCCGCGTTCTTTGCGATGTTCAGCGGAATAGAAAACGTAGGCGCGTACATACAAAACCTGCTTTCCGCGGATAAGCTTGCGTCTATTACGAAAACCTTCGGCAATCTCGGTTTGAATATCAATCAAAGCGGCGCGGCGCTCCTTCAGATTAAGCAGAGCGCAAGCGCAAGTATGATGCAAGATTTAAGATTTACTTACTTTATCATTGCCATTGTTTGCTGCGTTATCGCGCTTCCGCTTTTCTTCCTCGGATATAAAAATACCACCGAAAGAAATCAGTCCTTTGAAAAGCCGCCGTCCTTAAAACACAATCTCAAGCTTTTGTTTAAAAATAAACCGCTTATGCTTATCGTTCTGTCCGGTATCGGTGGAGCGGCAAGAATGCTGTTTACATATACGGGCGGCTTGTATTTTGCTAAGTATATTATGAATAAGGAGTCGATGTATTCGCTCTTTACAATGGCGATAGTTCCCGGCGGACTTATAGCGTCGCTTCTCGTTCCGTTTTTCACCAAAAAGTTCGGCAAACGCAACACTTATATCTGGTCTCACGTCATCGGCGGCGTGGCAATGCTTATAGCGTTTATCGTAGGTATAGCCTTCGACCACGGCAACTACTCAAGTATGGTTACTACGGTTGTACTGATTATCGCATTGGTTATAAGCGGAATACCGCAGGGCTTCGGAAATATTCTGACCTATGCAATGATAGGCGATACGGTTGAGTATCTCGAGCTTAAAACGGGCGAGCGCGCGGAGGGCATCTGCTTTGCAATGCAGACTCTTATAAATAAAATAGCTATGGCTGTCGGCGCATTCGTCGGTGTTCTCGCTTACTATATGGCAGGCGTTGAGGCCGGCAATGCGAGCGCGGTTACTGCGCAGGGCAAGGATACTATGTGGATTATGCTTGTTCTCATTGCGGCGATATCATTCTTCCTTACCATTATTCCGCTGTTCTTCTACAAGTTTAACGAGAAACAGCAGCAGGAGGCAAAGGAAGAAATCAACCGCAGGAAAGCGGCTCTCGCAGGAGGGGATAACGCTGCGCTTGCAACAGACAGTGCCGGCAGTATAGATAAGGCGGCTCACGGGTTTGCGCCGCTTGAGATATTCCCCAACGAGGACGGCGTTGCAATTCCCATAGAAGAAAGAGAGAATTGCGCAGAACGGTCGGAGGCTTCGGCTCAGACCGAGATACCCGAGGATAAAGAATAAATAAGGATTTAAACCGTCGCGCCGTCGATTTAATTCGACTGCACGGCGGTTTATTGTAAATTTGGGATTATGAATTTAAAGCAGTGTAAAAATATGTTCGCTTCCTTCAGAACGCTTATGCGCGCCTATAACGATTATATTACGGGGTGCGTGAGCGATTATTCGCTGTCTCCTAACGAGGTGGCGGTTTTGGACGGCTTGCAAACCGTATCCACTGCAAGCGCGATTGCAAAGGACGCGGACGTGTCCAAGGCTTTGGTGTCGCGCAGCGTAAAGTCGCTGAAGGATAAGGGGCTTATAGAAATTTCCATATCCGCAGTTGATAAGCGTGAACAGGATTTAAAGCTTACGGATAAGGGACTCGAGGTCGCCGCAATTATCGACGAGGCTAACAATCGTTTTTACAGATTGGCTACTCGGGGTACAGAGGATAAGGCTCTTGAAATAACCGGATTGATGTTGGAAATAATCATTAAAAATCTTAGCGCAGGTGAAGGAGAGGATAATGATGATAACCGATAAACACGAGGTAGCGGGCAAGATATGCGCAGATATAAAGCATATCTGTAAGAGCTTCGGCAGCAGAAATGCGGGAGGCGAGGGCGAAAGACAGACCGCGGAGTACTTTTACGAGGAGCTGTCCGCTTGCGCCGACGAAGTGAAAAAAGAGGAGTTTAAGGTGAATCCTGCCGCGTTTACGGGTTGGATACCGTTAAGCGTGAGTTGCTTTATGCTTGGAATAGTATCTTACTTTTTTTCATCCCTGGTTGCGTTGCTGCTGTTTGTGGTAGGGTGCATTCCGTTTCTGTTCGAGTACGTAATGTTTAAGAGAATGCTGGACCCTCTTTATCCCGAAATGACCTCCCAAAACGTCACGGCAATAAAAAGATGCTCGGGCGAAGCAAAAAAGAGAATTTATTTTGTAGCTAATATGGACGCGTGCTTTGAGAACAGCCTTAAATACCGCTTCGGAGGTATTATGTCTGTAGCGATAGTTGTTGCAGACATTATAGGCGTTATATATTTTGCGGCTCTTTCGGTTGCGCGTTGGGTGCTTATTGGCGGCGTGGGCGCGGGAATTGCAAGCGGCGCTATGCTTTATGCGGGCGCGGCGGGCTTGATATTTGCTCCCATACTGTTTTCAACCTACTTTACAGTAAGCACAAAGGTTATAGTAAACGGTGCAAACAACAATCTTACGGGCTGCTTTATAGCCGCCAGAATGCTTGGAGCGTTGAAGGATGTTCAGCTTGAAAATACCGAGGTCGGCGTAATTCTTACAGGCAGCGGAGCGGTAGGTCTCAGAGGCGCTAAGGTCTGGTGCGAAAAGCACGGAAATGAAATAGATAGAGAAAATACCGCGTTTATTTCGCTTGCGTCCTTGCGCGAGCTTGGTAGTCTTAACGCCAATAGCAGCGAAATGACGGGACTTGTTAAATGCGACAGGGAGGTTACAAGCCTCATCCTTGACAGCGCGAATGCGCTCGGGCTTAAATGCTCCAATCATAGAATTCCCTTTGAAGCAAGCGACAGCGCGGCGTTTACGCAAGGCGGCTTTAAAAGCTCGGGATTTTGCGCGGTCAATTCGCGCTTGCCCGATTACTTTTATACCAGATACGATTCTTATGAAAATCTCAGCAGGGATTGCATAGCAGAGGGATTTGCGCTTACTATGGAAATAGTTAAGAGATATAGCGGCGAGGATATCGATATTTCCTGTATTTCCGAGCAGGAGCCGGCTGAAATGATACGGGATAGCGTTCCGGAGCAGAGCGCGGAGGCGGATAACTAAGCGCGCATATCTGAGTTTTAAGCTATTCGGAACACGAAATGTGTGTTCCGAATATTTTTATAGGAAATTTGTTGACAAAATACGATTATAAAAGTAAAATGATATCGATAAAAACTTATCGAATTAAATTCGGTAAATAAATAATAAGGAAATATGGGTATGAAAAAAAATCTTTCTATTGTCAACAGCGAAGAGAGCTTGCGCGAACTGATTGCCAAGGTCAGAGAAGCGCAACGTCAATTTGCCACTTTCACGCAAGAGCAGGTGGATAAGATTTTCTTCGAGGCTTCTATGGCCGCCAACCAGGCGAGAATTCCTCTTGCCAAGATGGCTGTCGAGGAGACCGGTATGGGTATCGTCGAAGATAAGGTTATCAAAAACCACTATGCGTCCGAGTATATTTACAATGCCTTCCGCACAACCAAGACCTGCGGAGTGATAGAGGAGGACAAGGCCTACGGCATCAAAAAGATTGCCGAGCCCGTCGGCGTAATCGCGGCTGTCGTTCCTACGACAAACCCCACGTCAACCGCTATCTTCAAGGCGCTTATTGCTCTTAAAACACGTAACGGCATCATCTTCTCGCCGCATCCCCGCGCGAAGGGCTGCACGATAGAGGCTGCAAAAATTGTTTACGAGGCGGCGGTCAAGGCCGGCGCTCCCGAAAATATCGTAGGTTGGATTGACCAGCCCACCGTTCCTCTTTCCGCACAGCTTATGGGCGAGGCGGACCTCATCCTTGCTACGGGCGGTCCCGGTATGGTTAAATCCGCTTACTCCAGCGGTAAGCCCGCTGTGGGCGTAGGCGCGGGCAACACTCCCGCAATCGTTGACGACAGCGCGGATATCGTGCTTGCCGCGTCCTCGATACTCCACTCCAAGACCTTCGACAACGGTATGATTTGCGCAAGCGAGCAGTCCGTTATCGTACTCAAGGGCGTATACGACAAATTCAAGAAAGAGATTAAGGCAAGGGGCGCTTACTTCCTCAATGCGGAGGAGACCGATAAGGTGCGCAAGACCATTCTTATCAACGGCGCGCTCAACGCAAAAATCGTAGGACAGAAGGCGCATACAATAGCCGAAATGGCAGGCGTCAAGGTTCCCAAGGCGACCAAGGTGCTTATCGGCGAGGTAGAAAGCGTAGAGCTCGAGGAGGAATTTGCTCACGAGAAGCTTTCTCCCGTGCTTGCTATGTACAAGGCGGAGGATTTCGACGACGCAGTGGCTAAGGCTGAAAAGCTCATTGCAGACGGCGGTTACGGTCATACGTCCAGCCTCTATATCAATCAACTCACTCAAACGGAAAAGATGGACAAGTGGGAGACGGCTATGAAAACCTGCCGTATGCTCATCAACACGCCGTCGTCCCAGGGCGGTATCGGCGACTTGTACAACTTTAAGCTTCTGCCTTCGCTTACGCTCGGTTGCGGAAGCTGGGGCGGTAACAGCGTCAGCGAAAACGTAGGCGTTAAACATCTTTTGAACATCAAAACCGTCGCGGAGAGGAGAGAGAATATGTTGTGGTTCAGAGCGCCGCAGAAAGTATACTTCAAAAAAGGCTGCCTGCCCGTTGCACTCAGCGAGCTTAGCGCAGTATATAACAAGAAAAAGGCGTTTGTCGTAACCGACAGCTTCCTTTACAACAACGGCTATACCAAGGCAATCACCGACAAGCTTGACGAGATGGGTATTACGCACAGCACGTTCTTCAACGTAGCTCCCGACCCGACGCTCGCTTGCGCCAAGGAGGGTGCCGAGGCTATGCGCGCATTCAACCCCGACGTCATCATCGCAGTCGGCGGCGGCTCCGCTATGGACGCAGGTAAGATTATGTGGGTTCTCTACGAGCATCCCGAAGTAAACTTCCTCGACCTCGCTATGCGCTTTATCGATATCAGAAAAAGAGTTTATACCTTCCCCAAGATGGGCGACAAGGCTACATTTATTGCAATTCCTACCTCTGCGGGTACGGGAAGCGAGGTGACTCCGTTTGCGGTTATCACCGACGAGCAGACGGGCGTCAAGTATCCTCTTGCCGACTACGAGCTTATGCCTAACATCGCAATCGTAGACCCCGATTTGATGATGAACGCGCCTAAGGGACTTACGGCGGCGTCCGGTATCGACGCGGTAACTCACGCTCTCGAGGCTTACGCTTCTATGCTTGCAACGGATTATACCGACGGTATCGCGCTGCGCGCACTTAAGATGATATTCGAGTTCCTGCCCAGAGCTTACGACAACGGTCCCAACGACCCCATCGCAAGAGAGAAGATGGGCAACGCCGCAACTATGGCGGGTATGGCTTTTGCAAACGCCTTCCTCGGAGTCTGCCACTCTATGGCTCACAAGCTTGGCGCATTCCATCATCTGCCGCACGGCGTAGCCAACGCGCTTATGATTGACGAGGTGCTTCGCTTCAACGCTTCGGAGGTCCCCGCAAAGATGGGTACGTTCCCGCAGTACGACCATCCGCACACTCTCGCAAGATACGCAGAGGTTGCAGATTATCTTGGAATTACCGGCAAGAACGACTCCGAAAAGCTTGAGAACCTTATCGCCGAGCTCGATAAGCTCAAAGCTAAGGTAGGTATCAAGCCCTGCATCAAGGATTACGGCATCGACGAAAAGGTGTTCCTCGACTCCCTCGACGATATGGTAGAGCAGGCGTTCGACGACCAGTGCACAGGCGCGAATCCGAGATATCCGTTGATGAGCGAAATCAAGCAGATGTATCTAAACGCCTATTACGGCAAATAAGTACAAAACATAATAGGCGTGTAGAAATACACGCCTATTGATTTTTTAGGCAAGATAAATTATAATTTATCTTACAAGTTTACTGAGAGAGGATTATTATGAAAATTACCATTTGTATAGGAAGCTCCTGTCACGTACACGGCTCGCGTCCTGTTGTCGAGCAGATACAGCAGCTTGTAGAGGATAACGGGCTTCAGGATAAGGTGGAGCTTGCAAGCACCTTCTGTATGGGCAGATGCCGCGAGGGAGTTTGCGTAACCGTGGACGGAGAGTTCCATTCGGTAAAGCCGGATTCCGTCGGCGAATTCTTTGACACTTACGTACTCGGAGCGTTATAATTATGGTGTTCATAGACGTATGCGTGGGCAGCTCCTGTCATCTGACCGGCGCGCCCGAAATTGTAGAGCTTATTCAGAAAGAGGTTGAAAAGCATCATCTTGAGGACGAAGTGGTGCTTTCGGGGTGCTTTTGCTGCGGCAAGTGCAACCGCGTAGGCGTTTCGGTCAAGGTGGACGAGGAGGTTTATACGGGTATTACCCGCGATAATTTCCGCGATTTCTTTGAAAATACGATAATGACGGCTATTAAAAATTCGGAGGTTTAAATATGTCCGACTGCCTTACTTTAAAAAAATCTAATTGCAAAAACTGCTATAAATGTATTCGCCACTGTCCCGTAAAATCTATCAGATTTTCGGCAAATCAGGCGCATATTATTTCGGACGAGTGCATTCTCTGCGGACACTGCCTCGTCGTCTGTCCTCAAAACGCCAAGGAGATAAACAGCGAGAGGGAAAAGGCAAAGGTGCTTATCCAGTCCGGCGACCCCGTGTACGTCAGCCTTGCGCCGTCCTTTATCGCCAACTACGGCGGAGCGGGCATAGAGGCTATGCGCACCGCCATCAAGAAGCTCGGCTTCAAGGACGTTGAGGAGACCGCTATAGGAGCTACGATAGTAAAGCGCGAGTATGACAGACTGCTTAACGAGGAAAAGCGCGATATAGTCATTTCCTCCTGCTGTCACTCTGTCAATTTGCTCATTCAAAAATACTTCCCGTCGTCGCTTAAGTATCTTGCGGACGTGCTTTCTCCTATGCAGGCGCATTGCACGGAGCTGAAAAAGAAGGCTCCCAACGCAAAGACGGTATTTATCGGTCCCTGCGTATCCAAAAAGGACGAGGCTCAGAAATACGAGGACTTGGTTGACGCGGTGCTTACCTTCGAGGAGCTTTCGCAGTGGCTTAAGGACGAGCATATCGAGGTTGAAGCCGTCTCCGACAAATCGGAGGAGAGCAGGGCAAGATTTTTCCCGACAACGGGCGGAGTGCTCAAAACTATGGCGCAGAACGCCGAAGGCTATTCCTATATAGCGTTGGACGGTGTGGATAACTGTATTGCCGCGCTTAAGGATATAGAAAGCGGAAAAATACATAAATGCTTTATAGAGATGTCCGCTTGCGTAGGAAGCTGTATAGGCGGTCCCGCTATGGAGGCGCGCTCGCCTATCAAGGATTATACGGTTATTTCCGAGTATGCGGGTAAAAAGGATTTTGACGTCGCTCAGCCGGCGGCTCAGGATATTCGTAAGCTGTTCGGCGTTATCGACAGGCACGTGGTTGCTCCTACCGAAACGGAGATTTCAAGCGTACTAAGACAGATGGGCAAAAACCGTAGAGAGGACGAGCTTAACTGCGGCTCCTGCGGATACAATACCTGCCGCGAAAAGGCAATCGCTATCCTACAGGGCAAGGCGGAAATATCTATGTGTCTGCCCTTCCTCAAGGATAAGGCGGAGAGCTTTTCCGACAGCATTGTAAACAACACTCCCAACGGAATAATAGTGCTTAACGATAAGCTCGAGGTTCAGCAGATTAACCGCGCGGCTATGCAGATAACAAACCTCAGGTCGGAAATGGATATTCTCGGCGAGCAGGTTGTGCGTATACTAAATCCGCAGGTGTTTATGCAGGTTTTGCAATCGGGCAGAAGCGTACACAATCAAAGAGTGTATCTTATCGAGTATAAGCGTTATGTGGAGCAGACCGTTGTGTATGACGCCGCGTCCAAGCTGATAATTTGCATTATGCGCGACGTGACCGAGGAGGAGAAGGTGCGAGGCGAGAAGGAGGAAATCAACCGCCGTACCGTTGAAACTGCCGACAAGGTCGTGGATAAGCAGATGCGTATAGTTCAGGAGATTGCTTCGCTGCTCGGCGAAACTGCAGCGGAAACCAAAATCGCGCTTACTAAGCTGAAGGATTCTATACAAAATGAATGATTTGTTTGCCGATATCGGCTATAAAAGTATAAATCACGTAGGAGAGCAGCTTTGCGGCGACCACGTGGAAATCGTGGAGCAGGGCGAAAATTCCTCTGTAATCGTGCTTGCGGACGGTCTTGGAAGCGGTGTTAAGGCAAGTATTTTGTCTACGCTCACATCTAAGATTTTGTCCACTATGCTCGCCGAGGGGCTTTCCGTCGAGGATTGCGTGGAAACGATTGCGCAGACCTTGCCGATTTGCTCGGTGAGAGGAATTGCGTATTCTACGTTTACGATAGTGCATCTCATCGAAAACGATATTGCCGAGCTAATTCAGTTTGACAATCCGCTTGCAATTTTTATACGCGACGGAAGCAATTACGAGTATCCGACGCGCGAGATGAACATCGGAGGCAAGCGAATATATAAATCAAATATCAAGCTGCGCGAGGGCGATATAATTGTTGCTATGAGCGACGGTTGTCCGCACGCAGGGCTCGGGACCTCGTATAATTTCGGTTGGAAGCGCGACCAGATTGTCGATTTTATGGAAACGGTCGCAGCAGGCGGATATACCGCAAAAACTATGTCCACAATTCTTGTGGACAAGTGCGACGAGCTTTACGGAGGCAAGCCCGGCGACGACGCTACGGCGTGCGTGGTAAAGATACGCAAGCGCGAGCCTATGAACCTGATGTTCGGACCTCCGTCCAACCGCAACGACGGCAACAATATGATGTCGCTGTTCTTCTCAAAGGAGGGCAAGCACATAGTGTGCGGCGGCACGACGGCTTCCATTGCGGCAAAGTACCTCGGCAAGCCGCTCAGGGCAAGCCTTAATTTCGAGCAGTCCGACGTTCCGCCTATCGCAACGATAGAGGGCGTTGACTTGGTTACCGAGGGTGTTATTACGATAAATAAGGTTTTGCAATACGCCAAGGATTATCTTGCGGATAACGAAACCTACGAGCAGTGGAGCTTCAAGCGCGACGGAGCGTCGCTGATTTGCAGACTGCTCTTCGAGGAAGCGACGGACATAAACTTCTATGTCGGACGCGCCGTAAACCCCGCGCATCAGAATCCCGAACTTCCTATAAATTTCAATATCAAGATGAACCTTGTTCAGGAGCTGTCCGAGTGCTTAAAGCAGATGGGCAAGCGAATCAAGGTCAGCTATTTCTAAAGGTGTACTATGAAAAAGTTTGATACAAAGGTACAATATCTCAAATATAAGGTTTTGCGCGAGGTCGCGCGCGAGGCTTGGGCGGGCAGACTTCCCCAGACTGCCTTCGACATCCCTAAAACCATTGTTCCCGGCACTCAGCCTACTATGCGCTGCTGCGTTTATAAGGAACGCGCCATTCTCGGCGAGCGTGTAAAAATCGCTATGGGCGGAGACCCGCGCAACGAGAACGTCATTCAGGTTATAGATATAGCCTGCGACGAGTGTCCTATGGGCGGTTACGAGGTAACAAGCGCGTGCCGCGGCTGTCTTGCTCACCGTTGCGAGGACGTGTGCAAGCGCGGAGCTATCTCCTTCGACCACAATCACGTAGCGCACATTGACAAGAGCAAATGCGTCGAGTGCGGTATGTGCGCCAAGGTTTGCCCGTACAGCGCGATACACAATTATATTCGTCCCTGCGAGCGCGCCTGCAAGGTCAAGGCAATAAGTATGGACGAGTCCAAGGCGGCACATATAGACAACGATAAATGTATAGCCTGCGGAGCGTGCGTATATCAGTGTCCCTTCGGCGCGATAACCGATAAGTCGTATATTCTGCAAATAATCGATATGCTTAAGGGCAGTATCGGCAATACGAAATATAAGACTTATGCTATAGTTGCTCCGTCTATTTCCAGTCAGTTCACCTATGCCAAGCTCGGACAGGTAATTACTGGTATCAAAAGACTCGGCTTCTTTACGGTAATCGAGGCGGCTCTCGGCGCGGATATGGTTGCCAAGGCAGAGTCTAAGGAGCTTGCGGAACACGGATTCCTTACCAGCTCCTGCTGTCCTGCGTTTGTAAACTATATCCAAAAGAATTTCCCCGACCTTGAAAAGTACATCTCGGGCAATCTTTCGCCTATGGCAACGATATCCAAGTATCTTAAGGACAAGGAGCCCGACTGCAAGATTGTGTTTATCGGTCCCTGCACGGCAAAGAAGATGGAGGTTCAGCGCGAGGAGGTCAAGCAGTACGTTGACGCCGTGATGACCTTTGAGGAGTTGCAGGCGCTGATTGACAGCCGCGATATAGACTTGACTGCGCTTGAGGAGGGGGTTCTTGACAACGCCTCGTATTTCGGAAGAATATTTGCGCGCAGCGGCGGACTTGCGGACGCGGTAGCTCAGGGCTTAAAGGAACAGAACTTGGATTTCGACCTTAAGGCTTGCTCCTGCGACGGAATAGAGGAGTGCCGTATCGCATTGCTTAAAAAGAGCAAGAATGTGCTTGACGCCAACTTTATAGAGGGAATGGCTTGCGTAGGCGGCTGTATCGGCGGAGCGGGCTGTCTTACTCACGGCGAAAAGAATAAAGCCGAGGTTGATAAATACGGCAGGGAAGCGTACGAAAAGACAATATCCGACGCGCTGTCTGTATTAAAATAATCAGAAATATTTATATTGTTAAGTTAAAGCGCTTTGCTAAACGTAGAATAAATATCTTACGGCTTGCAAAAGCGCTTTTGCTTTTATATTGAAAGATTTTCAAATAAGAATTTTGCACATAAACGGGTTTAAATTATTTAAATAATAAAATAAAGCTTAATTTGCAAATTTGTATTCACAGCTTTAAAATTTATGTTAAAATATTTCATAAGAGGTGTTTTATGCAAACAAGGCTTATAGAAAAATCCGAAACGGGTATAGAAACGTATTTGCTTGAAAACGGCAACGGAATGAAGGCGCAGGTGATAACCTACGGCGCGCGCATACAAAAGTTGTTTGTCAATGACAGAAACGGCAATCCGATAGACGTTGTCGCAGGCTTCGATGATGCGGAGGAGTACAGAAATGACCGCGGAACTTATTTTGGAGCTGCGGTAGGAAGGGTGGCAAACAGGATAGGCGGCGCGGAGTTTTCGCTAAACGGCGAGAGTTATAAGCTTTTTAATAATGACGGAAACAATCATCTTCACGGCGGAAAGGAGGGCTTTGATAAAAAGCTTTGGACTGTATTAGACTGCGGGGATGCAAGCATTAAGCTAAGCTATCTTTCGCGAGATAAAGAGGAGGGTTATCCCGGCAATCTCAATGTCTGCGTAACCTATAAGCTTAGCGAGGATAATGCGCTTGAGATATATTACGAGGCGGAAAGCGACAGCGACACGCTTTGCTCGCTTACCAATCACACGTATTTTAATCTTGACGGACGCTTTATAAGCGCGCTAGACCACGATATTTTCATAAATGCGGACGCCGTTACCGTTGTCGACAGCGAGCTTATACCCAACGGGCAAATTATGCGAGTGCAAAACACTCCGTTTGATTTTACAACGGTTAAGCCGCTTGGCAAGGACATCGCCGCGGATGATGTTTTGCTTAAGAATGCGCGCGGCGGCTACGACATCAACTATGTTTTAAATAATGACGGAAAAGAGCCCGTTGCCACCGCATATTCAAGCGATAGCGGAATACTTATGAGCGTTTATACGGATAAGCCCTGTATGCAGTTATATTCCGGCAATTTTCTTGACGCCTTTAAGGGAAAAACAGTCTATCCGTATCAATCGGCATTCTGTATGGAAACTCAAGGCTATCCCAATGCCTGCAATATTCCCGAATTTGAAGGTATCGTTTTGAAAGCAGGTGAAAAGTACAGCTCGGTTACTACATATGCGTTTAGCTGCAAATGAGAAAACTTATAATAAATGACATAAATAAGAGTTAATATGATAAAAACGTTGAGTTAAAGGTGGTTTTATGAATATTTTAGATAATAAGCTTAATGAAATTCAAAAATTAGTCGGCGACGGAATGAGTGCAAAAAACACCGTCAGAGCGCTTGGTATAATCGGCATAGACGGTTATGACGAAGCTGCCGTTAAAAGCTTCAGGCTTTGGAACGACTATATGCCGCTTGAGCTTCAGTATGACGAGTATAGGCGCAATCTGCACATTTTGTGGGAGAGCGTTGACAGAGTTCCGCTTGGCATAAACTGTGCGTTTGCTATTCCGTTCAGGCAGATAATAGCTAAAAAGCTATTTAAAAGCTGCGGCGACGGCTTTGTAGCAAACGAGGGCTGTAGATTTAATTTCGCCAACAATATCGAAATCGGCAAAAACGTATCCTGGAATGCGGGATGTTATCTTGACGCAAAGGGCGGAATTAAGCTTGGAGACCATTCTATGCTAACAGAGTACGTTAAGATTTTTACGCATTCGCATAGCGAATGGGACCATATGGTGCGCGAATATAAGCCCGTTGTTATAGGAGATTATGCTAAGGTGTATACCTCCGCTACTATTTTGCCCGGCGTTACGCTTGGCACGGGAGCTATTGTGGCTACGGGCGCGATTGTTACAAAGAACGTGGATGAGTTTACGCTTGTAGGGGGTATTCCCGCAAAGCCGATGAGAAAAAGAAACTTCGAGGGCAACGACCTTTCGGAAATGAATCAGTATATGATGAATGAAAGAATTTTTCAGGTCTACGATAAATAATAAAAACGCCCGAAAGGGCGTTTTTAAATAACTTAATAATTTTTTTAATTTGTGATTGCGCTTATATCAGCCGGCCGAGCGGAATCCCTTGCCCGCAACCTCGTGAGCCTTTGTGATATATGTGAATGCAAGCGGGTCGCATTCCTTTATTATATCCTTTACTGTGCTTATCTGGCGTTTGCTTACTACGCAGGTCAATATCTTATGCTCGGTTTTGGTGTAGTAGCCGATTGCGGTTGACATTGTTACGCCTCGGCGGAGCTTTTCGCTGATAGCGCGTGAAATCTCGTCCGATTTGTCCGTAATGATGTTGAATACTATAGACGACTGGAAGCCTGCCTGCAATACGTCCGCCGTAAGCGAGCCCGTTACAAGCGATATGAACGAGAAAAATATCGGCGAGAGTATAGCAACAAGCGCCGCATTTCCCGTTACGGTTGTAAAGTCAAGCTTGATGATACCAAGGACGCCCGAGCAGGTTGCAACGATGCAGTCGCAGATGAGTATCCACCACTGCGCGCCTGTAGAGGGATTGTGCTTGTGTATGATTTTACCCACAATGTCTGTACCCGCCATACTCATATCGTGACGGAGCATAATGCCGAGGCAGAAGCCTGTGCAAACGCCGCCAGCGAGCGCCGCAAGTATCTGAAGTCCCGGATTGTCGAGGACGTAGAACTGCGGGCATTTTACCGCTCCGAGCAAAAACATAAGTCCCGAATAAACGGCTACAACAAAAAATGTGTTTATGGCAAACTTTTTACTTAGTACGAAAAACGCTACTATGATAAACGGAAGGTTTAACACAAGCATAGTAAGACCGGGGTCGAATATTGTCAGCAGCATCTGATTTTCAGGCTCGAGCAAAACTACTATGTTGTAGATTATAGAGGATATACCGCTTACTCCGCCGGGAGCAAAGCCGTTTGGAACTATAAAGATATAAGTTGTCAACGACCTAATGCTTGCAAGTAAAATCAGCAAAAGGGCATATTTAAGAAAATTATGCGCGCCTTGATTGGTAAATTCCAGTTTTCCTACTTTATAGTGCTTGATAGGTACTTGTTTTTTGCCGCGTTTAAAGAAATTTTCATCTTGAGCGTCCACTGCTACGGGAGCTTTGACGGCGGCAGCTGCGACCTCGGTTTCAGGCTCGGCAACAGTGTCCGCGGTGATTAAGTCGAGTTCCGTAGCGGAGTCATCTTTAAGTATTTCGTTTTCCATATTATATTCCTCTTATATCTCCCGTGCGCGCGTCGCGTACACTACCAATAAGATATGAAATTTTTACATTAAAAGTCAAGCGATTTCATTATTTTTCCGCTTGGAAAAATATGCAATTACAAATAGTTTGTTTTTTTGGCGTAATTATAACCAAAAATTGTAAAAACCGTATATCTACCGCTATAAAATCATAGTTTTTTTATTATGTCGATTTATTGTCGCACACTGTATGTCGCGATTGACAAAATCGATAGTTTATGGCATACTTTTACAATAAGTAAACTTGTTATATTATTTAATCTCTAAGATTGCCAAGATTATAACGGTTTAAGCACATTGCAGAGTTTTATCGGGATATGGACGACAAGGATTTTGAACTGAATAAGAATGCGCTAAACGCAAGAGAGGAAAGCGTTGCCGAATCTGTAGAGGGAGGTTCGGGTTTAAGCGTGGAAAAAATCTCTGTTACAGAGGATACTACTGTAAGCGGCGCATCTGCAACCGAGGCAGCTTTCGCAGACGAAAAGAAGACAGCGGAAAATTTGAAGGGAATAGACGGCAAGGAGCTTAAGAAGGCTCAGAAGCGCATAGACGTGTCGTTTAGTGCGAAAATGCTTGGTAAAGGATTGCTTTCCAAGCTTAAGGAATCGCTGATTTCGGTTGTGCCTGTCACAATCATTGTTTTGATTATGTGCTTGACGCCGGTGGTAAAGGCTACGCCGCGCGAGATTGTTACGTTTGTGGTTTCGGCAATATTCCTTGTTTTGGGTATCGGACTGTTTAATCTGGGCGCGGACCTTGCTATGACTCCTATGGGCGAGCATATAGGCTCGGGACTCACCAAAACCAGAAGATTGCCTCTACTGCTGTTTGTAAGCTTTGTTATGGGCTTGCTTATCACCGTTGCGGAACCCGATTTGACCGTACTCGCCGACCAGGTAAGCGCGGTTATGAACAAAACGGTGCTTATAGCCGTTGTGGGTATCGGAGTCGGTTTGTTTTTGCTGTTGTCCATTATAAAGGTAGTTTTCAAAAAGAACCTGTCAATGCTTTTGATGTTTTTCTATCTTGTGCTGTTTGCCGTGTGCGCAATACTTGTGGAAAACGGAAAGGGTATGTTTTTGCCGATTGCATTTGACTCGGGCGGCGTTACCACAGGTCCGATAACCGTTCCGTTTATAATGGCGCTGGGCGTAGGCGTCGCGTCCACAATCGGAGGAAGAAAGTCGCAGGAGAACAGCTTCGGTCTTATCGCGCTTTGCTCTATAGGTCCGATGATTGCTGTGTTTATTCTGTCGCTGTTTATGAAGGGCGATTTGAATTACAGTTTGCCGGACGATTACTTTTTCAGTAGCGATTTAGGTGCAAAGCTTGCCGCTACGTTGGGAGTAACCGCCAAGGACGTAGTCATCGCGCTTGCGCTGATTGTAGGATTTTTTGTTGTGTTGCAGATTACCGCACTGAAATTGCCAAAACGCCGCATACTTCAGATTGCCATAGGCATTATATATACCTTTGTAGGTCTGTTGATTTTCTTTACGGCGGTTCATCTCGGTTTTATGCCCATAGGCTTTAAAATCGGGCAGGAGCTTGCTAACTTCAGTAAGCCGCTGCTTGTAATATTCAGCTTTATTATCGGCTGCGTTGTCGTTCTTGCGGAGCCTGCAGTGCACGTACTCAACAATCAGGTTGAGCAGATTACGGACGGAGCCGTTAAAAAAAGGTCGATGCTCATTGCGCTGTCGCTTGGCGTCGGACTGTCTATCGGACTGTCTGTTATAAGGATAGTATTTGATTTTTCTATACTTTACTATCTTATCCCCGGTTATATAATCTCGTTGGGGCTTTCGCTCTTTGTGCCTAAGCTTTATACGGCTATCGCGTTTGACTCGGGCGGAGTTGCAAGCGGACCGCTTACCGCAAGCTTTATTCTGCCGTTTGCTACCGGCGCGTGCAGCGTGTTAGGCGGAGAATCTAAGGTGCTCGAGCTTGCATTCGGAATAGTTGCAATGGTTGCAATGACGCCGCTTATTACTATTCAGATTTTGGGCTTCAGAGCGATAGCAAGCGCAAAGGTCAAGGCTAAGATAAACATAAAGCGCATCGTAGACGCGGACGACGAGCAGGTAATCGAATTTATGTGAGGTGGATATGGTTAAGTCTGATGTATCCGACAACTTAAAGGAAAAGGCTATAGCTAAAAAAACAGCCGTCCGCACCTCTATAAAGGCGGAAAAGCGCAGAGTGGCAACCTCGGTCAAGGGAGTTGTTAAGCGCTCGGAAAAAAGCGCCAACAGTAAGGTGCATACCGGTAAGCTGGAATTGCTTATTACCATAGTCAACAGAAAAAAAGCGGATTTCTATCAGGATTTGCTACAGGGCTTTGAGGTGAATATGCAGCTCGCCTGCCGCGCGAGAGGCACGGCGCGCGCTCAGACGCTTGCTCTGCTCGGTCTTGAGGATTCGCCTAAAACAGCTATTTTCAGCATCATAAGAGAGGATAAAATACCCGACGCTCTTGCCGCGCTTGAAACTAAATTTCAAACTATCAAGGACGGCGGAGGCGTAGCGTACACCGTTCCGCTTACAAGCGTAATAGGCGTTGCCATCTACGGCTTTTTAAGCAACAACGACAAAACCGTCAAGGAGGACAAGCAATGAAAACTTTTGAACATCAGCTTATAATCTGTATAGTAAACGAAGGGTTTTCGGACCTTGTTATGGACACCGCGCGCGAAGTGGGAGCGAGGGGCGGAACTGTTGTGAGCGCGAGAGGCACTGCCAATAAGGAAGCGGAGCAGCTTTTCAGAATAGACATACAGCCGCAAAAGGAAATGGTTATGATTGTAGTGCCTACTGCTTTGCGTGACGACGTTTTGCACGCTCTTTATAAAGAAGTAGGTTTGAATACTCCGGGACAGGGAATAGCTATTGCAATGCCGGTTGATAACGTAGTGGGAATTTCAGACGTAAAACCCGTTGATAAATTGGAACAGAAAACAGAAATCGTAGAGGATAAGACGGAAAAGCATAATAACGACAATAAATCTGAATGATGTATGTTGGAATATTTTTATCATAAATAGGGGGGTGTTTTATGGAATTTTGGGAAACTATATTGACCTCAATACTGATTATTACATTTGTACCTGTTATTCTTTTAGTTGTGGGACTTATTAAAATATTTGAAGAAAAGAAGCTTTCTTCAACAGAAACAATAAAAACCCGTCCTCCCAAAATAATTTCTGTTTTATTACTTTGTTTTGCATTTTTAGTGATTTGCTGCGGTATTGCAGTCATAACTTATTTGTGCATAAAAGAAAATGATAGTATAATGTTTATAAAGGTAATTATAACGTCCGTAATTACTATGTTATTTTTACTAATAGGTTTGTTAACTTATGCTGTATTGCGTTTTAACTGCGTAATTGCAGATTACAATGGCATATACGTATTTAGTCTTTTTAGAAAAACAAAGCATTTCCGTTATGATGAAATATGCTATTTTGAACACACTTTCGGAGTGGGCGTATATAGAAGTTTTGTGGCCTTTGATAATTTTAACAATATAATTTTTTCGATTAATTCTTCTCATACGGGAATTTATGACATAGCCGAAATATTGAGTGAATATGGAGTTGAAGATAGAAGCGCAGATATATTGCAGCTTTGGAAATAGCAAACTAAAATTTGATGGCGTTTTTTAGTTTGATTTTGTAATTAAAAACGCCTACATTGTAGGCGTTTTCGCTTGTTTTATGTTTAGACTTTATCTGTAATCACGGTCATCATACCGCCTGTCATAGTCGCGGTCGTCGCGACGGTCGCTTCGATAATCTCTGTCATCCCGTCTGTCATAATCGCGCTCGTCCCTTTCGTCGCGCTCTCTGCGCCTGTAGGAACGGGAATCGTCATAGTCGAAATCATCTCTGCCGCGTCCGCTGCGCACAGAATTTTTGGAGTATCTGCGCTCGTTTTTGGACGGCTTGAAAAGCAGTATCACTATCAGTATTGCAGGGATTGCTATTCCTATAATAATTACTATTCTGAGACCAACCGAGGTATTTGAAGTAAAATTTCCGCCGTCAATTACAGGCGGGTCTTCTTTTGATGCAAGCAATTCGTCGCGGGCAATCTGCGCCTTGCGTTGATAGGGGATTGTAAATGTCTCTACACAGTCGGCAGGTATAAAGTTAAGAATAGGGGAGTTGCCGTCGCGAATGGCGGATACATATATCTCGGTACCCGTTTCGTTAAACCCTAAAAATTTAATCGTGTATTCGTCGGTTAATTGAAAGATGCCAATTTTAACGTCAGCTCCCTCCTTTAACTTCAGCGTTACGTCGGGAGAAAGCAGCTCGTCGTCGGCTACCGTAATTTGTTTCAGAGTAGGCTCGCCCTGATAATAAAAGGTTTCGCCTGCGTAAGTTACCTTGTGTATGTCGCCCGCGTATATGCCTTCGTATTGTAAAAAGTAGCTTTCGGGAATATAGATTGCCTTATCGTTTGTAGGAGAAACTATTTTAAGAGCCGATTTGCCTGCGGTTGCGTTGCTTTCCAAATTGCTTACTGCGGCTTCTATGACCTCTACGGTGCTGTCCGCCGTAGCTATTTCGCTTGGAATAAATATCATAGAGCCTGCCGCCAGAATCAGGAAGCAAACAAATATCACTGATGAAAATTTTATAACAGATTTTTTCATAGTAGAATAATAATACTATAATACTTGACAAATTAAAAGTCTTTCAAGCCATTTTCCGCGTTATTTTTTGTAATTCCTGTTATTTTATTGGCATAAATTTTTGTTTTTTGGTATTCTACGGGCTTATTCTCGGGCTATGAAGGACAACGATACGCTTTTAAGACTCCTGAAAATCGAACGCGAAATAGAAAACCGCAAATGCGACGCGCTTGCTAACTACAATACTCGCTCGGTGCATCAAAAGCAGATGGCGTTTCATAAATGCGACAGGCGCAACCGCTGGGTATTCGGGGGCAACCGCTCCGGTAAAACCGAGTGCGGAGCGGTGGAAAGCGTGTGGCTTGCAAGAGGAATACATCCGTTTCGCGAAAACAAAAACGGCGTTTCGGGATGGGTAGTCAGTCTGTCTCAGCAGGTGCAGAGAGACGTGGCTCAAGCCAAAATACTCAAATACCTCTCGCCGAGATACATTTCGGACGTGGTGATGCGAGAGGGAAAGCAAACCTCTCCCGAGTACGGAATTATCGATTACATTATCGTTAAGAACGCGTTTGGAGGACTTAGCAGAATAGGCTTTAAGTCCTGCGACCAGGGGCGGGAAAAGTTTCAGGGCGTATCGTTGGACTTCGTATGGTTTGACGAGGAGCCGCCTAAGGACATTTATGACGAGTGCCGTATGCGCGTATTCGACCGCTGCGGAGATATTTTCGGAACGATGACTCCGCTTAAGGGGCTTACCTGGGTGTACGACGAAATAGAATTGAACTGTAACGACGACCCCGAGGTGTGGTGCGAATATATGGAGTGGAAGGATAACCCGTATCTCGATAAAAACGAGGTCAAGGCGATGGAAACGGTTATTCCGAAAAGCGAGCAGCTGTCAAGACGGTTTGGAAAATTCTCAAGCGGCGAGGGCTTGGTATATCCCGAATTTGATCAAAACGTCCATTTGATAAAACCCTTTGACGTGCCGAAGGAGTGGTATGCGAATATATCCATAGACCCGGGACTTGCAAATCCGACAAGCTGTCACTTTTATGCGGTTGATTACGACGGGGTGATTTACGTAATAGACGAACACTTCGAGGCGGGACAGAACGTGGATTATCACGTGCGCAAGATATTTGAAATTGCGGACAGGCTCGGCTGGCACAGGGATGCTAAGGGCAGACTGCACGCGCTAATTGACAGCGCGGCAAATCAGCGTACCTTAGCCGCGGAAAAGAGCGTGGCGGAGCTGTTCTGTGAAAAGGGTATATTGGTCAATACCGACGTAAACAAGGATTTGTATAGCGGAATACAGCGGATAAAGTCCTTGTTTGAGCAAAGACCTCCGAGAATTTATATATTTTCAAATTGCGTTAATCTGATAAGGGAAATAAAGTCCTATTGGTGGGGCAAGGGCGACAGACCTAAGAAAACGGACGACCACGCGCTGGATGAGCTGAGATACTTTGTTATGACTCAGCCAAAGCCCGCGCCTGTTCCGTTGCCGCCCAAGTCCGAAATTCAGACGGATAAGGAGAGGCTTATCCGCAGTGTGAGAAGGAATGAGAGATGGATAAAGAATTGTTGAGCGGATTGCTGAAGAAGGCTAAGGGTTATTCGTATAAAGAGGTGCAGGAGGAATACTCCGTAAAGGAGGACGGAGAAATAGCGCTCACCAAGCGCAAGGTAACCGAAAAGTACTGTCCTCCCGACAGCGGAGCGCTTAAAGCCTATATCGAACTGAACGGAGAGAGAAAGGCGGAGGATTTTACAGACGAGGAGCTTGAAAGAGAAAGGGACAGACTGCTTGCGGCGCTTAGAGACGAATATAAAGCTCCCGTACTTAAAAACGATAATCTAAACTTGTAAAAATTTAAATTGAAACGCAAATAGGATAAGGCGCGTATTTAAAATTTACCTTATTTAAGTTAAAAATCGGACGGCTGCGCGTAAGCGATGCCGTCCTATATAAGCAAAGGAGTGTAAAATGACTGAATTTGAAAAGCAACTTGTGTCGCAGGTTACAGCCGACTTTAAAAAGCGGCAGGAAGCGCGGCGCCCCGTAGAGCTGAACTGGAGGCTGAATATGAATTTCGTAATGGGCAATCAGTTTGCGGAAATTTCGCCGAAGGGCGATATCGTTGACGGAGGCAAACAGTTCTACTGGCAGCAGAGGGAGGTTTATAACCACATCGCTCCCATACTGGAAACGCGCCTTGCAAAGCTGTCGCGCGTGAAGGCGATGGGAACGGTGCGCCCCGCGACGTCCGACGATGATGACGTAGCTTCCGCGTCGCTTGCCACTAAGCTGATAGACGCGGTTTGTAAGGAAAACGATTTTTCCTCTCAGCTGTCTATGGCAAATACCTGGAGCGAGATAACGGGCAGCGCCTTCTTTAAAATTACCTGGGACGCGGACAAGGGCAAGCTGCTTGATTCCGAGGGGCTGGTTAAGGAGGGCGACGTAAATATAACGCTTTGTCCGCCGTTTGAGATTTTCCCGGAGGATATTGCGATTACCGACCTTGAAAAGCAGACGTCCATTATGCACGCAAAGGTGCTTACCGTCGACGAAGTAAAGAGGCTTTGGAATAAGGACGTCAAAGGCGGCGAGGTGAACGTGTTTTCCTTTGACAGCGTTCAGGTAGCGGGCGGCTTCGGCTACTCCGCGGCGCTGCCTAAGATAGTAAGCGAAAAGAGGGAGAACAGCGTTACCGTTATAGAGAAGTATGAAAAACCTACTCCCGATTATCCGAACGGCAGACTAATCATCGTTGCGGGAGATACTTTGTTGCATCTCGGGGAGCTTCCGTATCTCAACGGCGAGGACGGCTCGCGCGAATATCCGTTTGCAAGGCAGACCTGTATAGACAATCTGTCCAACTTCTTCGGCTCCTGCGTGGTGGAGCGTATCATCCCCGTACAGCGCGCTTATAACACCGTAAAGAACAGAAAACACGAATATATGAACAGAATTGCCGTGGGCGTTCTCGCAGTGGAGGACGGCTCGGTGGATACCGACGCGCTCGAGGAGGAGGGCTTGCCTCCCGGAAAAATTGTTGTGTACAGACAGGGCGGAACTCCGCCGATTATGCTTAATCCCACTCAGGTACCCTCCGAGTTTTCAAGAGAGGAGGAAAAGCTGCTTAACGAGTTTGTAATGATAAGCGGCGTAAGCGAGGTGACTACCTATTCGCAGGTGCCGTCCAACGTAGCGTCGGGAACCGCAATTTCTCTGTTGCTCGAGCAGGACGATACGCGTATATCGCTGACAGCCGACAGCCTGCGCGAAAGCGTAAAGAGAATAAGCAAGCAGATACTGAGGCTTTACAGGCAGTACGCAAAGATTCCGCGCGTCAAGCGCATTACGGGCGAAAACGGAGAGGTGGAGCTTGCCTCGTTCTCGGCAAAGAACATCGACAGCGAGGACATCGTATTCGATACGATAAGCGATATAGACGACACGCTGTCCGCGCGCCGCGCTATGGTGTACGACCTGTTGAGGTTGGGACTGTTCACCGACAACGACGGAAAGATGCCCGAAGCAACAAAGACCAAGCTGTTTGAGATACTCGGCTTCGGCAACTGGGAGGCGGGCAGAAGCTCGGATGAGGTTCATCGCAAGAAGGCGCTTAAGGAGAATATGGATTTCTCGCGCGAGGACATTATACCCGACGTTTATGACAACCACACCCTGCATATAGGCGAGCATATCAAAATGTGCGTGTCCGCAAGGTGCGTAAAGAATAAGGAGCTTCGCGACAGAGTTGCAAATCATATTGCGCTGCATACTCAGCTTGCGGGACTTAACGGCGGAGTAAACGAGCTCGAAAGGAAATTAGCGGAGGAAAATACGGATGGCGAAAATATTTGATGATGCCAAGCAGAATGAAAACGATAAAATAAAGGCTTGCCTCGAGTGCGGGGAAGCACAGACGACGGACGGCGCAAGCGGAGAAGTCGACGTAGAAAACACAAATAACGGCGAAGGCGGCGGAGATAACGCGCCGCAGCACGCCGATAACGATATCAACGAACAGAAAATAGGCAAATTTAAAAACCCGCAGGAATTGCTGCGCGCGTACGGAGAGCTCGAAAAGGAATTTACGCGCCGCTCGCAAAGGCTCAAGGAGCTTGAGAGCGGAAAGCGTTCCTTAAAGGACGAGGGCGATTTCAAGCTTGCGGTGGATAAATTCTTTAACGAGATTCCCGCCGCCAAAGCGTTTGCGAAGGATATAGCAAACGAGCTGCTCAACAATCCGGAGCTTCGAGAGGACGAAAACTGTCTCAACGTCGCGCTTCTTAAGGTGCTTACGGATAAATTCCGTACTCCCGAGCAGCTGATATCCGACGGACAATTTTTAAACGACTATGTTTTCAGCTCCGAGGAGGTGCGGAACGCAATAATCGAAAGCTATCTCGACGGGGTGCGTAAGGGAGTGCCTCCCTATACCCTCCGAGGCGGCGGTATGCAGTGCGTCGCGCCCAAGGTCAAGCCGAAAACCATAGAAGAAGCCGGCTTTATGTTCTTGAAAAACAATAAATAAACAGGAGAAAATTTATGGTAACACTTTCTAATGCAGATAAGGCTTTAAAAACCTTTTATCTCGGCGTACTCGCCGACCAGCTCAACGTGGGCGTAAACCCTCTGCTGGCTAAAATTGGACAGACCTCCGCGGACGTCTGGGGCAAGGAGGTCAAAAAGCTTGCTCCCTACGGAATTAACGGCGGAATAGGCTCTGGCGAGGAATGCGACAATCTTCCCGCAAGCGGAAGCAACAACTATGCGCAATTTACGCTCACTCTTAAAAACCTTTTCGGAAAAATCGAACTCAGCGACAAGGCTATACGCGCCTCTCAGAACAGCGCGGGAGCATTTGTAAATCTCCTTAACGCCGAAATGGACGGCTTGCTTAAGGCGAGTAAATTCAATTTCGGACGTATGCTTTACGGCGACGGCTCCGGTCTGATTGCCACCACGGTAGCCAATTCGGGCAACGCAAACAATCAGATTACGGTCGATAGCATCAAGGCTCTTATGGAGGGTATGACCGTTGACGTTTATAAGGCGGACGGCACAAAGGACGCGACGGTATCCGGCGCGCGCATTCTCACCATTGACAGGGCGTCCAGGATTGTAACGCTCAGCCTCAGCGCGGGCGCGAAGATAGAAGCAGGCTGCAAGCTTTACGTACAGGGTTCGAAAAACAACGAAATTACGGGACTCGAGGCAATTTTCGGACAGAGCGAAACCATTTACGGTCTTAAGAGAAAGGATTATTCCTTCCTTACTCCTTACACCAACACGGTGGACGGCAAGGTTACGGTAACCGCAATACAGGACGCAATCGACTCCATAGAGGGAACGTCCGGCGGAGCTGTCGACTTTATCGTAGCTTCATATAATGTAAGAAAACAGTACGTAGAGCATCTCTCTCAGACGCGTACCAACGTGGATTACCTCACTCTGGACGGCGGTTATAAGGCGTTGTCCTATTCGGGAATTCCCTTCGTCGCGGACAGATTTGTTGCGGACGGAGATATGTATCTGCTTAACAGCGCGGACTTCAAGCTCCATCAGCTTTGCGACTGGCGCTGGCTCGAGGGCGAGAGCGGAAGCGTGCTTCATCAGGTGCCGGGCAAGGCTTGCTACAGCGCGACCTTAGTGAAGTACGCGGATATGTTATGTGAACGTCCGATGGCCCAAGCCAAGCTCACTTTTACGGGTAAAACCGCGACCGAAGCCGCCGCGGACGTCGAGTAAATCCGATATGGACTGGCTCAGAGAAATCCGGGAGGATTTGTTTGATATAGCGCACAGATTGCGGGAGATAGACTCGCGCTACCGATTATACCGCAATCTTAAGCTTAACAGGTTTGAAATACACGCAAACGGGGTGCTGCAGCTCGCGGCACCCTTCGACAGACTTGACGCGCGTACGCTGGAGCTTGTAAGAAGCACGCGACTCGAGTATGCGGACCGCCTTGTAAAGGAAATGGATAAGCACAACGGCGATTTGGAGGCGGCTAAGGAGAAGCGCACGCGCGAAAGGATTTTGACGGAGGTGGAAAAAGCAATATGACCGCAAAAAACGTAATAAGCGAATGTCTTTTGAAGATGGGACTTGCGGATTTTTCACATAATGAGACGTTCAGCGAGGGAGAGCAGGAGCTTATAAATTCCTTGCTCGGCGCGATGAACATTGCCTATAGAGAGATAATCTGCGAATATCTGCCGCTCACTACCGAGGAGAACGTAGTATTCAGCGACGGACAGCTTATGATAAGCAAGCTTGGAAAATCCATACTGTATCCGATACGACTGAAGCGCGGAGACGAAACGGTGGCATTCAAGACGTATCCCAACAGACTGACGGCGGATTTCAGCGGAGAAGCGATATTGGAATACGCATATACTCCGCCTATGCCTATATCCATAAACAGCAGTATAAACGACGTAAGGCTCACGCAGTCGGCGCTGAGCGACGGCACGCTTGCGGAGTACTATTTTGCAAACAAGGTATTTGATTTGGCAAAGAGCTTTGACACGTCGTTCAGGAGCAAGCTCGGACTTATGAAATACAAGGGAAGGAGTCTGCGCCTTAAGGAGAGGAGGTGGCGTGCGTGAAGGACGTCAGGGTAAACAAATCCAAGGTAGTGGTAGGATTTAAGGGAATAGTAACGGATACCGACCAAAGCGTACTGGATATGGCATACGCAAAGCAGGCGTACAACTTTGTTATAGAGGACGGAGTGCTTACGGGCGGAATAGGGATAGACCCCGCGCAGGGCTTTTACGTCGCTCCGTACGTGGAGAGGCACCCGTATCCCGAGCTGCCTGCGGGCAAGAGGCTGAGGGACGTATTTTTATACAGGCGCAAAAACGCGGACGGAACGTATGCGGATAAGCTTATAGCGCACCTTACAAACGCCAAGTTTATGTATACGGCGGCATATGAAACGGACGAGTGGCACGACTTATCCGGGCTGATGATAAATCAGGACGTCACGGCGGTAAACTACAACTATAACGGCGAGGACGTTTTGCTGCTCGGAGCAAAGAACGCGAAGCTTCATATGATAAAGGATACCACTCCGCTTATACTGGGCGACTCGCCGCAATTCACGTCGATAGAGGTGCATAACGAAAGGGTGTTCGGCTGTATGAACGGCGTACAGAATCAGATTTGGTTTTCGGATGACTTCAATCCGCAGAACTGGAGCGTCAGCGAAACGGAGGCAGGCTTTATAAACTTTGCGGACGAATGCGGCGAGGTGTTGGAGCTTGTGTCCTTTTTAAACTACCTGTACGTATTCCGCGAGTTTGGGATATTCCGCCTGACGGCATACGGCGAGCAGAACGAATTTATGCTGAAAAAGGTGTTTACCGATACGGGACGTATAGTTAAAAACTCGATTGAGGTATGCGGCGATAAAATTATATTTTACGCTACCAACGGACTTTTTACGTTTGACGGCTACGAGGTCACCAGGATAGCCAAGCAGCTTCCGCCTATAGAGAGAACGCATCTTATGAGCTGCGCTTACATAGACGACTACTATTATATGGCGTGCAAAATCGAGGGCAGCGGAACCAAAAACAACGCCGTGATAAGGTACGGATTAAAGGATAAAACCCTGTGTATACTTTACGGCTACTCGGTAAAAAGACTGCGACCGATAAAGATACATAACGGCTCGCAGGTGCTGTGCGTATTCGAGAGCAAGAACCAGGGCGCATTGGGAATGATGTCCCGAAGCGGCGAGGTAATGGGCGCGGTAACGGCAAAAAGCTACATAAGCCCGGAAAGCGCGCTGTCGTCATCGTCGCTAAAGACGGTGCGGAGCGTGACTCTACAGACGGACAGCGACATAATGCTTACGGTAAAGCTGGACGGCAAGGCGTACGAGTATGCTGTAAAGGGAAGCGACCTGCTTAAAACGGTGCCCGTGGAGCGAAGCGGACGAAAGATAGGCTTTGAGATATCCTGCGCCGCGAAGCACGCATATGTAACGCCGCTGATAGTGTCGGTGGATACGCTTGCGATATAGGAGGATAAATGAACATAAACGAAATAGTGTCAACGCTCGAGGAGCTTGTGGTAAAGGTAAAGACGCTTGAGGTGAAGCTTGCTAAGCTGACGGCGACAAAGAGCGTAAGCGACAACGCATAGGAGGCGAAATGGCAAAGAGCATTTGGGATGAATTTAAGGATTTGTTTAAAACGGATTCCGAAAAGGCGGAGGAAAAGCAGAATCAGATAAAGGACGCGCTCGAGCGCGAGAAGGAGATACTTGACAGGCTTTCTGAGCTTGAGCAGCAGTACAAGGATTCTCTGCCTAAAGAGGAGGAACCCGACCTTGACGCGCTGTTTCCTACCGATTTGGGCTTAAAGGAAATAGAATACAAGGCGGACAGCGACGAGGATATAGCCTCGAGAGCGGAAAGGGAAAACGCTTTAAACAAGCAACAGGCGGCAAACAAGCTTGAGGGCAAGTACGAGACGCAGAAATCCGAGATTGAGAGCAACAGGCTACAGGCTGCCGAGAATTTAAAATCGGGCTACGAGAAGCTTAGCGAGCTGTATGACGAGCTGCGCAGGCGCACGGAAAACGACGTCTTGAAGCGCGGACTTGCGCGCAGCAGTATAGCGACCACGCAGCTCGGAAGCCTTGACGCGGCGCGAATGGAAGGCGCGGGACAGCTACAGGCTTCGTTTAACAATTCGATGACGGAGATTGACAACAAAATCGCGGGGCTTGAAAACGACAAAACGAACGCGCTCGAGGAGCTTGACTTAAAATACGCTATGGAGCTTGACGAGCGCATAGCGGACCTTAAAAAGGAGAGGGACAAGACCGTAAAGGAGTACGAAACTTACAACAATCAGGTGCGTAAGCAGAACGCGGATTATCAGGTCAAGCGCCAGTCGGATATTGAAAAGTATCTTGAAAAGCGCGAGGAAGAAAAGCTCGAGGCAATAAAGAAGCAGGAGGAGAACGAAAAGAAGTACGGATATACGGGCGAGAAGCAGGATAACTATGCAAAGCGATATAATATCGCGCTCAATTTCTATTCGTCGCTTGCGCCCGAGATAGCGGCGGACGCGCTTGCGGCTTCGCCTAATATGAAGTACTATTTAGGACTTTATTACGACAAGCTTTTAAACGCACTTAAATCCTCGTCGAGCGGCGGAGAAAAGAGGTATTATTGATAGGCAATAAGATTATTTGTTGGCTTAGAATGCCTAAAAGCAATAAAAACGCACACTCAATAAGTGTGCGTTTTTTTGCGTTGTAAATATATTTAATGCATATAGTAGACACCAAAAGCCATAGCGGTATATTTAAATGGTATCGGCGACTTATGCGCGTGCTTTAAGCTTAGCAATAAATTTATTTTTGTGTTTAATCTGTTTTAACGGCAACCGTTTGCGCGACAGAGGCCGCTGCAAGTCGGATTGTCGTTACAACGCTTTATAATATGAAATTTTCAGTTTGATGTTTACAGGCGTAAAAAGAATTTAAATGATGTATAAAAACAAAAAAGCACGTTATGTTAACGTGCATTTTGAGTGGCGGATATTAGCCTTATGACAACAAAAAAGCCAATGCCACACCAAGCAAAAGAATTTGCGAAACGGAGTGAGGGTTTACAACGGCACATTGGTATATAGCAAAAATTCATTTGCGCGGTAGCAACGAGAAAATGTGCGCGGCATATTTGTGCTTTTAAAAAAGAAAAGCACGTTATGTTAACGTGCATTTTCGAGTGGTGGAACTGAAAGCGACAAAAACGCACACCCAAATATTCAAAGTAAATCGGCGTGAGTTTTATTGCGTGGTGGAATTGCCGTTGTCGGACTACCCGTTATACGGCAAACAGTTAGTCGCAAGGGGCTAACCCCTCGCGGCTTGCCCGTTCGCTTGCAATGGCTGTCATAGCGTCCTTATAAATACGCTTTGACAGCCTTTTTGCTTGCTCTTTATCGGGCGGCAGTTTGGCGTAAATGTTTTTGCTTTGGTCGTTAAAGTATATAACCGTTATTCCGAGCGGCATATTGTTTTGCATATACGAAATTCCTTATTATCGCCTAAATATATTTTCTTTTCGTAAGTGCTTAAAACGGCAAGTCGCCGTCGTCCTCTATCGGTACTAAATCGGAAAGTTTGGCTTGCTTTGGCGGCGGTACTTGTTTTCCGTCCTTTTTTTCGTAGTGCCACACGCCCAACGCCGTAAATTTTATTATGTTGTGTATTCTTGATATAAAAGCGTTGTAAACCTCGCGCGCGGTGTTTTGTTCGTCCTTGTAGAGCCTATCAAGCGGCAAGTTAGATATTATAAATACTTGCTCGAAACACGCAGTCCTATTTGAAAACCGCGCGGGCAGTTGAACGGGGAACTTGTCTAATAAGTTATTCATAAACGGCAAGTCTATTTTTCCCGTGAACTCGTCAAGCACTAATATTCTTTGGTGGTCGTATGCCTCGAACGTGCCTTTTAAGTAGTTGTCAATTCGGCATATATCTTCTATCGGGTAATTGTCGTAAATGTATGTCGTTTTGCCCGTTCGGGGTATTCCGTAAATATATGTTACAATCACATTGCGGAACTTTTTTCCGTATTCGGCTTTTAATTCGTCTTGTCTAAACTTTTCTATTTTATC
Organism: uncultured Christensenella sp.; assembly: GCA_910577815.1. GTDB lineage: Bacteria > Bacillota > Clostridia > Christensenellales > CAG-917 > CAG-475. Next base: position 19,189 of record CAJTNO010000006.1, on the reverse strand, counting down.
TGGTCCGTATTGTGAGTATAGAACGGGAAACATATTTTTCAGCAGTATGTTGTCAGCACCGAGTTTTAACGCCTCGAAAAATTGCGTTATATCGTTGCGCGTTCGCATTTCGCTAAACTCCCCGATTTCAACGGGCGGGGCTATGCGCGTATCGGTTTTCGTGCAATAGTCGCGGTTTTCCAAATTGCTCCCGCGCGGTACTATTATGTGAGCCGTCGGAAAGTCTTGTTTGACATTTACAAAACGCTTGCTGTTCTTGTAGATAATAAAGCCTTGTATGTGCGGAGTTCCGTTTTCGCCCCGTTCATACTGATACACCGCATATTTCAAGCCGCCCACATCTTTCAAATTCTTAAAGTATTTTTCTATGCTCTCCAAGTCTTTGAAAAACGGGCGTTTGATTAAAACGGCGTTTCCGTCTTGCTCGTATCGAATATACCGAAACTCGAAAAAATCTTTGTTTTCGTCCTCTTGCAATACGGACAAATCATAATGATTTTCTTTAACCTCTAAATCGGTGTCAGACGGGTTAATTTCCGTATAGCCGCTGTCGGCAAATATCGGGTTGTTAATCGTTAATAGCCAGCGTTTTTTCATTGTCGTAACGGGCGCGGGGCTTTCCTCGACGGCTATTTTGTTGTTTGTGATTTCGTCCATAAATGTACCTCGATAATGCAAAATTCTTGTTCCGTGTTCCGCAGTGCCAGTAGGGTAATAGTAAGCCTACTGCACACGGGCGGCGTTCGCCGCCCGTGTGTTGCGGTGTTGATTATGAGTGAATAAGCGCGGCGGGCGCAACGTATAAAAGCGTTTCGCGCTTGCGCTGGCGGCGTAGTTCCGCTTGTCGCTTGCGCTGTTCCCGTCGCAGTAACTTAAAGTCTTTTATAAGTTCCTTTGTTACAAACTTTGTATTCTTGTTGAGTATGCCGACTTTGGCTTTATAGTCCAAAATCACGTCGTCCGTAATTTCCCGAAAAAAGCGCGGCGGCAGTTGCGTGTCGCTTTCTTTCATTGCCGTGAGTATGTCTATATTCTCGAATATAACCGCTAACTTTTCTTTGTGCAGTTCCGTAAAATCTAACTTTTCCATAGTTCCGTAACCTCGCTGTTATTGTTCTTGTTTTCGTTCTGATTAAATAGCGGATAGCGTTCGCATCGCGCCAGCATAGCCGCCTTGTCGTTGCCCGTGAGCGTTGCAAGCGTTGTATGGTAGTTGCCCGTCATACCGTAATAAAAATATTCTTTGCCGCTGTAACTGTCAACGCAAGCGTAAATATTTCCGTAGTGCGCGTATGCCGTTTTAACGCCTATTTTCGCGTTGCCGCTGTCCTTGTAACGGGCGTATTGCCGAACGCCCGAAAACTCCAAACAGTTCCATACGGTTTTAATAAGCCGCCCGTAATGGTCGTAATAATCGCGTTTGTTCTGCACCTCTATGAGTTTATCGGAAAGCGAACGAAAGCGTTTGTCCGCGCTGTCGTCTATTTGCGTGTCAGCCCACATCTGAACGCCGACCTTGCGTTGTCGTTCGATATAACGCAGAAAGTAGTCCGCAACCCGTTCGGCGGTCATTGATTTTCTACTGTCTAATTTGCTTTGAATTTCGGGCAGAAAGATTTTTGCATACGGCAAGAGATAATCAACCTCGTGAACACCGTCGTATAGTCCTATTCGTTCAAATTGCAATTCCATAGAAACGCGCGGCTTATACCCAAGCCCCCGCGCAATAAATGTATCGTCCACAACGTAAACAAGGTGTTGAATGTGCGGCGCAAGTGAAAGGTTATTCCAGCCGCCAGCCCGCAGCCGTTCAATTTCCTTTTTGCAAATAGATAGGTCATAAACGGACAGCGGCGGTATCATATAGCGGCAAGCAAAATGCGCTAATAATGTTGTTTTACCTACGCCGCGCTCCCCGACAACGTAAGTAAGATAATACGTTTTATTTTCCATAAGCACCCCCGCAAAAAGAAACAAGGGAACGGACAAACGCCCGCTCCCTCGTAAGATTTAGTTATTTATTGCCCGTATTGCGGCGGTTGCCTTTGGGTTTACTGTCGGCGGGCGGCGCGGGCGGTGGCGTTGCCGCCTCGTCGTTTTTCAGATTGTTGTAAATGAAAAACGAATTGCGCTTGCCGATATTCCCCATATGCGCGTATGCGCTTTGCTGTCCTTTGCGGTACGAGGCAATTTCACGTTTGGTAAACTGCTTTGCGTATTCCTTTTTCTGCTCGGTAGTATAAGGCGTATAACGTGCTTGCGGCTGTTCGCCGTCCGTCATATTCATTTGCTGTTGCGTGGGTTGATTTGCCATAGGCTTATGCTCCTTTTTTTCGGTATAGTCCGTTATGCTATCTGAACGCGACACCATAATAAGAGTTGCCGAGCCGTCGGCGGCGCGGGCGTATGTTCCTTGATAGCCTTGCGGTATTTTCGGGTTTGCCATAGATTACGCCTTTTTCGCGGTCGCGGGCGTTTCGTCCTTTGCGGCTTTTGCGAGTAACAATCCCACAATGGTATTTGTTGCGCGGGGCAGAAAGTAAAAGTATTCGTCGTCGTTGAACATTTTAAGCACAACCGCGATATATTCCGCGCCGTTCTTTTCACTGGTACGTTTTTCGAGAGTAAAACTCTTGAAAGGCTCAACGCCCAACTCCGTGCAAGTCTGAATGAGTTCGACGACCTCTTTATCGCACCACACGTCTGCGGAACGCCCGTTAATGAGTTCAACGCGCACGAAGTGATTTTTGCCGCCGCGTTTCGAGGGTTTTGCTACAATCTTGATTTCCTTGACTACCTTGTTTAAGTTTTCCATTTTTTGCTCCTTTTGAGGTTTATTTTGCACCGCCGTAAACTACGTTGCGCACCGTCATTTTAAGCGGCTAATGGCGGGGCTTTTTGCGCTTACCCCAAGCGTTATAATTAAGTTGTGATTTGCCTTTGTTTATCTCATAACGTACAATTCCCACATTGTCATCATCTCGATATAGAAACCCGCATTGTCCGACCACTCGACAGTCAAAATTCCGTCGCGTTTGCAAGATATTGTTATGGTAAATGTGTTTTCCGTTCCGTATTCCACAAGTCCGAGCGTTGCCGAGAACGGCGCAAGGCTTGTCAATTCTTTGTCGCCAGCGTTGCCGCCGTCGCCCTCGTATTGCAGTTGTTGCCATTGTCCGTCATAGCCGTATTCGTAGCCGTAGCAACCGTTGCCGTCGGGCGAGTTATACCAAAAACTGTTGTTTCCGTCGTCGCGTATATTCGCCTTGATATAGTTCGCCGTAATCTTGATTTTGTCGCCCGCTTTCAGACCGCTAACCGCTATGTCAACGCTGTTCATAGTGCTGTCGCCGTAAACGTAAAGCATATCGTCGCCCAAGCGCGTCCAAGTTCCGAATTTTGCCGTGAAAGTCGTGTTTGCGGTTATCTTGTAGGTTGAAAGATTTACAACCGTTTTTCCGTCAACCGTCCAGCCCACAAACGTATCGCTGTTGAACGTAGGCATAGTTGCATAGCCGCCGTTTTGCACCTCTTGCGTTGCTACCGTAGTATCGCCGTTTTTGAACGTAACCGTGAATTTGTCTACACGGAATATTGCCGTAAATGTTATGTTTTCGGTAACGGTGTAATTGCTTACGTTGACGGTGTTCGTTCCGTCAATAGACCAGCCGACAAATACATAATTCGGCTTTGTAGGGTTGGCGGGTACGGTGGGCTTGCCGTTGCGCTCGATAATCTGCGTATTATGCGTTTTGCCGTCCGCTATGAATTTCACGTCGTACTTGTACGTTATATCTGCGACAAATACGGTATCGCTTGTTATGCGGTATTCGCTAACGTTGACCGCAACGCCGTTTACTTTCCAGCCGTTGAAAACTTTATAAGCGGTTGAATTAGTTTCGGGTGCGGTTGCATAGTTGCCCGATTTTACGGTTTCGTTTTTCAGCGTGGTGTCCTCGTACTTGAACACGACGGAATACTGCTTTGTGAATTTCGCCGTAAATGTTACGTTCTGCGTAACGGTGTAAGTTGTAAGATTTACGGGCGTGTTTCCGTCAATCGTCCAGCCCTCGAACACATAGCCGTTTTTCGTAGGCGCGGCGGGCGGCGTTACGTTTGCGTTTTTCAATACGATTTCATTGTGGTAGTTTTCGCCGTCTACCATAAAATTGACCTCGTATTTATGCGTTACGTCGGCAACTATTTTCGTGTTCGCCGTTATGCGGTAAGTGGCAAGGTCGATAGGCTCGCCGTCAACCGTCCAGCCGTTGAATATAACGTAAGCCGTTGAGGGCGGTGTTGCGACTGTCAAAAGACTGTTCTTGTTTACTACTTGTATGTTGTAAACGCTCCCGTCAAACTCGAACGTGGCAACGACTTGCTCGCCGCTTTCCAATGTAGACAGATACTGTTCATAATAACTTACGGACTTTTGCAGTTCCGCAATTTTAGCGTTCAGAGCATTGACCACCGAAGAATTGTTTTGCGTTTGCAATGTCAAATCGGCAATCTGATTATTCAAACTTGCAATTTGCGCGTTCAGTCCGTTTATCGTCTTTGCGTTCAGCGCGTTGTTTTCTTGTAACTGCGTATTCAGATTTTGCAAGTTCGTTAATTGCTCCGTAAGCGCGGCGATTTGCCGTTCGTTCTCGTCCTTATTGCCTTGCAGCGTAAGTATCTGCGTTGACAGTTCGGCAATTTGCCCGTTTAATTCCGTAATTGTCGTTTCGTTGCTTGCCTTGATAGTGTTCAGCGTTTCAATCTGCGTTTCCAGCGCGGCGCGTTGTTCGTTCAACGTAGCGACTTGCCCTTGATAGTCCTTTATGGAATTGTTGAGGGCGGTTGCCTCGCTCGTATACTGCGATATTAAATCGTTCTGCGTGGTTATCGTGTCGCGGTAACTGTTGATTAGTTTGTCGTATTCGTCCTTGTCTTTGAGAGCGGTGGAATAGCCGTCCTCGTAAGATTTTTGCACGTCCTCTTGCGTATATAGACCGTTGCCCGCCATTCCGTCCTTGACCTTCGACCAATTTATAATGCCCCAAGTAAGTAGGAACGCGAAAACGCCGATTATGAGAATACTGAATATGATTGTTAATACTTTTTTCGTTGTTGACATTGTTCGCTCCTTATAAAATTTCTATAATGCGTAGGCGTATGCCGTTGTCCGCAAAATACTGTTCGAGAAAACTTGCGTTTTCTTTACCCGTCGTCGCAAGCGTTAAAGTCGTTTTGTTGCTCAAAAACTTGACCGACAATTTCATAACCGCGCTGTTGATTACGTTCCCGTTCGTGTCGTAAAAGTCCATATTTACAGTTGCGAACACAGAGCCGGCGTTTATTTCCGTATTCAGCAAAACGTAATCGTTGAGTATAACCTGATAGGTCTTTTTCTTGCCGTCAAAATTCTCGACTTTGAGCAAATCTTTTTCAAATGCGTATGTGTCGGTGTCGTCGTATAAATCGTGATAGAATACCGCGCTCGTAGACGAATAGTTAAAACTTTCTTGCGTGAATCGGTTGCTAATATCTATTGAGCCGTTTATATAACTTTCAGCCTTGATTTCCTTATACAACCGAATCCCGCAGAAAACGGCGGCAACGATTATGACGAACGCCAGCAGATAGAGAATAACCATACCTATGATTTTTTTCATATAAGCACCTCGCTGTACTCGTTGTTGATTGCGTTTGCCGTTCCGTCCAGCACAATACCGCGACTGTGTTTTAATGTTTTTAACTGCGTATCGTTCAGCGATTTTTCCAGCAAGTAAAATGTTCGTGCATTGCCCTTGATAGTAAGCGTGTCGATTTCCAGTCCGTCGAAAGCGTTATAGTCAAGACCTACAACCTTGATTTCTTTACCCGCCAAATACTCCGACTGTAAGTCCAGCGTTATATTGACCTTTGCGCGGGGCATATCTGCGAATAACTTTTTGCCGTCCATAGACAACGAAACAAAATACCCGTCGTATATCTCGCTGTAACGGTAAGTAAACAGTTCCGCACCGTTCAACTTGCTTGTATCGGTAAGCGTGTATGTCATACGTTCCTGCCAATAGGTAGTGTCTATTTGTTCGTCGCTGGTGTCGTATTTCGGGTTGCACTCGATAGAGCCGAAAATGCTTTGCGTACTGTTACGCGCTCCGTTCTCGTCGTAGTGGAATTTAAGCACGGCGTAATTTTTGATAATGTCGGTTACGTCGTCCGCTTTGAATTTGCCGCTTGCTTTGTCGTATTCTCTGATAGAAAAGTATTGCGAAAGGTCGAGCGTGATATAGTAATCGCCGTAGCCCTTGTCGTTACTCTTGATAGCCGAGAAAACCGCGTCGAACACATCGCCGTAATCGAAATACGTTGTACTTTGTTTGACCGTCCAGAGAAAGCCCCACAGTCTGCCGTATGTGTCGTATTTGCCGTCTAACTGAATTGAAAACGGGCGGTTGTCTATCTTGATAATAAACTGTTGGTTGCGGTTGAGTACGGTTGACACGCTCCCGTATTGACCTTTGAAACCGCTCCAATTTATGCCGTTCGTCGTGTCGTAATAGTAAAATTCAGAGAGTACGCGCTCATTTGCCTCGCTTTCCTTGTGTACCTCTTGCGTGTACGTTCGGAAATCGCCTATAAATTGCATACCCGTAGAGCGGTATTCGCTTTCCGTTAAGCCGTAGCCCGTAAAATAGTTGTACTTTAATTCTTGCAGTTGTACGCCGTTGTTCTTGTCGTTGGAATAGTAGTTTGCTTCCATAAACCACCGTTCCTCGAAAATGTCTTTTTCCTCGTCCGTCAGTTCGTCGTCTTTCTTAATGTCTACGGCGAGTTGGTCGTTGATATTGTTCACGCCGATTGTCGTATCTTTCACAAAATAGTGATAGTAAACGAACGCGATTATAACGCATACGGCTATTACGGTTATGAACACCAAACAGCAGTTCGCTATCGTCTTGATTAGTTTCATAGTTTCTCCTTGCTAAATTTTCAGAGGCAGTCAGCCCTTGTCCGAAAGCGGATTTTGTTTGCCTATTGCCGCCCAATCAATAAGTTTTACAGCCTCGTCCGCGCCCAAGTAGTAGATAAAACGCCGCGCCGTTGCCTCGTTTACCGCGCCGCCGTTTAACAGCGTTTTTACCTCGTTTTCATCAATGCCCATATCGCGCGCCAATGTTGCTGCCGTCATTTCGTGCTTGTCTAAATAGGCTTGCAATTTTTCTTTCTTGACTATCATTTTTTTACGCTCCCGTTTTTGTAGTAGGCTTTTTTTGCCTCTACTTATAAGCACGGGAACGTGGCAACTATAAGGTTTTTTGCAAAAATTTTTTTAATTTTTTTATTACGGTCGCAAGTTGTTGAGTAATAGCGGGTTGCGAAACGCCTTTTTCTTTTGCTATGTCGGTTAATGTCATACCCTCGAAAAATACTTTTTGCGCCAATTCCCGTTGCTTGTCCGTTAATTGATTTATTGCGTTATGTATTCGTTCCTCGTTCTCGCGCAACTCAACGGCGGCGAAAGAATCTGCGGCATTGTCCGTAAAGTCAACGCCGTTTTCCAATAGGTAGTAAAGCGATATATGCCGCCGCGTTTCCCGCCAATGGTTGCGCTTTTCCTCTTGTAGTAGTTGCAAGTGCAGAGCGTAGATTTCTTCGCTTACCTCGATTTCGCTTGTCGTACCGTCCGCAAATTCGTATTTAATTTTTTGCATTTTGAAAACCCTCCGATTTTGATTTTTGTTTTGAAAAATCGCTATCGGCAGTTTTCGCCGTATATAGAAAAAGCCCCGACAGCGTGCAATACGCCAGCGGGGAGCAATAGCCCATAAATAAAAAAAGACCGAACGAAAGCAAACCCTATTAAGGCGGTATTGCTCCGTTTCGGTTCTTATCTTTTTTCAGATTACAACTCTAAAACAGTATTTTGTTTCGTTCGGGCGCGACAGTTTCCCATTGAGAAAAAGCCTATGCAAAACGCAAAATATGCGCCTATGTAGAGTGTAACAAAACCGTGAAAGTATAAAATAAAAGCCTTTGTCGTATAAAGGCTTTTTATATAGAAAAAGAACGCTCGTTTCCAAGCGTTCCATAGTTATGATTTTGTTTTGGTTGTTACAGTTCCGTTGCGAATTATGATATGTATATATTTATCACATTTTTGACATTTTATATAGCCGTCCATACCGTTCTGTGCTTGCACGAGTACGGTTTTACAATGAGGGCAACACGCATAATAAAGTTTTGCTTTATTGTTTTCTATTTCTTTTTCCATAAAAAATACTTGTTTATAGGTGTTTCAAATTCTTTCTATATTGTTTTAATTCGCTTTCCCCAAAACGGTTTAGAAAGTTGTCGATAGTAGTTATTAACTCTTTTCTATCGGTTGGAATACTTCCGTGTAGTTGAATTGCGTTTGATGCTCCCAAAGCGGCAAAATGTGTTTTAATATCTAAACCTTGTACAAGCATTTTTAATTCTTCGTATTTTTCCGTTTCGCTTTCTTCCGTCCAATTTCCGTTTTGAATTTCGCCGTATAATTCTGACGTAGGGTAAATTGTCAACATTGACGCGCCGACGATTTTTGGGTTTAATTGATTAAATATTTTCAATGTATTTTCAACGCCTTGCTTGCTTTTGTCTTTGCCGTAAATACCCGTAAGATAGAAAAAGTTATATTCCAGCCCAGCCTCGTCGAGTTTGCGGCATTGTTCTAAAATATCGGCAGAAGAATAGCCCTTATTCATAAAAGACAGTGCTTCGTCGTCGCCTGTTTCAACGCCGATTGTAATTCCGTTATAACCGCAACTATGTAACTGTTTTAACTCGTCAACGCTTTTCGGCGTTATGTCGGTTATACGCGCAAAACAGCCGATAGTTTTTAATCGGTCAAGATATTGTTTAGATAAATATGCTATTTGCCGTAATTTTTCCGTTGATAATACAAACGGATTTGCTCCGACTAAAAACATTCTCGTTACGTCGGGGGTAAAATAACACAACTCTTTCAAATCGTCCTCTATCTCGTCAATAGGCGACATTTTGAATTTGAAAGGTATATCTTCGTATAATGTGCAAAATTTGCATTTATGGTGTGTACAACCCGCTGTAACTTGCAATAGAGCCGACCAAGCCTCATAAGGTGGACGCCAAACTGTTCCCGTGTAGTGCATAAATAAAATACCGTCCTTTTGTTTTTCTTTATTATAAAGCATAATAGTATTGAAACACAAGTACTGTCTTTATTTAGTAGTACTATCAAAAATGATACTAATAGGTTTGACTTACTTTTCTTAATACGCTATAATGAAAAAAAGGAGTTAATATGACAGATAACAAGTTTAGAAAAAGAGAAGTAATGGCGCGGTGTGTTCCTATGAATACGTTGCAAGCCGTTTTAAGCGGTAAATGGAAATTCCTTATTCTTTGGTATATCGCTTTTTATAAAGTGCAACGTTTTGGCGAATTATTACGCCGAATGGACGGTATCACGCAATCGACCTTAACAAAACAGTTGCGTGAATTAGAGGACGACGGATTTATACACCGCGAAATTTATAAAGAAATTCCGCCGAAAGTAGAATATACTTTGACAGAACTCGGCAAAAGTTTTGTTCCCGTTTTAACGCAAATGATGATGTGGAGCCAAACTCATTTGTGTTCTGATTATGTATGCCCTTATTCGGAAGAAGAAATAAAAGAATTGCTTAATTCATAGTTTCAAAAAATGGTGCTTAATGTCAAGCACCATTTTTTATTACAAATATTTAACCGTTTCTTTTAACTCTTTGCGAGAATAATGCATAGGCGACGGCTTTGCGCTTTCAGACGGATAGCCAAGCGGTAAAATTGCAACGATTTTTTCGTTATCGGGAATATTCATAGCCTTTTCCACTTTTGCTAAATCAAAATAGCCTACCCAGCAAGAACCTATGCCTAATTCCCAAGCCTGTAACATTAAATATGTACATACTATACTACAATCAATATCGCCCGTGTTATAATTTTTAGAAAACGGATTTTTCCACGTTTCTGTTTCGTCTGCCGTAATTATAATTACAGTCGGTGCCCCAAAAATACATTGACAAACGGAATTTATTTTCCGAATTGCCTGTTCGCTTTGCAAAACATAAATTTTTTGAGGTTGTTGATTTGCCGCCGTCGGGGAAATTTTTGCCGCCTCTAAAATCTTATTCAGTTTTTCACTCTCGATTTGTTTATCAGAGAACGAGCGCACTGAATAGCGCGACTTTGCTAATTCTATGAACTCCATAGAAACCTCCATAAAAATATTGACAAATTACTTGTCTGCTACTATAATAAATCTATACTTTCATTTTGTCAAGAACGCACTTTTAAGTACTATACTTACCTTTTAGAAAGTATAAGGAGGTTTTTTATGAATATTGATATTTTGATGTCTTGCAGTTGCCCGTTAGACGCAACTATTGCAGTTATAGGCGGCAAATATAAATTAGATATTATTTATTATTTGTTTGATAGAACTTTGCGTTATAGTGAACTTGCAAAACTTGTAAAAGCAACGCCAAAAATGCTTGCTGAACAATTAAAAGAACTTGAAAGCGACGGCATAATAAGCCGTGTACTTTACCCCGTAGTGCCACCTAAAACTGAATATTCTTTGACTGAACTCGGCAACAAACTATGTAAATCTGTCATTGAAATGTATAAATTCGGTATTGAACTATACGCAATCAATAAGGTACGACAACCGTGTTCCGCAAATGATTTTACACGTTTAGAAAATGTGCTGAATAAAAGATAATCCATTTTTTAAGTATTTTATAGTTTTTGTGTTCGCTTGTGCTTACCGTCTAGGGACAGAATACGCCGCCTTGACAAATTGTAAAGGGCGACGATTTATCTCCCGTTAGGCATAAAACCGTCGTCGCCTACGGCGCAAACCCTTGACAATTTGCCTGCGGCGGCATTTTTGGCTGGTTAAGACGGTAAGCACCAAAGCGAACAACAAAATTTTTAAGCCGCAGTCCGACCAAGACCGCGCAAAGGAGCAAAACACAATGAAAAACGCAGTTATCTATGCACGTTTCAGTTCACACGCACAAAACGAGCAAAGCATTGAGGGGCAACTCAAAGAATGTTACGCTTTCGCAGAGCGTAGCGGCTTGCGCATTGTTCACGAGTACATAGACCGCGCCTTGACGGGAACGACGGACAAACGCCCCGAATTTTTACAAATGATTGAGGACAGCAAGCGCAAAGGCTTTCAGTTTGTCGTTGTCTATCAATTAGACCGTTTCGCCCGTAATAGATACGACAGCGCGACCTACAAAGCCAAGTTAAAGAAAAACGGCGTTCGCGTACTCTCGGCAAAAGAGAATATCACGGACGACGCGAGCGGTATTTTGATTGAGGGCGTACTTGAAAGTATGGCGGAATATTACAGCGCGGAATTGTCGCAGAAGATAAAGCGCGGCATCGCAATATCAGCCTCGAAATGTAAGTTTTTCGGCGGCAAAGTGCCACTCGGCTATAAGATTGACGAAAAGAAAGATTATGTCATAAATGAAGAAACCGCGCCCATCGTTAGACGAATGTTTGAAATGTTAGCGGGCGGCTACAATTACGCGCAAATCGCCCGTTATATGAACGAGCGCGGAATACCCACCGCAACGGGCGGCAAGTGGGGCAAAAACAGTTTTAACAGCATATTTTCAAATCGTCGGTATTTGGGCAAGTACATTTTTCACGGCGAGGAAATCGACGGCGGAATACCGCAACTGATTGACGACGGGCTTTTTGCAGACGTACAAAAGGTGTTAGAGAAATACGCCGCCGCGCCCTCTCGCGGCAAAGCGAAAGTCGAATATCTTTTGTCGGACAAACTCATTTGCGGCAAGTGCGGCAATAAAATGACGGGCATATCGTCCACGAGCAAAAGCAAAAAGATACATCACTACTACAAGTGCGTAGGCGTTACGAAAAGCGTTTGCGACAAGCGGACTATACGCAAGCAGTTTATTGAGGACGAAATCATAGCCGCCATTGTAGGCAACGGCACGGAGCAAAACCCGCACGGCGTTTTGACGGACGAATTTATAGACACAATCGCCGCCGAAACATATATGCTTATACAAGCGGAGCGCAACGACAGCGAAATAAAACGGCTTGAAAGTTTAGTCGCAGACAACCAAAAGGCGATTAACAACCTTATGCAAGCCCTTATGCTCGGCAAAATCGCGGACACGATTTTAGCGCAAATCGAAAAGTTAGAGAGCGAAAACAAGGAACTGAACGATACCATAGAGAGCGAAAAGGCGTTGCAAATCAATTACACCTATGCGGACATTCGCAAGTGGTTACAGCATTTCCGCACGTTGGACTATTCCAAGACGAAAAACCGCAAAGACCTAATCGACACATTTATTTATCGGGTATTGCTTTACGACGATAAAATGAAAGTCATTTTCAACTTAAAAGGCGAACAGCAAAACGAACTGCTTTTGAACTTGATTTTCCCCGATTACCCCGACGGCAACGACGGCGAGAACGAAAACAGCGCAAAAGAAAAAGAAACCGACAATTCGGTTTCTAATTCAGCGGGGTGTGCGTATACCCCCGTAATGGTGGAGATGAGGGGACTCGAACCCCTGGCCTATGCGTTGCGAACGCATCGCTCTACCAACTGAGCCACACCCCCAAGCGGATTAGCATAGTTATATTACTACAAAATTTTTGCTTAAACAAGCGATTTTGATAAGAAAATTTTAATTTTATTATTAAATTGAATCGATTGCATATCCGGGAAGGAACAACCTCTTTAAATACTTGAAACATTGTTTTGTTTGTGCGATGTGTTCAAGAAAGCGTTCAAGAACCGTCCAAGAAATTGATTTGTTTATTATTACGGTTATATTTATAGGAATTAGTAAAAGCAATTTAAAAGGGCTGTCGACATTTATGAGTTGATTTGTAATGCGTTGACCGACGATATAAATAACCGTGAAGTATTTTTGAAGGGTATAGATTATTCATACTATTACGAACAGGGTTAGATTATAAATAATATAATCATATATAAAATTGCAGTTTTTTAGTCTTTGAATTAAATTAAGCTTTAAGATTTAAATGGATTTTTAAAAAATAACGGGGGATAAGCATTGTATGCGGATTTGCAAAAAAGGGTGAGATTTGAAAAGAAAAATAAAATTAGGGAAAATCCCTAATTTTAATATGCAATTTTTTGCATAAATGAAAATAAATTCCTATTACATAGTAATAGGAATTTAAAATCGCAGGAATTTTTTGTAACGTACATAGAATATTATGTTCTATGTATATTGCGGAAAAATAAGTAAAATTTGCAATGTATAAAAGTTAAAAATGCGCATAAAAACGCTGTTTTTTGAGCAAAAATGCAAAATACGTTGACAAATTTGGGTTGTTTACATAAAATTATTGTGTATTATAATCGAATGCGTACGTAGAACATAATATTATATGTACGTTTTTCGGGCTAAATTATGGAAAAAAACACAACCGTTACGGCAAGGCTGAAAATTGCTTTACATAAATACGGTACATTCGATAGGGTGTGAGAGAGGTTTGACAGTGACATACAAAAGGAAAGCGAAATTTTTTACAATATTCGTGCTGATTATGGCGTTTGTGATGGCAAGCGCTATTATCTCTTTTGGCGCAAGGACGTCAAACGCATACGTAGCCGGCTCCGTACCCACCTCTTTGGGCTCGCTTACGCTGTCTGATTACGCGACGCGCACCGACGGCAAGGTATTTGACGGCGAAGTACTTGCGGCGCTTTACGACGCAATTCTGGGCGTCAGCGGCACGGGTACGTACAGCAAGGTTTTAAAGAAGGTGCAGGAGTCCTCAAGTACAACCACGGGTACAAGCACCAACGCCGCCTGGAATAACAACGTACAGGACCATTCGATAAACTTCAGCGAGATAGCAGGCGGTAACCCGATAACGATTGAGCTTGGCGGATACAAGTGGAATATCGTATATCTTACGACCAACACCAATGCAAATTCGAGCAACGGCGGCAGAGCGGGCGACCTTATAGCTACGCTTTGGATGGCGGAAAACGACGCGGCGGTGGGAACTAAGCCGTGGTCGTTTGGCGGCACAAGCCATACGGCGACCAATCAGACGTATGCCGCAAACGAATACGGCGCAAGCAGAATAAGAATAGAAACGCTAAACAACGGCAACATAAACAACGCAAGCACGCAGTATGCTAATAGCTATACTGCGCAGACGACGGTGAGCGCAGCCAATAGAGTAGCAAATCCTTACGCAAAGTTTACGATGTCAAACAGTGCGCTTGCAAGCACCGCCGCTAAAAATACAAGTCTTATCGAATTTTTGGCAACACCGTCGCAGGTAGAATATCAACGCGCGGAGAACTGGGTATGGAGCTATAACGGCACGGGTACGCCGTATCTTTGTCCCAACGAAGCTTGGGGCAACGGCACGGACGGCGTGACGGGACCGAACATAAACCTCACGCACACCGGGGGCGGCAAAGGTTGGTATGTCAACGGAAGTACAAATATGAACCAGGTAGTCGACAACACTCGTTACTACGAGTGGAAAGACGACTATTTATGGCTGCCAAGCCTGACGGAGACAGGCTATTACAATAGCGGCACAGACCTTGGAACGAGCCTATGGGGTATTCCCAACGGGAACGCAATACTTAAGTCGAGCGGTATTTCGTGGCTGCGTTCCGGCAATACTGGTAATGCGGCGGACGCTAGGTATTTGACCGCCCCTGGGGGCAAACTTAGTGCGACCTCCTCGACTGCTTACGCTGTGCGCCCTGCGCTTCATCTCAATCTGACATCTGTCGCGCTGAGCGCGACGGGGGACGAGCCGAACAGCAAGGTTAAGGACACTCAAATCCCGCAGCCGGGAAGCACGACGTTTGAATATACAGGGGTAGAAGCCGACCTTTCCACTCTCCTTAAAAGCGGCGACCAAGCCGCTTGGTATGACGAGACGTTGCACGGTAACGCGAACGTAGTAGAAATAAGTACCATAAAGTACACCGACGTGAGCGGCAAGCAGACGGCGCTGTCGCCGTCAAGCGCGATAATTAAAAACGCGGGCAAGTACGAGGTCGTAATGCGGCTGAAGAACTATTCAACCGGCTCGAGCACCGCGGCAACCGCGCGATGGCGAGGCTCGACTTCGCGCGACGCGACCTTTACAATCACCATTACTCAAAAAACCATTGATTTTCCCGAATGGGAGGGAAGCTCGGAGCAGCCGTTTGCAGGCGGCGCCGAGGTTCATTTTGCCGTTATTCTGGACGAGCAGTACGCCGACAGCCTCAGCATAACCAAGCCGAGCACGTCCCAATACGCGGACGTGCGCATAACCGATTACGGCGACGTCTATGCTAAGGACGTGGGCGATTACGCCCTTAACGTCGCGCTGACGGGCGACGCGGCAAACAATTTTAAGTTTAACGACCCAAGCAAAAAGCTAACCTTTAAGGTTGTGCCTGCAACCGTCAAGCTCAATCTGACCGACCTTGTGGGCGGCACTTCGCTTACGAGCGGAACGGTGGAGCGTTATCCCGCAAACATAAGGGTGGACGCAAACAGCAAGGTACACGACGGCAGACAGATAGTTATAAACATTTACGCCGTGCCCGAAAGGGGCATACGCCGTCCCGTAGGCTCGGCGACGATAGACGGCAACACGCGCGAGCTTCAGGTTGACCTCAACTTTAAAAACCTTGTAAACGGCTCGCGTTACACGCTTGTAGCCGAGATTGACGAAAGCGCGGACGACGGCAAGAGCTACGCCGTACAGCAGGAGTCTGTCACCACGCTCAGCGTTGAGGACGGCGTGCGCACTATGATAACCTGGCAGCTGTACTGCGACGGACAGTCCGTTTACAATCAGTATATGGACGTTGCCACCACGCAGACAAACGTTACGTTTGCCGGCGACGCCATTGTTTACGACGGCAAGGAGTACAAGTTTACCGTAATTCCGCCCACCGACTATTTTGTTGACGAGGGCTACGGTCTGGACGGCTATGAAACCACTGCCGCCAATTCCGATAACTACAATTTAGGCATAAACGCCGATACCTACGTCACCACCGTGTGGCTCAGCGACGGCAGCAGTACTACTCAGTACAAGATTACCTGGACTGTGCAAAAAGCCAAGTTCGATTTGTCGGGCATAAAATGGCAGCACGACGGCAAGCTTCCGTACACTCCCGGCGGCATCGAATGCGTGCTTAATTCCTCCACCTTGCCCGAGGGCTTGCTTGCCGTTTACGGCGGCATCAACACCGGCTACACCGTGGGCGATACGGGCAAGGCTTCGGTTGAGTTTACGCTCGGCGCCGAGTATGCCGACAACTACCTCTTGCCCGTGCAGGGCAATCCCGACACCTACGTGTTTAAGCCGAGCGGCGACCTTGCCGATTTCGAGTGGGAAAAGGATTGGAGCGTCGTTAAGGCAACAATTCAGATTAAGTGGGTCAAAAAGACCTTGCAGGATAAAAACGGCAACGACTTTGTGTCCTACGTTCTCGAGGACGACAAGGGCGTTATCGCATACCATTTTTACGAAACCAACGCAAGCGGTTCTATTCTGGACAGCTCCGTATTCCTGACTCTCGACGAAATGGAGCTTATCGAAAACCTCCGTAAATTCTACAAGGTCAAGCCCGTTTTCATCAACGACGATTACGCAAACAATTACATTCTTCCCGACGTCTATTCGCAGCACTTCGAGTTCGGTCAGTTTGCCGAGGCTGTCAAAATCGACGTCAAAAACAAGACCTTGACCTACAACGGCAAACAGCAGAATGTCGTCATCGATATTCTCGAGGGCACTATAGGCAAGGATAAGTTCGATATAATTTATTATGACAGAGGAGCTACAGGCTCTTTATCCGCCGCGCCCTCAAACGTGGGACTTTACACCGCCGAAATCGCAATAAAGTCGGGCGTAAGCGGCTTCTATCTCACGGGCGACAACGTGCAGGGCGGAAAGGCGATTATCGACTTCGAGATTGTCCCGCGCGAGATTGACAACTCCTCCTGGATAACCTCCCGCAATCCGCCTTGCCTCGATATTCAGTACGCCGACGTCCCCGGCATCCTCTACGAGTATGCCGACCTCGACGGCAACGTCATTGCCTTTGCTCAGCTTGTGCCCGGCAATTCCTATAAGGTTCGCGCGCTCATAAGAGATAGAAATAACTATAAGTTTAAGGTTGCCTTCGGCGACGACAACTATTTCGAGACCGACTGGATTGAGTTTACCGTTTCCGAAAACGAGCAGCTCTACGACCCATTGGACCCCGAAAATCCGTTCTTCCCCGAGGACCCCGACAATCCCGATAACCCCGGAGGCGATAATCCTCCCGATGGAGATAATCCTTCCGGTGGCGGCAGCGACGTCATAGACAAAATCAAGGATTTCTTCGATAACCTCATAAAAAATAATTTCCCGCTCTGGCAGGTCGCATCCTCTGCGGTCGCTATTCTGCTGAGCCTCATATTCCTTATAAAGACTTTGCAGTACGGCAGCCGCCGCAAAAAAGCCAAGGGCGAGGCTAAGAGGCTAAACGCTAAGACATATTCCGCGCTGCTGCCCATATTTGCCGCAGACATCGTTTGGCTCAATCTCTCCAACAAAATCTGGAGTATAATCGCGTTCTCGATAATCGGCTTTACCGTGTTTATGTTCTTCGTTATGCTCATAACGCGCAGAGGCTGGAAAAAAGCCGAGCTCGCCAAGCAGACCGCTATCGAGGACAGCGAACAGCGCAAGCTCGAGGCTCACGAGGCTAAGCAGCTTGCAAGAGAGGAGGCGCAGGAGGCGCGTCAGCTCGCTTTCACCGAGCGCATTTCTCAGGTTGCCGCGCCCGCCGCGGGCGATAATTCCGCTATCCTCGAGGCTATGCGCCTCGAAATGGAGGAGCGCCGCCGCGAAGCCGCCGAGCGCGAGGAGCGTTACCGTCAGGAAATGGCGCGCCGCGATGAGGAGCAGTCCAAGCGCGACGAGGCGATGAAGCTGATGTTCGCCAACCTTATGGGACGCAATCAGGCGGACGATATTCCTTATGCCAGCATCGACAACGGCGATTTGCTCGTCCAAAAGGTCATTGCGGGCTTGCTCCCTGCCGTTCAGCAGATGCTGCCCGATATGGCGTATCTCTCCGCTCCCTCCGAGCAGAACGAGGAGCTTAAGGCGCTCGTCGAGGAGCAGCGCGCTCTTGTAGAGGAGCAAAAGGCTATCGTCGACCGGCAAAATGAGGAAATCCGCAATATGTCCGCGCAGGTCTCCGACCTTCAGGACCAGCTTTACGCTATGTCGCAGGACAGGGTGGAGGGCGTGCTTCTTCCCGATAACTCCGACGAGATGCGCGACCTCACCGCTCAGATTGCTCAGCTTCAGCAACAGCTTATTCAGATGTCCGAGGACAGGGTGGAGGGTGTTCTCCTCCCCGATAACTCCGACGAAATGCTCGCGCTCGCCGAACAGCACAATGCAGAAATGCGCGCCGTCACCGACAAGATGACCGAGCTTCAGCAGCAGCTTATCGAGATGTCGCAGGACAGGGTAGAGGGCGTTCTCCTACCCGACAACTCCGACGAAATGCGCGAGCTTGCCGAGCAGCACAACGCAGAAATGCGCGCCGTCACCGATAAGATGTCCGAGCTCCAACAGCAGCTCATAGATATGTCGCAAAACAAAAACGACGACTTGTCCGCTAACGACCAGTCCGAGGAAATCAAGGCGCTCACCGCTCAGATTGCCGAGCTTCAGGACCGGCTTATAGACATCACTCAGGATATGAGCGACGCCGCGGTGCGCTCCGGTCGCTCGGACGAGCTTCGCAATATGGCTGCCGAGCATTCGCAGACTCTGCGCAACATCAATGCAGAGCACGCCGCCGAAATCAAAGCTATGTCCGCCGAGCATTCGGCAGAAATGCAGGCGATGTCCGCCGAAATGAATGAAATGCGTTCTCAGCTCGCATTGCTTGCGCAAAACAGCGCGCTTGCTGCCGCCGACCGCGACGACGATGACGATTTTGACGATGACGAGGAGGAATGGGACAGCATTCTCGACGAGGATGACGACGACTTCGTGGACGCCGTTATAATCGAGGAGGACGGAACTGTCAAAAAGACATATCCCAACTTCCGTATGCGTC
>CAJTNO010000005.1 GCA_910577815.1 uncultured Christensenella sp. | reverse complement strand
AGTAGCCAATGACTTTACGCTGCCTGCGGTTAAGATGATAACGCTTACGGGCGGAAGGGCGATTAGGTTAAATAAGATTTAACAGGATAATATAAGAGGGACGATTTTTCGTCCCTCTTATATTATTAAGATATTATATTCCTAAACTATACATCATTTATATTTGTTATATATAAATGCAATAATAAGCAATCAGATTTCATTTTCCGTTTTAACTGTAAAGCCCGCATTTATAAGCTTTTGGGCGGCTATTCCGTTTCCGTTTGTCTTTGCGCCGCTAAAGGTTCCGTCATATATAACGCCTTTTCCGCAGGAAGGGCTGTTGGCTTTTAGTACGCAGTAGTCAACCTTGTTGGCTTTTGCTATTTCTACCGCAAAATCCGCGCCCAGATTATATTCGGCGGTCACGTCGATTCCGTTTTGTGCAATTACTTTTCCGTCTGCTATTTCGGCAGGCAGTCGGGGAGTTGAAAGCCCTCCGAGCTGTTCGGGACAAACGGGAATAACAATGTTGTCCTTTGAAAGCTCCAATACCTTTTCGCATTTGCAGCCGTCGCCTTTATATCTGCATTCGTAGCCCATAAGACAGGCGCTTACCAATATTTTTTTCATTGCGCGCTCCATTTTTGTGTTAACTAATTATTGAACATTTTTCCGCAGTTTGTCAATTTTAAATTTCATTAAAATTTTATTAAAAAATTGTCGATATTTGTTGCAATATATTTGACATTCGCTTTAACGGGGTGCTATTATGCTTTAGATAAATCTTTAAGAGCGATACGGGATATCGACAAGATTGATGACGACCGAATTTTATTATACTGTTATACCTTGTCCGTATTATGCTCGGGCAAGTTTTTTTATCGGCGCGGATTAAAGTACAGGCGCGCACAACGTGATTTTATTGTTAGGAGATAAAGGTTATGGAATTAGTCTACAATATCAAAGACAGACCGCCGTTTAAGCAAAACATAGTGTTTGCTTTACAGCAGATTATCGCCATTATGGCGGCTACGCTGCTTGTGCCTATTCTTGTCGGTTCGACGGATATTTCGTTTACGGTCGGAGAGGGCGAAAGTGCTATTAAATATGTAGCGCATATGGCTGTAGACCCTGCGGCGGCGTTATTTGGTGCAGGTATTGGTACTATAATTTATTTGCTGTTTACTAAATTTAAAAGTCCAGTATTCCTCGGTAGTTCATTTACTTTCCTTGGAGCACTTTGTGCAACAGCAGCATCGAATTACGGATATTGGGGACTTATTATCGGCGTCGTGTTTGCCGCGTTGGTCTATGTAATTATCGGCTTGGTTATCAAGTTTGTAGGCTCCAAATGGATACATAAGCTGCTTCCTCCCGTAATTATCGGACCTATCCTCGCTATTATCGGACTTTCTCTTGCGGGTACAGCCGGCAGTTGGACTATGGCAAACGGCGGCAGTGATTACAATATACTTGCCGTTATAATCGGTTTATTCACTTTCTTTATGATAGTCGTTGCCTCCGTTAAAGGCAAAAAGACCGCTAAGATGATACCTTTTATTATCGGTATAGGTGCGGGCTTTGCAGTTGCAATCTTTTTTACAGCATTCAGTTATGCTGCTCCAAACGGAAGTAATGCTCAAAACATATTGCGTATAGTTGATTTTTCACCTATAGTCAAATGTTTTGACCCCGTTGATGTTAGAAGCTTCCTTGATTATCCTAAATTTACATTCCTTGAAGGAATTATGACCAAGGGATTGACTTATAGTGCTGTTGATGCGGATGGTAAAATTATTGCAGGCATTGATACAATAACAAGAAACTTTGTTCTTGACGGTGCGGCTATAGGCAATTTGGCTTTACTGTTTATTCCTATTGCGGTTGTAGAGCTTGCTCAGCATATTTCCGACCATAAAAACATTTCCAACATAGTAGGCAAGGATATTCTTACCGACCCCGGTCTTCACAACACTCTCTTTGGAGACGGCGTAGGCTCGGCAGTGGGTGCATTCTTCGGAGGCTGTGCAAACACTACTTACGGCGAGTCCATAGGCTGTGTGGCGCTTTCAAGAAACGCGTCGACGTCCACAATCTTGATTGCTTCTATCGGATGTATGGTTATATCGTTCTTCTCGCCCTTCGTTGCTATTATCAATATGCTTCCCAAGTGCGTAATCGGCGGCGCGTGCATTGCTCTCTACGGATTTATCTCGGTAAGCGGATTGAATATGCTGCGCGACGTAGACCTCAACGACCATAAAAATCTTTATCCCGTTGCGGCAATACTCGTTATAGGCATAGGCGGAATTACGCTTAACTTTGGCACAAACAAGCTTACGGGCAATCCTGCGGTTCAGATAACGTCGCTTGCGGTTGCGCTTATCGTCGGCGTGCTTATAAACATATTTACTCACTCCAAGACCAAAAAGGAAAAGCTTGCCGAAGCAGGCGGAGACGGCTCGGACGGTACGGAAGCGGCAACGGTTTTTGACGATAATACTGTAGAAGCAAAGACTTGCGGGGAGCAGGACGGCACTGTTGAAAATACGGTGACCTTAGACGCGGAAAACGAGAAAATCAAAGACGCGGCGTCCGACCTTGCTATTGACACCGAGGAATAATTATACTAAAATATAAACAGTGCAATGTGGCGAGCCATATGGCTCGCCACACGTCAAATTAAGAGGTTTACTATGCAGGAATTTATGAAAAACGTAGTGGTTATGGACCATCCGCTCATTGCGCACAAGATTACACATCTTTGCGACGTGACCACAAAGACAAAGGAATTCAGAGAAATCGTATCCGAGATTGCTATGCTTATGGGCTACGAGGCTTTTCGCGATTTGCAGACGACTGAGGTTGAAATACAGGCTCCGTTGAGCAAGTTTATGTCGCCTGTTATTAACGATAAAATCGCCATTGTTCCCATACTGCGCGCGGGACTCGGAATGGTAGACGGGCTTACCGCGCTTTTCCCCAACGCGCAGATAGGACATATAGGGCTTTACCGTGACGAGCAGACTCTCGAGCCTCACGAGTACTATTGCAAGCTGCCTATGGATTGCGTGGACGGACAGTGCATAGTTGTGGACCCTGCGCTTGCTACGGGCGGCTCCGCGGCGGCGGCGATAGAGATGATAAAGCAACGCGGATTTAAAAATATAAAGCTGCTTTGTCTGATAGCCGCTCCCGAGGGAATAGAGCGTGTCGTAACACAGCATCCCGACATCAAGGTTTTTGTAGCGCATTATGCGGACGCTCCGTTAAACGAGCACGGCTACATTGTTACGGCTTTCGGAGACGCGGGGGATAGGGTATTCGGCACTAAGTAAAAAATCGGCGCAAACGGCAAAGGTTTAAACGGAAAGTTTAAACCTCAAGCCGCGGCTTGATTTTTTACTGACTACCGCGCAAACGTTTACAGGCTGAACACTTTTACAAACGTTGTAAACTCGGAGTGTATTTCGCCTGAAACCTTTGCTTGGTGGTTGCGGTAGTAACAAACAGAGTAGAAATGCTTTGATTGCATATAGAAGCAAACGGCAAAGGTTTAAACGGAAAGTTTAAACCTCAAGCCGTGGCTTGATTTTTTACTGACTACCGCGCAAACGTTTACAGGCTGAACACTTTTACAAACGTTGTAAATCCGGAGTGTATTTCGCCTGAAACCTTTGCTTGGTGGTTGCGGTAGTGACAAACAGAGTAGAAATGCTTTGATTGCATATAGATGCAAACGGCAAAGGTTTAAACGGAAAGTTTAAACCTCAAGCCGTGGCTTGATTTTTTACTGACTGCCGCGCAAACGTTTACAGGCTTAATCGTTGCTTGATTAAATACGATTACTCACAATAAAAGTTATTTCGGAGATTATTATGAAAAACTATGAAAACGTAACAATATTCAATCATCCGCTTATACAGCACAAAATAGCTATTTTGCGCGACGAAAAGACGGATATGAAAAAATTCAGAGAGCTTGTTGAGGAGATAACAACGCTGATGGTTTTCGAGGCGTTTAAGGAAGTTCCGACCAAGACGGTGCAGGTACAAACTCCGCTTGAGCTTACCAATCAGAAGATGGTTGCGGACGACGCGGTGACAATCGTACCGATACTGCGCGCGGGACTTGGTATGGTAAACGGCGTGCATACTCTGTTCCCCACGGCGAGAGTGGGACATATCGGGCTTTATCGCGACGAGGAAACTCTCGAGCCGCACGAATACTATTGCAAGCTGCCCGATTGCATAGAGAGCAGTATAGCCATACTGCTTGACCCGATGCTTGCCACGGGAGGAAGCGCGGTTGCGGCAATAGATTTTCTTAAAAAACGCGGATGCAAGGAAATAAGACTTATGAATATCATCGGAGCGCCTGAGGGAATAGAGGTTGTTGCAAAGGCGCATCCAGACGTAAAAATTTATATATCCACGCTTGACAGAGGACTTAACGAAAACGGCTATATCGTTCCGGGCCTTGGTGACGCGGGAGACCGTTTGTTCGGCACCAAGTAAACAATATTTAAAGCAATTTAAATATATTTGATTTTGTTAAATTAGTTTGAATGTAAATTTATAATACAAACAAGCGGCAGATTCGCCGCTTGTTTTATAACGTCAAGTAATATAATCTTAAAAAATATCTTTTCCTATCGGGGTATAAAACAGTCGTTCAATCTCATTGGTTTCGGCAAAGGATAAAATCCACATAAGCTTGGCTACAACGGATTCGAGCGTCATACAGCGCGCTTCAAGCACACGTCCGCATTTAAGCAGCTTGCGTCCCACCTCATAGGTGTCGAGGGAGCTTCCTTCGCGCTCAACCTGTGTGGTGAGAACCGCGGTTTTGCCAAGCTCTAAAAACTTTTTCAGTCTTGCAAAAAATTCGCCGTCGCCGTAGTCGGGCAAGCCGCCTGTTCCGAAGGATTCGATTATAAGCGCATCGCAGCTGTTTTCCAGATAGTCGAATATGTCCGCCTTAAGCCCGGGTATCATTTTCAACACAAAAATCTTATTGTTTAACGAATGATAAAATTCGGGCTTGCCTTTGTTTTCCTTGATATAGTAAAAGGGCTTGCCGTCGCGCATAATCGCGGTATTGGGGTAGTCTACGCTTGAGAAAGCGTTATAGCTGTGCGTACGCGTTTTTTTTGCACGAGTGCCGAGAATTACGTTTCCGTCGAAAACTATGTGAACTCCAAACGCATCGTTGTCCGCGCAGAAAGCAAATGCGTCGGCAAGATTTCGGCGTGCGTCCGTATCTCTTAAATAGGCGGATTTCTGCGAGCCTGTCAGCACTATCGGCTTGGGAGAGTTTTGGATGAGATATGACAGCGCGGCGGCGGTGTAAGCCATAGTATCCGTGCCGTGCGTGATTACAAAGCCGTCGTACGTGCTATAGTTGCGCTCGATAATTTCAGCCATTTCAAGCCAATGCTCGGGACCTATATTTGTGCTGTCGAGGTTGAAGGGCTGAAGCGTCGTAACCCTGCAAAGCTCCGCTATTTCGGGCACGCAGTCAAGCAGCTCGCGCGATGTGAGCGCGGGAGTAAGTCCGTCGCCGTTATTTTTGGAGGCTATCGTGCCTCCCGTTGCAATCATAAGTATGCGTTTCATTTCTGTTTCTTTTTTCTGCGCAATCTGCGATATTTAAAAAAGGTTTTCGCAAGACCGCCTTCGGAGGTTTCGCGGTAATTCTTATTTAAATCTCTGCCGGTCTGATACATAGTGTCTACGACCGTATCGAAGGACACCTTATGCGACGGAGTGAGGAATGTGGCAAGCTCCACCGCGTTCAGAGCGCGCATAGCGGTGACGGCGTTGCGCTCGATGCAGGGGATTTGCACAAGTCCGTTTACGGGGTCGCAGGTAAGTCCGAGGTTGTGTTCCATACCAATCTCTGCGGCGTATTCAATCTGTCCGAGGTCGAGGCGGAACAGCTCCGCAACCGCCGCGGCAGCCATACTGCACGCAGTGCCGCACTCCGCCTGACAGCCGCACTCCGCTCCGCTTATGGACGCGTTGGTTTTAACTACGTTGCCTACTATTCCCGCCGCAGCAAGCGCGCGGTAAATGTCCTCGTCCGAAAAGCCGTGCTTATGCTGCTCGTAATAAAGCACTGCGGGAACTATTCCGCAGGCTCCGCAGGTCGGGGCGGTGACTACCGTGCCTCCGCTTGCGTTCTGCTCCGCAACAGCAAAGGCGTATGCGCAGACAAGACGGTTTTCGTGGGTTTCGGGACTCTCCTTTTCAAGCTCGGGCTCGAATAGCTTTTTTGCTTTGCGCTCGGTGTTAAGTCCGCCGGGCAGAACTCCGTTTTTGGATAGTCCTTTGATTATGGATTTCTGCATTGCGCTCCAGACCTTAGCAAAGTAAGAAATTATATCCTCTCCCTCGAATTTAATCGCGTATTGCAGTAGATTTAAATTGTTTTCCTCGCAATAATCTCTTATCTCGCCGAAGCTGCGGTGAGGATATATATCGGGAGTTTCGGCAGCTCTTTCGCCGTCGATTTTTATTGCGCCTCCGCCTACGCTGAAAACGCGCCAGAAATCGGTAACCTGTCCGTTTTCGTCGAGCGCGCAAAGGTCGAGAGTATTGGGATGAGGCACGGAGGTAGTCGCGTCAAATATGATTTCCACGGGCTTTTTAAACGTCTTTTTTATGACTGTGTGCGTGCCGTGTCCCTTTCCCGTCTGCGCAAGAGAGCCGTACAGCACGGCTTTAAAAGCGGAGGCATTTGGATTGCGCTCCTCAAACAGCTTACAGGCTTTTTCGGGTCCCATAGTGTGAGAGCTTGAAGGACCTCTGCCTATTTTATACAATTCGGTTAAACTTTTCATAAATACCCCGCAAGCATTATAACATATGCCGCCGAAATCTCAACCCATAACGCAAAAAAATACGATAATTTTGGCATTGTAGCTTAAGGAGTTTGCCAAATATGAATAAAGTATGATAAAATAACCGAGTTTTATAGTATACAGGTTGCGGAGCTACCGCAAAAGAAGGCAAATATGGTAAGAGATGATTTAAGAAACATAGCGATAATCGCGCACGTAGACCACGGCAAGACCACGCTTGTGGACGGAATGCTTAAGCAATCCGGCACGTTCAGGGAGAATCAGCAAGTAGCCACCTGCGTAATGGACTCGGGCGACCTCGAGCGCGAGCGCGGAATAACCATACTTGCAAAAAACACGTCCATACATTATAACGGAGTAAAGATAAACGTGGTTGATACTCCCGGACACGCGGATTTTTCGGGAGAGGTTGAGCGCGTTTTGAAAATGGTAAACGGAGTCGTACTGCTTGTGGACGCGGCGGAAGGTCCAATGCCGCAAACGCGCTTTGTGGTGGAAAAGGCGCTCGCCTTGGATTTGAAGATTATAATAGTCGTAAACAAGATGGACAGACCCGACGCACGTCTCAGCGAGGTGGGCGACGAGGTGCTTGAGCTGTTGCTCAGCCTTGACGCAACCGACGAGCAGCTTATGAGTCCCATTCTATATTGCTCGGGCAAGAACGCCACAGCCACAAAGGATTATAACGTCCCGGGTACCGACCTTAAGCCGCTGTTCGATACGATTATAGAATACATTCCCGCGCCCGAGGGCGACGCGGACGGCGAGCTTCAGCTGCTTGTGTCCGCTATAGATTACAATGATTACGTAGGACGTATCGGCATAGGCAGAATAGAGCGCGGCAGCGTTGATATGGCAAAAGAGGTTATCGTCTGCGATTATCATAGCGGAATTTCTCCGTATAAGAGCAAAATAGTAAACCTGTTTCAGATAGAAGGACTTAAGCGCGTTCCCGTAGAAAAGGCTAACGTAGGCGACATAGTGTGCTTCAGCGGAATTGAAAAGATAACGATAGGCAATACGATTTGCTCGCCGTCCAAGATAGACCCCGTGCCGTTTGTAAAAATAGGCGAGCCTACCATTGAAATGAACTTCTGCGTAAACGACAGTCCGTTCGCGGGCAAGGAGGGCAAATACGTAACCTCGAGGCATCTGCGCGAAAGGCTGTTTAAGGAGACGCTCAAGGACGTGTCTCTGCGAGTATATCAGACGGACAGCGCGGATACCTTTAAGGTATGCGGCAGAGGCGAAATGCATCTTTCGATACTGATTGAAACAATGCGCCGCGAGGGCTACGAGTTCGGTGTGGGAACGCCTAAGGTCATCTTTAAGGAGATAGACGGCGAGAAGTGCGAGCCTATGGAGAGGCTGTATATAGACGTGCCTAACGACAGCGTGGGAGCGGTGATAGAGAGGATGGGCGTACGCAAGGGAACGCTTGTCACAATGAATCCGTCGGGCGACCGTATGAAAATGGAGTTTACAGTACCGTCGCGCGGACTGTTCGGATTTAAAAACGAGTTTTTGACAGATACCAAGGGTGAGGGCGTAATGAACCAGCTTTTTGACGGCTACGCGCCGTACAAGGGTGCAATTTCGCGCAGATTTACGGGGTCGCTTGTTGCTTACGAAACGGGCGAAGCGGCAACCTACGGGCTTTTCAACGCGCAGGAGAGAGGTCAACTGTTTATAACTCCGCAAACTATGGTTTACGAGGGAATGGTTGTCGGAGTATCTCCCAAAAACGAGGACATCCGCGTAAACGTATGCAAGCGCAAGCACGTTACAAATATGCGCGCGGCAGGCTCGGACGAGGCGTTAAGACTGAATTCGCCGCGCAAGATGAGCCTTGAGGAAGCGCTTGAGTTTTTAAACGAGGATGAAATGCTTGAGGTAACTCCGCAAAATATAAGGATTAGAAAGACGATATTGTCGGGCGAGAAGCGTTTGAAAATGGCGTACGGCAAAACCGTATAATAAAAGAAATACTTAGTTAAAGGCACTTTTGTTTACCGTTATTTACTGAAAGTAAATTGGCGGTCTGCAAAAGTGCCTTTTATTGTTGGAGTTTTAATTTAAATGTTTTATTCTCGACTTTCGAGAATGTCAAGTAAAATTTTCGTAATTAGAGTAATATACAAATATGACTAATTTACATAAAGTTTTAAAACAATTAATTTTAGTAAATAGAGGTGCATTATGGAAGAAAAACGCTGTCAGAATTGTAAATATTTTTTTGCTTATTATATTAAAAGTATGAGAGGATATTTTCATAAAATGCCGACAGACGGACATTGTATTTGTATGGAGTTAAGCTCGGCATTAAAGAAGAAGCATATATCAAAATGCTTAGCGTGCGAGTATTGGAAGCCGGTTGAACTACAAATAGAAGAACGTAAAAATATAGCAGGTAAATATATTGAGAGAATTGCGGAATACTTATCCGACGTGAGTATTATATTATCCGACGATAGCGGACGTGTCCATTTGCCTGTTTATAACGGAGAAGATACGTTTAAATAGTACTTCCTTAAAAAATTATTAAATTACTTATTGAATTATATTAGCCGTTATGTATATAATGTAAACGTCTTTCAGGACGTCGGGGGAATTTATGACTAATTTAATCAATCAGAAGCCGCAAAAGCGATTTATCGGACTTACGGGCAATATGTGGCTGTACGCGCTTGGACTTATGGGCATAAACTTTGCAATAGGTCTTGTAAACAGCTATCAGGCGGAGTTCTTCAACAAGATTTTAGAAGCGGATTTAATTGCGATTGCAATCATCATTTTAGCGGCTAAATTTATAAGCATCATTGCGGATTTCGTAATCGGCAATCTTATCGACCGCGCCAATTTCAAGGCGGGCAAGATGCGCCCCTGGATTTTGATGTCGGCGTTTCCTCTTACGGTATTCACTACGCTGTCGTTTGCGTTTATTCCGTTTGGCAGCTCTGCGGGCGCAACGGTGGGTAAATACATCTATATAACCATAATAATGATACTTTGGAACGTCAGTATGACTATGGCGGATATTCCCGTATCGGGCACACTGTCGCTTGTTACAAACAATACCAACGATACCAATAACGCCGCGGGTATGGCAAATACTCTGCGCTCCGTAGCGCTTGCGTGTCCGGGCTTGTTTATAATGTTTATAGGTCTTTTGATGCAGGATAACAACGGCGTAAGCTGGCAGACGTATCTTGTCACCGCCGTCATTATGTCCGTACTCGGGCTTATATTCCAACTGCTTATGTACTTTAAGGGCAGGGAGCAGTATCAGGCTAAGCAATCGTCGGGAATGAGCTTCAAGGAGATGTTCGGCGAGCTTAAAAACAATAAGATGATAATGCTGTTGTTTTTGACGTTTATGCTCGGCTTCGGCAGAAACATCGGTCTTGGCATTGCCGTTCAGGCGTCCTGTATACTCATACGCGAGGGCATCGACTTAAGCTTTATAGGTATGGGCGTGCTTACGGGCGACCAGTGCAGCTGGGCTATCGGTCTTACCTCGGCTATATCGAGTATGGTAACCATAGTGCTAAACCCCGTCATCAATAAAAAGCTCGGTGAAAAAAAGTATTTTATAATAGCGGGCTTCTACGGCTTTGCCGTGAGCCTTATAGCGTTTTTAATGTACGTTTTCGGCGGAAATCCGTTGCGTTCGATATGGGCGATTTTCATCTATCAGTTCTTCCTTGGCTTTGCCTACGGTCCTAACGGATATCTGCCTATGGTTATGACCGCCGATATAGTGGATTATCAGGAGTGGAAAACGGGCAGGCGCACCGAGGGTACTCAGTTTGCAATTCTTTCTATGTCCAATAAGCTGTCAAACGCGTTGTCTGTGTCGCTCGGCTTGCTGTTTATCGGCGCGATTGGCTATAATTCCGCGGATTATTTCGGCACTATAGAGCAGGGACAGGTAATTTCAACCTACGTCACAAACGCTATGCAGAATAAAGCGTGGGCGATATACTTCCTGTTGCCGGGACTTTGTATGCTTGCAAGCTCCGTTGTGATGTTCTTCTACAAGATAGACGCAAAGACAAAGAAGCTTATGCGCGAGGAGCTTGCTTTGCGCAGGGCGGCGGAAAACGGCGACGACGTCGATAACGGAAACGCTAACGGCGGCAATGGCGATGATTGCGGTAGCGACGGCGCGGACGGCGAGAGCGTTGTAAATTCCGAGGCAACCGATATTTTGGAAATTGACGGCGATAGCGAGGCGGATTCAAATGCGGTAGAGCAGGCTGCAATGCTCGGCGTAAACGACGTGAGCGGAACGGAGGTACTCTCGCGCGCAGAGGCGGCGGAAGATATAACCGAGCAAAAGGTTAATAATAAATAATAAGCTTTTACTGTAAAAAGACGGAGCATTGCGCTTGCAATGCTCCGTTTATAATTTGTTTTGTTTTTACAAAGGACGTCGTCTTTCTTTGTTTAGCTCTAATCTTAAAGCTTCGGGCACGTTATTTAAGCTTAACTCTCATTCTTGCGTCAAGTCTTTCAAATCTGCGCTCCCAAACCTCGCCGTGCTTTTTCTTAAAGAATTTCATTGCAAAGCTCATTCCCACATACACAGGCAACAGCACCGCGCTTATGGCGAGTATAGCTTTGCCCATATCCCAGGTTATATGGTTGTTGAGATTGAACATCTTAAGCAGGAAATCGTTGGGCAGCGGCACGGCGTAGCAGCACACGAATATAACAATCATAAGGATATACGTAATTGCGTGTATCGGGTTAAACGGCATACTCACCTTAAACAGAAGCATAAAGCCTACAAAGGTTATCGTAATTATAAACAGTGTGCAAGCCTGGTCGTTTGTAAGGTTTGTAAGGAAATATTCGTGACAAAGCACCACTGCGATAGCTCCAAGCAACACGGTTAAGCCTCCCGGCAGCGCGTTATGCAGCACCTTGGGTAAAAACCTGCCTTCTACACGGTCGTCGTTAGGCTCGAGCGCAAGCACGACGGAGGGCAGTCCTATGGTTACTCCGCCCATAAGCGTCAGGTTTTGCGGCGTAAACGGCAAGGGATGCGATACTATCATAAACAGTATTGCAAGCAGTGTGTTATACACGGTTTTCATAAGGTAAAGTGCCGCGGAACGCTCGAGGTTGTTTATCGAGCGTCTGCCCTCGGCAACAACCTTCGGCATAGACGCGAAATTGCTGTCCAACAAAACAAGCGAGCTTACGTTTTTAGCCGCGTCCGAACCCGAAGCCATAGCTATGGAGCAGTCCGCGCTTTTTAGCGCAAGCACGTCGTTTACGCCGTCGCCCGTCATTGCAACCGTGTGTCCCGCGCTTTTAAGCGCGTTTACAAGCATAAGCTTCTGGTCGGGAAGCACGCGTCCGAATATGGTGTATTTCGACGCCGCCTCGCGCACCTCGTAATCCGTTTTAAGCGTGGACATATCAATAAAGCTATCGCAGTTTTCAAGCCCCGCGCGCAGGGCTACGGCGCGCACCGTCTCGGGGTTGTCACCCGATATTATCTTAACGTCAACACCCTGTTCTCTGAAAAAGCGCAGAGTATCGGGTGCTTCCTTGCGTATGGTATCCGTGATAAATATAAAGCTTTCAAGCCTTAAGCCCTCGGGCAGGGCGCTTTCGCCGAAGTCGGCTTCGGAGGATGCAAGCACCATTACGCGGAAGCCCTTTTTTGCCATTTCCTCGGTGGTATTTACAATACTTTCGTCCGCATTATGGAATACAAATTCGGGCGCGCCGAGAACGTAGGATATTCCGTTTATGCGCGCTCCGCTCCACTTTCTTTCCGACGAGAATGGAACGGTAGTCTCCGCTTCTCCCGTAACCTCGAGCTCGCTTACAAAATTGCGCAGCGCGTTTGCCGTGGCGTTTTCGTCCGCAAGCGCGTTTGTCACGTTGCGCAGTATCTGCTTTACTTCGTTTTCGTCCTTATCCGACGGCTTTAAGCCGTTTACCTCCATTGTGCCCTCGGTGATAGTTCCCGTTTTATCAAGGCACAGCACGTCTACGCGCGCAAGCGTTTCTACGCAATATAAGTCCTGCGCGAGTATGTTGCGCTTGGATAGCCTTATAACGCTTACGCAAAATACCGTGGACGACAGCGCGACAAGTCCGCTCGGTATCATTCCTATAACGCTTGTAACCGTACCGATTATTATTTCCTGCACGGAATCTCCGCTGTTTTGCAGCAGATATTTCACGCAGAACAGGGCAATTCCAACAGGTACGATTATGATTGCCATTACCTTTACGATAAACATCAGCGAACGCCAGATTTCCGAATTGGGCTTTTTAAAGTATTTCGCGCCCGCGCTTATCTTGGTTGCAAAGTTGTCTGCGCCTATATGCTCTACCTGCGCCTTTGCCTTTCCCGAAACTACGAAGCTGCCCGACATAATCCTGTCGCCGGGATTTTTGTGTATCGCGTCCGGCTCGCCGGTAATAAGACTTTCGTTGACCTCTATCGAACCCTCAGATATTACCGCGTCCGCGCAAATCTGGCTTCCCGCAGTCAGTACCGTCATATCGTCAAGCACTATATCGCTTATTGCAATTTCCGCCTCTTGTCCGTCGCGTATTACCGTAGCCTTAGGCGCGGATATAAGCGACAGCTTGTCTATCGTGCGTTTTGCGCGCAGCTCCTGCAAAATACCTATAAGCGCGTTAAATACGATAAGTATCAAAAAACTGAACGTGCCTATAGTGCCGATTATGTTGGACCAGTCCACGCAGAAGCACAGTATTATGCCAAGCAGTATAAATACAAAATTGAAAAAGGTAACGATATTTTCGCGCAGTATCTGCAATACAGATTTGGTTTTAACGTCCTGATTCCCGTTTACCTTTCCCTCGAGTCTGCGCTTTTCGACTTCGTCCAAAGACAGTCCGAGCTGTACGTCGGTCTGAAAGCCCGCATCCTCGGCAGCAGCTTCGGAAGCAGGTTCGAATATATTCAGCTTTTCGTCTGCATTTTGCATACTTTCACCTCGTTTAAGGGCGTGATAAATATACTTATAATATTATTATTTATATAGTGTAGCATAATATATTGCGTATCGCAAGAATTTGATACACAATCTGTAGTAATATTTAAAAAATCCTCACATATATTTTTGATATGAAAAAGAAAATTTATCTTGTACTTACGCTGATTTTGGTTTTGGTATGCGCTTCGGTCGTATTGGTTGCCTGCGGAAGCAAGCAGCCGGGCGGAGCAAAGGACAACATTTCCCGCAGGACGGACGCATATTTTGCGGGAGAGAGCGAGCAGTTTGCGGTTTCTGTGGAAAAGGGCAGACGCGAAAAGACTTTTATTGCGGACGGCAAGGCGACGGACGTAGTGGATTTTTGTCAGATAACGGTCATTCCGCTTAAGAGCAACGACTATAAGAGTATAAATTTTGTGATAAAGGGCGACGACTCCACGCTTAGCGGAGAGATAACGACCTCGGACTTCGGCGAGTTTTTCAGCCTGATAGAATTGGGATTTACGCCCAAAACGGTAACTGTCACTGCGGGAGAGGAAACCTGCGAAATAGAGCTTACAGATATGCTCGAGGGCAAGCTCACCTCGTCGGACGCGGTGAATATCGCAAAGGACGCGTTTAAGGATAAAATCGCCAAGGAAAACGAGGAGGGCAAGGCGGAGCGCGAGATATACGTGAAGCTGATTACGGGGGACAGAACAAATTACTATTATTACGTTTCCTTTATCGGCGACGGCGTGGATTACTGGGCTATGCTTATAGACCCGTCCACGGGCGACATCATCTCCAAAAGATAGAAAATAGATAACGGCTGTAAATGCGGACGCCTCTTTGTAAGAGGTATCCGCATTTTGCTATATGTCGATGTTATTTAAACTTGTATTAGAGGTAGAATAAAACAGATTAAAAGTTAAAATACTTTAAGCAAAAAAATTACGCTCCCATAAGGGAGCGCATTCATTTCATTTAATAAGCAATCTCTATCAGTTGAACATATCCTTGAATGCTTTGCCGAATTTTACGGTAGGAACCTTAGACGCCGCAATGGTGATGGGCTGCTTCGTGATGGGGTTGAAGCCCTGTCTTTCGGGTTTTTCCTTAAGTTCATAAGAACCGAAGTTTGCGATAGCTACCTTGTCGCCTGCCTTAAGAGCCTCTGCGATGACATCGGTATAAGCGTCTACCGCCGCAGTTGCGTCGGAAATGGAAATGTCAGCTTTCTTTGCGATTGCTTTGATAAATTCTGTTTTGTTCATACAAGAACCTCCTTGGGGTTATATACGCATTATAAAGTACAAAACGCTAAAACGCAAGTCTTTATTTTATAATGATGTCACTAAGCAGTGGATTTTTATACCTGTCCGCGCAAAATTTATTTGATTTATTTATTTTTATTATCGTTTTTTCGTATCTCTACGCGGCGGATTTTGCCTGAAACGGTCTTTGGCATCTGCTCTACAAAATCTATAACTCTCGGATATTTATATGGTGCGGTAAGCTTTTTCACAAAGCTCTGAAGCTCGCGTTTAAGCTCGTCGCTCGGGGAATAGCCCTTTGCAAGAACTATGGTAGCCTTTACCACTTGACCGCGCAGAGGGTCGGGCGTACCCGTAATTGCGCACTCCAATACCGCGGGATGCTCCATAAGCGCGGATTCCACCTCGAACGGTCCTATGCGGTATCCGCTTGATTTTATAATATCGTCCTTTCTGCCTACAAACCAGTATACTCCGTTGCTGTCGCGCTTGGCAAGGTCGCCCGTGTGATAATACGTTCCGCCTATTGCGTCCGCGGTGCGCCGCTCGTCGCCCTTGTAGCTTGCCACAAGCCCTATCTGATGAGGTTTAAGCTTAATCGCTATCTCTCCCTCGCAATCGTCGGGAACGGGATTTTCCTCATCGTCTATAAGCTCGAGGTCGTACACTGGACTCGGTCTGCCGAGCGAGCCGGGTATAGGCTCCGCAAAGTCGGCGTAGTTTGCGAGTATAACCGTGGACTCCGTCTGTCCGAAGCCCTCGTATATCTTAAGCCCCGTGGCTTCGTAAAACTGCTTGAATACCTCCGCGTTCAACGCCTCGCCCGCGGTAGAGCAGTGCCTTAGCGACGAGAGGTCGTATGCGGATAAATCCTCTTTTACTATAAATCTGTATATTGTAGGAGGCGCGCAAAACGTAGTAACTCCGTACTTGCCGATGTAGGGCAGTATGTCGGTAGGCGTAAAGCGTCCGTTATAGTCGTAGATAAACTGAGCGGTGCCCGCTATCCACTGTCCGTAAATTCGTCCCCAGGAGCATTTAGCCCAGCCCGTTTCCGCCATTGTAAGATGCAAGCCGTCGTCCGCAACCTGCTGCCAGTATTTGGCGGTTACTATATGAGCAACGGGGTACTCGAAGTTATGCTGAACCATTTTGGGCTGTCCCGTGGTGCCGGACGTAAAATAGCACAGCAACGCGTCGTCGCCGAATGGCTTTTCCAATTCGGGAAGCGTCGGACTCTGCTTTTCAAACTCCGCATCGAAGTTTATAAAGCCCTCCACGTCCGCGGTAAAGGCGCAGGGAGTATTGCATTTGTCAAGCGCAAGTCTAATATGCTCTATGACGTCGTCCTCGGCGGTTGCAATAATAAGCTTTACGTCCGCGCTGTTGCAGCGATACGCTATATCCTTGGGCGTAAGCAGATGCGTAGCGGGTATTATGACCGCGCCGAGCTTATGGCAGGCAACCGCAGTCATCCAATACTCCCACCTGCGGTTGAGCATAGTCATAACGTAGTCGCCTTTTTTTATACCGAACGATATAAACCAGTTTACTATTCTGTTGGAGATTTCGCTGACGTCCTTAAATGTAAACACGCGTTCGTCGCCCTTGGAGTTACACCATACTATGGCTCGCTTATCGGGGCTGAGCCGCGCGTATTCGTCCACGACGTCGTAGCCGAAATTAAATTTCGGCGGCACCTGCGGCGCGGCGTTTTTGTAAAAGTCCTCGTAGCTATCGAACTCCGTACGCTTCAGAAATTTGGAAATCAAATTCATAATTTAACCTTCGGCTATGTATATATTAGCATATATTATTGCATAAATATACCGTGTTGTCTATCAATAATTTGCTCGGCTGTCGCATTTTGGAGCGTTTTGGTTAAAATTCGGCGCGTTATCGCGCCTTTGTGACGCCAAAAAGAATTGACATATTTTGATAATGTGATAAAATTTTAATACATTAAAGGAGATAGTTATGCTCAGTATAGAAAGTCAGGCAATATACGATATTCTGTGCGATATCACGGAGCTAAGCGAGGTGTATAAAATCGTTGACGCCGATGAAATCAACGAAAAGCTTCCCGTGGGTATCACCCTGACCAAGGTGCAGCTATCCCAGATAATACGCGACCTTAAGGACAGGGATTATGTCGATATAAAATATTTTACTCCCGACGAATACTGTCTGCGCGTTATCAAGCGCGTCGACCCCGTTGAAAAGCAGACCTCCGTCGAGGAGGAATCCGCGGAAAGCACGGCGGGAGAAACGGAGAACCCGGGCGAAAGACAGCTTTACGGTCCCAAGCGCGGCGGAGGAGCGGTAAAGCCGGGATTGGTGCTGTTTATGTCCTTTTTGGGAGGAGTTATAGGCAGCGGCTTCGTTGCGGCGATAACGGCAATACTTCTAAAATTTGTAATATAATAGTAAATGGAAAAACGTACGGATTAAATTCCGATTTTGGCAATAATAAATCGGGTGAGCTATGGCACTTGAAAAACAACACGTCCTTACAAAAAAGGAAAAAGCGGTGATGAGAGTCATCTATCACGAGGCGGACAAGCAGAGCGGCGCTTGCCTGCTTACTCCCATTGACATCTTTTCGCAGGTACCGCTTGACCTCGATTTTGAGGAGCACGAGTTGGATATTGCGCTTCGCAACCTCGAAATCGACGATTATTTCGACGTTACGCGTTCGGATAAAAAGGGCGAGCTTGTATACTGTATAAATATGCACAAAAAGGGCTTGCAGTTTGCGCGCGTGGAAAGAGCGTTTAAAAGCAATCTTATATTCAGAATTCTGCTTGCGGTTGCAACCGGTCTTACGTCCGCCGCCGTCGGCTGGGGACTTAAGGCTCTGTTGACAGAGCTTTTGAATAAATAATCAGGTTTGCGGCGCAATTTTAATTTACATAAGCTATGCAGTTTGAGTTGGTAAGTAAATATAAACCCACGGGAGACCAGCCGGAGGCTATCGAAAGAATCGTCGAAGGCTTAAAGAACGGGTTCAATACTGAGGTTTTGTTGGGAGTTACGGGTTCCGGCAAAACTTTTACTATGGCGAATATTATCGAGCGTATGCAGAAGCCTACGCTTGTAATCGCGCACAATAAGACGCTTGCCGCCCAGCTTTGCAACGAGCTAAGAGAGTTCTTTCCTAAAAACAGAGTAGAATTTTTTGTATCCTATTACGATTACTATCAGCCCGAGGCTTACATTCCGCGTACGGACACGTATATAGAAAAGGACTTGCAGGTCAACGAGGAAATAGATAAGCTGCGCAACTCTGCGACAGCCTCGCTGTGCGAGCGCGAGGACACAATAGTAGTTGCAAGCGTGTCCTGTATATACGGCTTGGGCGCGCCTACCGATTACTTTGCGCAGTCGGTGTCCATAAGGGAGGGCGACGAGATAGACCGCGACGAGCTTGCGCGCAGGCTTGTGGATATTCAGTACAAGCGCGCCGACGTGGACTTTGTGCGCAGTACCTTCCGTATGCGCGGCGATACCGTGGATATATTTCCGTCAACAAGCTCGGAGATTGCGGTAAGAATAGAATTTTTCGGCGATACGGTCGAGCGCATTTGCGAGATAGACGGGCTTACCTGTCACGTGCTTAACGAGCTTAAGCATACGCTGATTTTCCCCGCGACGCACTACGTTATAAGCGGCGACAGGGAAAAGATACTTTCAAGGATTATGCGCGACAAGCAGGACAGAGTGCAGTATTTTAAGGATTTAAACAAGCTTATCGAGGCTCAGCGCATCGACGAGCGCGTCAACTACGACGTGGAGATGATAAGAGAGGTAGGCTTTTGCAGCGGCATAGAAAACTATTCGCGCTACTTTGACGGCAGAGAGATTGGGCAGGCTCCTTATACGCTGCTCGACTTTTTCCCTAAGGACTTTATTACGTTTATCGACGAGAGCCATATGACTATTCCGCAGATACACGGAATGTATAACGGCGACAGAGCGAGGAAGAATAATCTTGTGGAATACGGCTTCCGTCTGCCGTCCGCATACGACAACCGTCCTCTTACCTTCGAGGAATTCGACGCAAGGCTCAGGCAGGTTGTATGTATGTCCGCAACTCCCGCGAAGTACGAGCTTGACCGCGCGGACGATATTGCCGAGCAGATTATAAGACCTACGGGATTGCTCGACCCCGAGATTACCGTAAAGCCCGTGCAGGGGCAGATAGACGACCTGCTCGGCGAGATAAACGGAGTTGTCGGGCAAAAGGGACGCGTGCTTGTAACAACGCTCACCAAAAAGATGGCGGAAAACCTGACGGATTATCTAAAGGAAATGGGCGTGCGCGTAAAGTATATGCACTCGGATATAGACACCCTTGAGCGTATAGAAATCGTACGCGGACTGCGCGAGGGCGAGTTCGACGTGCTTGTGGGCATAAACCTGTTAAGGGAGGGCTTGGACATTCCCGAGGTTCAACTTGTGGCAA
This sequence comes from uncultured Christensenella sp., assembly GCA_910577815.1. Taxonomy (GTDB): domain Bacteria; phylum Bacillota; class Clostridia; order Christensenellales; family CAG-917; genus CAG-475. The sequence continues at coordinate 76,918 of CAJTNO010000005.1, read as the reverse complement.
TTCTGGACGCGGACAAGGAAGGCTTTTTGCGCAGCGAAAGCGCGCTTATTCAGACAATAGGACGCGCGGCGAGAAACGACAGAGGCAGAGTCGTTATGTACGCCGACAATATGACGGACAGTATGAAGCGCGCGATAGGCGAAACCAACCGCCGTCGCAAGATACAGGACGAGTATAACAAAGCTCACGGAATTACTCCGAGGACTGTTGTAAGCGCAATCAAAAACTCGCTTGAAATCACCAAAAAGGCGGTTAAAAACGACAAACTGACTGTAAAAGACCTTGCAAGGGAGATTGAGCGCGTAAAGGGACTGATGAAGGTGGCGTCGGAGCAGCTCGATTTTGAAAAGGCAATAGTGCTTCGCGACGAGCTTAACGAGCTCAAGCGGCAGATGAAAAAGCTGAGCTGATATTTGCGGACAACGACCGCTCAGAGAAATACATAGTTAAAGGAATTACGGATTTTTTATGGATAAAATATTTATTAAAGGCGCAAGAGAAAACAATCTTAAAAACGTGGATTTGGAAATTCCGCGCGATAAGCTTGTAGTATTTACGGGATTGTCGGGAAGCGGAAAATCATCGCTTGCATTCGATACGGTATTTGCTGAAGGTCAAAGAAGATACGTGGAAAGTCTTTCAAGCTACGCGCGTATGTTCCTCGGTCAGATGCAAAAGCCGGACGTCGATTATATCGAGGGCTTGTCGCCCGCCGTGTCCATCGACCAGAAAACCACCTCGCACAATCCGCGCTCGACGGTCGGAACTGTGACCGAGATTTACGATTATCTGCGCCTGCTTTACGCGCGTATAGGAAAGGCGCACTGTCCAAAGTGCGGCAGACCGATAGAGCGGCAGACCGTAGACCAGATATGCGACAAAATTATGGAGCGCGGCGGAGCTAAGCTGCAGCTGCTCGCGCCTATGGTGCGCGGCAGAAAGGGCGAGTACCGCAAGGAATTCGAACAGCTCAAGCGCGCGGGATACGTTCGCGTAAGAGTGGACGGCAACAATTATACGCTTGACGAGAGCATAGAGCTTGACAAAAATATCAAGCATACAATCAGCGTTATAGTGGACAGACTTGTAATAAAAGAGGGCGTGGAGCGCAGACTGTCCGACGCGATAGAGAGCGCGATAAAGCTTGCCGAGGGGCTTGTGATTGCGGATTTCGACGGAGATGAGGTTTTATATTCCACAAAGTACGCCTGTCCCGAATGCGAGCTGTCGTTTGAGGAGCTTACGCCGCGTCTGTTCTCCTTTAACAATCCGTACGGAGCCTGCTCGGAGTGCGGCGGTTTGGGCTTCAGGCAGGAAATAGACGTCAATCTTTTGGTGTCCGATTGGGATAAAAGCATAAATCAGGGCGCGATAAAGGCGTCGGGATGGATGCTCGATATGTCGGGAATGATGATGACGCAGTTTAAGGCGTTATCTAAGGCTTACGGATTTTCGCTGGATACTCCTCTTAAGGAGCTGCCTAAGGAAATAATGAACATAATTTTCTACGGCAACCACGGAGATAAAATACCTATGGAGTATAACTCCAAACGCTTCAGCGGTTTTTATAACACAAGCTTCGAGGGAGTGGCTGTCAACCTTGCGCGTCGCTTTAACGAGACCGACTCCGAAATGATTAAAGCCGAAATATCCAAATATATGAAGGCTGTTCCGTGTTCGTCGTGCGGAGGCAAGCGCTTAAAGCCGGAGGCTCTTGCGGTAACCGTGGGCGGAATAAACATCGACGATATGACAAAAATGTCGGTTGGCGCGCTCAAGACGTTTATAGAGGGACTTGAGCTTACGCAAACGGAGCATCTTATAGCGGACAGAATCTTAAAGGAGATATGCGCAAGACTCAGCTTTCTTGTAAACGTCGGACTTAATTATCTTACGCTGTCGCGTTCGGCGGCAACGCTCAGCGGCGGAGAGTCGCAGCGTATAAGACTTGCAACTCAGATAGGAAGCGGACTTACGGGCGTTCTTTACATTTTAGACGAGCCGAGCATAGGTTTGCATCAGAAGGACAATCAGAGATTGCTGTCCTCGCTCAAAAATCTGCGCGACCTCGGCAACACGCTTATAGTTGTCGAGCACGACGAGGACACCATAAAGAGCGCGGATTTTATTGTGGATATCGGTCCGGGCGCGGGCGTACACGGCGGCGAGGTTGTAGCCGCAGGCAGCGTCGAGGACGTGATTGCAAGCGAAAGGTCGATAACGGGCAAATATCTAAGCGGAGAGTATAAGATAAACGTGCCTGCCAAGAGGCGCGAGGGCAACGGCAGCTTTATAAGCATAAAAGGCGCAAGGCAAAACAATCTTACGGGTATAGACGTGGATATTCCTCTCGGCACGCTCACCTGCGTTACGGGAGTTTCGGGAAGCGGAAAATCCAGCCTTGTAAACGAGATACTCTATCCTGCGCTTTCAAACTCGCTTATGAACAGCAGGCTTAGGACGGGCAACTATAGCAGTATAGAGGGTATCGACAATCTCGATAAGGTAATCTGTATAGACCAAAGCCCGATTGGCAGAACGCCGCGTTCAAATCCCGCGACGTATACAAACGTGTTTAACGATATCCGCGAGCTGTTCTCCAATCTTCCCGACGCAAAAGCGAGAGGCTATAAGGCGGGCAGATTTTCGTTTAACGTAAGCGGCGGTCGCTGCGAGCATTGCTCGGGCGACGGAATGATAAAGATAGAAATGCACTTTTTGCCGGATATTTATGTGCCTTGCGACGTGTGTAAGGGCGCAAGATACAACCGTGAAACGCTTGAGGTCAGGTACAAGGGCAAAAATATCAGCGAGGTGCTTGATATGACCATAGAGGAGGCGGTTGCGTTTTTTGAGAATATTCCTAAAATACGCAACAAGATATCCACGCTTAACGACGTCGGACTCGGCTACGTCAAGCTCGGACAGTCCTCCACAACTCTGTCGGGCGGCGAGGCGCAGAGGGTAAAGCTTGCAACCGAGCTTGCCCGCCGTTCTACGGGTAAGACGATGTATATACTCGACGAGCCTACCACGGGCTTGCACACCCACGACGTAAGCAAGCTGCTATCCATTTTGGACAGGCTTGTGGAACAGGGAAACAGCGTAGTCGTTATCGAACACAATCTTGACGTCATAAAGGTAGCGGATTATATAATCGACCTCGGACCGGACGGAGGCGACTGCGGCGGAAGGATTGTTGCCAAGGGTACTCCCGAGCAGGTTGCAAAGGTAAAAAACAGTTATACGGGCGAATTTTTAAAGACCGTTCTGTAGATTTGAATTACAGTATAATACCATTTATAAAAAATAAAGCGCTCTCATACGAGAGCGCATTGTTGTTTATTCAGTAATTTCGTCTGCCTATAAGATAGTCCACAGATACTCCGAACAGTATGCTGAGCTCAATAAGTATGTCGTAGTCGGGTTGATTGCGACCTACCTCCCAGCCCGATACCGTAGACTTCGACACCTTCAGGTGCAACGCCAAATCCTGCTGGAGCATATTTTTTTCCTGTCTTAGGGCTTTTAATCTTTGAGGGAAACAGTTGTGTAGCATTTATATACTCCTTTAATTTATACTACTAATATAATACACAAAACGTGTACTTGTCAAACCTTGTTTTTAAATATTTTATGAAATAAATCACAAATTTGCAAACAGGTTGAAAAAAGACTGCGCGCAGTCTATAATTTAATCGTAATTATAATTGGACTAAGGTGAAATATGGATATGTATTCACGTACGCGGATGCTCATAGGCGACGGCGTAGACAAGCTTAAAAAATCAAAGGTATTGGTGTGCGGACTTGGCGGAGTCGGCGGATATGTCGCAGAGGCTCTTGCAAGAGCGGGCATAGGACATATTGACGTGCTTGATAACGACGTATTTTCCGCAAGTAACCTCAACAGGCAGATTTTGGCTACCGTTGATACCGTAGGCAGGCGCAAGACGGAGGTCGCCGCAGAGCGTATTAAAAGTATAAATCCCGATTGCGAGGTCAAAGCCTTCGATATTTTTTATACACCGCAAAATTCGGATAGAATAGATTTATCCGAATATGATTACGTAGCGGACGCAATAGATACCGTAACCTCCAAAATAGAGCTTATATTCCGCGCTAAGGACTGCGGAGTTAAGATAATATCCTGTATGGGCACGGGCAACAAGCTCGGCACGGAGTTTAGGGTTGCGGATATTTCCAAAACAAAGGTGTGTCCGCTTGCGAAGGTGATGAGAAAGGAATTAAAGCTAAGAGGAATAAGCGACGTCAAAGCCGTATACTCGGAGGAGGAACCGACCGTCCCCGATAATACGCCGTTTGAGTGCGGCAGACATATTCCCGCAAGCATAAGCTATGCTCCCGCGATTGCGGGAATGGTGCTTGCCTCCGAAATAATAAAGGAACTAATAAAGTAAATCAGCACTCGAAAACAAACGATAAGGGACCGTCCTGCTGCTGTTCTATAAACATATGCGCGCCGAATACTCCGTTCTTTACGGTCAATCCTTCCTCGCGTAGCTTATCGGTTACGCGGTTGTACAGCTCGAGCGCGCGTTCGGGCAGCTCCGCCTGTCCGAAATCGGGACGGTTTCCGCTTCCTTTTCCAAGCGTTCCCGCAAGCGAAAACTGCGATACCAGCAAAATTTCGCCTCCCGCCTGTTTTATGCTCAGATTCATTTTGTCGTTTTCGTCGCGGAATATGCGGAGATTTGAAAGCTTCTTTGCAAAATAATCCGCCTGCGCTTCCGTATCTCCCTTTGTTATGCCTAAAAATACGGTCAAACCGCTCGGTATACTGCTTATAAGCTTTCCGTCTACGGATAGCTTTGTTTCAAATGTTCTTTGTATAAGCGCGCGCATAATATCTCCTGTCAATTATTGATTTTTGGCGGCGGCGGTGCAAGATACGCATAAAAATTGCATTCCAGCTGGCTGTTGTACAGCTTGCGTATCTTATCCGCGCGACTTCCGAAATGCTTTTCAAAGCCGCGATATGAGGTTATTACGTAAGCGCACCACTTGTCAAGCTTGCGGTATACCGCTCCGAAATCGCGATACAGCCTCTCAACGTCTCGGTCGCTCATAAGTCTTTCGCCGTATGGAGGGTTTGTTATTATAATTCCGTATTGTTTTTTGGAGGACAGCTCACGCATATCCGCGGTTTGCAGATGGATACAGTCCTTTACTCCCGCGCGCTCGGCGTGCTTAAGCGCAAGTCTTATCGCGTCGGGATTTATATCGAAGCCGCTTATATGCAGCTGTCTGTCGCGTGTTATAAGCTGCTCCGCCTCCTGCTGTACGTCTGCGCGTACATTTGGTGCTTTGGCAAAGCTTTCGCACGCGAAATTTCTGTTCATTCCGCTTGCTATGTTAAGACCTATAAGAGCGGCTTCCACGGGAATTGTACCCGAACCGCAAAAAGGGTCTATAAGCGGTCTGTCGGGATTCCATACCGACAGCTGTATCATTGCGCTTGCAAGAGTTTCGCGCAGCGGAGCGTCTCCGAGGAAGGTGCGGTAGCCGCGTTTATGCAAGCCTTCGCCCGAGGTATCCAAAGTTACGGTCGCTATATCGTCGAAAATAGCCACTTCGAGATTATAGGCTGTTCCGCTTTCGGGAAGTGTTTTGCAGGAGTAGCTCCGTTGCATTGCGCAAACAATAGCTTTTTTACTTATAGACTGTATGCTGCGTAAGGCAAACAGCTTGCTTTTTTGCGATTTCGCGTCCACAACTATGCGGGCGTCGCGAGGAAGCGCGTCCTGCCAGCGTATCGAAGAAATGCCTTCAAACAGCTCGTCAAAGGTTTCCGCCTTGAATGAGCCGAGTACGATGCGCACTCTGTTTGCTGTGCGAAGAAATACGTTAGCCCGCATAACGTCCTTAAAATCGCCTTCGAAGCGTATGCGTCCGTAATTGGCTCCCGACGGCGAGTAGCCAAGCTTTATCAGTTCGCGTTTTGTTACCGCCTCTATTCCGCTTGCGACCGCCGCTTCTATATTAAGCTGTCCGTCAAAAATGCTCATTATATCCTTATATATCTGTTTTAGAATACAACGGTTTAAGCCGATAAGTCAACTCATATGCGTTGCGATGCCCGCGGCTTTGTGCTATACTTTGAAAAACGCATTGGAGATACTCGGATGTTAAGAGTTATGTTTGTATGCTTAGGCAATATTTGCAGGTCCGCTATGGCGGAGTGCATTATGACCGACCTTGTAAAGAAAAAGGGCTTGGACGGCGAGTTTGTTATAGCTTCTGCGGGAACCTCCGACGAGGAGGAGGGTAACCCGGTATATCCTCCCGCGGCGCGTAAGCTTCGCGAAATGGGAGTAGAGGTGCTCAGTCATTCGGCTAAGCAGCTTAAAGATTCGGATTACGGCGATTACGATTTGTTTCTGTGCGCCGAGCAGAAAAACGTAACGGCGGCTAAGCGCATAATGGGCGGTGACAGCGACGGAAAAATAATTTTGATGTTGGATTTAAGCGGTAATCCGCGCAACATTGCGGACCCTTGGTGGACGGGCGATTTTACAAAGGCATACGAGGACATATCCGAGGCGTGCGAATGTCTTTTGCAATACGCTTTGAAAAACGGGCTTATAAAAGAGTAGGTAATAGCTATGGAGTACACAATCAATTTATTGAAGCAATACGAGGATAAAGCTTATGCGGACTTCCATTCGCGACTTGTACCTACCGTAGAGCGAGAAAGAATAATAGGCGTGCGAACACCCGTCATCCGAACGCTTGCCAAAGAGCTTTTAAAGGACGAACGGTTTAAATCGGAGATGCTCCCGAGTTTTTTAAATGAACTGCCGCACTATTATTATGACGAAACGATTTTGCACGGAGCTTTTATTTCCCGAGAAAAGGATTTTCAAAGAGCATTGTATTTGACCGAGCAGTATTTGCAAAGCATAGATAATTGGGCTGCGTGCGATTTGCTCGACCCTAAGGTTTTTGCAAAGCATAAGTCGGAGTTGCTTGGCATTATCAAGAGATGGCTGTCAAGCGACAGCATTTATGTTGTGCGTTTCGGGATAGTCACATTGTTAAGATACTATCTCGACGCAGACTTTGACGCTTCGCATCTGGAGCTGGTGCAAAAAGCCAATGGCGACGATTACTATATCAAAATGGCTAAGGCGTGGTATTATTCAACTGCGCTTGTAAAGCAGTACGATATAACGTTTGATTATGTGGTAAAGCAGATTAAGGACGATTGGGTTAAGAAAAAGTCAATTCAAAAAGCAAGAGAAAGCTTCAGGCTGACGCCCGAACAGAAGGACAGTCTTAAACTTAGTATAAAACACGATTAGTGTATTATTGTGCGGATTTTGTATAAAAAGCTTAGTAAAAACTAATTAAAGGCATTTCAATTCAAAACTGATGCAAATACTATCAATTTAGCAAAATAATACACGATACGTGTTATTTTTAGCTTAAAACATTGTAAATATAGCAAATAATACACGTATCGTGTTAAAAGTGTTTATATTTTAATCTTAATAATTAGTTAATCGGTTAATGAAAAAGGTTTGAGTGATAGACCTTGCAAGTAGATTTATTTAGACAGCTTTGCGGAATTTAATGTTAAATTTTAATATAGGTTATTATAGGGATGGATGTTTTTTTGAATGCGCAGTATTAGCATTAGTATATTAAGTATAATATTGTATTTCGGTATAGATATAATGTATTATTAAAATCATTTAATATTTACAGCTTTTTTCGACAAAATACGAGAACATTTTGACGTTTTTGTATGGGTATCTTGTTTAATTTTGACTTTTTAAGAAAAAAATACTGTACAAACAAATATTTTTATGCTAAGATGATTATAATTTATAGAGCAATAGGAGTCCGAATCTCCATCTATTTGCAAATTATATTGCTTGCAAATAGCCGGAAAACTCTTAAAAGTGTCTGTATTTCGGCTGGAAACAGCCGTGTAGATATATAAAAACGCTCGGTGATACCGACCGACGCGTCGCCCTTAATAGATTATAGATTTTGCACTGGATAGTGGGTGTTTTAAGAGTTTTTACATTCAGTTTATTATAGTATACGCTTTTTTCGGACTTCGGGTGGGTATTTTATAGCGCAAATGCGCCAACTCCGCTCTGTATATGCGCTAAATAAACCGAATATTAGCGGAGGCTATATGCTAAAACTTTTAGATATAACCAAAGAGTACATTGTGGAAAAAGAAAGTACACTTGCACTCCGAGGCGTTTCCATTGAATTCAGAAAGAACGAATTTGTGTCCATTTTAGGACCCAGCGGCTGCGGAAAAACTACATTGCTTAACATTATCGGCGGACTTGACAGATATACCGCCGGCGATATCCAAATAGACGGAATATCTACTAAACAGTACGATGACGTGGATTGGGATACATACAGAAACCGTAAAATCGGCTTTGTTTTTCAGAGCTATAATTTAATTCCGCATATGAATATACTTAAAAACGTCGCAATGAGTCTTACTCTTGCCGGCGTTGACCGCGAGGAGCGCCGTGAACGAGCTCTCGAGGCTTTGCGTAAGGTTGGGCTTGAAAATCAGGCGAGAAAAAGACCAAATCAGCTTTCCGGCGGTCAGATGCAGCGTGTAGCTATCGCGCGCGCGCTCGTCAATAATCCCGATATTATACTTGCGGACGAGCCTACGGGCGCCTTGGACAGCGAATCCGGCATTCAGGTTATGGATTTGCTTAAAGAGGTTGCCGAGGACAGGCTTGTCATAATGGTTACGCATAACCCGATGCTTGCCGAGGAGTATAGCACACGTATCGTGTATTTAAAGGACGGCGAGGTTGAGGGCGATACGATGCCTTACAATTCCGACGAGGAAGGTAAAGCAGAAGATAATAACAACGACCTCGGCGGAGGAACGGACGGAACTTCGTTGGAGCTGTTCGGCAGCGGCGAAGCTAAAGAGGGCGCGGAGGCGGTTGCGATAGCTGACGCAATGCCCGATGTTGACGTAGCGGCTCCCGTTAAGAAAAAGAGCAGGTCCTGCGAGAGATTTGAAAAATTAAAACGTTTTTTATGGAAGAGAAGGCAGTTGGACAAATCAGCTATGAAGTTGTCGACTGCCATCAGTCTTTCTTGGAATAACCTTCTCAGCAAAAAGGGAAGAACCTTGCTTACAAGTATTGCGGGAAGTATAGGCATAATCGGAATTATACTTGTGCTTTCGCTTTCAAACGGCGCGAAGCTATATATAAGGAATCTTGAGGAAAGCGCGCTGTCAACCTATCCGCTTACCGTCAATAAGACAAATATGGATATAACCTCCATTATGAATATGCTTATGGGCGGCAATAATAAGGGCGACGGAAAGTTTGACGAGGGTACTATCACTACCGAGCAGGTTCTCGGCGGAGTGTTAAGCAACCTGACCAGTCTTACCAAGGAAAACGACCTGCATTCCTTAAAGAAATATATAGACGGCAATTTCGACAGCGACCTTGCAAGCGTAAAGTATAATTACGGCACGACGTTTAACGCTTTTGCGGAAGACCCCGCAAACGAGAAAGAGGCCGACGAAACAAAGCATAAATATATGAAGGTCAATCCTTATTCCGAAATGATGTATTCGGTCTTTGATGAAGTGGTTCAGGATAATGATTGGCTTAAGGATTTAACCGTTAATATAATGGGGCAGGAGATGAACATCAACGATATGCTCGGATATCTTGCCGGTATGGTGGGCGAATCCTGGGCGGAAATAAGCGATAATCAGAATCTGCTTAATAATCAGTATGACCTTGTAGGTAAATCGAGATGGCCGCAGGAGGCGAACGAGATTGTAATTGTTGTCAATGAAAATAATACGCTTTTGGATTTCCAGTTGTTTATGCTGGGATTGAAATCAACGGACGAGGTAGTTAATGCACTTAGACCGGGCGGTAGTTTTTCAAGCGCGACATACAAGGTTGACGATTTGATTGGCAGAGAAATGAAAATAATGACCAATGCCGATTACCTTATGGACAACGGCGACGGTACCTGGACGATGCACGACCGTAGTGACCTCACTATGTCTTATGTAGATGCAAATACTATGAAGTTTTTTGCAAATACGCCTAACGAAACAGATAAGGTTAAGGTTGTAGGCGTTGTACGTCCTAAGCCAGGCGTTATTGCAACGTCAATAAACGGCGTCGTAGGTTATTCGTCTAAGCTTACCTCTTATATGCTTTCATATACCGAAAACCATCCTGCCGTTAAAGCTATGATGAAGGCTTACAACGAGGCTGTGGCTAAAAACTATAAGAGCTATAAGAGCGTTATATCCTATTCATATAAGGATGTTGAAAAGGTAGTAAGCTACGAAATAGGCGACGAGGTAAAATTTGACAAATCGCAGGACCATTCGATGCTTATGCGTCAGCTTGGATTTGTGGACGTCGAGTATCCTATCAGTATCGATTTCTACTGCTCGAGCTTCGAGGCTAAGGAGGAGATAGCCGCTTTCCTCGAACAGTATCAGAAGGATACAAAGAATACGATAAAATACACCGATTCGTTGTCCTCGATGATGTCGTTTGTAAATACTATGGCGGACACTATTACGGGCGTTCTTGTAGCGTTTGCGGCAATATCGCTTGTGGTTTCCACTATAATGATTGCAATAATAATTTATACATCCGTGCTTGAGCGCCGTAAGGAAATCGGCGTACTGCGCTCGATAGGCGCAAGAAAGAAGGATATTTCGCGCGTGTTCCTTGCGGAATCTGCGATACTCGGAGGTTACTCGGGACTGATAGGAATTATCATAAGTACAATAATATCTTTCATAGGCAGCGCGGTTTTAAAGTTAATATTCAATATCGAGGGACTGATGTCAATCACCTGGTGGCACTGCCTGATGATGATGGTAATAAGCGTGTTCCTTAGTATGTTTGCGGGCTTTATACCTGCAAGAATAGCGTCTAAGAAGGACCCCGCTATAGCGCTGCGCAGCGAGTAACAGAATTTTCTTATAACCCAATAAATTTAAATCCCGTTTTATTTACCTTTGAATGGTAGCCGAAACGGGATTTATTATTTGAATATAAATATTTTATTAAAGCGACTTTTTTTGATATTAAGCTTGTATCGTAACGTAACCGCAGGCAAATCAGTTATCTAATCAGCTTATTCAGCTTTTTCAATATGCCGCGATACTCCTTTTTAGGGCGATTGTGCTCGTCTGTCTGCACTGTAAGAGTAAGCGCGTTGTTGTAATCTCTTATAGTGTACTCGCCGTCCTTTGGCGATAACAGTCCGTTATAGACCTCTATAATGCTGTCGATAGAGTGCTCGATTCCGAATTTTTTTGCAAATTCCGCATACTGAGTTGTCATTTCGTCGTGGAACTCCTTTTTGGAAATCCAATAGTTTATACGCTTGGCAAGAGAATGCGGACTTCCTTTTTTAAACAGAGAATTTTTGTTTAAAGAGAATTGCTTGGTTGCACACATACCCGAATTGCTTATAATAGGCACTGTTCCGCACGCTATAGCCTCAAGGCAGGATATGGATTCGGTTTCCACGTCGGACGCCTGTATAAACAGATAAGAGCAGTTAAGAAGATTTATAAGCTCCGATTGATTTAAAAATACAAATCTCAAATCCACGTGATACTTTTCTGCGAGCTTTTCGTAGTATTTCTTTTTAGGTCCTTTACCTGCAAGATACAGTACTATCTTATAATTGTACTTGCATTTTCCTATTGCGCGTATAATCAAATCCTGTCGTTTTTCGGCGGTGAGCCTGCCAACGCTTGTAATGATTATCTTGCCGTTGGTGTTTTCCGGTCTTTCCGCGTCGGATATCGGGCGGAAGTTCGGGTCATAACCGTTGGAAATTATGTGCAGGTTCTGTATGTAATGATATTTAGCCGCGGTACCCGCTATACATCTGCTCGGGCAGTGTATATCGTGTATAAAGCCGTTGTCGTAGTGGTGCTTTCTCAAGTAGCGATAGGTTGCGGAGGTTGCTCCCGGCAGGTGCTTCATACCCGCGTTGAAAGTAATATTTTCTGCGGAAATATGATAACAGCCTAATACAGGAATTTTCATTTCGTGCGCGATAACCGCACAGCGCGTTCCCAAAAAGAACGGCATATAGATATGCACTACGTCCACGCCGTCAAACGCCTTGCGTATTTTGTCGTCGTCGGGCTGGGCGAGAATGGCGTGCTGACTCTCTATCATCTTCTGGAAAATGGGGATTTTTTTAATGGGAAATTCCACAATGCTGATTCCGTTATTGTCCGTCGTCTCCGAGCTTTCGGTGCAGAGTACAACTATCTGATGTCCTCTGTCGCGAAGCTTCTCGACAAAGCGTCGCGCGGATATTGACGTTCCGTTGCCCTTATCCTGATAGATATCAATAACAATTGCAATTTTCATTTGTCAAATCTCCAAAATAATGGTTTTAACTATTATAGCATAGATTATAATTATTATTAAGCGAAAATTCATTCTTGACGAAATATGCTCGCGGGTTGATAATATACTTGATAGCAGTATGCTATAAATTCCGCTTAGGAGGGTGCTATGAATACCGTAATTACTATATCCCGACAGTTTGGCAGCGGCGGCAGGCTGATTGGCAAGCTGCTTGCTCAAAAGCTTTCGATACCTTATTACGATAAGGAAATCATATTTAAGGCTGCCGAAAAGAGCGGACTTGCAAGCGGCTTTATAGAGGAGAACGAGCAGAAGCGCAAGAGCTTTTACACCTATCCCGTTCCTAATGCGCGTTGGGGGATAGCTCCCAACAACTTCGACAGCTTCGAGGCTAAAATATATGCGGCGGAGGCGGAGGTTATAGAAAACTGCGCAAAGGGAGGAGCCTGCGTAATAGTCGGTCGCTGCGCGGATTACGTGTTAAGAGGAAAGGCGAAGTGTCTGAATGTGTTTGTCTATGCCGACGACAGCGCGCGCGTAAAGCGCGTTATGGAGGTTTACGGCGACGCTCCCAACGAGAAGAAGGCGCAAAAGCTTATAAGGGATACGGACAGACTGCGCTCGCGCCATTACCGTTATTATACGGATAACGAGTGGGGTAAGTCGTCCGAATACGATATATGCGTAAACAGCGCGACAATCGGCATCGAAAAATGCGTGGATATGCTCGCCAACGTCTACGTTGCGATAGACGCCGAATAAAACGAGATAATAATAAAAAAGCCGTAGGACTTACCTACGGTTTTTTTAGTCTTGTAATTACGCTTGCTTGTTACTGAACAGGTCGCGCATTATCATAATCGCTCCCGCGACGATTGCCACTACGCCGATTACGATAAATATTGCGTCTATCATCTGCCACTTTGCTACCACCAGTATTATGCCGAGTATCATAAGTATGAGCGGATTTAATATCGCAAGCAGTATTTCGGCAGGCTTTTTGCCCTTGAACTTGGGTATTGCAAGTATAAGCTGATATATAGCGTAGGCTATAAAGGCAATTCCAAGTATCAGCAGGGTGACGTCGACTATTGTCCAGCCGCACGCGATTATGATTATTCCTACCGAAACCTCTATAAGTCCCATAGCCCAATTCTTGCCTACAAGCGCAAGCGCGCCGAGGATTATCAGTACTACGCCTACTATCGTCAGCAATATGCTGACAAATCCGGAGCGTAGCGCGCAGAAAAGTATGCCGAGGATTATCAACGCAATTCCGCTAATAAGCGGTGACGACGTTATTGTGGATAGATTGTTACTGTTTGAATTTGCCATATAAATGCCTCTTTAAGCTTATTGTTATAATCAAGTTTATCCGCATTATATGACTTATATTCAATATCCGCGCTCATTTTTCAACTTTAATCTCAAGCGCGCCGTCTTTCGCGTCAACCGTTATCGTATCGCCTTGCTTGAGATTGCCTGCGAGTATAGTGCGTGCTACAGCGTTTTCTACGTGACTTTCTATATAGCGCTTGAGCGGTCTTGCGCCGAAGGTTACGTCGTAGCCGCCGTCAACTATTGCGTTTTTTGCGTTTTCGGTTACTTTCAGCTTAAGCTCCTGTCTTGCAAGTCTGTCCGACAGCCGCTCGAGCAGTAAATCAATTATGCCGTAAACCTGATTGCGCGCAAGAGGCGTAAACAGAACCTTATCGTCAAGACGGTTAAGGAACTCGGGGCGGAAGGTGGCTTTCAAAAGCGCGTCAACCTGTTGCTTCGCTTCCTCCGTTATACTTCCGGTTTCGTCGATGTTATCCAATATCAGACTGCTTCCAAGGTTGGACGTCATTATTATAATGGTATTTTTGAAGTTGACCGTTCTGCCTTGGCTGTCCGTTATTCTGCCGTCGTCCAGTACCTGTAGGAGTATGTTGAACACGTCAGGATGCGCTTTTTCTATTTCGTCAAACAGTATAACCGAATACGGCTTCCTGCGCACGGCTTCGGTGAGCTGACCTCCTTCGTCGTAGCCCACGTATCCCGGAGGCGCTCCAATCAGTCTGCTTACGCTGAATTTTTCCATATACTCGGTCATATCTATGCGCACAATGTTTTTTTCATCATCAAACAGATATGATGCCAGTGTTTTTGCAAGCTCCGTCTTTCCTACTCCCGTAGGTCCTAAGAACATAAACGAACCGATAGGACGGTTTTCGTCGGATATTCCGGCGCGCGAACGCAGGATAGCTTCGCTCACCGTGCGCACCGCCTCGTCCTGACCTATGACGCGCTTGTGCAGCTCGTCCTCGAGGTGCAGAAGCTTTTCCTTTTCGCTTGCCATAAGCTTTGTAACGGGAATGCCCGTCCATTTTGCAACAATCTTTGTTATTTCGTCTGCGGTTACCTCGTCGCGCAACAGCTGATTTTGATGTCCCGCCTTGCTTTTCTGCTCGGCGGCTTGCAGCTTTTCAAGCAGTGCGGGCAGGGTGCCGTATTGAAGCTCCGCCGCTTTGCCGTAATCGCTCTTGCGTTGTGCCTCCTCTATTTCGGAGTTTACACGGTCGATTTCCGCTTTGGTGTCCTGTACGGCGGTTATTTCGCTCTTTTCGTTTTCCCACTGTGCTTTCATTTCGTTGAATTTGTCCTGTAGCTCGCCAAGCTCGCGCTTTATCGTATCTCGTCTGCTAAGCGAAAGCGCGTCCGTTTCCTTTGAAAGCGCGGTTTCCTCTATCTGAAGCTGCATTATTTTTCGGCTTATTTCGTCCATCTCGGTCGGCATACTGTCAATTTCCGTTCTTATCATCGCGCACGCCTCGTCAACAAGGTCTATAGCCTTGTCGGGTAAAAATCTGTCCGAAATATAGCGGTCGGATAGGGTAGCGGCGCAAACAAGCGCGCGGTCGTGTATTCTAACGCCGTGAAAAATCTCATATCTTTCCTTTAGTCCGCGCAGTATGGCAATGGAGTCCTCTACGGTCGGTTCGTCCACCTGTACGGGCTGAAATCGGCGTTCTAACGCGGCGTCTTTCTCTATATACTTGCGATATTCGTCAAGCGTGGTTGCGCCTATACAATGCAGCTCGCCTCTTGCAAGCATAGGCTTTAACAGGTTGCCGGCGTCCATACTGCCTTCCGTTTTGCCTGCGCCTACTATGGTGTGCAGCTCGTCTATAAACAAGAGAGTTCTGCCGTTTTGCTTTTTGATTTCGTTGAGTACGGCTTTTAACCTTTCTTCAAACTCGCCTCTGTACTTTGCGCCGGCTACAAGCGCGCCCATATCGAGGGCGAATACGTGCTTGTCCTTTAAACCCTCGGGCACGTCGCCGCGCACGATACGCTGAGCCAAGCCCTCCGCAATAGCCGTTTTGCCTACGCCCGGCTCGCCTATGAGCACGGGATTGTTTTTGGTTTTTCTGGACAGTATTCTTATCACGTTTCTTATTTCGTCATCGCGACCGATTACGGGGTCAAGCTTGCCCGTGCTCGCTCTCTCCACCAAATCGTAGCCGTATTTTGAAAGTACGTCATAGGTGTCCTCGGGACTATCGCTTGTCACTTTTGAGGTTTTAACCTGCAAAAGCGCGTCGTTAAACTTGCTTTTAGTAAGTCCTACCTTTGCAAAGGCGTTTTTCAGTCCCTTGGTAGGGGAGTCGAGAATTGCGGCGAAAACGTGTTCGACGCTGACAAAGTCGTCGCCGGCTTTTTTACGTAGCTTGTCCGCCGACGAAAGTATCAGCGCGCTTTCGCTTGACATATAGACCTGCGGCGAGCCGCTGCCTGTGACCGCCGTGAACGAGCCGATTATTCTGTCCGCCTCGCGTTGAAGCTGCGGCGCGTCTACGCCGCATTTTGTGAGCAGCTTAGGTATCAGTCCGTTGTCGTCCGCAAGCAGCGCGTAGGTGAGATGCTCTGGCATAAGCTCCTGATTGTGTCTTTCAAGCGCAAGCGTCTGAGCGTCGTTTATTGCTTCCAATGCTTTCTTTGTATATTTTTCGGTATCCATAAGTCCTCCTTATTGTTGACAAATTCGTCAACAATTATTTAGCACTCTATGCTATTGATTGCTAACAGTGTAAATCTATGTTTGCTAAAAGTCAAATGTTTATGAGAAATTTTGTAAAAAATAAAGCGCTCCCGAGGGAGCGCAAATAACTTAATGCTGAGTTTACATATGCTTTTCATCAAACAGAGGATTAAGGCAACCGTAATCGAGATATGCCAGATACTCCTCATAAGAGTCCATTTTATCGTTGCCGATACACCATAGGGCGGTTGTTACAAGCCCTCCCGCCAAAAACTGCGATATGATAGGCAACGGAATTTTTAAGGTGTATCTGTCGGTATACCTGAGTATCAGGTTGCTGAGAGACGTTGCGATAGACTCCTCTATGGCGGTTATGACCTTGCCGCACATATTGTTTTTTATTACGTTGGCTATCCGATGGCTGTTGCCAAAAAAGAAGCGTATTGCCGTAGCAAAAAACGAGCGGACTGCCGCCTGCGGAGTATCTTCATAGCTGTTGTTTTTGGAAAAGTCGGCATAAAGGTCGCGCTTCAATTCCTCAAGCGCGAAGCCGAGCAGTGCGTATTTGTCCTCAAAATGCTTGTAAAATGTGCCGCGGTTTATCATTGCCAAGTTGCACAAATCCATAACGCTGATATGCTCGATTGATTCTGTTTCCATCATATCGAGCAGGGTGTCGGAGAGCAACTTGCGGGTGCGCTGTACGCGCAAATCCTCTTTTGCTGCCATATAATTCCTCGTCGGTTGATGATTTATAATTTTATTTTACATATTTTTGATTGCTTGTCAACGATGTTAGAGGTTTTTGCATATAATGCTAATATTTTTGCAGAGAGAGTTGCACAGGTGTACGGATAAGCTACAAGTATTAAAAACTTTTTAATATATAAAAATCTTGGCGATTTTGTAAAAATTCATTTGACATTTAATTTTTTAATTGTTATAGAATTAAGAAACGTATATTTTTTTATAAAATTACGAAAGGTGATTATGAAAGAGAAGACATTAAAAACTCCGAGAGCCAAGGGAGGGCTGAAAAAGATTTCCGCGGCGATAGGCGAGTATAAAGCCATTTCTATATGGACGTCGGTACTTGTCGCTGTCGAGGTGCTTTTTGAAGTATTCATTCCTCTTATAATGGCTCAGATTGTGGACACGGGTATGAACGATGAGCTGACTGCTTTTCCGTTTATTCTCACGTTCGGCAACTTGAAGGTACAGCTATTCGAAATGTCCGACCGCACGCTGTTTATTGTGGTATGCGGCGTGATGATGGTGGTTATGGCGTTGCTTTCGCTGATTTGCGGCGCACTTTCCGCAAAGCTCGCGGCGACGGCGTCCACAGGCTTTGCGGGTAATCTGCGTAAGAAGCTGTTTTATAAGGTTGAAAACTTCAGCTTTAAAAACCTCGACCGCTTTAATACCGCAAACCTCGTTACAAGACTGACGACAGACGTCACCAATATGCAGAATTCGTATATGATGATTATACGTATTCTTGTGCGCGCGCCGTTTATGCTCATACTGTCGCTTGTAATGTCAATAACAATCAGTCCGAAGCTGTCAATTATTTTTGCAGTTGTTCTTCCCGTTTTGATATTGGGACTCGCTTGGGGAACTAAGGTCATTTTCCCGAGATTTGAGAAAATGCTGTATAAGTACGACGAAATGAACGAATCCACACAGGAGAACCTTATAGGTATCCGCGCGGTTAAGGCGTACGTAAGAGAGGATAACGAAACCAAGAAGTTTAAAAAGGTAAGCGAAACGGTACAGAAGCTGCAATTCAGCGCGGAAAAGATTATAGTTATCGCATTCCCGTTTATGCAGATACTCGTGTATGCGTGTATTGTCTGTATAATTCTTTTCGGCGGGCGCGAAATTATAAATTCGCACAACGGAGCTACGCAGGGGATGACCGTAGGCGACCTTACGGCATTTTTGAACTACGTTATGCAGATACTTATGTCGCTTATTATGGTGGCTATGGTATTTATGACTATAGTTATGTCGCGCGCGTCTATGGACCGTGTTGTAGAGGTTCTGGACGAAAAGATTGACATCGAGGACGGAGAGAACGCAAAGGATATAGTTCCCGTTGACGGAAGCATAGATTTTGACAACGTGGACTTTTCATACAAGAACGACTCGAGCGTGCTCAATCTTGAGAATATCGATTTACATATCAGGAGCGGCGAAACCATCGGAATTATCGGAGGCACTGGCTCGGCAAAAACTACGCTTGTGCAGCTTATCCCCAGACTTTACGACGTTTTTGACGGTAGCGTAAAAGTAGGCGGAGTTGACGTGCGCGATTACAAAATAGAGAGTCTGCGCTCGGCAATCGGAGTGGTGTTGCAGAAAAACGTACTGTTTTCGGGTACGATAAAGCAAAATCTGCTTTGGGGCAATCCGAACGCGACAGACGAGGAAATTTATCACGCGGCGCAGGCGGCGCAGGCGCACGACTTTATTATGTCTTTCCCCAACGGATATGAAACCGACCTCGGTCAGGGCGGCGTAAACGTGTCGGGCGGACAGAAGCAGAGGCTGTGCATAGCAAGAGCGTTGCTTAAGCATCCCAAGATTATGATTTTGGACGATTCCACAAGCGCGGTTGATACCGCTACCGACGCGTCGATTCGCGCGGGCTTGAAAAAGGAATTCGGAGACACTACGGTTATTATAATTGCTCAGCGTGTTTCCTCCGTTGAGGACGCCGACAGAATTATAGTTATGAACGACGGCAAAATAGACGGAATTGGAACGCACGACGAGCTTATAAGCAATAACGATATTTACCGCGACGTATACCTGTCCCAACAGAAGGGCAGCGAGGAAGAGGAGGTCAGCGAAAATGCCTGAAATGCAAACATCATTTAAAGCAAAAAGCCCGGCTAAAACCTTCAAACGCATTCTGGGCTATCTTAAGGACTATAAGGCGTTGCTTATAGTAGCTCTTTTCTGTATGCTTGCAAACGTCGTATGCAACGTGGGCGGCACGTTTATGATGTCGATAATCATAAACCGGTTTATTCTTCCGCTTGCCGAGGGGAAGGAAGTAATCCTCGGCGCGCTCAGCGGAGTCGGCGCGCTCGGCGGTATCGTGGCGATTATGGCGTCGATTTACCTCATAGGCGCATCGCTGCACTATGTATATAACTACATCATTATACGTATAACCACACGCGTGCTTCAGAACGTAAGAAACGAGATGTTTGAAAAGATGCAAAAGCTTCCTATAAGATATTTCGATACGCATACGCACGGCGATATAATGAGTCTGTATACCAACGATACGGACACTCTGCGCGAGCTTTTATCCAACGGATTGCCTAATATCATAACCAACGTGCTGACAATTATCGGTATGTTTATCGCTATGCTTGTGCTGTCTCCCTTGCTTACGCTTATATCTATAGCGATGCTTGTAATAATGCTGTTCATTGTCAAATTTATAGCGGGCAGAAGCGGAAAGCATTTCGTAGGACAGCAGTATCAGCTCGGCGCGCTCAACGGATTTATAGAGGAACATCTCGACGGACTTAAGGTGGTAAAGGTTTTCTGCCACGAGAGTGCGGAAAAGGCAGAATTCGACGGCTTTAACGGCAATCTTAAGGAGGCTTCGAGACAGGCGCACACATATGCCAACGTGCTTATGCCTATTATGGGAAACCTCTCGTACGTGACATATGCGATAACCGCGATTGCGGGAACTTTCCTTGCGATAAACGGCTTCGGAGGAATGACCTGGGGCGGCTTGGTATCGTTTATGATGTTCTCGCGTCAGTTCAGCAATCCGCTTGCGCAGATGGCTCAGCAGATGAACGGCGTACTTATGGCGTTTGCGGGTGCGGAGCGTATCTTTGAGCTTATCGACCAGGAGCCCGAGGAGGACGACGGCTACGTTACGCTTGTCAACGCCAAAGAGGATGAGAACGGAAATCTTGTTGAAACCGACGAGTATACCGGAATGTGGGCTTGGAAGCACTATCACAAGGCGGAAGGCACTACGACGTATGTCAAATGGATGGGCGAGGTCGAATTTGAAAACGTAACGTTCGGCTATGTTCCCGAGAAAACGGTGCTTAAAAACATATCGCTTGTGGCTAAGCCCGGTCAAAAGATTGCGTTTGTCGGCTCAACGGGAGCGGGAAAAACCACTATCATCAATCTTATAAACCGCTTTTACGATATCAACGACGGCAAAATAAGATATGACAATATCAACATAACAAAGATAAACAAAGCGGATTTAAGGCATTCTATGGCAATGGTGCTGCAGGACACGCATATGTTTACGGGTACTGTCAGCGACAATATCCGCTTCGGCAAGCTGGACGCTACCGACGAGGAGGTCGTAGCGGCGGCAAAGCTTGCAAATGCCGATTACTTTATCCGACATCTGCCAAACGGCTATGATACCGTGCTTACCGGCGACGGCGAAAATCTGTCGCAGGGACAGCGTCAGCTGCTTGCCATAGCGAGGGCGGCTGTTGCAAATCCTCCCGTGCTTATTTTGGACGAGGCTACGTCGTCCATCGATACGCGAACCGAGCGTTTGATTGAGCAGGGTATGGATAGCCTTATGCAGGGCAGAACAGTATTTGTAATAGCGCATAGGCTGTCTACGGTGCGAAATTCCGACCTAATCTGCGTGCTGGAGCACGGCGAGATTATAGAACGCGGCAATCACGAGGAGCTTATTGCCAAGAAGGGCAAATATTATCAGCTTTACACAGGCGCGTTCGAGCTGGAGTAAGTTATAGGTATAATGAATATAATTAAAAATTAAAGGACGGTTTTTAAACCGTCTTTTTATATATAAAATAAAGTATCAAGTAGTTCGCTTATGTGACTTATAGTCCGTTGTAATATGTGTCACATATATTTATAATTTTTTAAAAAGGTATTATATGGTACAAGAAAAGATTGGATTTAGAATTAAGGAATTGCGAAATAATTTAGGATTGAGTCAAGAAGAACTTGCAGATATGGCAGGTTTAGATAGGACCTATATTACAAGCGTTGAAAATGGTCATAGAAATATAACGATTGGAACTTTAGAAAAAATTATTATCCAGTTGGGAGTAACGTTTAACGAATTTTTTAATTTTTAGGAGTACCGATGACAAAAACAGAATTATTTATAAAATTAGCACAACCTGACGAAAATGGTGTAAGCCGTTGGGTGAATGTAGACGAATTTGTAGGTGAGTATTCTTGTCTTACTTTTGGAAATGGCGCATCTTGGGCAAGAAAAGAAGAAACGCTTGCGAAAAAATATGTAATTGAATTCGATAAATCTATTACTAAGGGTAATAGAATTGATAGGATTAGATTAAATGGATTTAACAATGGTGATTACTCGCAGCATATTAAGTCTGATATCAAAAAAGAAATTAAATCACTTAGATGTGTTGTTTTGGGAACTTCTAATCCCGAAGTGGACCATAAAAACGGTATGAAAAACGAGTCCCGCGTAATGCGGAATGAAGAACAGCGTTTGGAGGATTTTCAACCTTTAAGCAAAGCCGCGAACGATGCTAAGAGACAGTTTTGTAAAGAGTGTATGCGGACTAAAGTTCGTTACGATGCAAAAAAACTTGGGTATCCGATGTCTTATTATAAAGGTGGAAAGACTCATAACTTTGAAGAAGATGCTTGTGTGGGTTGCTATTGGTATGACCCGTTAGAATTTAAAAAGCACTTAAAAGAAGTATAATAAAACAGAGAAGCGTTAGAGCTTCTCTGTTTTATTATACTGTATGTTGATATCAGTTTTTTATTAAGCAGTGAAGATATTCCATAGTTTTATTTGTTTTGCTATTTCTAGCATTATCCGCTTTATATCTTTGGTATGATTTTATATAAACACTATATGTTCCATATTTTTTCATTATTTTTTGTATACTTTCAAGCGGCATTAAACCCTCATTGTTATAGCTTAAGAATATATATTTGAATTTTGCGTTTTTTATTAGTTCATCAAATGCATCAACTACTTTACTGCGCACGCAAAAAATGCTTTTTTGTTTTGAGTAATCCCTTAAACCGGTTTTGCCTCGAATTATGGGATTATCATACTTTGCTATAGTTTCTAGTAAATGATAATTAGAGCAGTATTGTCTTTCATTATAAGGAGGGTCCAAATAAAGAATATCGCCTGAAACATTTTTAATCAAATCTACTATATTTTCATTGTAAACATTGCATTCAACTTGTCCGTGAATAATTGGTAATGGGTCAAGCTTCATTTCTTTTTTAGCTGTATTTTTTAGAGCTTTTAAGTAAGCTCCGTAGACAGATGCTGTGTTAGCATATTTATCAATACTATTTATAAGTGAACCTAGTAAAAAGTAGTATTCGTTTTGTGAAATCTCATTATTATCCAATTTATTTTGTATGGATATTCTTATAGCATCGCATTTTTTTGCATTATAGTCTGAGAAGAACATCCTTCTAAAGTCTTGACCTTCAGTTCCTCCATACGAGTAATTATTATAAATAAATCCTTCTATTCCATTGATATTATTTAATTCTTTAATCAGTTGCGTACACCTTTCTTCATCTAAATTGCCATTGTTTTCAATCATATGTTTTGTGATAACATAACTATAATACTGTATGTCGTTGGCGATAATCGAGTATCCTAATTCTTTAAATGCTCCGCTAACAACTCCTGTTCCGGCAAATAAATCTGCAAAAATCATTTCATTAGGTTTTTTAATTTCACAGTTTAAACTAAGAGTATCATTGATTGAACTCTTTATAAACTCTATTAATGAATATTTTGAACCTATATAATTCATAATTTTTCCGTTTGATTATTTGACTTAAATTCTTTTCCAGGACCTCGGGGAGAGCATAAGCATAATAGGCAGTATTTCAAGACGTCCGAGCAGCATATCTAAGGACAGTACTATCTTTGAAAACTCCGAGTAGCCCGCAAAGTTTCCGCTTGGTCCTACCGCTCCGATGCCGGGACCTATGTTGTTAAAGCAGGATATAACCGCCGAAAAATTGCTTTCAAATATATTGCCGCTGAAGGTTGGATTTTCGATAGATACAAGTATCGTGGATAGCGCAATCAACAGTATATACAGTATGAAAAAGCTTTGTACTGATGATATAGTGCTTTCGTCAACGGGCTTTTTATCCATTTTAAGCGAGTAGACCGAGCGCGGCGACAAGGTTTTTTTGAGGTTTATCATAGATGATTTTGAAATTATCATAAGCCTCGATACCTTCATTCCGCCCGATGTAGAGCCCGCCGAGCCGCCAATCATCATTACGGCAAGCAGAATTACCTGCGACAGGGTAGACCACCCCGTAAAATCTGCCGTTCCGAAGCCAGTTGTAGACATAACCGAGGCTATATTAAAGCTGCTGTATCTTAAGGCGTCTCCTACGTTATCGTAGGTGTGGCGAACGCTGAGGTCGATTGTGACAGCCGCGACCGCAACAAAGAAGATTATAAACATACAGATAAGCTCCTCGCTGCGGATTGCCTTGAGGAACTGTCCTATAAGTATCATAAAGTAGATGTTGAAGTTTACCGCAAATATCATCATAAAGATTGTAAGCACAACCTCTATACTGACCGAGTTATAAGCCGCTATGCTCGCGTTTTTCACCGAAAATCCGCCCGTCGAAGCGGTGGAGAAGGCGTGACAGAAGCTGTCGAACACGGGCATTTTGCAGCAGCAGAGTATTATTACCAAAAGCAGTGTAAGAACAATGTAAATGGCGTAAAGTATGCGTGATGTAAAGCGCAGCTTGCTTACAAGCTTGCCGAACTGCGGGCCGGGAATTTCCGCCTTGGCGAGCGCGGTTGACATCTTGTCGCTGCCCGGCAAAAGCGCAATAGCGAATACGAGAACTCCCATTCCGCCCAGCCACTGCGTCAGAGCGCGCCAGAACAGCAGGGATTTGGGCATTATTTCTACGTTGGTAAGTATGCTTGCGCCTGTGGTGGTAAAGCCCGATACCGTTTCAAACAGCGCGTCTACGTAATTGGGAATATAGCCCGAAATGCAGTAGGGTAAAGCTCCTACAAGCGATATCACTATCCATATGAGTCCGCATATGGCAAAGCCGCTCGAGGGGCGTAAATCGCGTTTATCCTTCGGCGGGCGCAGGGCAAGTCCTAATCCGCCGATTGCCACGCATACGGCTATCGCTATTCCGTATGCCGCAAGAGTGTGACTTTCCGAATAGCCCAACGCCATAAACAGTGGTATGCACATAAGCGCACCCATCAGCAATGATATTTCTCCAAGCACAAAGGCGATAAGTCGGTAGTTCATAGCTTATACGTTGAGTATGTCGTTAAGGTCGGACAGCGTATCGTCCTTGGTTACGATTATCACGCTGTCGCCTTTTTCGATTGTGTCCTGTCCCGTAGGAGTGATAAGCACTCCGTCGCGGATTATTCCCGCTACGAGCAGATGCTTTTTGAGTTCCATATTCTGAATGGCAACGCCGAATTTCTTGAAGGTGTCCGTTGCGCGGAATTCCAATACCTCGGTGGTGTGGTCGATTATCTGGAATATGCGCTGCACGGACTGGCTGTCCTTGTTGCCGATTATGCGCACGAAGCGGATGATGTGGTCCGCAGTCGAGTTCTTTGTGGATACCGCGCTGTATATGCCGCTCTTTTGCAGCATATCGTAGTAGCCGAGCTGGTCGATTTTTGTTATTACCTTAGGCACCTCGCGCGACGCGGCAAACATACTCATTATTATGTTCTGCTCGTCAAGGCTGCTGAGCGCGACAAACGCGTCCGTGTGGTCAAGTCCCTCGTCGATAAGCAGCTGTTGGTCGGTGCCGTCTCCCCAGATTATCTCCGTCTTGTTTAATACCTCGGAGAGGGAGGAACAGCGCTTTTTGTTTTTCTCTATGACCTTTGCGTGTATTCCCGCGTGCTCAAGCTCCTCGCATAGGTAGAAGCAAGTGCGCGAGCCGCCTACTATTATTACGTTGCGCGCCTGCTTGTTCCAGCCGAGCTGCTTGAAGAACATAGAAATGTTTTTTGTGGTTGCCGTAAGAAACAGTCTGTCCTCCGCCTGTATGACGAAATCGCCGGAGGGAATAATAGCCTTTCCGTCGCGCTGTACGGCGCAAATCAAAACCTTTGCTTTAAAGGATTTGCCCAAATCCTTAAGACCTATGCCTACAAGAGGGGAGTTTTCCGCAACGCGGAACTCTACAAGCTCAACCTTTCCGCCGCTGAAGTGGTTTACCGTTATTGCGGAAGGGAAGCGCAGCATACGGCTTATTTCCATTGCCGCCTCGTACTGCGGGTTGACCATAAGACTGAGCCCGAGGTCGCCCTCGTTTTCAAACAGCTCGAGATACTCCGGCTTGGAGGCTCGCGCTATCGTCTTTTTTACGCCAAGCTTGTTTGCGATTATGCAGCAGAGTATATTAAGCTCGTCGTCCGAGGTGGAAGCGATAAGCAGCTCCGCCGAGCCGACCCGCGCCTCCTTAAGCACCTCGCTGCTCGCGCAGTTGCCTATAACGCCTTTGACGTCGCAGGTGTTGATGGCTTCTTCTACCTTCTGACTGTTGGAGTCGATAACAACGATGTTGTGTCCCTCTTTTGAGAGCTGTCTCATAAGTGTGGTGCCTACGGCTCCCAGTCCCGATATGATAATGTCCATAGTGTCTCCGAATTTTATAGATTACAGTTGCTTTCTTAAAGCGTCAGCCGATAGAAAGACTTTTAATTTATTGCTACGGCAGGCTTGCTCAATGCGATGAAATCGTTTACCAATCCTCGCGATGATTGATTTTTACGTCGTCGTAATACTCAAAATACCTTTGCTTGTATTGCTGAGTTTGCGCCCGATGTCTTTTGAGCTGCTCTCGCGCCTCGCGCTGTGCGGCAGTGGAGGGCTTGTCCTCGGGCTCGAGCTCGGGCGTGAGCTTTATTTTTTCATAGTCCATATACGCTCCTTCCTACTCTGCGTAATTATGACGGTTAAATTCCTCAGAGCTCTATATGCTCCACGTCGTCGCGCTTGCTGCGGCGATAAATCACAAATTTGCTTCCTATTGCGGTTACGGGCTCCGCTTTTGTGGCGTCGCAAAGTATAGCCATACTCTCCTTTGCGTTTAAGTCGCTGTTGCGAAGTACGGACAGCTTAATCAGCTCGTGCAGCTCGAGCGCTGTGTCTATATCCCTTATAAAGTTTTCGTTTATTCCGTTTTTACCTACGTGAAAGATAGGGTTTAACGTCTGTGCCATCGAGCGCAGCTTTGCGCGCTGTCCGCTGTTTATCATAGATACCTCTTTATTTTTATTTACTTATTTATCAATAATAATAGCACGATTGCAATAATAATGCAATCGTGCTAAGGCAATTTGAAAATATAGGGGATAACACTTCTTATTCCCGTGCCTTTGCGCCGTCCTCGGCGTCGCCTCCGTCGGGGGCTGATTTGACCTTGCGGGGACGCAGCTTAAACGCCTGTACCGCATAATATGCGCCTATCATAATTCCCACCGCAAGCACTATTGCAAGCAGACACCACCAAAGCGACGGCGCGACTCCCGCGCCTGATTTTGCGCGCTGCCACATCTGTACTACGGGCTCGTTACGGTCTCCGAAATCGCGCATAACTCCGAGCGTTTCGCCGATAACGGGATATCTGCGCTCGTCGTCGAAGTATTCGTTTATGTCAAAATACTCGATTACATCGCCGTTTTCGTCAAGGTTTTCGTCGGAATAATCGGTGTATTCCTCGATTATATAATCGCACACTTCTTCGTCCGCAAGCAGCTTGTCCTTTGCGACCGCGGAGGTGTAGCAGACCTCCATAGAATTGAGTATTCCGCTCATCGGCTTGCACATATAGTCGATAAACATCATTGCCGCAAGCTTGTTGTTTACGGTGTTGGGAACTACCCATCCGTCATACCATATGTTGCTTGCCGTCGGGGGAACATAGTAATCCAGCTGAGTGGTATCGGTGTCCTCGTAATATTCGCTTTCGTCGATAGCCCACAGCGCGTCTCCGCTCCAGGCAAGGTCGGCGTAGACTATTTCGTTAAGCATATCGTCCTTGCCGAAGTCAACCTCGTAGCCGGATATGTGGTCGCGCTGCTCGGTCAGCACCTGCTCGGCTTTCTTTATTACGGCGTCGTCGGTGCAGTTTATCAGCTGCTGTACGGTATAGTTTTCGTAGCCCTCGGGCAGCAGTCCGTACTCGTACATATAGAATACCGCGGCGGCATAGCTGTCGCGCACGCTGTCCTTCATAAGTATCTTGTTTTCAAGCTTGGGGTTTTTCTGTACGTTCCAAAGCACGCCCCAGCCGTACTGCTCGAGCTCCTCGATAGAGATGACGTTTGTATTGTACAGTATTCCCAGAGTTCCCCAGAAGTAGGGAACCATATAATCGGTCATATCGTATTTTTTGCCGCTTCCGTCCTCAAGGTCGCCGAACATAGGCTTTATTACGTCCATAACGCCCGGCTCGATATTTCCGTAGCCGTCGGGATTTATGCTGCTCATTCCCTCGAGAGTCAGTCCGTACTGCTCGAGCTGCGGCGCGATTTCTAAATAGATTTCCTTTTGATTTCTCAGACAGCCCGCAAGCATAAGCTTTTCTATGGCGTATTCCGACGGACATATCAGGTCCACGTTGGCGTCGCCCTTAAGCACCTTTGTCATCATAGTTTCGTTAGTGTCGAAGGTGGTGTAGGTGATGCTGAGCGAGCGTCCCGTTATCTCCTCGTAGTAAGCCTCGAACTCGTCGCACATATCCGGGTCTATGTAATCCTCCCAGTTGTAAATTACAAGTCTGTCGCCTCCCGAGCCGTCTATTCCGCCGCCGTTGCAGGCGGTTAGAACGGGCAGAAGCACTGCGGCAAGCAGGGCGGTGACAATCAAGAGCAATGCGGTCCTTTTCATTTTGCGCCCTCCTTCTCCTTTTTCTTCTGCTTGCTTATCTTAACAAGATTTATGGATAATACAAGAGCAAGCACCGCTACGAATATAATGCTGAATATCGCATACCAGAACGGCTCGAGTCCCTGAACGCGGGCGTCCGAGTAGATGTAGGTGGAAAGGGTGTTTATTCCCGTCGCCGCGCCTTTATTGATTTGGGTAATAATAAAATCGTCCATTGACATTATAAACGCCATAACGAATCCGCCGACTATGCCCGGAGTGATTATAGGGAACATAACCTTGGTAAGCGCCTTAAACGGATTTGCTCCGAGGTCGAG
The DNA here is from genome assembly GCA_910577815.1 of uncultured Christensenella sp. GTDB lineage: Bacteria > Bacillota > Clostridia > Christensenellales > CAG-917 > CAG-475. The sequence continues at coordinate 48,247 of CAJTNO010000005.1, read as the reverse complement.
GGCGGCTTCATAGATGTTAGGGTCCATTGCCTCGAGCTTGGGCAGAACGTTAAGCACAACGTACGGGGTGCAGAAGGCTATGTGCGCGATTATAAGGCGCAGATATCCCTCGGGGAAGGCGAAGGTGACAAAGAACACCATAAGCGACACAGCCATAACGATTTCGCTGTTGATTATGGGAAACTGGTTGATGTTTTCCACAAGTCTGCGCATACGCTTTCCGAGATGGAATATTCCTATCGACGCAAACGTACCCATAACCGTTGCCACTATAGACGATACGGTCGCTATAAGCAGGGTATTTCCTACCGCCGACCAAAGCTCGGGAGATTTGTCGGAGGTGAAAATGGATATGTACGCCTTAAAGTTGAAGCCCTGACTGAAATTGAAGTTGGAGCTGTTTGAAAACGAGTAGATTATAAGGAATACTATAGGTGCGTACAGTATCGCGAGAATTATAAACAGATAAGACTTTTCCAAAATGCTTTTCAGCTTTACCATAACGACCTCCTTGCCGCGTTGCCCCTGCGGTTGAATTTATTCATAATGAAGTTTGAAAGCAGTACGAATATAAGCATAACTATGCTCATAATTGAGCCTACGCCGTACATACCCTGCTCGAAGCTCAGCTGTATCGAATCGCCGAACAGAAATATCTTGCCGTTGGAAAGCAGTTGGGATATCGCGTAGGTGGATATTGTGGGGATAAACACCATTGTTACGCCGCTTAAAATTCCGCTTACGGACAGCGGCAGAGTCGTCTTCAGGAAAACCGTGGCTTTATCCGCGCCGAGGTCCTGAGCCGCCTCGGCATAGCTTTTATCGATGCCCGACAGGGTAGTATGCAGAGGCATAATCATAAACGGAAGGTAGTTATATACCATTCCGAAAATTACCGTTCCCATACCCAGCTCCAGTCCCATAGCAAGGAATATCGCCTTTGTCGCAAGGGTGCGGATAAGGAAGTTTATTCCCATCGGAATGATGTAAAGCAGTACGAGTATTTTGCCGCTGCTCATCTTTGAAAGTATGTAGGATACGGGATAGCCGATTATAAGGCAGAGCAGGGTGGTTATTACGCCGACCAACAGGGAGTTGCCAAGCACGGTCAGCGTTGACGACGAGGTGAAAAATACCTTGAAATTTTCAAGCGTCAGCTTGTTGCCGTTGTCAAGAAATGCGTTTACCAGAATCAGTACCAGCGGAATAACCACAAACAGCAGTAAAAAAGCTATATATGGTACGCTGAACGCTTTTTTTGTCAGGCGAAAGGGCTTGCGTGCGATTTTTTTCACTCCTCTCCTTCCTCCTTTGCGTTTTCTGTTATCGCGGCGTCGATATTTAAAGCTCCCGCCGCGTTGTCTTCGGACTCGAGATTTGCTATCTCCTCGAAGCCGTCGACGGTTTCGTCAATAACTACGCGCTCCTCCTGCTTCAGCTCCTCGTCGCGCTTTTCGATAAGTATCTTTTCGGGCGCGATTTTTATGCCTACGCGGTCGCCCTTAAGCCATTCGTAATCGGTGTCTGCAAAGAAGTTGTAATGGTCGTCCGTGGAAAGTATCGCCTGATAGTAGCTGCCCTTGTATATGGACGAAAGTATGTTGGCGCCTATTACGCCGTCATCCTCGTCGTCGGTTATTTCCACGTCGTCAAAGTCAATCCGTACCTTGACGGGCGTGCCTGCGGGAAGGTCGGTGATGCATTCGAAATCGGCTCCGCATATCTCAACCGTGTTCTCGCCCGTTATATAGGTGTCTATCTCGTTTATGATGCGCGTTTTGTGCATTATGTGCAGGTCAAACGGCTTTATGTACAGTCCTACCGTGTCGTCTACGTCATAGGATTCGGTATCGTGCGCCACAAGCTCGTTGCCGCCCGCAAGCAGTGTAACCTGATAGTGGTCGCCCTTGAATACCGAGGAGAGTATCTTTGCGGATATAAGCGATTTTTTATCCTCTTTGTCAAGGATTTTCAAGTCCTCGGGACGGATGATTACGTCTATCGGCTCATTCTTTTTAAAGCCCTTGTCAACGCACTCGAATACGGTGTCGCAAAACTCTACCTTGTAGTCGTCAAGCATTACGCCCGAGAGAATTGTGCTTTCGCCTATAAAGTCCGCTACGAACGCGTTGGCAGGCTCGTCATAGACCTTTTCGGGAGTGGCTATCTGCTGAATTTCGCCAAGGCGCATTACTACGATTTTGTCGGACATCGTAAGTGCCTCCTCCTGGTCGTGAGTGACGTAAATAAAGGTTATACCCAGTCTTTTGTGCATATCCATAAGCTCAAGCTGCATATCTTTGCGCATCTTGAGGTCAAGCGCGCCGAGCGGCTCGTCAAGCAGAAGCACCTTAGGCTCGTTTACAAGCGCGCGCGCTATGGCTACTCTCTGCTGCTGTCCTCCCGACAGCGAGGATACGTTACGGTGTCCGTAGTCCTCAAGGTCAACCATTTTAAGCGCGTTATCCACCTTTTCCTTTATCTCCGCCTTGGTATACTTTCTGAATAGCTGTACGGTTTCGCCCTTGCGGTTGGTCTTTGTGCCGTTAGGTATGGTTTTAAGCTTCAAACCGAACGCTATGTTGTTAAATACGTTGAGATGCGGGAAAAGCGCGTATTTCTGAAATACCGTGTTTACCTGCCTTAAGTGGGGAGGGAGGTTTGTAATGTCCTCCCCGTCAAATATGATTTGTCCGCTCGTAGGCATTTCAAAGCCCGCTATCATTCTAAGCGTAGTTGTTTTGCCGCAGCCGCTCGGTCCGAGTAGCGTTACAAATTCTCCGCGCTTGATGTTAAGGCTCGCATTTTTTACTACGGTCTTATCGTCGTACGTCTTATAGACGTTTTTCATTTCGATAATGTTGTCAACGGAATTGCTGTTTTTCATAGTCGGCACATATCCTCTTTAGGTTAGTTGATTTTTATATATTTCAGGAAGGAATTCCTGATTTATTTTGTTGTAAAGCACTGCGTATCTAAGACTTGTGCGGAATGCAATAAAGTTGCTTTAATGCTCAGAACGTCGGAGGCGAGGCAATCCACAGTATCACCGCTTTCTCTGCGGTGCGGTTTTCTATGCGGTGTACCTTGCTCGAGGAAAAATAAAACGCTTCGCCCTTTTTTACGGAGTAGGCAGACTTTCCGAGATGCAGCCAAACAGAGCCTTTAAGCACATAGCCGAATTCGTCGCCCTCGTGGGGGACGTCCTCCTGAAGTATGGAGTGCGGCTCGAGCGTTACGCGTATAGGCTCCATTTCGTTTTTCTGCGCGTTGGGCACAAGCCATTCGATTTTGTGTCCGTCGGCAAGCTTCTCTATAAAATCGGCGTCTGTGAAAACGATTTTCTCGTCCTTTTCGTCGCTGAAAAACTCGGCGGGAGTAGTGCCGAGCGCGTTGAGTATGTCCTCGAGCGTTGCAATGGACGGGGAGGTAAGCTCGTTTTCAAGCTGAGATATGTATCCCTTTGTAAGCTCGCATCTGTCCGCAAGCTCCTCCTGCGTCAGATTGTTGCGCAGTCTGAGTCGTTTAATTTTGATACCGAGTTCCATATTCACCTCAAACACGTACTGTGTTTTTTGTTTACCTTGTCTAAACTTTTAAGTCGGTTTAGGCAAAACTGACGAACAGTTTAATGTGTTTTGCTATTTTAATCAAAAAGTTTAGTAAAACTAAACTCGATTATTAAGTGACTGCATTATATACGCGTACGTACACGCGTGTCAATCATTTGAATAAATGTTTTTTCGACAAAATTTGGAAATTTTAAAACGAAACTTTGTTTATTACTTAAGTTATTAAATAATATAATTTACATAATAAAACGCCCTTGCTTTCCGAAGGGCGTTTAGAGTTGCTTTAATGACGTCAGTCCGCAAATTGTTCTACCTTTATGCCTGCCTCCGCAAACAGCTGCATAGAAAATTCGTCGGGATAGGGGAATTTGTATACTACTCTGGTTATTCCGCTGTTTATAATAAGCCTTGTGCATATCGTGCAGGGCTGATGAGTGCAGTAAAGCGTTGCGCCTTCTACCGATACTCCGAGCTTCGCCGCCTGACAGATTGCGTTCTGCTCCGCGTGCACGGCGTAGCATCTCTCGGCGCAAGTGCCGCTCTTTATGTTAAGCTTATCGCGCATACAGTAGCCCTTTTCGCGGCAGGTGGTTATTCCCGAAGGCGCGCCGTTGTAGCCCGTAGTCAGGATGCGCTTGTCCTTTACTATAACTGCGCCTATCGCTCTGCCTTCGCGCGCACAGCTCGTCCAGGTGGAAACAAACTGCGCCATATCCATAAATCTCTTATCCCATTTATCCATAATGCCTCTTTGCGTTTTTACGCTCGCTTTTGATTTCCTTACGATATTATCACATTTTTATATATTATTCAACAAGCCTTTTTAATTTGTTTCCAAATTTTTCAAAAAAACATTGCATAATCCGTTGACATCTGGCAACCGTTGTTATAAACTGTTAGCAATCAAGCGCGTAGAGTGCTAAAATAAAGAAATACTAAATTCGGAGGCAATATATGGCAATCAAACCGTTGTTTGACAAAGTGGTCATCAAGGCTATCGAAACAAACGAAAAGACGGCAAGCGGTATCGTTTTACCGGGTGCCGCCAAGGAAAAACCCCAGCTCGCCACGGTTGTGGCGGTAGGTCCCGGAGGCGCGGTGGACGGCAAGGACGTGGCTATGCAGGTCAAGGTCGGCGATACGGTGCTTTACAGCAAGTACGCGGGCAGCGAGTTTAAAATCGACGGCGAAGAAGTGGTAATCGTAAGACAGTCCGACATCCTCGCTATAATCGAATAATTCAGGAGGCATTACATTATGGCAAAGCAATTCAAATACGGCGACGACGCGAGAAGGGCTCTTGAGGCAGGCGTTGACGCATTGGCAAATACAGTTAAAATCACACTCGGTCCCAAGGGCAGAAACGTAGTGCTTGACAGGTCGTACGGCTCTCCGCTCGTAACAAACGACGGCGTAACTATCGCAAAGGATATAGTGCTCGAGGACCCGTTTGAAAATATGGGCGCGCAGATTATCCGCGAGGTTGCCACAAAGACCAACGACATAGCCGGCGACGGAACCACGACGGCAAGCGTGCTTGCTCAGGCTGTGGTAAAGGAAGGCTTGAAGAACGTTGCGGCAGGCGCCAATCCTATGGTGCTCAAGCGCGGCATTATGTTTGCGGCGGATAAAGCCGTAGAGGAGCTTAAGAGAATAAGCAAGGACGTAGAGGACAAGACCGCTATCGCGCAGGTCGCGTCCATATCGGCAGGCGACGACAGCGTAGGACAGCTCATCTCGGACGCTATGGAAAAAGTCGGCAAGGACGGCGTTATAACCATAGAGGAGGGCAAGGCTATGACTACCGAGCTCAGCGTAGTCGAGGGTATGCAGTTTGACAGAGGCTACGTATCTCCCTATCTTGTTACCAATACAGACAAGATGACCGCCGAGCTTGACAATCCCGTAATTCTTATAACGGATAAAAAAATCAGCAACGTGCAGGAGATTCTGCCGGTACTCGAGCAGGTGCTTAAAAACGGCTTGAAGCTGTTGATTATCTCTGACGACATCGAGGGCGAGGCGCTTACTACTATTATAGTAAACAAGCTTAAGGGCGTATTTAACTGCGTAGCGGTAAAGGCTCCCGGCTTCGGCGACAGAAGAAAGGCGTATCTGGAGGATATCGCTATTCTAACCGGGGGAACTTATATTTCAAGCGACCTCGGCTACGAGCTTAAGGACGTGGATTTGAGTATGCTCGGCAGAGCGAAATCCGTAAAGGTCGACAAGGACAACACCACAATCGTAGGCGGCGCGGGCGATACTGACGAGATAAACGCAAGAGTTGCGTCCATACGCTCGCAAATGCTTGAAACGACGTCCGACTACGACAGAGAGAAGCTTCAGGAGCGCGTGGCAAAGCTTGCGGGCGGCGTAGCCGTTATCGGGGTAGGCGCGGCGACCGAGGTTGAGATGAAAGAGAAAAAACTGCGTATAGAGGACGCGCTGAACGCAACCCGCGCGGCGGTGGAGGAGGGCATCGTTCCCGGTGGCGGAACTGCGCTCCTGTCCATAATTCCCGCAGTGAAAAAGGCTTGCGCGAAGCTTGACGGTGATGAGCGCACAGGTGCGGCTATCGTGCTTCGCGCACTGGAAGCTCCCGTAAGACAGATAGCCGCAAACGCAGGCATCGACGGAGGAATAGTAGCGCATACGATTATCCGCGCCAACAGACCGAATTACGGCTTTGACGCGTCTAAGGAGGTCTACTGCGATATGGTTAAGGCGGGTATTCTGGACCCCACAAAGGTTACGAGAAGCGCGCTTCAGAACGCCGTATCCGTGGCAAGCACGTTGCTTACCACCGAGAGCCTTGTGACGGACGTCAAGGAGCCTGCTCCCGCAATGCCCGCTCCCGGAATGGGCGGAATGGACTATTAAAAACAGTTGAATAGTTTGATACATTTAAGCCTTTCCCCGCTTAATCGTGCGTATAAAATGCACCGACAGAGCGGGGAAAGGTTTTTTATTAGCGGGTGAAGGCTTTTTATTTGAAATTTATTTTTTGTTTGCCCCGAATTTTTATTTGCTTATATTCGATAAACGCCGGGGCGATTTAATTTTCATTTTGCATTTAATTTTTTCAATTCTATTGAATATATAAAATATATTTGTTATAATACAGTAAACTAAAGCGAGGAGGTTCGTTTATGAAACTTGAAATTTACGGCAAAAACTACAACCCGAGTGATTCCTTAAAGGCAGTCACCGAGAAGAAATCCGCCAAACTCGCAAGACGTTTGAAGGGCGATGACGACGCGCAGGTGAAGTATACCGTCACTCTTGAAAACGGAGTATATCTTACCGACCTTACGGTTGTAACCCGCGGTCAGACCTATCGCGCGGAGGCTCAGTCCGACTCTCCGTTTGACAACGTTGATACAGTCATCCCCAAGCTGCTCGGACAGATGAGAAAGCAAAAGGACATCTGGGGCAGAAGCAAAAAGGGTACGCCTAACGTTTACGAGGAAGGCGAGGAATAAGCTTATGATTGTCGGAATATCGACAGCCACATTTTTTCTGAAAGAATTGACCGAGGATACGTTCTCGGTCATTCAACGCTGTGGAGGGCAGACCTGCGAGGTATTTTTGACTACATATAGCGAGTATGAGCCCGAGTTTGCCTCTCTGCTTTTGCAACGAAAAGGCGATTTGGACGTTTATTCCGTACACTCGTTAAATACTCAGTTCGAGCCTCAGCTCTTTAATCCCGCGCCGCGCACACGCTCGGACGCGGAAGGAGTTTTCCGCAAGGTGCTTGCCGCAGGCAAAACGCTTGGAGCAAGGGTTTATACCTTTCACGGCTTGTCCAGATTGAAGAAGGGCGCGTATTTCGACCCTGCTGAGGTAGGTAAGCGTATGTCCGCGCTTGGCGATATCGCGGGCGAATACGGCATAACACTGTGCCTTGAAAACGTGCATTGGGCAGTTTTCAATACTCCCGCGTTTTATGCGGATATGAAAAAGCACGCGCCTAACTGCGGCTGCGTGTTGGATATAAAGCAGGCGCGGCAATCGGGCTATGACTGGAAAGAGTATCTTGACGTTATGCAGAATACCTTGAAAAACGTGCATATCAGCGATGCGGACAGCTACGGAAATATCGCAATGGCGGGGAAAGGCGTTTTCCCGTTTGAAGAACTGATAACTCGGTTAAACGGCATAGGCTACGACGGACCGCTTATGCTCGAGCAGTATGCAAAAAACTACGACGACTACCGCGAGGTAGCTCAGTCGGTTGAATATTTAAAAAATCTTGTCGGAGGACTAAAATGATTAAATTCGATTTCAACAATATGATGGACGCCTATATCGGCTCCGAGGGTATTACCGAAAAGGAAATCGCCGCGGTACAGGCAAAGACGGAGGACGCGTATTCCTATTTTGAAAAGAATCGCGGCACGGGCTGGATGGGCTGGTCGGAGCTTCCTTACAATCAGGAGGACGTCGTGCGCGACATCATCGTTACGGCGGCGGAGGTTCGCGCAAAATTCAAAAATTTCGTCGTACTCGGCATAGGCGGCAGTGCGCTCGGTCCTATGGCGGTGTTCAATGCGCTTTGCCATTTGAGATATAACGAGCTTGACGAGGATAAACGCGGAGTTAAATTTTATGTTGAGGATAACGTGGACCCCGAGAGAATGGCTGCTCTGCTTGACGTCATCGACCCTGCGAAAACTATGTTCAACGTAGTTACCAAAAGCGGCGCGACATCCGAGACTATGAGTCAGTATCTGATTATTACGGATATTCTCAAAAAGAAGTGCGGCAAGGATTGGGCTAAGCATATCATAGCAACTACCTCCGAGAGCAAGGGAAATCTTATAAAGCTTGCCAAGGAGGAGGGCTTCAAGACATATTATATTCCCGACGGAGTGGGCGGCAGATTCAGCGAGCTGTGTCCCGTTGGATTGCTTCCCGCGGCAGTTCTCGGCATCGATATTATAGGGCTGTTGATTGGCGCAAGCGAGATGGATAAAAAATGCAACGGCTCCGACCCGTACAAAAATCCCGCGCTTATGGCGGCGGTGCTTCAGTACATAGCAATCACCGAGAAGGGCAAGAATATATCCGTTATGATGCCATATGCCGACTCCCTTAAGCTTATGGCGGACTGGTACTGCCAGCTTTGGGGCGAAAGCCTGGGCAAGGCCGTCGATTTCGACGGAAAGACCGTACACGTCGGTCAGACTCCCGTTAAAGCGCTCGGCGTAACCGACCAGCATTCGCAGGTTCAGCTGTACACCGAAGGTCCTTTCGATAAGGTTATCACGATAATAGGCGTTGAAAAATTCAGAAAGGACGTTGTAATTTCCGACGGCGCAGAGCAGTTTGCCGACGTCAATTTCCTTTGCGGACATACGATGAGCGAGCTTATCAATACCGAGCGTAAGGCTACCGAATACGCGCTTACGCGCTCCGCTCATATGAACAGAACTATTTTGCTCGACGAGGTAAATGCGCGCTCCATCGGACAGCTGCTTATGTTCTTCCAGCTTGAAACGGCATACTGCGGAAAGATGCTCAATATCGACACCTTCAATCAGCCCGGCGTCGAGGAGGGTAAAAACGCTACCTATGCTATGTTTGACAGAAAGGGCTACGAGGCAAAGAAGGCGGAGCTTGAAAACGCTCCCAAGAAAAGCGATAGATACATAATTTAAAAGGCAATATCGGCGTGTCCCGAAAACGGGACGCGCATAATCGGATAATGTTCCCGTAAGAAATTCTTGCAAATAAGCAAATCGGGTTAAAATCATACCAGTAAGAGGTGACTATGTATACGTTTTACGCATTTATGAACAGAATGAAGCTTATTCAAAGGTGGAATTTGATGCGCTCCAATATCAAAGAGGATTTGATGCAGCATTCCGCCTCGGTCGCCATATTCGGGCAGGCGCTCGGCATTATCCGAAACACTCTTTACGGCGGAAACGTGGACGTAGATAAGATTGCTTCGCTTGCGCTTTATCACGATACCGCAGAGGTAGTCAGCGGCGATTTGCCGACTCCCGTCAAGTATTACAGCGCGGGGATTAAGGGCGCGTACAGCGAGATAGAGCAGGCAATAAATCAACGGCTTTTGCAATCGCTTCCCGCCGAACTGCGCGAGGCGTACGGCGGATATATCGAGCCTGACGAGAATTGCGAGGAGTATAAGATTATGAAGATAGCCGATAAGCTGTCCGCATACATAAAATGCTCGGAGGAAAGATTGCTCGGCAACCGTGAGTTTGACAAGGCATTCGGCAGACTTCAGAAGGTGCTTGACGAAACCAAAGCAGATTATCCGGAGCTTGCCTATTTCCTCGATAACTTTATGGACGGGTTTAATTCGTCGCTGGACATACTCTGATGATAGAGTTAAAGGGCGTTACAAAGCAATATCTGTACGGCGCGAGGGTTCTCGGTTCTGTCGAGCTTAAGGTGGACGACGGCGAAATAGTCGCGCTGCTCGGCGACAAAGGAAGCGGAAAAACCACGCTTTTAAAGGTCGCGGCAGGCGTGACGGACTGCGAGGGCGAGGTGCTTATTTCGGGCGCTCCCTTAGCAAAGCGTCCCGACGACGTGCTGATGGTGTTTGACGACCTTGCGGTATTTAAAAACCGTACGTTTTATTACAACCTTGCCTATCCGTTAATGCTGAGAGGCGTGGACAGGTCGGAAGCGGACATACTGATAAAGGCGTGCGCCGAGCGTATGGGAATTACCGCCTGTTTGTATGAACGGGTGCGCAAAATGCCTCTTTTAGACGTAAAGCGACTTGCTGTTGCACGGCTGTTTTTGCGCGACTATAAGGCTTTGCTTATAGACGATATAACCGACGGACTCAACCGCGACGAGGCGGAGCAGCTTTGGAGCGAGGTAGCGCCGATAATAATACAAAAGGCGCGCGAGGGCGTAAGCGTTATATTTTCCGCTCACCAAGTTGAGGAGGCGATGTCCGTTGCGGACAGAATCGCAGTGCTTCATTACGGAGAGGTAAAGCAGATAGGCTGCGCAGAGGATATTTATAACAATCCGTCCAATATCTGGGCGGCGCAGGCGCTTGATAAGTATTATCACTTCGAGCGAGCGCGGCTTGAGAGAAGGGACGGCAGGCTTAAAATCATACTCGGTGTGCAAACTCCCGTTTGCGTCGCGGATGAATACGAGCTGGACGGCGGAGTATTCGAGGGCAGAATTGCGGACGGATACGAGGGTGAAAGCATATTTATCGGGTGGCATTGCGGAGATTTTGCGCTCGGCGGCGAGCGCGTTGAAAAGGTTGAATATGCGATACGGGAAAACGGCTGTTATATCCTGCATACCGAAAGCGGAATATGCCTGAGTTCTAAAGAGAAAAAGGAATACGTATGCACGTTGCCCGATATGGAAAAAGCGTGCTTGTACGACTTTACAAACGAAAACAGCATTTTAAAGTAGGAACTATGATTATACTTGGCATCGACCCCGGTCTTGCGACTATGGGATACGGAGTAATACAGGCTATACACGGCAACTTTCAGGTTGTCGATTACGGCGTGGTCACTACTCCTAAAGAATGCACGCTTCCCGAAAGGCTTTGCCAGATAGAGGACGGAGTAAGCGAGCTTATAGCTACCTATAAGCCGGAGAATATCGCTATAGAGGAATTGTTTTTCAGTAAAAACATAACCACGGGCATTCCCGTTGCCGAGGCGAGAGGAGTAATACTGCTTACGGCGGTGAAAAGTCTTAAGGACGAAGTTTACGAGTATACTCCGAATCAGATTAAGCAGGCTATAACGGGCTACGGCGGAGCGGATAAAATACAGATGCAGCATATGGTGCAGGCGCTTCTGCGCCTTAAAAGCGTGCCGCGTCCCGACGACGCCGCAGACGCGCTTGCGGTCGCGCTCTGTCACGCTCAGACGAGCAGACTGCAGTCGGGCTTCAGAATAAGATAAATAAAAGGTGAAATATGTACAGTTATATATCGGGTAAAATAGTAGGTAAAAGCACAAACGGAATTGTCATTGAAAACAACGGCATAGGCTACGATATCGGCGTAAGCGGAAACACGCTTTACGACGTAGATACCGGCGAAATAGCAAAAATTTATACCTATCTGTATGTGCGCGAGGACGAAATGTCTCTTTACGGCTTTTCCCGCGAGGAGGAAAAAAAGCTGTTTTTGCGTCTTATAGACATCAGCGGGATAGGACCTAAAATGGCTATGCAGATACTCGGCGGCTACGACCTTAAGACTCTTACCGTCGCGATTGCAAGCGGCGACGTAAAGACGCTTTGCAAAATAAAGGGACTCGGCAAAAAGACGGCGGAGCTTATCGTACTCAATCTGCGCGAGGTCGCGGCGGAGGATATCGTAAGCTACGACGGAAATTCCGTCGGAGGAATAGCGGGCGACGACGTAGCGGACGCCGTTTCCGCGCTCGAGTCGTTGGGAATTTCCAAGACCGACGCGGTGCGTGCGGTCAGCGAAGCGCAGAAGTCCGTGAGCGGCGTGGAGAATATTATTGCTTACTGCCTTAAGCAGCTGCTGTAAGAGGTATAAGAGGAAATATGATAAAATCACAGTTTTCAAAAGAGAATAACGGCGAGGGCTTTGACGTAGATAACAGACTGATGAGCAGCCTTACCATAGAGGAGGACGAGGCGGAAAATTCGTTGCGTCCGCATACTATGGGCGAATATGTTGGACAGTCCAAGATAAAGAAGAATCTTGACGTCTACATTACCGCCGCGAAGGAGAGGAAGGACGCATTGGACCACGTCTTGCTTTACGGGCCTCCAGGACTTGGAAAGACCACGCTTGCGCACGTGATTGCGTGCGAGCTCGGCGCACAGATAAGGGTGACGAGCGGCCCCGCGATAGAGCGCGCCGCCGACCTTGCCGCGATACTTACAAATCTTGAAAAGGGCGATATTCTGTTTATAGACGAAATACACCGTCTTAACCGAAATATCGAGGAGGTGCTGTATCCCGCAATGGAGGATTTCTCGCTTGATTTCGTGTCGGGCAAGGGTCCTATGGCAAGGAGTATAAGACTGCCTCTCAAGCGCTTTACGCTTATAGGCGCAACGACAAGGGCGGGAATGCTTTCAAGCCCGCTTCGCGACCGCTTCGGAATGATGCTCCGTCTTGAAATGTACACTCCCGAGGAGCTTACGGATATAATTTCACGCTCGTCGAGGATACTCGGAATAGCGATTGAGCCTGCCGCCGCGCTCGAACTTGCAAAGCGCAGCAGGGGAACTCCGAGAATAGCCAACAGATTGCTCCGTCGCGTGCGCGACTTTGCGCAGTATGAAAAGCTGGATACGATAAACCTTGCCGTAACAAAGAAAGCGCTTACGCTTATGGACGTGGACGAGCTCGGTCTCGACGTCACGGACAGAACCGTTCTCGAGGCGATAATAGACAAGTTTGCGGGCGGTCCCGTCGGACTGGATACGCTGTCTGCGGCAACGGGAGAGGAAGCCTCGACAATCGAGGACGTAGTTGAGCCGTTTTTAATTCAACTCGGCTTTATAACGCGTACTCCGCGCGGCAGAATGTGTACAAAAAATGCCTATGAGCATCTTAATAAGCCATATTTCGATTTATAAATCGGCATTTAAGCTTGTAAAAGGATAAGATAAACAATAGATTATGCAAGAGATACAAAATTTATCCACTCACGATTTTTATTACGAGCTTCCCGAGGAGCTTATCGCGCAGACTCCTGCCGAGCCGCGGGACAGCTCCCGACTTTTGGTGTATTCAAAGGACGAGGATAAGATTTATCACAAGCATTTTTGCGACGTCAGGGAGTTTTTGAAATCGGGAGATTTGCTTGTAATAAATAATACGAGGGTAATTCCCGCCCGCATTTTCGGTCATATCGAAAATCACGAAAGCGTGCTTGAAACTTTGCTTCTAAAGCGCATAGATTACACGCATTGGGAAACCATTATGAAACCCGCGAGGAAGGCGCGCATAGGTAGCGTTATAAACTACGCCGAAGGCTTAAGCGCGGTGGTTACAGATGTCGGAGAGTACGGCGCGCGCACTGTGGAATTTATATTCGACGGAGTGTTTGAGGATATTCTCGACAGGGTAGGCAATATGCCGCTTCCGCCTTATATCAAGGAAAAATTGCGGGATAAGGAGCGTTATCAGACTGTGTACAGCAAGATTGACGGTTCCGCCGCGGCTCCTACAGCGGGCTTGCATTTTACCCCCGAGCTTATGAAAAGCATAGAGGCGATGGGAGTGGAGTTTGCAAACGTGCTGCTGCACATAGGACTTGGAACCTTCCGTCCCGTCAAGGAGGACAATATCCTCAATCATAAGATGCACACCGAATATTACGAGATAGACGAGGCTGCCGCAAATAAGATTAACAATGCCGTAAGAGAGGGCAGGCGCGTCATATGCGTGGGAACGACAAGCGTGCGTACGCTCGAAACCGTCGCCGACGAAAACGGATACGTCAAGCCCTGTAAGGGAGATACGAGTATTTTTATTTACCCCGGATATAAATTCAAGTGCGTAAAGGGGCTTATCACAAATTTCCATTTGCCCGAAAGCACTCTTATAATGTTGGTATCGGCGTTTGTGGGCAGAGAAAAAACGCTTGAAATTTATAAAACCGCAGTGGATGAAAAATACAGGTTCTTTTCATTCGGCGATAGCTCGATGTTTATTTAATTTAAAATATACGGATACAAGGTGATTATATGAGATTTGAACTTATACACGAGGACAAAAAGACGGGCGCGAGAGTAGGCAGGCTATACACCGAGCACGGCGTTATAGACACTCCCTGCTTTATGCCCGTAGGCACAAAGGCTACGGTCAAAGGACTTGCTCCCGAGGAGGTCAAGGCGACGGGCGCGCAGATACTGCTGTCCAATACATACCACCTGTACCTCCGTCCCGGTCACGAGCTGATAGAGAGGGCGGGGGGCTTGCATAAATTTATGAACTGGGACGGCGCAATCCTGACCGACAGCGGAGGATTTCAGGTGTTTTCGCTTTCTTCCCTGCGCAAGATTACGGACGAGGGCGCGGAGTTCAGCAGCTTTATAGACGGCAGCAAGCATTTCTTTTCGCCTGAAAAATCTATGGAGGTTCAGCGCGCGTTAGGCTCGGATATTGTTATGGCATTCGACGAGTGTACTGCTCCCGACATATCGCACGACAAAGCTCGCGAAGCTATGGAGCGCACGTTAAAATGGTTGGATAGATGCTCGAAATATGAGCTTAAGCCGCATCAGACGCTATTTCCTATAGTTCAGGGAAACGTTTTTTCCGACCTGAGAAAGGAGAGCGCGGAAAGGACGGTTCCGTACTGCAAGTGCGGGGTTGCGATTGGCGGACTTTCGGTGGGAGAAAGCGCGGAGGTTATGTATGAGATGCTCGACGTGCTTCAGCCTATTCTGCCCAAGGAGCAGCCGCATTATCTTATGGGCGTGGGCACTGCCGATTATTTTGTGGAGGGCGTCGCGAGGGGAGTGGATATGTTTGACTGCGTGCTTCCCACGCGCATTGCAAGAAACGGCACGGCTATGGTGAACGAAGGTTTTTTGACTATACGCAACGCTCCTTATGCGGAGGATTTCACTCCTATAGACGAGAATTGCGATTGCTATGCCTGCAAAAATTTCACTCGCGCTTATATCCGTCACCTGATTAAGGCGGACGAGATTATGGGCGGACGGCTGCTGTCCATTCACAATATCCGCTTTCTCGAAAGGCTCGCTGCCGACGTGCGCGCGGCGATTATGCAGGACCGCTACGACGAGTTCAGAAAAGAATTTATGGCTCAGTATAAGGGCTGATTTATGCGGCAACAATTAAATTGCGTTTAATTATTTAAACTTATCATTATTCTCTTGCTATTTTTTTTAGCATAGTGTATGATAACCGAGTAATCGCGTAAAAAACGAATTCAATAAACCGAAATATCAAAGGAGCAAAATATGTTATTAAACTTACTTCTCGCAGCTGAAGAAGGCGCCGCGGCAGGCGGAGGCACAAGCAGTTGGGTAATGTGGGTTATCATCGGCGTCGTTATCGTTCTTATGGTAGTCCTTACAATCGTTCCTCAGAAAAAGCGTCAGAAGGAACAGCAAAAAATGATGAGTTCTCTCGCAGTCGGCACAAAGCTTATGACCGTCGGCGGTCTTGTGGGCAGAATTACTCAGGTCAACACCGATAACACTCTTATCATCAACGTCGGCACCGAAAGCAATCCTACTCTTATCGTTATAGACAGAAAGGCGGTAGGCTATGTGCTTGAAAGCGTAAACGCGCCTGCTCCCGCAGCGGATGCTACGCCTATAACAACCGAGGAAATCCCCGCTATTACAGAGGAAAAGCCTGTAGAGTCTACACTTACGGAAACCGCGGCTCCCGAGGAGGACCACGACCATATCGAGGATATTCATAATTACGAAAGCAGCAGCAATATGCCCGAGGAAAAGTCCTCTCTTTCGGACCTCGACAAACCATTTTAAACAATATAAATATTAAGAAGTGTGAATAAGAAATCACGCGCACGAAGCGCGTGATTTTTTTTGTTGGTGAAATTGATATATCATACTGATGCAATAAGTAAATCCGCCGTACGCTTTGCGTGCGGAGGAGCTTTTAATCTCTTTTATCTGCGATTGCGTCTGTGGCTTTTTACGTTTACTGCAAGTATTCCCGATATAGCTCCGACTACGGGCAGGGTAATCAGGTCTATCCAGCTGAACTTTACGTCCTTGAAAGCCGCAAGCGCCGCAAAGATAAAGAAGGTAAACAGCATATATACAAGTCCCGTTATCGCTCCCTTAAGCAGTCCGTTGGACAGATTTTTAAATCCGATAAGCACGCCTACAAGAAGCGATACTATCTTTATCGCAATATTTACGGGCATTATCGCGCTGTTAGGCAGGGATGCAAACTTGATTATTATTGCAAAAATCAGTATCAATCCAAGCGATATCAGCGTCGAAAACAGTACGGCTTTTAATACGTCAAGCAAATCGTTTTTAAAATTAGTTGTTTTTTCCATACCAAAGACTATGCCCGCTTTTGCAGGCCTATGCGCATATAGCCGAATTTTGTGTATTTTTAAGGTTAAAAAATGCCTATACGGGTAAGTTATTTGTTGACTTAGTAAATTATTATATGTATAATATCTATGTTTTACTATATGGAGGTTCTTCCTGTGAACAAAAAGAAATCAATCGTCGTCTTATCCGTCATAGGCATCTTCATCATTTTGATGGCGGTTTTCGCGGTCGTGTCTTTCCCGATTGCGGATACGGTCTATGACTACACCGGCTACGCCAAGACTATCAAGCTCGGTCTCGATATGTCGGGCGGCGTGTCCGCGGTGTTTGAAGTCCTTCCCGATGAATTTGACGATTTGGAAACGCGTGTAGACGGTACGGTCAGCTCCCTGCAGAGCCTGCTCGTATCCAAGGGCTATACGGAATCAACGGTTACCAAGGGTACCAACAGCAACGGTAATATTACTATCCGCGTCGAGGTTCCCGACGTAGAGGACCCCGAAAGAGTTTTAAGCCTTATCGGACGTCCCGCTACGCTCGAGTTCAAGGGCGAGGACGACCGTAACGCGGCTAACTTAATAGTCGGTCGCGACCACCTTGAATCGGCTTACGTCACCATCGACGAAAAGAATAACTATGCCGTAGGTCTGAGATTTAACGAGGAGGGTACCGAGGCTTTCTCCAAGGTTACAAGCGATTACCTCAATAAAGCCATATATATCTACATCGACGGTGAGAAATATACGCAGGTAAACGTCAACTCGCAGATTACCAACGGCAACGCGATTATCACAAGCGGAAACAACGGATATACCTATCAGGAGGCTCTCGACTTTGCAACGCGCTTGCAGTCCGGTACCTTCGGTGTTAAGATAAGACAAACCGAGGTAAGAAATATATCCGCTACACTCGGTGAAAATTCAATAAATACCGCGCTCATCGCGGGTATCGTCGGCGTAGCTATCATATTCATATTCCTTGCTATAATCTATCGCGGTCTCGGTCTTGCCGCCGACCTTGCGCTTTGCGTTTACATCGTGCTTCTGCTTTGGTTCTGCGCAGTTCTGCCTTGGGTACAGCTCACGCTGCCCGGTATCGCAGGTCTGCTGCTTTCAATCGGTATGGCGGTTGACGCAAACGTAATTATATTCGAGAGAATTAAGGACGAATACGGTCGCTCCACCAAGCCGATACAGACGGCAATCAAGGACGGCTTCAGACGTTCGACCGCGGCTATTATCGACGGTAACGTAACAACTCTTATCGGTGCGATAGTGCTTTGGATTTTGGGCTCCGCCTCAATCGTAGGCTTCGCCGTAACGCTGTTTATAGGTATTATCCTCTCAATGTTCACATCGCTTGTAATTACAAGGCTCGTGCTCAAGTGCTTTATGCCGCTTAACAGCAAGAGCGAAAAATTCTACGGGCTCAAGCGCAAGCAGGAGGACGAGGATAAAATCGTTGCAGAGAATGATAAGAAGACCGCTCCTGCGGCAACCGCAAAGGAGGGCGTCTGATTATGAATAAAGCAAATAATTTCCGCAACCTTTGCAGGGGCTTCAGCGTAAGCAAGTACGCAAAGATATTCGGCATAGTACCTTTTGTAATAGTAATCGTTGCGTTGATTGTCGTAGTAGCGCTCGGCGCTCCGACAGGTAACTTTACGGACGCTGTCGGTATCGGTATCGACTTTGAGGGCGGTACGATTCTTACCGTAACGCTCGGCGAGGAGGCGGTAAATAACTACGAAATAAACCGCGCCAATATCACCAATGAAATTCAAAAATTCGGCGTTGTAGTCAGCTATTCGCAGCTACAGCAGGCAAACGCGATTGAAAAATCCGCAATCTCCTTTAGGTATAAGAATATATCTAATAACGACGTCGAAATAAACGAGCTTAACGAAAAGATACGCGAAGCAGTCGACAATCTCTATCCCGACAGAGTAAACAACGTCGGCTATGAGTCAATCGGCGCAACCGCGGCTCAGGATTTGCTTTCCAAAGCGGCTATAGCGCTTACCGTATCCGTTATTCTGATACTTATCTATATCATTATCAGATTTACTCTTATGAGCGGATTTGCGGCTATCATAGCGCTTATCCACGACGTTGTGATAATGTTTGCTCTCACGGTCATTTGCAGAGTGCAGATTAACAGCGCGTACGTCGCGGCTATGATAACTATCATCGCGTACTCTATAAACAATACGATTATCATATTCGACCGTTGCCGCGAATCGTTAAAGCCTCTTAAGGGACAGAAGAATATCGACTATAAGGGCATCGGCGATACGGCAGTGCGCAGTACGTTTACGCGTTCGGTATATACCACGTTTACCACTATGGTTACGGTTATATTCCTTGCCATTCTCGGCAGCGACTCGATAAGAGAATTCTGCGTGCCGATTATTCTCGGCTTGTTGGCAGGTATGTATTCGTCCGTTTGTCTTGCGACTCCGCTATGGTCTGCTATGAGCGCGTCGTTTGACAAGACTAAGGAAAAATATTTTAAGCGCAATGCGATTTCTTATGAAAAGGATGAGGATGAAGAACAGATTGTAATAACAAACAAGAATACTTCCTCCGCCGCTGTTGCGAGTATGGATAAGCCTGTTCAGAAGCAACCGCCTAAGAAGCCTGTGTATAAGTATAAAAAGAAAAACACGACCTTCAAAAAGAAATAATAACACGCCCTCGCATTAAGCGGGGGCGAAATAATATTAAATCGGCTATGATTAGCCGATTTAATATTATAAAAGGATATATAGGTATTATTTTATATAGTATCAGATATTATTCGGCTACGGTCAATTATGAGCTATACAATCAAAACGCAAAATTTCAATTTGACGCAAGAACATAAGCGCCTTGCCAAAGAACTCGGAATATCCGAGACGTTTATGCGTTTGCTGATTGGGCGCGGATTTAAGGACGAACAGTTAAAAGCCTATTTATATCCGTCCGTTTCCGATATGTCGTCGCCTTATGACATAGGCGGTATGGACAGGGCTGTCGCGCGCGTACGCGAGGCAATAGATAAAGGCGAAAAAATTCTTATATACGGAGATTACGACTGCGACGGAATTTGCGCTGTTTCAATCCTTATGCTTTATTTGCGCGATAAAGCCGACGTCGCATATTTTATTCCCGACCGCAACCGCGACGGCTACGGAGTATCGGTGTCCGCTTTGGACAGAATAATTGCAAGCAGGCAACCTAATCTTATAATCACCGTGGATTGCGGGATAACAGCCGCGGAAGAAATTAAGTATCTCGGTTTAAAGGGTATAGATACGATAGTCACCGACCACCACGAGCCGCAGGATTGTGTGCCTAACTGCATAGTAGTAGACCCGAAGCTAAACTGTACGGGCTTTTACGAGTATTGCGGCGCAGGCGTGGCGCTTAAGCTGGTTGAAGCTATGGCCGGCGTCGACGAGGCGTGCAAGTATTTGGACATAGCGGCTATTGCAACCATTGCGGACGTAGTGCCTCTAAAGGATGATAACCGAATAATTGCGTATTATGGATTAAAGCAAATACGCAAAACAACAAGAAAAGGTTTAAAATTCTTGCTCGGAGAGGACGAAGTAAACTCGCAGAACGTAATGTTCCGTCTTGCTCCGAGGATAAACGCGGCGGGGCGTTTAAAATCCGCTATGAAGGTTGTCGATTTGTTTTTGGATGACGACTATTTTATGCTCAAAACTCTATCGGAGGAGTTGATTAGGGACAATTTAAAAAGGCAGGAGCTTTGCGAAGCTGTAGTTGACGATGCAAAGCGGATGCTTAAGGGCGTTGACTTTGCAAGAACGGGGATTATTGCGCTTTACAGTGAAAACTGGGAGGCGGGCGTGCTTGGAATAGCGGCGTCCAAGCTTGTTGAGGAATTCAAAAGACCTGCCGTGCTTTTTGCTAAGGACGGCGATAAACTTAAGGGTTCTGCGCGTAGCATATCGTCTATAAATATATTTGAGCTGTTCTGTAAGCTGAGCGGATATTTTACGTCATTCGGAGGACACGCTCAGGCGGCAGGCGTAAGTATCGAGCTCGGCAACCTCGAGCAGTTTAAAAAAGAAGCTGACAGGCTTATATTGCAGGAGCATTCGTTATCGGAATTTATACCCGATACTGCTTGTGAAATGAAGCTCCCGACGGATTTTAATTTTCTGGGCTTTGCCAAAGAGCTTGAGCTGATGCAGCCTGTAGGATATGGGAATTCGCGTCCGAATTTTCTGATTGATGCCGACGGTCTTAGATTTGACAGAATAGGCTATTCCAAGCACGTAAAATGCGCGTTGCCGAACTTGGATATTGTCGGATTTTATAATTACGGCGAGGCTCTTGCGGCAAAAACAGGCAAAATATGCTATGACGTGGCGCTGGATATCAACTGCTTCCGCAATAAACTCACGGCGCAGGGAATTCTACGCTCGATAGAATTTAAAGAAATACTGCTTACTGCCGACGAAGCGGATTGTCTTAATCTGCATCATCTCGATTACACGGGCTCGGCGTATATATCGCGCGTAAGTATCGATAATATAGATAAGAAAATAGAGTTGTCGCCTTTCGGCACGGTTATAGTATGCTTTTCACAGTCGGATTACGAAAGCTTATGCGACGGCAGCGAGCTGATACGCGGCTTGCCCGTATTTGTCGGCAACGTAGCGGAGCTTAATCCCAAGAACTGCGTTGTGGTTTGTCCCTGTAAGGAATTCGATTTTGGGTATTATGACGAGGTTGTTGTTGCGGGCGCTCCGTTGACGGAAGGATATATAGCGTATTTGGCGGCTAACGCAAGGCATTGCTGTGCTATAACGGATTGCACCGCTAAGCCCATTGCCGTAAGCGACGATGAGCTGCGTAATATTTATAAGGCTCTTGCGCAGATTGCGGCGGGAAAGGCTAAAGCAAGCAATCCGCGCGCTTTATACATTCAGGTGAACGATAGATATAAAACGTCCGAAAGTAAGCTCGCGCTTGCGCTTAAAATATTCGGACAGCTCGGATTGGCAGATATCGGCGAGCGCGGCGAACTGTTGATAACAAAAAAGTCGGTTGCGCTTGAAAACTCGCAGGCGTACAGAAATATAGAGCATTTTAAAAATTGAATTGAGAAATCCGCAAAGGTTTGATAAAATATCAAGTGGAGGCTGGGGAGTATGGAAGAACTGCTTGTAAAACTCAGAAGAACTTATCCCGATAAGTACGCCGAAATTAAAAAGGCGTATGAGTTTGCCAAGACCGCGCATTCCGGACAGACGAGAAGCTCGGGCGAGGAGTATTTTACTCATCCGTGCGCGGTTGTTGATATTTTGTCTAATTTCGGCTTTGACAGCTCCACGGTTATAGCCGCTTTTCTGCACGACGTTCTCGAGGACACCGACGTCACCGCCGCACAGCTTAAGGAGCTGTTCGGAGAAGAAATACTTGAGCTTGTGGAGGGTGTTACAAAGCTCGATAAGCTTCAGTTTGTAAACAGAGAGGAGGCGCAGGCTGAAAATTTCAGGAAGATTTTTATTGCGATGGCAAAGGATTTGCGCGTAATAATAATCAAGCTTGCCGACCGCCTGCACAATATGCGTTCGCTTCAATTTTTGTCTAAGGACAGACAGGCGCGTATAGCGCGTGAAACCTTGGATATATACGCTCCTCTTGCGGGCAGACTTGGAATATCCTTTTTTAAGTGCGAGCTCGAGGACCTCTCGATGAAATATCTGCTTTCGGACGAGTACAAATATATAAGCGAGTCCGTCAACGCCAAGCGTAGCGAAAGGCAGGGCTTTTTAGACGCAGTATGCGCGCAGATAGTGGAAAAGCTGAAAGAGATGGATATAAAGGGCGAGGTGAACGGCAGACCTAAGCATTTTTATTCTGTATATAAAAAGATGCATAATCTGCACATAGATATAGACCAGATTTATGATTTGCTTGCTGTGAGGATAATAGTAGATTCGGTTAAGGACTGCTATACTATGCTCGGTGAAATACACACGATGTGGAAGCCTATTCCCGGCAGGTTTAAGGACTATATCGCGATGCCAAAGGCTAACAATTATCAGTCCCTGCATACCACGGTTATAACTCCCTTTAACGAGACGTTTGAAATACAAATTCGCACCTACGAGATGCATCGAATAGCGGAATACGGAATAGCCGCGCATTGGAAATACAAGGAAGGCACAACGGGCAGCGACAGCGAGCTTGACAACAAGGTGCGTTGGCTGCGCGAGGTTATGGACGCGCAAAAGGATATAGACGGCGCAAAGGAGTTTATGGACGCAATAAAGATAAACGTCTTTGACGACGAAGTGTTTGTGTTCACTCCCAAGGGCGACGTACACGGCTTGCCTGTGGGCTCTACGCCCGTAGACCTCGCATATAAAATCCATTCGCAGGTAGGCAATAAGTGCGTAGGCGCAAAGATAAATAAAAAGATTGTGCCGTTGTCAACCAAGCTTGCCAACGGCGATATAGTTGAAATAATAACTTCGTCTACGTCCAAGGGACCGAGCTTCGACTGGCTTAAGTTTGTGCGTACGGCGTCCGCGCGTTCTAAAATCCGCGCTTACTTCAAAAAAGAAAAGCGCGATGAAAACATAGAGCGCGGAAAGGATATGCTCGAGCGCGAGGCAAAGCGCAGGGGATACGCGCTTGCCGACATTATGACGCACGATATGATGTTGCGCTTTTTGCAACGGCACGGACTGGACACCGAGGAGGATTTGTACGCGGAAATCGGCTACGGCGGACTTACTACAAATCAGGTAATGTCAAAGATTATCGAGACCTTTAAAAAGGAGACTCCCGCGCCGCAGTCTATAGAGGCGATAGTGCAGAAGCCCGAGCAGAAGCCGATACCGCAGTCGCATCATTCGAAGAGCGGCGTGCTTGTCAACGGAAACGCCAATTTTACCGTTCGTATGGCTCAGTGCTGCTCGCCTATACCGGGCGACCCGATTATAGGATATATCTCACGAGGCAGAGGCGTATCCATTCACAGAGCGGACTGTCCAAACGTAAAGGGTATGGAGGACGAACGTCTTATTCAGGTCAGCTGGGATAATGACGGCAACGAATACTTTAATGCAACGCTTACTATGAAGTGCGAAAATAAGGCGGGACTTCTTGCGTCCATTACATCATATATTGCGGGCGCAAAGCTTGAAATAACCTCGGCAAGCGCGAGGGTAGACGATAAGGACGGACTGGGCGAGATTATAATAAGCGTACGGGTTAAGCGAGTAAACGATATAGAGGAATTGGTTAAAAAGCTGAGAAGCATTAACGGAATAATTGATATTCGCAGATAATAAAGAACAGTAGTATTCTAAAAAACGGAATAAATTATAAAACTACTCTTAAAAATAGCAAATTTTAGAATATTACTGTATTTTGAGGATTGCAAGGTCTACTGTTTACTTAAAAATTCCGTAGGAGGTCGGTTATGGATATTTATAAGCTGCATACGTCGCAGATGCAGACCAATACTTATATTGTTGTAAACGAGGGACGGGCTTTTGTTGTAGACGCGGGCGGAAGCGCTGAGGAAATCAAACGCATTTTGGATGATTGCGGCGCGAAGCTCGAGGCTATTCTGCTCACCCACGCGCACTTTGACCACATAGGCGGAGTGGCGGAGCTATTGCGCCTGACCGATGACGACGAACTGAATAAGGTTGCGACGTTTTTGCATTCGGATGATTTGGATAAAATCAATTCCTATAAAAATATGGGATTTGCGGTTGGCGCTAAGGTGGAACCCTTCACGCCCGTCGTGTTGCTGAAAGGCGGAGAAACCCTGAAGGTTGCAGGTGTATCCGTTAAGGTTTTAAGTACGCCCGGACACACGAAGGGCGGAGTGTGCTACTTGGCGGAGAATAAAATATTTTCGGGAGATACATTGTTTTTAACCTCTTACGGAAGAACGGATTTTTATGACGGCAGCTTTGCCGAAATAAAGAACTCAATCGTAAACAAGCTGTTCAGACTCGAAGGCGATTACGAAATTCTCCCGGGACACGGCGAGGCTACTACGCTCGATTTCGAGCGTGCGAATAATCCCGTTACTTTCAGTTGACGTAAACCCGAGTGTGTAAATATAGTTTTATTTTTAAGCTTATATTGTAATGCAGGGCGGGCTGTGTTAAACTGTTTTTATACGGATGATTTTAAGGACTGAAGATGATAGATTTTAAGGTTTCAAAGCAGGAGCATCAAAACGACCTTGCGGAGCTTGTCCGACTGTTTGAAGGAGCGACGGACGAGTGCCTTGCTTTGGAAGTGGATTACGAAAATACCGATAAGGCGTTTACGGTGCGTCTTAAGTCCGATAAGTACGACGGGTTCAGAAAGAATTTTTATTTTCCTTTCGGGGCTAATGACGAGCTTTCCCGCAAACGTGTGGAAAAGCGATATCTTAAAATAGCCATATACCGCACGCTTTGCTTTCTTACGGGAGTGGAATTGCCATACGGTTGCCTTACGGGGATACGTCCTACAAAGCTGTATAGCGAAATTCAGAACGACCGCGAGAATTACGGAAAGTCAGCCCGAGAGGTATTTTTAAACGATTACGGCGTAAGCGCCGAAAAGGTTGACCTTGTCGAAAGGATAGTAGAAATACAGCGACCCTTGAGAAATAAGAGCGATAAGGAGCGCGACGTCTTTGTATTTATTCCGTTTTGTCCTACGAGGTGCGCGTATTGCTCGTTTGTAAGCCTGCCGCTTGACAGACAGAAAAAGCTTGTCGAGCCGTACGTGGAATGTCTTATACGCGAGCTGGAGCAGACCCGCGCGCTGATAAGGCGAAAGAGGTGGAAAATACGCGCGGTATATGTCGGCGGCGGAACGCCTACGTCCATTGGCGCGGATATGCTTGACAGAGTGCTTGAGCATTGTCATTTTAAAGCCAAGGAGTTTACGGTTGAAGCGGGCAGACCCGATACTATAGATAAGGAAATAATAGAAGTATTACTTAAGCACGGAGTAACGCGCATATCTGTCAATCCGCAGACATTCAACGCTCAGACTTTGGAGAGAATAGGCAGAAGACACAAGGTGGGAGATACCGTAAATGCCTATGCGCTTGCAAAGGGCAAGCTCGATATAAATATTGACTTGATTGCGATGCTCCCGGGAGAGAGCTTTGACGATTTCAAGTTCAGCGTGGATACCGCTGTCGCGCTTGCTCCCGAAAACATCACCGTACATACTCTGTACATAAAAAAGGGCTCGGCGCTTAAGCTTGACGGATATGACAACACGGATTGCGATACCGCCGCCAAAATGGTGGACTACGCTTATAAAAAGCTGTGCGCCGCAGGCTATGCTCCGTACTATATGTACAGACAGAAGTATACCAGCGGAAACCTTGAAAACGTGGGATATTCCAAGCCGGGGAAGGAGTGTGTTTACAATATAGATATTATGGAGGAGGATACCTCGATAATAGCGAACGGAGCTAACGGGATTTCCAAAAAATTCGAAGCGGACAAAAATCTTATTACGCGCTGCGCCAATTATAAAGAGCCGCTCGAATACGTGAAAAATATAGATTTGATGCTCGAGCGTCAGAAAGAGTTTTGGAAATAATGGGAATAGCAGTCGATAAAAATTAAAAAAATTTTATTGAATATAAATGGCTTAAAATCGTTTTACTTTATATTTTTATTGTGATAATATAAGTACCGTACTTTAGACGAGGTTTGAACAGTCTCTGAGTTCCTACTTGGTTTAAAGCGAATATTTTTATCCAACGAAGGAGGTTAAATCAATGGATAAGGCAACAAAGCAACAGATTATAGCAACTTACGCTCGCAGCGAGGGCGATACCGGTTCTCCCGAGGTGCAGATTGCGCTTCTTACAAAGCGTATTCAGGAGCTTACCGAGCATCTCAAGGTGCATCACAAGGACCACCACAGCCGCAGAGGTCTGCTTATGATGGTTGGTCACAGAAGAAGCCTGCTCAACTATCTTAAGGACACGGACATCGAAAGATACCGCGCGATAGTCAGCTCGCTCGGACTCAGAAAGTAAACAGAACGGTCGGGTGCGTTTTAACGCACCCGTTTTTCTATTTGCAATGTAAAATCAATGAAATCCGCACTTAAAGGTGTAGATATAAAAATAAACAGGGAATGACGGAATTCCCAGAACAGGAGAATTTTATGGAAAGAAAAATCTTTAAAACTACCGTCGGCGGTAAGGAACTCATCGTAGAGACAGGCGCGTATTGCGGACAGGCAAACGGTTCGTGCATCGTGCGCTGCGGCGATACCGTGGTTATGGTAAACGCCACTATGTCCAAGACCCCCCGCGACGGAATGGATTTCTTCCCCTTGAGCGTTGACTACGAGGAGAAGATGTATGCTATCGGAAAAATACCCGGCGGTTTCAAAAAGAGAGAGGGCAGAGCAAGCGATAAAGCTATCCTCACCTCGCGTCTGATTGACCGTCCAATTCGCCCCTTGTTCCCCAAGGGCATCTATAACGACGTTACGGTTATCGCAACCGTGCTGTCCGTCGACACTAACACTCCTCCCGAAGTTTTCGGTATGATAGGCTCGTCGGTGGCTCTGTCGATATCCGATATTCCGTGGGCAGGTCCCACCGGCTCCGTTGTTGTCGGAATGGTTGACGGCGATTATGTTATTAACCCCGATACCGAGCAACGCGCTAAATCCAAGCTTACGCTTAACCTCAGCGGAACCAAGGACGCCATTATGATGGTTGAAGCGGGCTCCGAGGAAATTTCGGAAAAGGATATGCTCGGCGCAATTATGTTCGGTCACGAGGAGATTAAGAGAATCGTCGCGTTTATCGAGGGCATACAGGCCGAGGTAGGAAAGCAGAAGCTGGATATCGAGCTTGAGCATATCCCCGAGGATATAGACGCCGCTGTGCGCGCTTATGCGGATAAGAAGATGGATTATGTTCTCGAGGCGTTCGACCGCTACGAGCGCGAGCAGAGAGAGGACGCGCTCAACGAGGACGTTCTCGCTCATTTCGCAGACGAGTTTAACGACGTTCCCAAGAAGGTCAAGTTTATTCTGGACAGCCTTTATTATCTCAAGAAGGAGAAGGTGCGCGCGAAGATACTCAACGACGGCGTTCGTCCCGACGGAAGAAGCCTCACCGAAATCCGTCCTATTTGGTGCGAGGTAGGTATGCTTCCCCGCGTTCACGGCAGCGCAATCTTCACGAGAGGTCAGACGCAGGCTATGACTACCTGTACTCTCGGCACTATCTCGGAGGCTCAAAGACTCGAGGGTCTTGACGACGACTACTATAAGAGATATATGCACCAATACAATATGCCCGGTTACTCTACAGGCGAGGCTAAGTCGCTCAAGAGTCCCGGCAGACGTGAGATTGGTCACGGCGCGCTTGCGGAACGCGCTCTCGAGCCTGTTCTTCCCAGCGAGGAGGAATTCCCGTACGCAATCCGTACGGTTTCCGACATATTGAGCTCCAACGGCTCCACGTCTCAGGCGTCGGTTTGCGGAAGCACGCTTGCGCTTATGGACGCGGGCGTTCCCATCAAGGCTCCCGTAGCAGGTATTGCAATGGGACTTATCAAAAACGAAGCCGAGGGCAAGGTTGCCGTTCTTTCGGATATTCAGGGACTCGAGGATTTCCTCGGCGATATGGACTTTAAGGTTGCGGGTACGACTAAGGGCATAACCGCGATTCAGATGGATATCAAAATTAAGGGCATTGACGAAAATATCCTTACCCGCGCTCTCGAGCAGGCAAGAGTGGGCAGACTCGAAATACTCGACAAGATGCTTTCCACGCTTCCCGAGGCACGTCCCGAGCTTAGCAAGTGGGCACCCAAAATCGTTTCCTTCTCCGTCGACCCCGACAAGCTCGGAGATATCATCGGCAAGGGCGGTAAGACAATCAACAAGATTATAGAGGATACCGGCGTTAAAATCGACATCAACGACGAGGGTACCGTATTTGTTGCCTCAAATGACGACGCGGCTATCAAAAAGGCGCGTTCCATTATCGAGAACATCGTTCGTGACGTAGAGGTCGGCGACGTGTACGAGGGTATCGTAACCAAGATTATGGAAAACGATAAGGGACAGTTCGGCGCAAGCGTAAACTTTGCTCCCGGAAAGGACGGAATGATACACATTTCCAAGCTTTCTACCGAGCGCGTGGACCGCGTTACCGACGTAGTTAACGTGGGAGATATCGTTATCGTAAAGGTTATAAAGATTGACGAGAAGCACCGTGTGGACCTCCGTCTTAAAGAGGTAGTGCGTAAAGCCTAATTATAACGTATATTGTAAAATATAATCCCCGCTATATACTTGCGCGTAATGTGATATGTCAAGGCCGTAGCGGGGTTTTATTTATTGAATTTAAGACATTAGCATTATTTTATTACATTGCTTACGACATCTGCTGAAAGCTTTACCGATTTAATATAATCAAGTATGCGCGGCAGAGCGGCTACGGTCTGGTCGGTGGGGTGCATAAGTATTAGGTCGCCCGCTTTTATGTCGCGTATCGCGCGCTGATAGATTATGTCTGCGTCGTGGTCGCGCCAATCGATTGTGTCGCGCGTCCACATTATTACCTTGTATTCAAGCTGCTTGCAGGCGTCAAACATAGTGTTGCCTATGCTTCCGCTCGGCGGAGCGAACAGCTTGGAATTTTTATAATCGGGCAGGTCGCCGAGTACGCCGTCTATAAGTCTTTCGGTCAGTACGATTTCCTCCATATTCTGCTTAAGCGTCAGCTTTGCGTGGTCGCGGTGCAGATAGCCGTGGTTGCCTATTTCAAAGCCCTTAGACGCGACTTTAAGCAGGGCGTTGGGGTTTTTGGCAACCCAACTGCCGCCTACGAAGAAGGTACATTTAAATCCGTATTCCTCCAATATGTCGGCAATTTTTTCGACGTTTGCGGGGTTTTCGTAGACATTGAACATAAGAGCGACGTTTGCGCCGTCCTTGTCGCCCTCGTATATCGCGTTGTTTACAGCCTGCGTATTATCGCTTATGGGGAGCGCAACCGTAAACGCTATGCCAAAAGTTGTTATAAGCATTGTTACTATGACAAAATTTGCCCAAATTGCACGAAATCGTTTTTCTTTCATACTCTAAAATATGTTTGCGGATTAAAAACTATGTGCTACAATATACATATGCAGAAATTGATTGAATTTGAAAGCGGACTTAAGCTTGTTTTGGTACAAAATACCGCCGTGCGCTCCGTTGCGCTCGGCGTGTTCGTAGGCGCGGGAGTTGTAAAGGAAACTCCCGATATTGCGGGCATCTCGCACTTTATCGAGCATATGGTGTTTAAAGGCACAAAGCACAGAAGCAGCTTCGATATAGTGAACGAAATTGACAGTATAGGCGCGCAGATAAACGCTTATACCTCAAAAAGCTATACTTGTTTTTATACTGTTTCTATAGATACCAATGCTCAGAAGTGCGCGGACGTGCTTAGCGACATATATTTTAATCCGTCCTTCGACCAAAAGGAGCTTGAGCGTGAGCGCAGAGTGGTTATCGAGGAGATTAACGAGAGCGAGGATACTCCCGACGACGTATGCCTCGAGGGCTTGTTAAGCGAGTTTTTTAAGGACAGTCCTCTTGAAAAGCCCATCCTCGGCTCTAAAAAAACTCTTGCCGCAATGACGTCCGAAACGCTGTTCGACTATCATAATAAATACTATACTGCGCCTAATACGGTTATCTCTATAGCGGGCAATATTTCGGAAAAGAGCGCGATAGAACTCGTAAATCTTTGTTTTGAAGGCAAATTTTCGGGTAGGCTTGAAAAGGCGAAGCATACTCTCGGGCCTGCGGACAGGCACAGCGCATTTACCAAAAAGAAAAAGCAGATAGAGCAGGCTCACGTGGCGTTGGCGTTTCCATCGTATGCCTATAACGCCGACGGCTCGGTTGCGGTTCAGCTTATGAGCGCAATATTCAGTATGGAGATGTCCTCGCGCCTCTTTCAGAGCGTGCGCGAAAAGCTCGGATTATGCTATACCATTGCGGGTTACCCCTCCTCGTATGAGAATAACGGCGCATACATCATTTATACCTCAACCAATCCCGAAAACGTAGAAAAGGCGGTGAGAGCCATACGAGGCGAGATAGATTTGCTGCTTGAAAAGGGAGTGACCGACGCGGAGCTTAACAAGGGCAAGGAGCAGCTTAAGACCTCGCTTGTGCTTGGACAGGAGAGTACCTCGGCTATGATGAGGACTTTCGGCGCGCACGCGATGCAGACTGGCAGTCTTTACGATTTCAACGCGCGTATTTCCGCAATCGACGGCACTACCAAGGAGGATATTTTAAAGGCGGCGCATAAGATATTCGATTTGAATAACGCCTGTGCAAGCCTTGTTTCTCCCGATATCGGAATAGACGTTTTGAAAATTCTTAAGGATAAACGCGATTAAATTTTCGATGAGTTTTGATTGACCGAGTATATTATGCTTGTATTATAACGTAAAATATGTTATAATTTACAAACTAATGGATTACGGAAGGTTAAGTTTTGGCAAATACACGTCAGGCAAAAGCGCATACAGGCAGTAGAATTGCGGCAGGCATAGTGCTTATCGCGTTTTCCGTGTTCTGTTTTTTGTGCGCGGTAGGAGCGTTCGGCGGAGTCGGCAGGACGGTCAGCGGATTTTTAGTCGGCTTTTTCGGGCTGGCTGTTTACGGCTATACGCTTGCGGGAGTCATATTGGGCGTTGCGCTTACTTTCGGTATACGCGTCAGAATGCGCCTGACTCGGGCTTTGTTTTATTTCGGCTTGCTGATTTTAGGGATTCTGGCATTGCACGTTTATTCGTCAAGCGCTCACATTGTAGGCTCCGGGTACGGAGAATATCTCTTGAATTGTTATCAGAATACAAATACCGCCGGCGGAATGCTGTACGGTATAGCGGCGTTTCCGCTTATGAAGGTTATCACAAGCGTAGGCGCGCTTATAGTTGCCTGCGCCGCGTTTTTGGTGCTGGCATTTTTGGGATTGCTTCCGTCTATTCGCCGCAACGTAACTTACAGCGCGGCATCTAAAAAAGAGAGAAGGGCAAAGCCTGTGCGCGGAACCTCTGTGCGGGAAAGCAAGCCCGTACGGCAGAGAGCCGAGGCGCACCGCATTGCCGCGGCGGACGCTCCCGTTATTACCGATTTTTCACAGATAGCAAGACAGGGCGACGAATCGCTTTATGTAGTTGACGTTGCGGGCGACCCGATGCCTCAGAAGCGCGGCAAGCGCGCAAAGGGCGCGGACGGCTACAGACCTATAAATTCCTTTAATCCGCTTTATCCCAATCAGAACGGCGGCTATGAGGATGAAATGCTCGTTACGCCGATGCACAACAGCGCGATACGCGCTACGGGCGACGAATATACGTCGCGCGGAGTGGCAAGGGATATTCTGTTCGGGCAGGAGCCGAGCGCGGAGGTTATGTCCCGTTTTGAAACCGCCTCCGACCCGAGAAACGCGCTTTCAAACGTGTCTCCGTCCTACGGCGCAGTGCGCCGCGGGGAGATGAGAAATAAGTTTGTAACCGATTCGTCCTCGGAAGCCTTGAGAGAGGAGTTTATCCGCAGATACAGGGAGAACGATTACAACGAGGATAACGGCGACAACGTATACAATCCGTTTACTCCGTTAAATTCCGAAAAGGAAGATAAAAAACAGGAAAGCTACAGCGATAAGCTCAATTTTTACGCGCTTAAAGCGGACAGAGAAAAAAGCTTTGCAGAAAATCCCATTCAGGTTGAGTTCGGCGCGCAGAATGCGGTAAACGCTCAGACCGCTCCGGTTAAGAAAGAGGTTGTAAAGCCTACGCGCGTTATGCGACATCCCGACAGCGGCGACGCTATAAATTCAACTATCCGCAAGGCGGAGAGCGCGGTTATCGGCAACGTCAATACGGGAGTACTCGGCGCGCTCAATCGTGCAATAGCGGGCGGGGAAGCCGAGCCTGTAGTTCAACAGGCGGTGCAACGCGAGGAGCTTGAGGCGGAGTCCTACGATATTTCGGAAATTCAGCCCGAAAGGATAATAGCTACTCCCAATTCGCAGGAGTCTGAACAGCAAAATTACGATTACGAGCAGCCCGTAAGACCGGACGTCGCTTCGGCGGCAAATTCCGCTATATTCGAGTCGAACGTGCGCAATGCGCAGCCTAAGTCAATAGCCGATGTAGAGATTTCGGGATATTCTCCGGTAAAGGAAGGAAACGTTCCGCTTGCGTTTGCAGGCACGTCTATTGACGCGGAGGAGCAGGCTTTCAGTCAAAAGAGCAAGGCTCGGTCAAAGGGTTACGAGATGCCTAAGAAGGCTTCCCTTGACAATATGCGTCCCGCATATGTGGACGAAAATCCCACTCAGGGCGGAGACGTCCCGAGCGAGCCGTTGCCCGTACGTCAGAAGGTGACCGGCGCGGCTATGTCCAGAGGCGAGATACAAAGCACTACGGATATTGCAAAGCAGTCGGGCAGAGAGAAGGAAAGCGCCGAGATGCAATCGCGTATACAGAATATCCGTCAGGCAATAAAGGAAACTCCCGCAATAGGTCAGTACGAACGCGAGGCTTTGCGTGAGGAGAAGATGAAATCCGCTCAGAACAGAGGTCTTATAGATGAAACCGCCGTAAGAAAATCATCTAAAAAGACGGACAGAGTTGTGCAGATGAACGTAGAGCAGGTGCTTGAAAAGCCCGCTCCGCCACCTCGCCGTCCTTACGTTGCGCCGCCGGTCAGTCTGCTTGACCCGCCCAAGCCCGAGGAGGACCAGAACGAGGATTACGACTTCAAAAAGGAGCGTATTATAAGAACTCTTAATTTCTTCAACATCAAATGCGAGGTTAAAGAAATCAAGGTCGGTCCTACATTTACGCTCTATAAGCTTAAGGTTGAAATGCCGAGAGGTAAGACGGTCAGCTCCATTTGCGGCTACGAAAGCGATATAGCTATGAAAATGGAGGTGGACAGCGTGCGTATTATCGCGCCTATCCCCGGCGAGGACGCCGTAGGCGTGGAAGTGCCTAATAAAATCCGTCGCATAGTTACGCTCAGCGAGATTATAGAATCTCCCGAATTCAACAAGGAAAAAGACCCCGCTTCCTTTGCGGTAGGTAAAAATCTGTACGGTATCAGCCGCGTGGCGGAGGTCAGAAAGCTGCCGCACGTGCTTATCGCGGGCGCTACGGGAGCGGGCAAGAGCTGCTGCATAAACTCGCTTATCGTAAGCTTGCTTTATAAGGCGTCTCCCGACGACGTGCGTCTTATTCTCGTAGACCCCAAGAGGGTGGAAATGACTATTTACGCAGGTATTCCGCATCTGCTTATGGATGAAATTATCTGCGATACCGACAAGGCAATCCGCGCGCTCAACTGGTCCATTCAGGAGATGGAACGCCGTATGAAATACTTTGCGGAGGTCGGCTACAGAGATATTGAGAGCTACAATGCGGACGTAAGCCGCCACGGACACGATAAAATGGCGAGAATAGTCATTATCGTAGACGAGTTTGCAGACCTTATGGCTACGGGTAAAAAGGCAGTTGAGGACAGCGTAAACCGCATAGCCCGTCTTGCGCGCGCAACGGGAATACACATAGTGCTTGCCACACAGCGCCCGTCCACAGACGTAATAAGCGGAACTATCAAAAACAACCTGCCCAGCCGTATTGCGTTTAAGGTTACCTCCAATTACGACAGCAGAACCGTTCTCGACACGGTCGGCGCGGAAAAGCTTTTGGGCTTCGGCGACCTTATGTATTCTACTCCCGGCTCGTCGCTTCCCGAGCGTATGCAGGGCGCGTTCATATCCAACGACGAGGTAAGGCGCGTTGTGGAGTTTATAAAGGAGCACAACGACAGTTATTTTGACGAAACGGTCAAGGACGCTATCTTCAAGGAGGAGGAGCCCGAGGACGACGATAAGGCGGAAAAAGCGCGCAATAAGGATAAAGGCGGTCTGTCTCCCGACCTTATCAAGGCTATAGAGCTCGGCATAGAGCTGAGAGAGGACAACAATGCGCCTCTGTCCATATCCTATATGCAGCGCAAGCTTGGCTTCGGATATCCGAAGGCGGCAAAAATACACGACCAGATGGCTGAATACGGCTTCCTGACCGATGACGGAACGGGTAAGAACAGAAAGATTGTAAACGTAACCCGCGAGCAGCTCAGAATGCTGACCGAGGGCGATACAGAGGATGAAAATGAATAAATTTCCTCGCGTAAGCGGAGATAAGGTTTTATGAGAATAGGCGCGATTTCGCTTGGCTGCGATAAGAACAGAGTGGATAGCGAAAAGATGCTTGCAAGGCTGTCGTCAGGCGGACATATTATTGTGTCGGACGCCTCCGAGGCGGATATTCTTATTGTAAATACCTGCGCGTTTATCGATAAGGCGAAGGAAGAATCCATTGACGAAATACTGTGGGCTATCTCCGAGAAGAATGACGGCGCAGTTAAGCACGTAATAGTATGCGGATGTCTTGCCCAAAGATACGCGGACGATTTGAAGGCGGAATTCCCCGAGGTTGACGCCATACTGGGAGTCGGAAATTACGACGAAATACTCGGCGCAATAGAGCGTATCTCGAAAGGTGAAAGAGTTACCGCTACTGCTTGTAAGGATTTGTTTTTTGAAAAGAGAGTGCTTACAACGCCTTATCATTACGCCTATCTGAAAATAGCGGACGGCTGCGACAATCACTGTACATACTGCGCAATTCCGTCGATACGCGGAAAATATAGGTCGGAAAGTATAGATAATTTATTATCCGAGGCGAAAATACTCAGCGACGACGGTGTTAAGGAGCTTATATTGGTAGCTCAGGACGTCACTCGTTACGGCGTTGACTTTGACGGAAAACCGCATCTTACGGAGCTTGTAAGAAAGCTCGAGGAGCTTGATTTAGAGTGGATAAGACTTTTGTACCTCGAGCCGGAAATGGTTGACGACGAGATTATCGAGTTTATCGCTAACGAGCCTAAGATAGTAAAATATATGGATATTCCGTTTCAGCATATCGACAGCGGAGTACTCAAACGGATGAACAGGCACACCGACGAGCAGAGCACGCGCGAGCTTGTAAAAAAGGTTAAGGCGGCGGGTATTACTCTGCGCACGACATTTATATGCGGCTTCCCGGGTGAAAGCGAGGAGGCGCATAGACTGCTTTGTGAATTTGTACGAGAAGGCAATCTGGATTTTGCGGGATTTTTTGCTTATTCGCGAGAGGAGGGAACTCCTGCCGACAGGCTCGGCGGTCATATAGACGAAGCGGAAAAGGAGCGCAGAGAAAACGAGCTTTGCGAAATTCAGCAGGAAGTCATATCAAAGCGCAACGCGCGCCTTAAGGGCAGCGTCGTAAAGGTGATATACGACGGAATAGATTACGACAGACAGGCGTTTATAGGAAGGGCGGCTTTTCAGGCTCCCGACATCGACGGCGTCGTATATTTTACATCCGACAGCGAGGTGCGGATTGGCGAATTTTATGAGGTTGAAATTGTCGGCGCCGAGGGCGTTGACCTCCTTGGGAGAGTTATATAATGAAAATTACTTTGGCAACTAAAATAACGATAGCGAGAATATTTTTGATAATCCCCACTATCATCGTATTTATCATAGCGCAGTGCTTCAGGGATAATTACACGGTATATCTTGCGTCGCTCATAGTATCCGCGGTATTATTCAGCGTATGCTGTTCTACGGATTTTCTTGACGGACATATAGCGCGCAAAACCGGAACGGTTTCGGATTTGGGAAAGCTGTTGGACCCTCTTGCGGATAAGGTTGTAATAGTCATAATGCTGTTTTTGATTGTGCTTTATCAGGACGGACTTACTTTGAACGGCGTTTATATGCATAATGGACTGATTATCGCGCTTCTAAGCGGATTGATTTTGTCCCGCGAGCTTTTGATAAGCGTTTTCCGCAGTATTGCCGCGCGTAAGAATTTAGTGCTTGCGGCGGATATTTTCGGCAAAATCAAAACCGTACTGCTCGATGTATCCGTAACCTCGCTTATGCTTGCGGGCTTACACCCCGTAATCGGTTGGATTGGAACGGTGCTATTCTATATAGGCTCCTTGTTTGCGGTGTACAGCGGCATACGCTACATATATAAAAATAAGCACGTTTTCGATACCGAAAGCGCAACGGAAAGCGTTATAACAGATAGCGACGTTGAGAAAGCAGAGTAAAAGTAAGTATGATAAAAGAGATAGTTAAAATTTGCGGCTTAACCAAATCCGAGATTTTAAAAAAGCTGTCGCGCTTTGAGGACAGCGGCGTTAGCTTTGAGGTTGACGAGGACTGTCTTGACGCAAAAATCACTATGAGTACGCCGCGTAGCAACCGTAAATTCGAGGACGTCAAGTGCGCGGTGTACAATACATTTCAAAACGAGGTGTATTCCGCAACGGACGCAAGCTTGTTGGAGCTTGTAGGACACTTTCTAAAGGTAAACGGACGGGTTCTCGGAGTGGCGGAAAGTCTTACGGGCGGTGAAATCTGCTCACGACTTACTGAAATTCCCGGTATAAGCGAATGCTTTTACGAGGGAATAGTGTGCTATAACATCGCGTCCAAAACGGAGCGGCTCGGCGTGCGTAGAGAAACTCTCGAAAAATACGGAGCAATCAGCAAACAGACCGCTTACGAGATGGTACAGGGTATTACTGCCGCGCCCGTAGATATAGGGCTTGCGACTACCGGACTTGCGGGACCGAGCGGCGACGAGGGAAAGCCCGTCGGTCTTGTGTATATAGGAGTAGGCGCGGGCGAGTTTATCCTTGTATTTGAAAGAAAATTCAAAGGAAGCCGCAATCATATCCGTAAATGTACCGCAAACGTGGCGTTATTCTATCTTTTGCGATATCTTAACGGGGACATTTGGACACTTTAAAATATAAAATGTTTATTGATGTACCGAAAACGGTACGCAACATTGAATATACTGTTTATAAAGAAAGGCGCCCGAGGGCGTAAATATAAGGAGAAATACTATGGCGGAAAAAAATGAAAAACCCAAAACCAAAGCCGAAAGCTTGCAGGACGCTCTTGCTCAGATAGAAAAGCAATTTGGAAAGGGTTCGATTATGCTCCTCGGAGAGGAAACTGCGCAGAAGGTGGAGGCTATATCCACGGGATGCCTTACGCTTGACGTCGCGCTTGGAATAGGCGGCATTCCCAAGGGAAGAATAATCGAAATTTACGGACCCGAATCATCGGGTAAAACAACGGTTGCGTTGCACTGCGTGGCGGAAATGCAAAAGGCGGGCGGCACCGCAGCGTTTGTGGACGCCGAACACGCGCTCGACCCCGTTTATGCGGCTAATCTCGGCGTTCAGATAGAAAATCTGTACATTGCTCAGCCAGATAACGGCGAGCAGGCTCTCGATATAGTTGAAACGCTTGTAAGAAGCGGTGCGGTGGATATCATCGTTGTGGACTCGGTTGCGGCGCTTACTCCGCAGGCGGAGATTGACGGAGATATGGGCGACAGTCACGTGGGCTTGCAGGCAAGACTTATGTCGCAGGCTCTGCGTAAGCTTACGGCGGTAGCGTCCAAGAGCAAATGCACCATTATATTTATAAATCAGCTGCGCGAGAAGGTCGGCGTATTTTACGGCAGTGCGGAAACTACTACGGGCGGAAAAGCGCTTAAATTCTATGCGTCCGTGCGTATAGACATCCGTAAAAAAGACGCGATTAAGGACGGCGGCGACGTTATAGGCAATCACGTAAATGCCAAGATTGTAAAGAATAAGGTCGCGCCTCCCTTCAGAACGGCGGAATTTGATATTATGTACGGAAAGGGAATTTCCAACACCGCCTGCATACTTGACGTTGCCGTAAGCAAGGGAATTGTGCAAAAGGGCGGAAGCTGGTTCAGCTATAAGGACGAAAAGATAGGACAGGGCAGAGATAAGACGATTGATTATCTCGAGTCCAATCCCGAAATTCTTGCCGAGATAGACGGACTTGTACGCGAAAGCCTGTAAATAACTGTTTTTAAGGAGCGTTCATTTTTAAAAGGTTGGGTGTGTTTTTTGCACATCTAACCAAGTAAAATGACGCTCTTTTTGTATACTCGTTTTAATTTTTGCGTAAGTATATAATCGGTATATAGTTCTTTAAAAATATAGTTCTTTAAAATGCCGATAGATAACGCATAGCGGTATGCCGTATAAAAAAGCTATTGCAATGCAACACTTTGTTTGATATAATTTAATATTATAAGAGAAAGACATAGGGGATTTGGGGAAATTATGAATTCCACTACATACGCCAAGAGGACGCAGCATAAGCCTGTTGACCTGCTGTTCAGAGGAGCGGTGGACGCAAAGTCCAAGGTCAGAAAGGTCTTATTTGTCGATGCGGTTGAGATATTAAACGACAGGTATCTCGGACGTATGTATGCCTCCAATTATTTTGCGGTTGCAGAAAACACCGTTCGTATAAACGAGCTTAATCTTATTGCCGTGACGGAGCTTAAAAATTATCACCTCGCAATGAGGGAGAATTTTCTTATACCCGAAAAGACCGTTTACTGTCTGCCTGTGACAACTCGCTTTTTGGATAGCGACGAGGATTTTAATTTACTTTTGACCACTCTCAAGGCGGCGGGATATAAAAAGGGAAGTCTGATACTTTCGTTTTTCGCAGTGTCGCTTGACAGACTTAGCGACGAAGCTAAAAAGCGTTACGCGCGCTTGCGCAGAGGCGGATATAAAACCGCTGCCTGTCAGTTTGGCGAGGATTATAATTCTCTCGACGTATTTACGGGAGTGGCATTTGATTATCTGCGCTGCGAGGCGGAGTATTTTGACGCTACGCCAAGCAAAAAGAAGCTGCTTGCAATGCTTATACGCTTTTGCAGCGCAAACAAAATAAGCCTTGTTATGGACGGCGTAAACAGCTCCGCCCAATATACGCGCTTTAAAAAGGCGGGCGTAAAGATAGTGACGGGCGACGCGATATCCAAGCTGTCGCAGTACGTCACCAATGAATTTTTGGGTTTGCCCGAGTTGGACGGCGAAAAGAAAACAGCCTATATGACAAAGCTCAAAAAGGAGCTTGACGATAAGGAGCGCGCCGAGCTTTGCGAGCTTGAAGCTATGCGCAAAAACGCTCTGGACAAAATAAAGAAAAGCGGTGCGGACGGAATAATGCCTATAAACGCGCGCCCCGAAATAGATAAATCGCCCTATCAGATACGGCTTGAAAGACAGCGGGAGCTAGCGCGCGAGTGCGCGGCGGTAAGATTGAAGGCGATATCCTTGCTTGCAGAGGAACGCGGCGACGACGCGGAGGAGCTACTCTATAAGGTTGAGCAAAGCGGTCGGGAGTCCGAGCGCGGCGTCGATGCTCCGCAGACGGAAGCGACGATGTC
Source organism: uncultured Christensenella sp. (assembly GCA_910577815.1). Lineage (GTDB taxonomy): Bacteria > Bacillota > Clostridia > Christensenellales > CAG-917 > CAG-475. The sequence continues at coordinate 8,227 of CAJTNO010000005.1, read as the reverse complement.
GGAGACAGTACAAAACGCAGCGGACGTAAAGACGGACGCGGACGGAAATCCGTATATAAGCAAGCGCGACACCGGGATAGTCTCTCCGCTTCGTCCCGAAAACGACGAAAAGAAAAAGGTTACGGCAGACCTCAATGCAGAGGCTAAGCTTATAAACGAATTCAGAAGCGAAAATATTTTCAGCGGTATGGACGGCGGCATTCAGGGCTTTGGGGTTAAGCTTCAGATAGACAGCAAGGATGACGAGGCTCCGCCGCTTGTCGGTTCGTATAACGATAAAGGACAGTGGGTGGATGAGGACGGCAACGTATTTGACGGATACTTTGACGAAAACGGAAAGTGGATAGAATACGAAAAGCCCGACATCGCAACCGAGGGCAGTTATAACGAATACGGGCAGTGGGTGGACGGCGACGGCAGAATTTACGATGGCTATTTTGACGAAAGCGGCAGATGGATAGATTACACCTATGCCGACGCGAACGGAGAGGTAGTTGACAACGGCTATTTTGACGCAAAGCTTGGCAAGTGGATAGCCTTTGGATATTTCGACGCGCGCGGCGCGTACCATAAGCTGTGACGGAAATGCCATAATAATGATATATAAGTATATAAATTAAGAATATATTTTATATAAGGCGGGAAATGGAAGATAAGGACGACATCACAAAAGCGGAGCAGAGCGTAGCGGATAAAACCGAAGCGGCTTCAAAGCAAACGGCTACCGAACCGAACGGCGAAAAGATAAACAAGCCGTCGTCGGCAGACGCCGATTTGTCCTTGTCTGAAAAAGAGTCCGGGAGTTCGGGTGCGGAATCCGCGGACAATAAGAAAACCGACGGCAAAAAATCGAACAAGAAGGATAAAAATAAAGCCGATAAAGGCGACAGGGCGGATAAGAAGAAGCAATCCGAGGATAAAAGAAACGAAGCCAAGCTGAAAAAGGAATGGGAGGATTCGATTGTTGCGTCCAAGCGCGTTAAGCGCGAGGAAATCCGCCGAAAGTTCAAACAGGCGACGGTTATATTGCTGGTGTTTGCGCTTGTCGTAACGTCGGTGGTTTACGTAATGCTGCTGTTCACGCAGGAAAACAACGTGCGAATTACCGCAAGCTCCAAAAACGAGGATACTTCAATATCCCTTTCTATGGACAACGATATATGGACGCCCTATCTCAACGCAAACGGACCGGAAAGCATTTGGGACATAAGCTATAATCCCGTTTATAACAGGGAAAAGATAGATACCGTCGAGGAGGTTCGCGAAATGCTCAGCGCCTCCGATGTGGAAATCGGCGACAGGAACGGCGAAAAATTTATCCGATTTGTGTTTATGGTTAAAAATACGGGTAAGTATGCAACAAATCTTTCGTATGAAATGACGCTCGACTACGATAAGCGCGGCTTGCAGAACGCCGTGCGAGTAATGTGGGGAGAGAGCCGCAAGAGCGACGATTTGTCCGAGGAAGACTCGGTATCCGTAGACGTGTATGCGGCGCGCTCGCGCAGTCGCCGACTTGAGGGAACAAACGCAAACTATAACGTAAATGCCGAGGACGGTTTTGTAGAATATGTGGCATATCCTTGGGGCTCGGACGATAGCTCGTTCAGCCTGCTCGATTACGAAAAGACCTTTTCAAATCCCGATATATTCAACCAAGCGGTGCAAAACGGCTATTTTGCGGCAACTCCGTTCTTAAGCGACAGCTATGTGTTTCAACGCCACTCCACGCTCGCGCAGGGAGATATAATGTATTGCTACGTCTGTATATGGATTGAGGGCAGCGACTTCGATTGCGTTGATTCCGCGCTCGGAGGTTACGTAAAGCTCGGCATAAATTTCGTTGCGTATTGATTGCCGTAAAAAAATTGCGTTAATCTTAAAACTTGTAAAAGTTGCATATTGACATCGGACGTTTATTGTCTTACAATGTGTATAGTAATGTGCGACAAAACGAAATTTATTACAGATTTTTCTAAAAAAACGTACGTAGAATAATATGTTCTATGTATGTTTAAGGAGAAATTTGGGATAAATCGATGCAAAAGATAAAAATATCCGTCCTATGACGCTTAAATTTGTCAGATTTAAGGTCAAATAGGCGCGGATATGTGAATTTTTAAATAATCAGGCAGCAAATCCGTACGTAGAACATATTATTCTATGAACAAGACTTGCCGCCGTGGTATAGTGCAGGACAAGCGAGCGCTTGCCGTAATAGGGGAAACAACCCGAAAGGGTGTTTATAAAAGGAGAAGATTATGAAGAAGAAAGGACTGATTATTTCAACAGTCGTGATGGTCGTCATACTTATCGCGTCACTCACGACCGCTACTTACGCTTGGTTCTCGTCCACGGCGGAAGCAAGAATTGCTCCTATCGGAATGACGGCAAACGCTGCTGAAGGTATTTTGATAGGTGTAAGAGCCGACACAACGGCAACAACTACTACAAGAACAGACTTTGTCAACGGTGATGTAAACTGGACTGCATCTGCTACAGCAGGCAACTACACCGATGGCACTTGGAAGGGTACAAACGGCTTCGGTAGCTTGATTACTCCTCTTTCGGGCAGCAATCCTCTTGCAATACAGGTCGCAGAAGCAATGACGAAAACGGTTTCCGAGGATGCATCTAACGATAAGATAGGAAGTGCATATTTCAAAAAAGCACCCGCAGGCGTCAACGACCAGACTGCCGGTGAATTCACCGCAGCATCTGCAAACGTGGACTATATCCAGCTTGACCTTGGCATAATCGCGTCTACTCATCAGAATATCGACCAGATTATCGGTTCCATTAAAGTAACACCTACCGACCCGAATCTTATCGGTATGGCGGCGGCTATTCACTTTGAAGTTCAGGTCAAGGCTCCCGGCGCAGCAGATTGGACTACTCTTTCAGAGATAGATTCCTACGGCGGACTTGAGGCAGGCGTTGCCACATTCGGGGAAACCACAGGTTTTGATGGAACTCTTAATACCACAGACAAGACTTGGACTTATGACTTTGAGGCTTGGAAGATGGCTGCGGCAGGCGGCGAACTTTCTACAACCGGAACTCTTGATGTAGTGCAGGTTAGAATTCGCGCTTGGTTAGAGGGTACAGACGCTTCTTGTACAACAGCTTATACCGGTACCGGTGCGGATATTGAAATCAGCTTCAAGTATTCGTCCAAGACCACGACCGACTATACCGTAGCAAATGGTATAGCAACAGGTGGCGGACAATCTACCGGCGGTACTGAAACTCCGTAATTAAAAATCAAAATAAAAAATCTATAAGTAGAAACGGCGCAATTTGCGCCGTTTCTACTTTAATACTCCAAGAAGTTGGACGTACATAGAATATACTGTTCTATGTATATGAATAAGGTAAAAGCAGGAAAAATTGAACCCCAAAATTATGTTTAAAGGATTAAAAAGCGCATAAAAATACGCATTTACGCTAAACATATTGACAAATTTTGACTGTTTACATAAAATTATAATGCTATTATAATAATTATGTACATAGAACAGTATATTCTATGTACAGTTTGACGGATAGAATATGCGTACAAAGCATTTTAATAATACGCATATTAGGACAAAGCGGGTGTGAGATATGAAAAAGAATTCAAGCTTCAATTGTAAGAGAGGTTGTATAAAATTTGTCGCGTTATTGGGATGCTTGGCAATAGTTTTCAGCTGTACATTGGCGATTTCCTTTACAAATATTCAAAACGGCGGCAGTCTTGATAATATAGCAAGCGCCGCTATAGATTTGTCACACTTTGCTACGCTTAACAGCAGTTACAATGCCTTGGCGCATAAGTCTAAATATACTTTTACCGACAAATCTAAGGTAAACTCATTTAGGTCGGGAAGCATAAGCTCGGATACTACTACTATTACTGTGGATAGAACTCAACCGCACGGCTCGCAGGAAAACCCCTATGTTATAGATTCCATAAACGGCAATTCAAACGGAAAGGGCAGTTGGAATGCGTTTGTGTCCGCAATGGGTAATTCCGCAAACAACTACGGAGCGGGCAAATATTTTGTATTGGCAAATGATTTGGATTGGAACTCCGGAGCTGTAACCTTTAATCAAGTTGCAAGGTTTGACGGTAATTTATACGGATTAGGTCACACGCTTAAAAATATTACAAAGGATTTCGGACATAATGGCGCTAATTCGTCGGGTATAATAGATGTTTTCAACTCGGGCATTATAGCCGATTTAAGCTTGTCCGATTGTAGGTGGACAAAGGTATGGAGGGGCGGAGGCTTTGTAGACGAAGGCAACGGTACTTTTTTAAACTGTCACGCAAATGGAACTATTTCAAATGATTCAAGTTCGCCGTCTCCGCAGGTGGCAAATGATTTCGGCGGAATTATCCGACACGTTAATTCCGGATTTATGGCATATCGCTGTTCTGTAAATTGGACCACAAATATGTATGCTAATACGGTTAACGGAGCTGCCAACGGTTGCTTTATTGCAGATTCTACTGGCAGTTTTGATGTATACGACTGTTACGGAAGTCTGGATATAAGCACAACAAATCCCAGAAGCGATATATATACGGGTGCTGTTGTAGGTATTCCGTATTTGGGGACAGATAATATTACAATCAACATAGAAAACGTTTATTCGTCGATTTATCATCAAGACATTAATAGAATGATAGGCGACCACGTTGCAAGTATTTTGGCAGGTTATCATACTCAAGTAGCGAATAATGATATAATAAATTTTTCTAACGTATATGTTGATGCGAGATTCAATAAAAACGGTGTTGTAACAATGATGCCGCTAAGCAACCATATTCCCGGTCAGGATTATAGAAGAATTATTGTAAATACAAGCAATATCAATTATGTTTCAGGATATGCCGCCTATTCACCGCTGTCAGGCAGTAGTATTAACGATAAAATCCCGGCGTCTTCGGCAACTGCACATAGCAATACTTCTGCCTTAGTAAACGCGGCGCAGGCGGAAACACATTATTCGTTGTGGGATACAGGTAAGATTGGTGCGACATACAGCGTTTCAGATAATCCCGTTATAAACAAATCGTTAAACAAGTCGAGTTATACTGCCAATTTTTATAATCTCAAAAACGGAAATAAGGAAGCCATTAGCGGTATTCCCGCATCGGATACCTATAGCTACGGCGTAACAAACTCAGTATTTCCTACACCTTCCGACCACGACGGACATAAATTCGTAGGTTGGCTTTTGGATGACGCAAACGACCAGAGCTTTTATGCTAAAGGCGATAGAATACCTTCCGACCTTATGGGTGACGTTGATTTCTATGCCGTTTGGGACGTTGACGCTATGACGTCCGAAAAGCTTACATTAGAAAACAATAATACAGAATATCTTTTAAATAAGGTCAAGCTTATATCCGATATATCCTTTGACAAAATGTCGGACGCAGTAATAGATTATGAATGGACTCACGACGGCAATGATACGGGAAATACGGCTGATATGTTAGAACTTTCGGAGGTTGCGGACAGCGGCGCTTATACGCTGTCATATTATATACGTTCGCAATCGGAGCCGCTATGGCGGCACAGGGGTTCGCTTTCCGAAACAGTCAAGATTAACCCGGGAAAGCTTACTCCGCAGTCTATGACGGTGGATAAAACAGCATATTACGGTATGCCTCTTAGCGGACTTGTCCCCACCGTTGTTATGCACGATTCAAAAGGGCAGGTAGTAACCGGTAAGGCACATTGGGCGATAAGTCTCGGTAAAGTCAATAAGGACGAAACAGACCCCAAATATCAGCAGGGCAAGGCGTATGCGGAATTCTATTTTGTTCCGGACAGCTCGTATAAAGGCAATTACGTAAGCGGAAATGCCGCTTCGGGCGGAGTTAATTACAATACCTCCGCAACGGATGTCGCGGACGTTGTCTATTTTGCCGCGGAAGCTATAAGCGTCAAGTTTGCAACGGCAGCTCAGCTTGGCTCGGATTTGACCTTTGAGCTTGATATTTACGGAAACACGTTAAGCTACTCGCGCATAGCCGCCGAGTTCGATAGGCTGTTCGCTCAATTCTGCACGGATAACAGCGACCTTCTCAACAGCTTGGGTATAAGCGGATACACCCCTCAGCTCAAGCTTGACACGGACGGAAAGTTTTACAATATCAACGATTACAGGACAAAGCCGGGCGGATACAGCAATGTTACTCAGTCTATCACCATTGACGTAAACTTCGCGGCGGCGACCTACAGTGTAACCTATAAGTTTGCGGACGAGGCTAATACTCCCGATAAGGTTGAATCGGGTAAGACGTACGGACAGCTGCTGCTGAAGCCGGCTCCCGACCCGACCAACGGCGCGCAGATGTTCCTTGGTTGGTATTATCCCGAAAAGGATGCAAACGGCAATCCCAAGCTCAAGCGTTGGGATTTCGATGTGGACCGCGTTGTAGGCGACCTTGTTTTAACCGCCCGTTGGCTTAAGGCGGAAACGCTCGACCATATCGAGGTTGTACCCAATAAACCGTCTTACTCTGCGCTCAGCCCGTTAGGAGCAGGCGATTTGACCGTTACGGCATTTTATACCGCAAAGGACGGAGAGGGTAATAATATAATAATTCCTGTTGTACTTGAGTGGAGCGAATATCAAAATAAAATACAGTATGTCGGCAACAGACCGGGCGATAACGTACTGCACGTTGCCGCAGGCGGCGCAAAAACTCAGATAACCGTAGGTTTTTCGTATTTTAACAATGGGCAGATGTACACCGATAGCAAAACTGTTGATATAGTGGTAGACCCCGTTAAAATCGACCTGTCCGAACTCAATCTCGAAACCAAAATAGTTGTGTTTGACGGCACTGCCAAGAGCTATGATTTGATAACGCTGTCACAGATACAAAATCTCACCAATCCCGACGCAGGCTTTATTAACGGCATAGAATTTACCTATTACCTCGGCAGAGACGAGGTTGCGCCCGATGACGTTATAGCTATCGGCAATTATTCGGTTACCGTCAGCTTTACTACAAGCGATATAGATTACGTAGTCGACGCGCTTACCGTACAGCTCAGGATAGTGGACGAAAGCGAAAATCCCAATCCCAACCCGGGCGGTAATGACGGTTCCGGCAACAATGAGCCGGGCGGAAACGCGTTTATAGATTTCTTCAAGAAACTGATTGAGAGCAATTTCCCGCTGTGGCAGGTAGCAACGTCTGCGGTAGCATTGTTGTTGACCTTAATTTTTATGATAAAGTCTATCCAGTACGGCAACCGCAAGAAGAAGGCAAAGGGCGAGGCAAAGAAGTACAATGCCAAGACGTATGCGGCATTATTGCCGATATTCTCCACACAAACGGTATGGCTTAACCTGTCCAATATGATATGGAGCATAATAGCGTTCTCGCTTTGCGGAGTGATGCTGTTGATGTTCCTAACAATGCTTATAACTCGCAAGGGCTGGAAGAAGGCTGAGCTTGCTAAAGAAACAGCTATAGAGGAGAGCGAACAACGCAAGACCGAGGCAATGGAAGCCAAACAACAGGCACGCGAAGAAGCGCAGGAAAACAGACAGCGCGAGCTGCAACAGACTTTAGCGTTGGCAACTCAGGGCGGACAGCTTGGCGGCGATAGTTCTGTGTTCGAGGAAATGCTGCGTCAGCGTGATGAAGCCCACCGCCGTGAAATGGAGGAACGCGAGGAACGCTACCGTCAGGAAATGGAGCGCAGAGATGAGGAACAAGCAAAGCGCGACGAGGCAATGAAGATAATGCTTGCAAACTTTATGGGCAGACAGCAGGCGGACGGCGATATTCCTTATGCCGCTATGGACGATACGGATTTGCTTGTGCAAAAGGTAATAGCAGGATTATTGCCCGCCGTACAGCAGATGCTACCAGAGTCTACGGCATATCTTACTGCACCCGAGGAAAGCTCAGATAATTTAGACGCTATAGCAGACAGAGTTGCGGCAAGGCTTTTACCGTCGGAGCCTGCCGAGTCAAGCGAAGAAATGCGCGCTATGTCAGCCAAAATAGATGTTATTCAACAGCAGCTTGCTATGATTGCGCAGAATAATGCGCCTTATGCCGCTGCCGAGCGCGAGGATGACGATGATATAGACGACGACGAGGAGGAATGGGACAGTATTCTCGACGAGGATGACGACGATTTTGTAGAAGCAGTCATAATCGAGGAGGACGGAACTGTCAAAAAGACATATCCCAACTTCCGTATGC
>CAJTNO010000004.1 GCA_910577815.1 uncultured Christensenella sp. | reverse complement strand
ATATCGACGCAAAGTTCCAGGACGGCAACAGGGTAACGCTTGAAAAGCTTAAGAAAGTAGGACTTGTAAGCGAGGAGTGCACGGGCTACACGGTAACGGCGGGACAACGCCTTACAAAGCCGCTGATAATAGTAGCCAATGATTTTAAGTTGTCCGCAGTTAAGATGATAACTCTTACAGGTGGCAGAGCGATTAAACTAAATAAAGTTTAGTCTAATTCTATTAGACCAAAAGAAAAGGACAATAAAAATTGTCCTTTTCTTTTGGTATTGAAAAATATATTTTTAAGTGAACAATAAAAAGTGAATACAAAAGTACTATATGATTGATAAATCAATTACAAATAAATACAGAATAATTTTATTTAAATAGTTAAACAAATAATAAATGGTAAATTATTGTAATAAAAACACGTATAAGCTCATTAAATATAATGTCTAATTGTACAGTTTTGGCGGTAAAGGTTGACTAATTCGCCGAAATATGGTATTGATATAAGGGAGAAATATGGAACAGTTTGTATTGGAAATGAAGTATCTGATAGGCGTTGTGATAGCCTTGGCGCTTGGATTTGCCATTGGCTTCGAACGCAAGCTGCGCTCAAAGGAGGCGGGCATACGTACGCATACGATAGTGTGCGTTGGTGCCGCTCTTATGATGGTAGTCAGTAAATACGGATTTGGTGGAGTTCAGGCGGATTCGGCTCGCGTTGCCGCGCAGATTGTTTCCGGCATAGGCTTTTTGGGCGCGGGTATTATAATGTTCCGTGGACAGAAGATGCACGGGCTTACAACCGCCGCGGGAGTTTGGGCAACCGCGGGCGTAGGTATGGCTGCGGGCGCAGGACTGTACTATGTCGCATTGGGCTCTACAGTCATTATAATATTTATTCAGTTTATTTTCCACATCAATCGCGGACCGTTCCGCACCAAGAAGTATTATCAGATAAACATATGCTTTAAAAATACGGATGACGAAAATACCAAGGTCAAGGCTATCTTCGGCGTTACGCACTTCAACAGTCTTACGATAGAGCGTAAGGAGAACGGCACGGTGTATCACGCGTTGCTTAATACCGATAAGGAATTCTCCTCGCAAACTCTCAACGCGATTATGGAGCAGAATCCGTATATTCTCACAATAGAGCGTTGCGACGACAACTGACGGCATATTTATGACATAAAGTCCGAGGCTTTTACAAAACTTGCGGACAACTGAAAATCTTTGTCGCGCGCATAGAGGTATGATGTAGATATGAAAACACGTACCTTGCGCGCGGAGAGAAAATTTTTCCCCTCCTTCGATTTTAAATTATCCCCGATTACTGCAATAAGATTTGTTGCGGAGGTTTTGTGTTTGTTTTTGGTTGCCTCCGTAAACGAATTCGGATACGCGCTCGCGCTTGCGCTGTTTTGCGGCTTGGTCTATGCAAGACAAAATATTTTGGCTATTGCTCCCGCGTTTATTTTGGCTTGTTGCGTGTTTATGCTAAGCTGGTGGACGCTTTTATATGCCATAGTTCCCGTTCTGCTTTTATTTGCCTTATACGCGATATTTTTCAAGCTCAGGCGCAACGTGCCTTTATGGACGGTAGCGCTGTGCGCGCTTGTCGGAATGATACCCTACGCCATATGCACCTGCGTATTTCATCAGGCTTATTTTTCTGTAGCGGTCTGCGTAGCGGTAGCGCTTGTAATGACCTTCTGTTGCGGAGTTACGGCATATGCGGTTTTTGTAAGAGGCTACTTGCATAAGGCAACCATTGACGAGTTGATTTGCTCGGGCTTGCTTGCAGTTGTGGCAGGCTATGCCCTCAGCGGAGTAGGCGTATATAATTTTTGTCTGTTTTTTACGGTATTCGGATTTGTTGTGCTTTTGTCCTCGGCGTGTTTCAAGATACAGGTTACTCTGTTTATTTCTCTGTTGCTCGGCATTGGCGGAGCATTGCAAAGCGGCAATCTGTCGGTTTTGGCGGCAACTACCGTAGTAGGAGCGGCTGCGGTTGCGCTTTCGCCTTTTACAAAGTGGGCTTCTGCGCTTGCAGTGCTTGCCACAACCGCGCTTATGTGGCTGTTTAACGCATATTCGAACGCGGGCTGGCAGACTCTGATAATGACGGCAATAGGAGTAATAGCGTGTCTTTGCATTCCAAAAACGGTGCTTATGCGCATCAAAAGCTTCAGCAACGGCGACAACAGGCGCGCATATACGGGAGTTGTAAACAGGAGAGGCAGGGAGCTTGCCTCGAGGCTATATTCGGCGGGCGACGTATTTTATGATATGTCGCAAAAGCTTGAAAAGATAGCAAGCGCGGACGGATTGTTTACGTCCGATAGGCTGGCAAAGGACATAGCGCAGAACTATTGCGGAAAATGTCCCGACCGAGAGGAGTGCTTTTCCGCTTTGGGAGAGGATACTTATACGGTCATACGACCTATGGCTGATTCGGCAATGAACAGAGGCAAGGTTACGATTTTGGATATGCCTCCGTTTATAACCAGCAGATGCACAAAAACCCACTCGCTTGCGTCTGTAATCAACAGCACGGCGGATTCCTATAAGCGCAAAAGAGAGATAAACGACGGCGCAATCATCGGCAAGAAGATGATGTCCGAGCAGTTTGCGGGAATAGCTTTGGTGCTTGATTCGCTTGCGGGCAAGAGCGCGGAGCAGGTAAACTTTGCGGGAGACGAAATCGATTATATAAAATCGGAGCTGCTAAAGCACAATATCGTTGCAAGCGAGCTGATTGTGTGCGGCAGCGGTGCGGATACCTCCGCAGTGGCGTTGGTAAGGGCGCAGGACGCCTCTAAGGCTGTGCTTGCAAGGCTTATGTCGCGCGCGCTTAAAACCAAGCTCGAGGTCAGCAGAGTAGAGGATAAGGGCGCGCAAAAGCTTGTATATCTGGACAGCGCTCCGATATTCGAGGTTGCATACGGCATAGCCGAACGCAGGCGCGAGGGAGAGGAAACCTCGGGCGACAGCAGAAGCATTCTTTGTCCGTCGCGCAGTCGCAGGTTGTTTGCGATATGCGACGGAATGGGAAGCGGAGAGGCGGCGTCGAAGGCCAGTCGCGACGCAGTCAATATGATTGAGGGCTTTTATCGTGCGGGCTTTGACGACAATATAATTTTAAGTCTTGTAAACAAGCTTTTAAAGCTCAGCCTTGACGACAGCTTTACTACACTTGACATATCCGTAATAGACACGCGTACGGGCGGACTGGACGTGATAAAGTTGGGCTCGGCAAGCAGCTTTATCGTGCGTAAGGACAACGTGGAGGCGCTGTCCTGTACTTTGCCGCCGGCGGGCATACTCGAGGCCATACAGCCGCTTACCTGCCGCTATCAGCTGTTTGACGGAGATATGCTGGTTATGATGTCCGACGGAGTTTACGACGCGCTTGAAAGTCGCGGAGTTATGGAGATTATAGACACTCTGGACACGGTCAATCCTCAGATTTTGGCGGACGAACTGTTGGATAGAGCCAAGAAAAACGGGGCTGAGGACGATTGCACCGTGCTTGTAATGCGAATTTTCTGTGTCTGAGCGTAAAATATGGTATTTATTCAAACTTGCTAATTGAATTTGTTTGCTGTATAATTGAGCTATGGCAAGAAAAATCGAGCTGTCATACGACAGTATTCTATCCTGCTCTCAGGCTGATAAGAGCGAGTTGAAAATAGGAGTAGCCGTAAGCGGCGGTAGAGATTCCGTCGTTCTTTTGCATTGCTTGAAAAATTTGGCGGAGTTAAGCCTAAATGAACTCCCGCGACTTAGTATTTGCGCTGTCAACGTCGAACACGGCATCCGCGGCGACGAGAGTCTGCGCGACAGCGAATTTGTAAAACGGCTTTGTCAAAATTGGGATATACCATTGTACACATATAACGTTGATGCCGTAGGTTTTGCAAAGAGTAACGGATACACTCTCGAACAGGCGGGACGAATACTTCGTTATCAGATATTCGACAGCTTAATCGAGGACGGCAAATGCGACCTTATCGCGCTGGCGCATCATCTTGACGACCAGGTCGAAACCGTGCTTATGCGCATATTGAGAGGCACCGGGATACGCGGACTAATCGGAATGAAAAAAGCAAACGGAAGCTACATAAGACCGTTGCTTGATTATGACAGAGAAAGCATTGACGCATACGTTAAAGATAACGGACTGGAGTACGTCGAAGACGCTACAAACGAGGATACTGCTTATACAAGAAATTACCTGAGAAAGGAAATTGCGCAGCTAAAGCTTCGTTATCCTAATCTCGCTCAAGCGGTTCAAAGGCTATCGGCAAGCGCGGCGGAGGCGGATGAGTATATTCAGTGCAATTTACCGAAAATAGAGGTTAAAGAGGGCGTTTCTTATATAAAAACATCCGATTGCGTAAGCAAGCTGATAGCAAAGCGCTTGATATTCGAAGCGGCGAGCGCGCTTGGAGTGACTCAGGATATAGAGGACAGACACTATTCGCTTGTGCTTGATTTATTGAATGCCGAAAGCGGAAAGCGTCTTATGCTTACTCACGGACTTTGTGTCTACAAAGAGGGAGATTGCTTAGCGTTCACAGTGAAAAAGGGCGAGCAAAGCTGTTTTGAGCAAGACTTTTGCGAGGGAGATTTTTCGGATTTAGGAATACGCGTGCATAGAGTTGAAAAGTCCGAGGTAATGTTTGGCTGCGATACTCTTTATATCGATGCCGATAAGATACCCGACGGCGCGGTTATACGCGGAAGAAGGGACGGAGATTATATACGGAAATTCGGGGGCGGTACAAAGAGCCTCGGAGATTTTTTGACGGATAAGAAAATACCCTCCAGATTGCGCGGAGAGCTTAAAATTATTGCTAAAGACAACAGGGCTTACGCAGTGTTCGGAGTGGACATATCGTCCGACGCGAGGGTGGACGAAAACACTAAGAATGTATATGCCTTGGAAACATACAAGTCAAAATAAAATTTGAAAATAAATCCGCGTGTACCAAAAAAGCACCGCGGAAGGAAATACTATTATAAACGGAGCAAAATATGTACGGAAAAGAGATTAAAAAGGTACTGATAAGCAAAGAGGACATAGCAAAGCGCGTAGCGGAAATAGGCGAGCTGATTTCAAAGGAATACGAGGGAGAAAGGATTACTCTTGTATGCACTCTGCGGGGCGCCTGCGTCTTTTTTGCCGACCTTATGCGCGCTATAAAAGGCGACGTGGAAATAGACTTTATAGCGGCTTCGAGCTACGGCTCTGGTATGAGTACAAGCGGAGAAGTCAAGCTTGTCAAGGACCTGTCCGAGCCTATAAAGGGAAAAAACATAATTGTAGTAGAGGACATAATAGATACGGGCGTTACGCTCTCCTATCTTAAGCGCCTGCTTTTGACAAGGGAGCCGAAGTCATTAAAAATATGCTCGCTTCTGGACAAGCCGTCGCGCAGAAAGGTTGAGTTTAAAGGCGACTATATCGGCTTTGAAATAGAAAACGAATTTGTAGTAGGATACGGATTGGACTTTGACCAAAAGCTTCGTCACTATCCCGACGTGTGCGTGCTTGCGCCCGAAATGTATGCCGAATGAAATCGATAAGTTGAATAGCCTTGCGTGTCTGTTTGCGCCGCACGCCACCCTCTATGCTGTGGGCGGATTTGTGCGCGACGGCTTGCTTGACTGCAAAAGCTACGATATCGATATTTGCTCGCAACTGAGAGTTGATGATGTCAAAAGCATACTGTTAAATACCGAATTTGCAGTTTCAGATAAGAGTTTGCGTATGGGAACGGTGCATATATCGGCGGATAATTTTGTAGCCGAGTACACAACATTTCGCACAGACAGCTATGACGGCACAAGCGGCAATCACGCTCCCGACAAGGTTGTATTTACTGATGATATTTTAAAGGACGCGCTAAGACGCGACTTTAAATGCAATGCGGTATATCTCGATATTTTAAAAAATCAAATTGTTGACCCGCTTGGAGGTATCGACGATATAAATCATAGGACGCTGTCTACAACGGACAGTCCCGAAGCCGTATTCAAGGCGGACGGCTTGAGGATTTTAAGGCTTGTACGCTTTGCAAGCGAGCTGGGTTTCGATATAGAAGCCGATACGTTGCGCGTTGCAAAAGCCAATGCCTGGCGGGTAAAGGATATTGCCGCGGAACGTATTCGCGACGAGTTGTGCCGAATTTTTACTGCGGATACCGCTCATCCCGAGCTTAAGCTGAAGGACGCGCACTTAAGGGGTTTCAGATTACTTGACGAATTGGGACTGATTGACCTGCTTTTGCCTGAGCTTGCGAGTCTTAAGGGGCTTGAGCAGAAGAAAAAATATCATCTGTATGACGCGTACGAGCATTCGGTTAAAGCGTATGAGCTATCTCCGCCAAGGCTCAGATGGGCGGCGTTACTCCACGATTTGGGCAAACGCGTAGCCTTTGATAGCAATAACGGCGAGAGTATGCGCGGTCACGACGAAATAGGCGCGGAGCTTGCAGGCAAACTGCTTGCAAGACTGAAGTTTTCCAATGCGGACAGACACAGGACAGTAAAAATCATACGCAAGCATATGGTTGATTTAAAGGGTGATACGTCGTTTAATAAGCTGCGCAGATTTGCAGTAGTAAACAGCGACGTAATAGATGACGTTTGTGACATTAAGGATATAGACGCTGAAGCGTCCTGCGGACGAAAGCCCGAAATAAACAGAGTACGCGAGGCTTGGCAGGCTGTTAAGAGCGACGGAACTCCTCTTAGCCTAAGAGAGCTGAAGGTAAACGGCAACGACCTTATGGAGCTTGGCGTTGAAAGCAGGGATATCGGCAAGATGCTGGAGGCGTTGTTTGAGGATACGGTATTAAATCCCGATTTGAACGATAGGGACAAGGCGCTTGAGTATGTTCGCCGCAAGCGCAATAAGCTCGATAAATAAATTCACAAATAAAAAATATGCCGTTAGATGCACGAAAGGAGTTAAAATGACCGCTATATATATTTTACTTGCGCTATGTCTGATTGTCGGCTTATCCGCCGTAGCGTTGGGCGTTTACGCGCTGAAAAAGCAAGGACTTGAAAAGAGTTCCGAATTAAATCAGGAAATGCTGAGAGAGGAAAATTACCGTCTGCTGACCGCGGTTGACGAAAGAGTTGAGAATACCGTACGAATGAATAATTCTATGCTGGTAGGCTCGCTCAACGCTCAGAACGACAACAGCAAGCAGCTGCAAAATCAGTTTACGCAGTTTATGATTTCTATGGACGAAAAGCTTGGCAGACTGAAGGACGAAACGACAAGAAATTTAAACGACGTAAAAATTTCCACCGCAACCAGTCTTAAGGAGGTGCGCGACGACAATGCGCGCAACCTTGCCGAGATAAAGAGGGATAATGCGGAGAAGCTTGAGCGCGTACGCTCCGACAATGAAAAGCAGCTGGAAAGGATGCGCGAGACCGTGGACGAAAAGCTTAGCAGTACGCTTGAGCAGAGGTTTAATCAGTCGTTTAAAATAGTAAACGACAGACTTGAGGAGATAAACAGAACGTTTGGAGAATTGCAAAATCTTCAGACGGGCGTACGGGATTTAAACAATATATTTAAAAACGTAAAGGCGCGCGGCACCTGGGGCGAGGTTGCGCTTGACAGTCTGTTGTCGCAGATACTTGTAGCGGGACAGTATGAAAAGCAGGTCAGGCTGACTAAAAACAGTAACGACGCGGTGGATTTTGCGGTTAAGATGCCGGGCAAGGACGACGGAGAGGTCTGGCTGCCGATTGACGTTAAATTTCCTATAGAGGATTACGAAAGACTTATGACCGCCTCGCAAAATGCGGACGTTGCAGGAGTAGAGACCGCAAGCAAGGCGCTTGCGCAGCGTATAAAGCAGGAGGCTATGAGTATACGCGATAAGTATATAAAGCCGCCTAAGACTACGGATTTTGCAATTATGTACGTGCCTACCGAGGGGCTTTTTGCCGAGCTTATAAAGCGCGACGGACTTACTGAAGCGTTGCAGAGGGATTACAGAATAGTTTTGTGCGGACCTACTACAATAGCCGCGCTTCTCAACAGTCTGCAGATGGGCTTCAGGAGCGTAGCGGTAGAGAAGCAAAGCGCAGAGATAGGAAAGCTGTTGCAGAGCTTTATTAAGGATTTCGGAAAATTCAGCGGACTTTTACAGCAAACGGGGGTAAAGCTTCAGCAGGTGCAGGATACTATCACAAAGGCGGGCAAGCGTACCGAAATGATACAGAAAAAGCTTGACAAGGTAAGGACGTTTGCATCCGATGAACAGCTTGAAGCGGACGATATCGAGTTGCTGGAAGGCGCGTCGGACGATTATGCGGTCAATTTCGATTGACGCGCTCGCCTTACGCAGCTTAAACTGTGGAGCTATGACAGAACGCTTGCAAAATTGCAAAGAGGAGTTAAATATGATTGCCGATTTACACATACATACGACCGCGTCGGACGGTAAGCTTACTCCCGCACATACGGTAGCTTGGGCGAAAAACAGAGGCATAGAGGTTATGTCTGTTACCGACCACGACAGCGTGGACGGACTTGATGAAGCCGAGGCGGAAGCAAAAAGACAGGGAATAAGGTTTGTGCGCGGTATCGAACTGTCCTCGTTTTTGGATTGCGAGATACACGTACTCGGCTACAATATGCAAACTGAAAATCCGTGTTTTATCCGTGAACTGAGCGAAGTAAAAAATATGCGTAAGGCTCGAAACGTTGAAATAGGACGGAAGCTGACAAAATCGGGTATAAATCTTGATATGGATTTTGAAGCCGAGGGTATCGGCAGAATGAACATAGCGCGCAGGTTGGCAGAGCGCGGATACGTTAAAGATACAAGCGAGGCGTTTGACAGGTATCTTGGGCTTGGCGGATTAGCTTACTGTACGCCGAAGCGGATAACGCCTAAGCAGGCGGTGGAGCTGATAACCAAATACGGCGGCTTTGCAAGCTTGGCGCATCCTAAAAAATACCTTGCGGACGGACGACTTAAAAAGCTGCTTGACGAGCTTGTGCCGTGCGGGCTTAAAGGAATAGAGGTATACTATCCGGGACACTTTGACAGCGATAAAGAGGCATTGAGAAAGGAATGCAAAAGATATGGACTATTGCCTACGGGCGGCAGCGATTTTCACGGCGATGAGGATAAAAAGCTTGATTATAAGCTTGATTTCAGGCTTATAGAAGCGATGAAGATAAATTGATTTAGCCCATTAGATATACAAAAAGCGCGATTCCGCGCTTTTTTGTTATAGTCAAATACAGCCTATTTAATTGTTTAGTCATTGAAGTCGTTTTCTATATCCTTTTGCAAAAAAGCTTTGGTTTTTTCGCTTTTAGGATTGAGAAAAACCTGCTCGGGCGTTCCCGTTTCTTCTATTACTCCTTCCGCCATAAATATCACCTTGTCCGCCACGTTTCTTGCAAACTCCATTTCGTGAGTCACGACAATCATAGTACGGTCGTTGGATTTGAGTTTTCTTATTACGTTTAGCACTTCTCCGGTCAGCTCGGGGTCGAGCGCGGAGGTAGGCTCGTCAAAGCATAGAACGTCGGGGGAGAGCGCAAGCGCACGCGCTATGGCTACGCGCTGACATTGTCCGCCGCTCAGCTCGCAGGGATACGCCTTGCATCTGTCCTTAAGTCCTACGCGGGCAAGCAGGTCAAGCGCATTCGTTTCTATGGAATTTATAGTTTTATCTTTGCATTCTTTTTTTAGTCTGCGGATAGCAGCCGCATCGCCTTTATTGTCGTTTTTAATTCTTTTATACTCTTGCTTAAGCTGTTCTTTTGCAAGAAGTCGGGAGGCGATTGTCACGTTATTCAATACGTTGTAGTGCGGAAACAGATTGAAATTTTGAAAAACCAATCCGAAGTGCAATCTTTTTTTACGGATATCGTTTGCGCTTTTAAGGCGCTTAGATTGCCTGTTTTCATTTTGTGCGCCTTCAAATAATACCTCGTCTGCAACGCATATGGTGCCGCTGTCGGCGTTTTCGAGAAAATTAAGACACCTTAGAAGCGTGGTTTTTCCGCTTCCGCTGCTCCCGATTATAGCTAGCACCTCGCCCTTTTCAAGCTCGAAGGAAATTCCCTTTAAAACCTCCGAGCTTCCGAAGCTCTTTTTAAGATTTTCTATTTTTAAAAATGCCATTTTGTCCTTTTATAAATTGGTATTTGTTTTATTTTTTATGATGTCGTTCCGTTTATATTTTGTAATAGCTCAGTTTTTTTTCTAAATATCTGAACAGTACCGTCAGCAAACCGTTGAATATCAGATAGAATGCTCCCGCATAGAAAAGCGGCCAGATAATCGCATAATTGTTTGCGAGCTGCTGTGATATCTTGGTAATTTCAACTACAGAGATAACTCGGGCGAGGGATGTGTCCTTGACCAACGTAATTACCTCGTTGCTCATAGGAGCCAGAATTCGCTTGAAAACCTGCGGCAGTATTATGCGGAAGAATATCTGTGTTTTATTCATTCCGAGCACCTGTCCCGCTTCGTACTGTCCTTTGGGTATACTTTCAATTCCACCGCGATAGATTTCCGAAAAATAGCAGGCATAGTTTATCACAAACGCTATTGTCACAGCCAAAAATCTCGATGATAACGGCACCTTGAAGAGCAGTCCCGGCACATAGAACACCACTATTATTTGCAGTATAAGAGGAGTGCCGCGTATTATCCATACTATTGTGCGGAACAGCCATCTTAACGGCTTGAAGCGCGACATCGAGCCGAAGCAGACTACAAGTCCGAGAGGAAGCGCAAGCACAAGCGTAAGTATAAACAGCAGGCAGGTGACGCCGAAGCCGCTTAGCAGCTCCCGCGTCACCTGTAAAAATGTAATTGATAAAAGATTGATACTCATAATTTGCGTTTGGTTTATTCCTCGTCCTCGTCGGAGGTTTTGAAAAGTCCTTCTGCAATCGTTTCGCCTGCGGAGCCTTGCTCGGCAACTACACGCGCGTTTTTGAGGTCTTCTATGGTTTTATATTTGTCTGCGTCATCTTTGCGGATAAGAACGCATTGCTTGTTAATAAGATAGGGCATACTTACAGTCATCGCTTCGAGGCGTTCGTCGGTTATTGTCATTCCGTTCCATACGCAGTCGATGGCTTTACTGCTTAGCTCGGTTTCCTTCAAAACCCAATTTATCTCTACGAATTTTATTTTTATATTCGTGTTGTAGGTTTCGTTAAGATAATCCACAACCGCTATAGGAAGGTCGATGTCGAAGCCGCTCAGCTCGTCGCCGTTTTTCATTGCCATTGGCGCATTTTGAGTATATCCGACTATAAATGTGCCTTTGTTTACGATATAATTCCAGTCGGTATTGTCAACAGGTTCGGTCGGAGCGGTGTAGTTTAAAGCAAGCACGTTATCCTTAAGTCCGTATTTGTCGGCAATTTCCGCAACCTTTGTGGATTTAAGCGCAGCCAGCGCGGAGTTTATCTTGTCGCAAAGCCCCGTGCTTCCTTTGCGGAAGGCGATTCCGTAATTTTCGATGGGTAGCGCTATGGTTTCGACTATCTGTAGATTTTTTGTAAGTTCGGTATCCTGTGATAGCAGATACGAAGCCATCGTATAGTCGAGTATGCCTGCGTCTGCCGTCATAGAATTTAACTCAAACAATATGTCCGCTTGAGATTCTACTCCGCTGTAGCCGGGATTTGCTTTGTTGCAAGCCGTCAGTCCTACCGACAGTGCTACAATAGATATTGCGGCGATAATTGCTGCTGTGATTTTTTTGGATTTCATAACGCTCTCCTTTTATTTATTCGCATTAGCGATTTAGCGTGGTAAAGTATTTTGTTATTGCATTATACTTTAGTACTTTAGTTTTGTAAAGTGATTTTTTGAAAATTTTTATTATTTTTTTATTTCGGGCGAGTAAACGCTACACTTGTTGATTAATTGTAATGATTTTAAGAATTTTAAACTTTTTTAAGAAGATTTTAAGACAAATTTACAAACTGTCAAATATTTCTATTGAAACTGTTGTAATTATATTATAGTATATATAAGCATTACGCAATGCGCATCGCGCGTGGGGACGCGCGATGGGGAAATTATGAGAGAAAGTAAGCGTACATATAATTCACAAAAGAAGGTTTTGCATAGCAGAGCGCACCGCTTTGTAAAGGTGGTTGTTGTCGCTTTGCTTTTTTCTTTGCTGTTTTCAAATGTGCTGCTATCGGCTAACGGATTGAATTTTGTTTTTGCCGCGGCGGGAGTGCAGGCGGATGTCCGTCAGGCGACCGCTCAGACGGTTTCCTCCGTTACGGTGGGCGGCACCAATTTCGCGCAGCCGTTTAACAACAATCATAACGCCACGTATGCGGGCTATTTCGGAGTATCGAGCGAGGTATCAAACGGAGCTTCCGCATTCGGTTGGAATTCGGCGGAGGACGGTTGGGGTTATACGGACTGGTCGAGCAGCGATAACGCGTCCATCTGGTGGATAGAGTTTAAATTTACAAGCACCGCGCTTGCTGCGGTTAAAGCCGGACAGGTCAGCTACTACGCCTCCGCCTCCTGCAATTTTTCGGACGGAACAAATGACGAAAGCGCGATGGCGGTATCCTTTGTAGGAGTGCAGAGTCAGCCGCACGTCAATTTTATAAGCAGCAGCAGAAGCGGAAGCAACGCAAGCTGGTCAACTACGGGCAATAGCGGAACGGCGGCAAGAACGGAGTGGAGCGATACTTATGTGCGCAGTATGTCGTTGGGCAGCTCCGGCGGATACAGCGCGAGCTATAAAATTCCGACCAATGCGACGGGAATCAGGTTTATCTTTGCCGCGATTGCGGACGGAGCTATGGACGGCGGCTTTACGGCGTTGAATTTATCCTTATATTTACAACCTCAGGGGAGTATTTCTTCTACAAACTCTACGTTTAGTTTGGTAAACGGCTTGTACGGCGACGAGTACGGCATACAGGCAACATCTACTGATAACTGGGGCGCCTGTAATAAAACGTCGGCAGGAGCTGAAGCACTTGTTGTCGATAAAATTGCTTTTGCAAAGAATACAAATATAAAAACCGATAAGTATAGCGGGCTTTCCGTAAATTTCGGTACGCTTTCGTTTGATACTGCGGGTATATTCGCAGGCTTAGGAAATGCAGAAGGCGCTGAAATGAACTATTATACCGATATGAAGATTACGTTGCCAAAAGGCGTGACAAATATCGACTTTTCGGCTAAATTATTTGCGGCTTCCTATGTCGGTACTGCCGAAACCACTGACTGGGCAACAGTAAGCGTACAATTACTTAAGGATAATAACACTTCTATAACTAATGGTACTTCTTCTTTAGCTCTTGGTTCTCAAACGGGTGGAACTAATCATACGCAAACAAAAAACGTTAATTTAAAAAATTTAGTTGTAAATTCCTCTGCATCTACCGGTAATACAACGGTGACCGTAAGGCTCAGGCTGGAAGCAGGACATCCTAACTACACAGGAAACTGGGTAGGTTGGGGAAGCGGTGACGACAGAGGCAACGCATACGGTCTGATAGGCGATATTAAAATAAAAATGTACGGCGCATATACCGTTGCGTACAACAAGGGCGATACGGGCGCGACCGGAACGATGGCGAATCAAACCTTGCGTTACGGTATAAAGGACGTAACCGAGACTCTGAGAAAAAATACGTTTGTAAACGGCGCGGATACGTTTGTCGGCTGGGCTACTATGGAGGGCGGTCCTGTTGTTTATAAGGAGAATTACACCTATTCGGGCAGCACCGTAACCACTACCACACACGACACGTCGAGCGGAGCAACGGGAACTACAGGCTCGCAATACACAAACCGGAGTAACGAGCTTACCAAGGTGCCGGGAGCTACCGTTACGCTATACGCTGTCTGGGTTGACAGCGATTTCGGCATAATCGACGGAAAATCCCGCGACGCCACCTGGGGTAGCGAGGATAATCCATTTGTCATAGAGAATAAGGTCCATTGGAATAACTTTACGGATATTGTAAATAAGTCCCGCGAGCCTGTGGACAGCGTAAAGGGCAATCATTACGGCAAAATTATAAATACTGCGGCAAGCTACACTTCGTTCAGCGGAAATTATTTTGCGCTTACCAATAATCTGAACTTAGGCGAAACCGACCCCGTAGGCGCGGATACGGTTACTACCGCCTCTACCGCAAAGAACTTTAAGGGTACCTTGTACGGAGCAAACGGCGTATACTCCTCGGGCGTGCTTACCGCGATAAACGGAAAAGCATTGAAAACCGTTACTGTGAGCATAGACGTTGCCTCGGGTAACGCGGGATTATTCAATTATCTTAACGGCGCGAATATCGAATATATAGGCGTAGGCGGACAGATTTTAAATACAACGGGCAGCGATTATGCGGGCGGCATAGTAGGTCTTATAGGCGGCACGACTGCAATACGTAACTGTAAGTCTACGGCAAACGTAATTCTGGCTACCTTTGACAGCGCAAATAACGCCACCGCCAAAAACGGAGCGGGCGGCATTATCGGTTATGTACAGTCTGGCGCAAATATAACGGTTGAAAATTGTACGTATGCGGGCGGAAGCAATTACGTTGCAAGAAACGTTGACGGCAACGTTGTGATTGACGCAAACGTTTTCGGTGCAAACGGAGTAGGCGGTATAATCGGACATATGCCGGTCGGCACAACCTCGCTTAAGGTTTCGGGATGTTCCGCTTCGGGAGATATATGCGGTACGCAGAATGTTGGCGGCATCATCGGCAGAGCGCATACGACAAGCGCTGCGGTAAACGCTATGCTGCTTAGCAATCTGTACAGTTCCGCAACGATAAAAGCAACGGGTACTACGTCAACAGCGGGCGGAATTGTCGGATATTTATATTACAGCGGAGGCACAACCACAAATAACACCGTTAAGCTTCAGTATGCTTATAACTGCGGTTCGGTGCAGGGGGCGGGCAGTAACGCGGGCGGAATAGTAGGAAGCGCGCAGGGCGCGAACGCATCTAACGTACAGATAGCATATTGCTATAATACCGGTGCCGTAAGCGGCAATGTTAACGTGGGTAGCATTAACGGCACGGGTACTAATACCGTTTTAAACAGCTGGAGCTTTTACGCTCAGAATGCGGCTACCGCGGATTTTTCCAATCTGCTTACCGGAGGAAAAGGCAATCACGCTATAATTGCAATCAGTACGACGGCAGGAGCGGCATATTACACACGTCCGTCGGACGCGGATAATAATACCGGATATAGCTGGACGGATATAACCGATACGTCCGTAGAGTTTACCAAGTTTATGGTATTTGCGGCATCCAATACTTTTAGTAACGGTCAGTATGCCGTTTTGCGCGACGCGGACAGAAACGCTTTGGTTACGCCCGACGCTACCAATAACAGGCTTACGAGCGCTGCGGGAACGACCTCGGGAGTATACGGACAGCATATGGTGTTTGACGCCGCGCTTAAAAATGCAAGCAATCAGAGCGTAAGCAAATTTGCTATTGAAAAGGAAAGCATAAAGCTTTCAAGCAGCCTCGCAAGGTCGATAATTTACGGAAACACCGCGCCGACGGTCGGCTCCTGGATTACGGTAGGTGCTACCGACAGCAACAGATATGCAACTTCGGCTAAGGTAGAGTATTACAACGGAGTATGGGCGGACAGCGCCGACGTGAATGACGTCTATGTTGCAAGCGGAGCGGTACAGGCATATAAGGTCAGAATGCTGTTATATAACGGAACGCATCTTGTGGGCGTATCCGTGCCGAGCACCGCTACGTATACCATAAATCAGCGACAGCTTACCGTTACTACGGGCTGGAACAATCAGCAGGCGGCGTCCTATGTTTATAACGGTCTTGCGCAGGGACTTAAAACCGTTACCTTAGCAGGCTTTGCCGCAAACGAAACCGTAGCGAGCGAGTTCAATATTTCAGTCAATAACGTAACGCATACGATAAACGAGGGTAGCGTGGCGTCGTTAAATCATACGGCGGTAATAACCCTTGACGATACCGTTGCGGCTAACGAATATTCCTTTGGACTCGAAAAGAAAACCGATAATTACAAGCTGAGAGTGGACAATTCGAATGTGGACATTGCTCAGATGAGCGTAAGCTGGGCGTGGAGCATTACAAGAAAATCCATAGCCAATCCCAATCAGTTCGATATAGACGAATATGACATATGGTTCGGCTTCGGTCCCGGAGCGATACTTTACGGTGCTTATTCCTATAATATAGGCTCGGGCAGCGTCTTTGCGTTGGATATGAGAAAGCTCGGAGTTTTCTATAGCGCGGGCGACGCTCCTTATGCGCTTGTATATAAGGATAGTTCAAATATATATAAGGATATATCTAATTATAATTTATATCTCAAACTTGCCGACGGATATGTTAATCTGCTTCTTGACACGGATTATACGGTTGAAATTACCTCGGGCGGCTCGATGCTTGGCAGCAGCATAACCTTTGACGGAGGAAAAGCCGTAGAGGTTGCGCTCACCTTTAAGGGCGCGGGCAATTACGACGGAACGCGCGTTATACGCTTTACGCTTATGGAAAGCGATTTCGGCGGAAACGTAGCGGCGGCTAATTACGGCAGC
This sequence comes from uncultured Christensenella sp., assembly GCA_910577815.1. Classification (GTDB taxonomy): domain Bacteria; phylum Bacillota; class Clostridia; order Christensenellales; family CAG-917; genus CAG-475. The sequence continues at coordinate 110,213 of CAJTNO010000004.1, read as the reverse complement.
GCGGATAATCCTTATCTGATAGAAAACTCCGCACATCTTGTGCGCCTCGGACAAATTGTGTCGGGCAATCCCGCCTGGAACAGTATCAACAGCACCGATACCGATATCGCGCTTGTCCCCAACGCCAACGCGGTAGCTACCTCGAGGGATTATTTCGGCGCATATTTCCGTCTTGCGGACAATGTTGCGGTAAGCACCGCTTCGGGCTTTATTTCAATCGGTAAAGATGCAGAAAATTATTTTTCGGGTACGTTTGACGGCGAGTATGCGGGCGCAAAGTATACGGTGACGCTCGGCGTCAACGAAGCCGACCACACTGAAAACGAGTACGGCTGGGCAATTTCCGATTTCACGGGACTGTTCGGATATCTTATAAACGCAAACATAAGGAATATTACCGTTGACGGAAGCGTAGCGGGCAGAGACCGCGTGGGCGGTATTGCGGGCTATGCAAATATGAACACTCTGTTCGAGGGCAGTATAGTCAACAACGCAAGCGTGACGGGCAGAAGCTTTGTGGGCGGAATAGTAGGAGAGTTTACGGGCGCTATTGCGGACGCGGTCAACGGAGAGAGCGCAACCGTAGCGGGAACGCGCGCGGTCGGCGGTATAGTCGGCGGCGTCGACAGCGTAAACAAAACCGCGATAACAAGCTGCGAAAACCGCGGAGTAGTCAAATATAAGGCGTTTGAAAACGATACTCAGAGCTTGCGCGGCTTCAGCGTGACCGACAGAGGCGCGACGGTGCATATAAACGGCATCGGCGGCATAGCGGGATATATAGGCGCGTCGGGCGTAAGGATTATAGATTGCAAAAACTATGAGCGTGCAAACGAGTACAGAGTAGACGGCTCGGGCGCGAACGGCGTGGGCGGCATAGTAGGCTTTGCAAGCGTATCGGACGGCGGCGTGTCAATCGAAGCTACCGTTGACGCAGGCACGGAAAACAGAGGCTACGTGCGCGGCGCGTCCTTTGTAGGCGGCATAATCGGCTATGCAAGCAACGTGACGATAGAGGCTGATTGCCGAGTAAACTCCAACGTGACGGGCGACGTCGCCTATACGGGCGGTATTGCGGGCAAATGGATAGTAAACGACACTTCGCAGATGCCCGGTCAGCGCCGAGTACAGAGCAACGTATATATAGTGGGCGAGAGCTATGTCGGCGGACTGGTCGGCTGGCTGGACGCTAAAAATACTAAGGGCTTTACGGTAAATCCGTTTATCACCAACGGCACGCAGAACCCCATAAGAGTTACGGGAACCTCGTATGTAGGCGCGCTGTACGGCGGCGTGGAGGGTTACGGCTATAAGCGTAATTCGCAGAACGCTTCCGCAGACGATTCGAGAGTTTATATAAATCCGAGTACTACGGGAGAGGGTATTTACGTGCGCGTAAACCTCAAGAGCGGCGGACACGTCGCGGGCGGTCTTATAGGCTATGCGAGCGGCGTAGGTATTCTGTTCCTCGGCGATTGGACGGGACTTGACCATACTCCCGTATCCTTTGAGGGTACTACAAGCTTCTTCGGCGGAATTATCGGCGTACTCGGTGAAAACGCAACCATTGAGAGCGCAATGAATACTTCAAACGGAGTATCCGTCGGCGGCGTCACGCATACGTTGCGCTTCCGCAGTACGCAGAGCGCGTTCGATATAGAGGTAAACGGCGATTTCGTAGGCTCGATAGCAGGCTATATCGCTTCCTCCGCAGGCACTTTCCTTGCGCAGGATACCAATATTATGGGCAACACCGTCAAGCTGTTCAACAACAGTCAGATTAAGGGACGCTCGTTTGTCGGCGGTATATTCGGAGCAATCGGCAAGGTCGCTTCCGAGCATTATGTAGTTACAAACGGCGTAAACGAAAATATATTCGCGGATAACTATCTTATAAATCTTATCCGCTACGGAAGCTACGGCGCGCAGGCTACAGGTCCCAATACCACTCTGCGTTATGCGCCGTCGGACGACGGAGGGCTTGGAAAGGTCTTTAATTACAGTCCTATTACCGCAAGCGGTGATTTCGCGGGCGGCATAGTGGGCTACGCGGGCGCAAATACGCTGCTTGCATTTTTCAATCCCGTAGTCAGCGGAAGCGAATCGAATTTCTCTTTAAATGACGCGGCTTCCTATCTCAACGTCTACAACGGCTACGGAAACAATCCCACAGCAGGCGATACCGCTACTATAAAGGGTGCGAATTTCGTGGGCGGCATCGCGGGATATCTGTCCTCCTCCGCGCACGAGATGACAAGAGTGGTAAGCCTTATGCTCATTAAGGCTAATTCCAGAGGAAACGAAACGACGTTCGCTTACGACGGAAGCTATGCGGGCGGTCTGTTCGGATATATGGGCGGCGGCTCGATACAGAGCAGTATAGCCACAAGCGGCTACAGCAATCCGTCGGCAAGCGTCAACGCGTTTATGGGCGGCGAGTACGTCGGCGGTATAGTGGGAATGCTCGCGGGAGGTACTATAAACCTCAGCGTATCGCGCGGCTTCAGATTCGACAGCGTAAATATGACAAGGGGCGGCATTGCCGGCAGTGCGAACGCAGGCACGACAATCAGCTCAAGCTGGACCTTCTATCTGTCCGCAAACCCGACCTACAGCACCGTAAGTCAAAACAAAAACGGCAATTACGTGATAGTAAACGGCGAGGTGGCAAGCGGTCATTCTCCAAGCTTCTCGGAGTACGGAAGGATGATAGGTCTTTTCGCCGATACGGTCGACATTATCGAAAGAGCGAGCGACAAAGTATATAATCCCGCAAAAGCCGGATATCTGTCGCTTAGTACGTCGCTTCCCAAGGTAAACAATCAGATTGCCTTCTATGACGCAAGCGGCTATGATACGACCACCTCAAACGAGTTTGAAACGCTTTCGGGCGCAAATTCCGTAGTGTATTACCGCTTCGATATGGCGGCTACGGACAGCTTCTCCATTTGCGTGCTTCCCATTACCTTTGAAAACATCAGCTCCAATCCGTCGGGCGAGGCGCAGGAAAAGCAATTTGTACACGACGCTTATGTCAGACCTGCCGCAAGCGCCTTCTATGACGTTGACGTTCAGTCTACGGTGTACTCGGGCGGATATATTCAGTACGCTCAGGGCATTGCTATATGCGTAGGTAAAAACAATCCCAACGATAAAAACAATATCGTTGTGCTCGGCAACTTTGAAAAGAGGTTTGAAATAGGCGACGCGGAAACGCCGTACGTCATTTCCAACCAAACCGAGTGGAATACATTTGCAAGAAATATAAGAGAGAACAGGTATGTCGGCGGAGTTCCCGTAAACGGCTATCTCGGCAAGTATATCAAGCTTGCAACGGACAGCGTTGTCCTTAACCTCGATAACCTCGCGGGAGACAGAGCCTCCAATTACAATACCTTTAAGGGAACATTTGACGGCGACGGTCATAAGCTTACAATAAACGTAAGCAGCACGGACGCTGCGGCGCTGTCGGGAGTGAGCGCATTCCCCAACGCGGCGGGCGCGACGTTTAAAAATCTTACCATAGAGGGCCATATTACCGCGGCTGGAGAAGCGTTTAACTCCACGTCGGCGGAGAATATCGCGGGCTTTGTCGGCAAGCCGCTCGGCAATCTTACGTTTGAAAACTGCACGAACCTTGCAAACATCACAGCCAACCGCACCGCAGGAGGTATGGTAGGCTTCTCCAATAACCACACGATGAAGTTTGTTGCCTGCGTAAACGGCCGCAGAGGCGCAAATCTCGGCAATATCGAATGTAACGACGCAGATATAGCAGGCTATGCCGAATACGGCTACGGCACAGGCGGAATAATTGGATATTCCAATAACGCAATTACCATTGAAAGCTGTAAAAACGAGGGTAATATTCGCGGCGCGTATAACGTCGGCGGCATTATAGGCAGAGCAAACAAGGGTACGACCATTTATAACTGCGCAAACAACGGCGAGATATTTGCGGACGCGCGTTGGGCGGATGAAAGCGAATATGCGGGCAAGAAGGATACGGAAGCATACCGTAAGGTTTACGTAGGCGGTATTATAGGTCAGGTCGGCGAGGAAGGCTGGCTGAATATGTACGCATCCTATAACAGCGGCAGGGTTGTCGGCTTCGGTCCTATCGTCGGCGGTCTTGCGGGCAGCGTAGGCAGCTTGATTTTGGCAAGCTCCACAAGCTCGGATACAGGTAAGGCAGGCGCAAAATCCACAATAGCCTACTGCTATAATACGGGCGAGGTATCCTCAAGCGGTACGAGTACGACATACAATCACAGGTCCTCCGGTTGGTCGGGCGGACGAGAGGAGTTTAACGGCTCGGTCGTAGGCGGCATAGTCGGCTTTATGGCTTGGGGCGATATAAATTATTGCTACAATACGGGCAAGATAAGCACCTACAGAATTATAGGTTATTCTATGTCCTGGCAGGCGCGTATCGGCGGAATTGCGGGACAGGTTCAGCCCTCCGCTTCAAACTATTCCACAAGCTTTAATTATTGCTATAACCTCGGCGAGCTGTTTGTATCCGCCAAAACCGAAAACATCGTAGGCGTGTCCTCAACCCGCATTTATTGGGGCGGCGGAATTTGCGGCTATCTGGATAAGGATACCGATACAAGCAAGCTCAGCAGTACCAACAGCTATACTATCGCAAACTATCTGCACACATATTGCTCGAGCAGCGACCAGTCCTGGGGCTCGGCATCCATAAACACCGTAGACGGCGGCGACGAAAAACGCTACGTAATCGGCACCGTTGTGGACAGCGTGGATATGCTCACCTCCTATATGACAAGCAGCGGCACTCCCAATGTGGACCGCAGTATAGGTACTGCCGCGGACATTTCCGATTATTATCAGGCGTCCACGCTTATAACGTCCTCGGGCAAATCCGTAGCGACCTACTCGGACGGGAAAATGACATATAATTCCGCCTTCCTAAGCGGCACCGCCTACGGATATATTTATCCTTACGGCTGTCTGCCTCAGCTTGCCGTGTTTGCGCTGGATACAAAGGAAGGTCTGTCTATGCTTTCCGTATCCTACGGCAGAAACGACTACGGCAAGTTTGTAGGTAATCAGGCGGGTAGCAAGGAGAGTCCCTACGTAATCAAGGACGGCGTCGGCTTGCTCGCTATGTCCGCCCTAAACGGAGCTAAGAGCAATACCGGCGGCGGCACGGGCTACTACAGCTTTAAGGACGAGTATATAGAGTTTGCCGACGGCTTAAACAACATCGAAGGCTTGAGAGCAAGCTATATAAATATGGATATGACTACCTCGTCGTATTCGCTTAAGAGCAATTCGTCGGGTAGTACGGTATACGGACAGTCGGGAAAGAATTACTATCTGTACAGCCTCGGCGCCGCAAGCGGAAATACGACAATCAGGTACGGCTCGAGTCCCGCAACAGCGGCAGCTCTGCGTACTAACTGGTATAATAAAAACTATTACTTTAACGGTTCAAGCTATGTAAACGGAGCTTCCTATAATACGTATGTAAACAACTATCCGATAGGAAGCGTATCCGTTCCGTTTGCAGGCAACATAAACGGCGCGCAGGGAGCAAGCGGAAATACCGAGATACGCAATCTCAAAATATCCGTCAGACAGTCCACAAACGCATTTGCGGGATTGTTCGGCACCGTTTACGACGCGTCCGTTGCGCATATAACCGTAACTGGTAAGGTATCGGCTTATACATCCGCAAATACCGCAAGCAGCAGGAGCTTTGCGGGAGGAATTGCCGGCTACGTCGGCGGTGACAGCAAAATAGAGGCTTGTCAGGCGGGCGGTTCGTCGGCGACGTTGATTGTAACGGCATACGCCGACACAAGCGCACAGACTGCGCCGAGCGTTGAGGGCTATGCAGGCGGTATCGCGGGTGCGGCAGGTCCGTCTAAGCCCACAAGCAGAACGCAGGATTTGAAGGTTCTGGAGCTTTCTAACAACAGAGTTTCCAATGCGCAGATAAATACAATACGCAGGAACGCGGGCGGTATCATAGGCTATGTAGGCAATCCGTGGAAGCTTTCGGGCGCTACAACAGGACGCGGAAATTACGTAAACGTCTATGACTCATACGTATACGGAGCGACGATAAGCGCGCTTGCCACGTCTACTGTTTCCACTTCGGGAGTCGATATCGGAGGACTCGCCGGCGCAAACGACGGCGACGTGTTCTTTACGGTATCGGGCGCGAATATGGGCGTAAAGCATCCCGACGCGACCGCGCCTGCGACGGGAACGGTAAATATCTACGGCGAAAATTCTATCGGCGGCGTAATAGGTACTGCGTACGGAAATACCGCAATCGGCGGAGTAAGAGTAAGCGCAAATACAAATATAGCGCGCAAAGGCTACGGCACTGTGATAGACAATGCTACGGAAGGTCTTTACCGCACCGCAATAGGCGGCGTAATAGGCAGAACCGTGTCCGAAACCGTAAACACCCTGCGCGACGAGATTGTTTATGACGGAAGCATTACGGTAAACGTAGCCACTTCAAATCCTTCGGACAACAATCCCACGGGCAACGTAGGCGGCGTTATCGGAGCTATGGGCGAAGGCACGCGCTTCCTCAGCGGAAGTATTGTTACGGTTACGGGAAGCATCGGATGCAATCTTACGGGAAATTATGTGCGTAACTTCGGCGGAGTCGTAGGCGCGACCATAGAGGGCGCGTTTGACGGCACGTTTACGGTCAGCCCGAAAATTTCGGCGGATAACGCTATCAACGTCGGCGGCTTTATCGGACGTAACTTCGGTACGGCTAATATACTTTCAAGCACAAACGGAACCGTAATCAAAATAGAGGCTAACATAACGGGCAAGTCGCAGGTCGGCGGACTTGTAGGATTAAACGGATATACTTATGCGGACGGCGTTGTTGCGGGAAGCCTGCTTATAGGCGCGGATACCTATCTCGGCGGCAGATACGAGGGAACGGTTGATATAGAAATCAGCGGCAACGCTCATATCAAAGCATTCGAGGACGACGCGGGCGGACTTATCGGAAGCAACACGGCAAACGGCGCGGGCTTGGGACTTATCATTACCAAGGGCAGCATTTACAATAAGGGTACGGTTGTAGGTCTTAATAACGTAGGCGGAATAGTCGGCAACAACGAGGGCGGCATCACTATGGGCGGAAGCACGCTGCTTGACGTCATTCCGAGGCTCGTAAACGAGGGCAACGTAACGGGCGGCAATTTCGGCGCGAACGGCTACGCGGACGACGGAAACGGCAAAAACGTGGGCGGCGTTATCGGATATCTGCAAAAGGGCTCGATAGCGGGTACGTTTGCCAATACGGGAAGCGTAGAGGGCGGCTATTTTGTAGGCGGCTCCATAGGCAGACTGGATAATGAAGCGTCGCTTACCGTAAGCGGAAGCAACAATACTTATTTCTACAACGGCTTGGACGATATAAGAAACGCAGATACCGCCTCTCGGCAGAATGGCATAGGAAACGTATCCGGCAAGAGATACGTGGGCGGTTCAATAGGCGCTATGTTCGGCACTGTAAACGGAACATCGGCAAATAACGTAGTATTCGTAAACGACGGCATAGTAAACGGCGATACTTTCACGGGCGGAAATATCGGACTGCTTGCGGGCGGAGTAAACGGCGCGCAGTTCATAAACCGCGGCAGAATACTTGCAAGCGGAGCGGTTGCGGTAGGCGGCTCGGTGGGAATGATAGGTATAAGCGACGAGTATGACGGCAATACCTACGAGCATCAGCCGATATCGGTATCAAATGCGCACTTCGAGTTTGTTGCCGACCTTTCGGACGGCGGAGATAAAAACAGCATAATAGTCAGCGGAAGCGCGCCTGCGGGTAAGGACGAGTTCCATTGGGGCGGAGTAGGCGGAGCAATCGGCGTAATCGGCTCTGCGGAGGACGGGTTTGACAATGTAAACGGCTCGCTCTGGCAAAGCGTTACGCTTTACGCAGAGGGCAGTATAAACGCGGCAAACGTCAATAACGTAGGCGGCGCTATAGGTCTTATCAAGGCAAATAACATAGTAATAAGCAATATGCTTGCGTTCTACACCTCCGTTACGGGCAAGAAGAACGTAGGCGGAATTGTAGGCGCCGTAACAGGCAGAAATATAGAAATAAACAATTCGTTCAACATCGAAGGCACTGTAAGCGGCGATACCGCGGGCGGCATAGTCGGCTGGGTAGTCAAGGACGGCGAGGGCGTTACCGTTGCGGATACCTCCTACTGGGTAAAGGGCTATCTTAACGCTCAGCTTATGGCTCTCGACCTTGCGAGCGTCGTGGACGATATCGGAAAGTACGTAGCCGTATCCGACAGCGTAAACGTGTTTACGGAGGAACTTACAAACGCTTACGAAACCCCCGCGCACTATACGGGTAAGCCCTCGGACGGTACGGATTGGGCGGTTTATCTCAAAAAGCTATGCGGTCACGACGTGCGCATAGTAAACGGAGTCTGGGCGTACGAGCAGAACAGCGACGGCTATACTACGGGCGAGGCGAGTACGGGCTGGTATTACATCTATGCTAACGACCGTCGCGGACTGGACGCCACTCACGTAAACGCGCAGGACAGCTCTAAGCCGAGCGCGCTTGCGGAGGGCGAGCGCGCCGCCGAGCTTGCATACTGGAAGCGAATAGCAAACGCATATACCGCGGAGGAGCGAGTTCCCGACGAAAACGGTGTTATCGAGGCGACAAAACCGCTTAATTCTCCGATAGTCGGACAGGTAAACGGCAATAACGTAAGCGGCAACGGCGCGCTTAGCGTAGGCAGTATTTACGCCGCCGCGCTTGAAAGCAAGATAAACGGCTACTATCTGTATATGGACGCGTCAGGAGAAAAGCCGTCCATATACTATAGCTCCGATACCGTTGATTGGAACGGTACGGGAGTGCAGGAGCGTCCCTTCTATCTGAACGCAAAAACCTCGCTCGATAAGAGCAATCCCGACGACAGAAACGCTCAGAACGTGGTTGTTTACTATCGCTCGGTCGGTATCGGCGGAACGCTTACATACAACGGCTATAAGCGTTACGTGCCTATAACCGCCGAAATAGGAAAGACGGCGGAGTCCGCGCAAACTAAGGTAATAAAATATCTGTCCAGCGACGATTTGCTTTCCGAGGGCAAGAGCGGCGATTACGTTTACACAATGACCAACGTAAAGAAGGACGGCGTTGCCATAGACCAGAACAGCGTTTACGAGGCGGGAAATTATACGACCGACGTATCCATTTACTTCTATGACGCGCTTGGCAATTACGGTAAAATCGGCGGTATAGACGAGGGTCTGCTCCGCATAGAGAAGCTTGTGCTCGAGTCCACGATATCCGCAAGCAACGGCACGTATCAGGGCGATAACACCGACGGAAGCATAAGGCTTACGCTTAACGGAATAGCTCCGCTCGATAACGGCAGAAATATGCTCGCGGGCGCGGAGCGCTCCGTCAAATTCAATATCAGCGGCGAGGTTACGGGGCAGATTAGCGGCATTCTCGACATAGGCGCGCTTATGAAAGACGCAGGACCTAACGGAATAGGCTCCAAGACGTTCACGCCCGACGACAGACTGACGTCGCAGGCGCTTGTAAATCTTTCAACAAGCAAGATTTATATGTCGTCCTATTCCATTGCGTATACGACGGATTTAAGAAATATAGACTGGGATACGGATTGCATTGCGGACGACGCATACACGGATGGCGTAAAACCGTTTACTATCGCTATAGAATTCAGATTTAACGAAACCATATCCGATAAATTCATAGCGGAGCTTAGCTCAAGCGGTATTTCGGCAAATTACAATACCAATCCCGTACCGCTTTCTGCGGATTTCAACATCAAGCCCGCTTTGCTCGAGCTTAAGATATCGGACGGCGCTAAATTCGAGTGCGAATATGACGGCGCTACGCACAATACGCAGTATCAGTTTGTCGGATGGGTGGAAAACGCTGTAGAAAACAAATCCGCGCTGATTAACAGCCTTAAGCCTTACGTGCAGTATAACTCGCTTGCGGAGGAAAGCGCAAATCAGACCTTTGGCGGTCCGTCTGCGCTTTGGGACCTTATGGCAACCGATAATTTCGTGCTTACGGGCGCGGGAAAGACGTACGTGACGGCGAGATGGATAAACGGAATAACCGCAATCAACCTCAGCGGAATGAAGGAAAAGGGCAACTATTACGTCAAATTCGCGGCGGAAGCGACATATGAATACGACGGAGTGAAGTATATGCTTACGGAGGGCGGCAACTATTACGTCAAGGTGCCTATGGACGCGCCGCAGCATCCGACCGAGCAGAAGCCGCTTTACAGAATTACTCCCAACGCGTTTACTATGAGCTGGGCTACTACGGGCAACAGCGCGACTTATAACGCGGGCTATCATTATCTTACCGCAAGCTTTACGGCGAGATTTGCATTCGGAAGCGCAGAGCTTATCGAGCAGGAAATTGCAACTGTGCTTCCCGAAAGCTACGAGGACGGCGAGTACATTATAGAACGCGTTGACAATCAGCACGTAAGGATAAAGTTCAGAGTAGGACCAAACGCGGGCAGACATACCGTTAAGCTTCCTTCTCAAAGCACTTATAATTGCGTCATCAACGATATTACCGACGGCACGTTTACTATAAACAAGCTGGGAATAACAGTAAGCTTCAAGGGAGATAAGGTTGTAGTTTATAACGGAACTAATCATCAGGCGGAAACTATCGAAGTAGGCTGCGCTACGGATGAAAACGCAAATCCGCAGTTCTCGTTCAGCGCCAATACGGGACTGTATACAATAAGTATGTTCGGCGATTATGCGGGTATTGCCAATACCGAGGACGAAAACAAGGTAAATATTGCGCTGTTATACAAAAACACCGCAACGGGTGCCGAGGTTCAGTATGCTGTTAACGCCGGTGTTTATACCGCTAAGGTAGGTGCTATACGTTCGGTAGTATCGGGAGTTGATAACTTCGAGGTTACCGCAACCGCCGCAGGCAGTCTTACTATTAACCGCGCAAGGATAACCTTAAACTGGGGAGTGGCAAGCTCGTTTGTTTACAACGGCAATCCGCAGGGCAGAGGACTTACGGCAAGCGTATCCGCCTCGGGGCTTACGCAAAGTTCGTTCAATTACGACCCGGGCTCTACGGAAAGCGCGTTGCTGAATATAAGAAACGCTTACAGCCGTACCGAAACGTTTACAATACCCGTTACGGGCAACGCTCAGACCAATGCAAGAAGCACGGCGTATAACGCGTCCGTAAACGTCGCAGATATCAGGGTAAGCGGACAGAACCGAGCGGGAGCAACCGTAATAGACAACTACGATATTTCGTTCAGTCAGGCAGCTAACGGTAAGTATACTATTACGCCGTTCATAATAAAGGTTACGGGAATGAGCGGCTCGACGTATACGAAAACCTATGACGCAACCGTAAACGTGTCAAGCGCAAGCATAGGCTCTCCCATTTTCGAAAACACGTCGCTCAAGCCTTCCGCTTCGTCGATAACAGTAACCGCCGTTTACGATTCCGCAAACGTCGGTACAAACAGAACTATAACCTATACCATAACAATAAAAACGGGTACGTCCGACGCCAATAACTTTGAATTTGAAAACGGTACGAGCAAAATAGAATACAGACATAACGGCACGATAAGAGCAAGAGAGCTTACCGTTACTCTCGATATACTGAGAAATATGCACGCCGTAAAGATGTATAACGGCAATGCCTGGTACGGCGGAATGGCAGGCGCGGTAAGCGTTGCAGGCTCGGGTACGGCGGTAAGCGCGATACACCGCTTCGGTGAAGGCTTTACGGTAAGCGGAATTGCCGCGGCTGAGTCGGCGGGCGGAGCGGTTATGATACACGCGATGTTCAGAGAAGCGACGGAGGGTCGTTCGGATTTCGACGCGTACGTAAACAACGTAATAGGTACGGGAGCAAATCTGAGCATTGCGGATACTGCTTACGGCGACGAGGATTATTTCTATAAAAACCTTGTATTTGTGCTTAGCGGCACTTCGTCCGCAAACTACACCTTTAAGGTTGTAAGGACGGGTAACACGGTTGTCGGCGACAAAACGGGCAGCGCGGGCGATAGCGGCGCGGTTACAGTAAGCGGCAAAACCTCGGATATATATATCGAAATAACTCCCGTGACTACGCGCGCTTACTACGGCAACATTGCCCAAAGCTATGCTACTGCGGACAACACCTACAACACCAACTGGCTTGACGTTACAGGCAGAGTAAACAGCGTAAACGGCGATATGCTTTCCGTAAAAATCGTAAACAACTGGCAGTACGTCAATAACAATCCCGCAAACGGAGTAAGGGAATATAACTCCTATACCGTCATACGCGGAGGCGAAAACAGCAATATTCTCTCCGCAAAGGTAGACTCGAATACGGGAGTTCACGTAAATTACCGCCTCGGCAATCAGCCTGTTCTTACTATCGGTTACTTTGTGGATAAGGAGGAGTTCGAGGTAGGCTCCATAGCGGGTCTTATGATTGCAAGCTATTACTTTACCGCAAGCAAGAACGGCGGCGGAGACTTCGGCATTATCTCGCAGGCGGTTTGGGTGCCTCTTGCAACCGAGCAGCAATACTTCGATAACGTAGGCTATCCTACCGATAACAACGGACAGCCCTTCCTCGATGCGGACGGCAATGCCATTACAATCACCTGCTGGGACGACTATTTCAACTGGCTCGCCTCCGACGCGGGCGGCAACCGCGACGTCTTCCTCAATTCGAGCGACGAGGATACGGGCTGGGGATATTATTCGTCCGACGCAAGCAGTACTCCAAAATCATTTGACAAGTTCAAGCAGGTCGCCAATATTTCGGGCGTATTTACGGATACAGATATTGCTATACTTAACGGAATGTTTAAAAAGACCGTCGTAGGCGCGGACGGCACGGTAAACGAGGACGCAAGCTACGATTGGGGCGTAGGCTCAAAATATCTTACAAACTTCTTAAAGCTTAGCGCAGGCAGCGTAGCTACCGCAATGGGCAGTGTATTCGAGGATACGTTTGACGGAACATATGACGGTAACGGCTATGTAATAGACGGACTCAATATCGCAGGCGTTGCAAGCGGCGAATCGTATATAGGTATGTTCGAGCGTATCGCAAGCAACGCAAACGTGAAAAACGTGCATTTGCGCAACATAAATATTACGGTAGGCGGCGCGGGTACAGCGTATGTCGGAGGTCTTGCCGGCGAGAGCGCTCAGACTGTTGTGGAAAACGTCAGCGTACACGGCACTATAAACGTCAATGTTTCGGGCACTGCTTATGTAGGCGGACTGTTCGGCGCGGCAACGTCCAAGGTCGACGGAGCTATATCTTTGGGAGATATGACGGTTAAAGCGACCACGGCAAATGCAGGCGGCGCAATAGGAAAGGCTACGGGTGCAAACGTAAATAACGTGGTTTCGCTTATGCAGATGTGGATAATCGCGTCCACGGCTAACGCGGGCGGAATACTCGGTGCAACCTCCACGGCGACCTTAGGCGGAGTAAACGAGTTTATGAAGGATTCGGTTTGGGCTAACAGAACGCAAATCGCGGGAGGTAAGACGTATACCGAGCTTTATAACGGCTCCGTAAGCGGATACGGCGCAAGCAAGTATTATTATACGGGCGACACGGCTAACGCAAGCGGAATTTACGACGTTCTCGACGACGTAAGACTCACTAAAATGGACGGGGAAGCCAACAGCAAAACAAAGCCGCGCGAGAGTATGCGCCTTGCCGATATAATAAGCGTGTATGTGCTTATGTATGCCAAGACAGCCGCCGCCGTAAGCGTGGACGGCGTAAGCGTTGACGTATTCGGACTCAGTGCAAAGAGCTGGCTGGTAGGCTCCGCGCACGGAACCGACAACAGCGGCGACGCGATTGTTATTGCAAACCAGCAGGGAATAGCTCTGCTCAGAGAGTTGAGATTTGCAACCTTTACGCTTAAGCAGGACGTACATATGTATTCCACTTATGTGTTGCAGACCGCAAGCGGCGCGTTCTACGGAAAGGTGATATCGGGAGGACATAGCATTTACATTCCTACCTGGAACGGAACTCAAAAGTTGTTTGAGATAGAAACAGGCACTGCAACCCCGACAGCCGTACTTAAAAAAGCTTAAGAGGATATATGAAACTGACGGATAAAACGGTAAAGCTTATTAAAAGGATACTCGGCATAGCAGTGCCGTCGCTTATCATACTCATTACGGTGATTATGGTCAGCGTATCCTTTGCGTGGTTTTCATCCGATGTAAAGCCGTCGGTACAGACAATCAAAATGACTACCGCAAAGGCGTTTACTCTGTCGTTTACGGCGGAGGAAAACTCAAGCCTGCGCAATATAAACTATAAGGGACAGACCGCTATAGATAAAAACGGCAGATTGGTGACCGACTATAACGGCAGCGAATATCCGCGTCCCGACAAGGTGGAGCTAAATCAGTATCTATTGGATATGCCGTACTATTTTATAACCACAATCGCGCTTGATACAGAAAATACTCAGGTTACGATGTCTATGCTGTTGGACGCGGCAAAGATATCCAAAAACGGAAGCGTGCTCAACTCATACGACAGCGGAGATGGCAGCTTTAAGCCCGAGGATATGCCATACGCGTTCACCTGGTATTTCAAGGCGCACAGCGATAAGTCGCAAAACTATACCGGTACCGTAAACGGCGACGAGGATAACAGAGCTATGGATAACCGCCTGCCGTCCGAGGGCGAGGAGTGGTACACTCCATACGGAAAGCTGACCTTCGACGCAAGCGGGCTTATTGCAAAGGTGAACGACGAGCCTGTAAACAATGCTCCCGTATCGGGAGAGGAGAGCGGAGAGGAAAGATACTCCTTGCTTGGCGGCGGACTTAAGGAAATGCCGCTCACGGCGGACAACACTCAGTTTGATTTCTATATTGTGTTTGCGCCGCAAAAGCTGTTCTGGGCGCAGTTCTGCGTTGAGGACAGAGCTTTGATTGCGGACGACATATATACAGGCGACGAGCTTATAAAAATATACGGCGCTTCAAGCAATCGTCAGATGTATTATTCAAATATGGCGTACTTCGGCTCTAAATTCGAGTTCGGAGCAACGCTTACGGTATCGAGTATAGACGGCAATACCGTAGATTGATACGGGATATTCTGAAATAAACTAACAATGGGACGGGTATGAACAAGACCAGACGCACACTTATAATTTCATCTGTCATTATGGCGATGGCATTTATCGTGGCTGTAGTAAGCGTATCGGCAGCTTGGTTCGGCGATATGAAATCCGCAAGTAGGGCGGGCTTTGTCATACAGTCGGATACCTTGCAGGATTCGGCGTCTATAGACATAAATTCCTCAAAGGGAATGTCCGGCGAGAGTATATATCCCGCAATCGCCGAGCTTGGATACCTACTCAACGAGGGAGCGGTTGCGCCTACGGGAGCGGTTCTTAAAAGCGATACGTTGCCCGCCGGCGTTGCCGAAAAGGCGAGAGTTGCCACCGTTTATTTCCCTATTCAGTTTGTGGGCACTCCCGACACGGGCTATGAGCTTGAAAACAGAAAATCCCTGCATATAGCGATGAATTCCGCCAATATAGGTAAAATGAGCGTTACTGTGGACGGAGCAACCGTAAGCTATGACAGAGTGCGCAAGCTCGCTTCAGATGAAAAAACGGATAATTACTTTGGAGATTGGGCGGCTTTAGGACAGCCCTCGCTCAGCTTTGACGGAAAGGGCGGAGGCAGTATAGACGGTACAGCGTTTAGCTATACCGTTAATCGCGACGGCGTACTTGAATTCAGCGCGGGCGGGAAATCATACTCCGCTATGCTTATTGATTATAAGGACGAATTCAACGTGGACGTCTGCTTGGTAGAAGCTCAGCTCAACGACGACGGCGCGTTTGAAAGCGAGATAGGAGTTATTGCGACGGATAAGGATTACTCCGCGCTCACGGGTGACAGAGTGTTTTACGATTGCTACGGATATGATACCTATCTGCTTGTACAGCCGGGCATAAAGTATTTTGTAAAGGCAGAGATATATTTCAATAAGGTTGACGAGGAATGCAACTTCGATTTGCTGGATACGGTTGTAAGATTTAACTTTAAATTGAATATTCTTTCCGACGGGGATTATATAAGAAATCACGGATACAGAACGGGAGGAGCCGCAAATGACTAAGCGTACAAATACTATAATGATACTTATAATTTCTGTATTGCTTGCGCTTGCGGTGGTCAGCATAGGCACTACTGCGGCAATTTGGACGTCCTCGGCGCCCGGCTCGGGCAATACAGTCGCTCCCGCTACGGACAGTCCCGAAAACTGGAATGTGTGGGCAAAGTATTTCGGCGGCGAGATTATAGACGAAAATCTGCATACCGCGAGGCTTACCGTATTTCATAGCGATAGCTACGGCTTAAATCTTGAAACGGTGATTATTCCAAATATAATCAGTATCGACGGCAAGGATTATAAGGTGGTTGAAATAGGCAATCAGATTTTTGCCGACGCTACGCTTAAGCAGTTACCCGTCAAGGTATATATTTCTCCCGAGGTTAAGCATATAAGCGCGATGGCGTTTTCAAATCTTCCCAATCTTACAAAGGTTGTGTTCGGCGTGGATGAAAACGGGCAAGGAGCTAACTGTGTTTTGGATGACTTCACATTTATGATGTGCGCGGAGCTCTCTACCGTTATTACCAATGGCAGAAGTGTCACGGATACGGCTAACTTGCCGATTACGGCGGCAGGTCTTGCGTTTATGGGATGTGCTTCAAATCTTACGATAATAGAAAATTTATAAAAATGCTTATAAAAATATCAACATTGTTTGACACTTTACTAAAGACTTGATATACTTATATGCGTCGGTTCGACAGACACTCGGAAGCGTATCGAAGTGGTCATAACGAGGCGGTCTTGAAAACCGTTTGGGTGCAAGCCCACAGGGGTTCGAATCCCTTCGCTTCCGCCACGCTGCTATGGCTCAGCAGGTAGAGCACGTCCTTGGTAAGGACGAGGTCACCGGTTCAAGTCCGGTTAGCAGCTCCATCTTTGTAGGATAAAACTACTGTCCTACTAAATACACTCTAAAAACTTATATTTTTGGGGTGTATTTTACTATATATAGTGTTTTTGATTGAATATTGCATTTTTGATTTTGACTGCTGACTTTTTGGCAGTTTTAATTAAAAACAGGTTTTGAACTGGCGATTTGACTTTTATCTCTAAAAATGTTGAGTAAAAAGGTTTTAGAGCGAAAATACTGTCCTACAAAATGCACCCCGAAAACTTATGTTTTTGGGGGTGCATTTTACTATATATTTTGATTTAGTGTAACATTTATGGTATATAGATTTTATGCTTAACTGTTATTTACTAAATTGTATAATATTTGAATTATGTTTAAGAAATAACTTCCATTTTGAAAAACTTGACAATTTAAGAAAAATATGGTAAAATTTAAATAAGGGAGATTTTGCGCAAAATGGAGAAAAAAAAGAGAGCGATATTTTATAAAATTTCTTTACAAGGATTGATCGTTTTTTCTCTTCTTATTTTGATGTTTTGTTTAATTGGATGCAATAGAGGTTCTAATCCGCATGAAGATAGGTTTGAGGTTTTTTCATTAAAATATATAGCCGAAGTTGGTGGAACATTACGTTGTGAAAATAATGCAAACACTTCTAAAACATATTCTTTGCGTGTAGATTTCGGAGATGATGCAGATAAAATAATCGCCGTGCCCGATAAAGGATATTATTTTGTTAAGTGGTCAGACGGTGTAACGGAATTTACGCGACAAGACAAAAAAGTAAAAAGCAACTTGAAAGTTACGGCAGAATTTGCTGTAATTACCGATGAAATTGATGTAACATATTCTACGAAGGGCATTGGTACAATTAGGGGAGATAAAAATCAAACGATACAGCGCGGAACGGAAGCGCAGCCGGTAGAAGCGGTACTATATGGTGGCGCGTTGCAAGGAGAAATTTTTGTTCGTTGGTCGGATGGACAAACCAATCCTATTCGTCAAGATGTACATATTGTCGAGTCGGTTGAAATTACTGCTGAATTCGGTTATACAGTAAAGTATGCGGCCACCGACAACGGATATATTGTAGGAAACGCGGCGCAATCGATAGTTTGGGCGGACGCGGCTGAATCTGTTACGGCAATGCCGAATAAAGGTTATAGATTTGTAGAGTGGTCGGACGGGGTAAAAACAGCCACCCGACAAGACAAGCTTGTAACGAAGCCGATTGATGTATATGCGGTGTTCGAGTGGCGGGATGCGGATACGTTTGTTTATAACTATAATTATGCTACGGGTAATTACTACGAAGATGGATTTACTCTCACACGCGGTAATGTGGAAGGAAAGACCGCGGTAGTGCCTATGCGTGATTATTTTACGTTTGACGGGTGGTATCTTGATGAGAATCTCACGGAAAAAGCTATCGATGCAAATGGAAATAATATTTTAGGCGAGGAAATATTCAACAGTCCGTCAAGAGATTTGTATGCGAAATGGGATGTGAAAGAGGAGTGTATTGCAACCTATAAAATTCTCATGGTGTATGTAACGACGATAGACGGAACATTTGTAGGAAATGACGGTAGTTTATTGGATATTCGATACAGAATGGATGCGGCATTAAAACAGCAATGCATTGCCGTGACCAAACGATTGAGAGAAACATTAAACGATATGCTCGATGGACTTGTGAATTTTGAGGTGCAAAGCTACTTTACGACACAACCTGTTGATGAAACATGTTTTATTAATGAAAAGAATGATACATGTATCTATGCGAATCAGATTCCGGAATTGATAAACAGTGGCGTGCTTGAAAACTACCGAAGTGTTGTAACTCTTTATTCGTTTGGCGGTGAAGAGAACTTATTTACAAATTGGTCGGGGACAGGCGGCAAAAAATATGCAACGGTTCCGATGGATCAGGATATTAAGCATTATGGCACTTTGGAACAAGCCATGGGAGAGTACAACGGAACAATAGGAACTTGTATACATGAGTTTATTCATACGATACAGTTTGGAATTCCTTGTTACGATTATCATAGAGCTTATCATCCCGCAATTCCTACACGAGAATTAGATAAGCTTTATTTGCTGAATCAGTTCCCTGTAGATTTTTACGAAAAATTAAGTGAAGATCAATCTTTATGGGAAATAGAAAATTTTGTAGATGCATGGCGGAACAGCGATAAAGCAGGCATTCCATACGGATATTGGACGAATGAAATATTTGACGTAATCATTAAGCCGGAATGTATAAACGGTCGCCCTGACGGTTTTGGCGGAGTTGGTGCGATTGATTATGGTGGTTCTGTTCTATTTTGGAGCGAGGATTATACACAGTCAGATTTTTGGCGTTTACTTGATAGCGATTTGCAATTTGGACAACGTGTGCCTAAAGGATCGCGAACAACAATTTTAACTGTGAAACCGAAGACAGGGTACAAGTTTATCGGCTGGTCGGACGGTATGCAAGATATGGTACGCATATTAACTGACGTACAAGAGAATATAACGTTGATTGCTTATTTTGAACGCCTTTCCTATACAGTTGAGTACATGGCGGGCGAAGGCGGTAAGGTAGTAGGTGATTTGGAACAGACTGTTTTGGTGGGCGATTTGACTACATGGGTACAGGCCGTTCCGGATGAAGGGTATAGGTTTGTGGGATGGTCGGATGGAAATCAAGGGTATTTCAATAGCGAAAAAATGGATGTTCGTCAAGATATGATTGGTTCAAATGTATATGACGAAAACGGAGAATTATATGAGAGGCTAAGTTTTTCCGTAATAGCATTATTTGAAAAAATCGAGTAAATCACGGCTTTTATTGCGAAAGCAAATTTAATATAAAGGAGATATGGAGATGAAAACAAGAGCAAGAGAAACACTAATTTATTCTGCGATAGTGTTGGTATTAGTGTTGTTAGCAGCAATGAGTGCGTTTGGCTTTAGGGGTACGCAAGTTGCTAATGCACAAGCGGAAACAACTGTATCTATGGAAACAGATGGCTTAACATTTCTGCTCAATGAAGATGAACAAAGCTATAGGGTGAGGGTTTTGGATAAAACTCTAAATAAGTTTACAATACCATCATCGTATGAAGGACTACCGGTAACAGCAATTGATGACAGCGGGTTTACGGGGTGTTTGGCATTGGAAGAAATAATTATTCCATCGTCGGTTACTCATATCGGCAATAATGCTTTTATGCGTTGTACCAACTTGAAAAGGGTACTTGGAATGTCTGGGATTACTTCTTATGGTAATAATGCATTCTCAATGTGTTCTAACTTGGAATACTTGATTTTTCCAAGCGGGTTAACAAATGTTGGTTCAAGTATTTTGCGTAGTGTTAATGCAACTGTATATTCACGGACATTAGAAGAAGATTTATTACAGTTGAATGCTAATTTTTTAACTGCTTTTACCGGAAATATTATTTACGGAAATGATTTGGTATATCAGCTTTATACCGACCCGGTAACAAATGAGCAAGGATTAACACTTGCTTCTTGGCAAAATATAGATTTATATGCTAATGGATTCGATGAAGGAACTACTCTGATAGTAGAAAGTTGGCGTAGCGGTAATGTGGGAAATAGAGCAGATGGGGTGCAAGATGCAGGTAAGGTTCTCAATATAGAGGATTTTGCATTTGCAGATTGTAATGCCGAAAGTATAATAATAAGAAATGCTGAGGGATATAATCATACAGTAAATTTAGAATCATTTGCTTTTGCTCTAACCAAAGCGAAAAATATTTCAGTTGAGGTAAATGTTACGTTGAACGACCCTAATGATGGGGACGGTGAAAGTAGTGCATTATTTTATGATAATTCTTTATTACAAACTGTAACTTTACCAAATAACTTAAGTTATATTCCATATCAAATGTTTTTGGATTGTAAACAACTACAAGAAATCAGTTTTTATAATGACAATATTGAAATTAATCATTTGTCTGAAAAAATTAAAAGAATAGAAAGTCAAGCCTTTTATTCGTGCTATAGTTTGCCGGAATTATATATTTCCGAATATATTGAATTTATTGGACAGTACGCCTTCCATAGTTGGGGTACGAATAGCGAGGTGTATCAAAATATTTACATAGACCTTGAAAAAGCAAGTGAGAATTGGAATCCGTCTTGGGATGGACACATAGAATACAATAATTGTAATGTTGAGTTTACTGCAAAGGCATTTCTTGATATTCAATTTATTGTAGAGCAAGAAGGTGTTATAGATGCAAAGGGAGGGGTTAATCTTACAGTTCCTCGTAATGAAACTTTGAATAATTTAGAAATGAGTATACCTACGTCTGAAAATTATATATTTAGTGGTTTATGGTATACTACGGAAACACGAGATGAGGGGACAGTATTTAATGGAGATAGACCCATAAAAACCGATTTGGTTCTGTATGCAGGATGGAACATAAAAACTTTTAGTGTAACTTTTCCTCAAGCTAATGGTTGCATGTTTTATGATTTTAGTACCAATGAATGTATAGATTCGCAGTTGAAGTTATTCGAATACGGAGAATCTTATTCATTCTATGTGCAGACTAATTATGGTTATTATGATACACAAATTTTTGTAAATCAAGAGATATTGACACCAGTGTCGGGAGATGTTTTCAGATTGGTAGTTACAGATGATTTAGATTTAACTGCCAACTATAAATTGTATGAATACACAATAACTTATGAGAATTTAAGAGGTGGCGTTAATCCTAACGCAAATATAGAAAAATATACCGTTGAAAGTGATACAATTTATTTTAAAGCACCGTCTTGGCCTGCTGCGTATGAAATTGGTCGTTGGAATATTCCTTATATTGAAAAGGGAAGCATTGGGAATAGAATTATAAGAGCTATATGGGAAAGTCCCATAGAACATACTATAACTTTTGTAATGGATGGCGATCCCAATGGGTCTAATCCTAACGGAGCAGTAAAAAAATATACTATTGAAGATACTGTTAAATTATTGGCTCCAGTGAGTCCTGGTTATCAGAGCGGCTCTTGGAAAACTAAAGATGGAGCTATTATTGCTGGTTGGAATCCCGGTGATTATATCGAGAATTTGACTCTTTATGTCAATTGGGGGAAAGGTAAACAGTATAAAGTTACTATTGATGCGAATGGAGGTTCTAGTTCTGCCGCTTCAATAACTTGTACTTATGGACAGCCTATGCCTTCATTATCAATGCCGAGTTTGAGAGACTATAAGTTTTTGGGATATTATTCTAACGCTAATGGGGAAGCTTATTATAACTCTAACATGAATAGTCTTAAAACATGGTATCAACTTACTAACGATACTTTTAAGGCAAAATGGGAGAGAGAATATTATTACATTACGTTAATGCAAACTAATGGGACAGGCATAGGAGGAGATCAAGAAATAAGAATAAAATATGGACAGAAATGGCCGCCTATCAAAATGCCTGAACGTTTAGGGTATTCATTTAGTGGATACTTCTATAATTTGGAATTAGAGAATCGAAAGATTTATAACGCAAATGGTACATATAACCCCAATAATATAGTATTTCCCGATTATTTTAATCTCACTGAGAATATAACTTTGACTGGTCATTGGATATTGGAGGATTATATAAATTTTGTTATAGAGTATACTCACGCAAGAGAGGACTATACTACGCATATAAAAACTTTACGTGTGCCTTTAGATGGTTCGTTTAAATTTACGGCGGATGAAAGAATGACATGGACACTTTATACAGCGGATGGTAAAAGTATTATTGAAAGGGAGTCGCGTGCATTTACACGGTGGGGAATGATTGTTAATGGACCTGATGAGTATCATGGTACTGATAACCCTTGGCATAATATTTCGACAAGTAGAGAAATAAGTTTTACTGTAGAGGAATTGATTCAAAAGTATTATAAAGATACATATATTTATGACCTTTGCGCACCTAATTATATTAACTTAAGGGCATTCTATCTGCATGATTCAAAAAATGAACTTATGGGTGGATGTGTTGCCGAGGGTACATTGATTACATTGGCAGATGGCAAACAAGTGCCCGTAGAGCAATTAAAAGGTGATGAGAATTTGCTTGTATGGAATCTAAATACCGGAAAATTCGATATTGCTCCAATTTTGTTTATAGATAAAGACCCTGCAAATACCTATGAAGTTGTAAATCTGAGTTTCTCGGATGGAACTAATGTCAAGGTAATAAGCGAGCATGGTTTTTGGGATATCACGCTTAACAAATATGTATATCTCGATAATAACGCAAGTCAATATATAGGGCATTGGTTCAATAAACAAATTACAGATGAAAACGGTAAAATGTCTTGGACAAAAGTGCAATTAATCGATGTTACAATATCGGAAGAATTTACTACCTCATGGAGTCCGGTAACCTATGGGCACTTGTGTTATTATGTGAACGGAATGTTATCTATGCCGGGTGGAATTAACGGAATGTTTAATATTTTTGAAGTTGGTGAAGATATGAAGTACGATATTGAAGCCATGGAAAAAGATATTGAAACATATGGGCTATATACTTATGAAGAATTTGCAGAGATTCTACCTGTTCCCGAAGAAATGTTTAATGCCGTTTCCGGACAATACTTGAAGGTTGCTATAGGTAAAGGATTGATCACCATTGAAGATATTCAAAAGTTAATCAATCGTTATGGTGTATTTTTTGAGTAGTGGCTAATTGATTTGACAAAGGCATCTCTCTTTGAGGGATGCCTTTATTATAACAATTATTAAATGGAGAAATAATGTGCCACATATGATTGAACAAAAAATTAAGTTGCTTGTTTTGTATGATTTATTATGTCGTTTAACTGATGAAAAGCATGCCCTTAACACTGATGAAATTATCGCTCTACTTGCAGAAAGGAAAATAGCGGTGTCACGCAAGATACTCTTACAAGATATAGCTTTATTAAATGAATTTGGTTATGAAGTGCTTTCCTACAAAAAAAAGTATCATTATTATTACGTAGTGAATCGTCATTTTGATAGTGCAGAGGTTGCTTTTCTTGCGGATGCAGTACAAGCTTCCAAATTGAGCGCATTACAAAAGCAAACGCTAACGAACAAACTTATGACGACAATGGGAGATTTTCAAGCAACAGAGTTGATTGCGGCCGCACGATTTGGCACAATTCCCAAAAGGAATAATAGGTACATAATTTATACTATTGATACGTTGAAACAAGCCATAGCAAATGACAAGAAAGTTTCGTTTAAGTATTATTCGTTAGACTACCAAAAAAATAAAGTATACCGGAACGGCGGCGAACGCTACGTAGTAAATCCGCTTGTGGTTGTATGGAACAAGGACAATTACTATCTTATCTGTTACGATGATAATCACGAGGGAACGGCAACCTATCGTATAGATCGGATGGCAGAAGCAAAAGAAGAAGCGAACGATCGAGTATATCGAAAAGAGTTGGACGAATTCGATATTGAGCAATACCGTCAGCGTGTATTCTCAATGTTCGGTGGTGAAGAACAAGAGGTTACATTGCAGTTTGATTCCGCTATGCTTGATGACGTATTTGACAAATTTGGCGAAGAAATAAATATTATCAAGGTGGATGATATTACAAATAGATTAAAAGTACCGATACAAGTGAGCAAAACATTTTTTGCATGGGTAGTTGGAACGCAGGGTAAAATGCGCATACTTGCGCCACAGAACGTTTGCAATCAGTTCAATGCGTTTTTAACAAAAATTAAGGAAGAATACTAAATGATTTGTACCGACAAGGCTTAACCGTCTTGTCGGTCTTTTTTTATTTTCAGTAACAAAAATTTTTCAAAAAAAGCGTTCACTGCCCGTTTATGGGCAATGAAAATTTGAAACGTTTGTTTTTTTGTGCTATAATGCGCCTACAATCTAAATTGAACGCTACGTTCAGTTTAAGGGAGTATGCACTTATGAGGACACTTAACCAAAAAACTCTATGCCAAATGGAGAAGTACATTAAGGAGTATCAAGCTGAAAACGGAAGATCGCCGAGCTATCGGAACATTATGCACGGAATCGGTATGAGTTCGCTTAACCTTGTTCAGCGGTATGTGCTTGCGTTAGAGAACGAGGGCAGAATACAAAGGACAAGGCTCGGCAATATAGAATTGCCATCGAGATTTGATAAAGGTGAAACGACGATTGCGCCGCTTATCGGTGCAATAGCTTGCGGAGAGCCGAGTTTCGAGGTTGAGCATATTGAGGACAGCTTCGAGCTTCCACGTTCTCTGTTTGGTGGCGGAAAACTGTTTATGTTACACGCGAGCGGTAACAGTATGATAGAAGCAGGCATAAACGACGGAGACTTGATTGTCTTACGCAAGCAAGATTATGCAGACGACGGAGATATAGTCGTAGCCTTGACGAACGGAGAAAATACGCTGAAACGCTTGTATCATAGGAACGGCAAAACAGTATTACACCCCGAAAACAAAACGATGAAAGATATAATCGTAGGTAGTTGCGAGATACAAGGCGTATTGGTCGGCTGTATCAAAACTTATTAAATCGGTATTTAGTTGTGCAAAGTCCCGCACAACGAGATATATATGGGACAAGCGTTTGAATACTTACGTTGCGGAGTTCCCGACCGCAACAATGCAGTAATCAAAAATCAAAGCGATTGTCTATGGGAAAAGGAGGTTTTATTTTATGAAATATGCTATGTGTCCGAATTGCGGAAAAAGGCTTTGCAAGGGTGAATCCGGCACGAAAGTAGAACTTGAATGTCCAAAGTGCGGCAAGTTGGCGTCGGTCATTATCGACGACGACAATTTGCGTATAAGCGACAAACCGTTGCAAGTAAAAACGGACAAGCAAGTGCGAGTACACGCTTAAGCCGAAAACTTTTACAAATGAATATTTTGGGCGGTGGGATTCCGTTGAATGCCGCCGCTAACGTCTTGTTATGAGATTGGACTTGATGAGAAGGTCAAGAGGAGTTTGACAGACAGATAATTCCTGCATAGGGTTTATTCTGTTTGTCAGGCTTCTTTTTTGTTGCCTTTTTTGCCCGATTGCTTGGAGTTATCCACGCAGTCGGGCTTTTTTCATTTGAGGCGAAACCGTCCGATTGCGATTTTCAAAAACAAAAATCAAAAATCGGAGGATTTCAAAAATGGAAAACGAGAACAAGAGATTTTATCTCACTATCAGAGGACAAGAAGTGGAAGTAAGTGAGGAAGTCTACCGCGCCTATATTCAACCCGTCAGAGCTGAACGGCGCAGAAAACAACGTGCTTTCCGGTGCAAAATTAAGGGCAAAAAGGGAAACCTTGTGCGCTGTCAGAAAGATTGCCGTGAGTGTCCGTATGCTCTTTCGGGACATAACGCGCTCGGCAATAGCTTGTCGTTAGACAGGATGAAAGACGAGGGCGTGGACATTGAGGATCGCCGCTTGGACGTTGAACAGAACTACATAGACGAAGAAGAAAAGCGTGAGTTGTATGCTGCCATAGCGAAGCTCACACCGCGTCAGAAAGAATTGGTTGAAATGATTTACTTTGACGGTATGACGCAGGAAGAAGCGAGCGAGCATCTCAGTATTACTAAAAGCGCAATATCGCACGCAATGGAACGAATTTATGGTGCGTTACGAAAATTTTTAGAAAAAAACTAAAAAATTTTTATTTTGACCGTCAACTTTTGCAAAAAAGTGTGCTTGGTTAAGTGAAGGGGTAAGAACATTACCACCGAAAGGCAAGGAGAAAGGGCAAAAATGAAACTCAATATAGACGAGTTTGAAACCTATGCGATAGAGCAAGGTTACGAGAGCGGAACTGAACTGTTTGAAACTCTCGGTTATACGGCAGAAGATTATGAGGACTACAAGGACGGTAAGAACATTACCCGTGAAATGTTAATGCGCTTATATACGGATATAGGCGCGGCAGATGCGGTAGGCTTCGTGGACTTCGGCAGGTACGAGTGGGAAAAGAACATTGACCTATTCGACAAACTGTAAAACACACTTGGGAGGTACATAAATGAAATTAAAAATCGACGAGTTTGAAAATTACGCGAAACGTAACGGTGTTAGTCCGCGACTAATGTTGCAGAAATTGGGCGGCGGCAGGTTAGCGTATAAACACTTGAAAAACGGTTGTGCGCTCGGTTACGAGCTTGCAAAAGAAATGTACAATGCGTTGGGCGAGCGGACTTTTCTTTCGCTTGTAGATATGGAGGAGGAAACGATAGATGGCTTCAAAGCAAAGTATATCATTATCGGAAACAAACTCTGTTAAAGCGGCGGAAAACATTTTGACGGATGGGTACGCACTTAAAAAGTACAAGCTGAAAAAATGGATATACGACAACGACCACACGCAACCCTATGTCGCAAAGGCTCTCGGACTTACGCCCGACGAGTTCAAGCGCAAACTACGCGAACGCGACAAATTCAACCGTGAGCAAATTAAGAGCCTTGTGTACCTTATGGGCGCAAAAGCCGCTTTCGAGGTTTTGTACTTTCCGTCTAACCGCAAGCGCAAAAAAGTGTGGTGGCAGGTGTTTGGAAAGTACAAAGAAAAGGAGGAATTAAATGAGTGAGAACAGGTTGAGCAACCGTAACGCGGCTATACAAGAAATGCTCACGGACGGAGAGCAGATACAAAACTTTTACCGTTTCGTAGCACAAAATCCGCACATCAGTCTGCACGACGCTTGTCAAATCATCATAAGCCGCCCGAACGCAGGCGTTTGTTATTCGTTCGAGGAGTGGAACGCAATGGGGCGGCGCATAACGCGCGGCAAAAAAGGAGTGCCGTATTATGATGCGGACGGGTATAAACAGTTTGTGTTTGACGCGAACGACACGCACGGCGAAGAAAGATACAAAAGGCTTGCTTACCCTATAAAGCGTTTGCTTGACGGACTCGACGCGCTGAACGGCACGGGGATGTCGACAGACTTGCGCGGAGATTATCGTAAGATCCACGTCGGTGTTGCGAACTACTTGCAAGATAACGGATATTTCACGGATGACGAAGAACGTAACCGACTTATATTAGAGGGCGTAACGTATTCGTTGTACAGCAAGACGGGCTTTCCTAAAAGCAATGGAATTACTATGCACGGTATGACGGGCGACCTTGCGGACAACGCACAGTTGTTCAAGGATGTCTGCGGCTTTGCCGATTTTCTGTACACGGAAATCGAAGAAGCGTATGTACGAAAGCAGAACGAAGTTAAAGTCATTGAAGACGTGGACGAAGAAACCGTATCTGACGAGCCTATTATTATCGAGAAGCCGACCGAAACCGTTGTACAAACGGAAACGAAAGCCGAGCCGCAATTACCGTCGTTTTACAAAGAGTATTTGACCGAACAGGACAAACACCCGAAAGCAATCGTTTTAACGCGCTTGGGCGACTTCTATGAGATGTTCGGCGACAGCGCGAGAAAAGCGGCAGACAAACTCGAATTAACGCTTACGGGGCGAATCGTTGGTGCAGACCGCGTACCAATGTGCGGTGTACCTTTTCACAAAACAGACGATTACATAGAGAAACTGTTGGAGCAGTATTCCGTTGTTGTGCTTGAAAAGGACAAAGAGCCGATTTATATTCAGTCTTACGCCGAAACGCTTGAACAAAGCGAAGAAGCGGAAAAGCCTACGTCCGAACTTATCGAAGCAGATATTGACGGAGATAGCCCGTTTGACTGCGCCGAACATTTTGAGCCAGACGAGAACGAGGAAGATTACGACGACGGTTTGAAGAATTGGGGTACAAACACAGGCTATGATGAATATATCGACGACGAACAAGAGGAGGAAATCGAACAAGAAAAAGAAAATCGTCCACAGGTAAAGCCAAAACAAAGCAAGCCTATACAGAGCCGGAAGCGCAAGGAAAAGCCACAACTGTCGCTCTTTGATTTGCTCGACGGGAACACGCAGGAAAACACGCCCGAAGAACAAGTCAAGGAGTGGGGGATAAAATACGGTGGCGGTACGGTCGACAACAAATACCGTCTTTTTGAAGCGTATAAATCAAACCCGACCGAGAGCGATTTTATTGCATTGGTTAAGGACGAGTACGGCGGTCATTACGGCGCATATATGGGAGATAAGGAATTGCAATGTTCGAGTAAAGGTGTAACCTTTGCGTTCAGATACAAAGACCATCCCGAAAAGGATGTTATTGTGCGCCTTGATTGGAAACAGCTTGCCTATGGTATAGCCGACCTAATCGACGATAACAACTACTTTACCGACGAGCAAGCTGAAGAATACATCTACTATTATGCCGAACGGCACGGCAGCACAGAAAAACGAATCAAAGCAATAGCAGATAGCGCGATACGCCGCTTTACAAAACGCAATCGTGCTAATGGCGAGCAAGATATGTTTTTCAGTTGGTTGCACGCTGACCATAAATTCTTGAACGACCACGCAAGTGAACTTGAAAATGAACTGAACACACGCGCCGAGCTTGAAAACGCAAGGATAGAGGGCGACCAAATATATCTAACCTTTGCAAGCGAAAAAGAGCTTACACCAGAACAGATAAAGATAAAGGCAATAGCGGACGCGATAATCAAGGAAGGCACGGAAAATTCCTACGAGGGGAATTGGATTACGGACTATTCGAGATTTGGCGATGACGAACAATTTGTGCAGGAACACAAAAGCGAAATTGCCGACGAGCTTGAAAGCCGTGAAGAAGTATCTGATGTAATGATTACCCCCGACGGGCTTGATGTCAATTACTATATGGACTTCGTTGTAAACGCGCTTGACGACGACTACGAAAAAGACAAGCTGAAGTTCAACCGATTCAAAGACTTATCGGCAGAAGATAAAGCGTATTTAGAGCGGTATGCCGAGCGTAGTATGCGTGAGCCTACAAACTCAATGTGGGACGAGGTGCAGTCTTGTACTACGATTGCAAACGGTATCTACTCGGTATCGACAGCAGGACACGGCGGTTTAATGATTTCCGCCGACCTTGCGAATTGTATTCTTTCGCCCGAAGCATTTAGTATCGGTGTGCGGTACGGCAGTTACCTTTGCTATGAGGAGGACTGCGACCGACAAGTAGCACTTCGTGAATTGTTCGATAAAGGTATCTTAAAGCCTACGAACGAATACTTTACACGTTGTTATGTACGCAACGATAAAGCGGATGGCAAAGGCGAATTTGTACCGTTCAGTACATTGACTGAAGAAGAAAAGCAAGAGTTTTTCAAAGGTTGGAGTAAAGACATAAACGAGTCGTTGGCTTATTGGCACAATGAATATTGGCAAGCACACGAGCAAACCGAGCAGTCGGTAAAGCCCGTAGGCGAAAACACGGATTTGAACGCAGTCGGATTTGACCAAAGCGAACTCGGTGGCGCAAAGGCAAGATTTAAGAGCAATATCGAAGCCATAAGACTACTCAAACGGCTTGACTTTGAGAAACGTGAGCCTACACGCGACGAGCAAAAGACACTTGCTAAATACGTTGGATGGGGTGGCTTGGCGAAAGCCTTTGACGAACACGACGAAAAGTGGCGAAGCGAATACTCTGAACTCATATCGACACTCGATTCCGAAGATTACGAAAAAGCAAAGAGTAGTGTTTTAAACGCTCACTACACAAGTAAGACGGTTATCGACGGAATATACAAGGCGTTGTCGCGATTTGGTGTTAAGGGCAATAACCGCATATTAGAGCCAGCTATGGGAACGGGAAACTTCTTCGGCTATATGCCGAAAGAACTACAAGAGAACGCGCGGCTTTACGGTGTGGAACTTGACAATATCACGGGCAAGCTTGCACAGAAGCTCTACCCGAAAGCAAACGTACAAATCAAAGGCTTTGAACAAACGACATTCCCGAACAACCACTTTGATGTTGTAGTTGGTAATGTGCCGTTCGGTGCGTACACCGTTTTCGATAGCGAGTACGCGCGGCAGAACTTCTATATTCACGACTACTTCTTGGCAAAGAGCATTGACAAGTTAAAGTCGAACGGGGTTATGGCGGTTATCACGAGTAGCGGCACGATGGACAAAATCAACCCAACCGTGAGGAAATACCTTGCCGAACGCGCCGAACTTCTCGGCGCAATACGGCTCCCGAATAACGCATTTACGCAAACGGCGGGAACGCAAGTTGTAGCGGACATACTGTTTTTCAAAAAGCGCGAAAAGCAAGCGTACGTAGACACGGAGAATACCGAGTGGCTTGCAACGGGTAAGACAGACGAAGGATATGAGATAAATAACTACTTTGTAAAGCGTCCCGAAATGGTACTTGGCGAGTTCTCTATGGAACACGGTATGTACGGCGCATTTGATTTAACCGTCAAACCAGACGGGCGCAACCTTGCGGACGCGCTTGGCGATGCCGTGAACCGCTTGCCCGCAAACTTTTATGTAAACCCCGAATACAGTGAGAGCGCGGCAGAAGAAAGCGCGGCAGTGGACTACAATGTAAAGCCGCTATGCTACAAGGCGCAAAACGGTAAATTATATATGCGTGTGGGCGAGAGTATGGTAGAGCAACAAATCCCGACGCGCCCTGCGGATGCCTATGACCGAATATGCGCAATGATAGAACTGCGCGACGAGCTTCGTTACATTTTGGACATACAAACGGAGGGATGTTCGGACGAAAAACTCAAATCCGAACAAAGAACTCTTAACGCGAATTACGATAAGTTTGTGCGCCGTTATGGAATCATAAACGGTCAGACGAATACGCGCCTTTTCAAAGACGACGGGGACAGCGCGTTATTGTTTGCTTGCGAGAACTTGTCGGACGATAAGAAAACGGCAACGAAAGCGGACATATTCAGCAAGCGCACGATAAGACCGTATGTAGCGGCAACAAGCACGGACGACTGCTTTGAAGCCTTGCAGATTTGCAAAAACGAACGCGGCAATGTGGACATATCGTATATCGAAGAAATAACGAAAAAAGACTATGATACCGTTCTTGCCGAACTTGGCGACGCGGTATTCCGCAATCCTTATGAAGTCAACCCCGACGATAAATACACGGGTTTTGAAACAGCCGAAGAATATTTATCGGGCAAAGTAGTAGACAAACTTGCAACGGCCGAAAAGTACGCGGAAGTCTATCCCGATGGCGGTTACGAAAAGAATGTGCAAGCGTTGAAAGCTGTACAGCCCGAACAAATAAAAGCGTCGGACATAGCGGTACGGCTCGGCGCGAGTTGGGTGGACGAAAAGTATTATAAGCAATTCATATACGAGCTGTTGGATTTACCGCCGCGCTATACGGACGGAGTGCGACTATTCTACAACCCCCACGATTCGAGTTGGCGCGTGGACACTTCCTTTTATATGCACGGTCAGTCGTATATGAACGTGAACAAGGTTTACGGTACGGATCGCGTGAACGCCTACAAGCTCATAGAAGACTGCTTGAATTTAAGAGCGACAAGCGTATTCGATCCCATAAAGGACGGAAGTACGACGCGCTATGAGCTGAACAAAGCCGAAACGATTGCCGCGCGTGAAAAACAAAACGCCATAAGGGAAGCGTTTAAGAATTGGATATACAACGATCCCGAACGACGTGAGGACTTGGAGAGAACGTACAATGCGAAATTCAACCGCATAAAACTACCGTCCTATGACGGAAGTTATTTACGCTTTCCCGAAATGAATCCCGCCATTGAGTTGAAACCGCATCAAAAAAACGCTGTACAACGAATCATAACGAGCGGTAATACTCTGTTGCACCACGTTGTCGGTAGCGGTAAGACCTTTACGATTTGTGCGGCGATAATGAAACTTCGTCAGTACGGACTTGCGAAAAAGCCTATGATTGCCGTGCCGAATCATTTGGTACAGCAATGGGCAAACGAGTTTAGAACGCTCTACCCGAACGCGAAACTTCTTATAGCAAACAAGAGCGATTTGGACAAGGACAACCGCCAAAAGTTTGTGAGCAAGGTGGCAATGGGGGATTGGGATGCCGTGATTATCGCGCAGTCGAGCTTTGCGAAAATACCTATTTCGCCGGACAGACAAATAGCAAAGATAAACGAAGAAATCGCGCGTATCGAAGAAACGGTAAAAGCGGCAAGCGAAGCTCACGGCGGTAGAAGTGGCGCAGTCAAGAACTTGGAGAGAATTAAGAAAAGCCGAGAAGCCGCGCTTAAAAAGCTGACTGACGACAGTAAAAAAGATAATGTGCTTATCTTTGAGGATTTGGGCGTAGACTACTTGTTTATAGACGAAGCGCACTACTATAAAAACAAATTCCTTTATACCAAGATGAACAACGTATCGGGCATATCTACGGCGGCGAGCCAAAGAGCGAGCGATTTGGAATTAAAGTGCGAGTACGTCAACGAATTGCACGGCGGCGATAAAGGCGTTGTGTTCGCTACGGGAACGCCCATATCGAACAGTATGACGGAAATGTATACGATGCAGTCGTACTTGCAACAGCAGACTTTGCAAGAACTCGGTATAACGTACTTTGACGGTTGGGCGGCAGACTTCGGCGAAACGGTAACGAGCCTTGAAATGACACCTTCGGGGCAAGGGTATAAACCGCGAACACGGTTTAGTAAGTTTACGAACTTGCCCGAACTCTTGACTATGTACCGTAGTTTTGCGGACGTGCAGACGAGCGATATGGTTAAGCTCGACGTGCCCGACGCGGAGAGAAAGGTAGTAAATCTAAAACCGAGCGACGCGGTATTGGAACTTGCGGACGAGATAGCCGAACGCGCGGAAAAGATAAGCCGAGATAAGATACCGCCCGAAATCGACAATTTGTTAAAGATAACGAGCGACGGTAAAAAACTTGCGCTTGATCCGCGCTGCTATGAAAGAAGCGCGGCAGACGAGGACGGAAGTAAACTCAATGTGTGCGCCGACAATATCGCAGAGATATGGAACGATACGCACGATACGAAAGCTACGCAAATCGTCTTTTGCGACTTGTCAACTCCGAAGAAAGCGTTTGAGGACTATGTGTACGGCGAGGACTTCGATGTGTACAACGATTTGAAGTATAAGCTCGTACAGCGCGGAATCCCGCTCGAACAAGTGGCGTTCATACACGACGCGAACAGCGATTTGCAAAAACAAGCGTTGTTCGACAAGGTAAACGCAGGAACGGTCAGAGTGCTTATAGGTTCGACCGAGAAGTGCGGTGCAGGAACTAACGTGCAAGAGCGGCTTATAGCGTTACACCATCTTGATACGCCTTATCGTCCGAGCGATATGCAACAGCGCGAAGGGCGCATTATTCGTCAAGGCAATACGAACAAGCAAATCAAGATATTTACCTATGTCAAAGAGCGCACGTTCGACAGTTACTCTTATCAAATTTTGGAGAACAAGCAACGGTTTATATCGCAGATAGACAGAGGCGACTTGACGGTGCGCGAAGCGGACGACATAGACGAAACGACCTTGACTTATGCCGAGATAAAGGCAATAACCGCCGCTAACCCGAAGATAAAACAGAAGATGGAGGTGGATACGGAGGTTGCGCGACTGCGCGTATTAGAGGGCCAATTCAAGAAGAATTTGTACGCATTGCAAGACAAAGCACGAAAGAGCTTGCCCGAAGATATACAGCGGCAAACTCTGTACTTGACACGTCTGCGCGAAGATATTGCGACGGTCAAAGCAAAGTACAGCACAAACCCCGAACAGTTTTCCATAAGCGTTATGGGTAAAGTCTATACCGACCGAAAAGAGGGCGGCTTGGCTTTACTGAACGCACTACACTCAAACAAGACCGATACGGTCGTTGCGGAGTTTGCAGGCTTGAAAATAAGCCTTGAACCTATGGTGTTTTTAGCTGGCGAACGTTCGGTATCTCTTACGGGAGTAGGCAAATACAGTATGAACATCGGCGAGAGCGCAAGCGGTCTGATTACGCGCTTGGATAATTTTTGTAAGGAATTCCCGTCAAAAGAAGAACGCGCCGAAAATAGGCTTAACCAACTCAAACACGATTTGGAAGTTGCGGAAGAAGAAATTAAAAAGCCGTTTGAACACGCTGAAAGACTTGCCGAACTAATTAA
This sequence comes from uncultured Christensenella sp., assembly GCA_910577815.1. Classification (GTDB taxonomy): domain Bacteria; phylum Bacillota; class Clostridia; order Christensenellales; family CAG-917; genus CAG-475. Next base: position 75,082 of record CAJTNO010000004.1, on the reverse strand, counting down.
AGAGCAAGCGGAACTGAACGCCGAACTCGATATAAATAAGCGCGAAGAAGTCATAATGGACGAGAGCAAGGAAGAAGAAAACATCGTAGTCAATTCAGACGAAGAAGCGGCTATGAAATTGCCCGAACGAAAGGTCGTTCAGGCCGCGCACAGGAAAAAGTCGCGCAGAACGCTCGGCGAGAGTAATGCGAAACTGTATTGCAAAAAGCAAAGCGAGAACGCCGATGAGTATGTGTTTATCGGTAATGGCAACGCCTATGAGATTTACGGCGAACGTGCGGTAGAGCTTGCCGAAAGGTACGAACTTCCGCTAATCACGGATACGCTTTCGGGCGACGAACAAAAAGTGTTGTCGGTAGATATTGCTACGTTTGATAAAGTTGTGAGCGGTATTTATGACAACGGACACAAGGCGGTCATTATAGAGCCGACAGAAGAAATAAAGGAGGACATATTTATAGATAACGAAGACAAGATTGCCGCTATGCAAGTGACGGTGCTGCCTGATTATACCATTAGTCAAGACGATATGCACGATGCAGGTTACACTTGGGACGGTATGCTTCCGCTTCGTAAGCGTATGGCAAAACTGCTTGTAGGTCTTGGACTTCCCGTAGTCGCACTCAAAGGCGACGACACAGATAAAAAGGTTACGACCACAGACGAAGTAGAACGGGGCGGAAACCTTTTCGGCATAGAAAAGCCCGATTGGAACGAGTTTATTGCGTCGGACAAGGGCAGTGCGTATTTGACCGCAAGACTGCTGTTTAGTCAGTCGGCAAGCAAAGAAATAAACGAAGAAATGAGCTACTTCGACGCTCGATTCGTGGATGGACTTTCGGACAATAATTTTGAGGAACGCACAGCACTCAAAAGATATTTGGACGAAATAGGGCAAGCCGATACGGAAGAAGTAAAACCTTATGTAAAAGACTTGCTCGAAGATTATACGGTAAGATTCAGCGGCATACCGCTCGGCGAATACGGTTGGGAACTTCATAACGTGCGCGACGACCTTGCCAAGTTTATACCCGACGAAGAAATAAGCAAGTATGCACAAGAGATTGCGGATGAGAAAAAGTTGCACGACGAAATCGACGAGCGGCTTGAACAAATCGTTTGGCTGAACGGCAAAACGGAAGGCTTCGACAAAGACCAGATACCCGACATTGTAAACGACTTGAAACCCGACTTTGAAAACAGCTTTTTCAATAAGAGCGACGAGGGCGAATACGACGAGTGGTACGACAACTTTGCGGAAGAAACGCTTGCGCCGTACTTGGAATCGAAAGCGGTAGATAACAATATCGACTTGGAAAAGCCGTACTACTACGGCAAGGATACAAGCAATACTGCGTACTATTACTTGCCGAGTTTGAGTTACGACACATTATACGAAATTAAAGAAAAAGCGGATAGTTACATTGTCGCCGCGGCCGTAAGTTATTTGTCAGACGAAATCAAAGACAAGTACAATGTTTTCTTCTTGAAAACTGATAGGGACATTACGGTAGACGAACTCAAAAACAAAGATACGGCGATAGACAGTATGCAGACCGCCGTGCATAACGTGGTCGAAGCTCGGCACAACGAATACATCAATGCTCTGAATTTGCATACCGAGTGTAAAAACGCCATTGACAAAGCAATATCGGAAAACTATGACGGTATGCGTTTGGGTAAAGGCTTCGAGAACGCGCTTATCGACAAATACGGTATGGGCGAAATCAACTATGTGCTTGCGAACACGGTGCAGTATTTTAGCGACGATGGGCGTTTTTCTCCCGACAATAAAAAGTGGGCGGACGCGTTTGAAATAACCGAGAACGAGGGACATCGTTATCAGTTTGCGTCGAATACCCACCGCGCTATTTTGGACGGATTTATAGACCGTATGCGCCGTAAGCAGAGAGAGCTTTTGTACGGAAATAAGCACGAAGAATACTATACCGTAAAGATAGATACCGTGAACGGCAAAACCGAATATATGCCTGTTTATGTGGACGCAAACACGGGCGAGATCGGAACGCTGTTTAAGCGTTCGTTCGATACCGAAAAGGAAATCGACGCGCTTATTGCAAAAGTGAACACCGCAACCGACGTGCCGAGAGATTATGTGCTTGTGTATGTAACACCCGAAGAACTTGACAGAAGAAGCGACGAAATCAAAAAAGCAAACACCGCCAAATCTTTGCAGGGTAAGTTCTTGAATAAAACAAAGGGCGGCTACAATGTCGTAAGCATTACGAAAGACAAGGACGAGCGGAATATCGCAATTGTTTATCGTCAGACCGTAAACGACTTTGTAGTCGCGCCGCGTTACGACACATCAGACGGAACGTGGGCGCAGAGCTATTATTTTAAGTCGCTCGAAGCGGCGGAACGCGACCGAGCGGAAACCTACGGGGACAACCCAAAAATTTACGAAAACAAGGAGTGGAATAAAATGCCCGAAAACGAAAAACCGAAATGGATAGAAGTAACGGTATCGCAAGACGCGGTAATCCGTACATACGACAAGGCAAGCTATATGCGTATGCCGACGAGCGGCGAATACAACGGCTACGTTTACAACATCTTTAACGACCGTATCAAAAAAGCCACTCAGATAGCCGATTTGCAGAGCGATTCGCGCGAGATTGCATACACCATAAGGCTGAAAGAAAACGAAGTCGTTTTAATACATAAAGACGACGAAGAAAAGCAGTTGAGCGCGACCGAATTTAAGAATCTCGTACACGGAACGCTCGACAAAGACTACGTTCGCAAAACGGACGAAAACGATAAGCAGTGGACGACCATTAGCGTACCGCGCGAAGCGATTCGCGGCGAGTACGAAAAGAGAACGCTGTTTGTTATGCCGAAATTCACGGAGATTGCAGGGTACGCATTTTACGTTCCTAACGCCTTTGTGAAAGAGGACGAGGACAGCGAGGGCGAGCGCGTCAAGATAAACGTACCCGACGACTTCAAATTCAAAGCAAAGGACAAGAACGGAGAAAACGAAGTCGAACTGTCGGCTTATCAAGTATTCAAGCGTATGGACGGAACGGAAGCAAGCGATTATAAGACCGAAAGAAAAGCCGAGCAAGCGGCGGCGAGCGCACCGACCGACAACGACGGTTGGCGTTACGTTTTGGTGGCCGAAAAGGCGAAAATCGCCGAATACGGCGAGCGCACTATGTTCCGTATGCCGCAGGGCGAGTACGACGGGTACTGTTACTACATACCTAACAAATTGCTACGCGCAAACGAAGAAAAAGGCACGATTCGCGTGAGCTTGCCCGAAAACTTTGTCGTAACACTTCACAACAAGCAAGCGGAAAACGAGAGCGAACAGAAAATCGAAATGAATCCCGAAGATTATATCGCGCAAGTCAAAGGCAAAACCGCCGACGATTATACGGTGTACAGCAAGCCGAGCGAGAGCAAGTCGGAAAAGTTTATGGCGGTAGAAAAGCGGCTTATCGAGAGCGTACCCGACGAGATGAAAAATAAGCCGAATTGGGTAATTGTTCGCACGAAGCCGAACGAAGAAAAAGGGCGGCTCGATAAATTCCTTATCGATATTCATACGGGCAAAATGGCAAAGAGCGACGATCCGACTACTTGGGCGACCTTTGACGAAGCGAGAGAATACGCGAAGTATCACGGCGGCGTTGCGCTTGCCTACGCGCTTGACGGTAAAGACGGTATCGCTTGTATCGACCTTGACGACTGTATTACGGAAAACGGCGATTTTTCGGAGTTTGCCCATAAAGTCTTTAACACGGCAGACGGTATGTATTGCGAAAAATCGGTAAGCGGAAAAGGCTTGCATTTCTTCGGTAAAACGCAGGGTATGGACGTGCGTACCTTCTCAGAAGATGGCGAAATGGAGTTTTATCGCGGCGCGCATTTTATCGCTATGACGGGCGACAATTACGGCGGCACGGAATTAAAGAGCTTTGACGAGCTGCATATGAAAAACATTATCGAAAGCAAGTGTGCCAAGAGAACGGCGCTTGAGGGACAAGGCTTGGGCGTAGAGGGACTGTCGCGTTTGAGCGATAGAGAAGTCGTCGAACGCGCCGAAAAAGGTAAGGACGGAAACATTTTCAAAGCATTGTACGACGGACAGGACATCAAGGGCGACCATAGCCGCTCGGATATGAGCCTTATGAATAAACTTGCGTTTTACTGCAACGGCGACAAGGAACAGATGTTGCGTATCTTCGCAACGAGCGGCTTGTACCGTCCCGAAAAATCGGACAACTACTATGAGTGTACGGTCATCAAAGCGATACGCGACACGGTAACGCGCTATCAGCCGAAAGCGAACACGCCGTCCGCCAATAAGCCTACAAGCGGTAACAATTCGGGCAAGGGCGGCAAATAAAGGAGGTGTAAATGAAACACAAGAATAAAGATACTCCCGAAATCGTAGTGCCGAAAGGCTACGACCTTTTAGACCTTATCGACACAGACGACAAAGGGTATGAGTTCGGCGAGCCGATTATGATAGAGGAGGTAAAGGTAAGATTTGAGCGAGAACACGGAGAAGAATAACGCTTACGACAAACTCACTCCGCAGAGAAAAGCCCTTGTTGATATGGTACTTAAAAACCTTGAAAACGGCAAAGGCTTTTGGGAACAAGGTTGGGCAGATATGGGCGTACCCATATCTGCCGCGACGGGAAAGCGTTATCAGGGCATCAACAATCTTTTCTTGTCGCTTATCGCAATGGAACGCGGTTACATGGACAACCGATGGGCGACCTTTAATCAGATAAACGACAGAGGTTGGAGTTTTAAGAAAGACGAGGAAGGGCGAAGTCGCGGCAAGGATGCAGGCGTAACAATAGAGTTTTACGAGCTGTACGACAAAGAAACGAAAAAGGCGTTTGACAGAAGCACGCTTGACGGAATGACCGAAAGCGAGCGCGACGAGTATATGCAAGACAATGTTCGTCCTATGCGGAAATACTTCCGCGTATTCAACGGCGACATTATCGATGGCATACCCGAACGCGAGAAACGGACGATTGATCCGAGCGAGAAAGTGGAACGCGCCGAGAAGCTGTTAGGGCATTGGAACGACTACGAAGCAAAGATTGTTTACGGCGGCGACAGCGCGTTTTACAGACCGAGTAGCGACGAGATACACGCACCACAGCGCGAATCGTTCAAAACACTACACGAGTTTTACGGCACGAATTTTCACGAAATTGGACATAGTACGGGACACGAATCGCGGCTCAACAGAGATTTGTCGGGCGCGTTCGGCTCGGAAAAATACGCGCTCGAAGAATTACGCGCCGAGCTTGCGGCGATGTTCTTGGAACAAGACTTGGAAATAGCGGTAAGCGAAAAGCACATTGAAAACAACAGCCGCTATATCAAAGAGTGGCATGACAAGATAAAGGAAAACCCCGACGCGCTGTTCACGGCGATAGCCGACGCGGAGAAAATCACGCGGTTTATCGCAACCAAAGAAGCGGAAGCCGAACGTATGGAAAACTCCGAGCCGTATGCCATGGTCGAGGACACCGACGAATTGGGCGATACCGTTTACGGTGTTCGTATGGCGAGCGGTTACAGTCAGACTACGGCTATGCTTCCTACCACTTATAAAGATAGGGGCGAAATGCTTGCCGAGTTCGATAGAGTCAAAGAGTTGCCCGCGTGGAAAGACAAAGAGTTTTACGAGGTAAGCGTTGAGCAGTTGCAGGATATAAGCGAGAAACGCGCAAAGGCAGAGGGCAGACGAGCGGAACGCGAGGAACGCCCTATGTACGTTCTGCCGTCGATAATCGCCTCGAGAGCAACCGCACGAAGCAAGCCCGTAGATATGACGGAGCGCGGCGTGGAAAGTTTAACGCGGATGAGCGATATTGATGTGGTCGAACGCGCGAAGCGCACACGCGGCGGCGAGCAGTTTGAGAAGTTGTATAACGGCAAGACGATGTTCGGCAACGAAGAAAAAGACGAGCGAGCTTTAATGGCGCGACTTGCTATGTTTGTTGGCGGCGACGCGGAACAACTTATGCGCGTGTTTAAGTCGTCGGGGCAATACCGCGACGAAAAGCCTAATGCTTTATACGAGATTATGGCAAGGCAGTCGATAGAGCGGATTGACAGACTCAAAGGCAATATTGCGGTTGTACCGGCACGAGAAAGCGTAAGTAAAAAACATTTTGGAGCAAATGCAAAAACATAATGAGAGAAGATATTTTTTCTACGGACAAGCGGTACGAAATCATTTATGCAGATCCGCCGTGGGCGTATGCGTGGGGCAAGGGAAAGAACGGCGGACACTTTGCGCCCGAAAAACATTACGGCACAATGCCGACCAATGAGATATGTGCGCTTGATATTAAGAGGCTGGCAGATAAAAATTGTGCACTGTTTATGTGGGCGACGATGCCGTGTTTACCCGACGCGATAAAAGTAATGAAAGCGTGGGGCTTCAAATATAAAACGTGCGCGTTCACTTGGGTAAAAACAAAGAAAGACGGCAGCCCGCTTGCGGGTATGGGAAGTTATACGAAATCTAACGCGGAATTGTGTTTGCTCGGTATGCGCGGACACATTAAAAGCACAGATAAAACAGTACGGCAAATTGTTATGCACCCGCGATTGGGACATTCTGTAAAACCGCCTATTATAAGAGAACGCATTGTAAAACTGTTCGGGGACAGACCGAGAATAGAGTTGTTTGCAAGACAGTATGCAGATGGGTGGGATTGTTGGGGTAACGAAATCTAAAATCACAAGGAGCAAAAATGAAAGAACAAAACTTCAAATTCAAAAAGTCGTTCGGCAATCTTGTCGAACAAATGACGGACAAACAAGCGGGCGAATTTATAAAAGCCGTGTGCGGCTATGTATTTAATGGGAAGCCTATGGAGAGTAAGGACGAATACTTAAAGGGCGTATTCGTTTACGTTAAAGCCGCGCTCGATACGGAAATACGCGACAGAGAAAACGGCAAACTCGGCGGCGCGATTGTCGCAGAAAAGTATAAGGGTATGCGCCAGAGAGTAACGACCGAAGAAGTATCGGTAAGCGAAACTAATGTGGTATCGCAACTTATTATCGTATCGGCAGACGCGCAGGGCGCGGCGGAAGAAACGGCGCAAAACGACAAGCCCGTAACGCATAAGAAACGGGGCAGACGACCTAAAACGGTAAACGCCAACGGCGGCAAGAAAAACTCTACCGCGAGCAAAGACGACCAACAGGCGGTATAGCGGAAACTTCGTATAGGACTATTCGACCGATTTTGGCTAAATCGTAAACTTTGCAAGCAGGTAAAGAAAATAGCCAAAATCAAAGATTTAGTCAATTTTGAAGTTTGCCGTGCGGCTCACGGAACAATCGGGAAACCCGATTTTCTTGGGAGAGAATATGGGCAGAAAACTGAAACAATCGGCGCACAACGCGAGTATTTACTTTCGTTTACGCGACGAGGAAAATTGGCAGATGATAGACCGCCTTATGACTTTGCCGCACTATGCGAACAACCGAGCAAGCGTACTGAACAACGCGCTGTCATACGGACTGCCGAAACTTATCGAGGACGAGTTTGGGGAGAAAACCTTGAACGCCGAGCCTTACGAACAGCCGACGGAAAAATCGGCTGTTCAGATAAGTACGGAGAACGACCACTACGAACACATTGCGGAAGTAGTGCGACTGTTACAAGAAATCATAATGAACACGACAATAAGTAAATCGCTTGTATGTTCGCTGTTTAACGCAAAGAGCGCAGAGCTGAAAGGCAAGCCGCCGTCGGCGATTAAGTTTGACAGCGGTGCTATGCGCGACACGCCGACCTATATGACGAAGTACGAGATAGACAGGTTGAACGAAATGGACGAGGAGGACTAATGGCTAACAACCAACCGATTATATTCGACTTGAAATACACACCGTATTCGCTGTCGAAAAAAGCGTCGGACTATGACAGAAACAAGAACGCGACGGAACGTGCTTTTTACGATATGTCGGGCGAGAAGAACGTGTACGACTACATCACTACGGAGGGCAAGCGCGTAGGCAATAAATTCACGGCATTAGAGTATTTGCAGAAAAGCACGGGCGTGTTTAATCAAAACGGTATGATACCGCAGGAAGAAGTTGACGAAATGAAAGCACGGGCGAAAGCCAACAAGGGCAATATTTGGCACGGCTTTATATCGTTTAACGAACACGATTCCGAAAAGATAGACACGCCCGACAAGTGCATACAACTTGTCAAAAATATCTTTCCTACGTTCTTGCGCGAGTCGGGACTTAACCCGAACAATATCGACTTGATGTGCGCCTTGCATTTTGATCGACCGCACCATCTACATATTCATTTTGTATTTTGGGAGAAAGAGCCGAAATTCAAGAACAACGACGGAACGCTTGGCTATCGAACGAAAGGCAAGATAAGCGGCGCGGCAATAGACAATATGTTTGTACGGCTCGGACTGTTTGCGGACGACGAGCGCGACAAGCTTCACAAGGCAAGGGACGACAGTCTGAAAAAGCTACGGAATATGACTTGCGTGAAAACGGCTATGTATAGCACGGACGAAATCAAGCAGGAAATCTTGTCGCTTGCGAAAGACTTGCCGAAAACGGGTAGGCTGACCTACGGAAGCAAAGATATGGAAGCGTTCAGACCGCGCGTAGACAAAATCGTAAAAATGCTTCTCGACCACGACAAGACAGCACGGAAAGCAGACTTGCGGTTTTACGAACGGCTTGACGAAAAGCGGCGCGTCATTGAGAATATCTGCGGAAAGGAATACGCGCTGTCGGGCGCGAACACTTCGCCGCAGACGATAGAACGCGAACTGCCGAAGTATCATCACAAGATTGACGAAAGCCATATCAAGATAATCGAAGCAATCGAAGCGGACTACAAGCGCAGACAGGGCAATCTTGTACTTAACCTTTGCAAGTTTATAAAGCCCGAATACTTCGAGCGTGATCCGAACAAGCGGTACAAGACAAACGACAATAAGCTCAAACGCAGGCTCTGTATATCGAAACGAAACGTGGGGCGGCGTTTGGATAAATTCTTTCACTCTTTCGGGCAAGAAAGCGAGCTTATAGAGCGCGACTTTTCGCACCGCTTACAAGACATTGAAAAGGAAATCGAGCGCGAAAGAGAGGAAGCGCAAGCGGAAACGCAACAATCTAAAAAGGAGGAGAACAACAAGTATTGAATAGAAAAGAAGCATTTAAGCACAGAAAGAAAAAGTCTTGGAAAACTTGGGCTACGGTCGGCGGTTTTATCGCGGTGTTCGTAAGCGTGCTTGTAGCGTTTTTGTTTGCTTTGTTCGGTAAGGACTTCGGCGGCATATTCGGCAACAAGAACTATTGGCTTACGGTTGGAGTAGTCAACGGACTGTTGCTTGTCGGCTTTCTTATGCTTTACCGAATCGACGCGCAAAATATCGCGCTCAAAGAGAACGACTTGGAAGATACCGAGTGGCTGTCGGCGAAACGGTTGAAAAAACTGAAAGAGTTTACGGTAACGAATTGGAACGGCGCGCAAGAGAGAAACGACGGAATAGTAATTGGCGCGGAAAAGAAAGGCAAGGAATTGGAAATTATCACGACGAGCCAACTTCACGCGCTGATCGTCGGAACGACGGGTAGTGGTAAAACGACGGGCTTCGTTGACCAAAACATTTCCGTGTTATCACGGAGTAAGGGCAAGCCGAGCCTTGTCATATCCGATCCGAAAAAGGAACTGTACGAAAAACACGCAAACCACCTAATCAAAGACGGTTATAAAATATCGGTACTCGATTTGCGCGAACCGTACAGTTCACAGCGGTGGAATCCTATGAACGTGCTTATACGCCGTATCCGATTGGTAAAGGAACTCGAATATCACTTGCAGCATAAGGACGGAAAGTACATAGGTGCAGGCGAAGTTTTCTTATCGTTACGCGACGCGCGGACGAGGATGCAGGAGTTAAAGGACGAAATCTACGAGAACGCGCAAGACCTTGTTTATACCTTGTGTCCCGTTCAGAACAAAGACCAACCGACTTGGGAAGAAGGTGCGCGTAACCTTATATTCGGATTGGTGCTTGCGTTTTGCGAGGACTGTATAAAGGGCAAGATGGAAGAAAAACAGCTTTTGCTTTTCAACATCTACCACAATATCACTAAATACTGCTCGGAAGATACAACGGCGTTAAAGGAATACCTACTCAAAGGGCGCGACGAATTTTCAAAGGTACGCGGACTTGTAAATACGGTACTCATCACAAGCGACAAAACGCTCACGAGCTATTTGTCGGAAGTCAACAGCTATATGCAACAGTTGTCGGACGACGGTATTATGTCGCTTACGAGCGAGAACGATTTGGACATTGTAAATATCGACGAAGAACCGAGCGCGGTATTTATTATCGTGCCGGACGAAAGGTTTACGCGCCATAGGTTTGTAACGCTGTTTATCACGCAGATGTATAAAGAGCTTGTAGAGAAAGCGAACTTGAACTTGCGCAGAGAGCAGACGGACACGGCGGTATTAAAGCGTAACGCTTACTTCATACTTGACGAGTTTGCGAACTTACCCAAGTTCGACAATATCGAGGGTATGGTAACGGTAGCGCGTTCACGCGGTATTCGCTTCTTGTTTGTACTTCAAGCGTATTCACAGCTTACGGCAAAGTACGGTAAAGACATAGGCGATATTATCAAGACCAACTGTAACGTAAAAATCTTTATCGGCTCGGACGACAGCGACACGCGCAAAGAGTTTTCGGAACTATGCGGACAAAAGAAAGTCAAAAATTTCTCGGTCAATACAAACGCGGAAAACCCTGCGTCGAGCAATACGGGCGCGAGCAACCAACCGCTTATAACGGTTGGTATGCTTGAACGACTGAACGGAAATGAGAAAGGCGACGCCATTGTATCGGTGCGTGGCTACGAGCCTATATGGACGGTATTCACACCGTCATACGAACTCAAAGATATTTACTTCAAAGAGGGTAAGGCGAGTATTGCCAAGCGCGAAGCGGTGCTGTTCGATAAGAACGAGTACGTTTTCGATATAGCGAACAAGAACGGCGGCAACGAGAATGAACGGCTCTTAACGGCGATAGTAGAAGAAGAAAACCGTGAGAACGCCGTAGAAATCGAGCGGCAAAAGAAACTTGACGACCTTGACTGTAAGTGGTTAAGCATAGAGCAAAATATACAACTCAAACTGCAAGAGTTTGCGAATATGCTTAACCCCGACGACAAGCAAGCGGTGTTAAATGCGGACTTAAACAGTATCGTCGCTTTACTGTTTATGATTGAGGAGAACTACAACAACAAGCCGCACAAGATGAAAAAGATACGGGAAGTTGCCGACTACATCAATGGCGAACTACCCAAACTCTTGGAACTTCAAAACCAAGCGAACAAATAAATTTATGGAGGATATAATGACTAAAACAATTAAATCAACGGTTGTAACGCTCGCGGCAAGTGTAGCGTTATTTTTTACGGGTTTTTTGTGTACGGGTTTTACTACGGCAAAAACGGCAAGCGCGGATTCGGGCTGTAACCACGCATACGAACAGACGGAAGTCGCGGCAACGTGTACCGATCAAGGCTATACGAAATATATCTGCGCAGACTGCGGCGACGAAAAGCAAGACAACTACACGGATGCCAAAGGGCATAACTACACCGAATCGGTTGTAGCGGCAACTTGCACGACGGCGGGATATACGCTGTATTCGTGTACGGACTGCGGACATACTTACACCGAGCAGACCGAAAGCGCAAAGGGACATACGTTCGAGGTGGTAGTCGTACCCAATACTTGCACTCATAAAGGCTATACGACGCATTTCTGTACCGTATGCGGCTATGAGTATTCGGACAACTATACGGACGAAATCGGACACGATTATAAGGAAGTCGAAGTCGCACCCACTTGTACCGACAGAGGATATACCGAGCATACCTGTTCTGTCTGCGAAGATGTGTTTTTCGACAACTATATCGATGCGCTCGGTCATACCTACGAAGCGGTAATTACCGAGCCTACTTGCTTGACGGGCGGCTTTACGACCTACACTTGTGCGACTTGCGCGGACAGTTATATCGCGGACTATACCGAGCCGAACGGACACGCCTATACCGAAACGGTAAACGCGGCGACGTGCGTAACCTACGGCTATACCGACCATGTTTGTAATGACTGCGGCGACAGATTCGTAACGGACTATGTACAGCCCAAAGGACATAAGTATTTGGACGTGCTTGTCCCCGCAACGCCCGACAGTCTTGGCTATACGCGCCATATTTGTGTGGACTGCAATTACAGCTATCTTTCGGACTATGTAACGAGCGGCGACATTGGATATATTCCCGAACCCGAAGAACCCGTCATCCCCGAAATTCATAAGCACGCTTACGAAATTCAGACTATGGACGACAGCGAGAATATGAGCCTTATCGTGTTACGCATTTGCAACTGCGGCGATAAGAAAAGCGGATACTTTGCGGTAACTTTCACGGACGAAGAAGGCAACGTAACGGAGAGAAAAGAAACGGGCAACAAAATTGACTATTCCGAGTTTTACGGACAAGTCATTATCACGCTTGCGGACGAGAACGGCGAACAGTTAAAGACGGTAGTGGTAATGGCGCAGGAAAAACCCGTTGAACCTACCGAACCCGAACAGCCCGAAAATCCCGACGAACCGAAAGAACCCGAAATACCCGACGAACCCAATGAGCCTACAACGCCCGACGAACCCGAACAGCCCACCGAGCCTACGATTCCCGACGAACCCCAACCCGACGAGCCTAATACGGACTTAACCGAAACGAAAAAGGGCGGCAACGGAACGGCAATTGCGTTGTTTGTAATTCTTGTCGTACTTGCGCTCGGCGGCGTCGGCGGATTCATTGCATACAAGAAAATCAAGGCAAAGAAAGCACAGAAATAAGAGGAGGAACAGAGAATAGTGTTTAATATAAATTTGTTAGCGGCGGACGAAGGCTTGAACGGAAGCCTTGCGCAAATCGTCGAAAAACTCAAAGGCTTAATGGACAGCTTTTGGCTGTACATAGTAATCGCGCTTGCGGCGGTCGTCGTTATTTGGGGCGCGTATATCGGCATCAAAATTGCAATCGCGCACAGAAACGAAGAAAAGATAAATGCCCGTGATATGGTCAAAAACCTTATTATCGGTATCGTGATTATATTCGTCGTGGCAATGGGCGCGCCGTTGCTTATCAACGGGCTTTCCGCTTGGGTAGGCGCGTAAGAATACAATAATTCCGAACAAGGCGGCAGGGCAACTTGCCGCCTTGACTTTTTCGGAAAGGAGGAAAAATGCTTATATTTTTTCAAGAGCTTTGTCTGCAACTGTTCTTATGGTTGTTACAGCTTATAGACGGGCTTATGGAAATATTCTCGGCGATCGCAGGAGTAACGAACGTAAGAGTAAACGGACAGTCCGTAAACATAATCGAGTACCTTGCAGGCAATTCGACGGTAGGCACGATATTTTGGTGCATCTTCATTTTGGCGGTAGGTCTGACTTGTATCTTCACGATAGTAGGTTTAGTCAAGAATATGATAGCGAACAACCGAAACGTAAGTACGATAGTCGGCAAATTCTTTTTGGCTTTACTCGGCACTATGGCTATGCTCGCGGTCGTGTTCTTGGGGATTTTAATTGCTAATTCGTTGTTACAGTTACTTGCCCGAATATTCCAAATCGACAACTCAAATAAACTCTCAAACGCGCTATTTAATGCGTGTGTGGGGAATTGGATAAACGGTTACAACATTAATAAAATCAATGTAACGAGCTTATCCGTATCGGATATTTTCGGTGGCTACAACGCCGCGCTTTTCGGCGTGTGGCCCACTTCGTGGAAATGCAACGGTATGGTAAACCCGAATACGTTTATGTATTTGCCCGCGCTTATATCGAGCATTGCGCTCGGCATTGCGCTTATAATCGCCATACTCAATCTTGCGAAAAGGGTGTACGAAATCATTTACTTGTATTTCTGTATGCCCGTTGCAATGTCAACGCTTCCGCTTGACGATGGGGCAAGGTTTAAGAATTGGCGCGAACAATTTGTAACGAAAATCATACTTGCCTACGGCGCGGTATTGTCCGTGAACGTGTTTGTGCTTTTGTTGCCGCTCATACAGTCAATGAGTATTCCTAACGTGGGTAGCTTCGGTAATTCCGTGTTCACGATATTTATGATAGTCGGCGGTGCTATGGTTATTCCGGCAGGGCAGACATTGTTTGCAAGGTTGTTCGGAACCGCCGACGATATGCACGCAGGCGGTGGTTGGTTAAGAAGCGCATACTACGGCGGCAGAGTTGCAAGTGCAATGACGATTGGCTTGGCGTGGAAAGGCGTTAAGGGCATAGCCCACGCAGTAAGACACAATAGGCATTCAAACAATAACGGTGGCGGCAGTTCGGACAGCAGTAGTTCGGATAGCGGCGGCGACGAGAAATATTCAGACGACGGAAGCGCAGATACGGGCGCAACCGAAGGAGGTGGAGAATAATGCGTATTATACCTAAAAAAATCAAGGTAAAGAATACCGTGTGGAAGTGTTACTCTATGGCGGACATTATCGTTGCGCTTATCGTGTTCGGCATTATCTTTATCGCCGTAACAATGGGGCAATGGGTAATCGCCGTAATACTCGGTCTTGTGGCTGTGGGTATGTTTATCCCTACGCCCGACGGTATCTTTTACACTTGCGTGTACGAGAATATACGATTCCTATTCTCGAAAAAGAAATACACGTTAGAAGCAAAGAACGCAAAGGAAAGCGTGGATGCGCTTGTGGATTTGAAAGAAATAAAGGAAAGCGGACTAATTGCTTATCGCGGCGGTATGTTCGGCAGAGTGATTAAGGTAGGACAAAAGAACTTCGGTATCGAAGATGTGGTACAGCAGAATATTGACATCAACTACTTTGCAAACGCCTTGAAGCTGTTAGACCAAAATCAAAGCGCGGACATTGTAAAGATAGACCGCCCTGTAAACTTGGACGAGTTTTCAAGTGAGTTGTTTGCGCGGTTGTCGGCGGCAAAGGACAGCGACGAGGAAAAGTGTATCAAGATTATTAAAGAGAACATTTTGACCGAGCGCATTGACCGTATCGACAAACTCAACAATATCCGCAAACAGTATCTTTCAGACTACTACATTATTATATACGGCAGAAACGAGCTTGACTTGGAAAGCACGGCGGTAAACGTGGCGAGCGAAATCGCAAAGTGCGGACTCGGAACACAGCTTCTGAATATGCGCGACACGGCGGTGTTCTTGAAATACAGCTTTTCGCGCAACTTCGACGAGCGTGAAATCAAGGACTTGAAAGATGACGAGCTTCTCGCTTGGGTAAAGCCGCAAGAGATTATATTCCACGCAAACAGATATAAGGTGGACGGAACGGAAGCCGCAGTATTGGCGGTATCGGATTATCCCTTGCGTGTAAAGAACGCTTGGGGTGCAGAGCTTTTTAATATACCAAACACAAAGGTGGTAATGCACGTTAAACCCGTTGACAAGTTTAAGGCAATTCGCCGTATCGACAAATGTATCGGCGAGATGGAAACAAAACAGATTATATCGGACAAGGCCAGCGAAGCGAACAGCGCACAAACGCACAGAGCGACAATGGACACGCTTTTGGACGCATTGCAGACCGAGAACGAGAGCTTGTTCGACGTAACGCTTACGGTAACGGCTTACAACTATACGGGCAACGACAACTATAAGAAAGCGGCGCGTCGTTCAATGCTTACGGGCAATTTCCGACCGTCAACTTTATACGGCTTGCAAATCGAGGGCTTTAAGTCTGCGGCAGTATCGCCCGTGTCTACGCTCAAAAGTCAAGAGCGCGGGATAAACAGTTCGTCGCTTGCGGCGGTGTTTCCGTTTGTGCGTACTTTCGTTATGGACGAGGGCGGCACTTTGCTTGGAGAAAATAACAAGGGCGGTTTTCCGTTTATCTTCAATATTTGGAAGCGTGGCAATTTGTATCAGAACAGTAACGCGTTTATTATCGGAAAGTCCGGATCGGGTAAATCATACTTCTTGAAAAACCTTATCTTGAACGAGTGGACGAACGGAACACGAGTAATAATGCTCGACCCCGAAGCCGAGTATCTTGCTTTAACGCGCAATCTTTACGGTAATGTAATCAACGTGGGAAACGCGAGAGAGGGCAGAATTAACCCGTTCCACATCTACAAGATTTTAACGGAGGACGGTAGCGTAGCGGACAGCAAGGTTACGTTCAATACGCACTTAAAAATGCTTGAATCGTTTTTCAAAATAGTGCTTGCGGACGCGCCGCTCGATGTTATAGAGCTTATAAACAATCTTACCGTTGAAACATACGAGCGTATGGGTATAACGGAAAATACGGACTGCTCGGAGTTCCCCGCAGATTACTTCCCGTTGTTTTCGGACTTGCTCGAAACGTTGCAAAGCAAGGATACGGCGCAAATGGACGAACTGACGAAAAGAGATATGAGAACGGCGGAACTGTACTTGCAAAAGTTCGTCAATGGCAGATACAGCGATATATGGAACGCGCCGAGTACGTTGCAAGTAAACGCAAATCTTATAGACTTCGACTTTCAGTCGCTGTTTGCGAATAAGAACAACGTAGTGGCGAACGCGCAAATGCTTTTGGTATTCCGCTTCATAGAGCAGGAAGTTATAAACGCGAGAGAGCGGAACAAGAACGGGGCGAACTTGCGAACGCTTATTATAGCGGACGAAGCGCATTTATATATTGATCCAAAATTCCCGATAGCGTTAGACTTTTTCTATTCGATGAGTAAGCGTATTCGTAAGTACAACGGCAGTTTTATTCCGGCAACGCAGAACATCGCCGATTGGAACGCGAACGAGGAGTTGCGCGGAAAGACGAGTGCGATTATAAAGAACAGTCAGTACACGTTTATATTCAAACTGTCTGCACCCGATATGAAAGACGTCTTGGACGTGTATAGGGCAGGCGACAGTTTTAATGATGAGGAACAGCGCATGATTATTTCGGCGGTTACGGGACAAGCGTTTTTCGTAGGCTCGACTGAACTTCGCGCTTGTGTTCGCATTCAGGCAGGGAAATATGCAAGAGAATTATTCAGCGAAGAAAAGTAAGAGGAGGAACAAAGTGAGAGTTAAAACGAAAGGTTTTTTAACGGGCGCAGTATTTGTCTTGTTTATGGCATTACTTGTCTTACTTGCCGTAATTACAGACGAACCGACAACGGCGAGTGCGGCGACCACAACAACTCAGACTGCTATTTTTAGCTACACGTATCATTTAGATAATGCAGATAATGATTTGTCCGAAAATAATGTTAACAAATCTCAAGAAATTAGGAGTAGCGATGGCGGAAAAAAGTGCGAAATTGCTTTTCAGCTGAATACTGATATCGTAACCAATTCGGATAATGAGATATGGGTAAATAATGTAGGGATAAAATCATTGCAAGTTCGAGCAAAATCCAATTTTAATGTTGTTGGTTTTGAAGTTAAGAATAGTTTTGGAGAAACGATTTATTCTTGTCCTATAAATTTTTGTAATGTCACATTAGATGATGGGGAATATAGCATAATTTATAAAGGATTTTCGACTTGGACAGAAAACGTAGGGGAGCAAAGAGAAATTATCTCAGCAGATATAGAATGTACCATAAAAATCTGTGTTGACACTACACCGCCTATAATGGAAAGCTCATTAAATACATTTGAAGAAGATACAAATACGGGTTTTATAGTTATAGTTAAAGATATTAATAAGCCAAAATTGTATTATAAAAAGCCAAATATGGTAACTTTTGAATGTGCGCAATCTGAGTCGTTAAGTATTTCTCAAAATTCAATAGAAGGAAAGTACTATTTCTATGCGGTTGATTCCGTAGGAAATCGCACTGCAACACGTTGGATAAATCTTATAGATACAAATATAGATTGCGAGATGATTCAATCGGAGTATGATAACTCTGTTTATTTTTTGTGGGAAGGCGATGACTTAGTGGCTACGCTTGACGGTAAACCTTATGAGAAATCTATGTGGATAAAGTCTGAGGGTGATCATATATTGCGATTGTGTAATGGTAGTGGGAAAGAGAAAATATACAGTTTTAGTATAGACCACTGCTACAAACTACGTGAGTCCACATCGCCAACTTGCACGATAGATGGCAGATGTGTTTATGTATGTGTCCAATGCAATCAATCATACGAAGAAACATTAACTGCAATAGGTCATAAATATACGGTTACAACGATACCTTCTACTTGTACTGCGAATGGATATATGATTTTAACTTGCAGTGTTTGTAACTCAAAAATTGAAAAAGCAGGAGATTATCCAACAGGACACAATTATATTACTGAGGTATTAAAAGCACCAACGTGTACGGTAGATGGTTTACGGTGTAGCACTTGTGAAATTTGCGGTGACATATTTGAAACGAAGATAATTGCAAACGGGCATAACTACAATATCACAGAATCGAGTTCATCTAACGGAAAAATAACGAGAACTTATACTTGCACGATATGTGGAGATAGCTACAAGCAAGAGCTTGGCGATCAGTATGAGGAAGTTACAAACTACATTGAATATTTGTTTGAGCAATATGAGCCGTATATGTGGTGGGTGCTTTTGGCTTCGGCAGGAGTTTGGAGTATTATCATCGGCGTAATGATTGCCATTGCCCAAAAGAACGAGGAGAAAGAGAAAGCAAAGAAAATGCTTATAAATTATGTAATCGGCTTGGTGGTTATCGCGGTAATCGTTGTTGCGTGTCCGTTCCTTATCAGAGGAATAGCGGCTCTTGTAACGTAAAGGAATTACCGGTGCGGTTGCGCTCTACAACGGGCGCATCCTATCCCGATAAAAAAATTCTTGGTTGTCGGCTAAAAACTTACGCAAAACCTATTGACAAAAGAAACTAACAAGTCTATAATAAACATGCCGTCGTATCAATACGACAAGAATATAAAACGTAGGAGGTTGTTATGAATAAGGCAGATATTTTGAGAAAGGCACAGAGCGACGAAGGTATGACCGTTGCGGAAATCAAAGCGTACCAAATGATGGTGGATAAGAAACCGCAAGTGTATGGTAAGTGGGGAACGCTTAGAAAGCAGTACCTTGAAGAAAAGGGCATTGATTGGACGATTGCCAATCTTCCCGAATACTTGCACGGTATAGACAGACAGGCAGAACGTTTATATGAAACGATGTACGCAAAACTGTCGGCATCGGAGCAGTACAAAAAGACGGGCAAGTTTTTGAAAGATTTGCAAATCGAAACGGAAATAAAACACCGAATCGAAGAAGAAATCTTGAATGAGCTTATTTATGTGTAAGGAGAAAAGGTATGGAACGTAAAGAAAGTACCCCCGAACGGGAAAGAAAACGCACTTATGAGGAAAAACATAAGGACGAGCGCAAAGCAAAGTGCAAAGTTTGGGGAACGAGCATAGACCGTAAGTTCGCGGACGAAATAGACGAGTTCTTGGAAAAGCACAGTATAACCAAAGTCGCTATAATAACGGCAGGCTTTGAAGTATTGAGAAAACAATACGAGCCAAACGATAAATAGTCATTCGGAATAGCGGAAAGCCGCTAAAATATCGTGATGCCAAACGGCATAGTCACGGAGTACACCATTGAGAGATGGAGCGTAAGTGTCTATGCCGCCTACGTTCTATCCGTCAATACAAGGAGTATTTTACGGTAAGCGTAGAGGAGAAACAGCATAACGAAATCATTTATCTTATGGCATTGTCCGTATTGAGAAAATTATATACGGACGGAAAAGTAACGGCAGAGATATTGGAACGAATCAATCAAAAGAACGCCGAAAAAACGGGATGTGTCCCGATACCGATAAAATAGGAGGCAGTATGGAAAATACGGCAAGACAAATAAGAATAATTAACCCCACGAAACGAATAGAGAACTTGATTCGCGTGGCGGCATATTGCCGTGTGAGTTCGGATTCGGCAGATCAAGCCAATTCGTTTTTTGCGCAAGTTCGGTACTATTCGGATTATATACGTTGCGACGATAGAATGACGCTTGTGGATATATACGCCGACGAGGGAATTACGGGTACGGAAATAATTAAGCGCGACGAGTTTAAGCGTATGATGAAAGACGCGAAAAACCGTAAAATCGACCGCATACTTGTAAAGAGCGTAACGAGATTTGCCCGCAATTCTCTCGAATGTTTGGAGTCTATAAGGGCGTTGAAATCTTACGGTACGAGCGTGTATTTTGAAAACGACCATATAGATACCGCGCTTATGAATTCCGAAATGATTGTATATATTAAAAGTGCGTTTGCACAAAACGAAGCAATGTCGGCATCGCGGCGTATGGCGGTATCCAATCGTATGAGAATGGAAAGCGGCACTTTCGTTCCACCCAATGTTCCGTATGGTTATAGGCTTGAAAACGGCGAATTGAAAATAGTAGAGGAAGAAGCGGCGCGAATACGAAAAGTTTTCGAGCTGTATCTTTCGGGTATGGGAGCAAATAATATTGTTAAAGAAATGCGACATACAGAACAAGGCAATATGCGTTGGACGATGAGCGGCATAAAATATATGCTTACCAATGAACGGTATGTCGGAGATATGCTAATGCAAAAATTCTACACGCCGCAAATCTTACCGCTTCGCTCTCATCCGAATAAAGGCGAATTACCGATGTATTATGCGCAGAATACGCACGAGCCTATAATATCGCGGGAAATGTTTGAAGCCGTAAAGAGAATAAAAGCCGAACGCGACAAAAATCATCCGAAAAAGAATACGGAAAAATTATTTTTGCAGGGAAAATTAAAGTGTCGTTGTTGTAACAGAGCGTATAAGAAACGGTACTTGCAATCGGGAGAGTTGGTATGGATATGCGCGAACAAAGGGACGGTAGACGCGCATAATTGCACGTCGCTTATTTATACAGATATGGAGATAAAGTCGGCGTTTGTGCAAATGTATAATACGTTGAAGCAAAATGTGAAAACGGTTGTTGACGAAACGATAGCCTTGCTTAATTCGTTAAAAGTCAAAGTAAATTCGGGAAATAATAAGATAGCGGAAATCGATGCGGAGATAGCGTCGCTTGCCGAACAAAACAGCGTATATGCGGAATTGTTCGCAAGCGGGGTTATAGACGAAATAACGCATCTTGAAAAAACGGATAAATATAAAAACCGCATAACCGAGTTGCGTAGCCGCAGACTTAAACTCATCAATGAGGATGAGGACGAATTGTGTATCGAAAAAATGCGCGAACTCAAACGTGTTCTTGCGGAAAGCGCGGAGAGCATAACCGAAATGGATGAGGGGATTTTCTCGCAAATCATAGATACGGTATTTGCGGAAGCGGACGGCGTTTTGACTTTCTTGCTGAAATGCAGTCTTGAATTAAAGATAAACGTACGGGGGTAGTTATGGCTAATAGAATGATAAGTTTCGGTTACGAAGCAGTGAACGGAAAAATTGTTGTTGTTCCGACGGAAGCGGAGATAGTAAAGCAAATTTTCGCCGCATATTTGAGCGGTAGAATTCTAAAAGAGATAGCCGCAGACTTAACCGAACGCGGTGTTGTCTTTTTTGAAAATAAGAGCGTATGGAATAAGAACAACGTTGTTCGTATCATTCAAAACGGTAAGTATATAGGCGAAAATGGATACCCAACCATTGTAGATAAAGATTCATTTGAGCAAGCCAACCGCAAGAAAAACGATAAAGGGCATAAGAAGAATAAACTGCCCGAAATTATAGAATATCTCAAAAGTACAGTTTATTGCGGCGATTGTGGTAAATTGTTTCATCGCAGAGTTGCTTGGGGAACGCGAGAGAAATGGTATTGCAGTGATAGTTGCAAATGTGGAAAATACATAGACGACAATTATATTTTTTGCGGTATTAAAAAAGTGTTGAGTGCGGTTTGCGAAAACCCGCAACTATTGTATAAGGAATCGAGCGAGCCGACCTATACGAAAACGCAGGAGATTATGCGGTATACTAATGAAATAGGCAGATTTATGAACGCACGCACGCCGAGCTTTAAGGCAGTTAAAAAACTTATTATGGAGTGTGCGTCGTTGAAATTTTCGGCTTGTACTTACAATGCCAACGATACGATAGCCGCCTTTATCGCCGAGCAATTATCCAAAGAGCAGGAATATGCGAGCAAAGAGTTTTTGCGTAAGATTATCGAACGAATAAACGTTCACAAAGACGGAATGCTGACGATAAGATTTTTAGGCGGTATCGAAATAAGCGAAACGGAAATAGGAGGTTTGAGTGGAAGCGCAAGTTAGAAAAATAGTAACGAAGATAGACGCTAACCCGTTGCTTATAAAGCATAACAACGAAAACGCTTTATTGCGCGTCGCCGCCTATTGCCGTGTGTCTACCGACAGTGACGATCAGATTGAGAGTTATAAAGCGCAAGTCGCTCATTACTCGGAAGCGATAGCCAAAAACCCGCGATGGCGGTTTGTGGATATTTACGCCGACGAAGGTATAACAGGTACTTTGGCGAAAAAGCGACCGAACTTTCTGCGAATGATGCGCGATTGCGATAAGGGTAAGATTGATTTGATACTTACAAAATCGGTTGCGCGTTTCGCGCGAAATACCGTTGACAGTTTGCGGTATGTCCGTAAGCTGAAAGCGGCGGGGATAGGAGTATTCTTTGAAGAACAAAACCTTGATTCGTTAAAGGTAGACAATGAAATGCTTATCGGATTTTACAGCGTTATGGCGCAAGCCGAAAGCGAGAATATAAGCGCGAATGTGCGGTGGGGAATCCGGCAAAGAATGAGTACGGGTACGTTTGCTTTTCGGTATAACATATTAGGTTATAGAAAAGGCACAGACGGGCAACCCGAAATCGTACCCGAAGAAGCCGAGCATATACAAACCATTTACAGAATGTATCTTGACGGGAACAGCCTTGACCAAATCAAAAAGTATTTAGAACGCAATAGTATTTTGACGGCGCAAGGCAAGACCGAGTGGAGTTTGCAGATAATTCATAATATCTTGACGAACGAGCGGTATTGCGGCGATATGCTGTTACAAAAGACTTTTACCGAAAACCCCATATCCAAAAAGGTCAAGAAGAATCGCGGAGAGATGGCGAAGTACCTTATAACAAATAACCATCCGGCAATTATAGACAAAGATACTTTCAAACTGGTGCAAAGGGAAGTCGCACGGCGTGGCAGTAAACGCAAAACGGCGGATAAGTCGATAACAGAGCAAGGGAAATACAGTGGCAAGTTCGCTTTGACAGAATTGCTTGTTTGCGGCGAGTGCGGTAGTCCGTACCGCAGAATGACGTGGACGAAAAAAGGCAAAAGCCGTAAAGTGTGGCGGTGTTTAAGCAGAGTAGAACACGGAACACAGTATTGCTTTCATTCCGTTAGCGTGGAAGAAACAAAGTTACAAAACGCTATTTGTCGCGCTTTGAATAAAGCTGTTGAGCATAGGCAAGAAGTATTGGACTTGATAATATCTAACCTATCATACGGAGTAACGGGCGACGATGATGTATTGTATCTTTCGTCATTGGAAAAGCAGATAAAAGACCTTGACGAAGAAATGGATCGGACGGTGCAATTAAGCCACGAAAGCAACGGCGATCCGAAGCGATTCCGAGAAATGATAAGCGAGCTTTGTCGGCAGATGTCGGCGCTACGGCAAGAGTTGGAACTGACGAAATCACGTTTGGAAGCTAACGAAAAAGTCAACGCCGAGATAGAACGAATAAAGAGCATACTTTCCGACGAAACAATGCGCTTTAACGAATACGATGAAGTAACCGTCCGCAGACTTGTAGAGTATATCCGAGTTATGTCGGACAATAGAATAATCGTCGTACTGAAAGGCGGTATGGCGATAGAAGAAAATATAAACGAAAAGTCCGAGTGATTTTGCTCGGACTTATGCATTATATAATTATATGAGTGTCGTTTGTTTGCCTTTTTATTGTCTTTGTGTTATAATTATTTTGTATAAAGTTTTGGGAAAAAATCTATGCCTCATTGTAATAAAAAAATGCTATCGTTTTTTCTCACGACAAGATGTAATCTGTGTTGTGTGTATTGTTATAATGCAAAAGAACGTAATGCGTTAGAAGAGCAAAGCATCGATTTTGAAATTGCTACACATGCAATTGATTGGTACTTTGATAATAATGAAAGTCGCCATATACGGTTTTACGGTCCAGGTGAACCTTCGCAAGAATTCGACAAGATGGAACAAATAACCGAATATGCAAAAAGACACCCCAACGGTGGCGATAGAGTAACCGTTGAAATTCAGACCAATGGAGTATTTACGGAAAATATCCGTGTATGGATATTAGACAATGTAAATATTGTGTGGATGTCCTTTGATGGAACAAAAGATATACAAAACAACAATCGTCCTCTGAATCCAAGATATAAATCTATATTTGCTGGAAGAACGTCGGCTGATGTGTTAGAAGAGAATGTAAAGTGGCTCATTCAAAATACGAACGAGAGAAATTTAATGGTAGGCGCTCGTGTTACCATAACCGACAAGAACATAGACAAGCAAAAGGAATTGGTTGACTACTTTTATTCTTTAGGAATAAGGTATGTTTGGACAAACCCTCTTTTTTATTCAGTAGGACAAGTTCCTGTTAGCGAGGACGAAAATAAACGCAATAATTTTCATTTTAATATGGAAAAATATGTTGACGAATATCTTCCAGCTTATTATTATGCGAAAGAAAAGGGTTTGTTCTGGGGTAGCTTTTTAACGATCAATTTTGATGGTAAAGCTGAACATCACTGCCGTTGCTGTACTCCTATGATGGCTCCCCATATAACAACTGATGGTTATATTTCGGCGTGTGATATGGCTCTTATGGGTGCAGACGCTCATCACATGGATTGCTTTATAGTCGCAAAATGGAACGATAAAACAAAACAGTTTGACTGGGATATGGATAAAGTAAAAACACTTGATAAGCGCAAGTCTACTAATTTGTTAGATTGTCAAAAGTGTCCCGTTAAACTTCACTGTGGCGGATGCTGTCTTGGGGAAACAATGAATGAATTTGGATGTCTTGATAAACACAACGCAGAAAAATGCAACGCAATAAGAAGATTATATAAGGAACTTGGTTCTTGTAAAACGTATCCTTATTTACATCCATAATCAATTAAATTACTAAATCAAGGAGATTATTTTTATGAAAACTTATGTTGTTAACGGTGCCGCCCACGAGGGGTTTGGTGAAACCACGGCAAGAACCTTAATTGCGGAAGGATGCAAGGTTATTGGTTTGTATGAAAAAGAAGATGAAGAAAATGCATTAAAATTGAAGAAAGAATTTTCAAATTCCCAACTTGAATATATATGCATTGACCTATTTGATTTAAGTAAATTGAAGTCAGCACTCGCACAGGTTAATGTTTCCATTGACGGTTTTGTTAATGCTGCTTTCACTTTTGAAATGGAAGATGTTAACAATTTTGATTATGATTTGGCCGAAAAAATTTTTAGGGCGAACTACCATGCGCCAATGCTTATGGCGATTGAGCTAAAGAAAAAAATGAAAGTTGGATCATCTATCGTTATTGTAACAAGTACTGAATCCGATAGAGGATCTTTTGGTGGAATTTCGTATGCAGCTTCTAAAGCGGCTATTCATAATATGATAAAATCGCTTGCCTGTAACTTTGGCAAAAAAGACAAGATTCGAGTCAATGCGGTAGCCGCAGGTTGGATTGGTGGCGAAATGGATACGGATGGGCCTTTTGAAGTGTCTATGAATATTACTCCTTTGGGGAGATTAGGCAGAGCTGACGAGGTGGCATCAACGGTATCATTTTTATTGTCCGATAAAGCAAGTTTCATTAATGCACAGGTTACTTATGTGGATGGTGGCTATCTCGCTGTTGACGACATAGCAAAGTATGAGTTTGAAACATCCAAGAAATAATTAATGGTTGGTGATTAATGATGAACAAAAGCAAAAAATGGGCTTGGTATGATATAGTTCTGCTAATCTTCGAGGTTCTTTCTCCTATAGTTTCGATTATTTGTTCAGTTTCTATTTCTGGGACTACAGTTGATGAGCGCCTTGCTATTATTGTCGGTGGATTTACAATTCAAATTATCTCAATGTCAATACATAATAAATTAAGCACTAATTCAATTTTAGCAATAGTTAAAAATAATGGTGATGCATTAAAGGATATTGGGGAAACTGTACAAATAGCTGATGAGATAAAAAAAATTAATGAAACAAATAATAAGCATCGAATTGACTATTTTCAAAGACGTTTAGACGAATTTGAACAAACTTTACAACATTGTGTACCACCCAATTCTACTTCTGGGCTGTTGGATGTTAGGGTTTATTATAATGAACTTTATAACATGGCAACGCAAATTTTGAATGACAATAGACCATCAAACTGTTTTATTTGGGCGATGACAGGATTCTCAGAGTTGGAATGGTCTAATAATGGATGGGAACTGGAATGGACAAGAAGACTTAAAGAACTTTCTAGTAAAAATATAACTACGAAAAGGGTTTGCTTGATTAGTAGAGAAATACTTGGTTTTTTAAAATGCACGAATGCTGACGCGTTTACTCCTTTATTTAATATCACATCGGATACCGATCGTCTTCCACCGAATGAAGCGCGTTTTAAGAGTTTTGTAGATTATTTAAAAGATAATAATGATGCACTAACTGAAAGTTATTTTTTGTATCAAGATAATGCCGCCTATAGTGAGTTAATTCGCGAAAAAGGATTTTTTGGAATCACTTTATCCACGGGAGAAAAATACTTGACTAAAGGAGAAGCTCTTACAGTAACTGATGGTTTGACAGGAGAATATGTTTTTGACGAACAACTTATTAATAAAATTTATGATTTGCATAACCGCATATGTATATCCGATTACGATTTAATGAAAGAAATAATAAAAGTAGCATCGGATGAATGTAAAGATTTTTTAAAGAAATACGGAGTTACAATATAAAATATGTAAAGAGCTTACAACTTCTTTCATAATAACTCATGCTACAATTATATTGGAAGATCTAATAGGAGAACGCTAATGAAGAAAGTTATAGCAAAACAATTAATTTTTGGCATTGCGGTGGGCAGTATTTTTATCAACTAAACACAACGAAAAAATGTGTGCCATATGGTGCGCATTTTTTTATTAAAATGCGTGACCTATTTGGCAACATTTTTTCGTTACTACCGCGCAAAAGATTGCTTTGCTATCAGTTCGGATAAAATTACACGCCTCAAATATCATTTCGCGAAATCTTTTGCTTGGTGGGCGCTTTGCGCAAATGAATATATGATTTATATAGCATTCATAATTATCCTATTGCCAAAACATACGCGTGTATATCTGCCTTTAATAAAATTTCTATGTCAATATCTGCGACGGCAGTATGATTACCGAATATGATTTGATATGAGTGAAAAATACTGTTTTAATACAAAGATAGTCGGTTATTACGACTCTTTTCAGTGCGGTGAATTATGTAGATTATATGCGCATATGTACATATAAGAAAAAGAGGATACCTAATATTCGATATTGCTGATATGTAAATTTGTAAAATCGAGAGTAGTTTAGTTTACATAAATAAATTATTTTAATTTGAGCGGTGTTGCATATGATAATGAGCGATATAATTGTTTAATTATAAGTATTTACTAACTTTAATAATTATGCTATACTTAATAACCGAATATACTACATAAGGGGAAAAGTTATGCAGGATGAATTTAAAACCGAGGTCGGCAACGCCGAAGTATCTGAGTATGCCGACGTAAACACTGACAAGGCTGAAGCTAAATCGCTTACCGATAATGAAGCGGCAAATAAAGACTGTGGAAGTGAAAACGGCATTCTATCGGAGATAAGCGCAAAAAAGGACGCGCAAGCGGCAGAGAAAAAACGCCGAAAGAAGCTTGCTAAGCAGATAGCTATACCTATCCTTAGCGTGCTTTTATTTATATTTGTACTTAACATACTTATTTTACCGCTTACCGGCTCGTATGCAAGAGTCGGTTCGGTGGATACGTATGACGGAAGCAATCAATATATCACGCTCGGCGACGAAAGCGGACCTATGCTTTCGGCGCACCGTGCTGGCGGAGACCTTGCTCCCGAAGAAACGCTTTCCGCGTTTAAGCTGTGTATGGAATCTCCCGACTATAGCGTGGATATAGTGGAATTCGATTTGCATCTTACAAAGGACGGACATTTGGTGCTTATGCACGACCACGAGGTGGACAGAACGTCGGACGGACCTATCGTATTCGGCAAAAAGAAGGTCAAGGTGCAGGATAAAACACTTGCGGAGCTTAAGACATTAAACTTCGGATATAATTTTCAAGCTCCGGACGGCTCATATCCGTACCGCAATATCGATAATGTTCCCGATGACGTGCGCATACTGACTCTTGACGAAGTGCTTGCATATCTTGCGGAGCAGCGTCCCGACGGCGACCTCACTTACATTATAGAGATTAAGGACAAGGGCAGAGTTGGGAAAGAAGCAATGGACAAGCTTTACGCCGCGATGGAGAAGTTCGGTATTACGGACAAGACAATCGTCGGCACCTTTAACGGCGATATATCCAAGTATATAGACGACGTATACGGCGGCAAGGTAAAGAGGTCGGCAGGCATACTCGAGGTTGTCAATTTCTATTATGCGTTTTTGTGGGGAGTAAATCAAAATACGGATAAGCTTGGCTATGACGTTTTACAGATACCTATGGGCTTTAACGGATTTTTTGATTTATCGACCAAGGCGTTTATAGATTACGCGCACAGTCTTGGCATCGCGGTTCAGTACTGGACGATTAACGACGAGGATGATATGAGAACTCTGTTAAAGAACGGGGCGGACGCGATAATGACGGATAATCCCGAACTTGCGTATGCGGTTAAGCAGGATATGGTAAACAACGGAGAGTTATAAGCAGAATAAATATGTTAAATAAAAACGCCCGTATCGGGCGTTTTTATTTACGGTTAAAATCAAATAACAGAAGCGGCTACACATTATGGATAATTATTGCCGCCGTACAGCCAACTGCGTTGCCGTAGGATATTTCCCTTGTGCCTACGGTAAGCGCAGAGAATGCGCCGACTATAAGCCATTGCTTTCTGAGCGCGGCAAACAGATTTGCGGATATTTCATCCATAGCCCAATATGTTGAGACAATAAATATTTGGACGGTGACTTTATTTCCGCGGCTGAACTTGCTTATGTTTTCTTTAAGATACTCGATTAAGGCGTTGAGCTCTGTATCGGATTGTATTACAAAGTCGCAGCTTTCGTTTTCTTTTTCGTCAAAGTAGAAGTACTCAAAGGGATTTTCTTCGGTAGTTGAGTTTGAATTTGTGTCTGCATAATTTAAGCCCGTCTGTCCTCTGCTTGTCTTTTGTTCGTCCGTAAAGAGAAAATCCTCAAGCGTCAGATATTCGCCCTGTTCGCCTTCGGTGTAGTTTATGCCTTGATTTCCCCAGGTAGCGTCCGTGCCGAACCAAGCCTTTTGTCCGTTGCCGTTTACGTCTATATAGACCTTGTTCCAAGCGTGATTAGTACTTGTCACGCGCACGCATTTGATATTCTCAAGCCCCGTAAGCACGCAGAAAGCCTTTGAAATGCCGTCACAAACCGCTACACCGTAGTCGAATACGCCTTCCATATAGTAGGACGAGCATTTTGAAAATGCAAGACGGTTTGCGCTTGTCAGATTAACTATGCCGTAATCGTAAGCTACGTTGCTTACAAGATAGCTGTATATGGCTTTGACCTTTTGGAGGTCGGTCATAGTATCGTCCATAATTCGGCGGGCAACGTTCTTTGCTTTATTAAGCATTTTCTGAGCAGGGGAGTTTGCTTCAACTATCGGCTTGTAGCCGTGTTCAAACGCAAAAAACAACTGGTCGGAGGTTGTAACGTTTATAGTGTTTAAACGCTCTTTGTATTTGAAATCGTCAAACGTACTCGCTCGCAGTGTGGTTTTGGGAGTAAACTGATAGGAATCGTATTGCAGATAGGTGTTCTCGTCGTATTTATCGGGCGTAAACGTAGCCGCTTCGGAAAATACAAAATCGTTATCGTTTGCTGCGGAGATGCAAAAACAGTACACCTCCTCTGTGTTGGTATTAAAGAAATATCTTGTTTCAAAGCGCCAGTTTGTAGCAGTGATTTTTCGCCTTACTTCGGCGAGAAAGCTGTCTGCCGCATTGGTTTTTATGCTTTTATAAGTTATTCTGATATATTTAGGTATTGTAATATGATAGGCTAGCAGATAATCGTAAAAGCAAACAAGCGTATTTTCGGAGGATATGTCTATAGTATTGCTTTCATTATCGCCCTTACTGTTAAATACGCTCAGATAATCCAGCATATTGTCGCGTTGACAGTGCTTGCAGGTGTAGGCTTCATAGGTGTGGTCGGCAAAGGGACTGTCCTCGTCTATAATTTGCCTCGAATACACGCAATTTCTGCATTCTAACAGGGTAAAAGCGCGGTCAATGCAGGTGGAGGGGACGTCCTTGCTTACTATATCGTGCTTAGCGTAGTCGTAAATATTTTTGCATACCGTGCACACGCTCCAGTGCGCCTCGCTGTCAATGTGCGTCAGGTTGTCGGGAGTGTGAGGAAGCAGGTCTGTCTCCTGTATTTCGGTGTGTCCGCACGCTTTGCATACAACCGATTTGCTGCCCTTTGCGGTACAGGTCGCCTGTTCGATTATAGTTTCGGTATAATCGTGCTCGAGCATATCTATTTCCGCAATCTTGCTGTCATGGCATCTGTTGCAGTCGAGGCGCTTGCTCCCCACGGTAGTACAGGTTGCGGCTACCAATACCGTTTCCTTATAGTCGTGACCTAATTTTTCTGGAATTTCGGTATAAGTATCGTTACAACGATTGCATTTGTAATCCGTTTTGCCGTTCTCGGTGCAGGTAGGCTCGAGATGATATACCGCTACGTATTCGTGTCCCAGTTTTACGGACGTTTCGAAGCGTTCTTCCTTGCAGAACTCGCAGGTGTATTTAATAACTCCGTCCTGCGTACAGGACTGTTCGCTAATAACCGTTTCGTCCTTATAGGAGTGGTCTCCGAAGTCCTTATCCTCGCGGTCGATGTAACCGCCGTTAGGCATATAGTATCTTGTAAAGCCCTTGGTTATGCAGTTGCCGTTGAAATGCTCGCTCGGAATGGGATTTGAGTTGCACGCCGAAAGTATCGCCAAGCTAATTGCAAACGCGATTATCAAAAACGATACTTTCAGAATATTGCTGAGTTTTTTCATTGTTTATCCGACAAAACCTTCTATTCTATTACTTTTCCTGTTTCGTCTACGAGTGCGTGTCTGTTCTTTTTGCCAAAGCCTTTGAGGAATTTGCGCAATCCGCCCTTACGGCCGTTTACCATATCCACAAGACCTATAAGCGACATTTCGGGCACAAGTCCGCCCGTCATAGCGGTTGCGGCGCGCAGGGGAATGTCCTTTACCGAATTGGTTATCATTTCGGGATTTTCGGCAGACAGCGAGATGAGCTTAGCTCCTATCATTGCGGCGCCGTAGAGGAATCTTCCGCAAGGAGATACCGCGCACTGACCGACGCTGTTGCAGGCTGTAAGCTCTCCCTTTTTAAATTCCGAATTATCGGGCATCTTATCGCCGTAAACGGCTTCAAACTGCTCGACGGGTATTTCGTCGCCCTTAAGGCTGTAGTAGTAGGGCGCGCTTTCGCGGTAGTCGGGAATTTGCGCGTCGGGATTTGCCGACGTTACGTTTACCGTGCCGATAAGCTTAATATCGCGCGAGGACGCGCCAACCATAATCTCAAAGCTTCCGCTTTCGATGTGCCAATCGTTTATGAGCACGTTGTAGTATGCAAACGCGCGGCTGTCGAGAGTAATGGTAACAGTCTTTTCTTCGCCTGCCTCAAGATATACCTTTTTAAAGCCCTTAAGTTCCTTTACGGGACGGAATACGGTGCTTTCCACGTCGCGCACGTAAAGCTGTGCGACCTCTGCGCCGGCTACCTCTCCGATGTTTTTGATGTTGAAGGATACCGTCAAATCCGTGCCTTCGTTAATGCTTTCGGCTGAAAGCTTCAGATTTGAATATTCGAATTCCGTATAGCTCAGACCGTAGCCGAATGGGTAGCGTACGGGCTTATTCGCTTTGTCAAAATAACGGTAGCCTACGTAAATGCTTTCGCGGTACTCGCAGGTGCGGGGACCCATAGGGAAGTATTTGGCTACTATATTGTCCTTGTTTTTGCGGGGGAAGGTTTCGGCGAGCTTACCCGACGGATTTACGTTGCCGAACAGCACGTCGTATGCGGCTTCTCCCGTTGCCTGACCGCCTATATACATATTGAGTATTGCTTTGACGTCGTTTCTCCACTTTTTGACGAGTACGGGCGCGCCGCAGGACAGAACTACTATAACGTTGTCGTTTACTTTGCAAAGCTCCTCTACAAGCTCGTTATGAGCGGCGGGCATACTCAGACGGGTACGGTCGTAGCCCTCCGATTCAAACGCGTCGGTGAGTCCAATAAACACAACCACCGCGTCCTTGCCCTTAGCTATTTTAATTGCTTTTTCCAGACGGACGTCGCTGTAGCCCTCGCCCTTCATTCTGTATCCGTCGGCATATTCGTAGTTTACGCCGTTTGCATCGAGCGCGTCTGTAAACGATACGATTTTTGTAGCGTTTATATGGCTCGAGCCCGCGCCCTGATAGCGCGGAGCCTTTGCTAAACGTCCTATGACCGCGATGTTCTGTGACTTGTTGAGCGGAAGCGCCTTGTTGTCGTTCTTTAAAAGTACGGCGCTGTTTGCCGCCGCCTTTCTTGCGACAGCGTGGTTATGCTCGAGGTCAACGGAATAATTCTCGTCTATTTGCGCCTTTCTTTCGTAGGCGAATTTAATCAAACGCAATGCGACCTTGTCAAGCTCCTCCTCGCTGAGCTTGCCGTTTTTAACCGCGGCTACTATGTGTCTGTCGTTTATTCCTTTATTGCCGGGCATTTCGAGGTCGAGTCCGGCTTTTACGCCTTCTACGCGGTCGTTTACCGCGCCCCAGTCGCTTACTACTATGCCTTTATATCCCCACTCGTCGCGCAGTATGTCGGTGAGCAGGCGTTTGTTTTCGCTAAGATACTTGCCGTTAAGACGGTTGTAGGAACACATTACGGTTGCGGGCTGCTCCTCCTTCACGATATGCTCGAAGGCGGGCAGATATATTTCACGCAAGGCGCGCTCGTCCACCACCGAGGAAATAGTCATTCTTATATGCTCCTCGTTGTTGGCGGCAAAGTGTTTAAGGGATGTGCCTACGTTTTCCTTTTCCACTCCGTGAACCCAAGCTCCTCCCATTCGTCCTGCAAGATAGGGGTCCTCCGAGTAATATTCGAAGTTTCGTCCGCAAAGAGGACTGCGCTTTATATTCACTCCGGGACCGAGCACGGTGCTTACCTTAAGCGCTTTGGCCTCCTCGGCGATAGCTTTGCCTACCTCCTCGGCAAGCTCCGTATCCCAGCTGCACGCAAGTGTTGCCGCTCCGGGAAAGCAGGTGGACGGCTCGGATACGCCCATAATGTTGGCTCCGTTATCCTTTACCTTCTCCTTGCGCAGACCGCTCGGACCGTCGGACACCCATACCGACGGAATACCTACTCGTTCAACCTCCTGGGTAAGCCAGTTTGTCATACCCGAACACAACGACGCTTTCTCCTCAAGAGTGAGGGAGTCGAGAATGCTTTTGTAATCTGCTTCTGTCATAATTTCCTCCAACGGCTCAGCCGTTAATATTCTTATTATATATGATAACATTTTGCGCGCGTACACGCAAGCGCAAAAACATTATAGTATCGCAGGTGCTTTTTTATTTGAAATGTTGTCAGTTATAGTTGCTCGGATTTTGCTTTGAGCGTGCGGAAAGCGGCATTTCATCCTTGAGATATGTGTCCCAAACGCACAGTCTGTCGTTTTCGTCTATTTCTCTTATAACCTTACAGGGAACTCCTCCCGCAAGACAGTTCGGCGGAATGTCGCGGGTGACTACGCTTCCTGCGGCTATAACCGCTCCGTCGCCTATTGTTACGCCGCCGCAAATGGTCACGTTTGAGGCAACCCATACTCCGTTGCCTATTGTGACGGGCTTTGCGTATTCGAGGTCGTGCCTGCCTGTAGGGTAGTCCTGAATTATTCTCTCCTCGGAAAGCAGAGGATGTACGGGCGTGGCTATCGTCACCCTCGGTCCGAACATTGCGCCGTTGCCTATGGTGATTGGAGCTACGTCCATAAAGATGCAGTCGAAGTTTACAAACAGGTCGTCGCCGAATTTGATATTAAAGCCGTATTCACAGCGGAACGGCTGCATAATAAAGAACCTATTGCCGTGATTTGGAATAAGCTTTTTTAAGATTCCGGTTTGCTTGGGAACATTCCATATGCGCGTGCGGTTAAACCTGTCCGTGCGCCATAGCGCCAATGCGTGCTTGTAAAATACTTCCTTGTCAGTACAGTTGTAAAGCCTTCCCGCGCACATTCT
Organism: uncultured Christensenella sp.; assembly: GCA_910577815.1. Taxonomy (GTDB): domain Bacteria; phylum Bacillota; class Clostridia; order Christensenellales; family CAG-917; genus CAG-475. The sequence goes on along the minus strand of CAJTNO010000004.1, from coordinate 40,427 downwards.
CGACAAATCCGACGCTCCGCTTTTTTCTTTTCTCATATACTCTCCTTTTGAGTAAATCTGCAAAAACCAGTGCTGTTTTTATTGCTTGCTCCATATAATTTTATAATACCGATTTGCAAAAAGCAATAGCCGCGCTTACGCTTAGCAAAACAAATTGCGCATATGAAAAATATTCCAATAATTTTTAAGGTTTGTCTGCATACAATAATGTCGAGGTGTATATGTGGTCAAACGTAATCAGTATCGACAAGGCATATGATAGGGAGATAGAATACATTTTAGGCAGATTGCAAAGTACAAATGATTTGTCCTACGCGGTGGAGGAGTCGGATGAGAGAATCTGGATATATCTGGCGGGGCTTTGCGATAAGCAGGATGAGATAGAACAGGAAATGGAAAGTATGCTTGAGGTGGTTTTTTTATCATTTCTGAAGCTGCGTTTTTTTCTGGACAGATTGCATATAAGGAATATGTCCCACGCCAAATGCGCGTTGATATGTTCCATCGTGCATTTTGACAGGGAATTTGAGGGGAGCATAGTTTCAAAGGTTCTGAAGGGCGCGCTTGACTACAGCATAGACGGACTTTTTAATTTCAGACTGCGTTCGCTCAGCGAGGGCTGGCAGGAGCTTGCCGACCTTGCAAACAGACTGCTTGACGGCTGTAACGACGAGGCGGATATCTATGAGATAGCTACCTTTATAACGGGCAGCGAGGGTAAGCTGAATCAGCTTGTGCTAAACAGGAACAGACTGCGCAATCTTACTTGTCACAAAAGCGTGGAGGTTGTAAATCTTTTTGACGAAGCGGAATACAATATGCTCAGCGCAATCATAAAGGAGAAGCCGTCCGAGATTTTGATAGAGGGCTGCGACTTTACCGCGCCTATGAACGCGACATTAAAAAAGATAGTGCGCGTAATAGAAAAATAACACAATACGTGTTTTACATATGACAAAATCGGCATATTTGCGTCGAATTTGGATAATATAAGAATGAATTATACACATAATAACACTTATCGTGTATTAAAATTTGTTTAATTAAAACACGATAGGTGCTATTTTTGTTGTTGTCTATGCTCGATTTTAAACTTTAATGAAAGATTTGCTTTAAGTATATGGTATATAATTCTTGCTTGCGGTCTAAAAATAGTGTATAATACTTTAGTTATTTGAGTATATATCGCGGAGTGCGCGTGTGCGCGAGGTTTCTCCGTCCTGAAATAAACATAACAAATAAGCTAAATTGCCGTCGCTTTTGGGGATACGTCCGTTAGTATGATACAAGACGGCATAATACGGAGAATTTAATGGCAAAAACACAGCAAAAGGTGACCGTCACCTTTCTCGGCGGAGTCGGGGAAGTAGGAAAGAATATGACGGCTATAGAGTGCGCGGGCGATATGATTATCGTCGACTGCGGCGTGGCTTTCCCCAAAGAGGACAGCCCGGGAATGGACGCTATCATTCCCGATATCACTTATATTAAAGAGAATATCAAAAAATTGCGCGGCGTAGTGCTTACTCACGGACACGAGGACCATATCGGCGCTATTCCTTATTACACCGACGTATTAAAAAACGTGCCCATTTACGGCACGGCTCTTACAATAGGACTGCTTAAGCGCAAGCTTGAGAAAAATGCCAAGAAGTGCAATCTTAACGTCATTGCCGCAGGCGACAGCGTTACTCTCGGAAATATCAACGTAGAGTTTATCAAGGTTGTGCACTCTATGGGCGGCGCGTGCGCTCTGTCAATCAAAACCAAATGCGGAACGGTTTTTGTTACAGGCGACTTTAAAATGGACAACACTCCCATAGACGGAAAAAAGACCGACGTAGGACGCATAGCCGAAATAGGCGCGAAGGGCGTACTGCTTATGCTTGGAGAATCTACCAACGTAGAGCGCAAGGGAAGCTCGACGTCCGAAAAGGTCGTAGGACAGAGCCTTGAAAATATCTTTTTGGCAAATACAAAAAAACGACTTATAATCGCCTGCTTTGCTTCATCTAATTACAGGGTGCAGCAGGTGCTTACTCTTGCGCATAAGTATAACCGCAAGGTTGTGCTTGCGGGCAAAAGTATGAAGGCGATAGTAGACGTTGCGTCCGCTTGCGGGGAGCTCCACGTGCCTAAGGGCGTAATAGTGGACAGCGTGGGCAAGCTTCTGCCTCACGAAACCTTGGTGCTTGCCACGGGCTCGCAGGGAGAGCCGTTATCCGCGCTTAAGAAGATGTCAAAGGGCGAGTTTAACAAGATAAACGTAGGCTCGGACGACGTGGTGGTTTTAAGCTCGTCGCCCATTCCGGGAAACGAAAAATCCGTTTACGACGTTATAAACGATTTGTTCCGCAAGGGCGCGGACGTCATATATGACAGTATGAACGATATCCACGTATCCGGTCACGCATACGAGGAGGAGCTTAAGCTGATGCTCACCCTTGTTCAGCCCGAGTATTTTATGCCCGTACACGGCGAATACCGTCACCAATTCAAGCACGCGCAGATTGCAAAAGCGATAGGCGTAAATTCAAAGAACATCGTGATACCCAATATCGGCGAAAGCTTCGGAGTTACGTCAAAGGGAATCCGCAAGCACTCTAACGTTCAGGCTGGCAATATGTACGTGGACGGAGTTGTCCTCGAGGACGGGCAGAGCCTTGTAAACGACAGGCTGTCGCTTGCCGAGTACGGAATGCTCGTGGTGCTTGCCGCGGTTGATTTGGAGAGGGGCGTTATCGTCGGAGACGTAGACGTCGTGGCAAGAGGCTTTAATCTGACCGAGGACGTTGAGAAAGCCATAAGGCTTGCGGTTGTGGAGGGCGTGAACGGCGCCGACCTCGACAAGGCGGATATCGACGAGTACGCAAGGTATGTTAAAAAGAGCGTAAGAAAGCTATTCTATCGAGAAAGACAGTTCCCGATAATCATTCCCGTTATAGTCAAGGATTAGACGGAGGAGATATATGCAAAGAAAGCCCATTATTTTGATAATGACTTCAAAGGACGAAGTGGACGGAATATCCCATAAGCTCGCGCAGGCTATAGGGCGTATCGGCACGCATAACGCGGTTGTTATGAGCGACGACAAGTACGGCTCCGCGTCAAGAATGTCCGCGCTCGACCGTCTTATGGACAACGGCGGCGAGTATCAGTATTTGCTTGAGCGCAAGGACAGAGGCGTGATTAAGCAGCGGCTTACTCCGCGTAAGTTTTCCAAGCGCGTAAACAGAATAAAAAATATGCTCAAGCGTTTTCGCCCGGAGTATATTTTGTGCGTAACTCCTTATGCTCACCACTGCGCCTGCGAGGCTAAGCATAAGCTGAAATTCAATACTCAAATTCTGTATATGGTGCCTACGTTTACCGCTCCAAAGCGCGGGCTTGACGATATTACAAGCACGTTTATCGTGGAAAATCCCGATATCAAAGCCGAGCTTGTCAGGTCAGGCATAAGGTCCAAGGACATTATGACTATGGGCTTTCCTTTCGAAATACAGAAAAAGACAAGAGAGGAGATTGCCTACGACAAGCAGGACCTCGGGTTGCCTCGCTCCAAGACGGTGTTTGTGCATCTTACAAATACTCAGATGCTTCAGGATGTGTTTTCGCTTCTCGTAGACCAGGGCGACGTGGCAAGCCTTGCGGTGTATTGCGCCAATGCAAAGCTTATGCAAAATCTGAATAATCTTGCGCTCGAGTCTCCCGATATGACGGTCGTATTTGTGCAGTCGGCAGACAAAATAGACGAATATTTGTCCGTTTGCGACCTGGCTATTACAGATTACGATACGTCTATAATATATAAGTGCATTAAGCTTGCGATTCCCCCCATTATTTATACCAACGACGAGCACGCTTTAAACGACGTCAATTATCTTGTGAGCCACGGGCTTTGTGCCCGCGCCAAGGAGGATATCGACGTTATCGGCTTGGAATATAAGCTGCTGCAGACCGAATACGCTAAGGAAATAGGCGAGAACGGAGTCAAGTGGACGGAGTTCAATACGCTTGAGAATATAGCTAATTTCCTTGTTTCGTATATAGCGGTTTAAAATACACAGGGTGTGATATGCCAAGGATAATCGGGCTTAGCAGAATAGCCAAGAGAATGGGGTTTAAAACAGGCGACGAGCTTCTGAAAATAGGAGGCTACGCCGTCGTTGACGAATTGGATTATCTTTTTTACGATAATGAAAATAAGTTCGACGTAGAAATTTTAAGAGACGGCAAGCGTAAAACCGTAAAGGTGCGTAAATCGCAGCCTCTCGGACTGGACGTGGATTGGGAAATGAAGCCCGCAGTATGCAAAAATAAATGTATATTCTGCTTTGTGGACCAACTGCCAAAGGGAATGCGCGATAGTCTGTACATAAAGGACGACGATTACCGCTTTAGCTTTATAAGTGGAAGCTACGTCACAATGACCAACGTCACCGACGAGGATATAGACAGAATTATACGACTTAAGCTAAGTCCTCTGTATATCTCGGTACACGCGCTCAATGATGGCGTAAGACAGTATATGCTTAAAAATCCCAATACTCGCCGCCTTCGCGAGTATATGGAAAGGCTGGGCAAAAACGGAATACAGATGCATACTCAGCTTGTAATAGTTCCGGGGATAAACGACGGGAAGGTGCTTGAGGACAGCATTCGCGGACTTAAGGAAATAGAGGGAGTTCAAACGGTGGCGGTAGTACCCGTAGGGCTTACCGAGCATAGGGCGAAGCTTGAAAATCTCACCGCCGTGGATGAAAATAACGCGCGTGAAACGATTGCGCTTGTAGAGAAGCTGCACGCCGAGCTTAACGGCTTTTGCTGGTGTAGCGACGAGTATTATGTCAAGGCTAATCTGCCTGTTCGGGAGTACTCATATTACGGCGCGTTCGACCAGATAGAAAACGGAGTGGGAATGCTTGCCGAGTTTGACGAGAATTTCAGATATAGTCTCGATGAAACGGAACGTGTTGCTTTAAACAAGCGCGTAGATATGATAACGGGCACATCGTTTGCACCTATACTTGAAAAGTATATGCCTATGCTTGAAGAAAAGCTCGGGATTAAATGCCGTGTAAATTCGGTTGAGAACGACTTTTTCGGACACAGCGTTACGGTTGCGGGACTTATAACCGCAGGCGATATAATGAAGCAAGCTCAGCGAGGAGCCGACGCATATGTGTTGCCCGATAATATGCTGCGCGAGTTTACGGACACATTTCTTGACGGCAAAACCGTAAGCGAGGTTGAAGCAGCCTTGGGCGCGCCCATTATAGTTGTGCCGCACAGCGGAAGCGATTTTGTAAAGCTCATTGCCGCTCATTTCGGCAGACAGTAAATAAAAATTAAATTTTGCACGTCATACGTGCGCGGAGATAAATATGAAACCATTGATTGCAGTTGTAGGTCGTCCTAACGTAGGCAAATCCACACTGTTTAACAGGATTGCGGGAAACCGTATTGCGATAGTAGAGGACACCCCCGGCGTTACGCGCGACCGTATCTATGCGGATTGCGAGTGGTGCGGGCGCGCCTTTACGCTCATAGACACTGGCGGACTCGAGCTTAAAAGCGACGACGAAATGTGGACGCATATCCGTACTCAGGCGGAAATTGCGGTGGATACGGCGGATGCGATTTTGTACGTCGTAGACGGAAAGACAGGTCTTACCACCGACGACAATCTTGTATGTTCGTTCCTGCGTAAATCCAAGCTGCCCGTGATACTTGCCGTAAACAAAATAGACAACAACCTTATGGACAGCGTATACGATTTTTACGCTCTCGGCTTCGGCGAGCCCTATGCGGTAAGCGCGGAGCAGGGTAAAGGTATAGGCGATTTGCTCGACGCGCTTATGGAGGTTATACCCGTAAGTAAGCAGGAGGAGGACTCCGAGCGTATTAAAATTGCCATAGTAGGCAAGCCGAACGCAGGTAAAAGCTCTATCACAAACAGGCTTCTCGGTTACGACCGTTGCATTGTGAGCGATATAGCGGGGACGACAAGGGACGCTATAGATACCGAGCTGAATATAGGAGAAGATAAATATCTTATTATAGATACCGCGGGTATGCGTAAAAAGAGAGCTGTCGATAAGGACCTTGAAAGATACTCCGTAATGCGTTCTCTGCTTGCGGTAAGACGCGCGGACGTCGTGCTTATGGTTTGCGACGCAAACGAGGGCTTTACCGAGCAGGACGTTAAAATCGCGGGATTCATTCACGAGGAGGGCAAGCCGTCCATAATCGTGATGAATAAATGGGACCTTGTGGATAAGGACACGCATACGATTTACGAGTTTGAAAAGGGGCTTAAGGAGGATTTGAAATATATGAACTATTTTAAATCCGTATACGTATCCGCAAAGAGCGGCAAGCGCCTTGACAATCTTCTTCCGCTGTGTAAAGAGGCTGTTGACAACAGCAGAAGAAGGATATCCACAGGCTTGCTCAACGAGGTTGTGGGAGAGGCTATACGCATAAGCGAGCCTCCGTCTTATCTCGGCAAAAAGCTTAAAATATACTTTGTTACTCAGGTGGGGGTTGCGCCTCCGTCATTCGTGGTAAAGGTCAACGAACCGTCTATTATGCATTTCAGTTATAAACGCTATCTTGAAAACGCGTTGCGTAAAAGCTTTGACTTTTCGGGAACTCCGATTAGAATTATGGTGCGCGCTAACAACGAGAAATAGATGAAGACGGTAAACAACCGATAAACGTTACACTTATAATATAGTAGAGTAATTGAAATACGAGGATAGATATGGCAGATTATAAAAATATGTCCGCAGCGCAAATTAAGACTGCGTATGAGGAAGAACAGAAAAGATATATTCAGTTAAAGAGCAAGGGTGTAAATGTGGATATGACCAGAGGTCGTCCATCTAAGGACCAGCTTGAAATAGCTATGCCTATGCTTAAGGCGGCGGGAGATTACGATTATATTTACGACGGCTTGGACGCGCGCAACTACGGCGAGCCTGCCGGTATAAAGCCTGCGAGAGAGTTGTTTGCAGAGCTGCTCGAGGTCAACAGCGACGAGATAGTTGTGTTTGACGGAAGCTCGCTTGATATAATGTACAACCTTATCCAATTTGCTATGCAGTTCGGCATAATGGGTTCTACGCCTTGGAACAAGCTTGAAGCTGTCAGGTTTTTATGTCCGTCTCCGGGCTACGACAGGCATTTTTCTATTTGTCAGAATTTCGGTATAGAGATGATAACCGTTCCTATGACCGAATGCGGCCCCGATATGGATACGGTAGAAAGACTTGTCGCCGAGGACGCAAGCATAAAGGGAATATGGTGTGTTCCCAAATATTCAAATCCTACGGGCATAGTTTACAGCGATGAAACCGTTAAACGCATAGCGGGGCTCAGACCTCTTGCAAAGGATTTCAGAGTGCTTTGGGATAACGCGTATTTGGTTCACGGACTGTACGAAGATACGGACAGACTGCTCAACATATTTGAAGCCGCAAGAGAGTTCGGCAGCGAGGATATGATATACGAGCTGGTATCCACCTCAAAGATTACGTTTGCGGGCAGCGGCGTTGCCGCGCTTGCCGCAAGCAGGGCAAACGTGGAGGACGTATTAAAAAAGACTTTCTACAAGCAGATAAATCCCAACAAGGTAAATCAGGTTATGCACGTTGCGTTTTTAAAGAATGTCGAAAATATAAAGCGCATAATGGAGAGGCACGCGGATATACTGCGTCCTAAATTCGAGCTTTGCGACAAAATGCTTGGCGAGGAGTTTAACGGTTGCGAGTATGTAAAATGGAGTAAGCCGCGCGGAGGATATTTTATTTCTCTTGATGTAAAGGGCGTAGCGAAGCGCGTTGTGGAGCTTGCTATGGAGGCGGGCGTTAAGTTTACCGCCGCAGGTTCGACGTATCCGTATATGCGCGACGTTGACAATCAAAATATCAGGATAGCGCCATCGGTGCCCAATCTTGACGAGATGGAATTTGCTATGAGAGTGCTAATCTGTTCTATAAAACTCGCTATTTTAGAATTGTATTTATAATATTAAACATAAAACTCGACTAAACAGTGAAGATTTAAATAAACCCGCCGTATTTTACGGCGGGTTTATTTAAATATGTTCCGACAAAATAAATCAATTAAAGTAATAGGCTAAATAAAAAGCTTATTTTATATGGTGCTATAACTATAAAGCCGATAAAGTATTATAAAATATCTGTATTTTTATAATAGTCTGATATGTTTATAAATATTTGATTTTTTACTATATATTATATGTTTATATATAAAATATCCTAATTGCATATTTTAAAGTTGCTATTAAGCACTGTAAGAAAATTAGCGGCGATTGCAAAATAAATATTTAAGCTTTGTCATAAATTGTCCGAAAGCCTCATAGGTTTTACAAACCAAGTTGGAGGAGTTTATGGATAAATTTGACCTTTATCGTGATATTGCATCTCGCACGGGCGGCGACGTTTACGTGGGAGTGGTCGGTCCCGTACGCACGGGTAAGTCCACGCTTATCAAGCAAGTGATGCAAAAGCTCGTTGTGGACGGCATAGAAAATCCCGACGAGCGCAGCAGGGCTATTGACGAAATTCCGCAGTCGGCGGACGGCAAAACCATTATGACAACGCAACCGCGCTTTGTGCCTAATGAGGCGGTACGCGTGCCTGTGGGTGATAATCTGGCAGTTAATATGCGTCTTATAGATTGCGTCGGATATCTTGTCGCAGGCGCGCTCGGAGCGGAGGAGGACGGTAAGGAGCGTATGGTTTCCACGCCTTGGTCCGAGGAACAGATTCCGTTTTCCAAAGCGGCGGAAATCGGCACGCAGAAGGTTATCAAGGAGCATAGCACCATAGCTCTTGCCGTGACTACGGACGGCAGCTTTTCTAACATCTCGCGCGAGGAATACGTCGAGGCTGAGGAGCGCGTCGTAAGAGAGCTTAAGGAGTGCGGCAAGCCCTTTGCAATTATCCTTAACGTTGCCGACGTAAATTCGTCCGAGGCTAAACAGCTTAAGGATGAGCTGTCCGCAAAGTATGACGCGCCCGTGCTTGTAAAGAACGCGGTAGAGCTTGACGAGCAGGATATAACAGAGATATTGGAAACAATTCTTCTCGAGTTTGCAGTCACTATGATAGACTTCGATTTGCCGCGTTGGGTTCGCGCGCTTCCTATGGACAGCGACGTCGTCAAGGAGCTTGTTGACATAGTGCGCGGAGTCGGAGATAACGTAAGCAAGATGAAGGACTACGAGCATATCGACACGTTCTTCAAATCTACGGAATATTGGCAGGAGCCTTCCGCTATCAATCTCGATGCAGGCAAGGGTAAGATAGAGGTTCAGCTCGCGCCCAAGGAAGGAGTGTTCTTTAAGGTTGCAAGCGAGGAATGCGGCATAGACGTAACAGATGATTTCGATTTGCTTGCTCAGCTTAAAAAGCTTACGAAGGGCAGAGATAAAATCGAAAAGCTACAGGTTGCGCTCGAGCAGGTGGATACTCTCGGCTATGGCATAGTTCTGCCCACTATGGATGAAATCGAGCTTCAGGAGCCGTCCGTCTTAAGACAGGGACAGCAATACGGAGTACAGCTTAAAGCGCACGCGCCGTCCCTGCACATTATGAAGGTGGACGTCGAAACGGAGGTAAGTCCGCTTATAGGCAGCGAAGAGCAGAGCAAGGATTTCGTAGACAATATGCTTTCCGATTTTGAAAACGATAAGCAGGCGATATGGGATACAAACATCTTCGGCAGGTCCTTAAGCTCGCTTGTTGCCGACGGCATAAACAATAAGCTGCATACCGTTCCCGGCGACGCGGAGCAGAAGCTGCGCCGTACGCTTGGCAGAATAGTAAACGAGGGCAAGGGCGGAGTAATATGTATTTTACTCTGAGCTACTGAAAATAATAAGCCCACGGTTATATAGGTGAAATATATCTTAAACTAAAATCAGAACACCGTTTGCAAAAGAGAGTTCGCCAATATGCGATATGCGCCCGCCGATTTCGGCGGGCGTTTAAAAAATAACCGGCTGAGTTGTGATTTTAACGGAATTGTTAATAGGAAAACGTATACTTTGCCTTATAATGCTCGTACATCTTTTGTTGCATTTCCTGCTCGGAATTGCCTACGGCAAATATTTTGCCGTATTTGGTTATGTAATACTTGCCCTTTGGAACAAAGATATAATCGAATACGCCGTCCGCCTGTGCGTCTGCCGACGTAAAATATTTGCGTTCGTGGTCGTCTCGCGTTATGTAGCTGCGGTCGTCATTATTCTGATAAACACTGTAGTTTCTGTATATGTTTGAAATAAAATCTACCGCTTCCTGCCGCGTGCTTACCACCGAGTAGGTCAAATCATTTTTAAGGATAATGGCAAAGTCCTTATCGGGAACCGCAAATTGCAGAATTTCGTCATCCTCTCCGTCCAGATATTCAAGCAACGCCTCTTTTTCTCCCATCGTCCAGATTTGATTTTTCTTGGTTATGTAAATCCTCAATTTGTCCATATATACCTCGTATTTTATATTAGCATACTAAGTTTAATCTTGCAATAGCGGTTTGCGCCTCGCGGCGCGCTTGTTAATGCTATTTTATCCTCTTAAATTAAAAACTCGCTTTAATTCTGTTGACATCATTCGTCGGATATGGTAATATTTTCAAGCATTAAATAATTTTATTGCGTCCACCGACAAATAACGGCATTGTCTTGTGTCAGTCGTTGTTTATCTGAACCGTGCGGGTGTAGTTCAATGGTAGAATCTCAGCCTTCCAAGCTGATTGCGTGGGTCCGATTCCCATCACCCGCTCCATACACTCTGAGAGTGCTTGCGCCTTTAAGGTGTTTGAGCCTGTAGCTCAGCAGGATAGAGCAACGGCCTTCTAAGCCGTGTGTCGGGGGTTCGAATCCCTTCAGGCTCGCCAGAACGGTGGATATAGCGCAGTTGGTTAGCGCGCCAGGTTGTGGCCCTGGAGGCCGTGGGTTCGAATCCCACTATTCACCCCACAGCTCAACTCATTGTAGTCGCAATGGGTTGAGCCAAAGCAATCCGCTTGAGTTTACAGCGAAAACGGTTATAGCATTGCAGTTATGCAGGCTATAATATTTTAATAGGGGTATCGCCAAGCGGTAAGGCATCAGATTTTGATTCTGACATTCGTTGGTTCAAATCCAGCTACCCCTGCCAATGACTCACTAGCTCAGCCGGTAGAGCACCGCACTTTTAATGCGATGGTCCGGAGTTCGAATCTCCGGTGGGTCACCAAAAACCCGTCCGTAGGGCGGGTTTTTGCATACCACCGAGATTGCGCAATAAAATTGCGCCCACACTATGTGTGGCGAACTCCTAATCCGGACTGACGCTCGCTAAGTAAGTAAACTCACGCGCTCGCTATTACGGCGGTCCGCTGGACACGCCTACGAATCTCCGGTGGGTCACCAAAAACCCGTCCGTAGGGCGGGTTTTTGCATACCACCGAGATTGCGCAATAAAATTGCGCCCACACTATGTGTGGCGAACTCCTAATCCGGACTGACGCTCGCTAAGTAAGTAAACTCACGCGCTCGCTATTACGGCGGTCCGCTGGACACGCCTACGAATCTCCGGTGGGTCACCAAAAACCCGTCCTTAAGGCGGGTTTTTGCTTTATTCAATTTATAAGTAGTTTTGCATAGAGAAAAAGGATGCAAATTGCATCCTTTAACTTGCTAATTTCTAAGGAGTTAAAACAAGGTGTAAGCAAGTTCGTGTTGTCATAATAATCCATATAAATTACAAATGCAACACATTTCAACAAGATTTTTTTTATTCGACAAAAGTAGTCAAAATCCGACACGTAAAATAGTATTATACCGAATATCCCCATATTACGGGTAGGCTGTCTTCGTTCCACCATAAACTCCAGGAGTTCGGTTTGCTTTGAATCTCGCAATAAATAGTAAGATTGTCGCAGTAAACAAACGCTTTGCTTTCTATGTTTGTGATACATAACGGAATTATTATTCCCGTAAGCTTTTTGCAGCTTCTGAATGCCTCGGATTTAATTCCGGTTACATTATAATTTGCGCCCTTGTAATTAATATCGGTAGAAATGATTTTTTCTCCGCTGATATTATCAGGTTGATTTGTCAGCTCTGCGATGCCATCCTTTAAAGCATATCTCAAGCCGTTGTCGGCAACATAATAAATGTTTCCGTCATCCGCTATATCGTTATTCTTATAATCCCAAACGACGGGGCAGGAGCTGTTCCAGCTGCTATCCCAATTGCCGTAGATGGGTTTATCAACCGCTTCGCAATAAATCGTAAGTGCTCTGCAATCGACAAAAGCAAAGCTTTGGATGTCGGTAATGCTACTTGGTAGCGTTATACGCGTAAGGCTTCTGCAAAATGCAAAGGCTAAAGAATGTATTTCAGTAATTCCTTCGGGGATGTCTATATTTGTCAAGCTGCTGCATCCCGAAAAAACTCCGTTGCGTATGCTGATTATTCCCTTAGGAATGCTTATGCTTTTAAGACTGCTGCAATTTTTAAATGCGTCGTCAAGTATGCTCGTCATTTCAGATGGCATTTCTACAGCCGTAAGAGTTGTGCAATTCTTAAAGGCATTGAAGCCTAAGCTTTTTACACTTTGCGGAATTACAATACTTTTAAGCCCTTTGCAGCTCTCAAATGCCGATGTGCCGATAGCGGTAACGTACTCTGGAATGACGCTGTTTTTACAGCCGAATACCAATCTGTTTGTTTCTTTTTCGATAATACAGTTGTTTTCGCTTTTATACACTGTATTGTATGTGCTTACGGATAACTCGGAAATATCATTGCAATTATAAAACGCATAACTGTCAAGTAAGGTTATATCTGCGGGTATTTCAAGTCTTGTGACTAATACGTCGTTAAGATATAATTTTTGTGCGCATTCCAATGGATTTGAAGCTGTTCCTTTAAAGTCAATGTTGCACCAGCTTGAAAGGTCGGCGATGTATACTCCATTTAAACCTGTACAGCCGTCAAAAGCAAAAGCGCCAATGCTGTTTATATTTGGAGAAATTCTTACGCTTGTTAAATTGTCGCAATCCTTAAAGGCGTTTTTTTCAATAGCCGTTACGGGCTTTCCGTTATAAACCGAGGGTATAACAAGCTGAGTTTTATTTGCGCCTTCTTCTAAGCCTTTTATCGTGTATGCGCTGTTATCCGAGTTTAACTCGAATATAAATCCGTCTGTCGCGTAGTATTTGCACACGGAACACATATTATTTTCATCAAAGGTGTGCTTTGCTTTTTTGTCGGTTACGTTATGCTCGCAAGTAGCGTCATACCAATGATATTCGCCGTCATTAGACCAATCTGTTGCAAAGGTGTGGGTGTGTTCTTGCGTAGTTCCATTGCCTGTATTGTCGCCGCTTCCGTTTGAGCTATCATCGCTAAGACTATTACAGCCTACCGTCAGCGTCAAAGCCGTTAGCATAATTAAAGTCGTTAATAATACCGATAAACGTTTTTTCATTGTCCGTTCCTCAAATCCTATAATAACTTTATTTATTTCATATTCGATTTACAGGAGGATGACATATTATTAAATCATCAACCTATTATAATATTATAATAATTACTAAAGTATAGTGCAAGTATTTTGGATAAATTCCAAATTAAGGCAATAAGAGGGAAGGATTTAATTGTTGATATTTACAATTTTAACGGTCAGCTTTCCGTTATGCGCAACTGCATATGCATAGGACGCTTCGCTATATTGCGGAAAGCTTGGGGAACCGGGACAAATAAGCGTTACGTCTTGGTATTCGTCAATGCGCGCAGTATGAGTATGTCCGTAAAAAACCGCCCGACAGTCTTTTTCTTTGGCATACAGTGCAAGCGGAAGTAAATCCCGCTTGACCGAATGCTTGTGCCCGTGTGTAAGGAGTATGCGTACACCATCGATTTCTATTATTTTTTCATTGCCGAAGCACGGGGTGTCGCAATTCCCGTCAACCGCATAAAGATTTTTTAAAAATAACAGGTCGCCGAGCGCGCCTACTCCGTCTCCGAGAAAGAATACGTAATCAGACTCGTTTGCAACTGAAACCAACTTTTGAGGAAGCCGCGTGCTGTGACTGTCGGAAAAAGCGAGAATAGTGCGCATAATTAAGCCTGAGCTTTTAACTTTTCAAGCATAGCGCGTAAGGCTCTGCCTCTGTGACTTATAGAGTTTTTCTCCTCGGGAGTAGCCTCGGCAAAGGTTTTTCCTATTTCCTCCGAATAGAATAGGCTGTCGTAGCCGAAGCCGCCTTCGCCGCGTTCTTCAAAAATAATTTTTCCGTCCACGCGACCTTCTGCGGTCAGATAGCTTCCGTCGGGATAGCAAACGGCTATAACCGTTCCGAAATGCGCTGAGCGGTCGGGAGCATTTTCAAGATTTTTAAGAAGTAATTGTCTGTTGGATTTGTCGTCGTGCGCTTCGCCTGCATAGCGTGCGGAATAAACTCCCGGCGCGCCGCCGAGCGCGTCAACCATAAGCCCTGTGTCGTCCGCAAGCGCGGGCATACCTGTAAGACGTACTATTTCTCTTGCTTTAATCAGGGCGTTCTCTTCAAGAGTTGCGCCCGTTTCCTCTATTTCTATGTCAAGTCCAAGCTCGGACAGGGAGAGAATCTGCTCGAAGCAGCCGTTGAGTATGGCACGGATTTCTTCCAATTTGTGCTTGTTGTTTGTAGCAAGTGCTATTTTCATAATGTTCCTCTGTTATAAAATACAAAAAAAACGTTTATCTGTTTTATTTCGCTTTTGCGGGACGTTTTTTCTTTACGCTGTAGTCCTTTATAGTCTTTGCTACGTTTATAAAGTGGTCCGCAACGCGCTCCGCATTTGATGCGAGCGACATATACTGCGCGCCTATATCTGACGTGCATATGCCTTTATCCATTCGGCGAATATGTCCGTCCTGCATTTGCTCGGTAAATTCGTCGATGCGCTCCTCGATAGCGTTCGCTTCCTTCAGCGACGCCATATCGCCGTTGACGTAAGCCTTCATTACTTTTTGATAAAGCTCGTCGATAAGCTGTTGCATTTCGTGTATTTCCTCTACGGCGTCGTCTGAGAATTGCTCGTCGGCAGAGGACATTTTTTCGGCATATTCCACAATGTTTTCCGCGTAATCGCCTACGCGCTCGAGGTCGGTGATGGTGTGCAGCGCGGACGAAAGATACATTCTGTCCTTGTCGCTCATTTCAAGCTTTGACAGCTTTATTATAAATCTAACAATCTCTTTGTTTAAAAAATTGAGTTGGTTTTCATTATTGCGGAATTTTTCTATGTTCTTAAAATCCATAGAGCATACGATGTCGCAGGAAAGAGTAAAGTTGCGCATAGCTATCTCCGCCATATTTACTATTTCATTTTTGGTTTGCTGAACCGCAATAGGGGGAGTGGTTAATAAATGCTCGTCTATATAATAGAGATGCGGAGCGTCCTTGTCCTCTTTTTTCTTTTTTTCGGGAATTATCTTGGTAACCAGTTTTACAAGCAGATTCGTAAGCGGGAGTATGAGTATAACCGTAATTACGTTAAATATTGTATGGAACATAGCCATCTGCGTATTCAGCGCATTGGGGAACATCTTGGCAAACAGACTGCCGAAAGTAATAGAACCTTTTGACGCCTCGCGCAGAATAAGCCCTACAAGCATAAACACTACTACGCCCGCAATATTGAAAATAAGGTGTATAAGGGCAGTGCGCTTTGCGTTGGTGCCGCTGCCTATGCCTGCAATTATAGCTACTACGCAGGAGCCGATATTGGAGCCTAAGGTGAGATATATACCTTGGTCGAGCGTGATAAGACCCGTAAACACCATAGTGATGGCAAGGGAGGTCATAACCGAGGAGCTTTGAATAACCGCAGTCAGTATCGCACCGATGAGTACTAAAAGTACGGGATTGGATATGGAGGCAAGAAAGTGCTTGACGCTGTCGAGTGATGCAAATTCCTCCATAGAGCCGCTCATCATATTGAGTCCTACAAACAGCATACCGAAGCCGGCAAGGATACCGCCCACCTTTTGAACGACGTCCTTTTTTGCAAACATCATTATGAATGCGCCTATTCCCGCAAATGCGGAAAATACGATAGTAGTGGATATAGCGTTTGCGCCGAACATACCGAGCGCGACAATCTGACCTGTAATGGTAGTGCCTATGTTTGCGCCGAAGATTATGGTCGCCGCCTGCATAAGCGACATAATGCCCGCGTTTACAAAGCCGATAACCATAACCGTTGTAGCGCCCGAGCTTTGTATTGCCGCTGTAGCAACTGTGCCGATTCCTACGCCTATAAGCTTGCTTTTTGACGTTTTGGCAAACAGGGACTTCAATTTGTTTGAGCTGAGCGATTCGAGATTTGAGCTCATAATCTTGCACGCAATCAAAAATACGCCTATGCCGGCAATAAGCGTAAGTATAGCCGTGGCAACCATAGACGGATTTATTCCCTGTGAAGCTAAAAGCGCATAAGGTATCATATGTATTTAGAATAACAAAATTGTTAAATAATGTAAACTACATATATATACTATTTTATATATCGGCGCGAATTATATGCGAGCAAGTAAAAATTAAATTACCGATATATTTTAAACTTTAACCGAATAAAAACACAATAAGTATTTTAACATAATGAGATTGTGCGGATTTTCAAGAAAATGCACAATATATTGAGCAGAATTTCCAAATATTACCTCTGAATACTTGGCAAGTGTATTATCGGGATATAAAACACGTATTGTGTAGACACGATACGTGTTTCAAATATTTCTGATTATAAACAATCTGAAGCTGAAGTAATTTTTTTGTTTAATCAGGTTGTTTTGGATTGATGGAAGGGGCGGAAATCATCGTCGTCGTGCAGGTTTTGCGTAAGAGTGTCGTCAAGCAGCAATCCGCGCTTTACGGCATTATAACCGTATTTACCGCGTATCTTGTCTATGCTCTGCTCAAGCTTATCCGTTTTTTCAAGCTGTTCGTCAAAAAGACTAAGCTGTATTTCTTTTCTGTCGCAAAGTCTTATTGCGCACACCGTTATAGCTCTTAAAGGGTCGTTGAAATCGTGCATCTTTATCAGCTGTTCCATAGCGGCTTTTGCCAGGTCGCTTGCGTTTGAAGTCGCGCTTTCCAGGGGAGCCTGCCGCGATACCCATTTAAGCTGCGGGTCCTTTATGGATAATGAAATTCCGTTTGCCACGAGATTGTACTTGCGAAGTCTTGTCGCAACCATTTCGGAGAGGGCATATATCACTATTTTAGCTTCCTCACCGTCCTTTATATCCCGGGGAGTGGTTGTGCCGTTGGATACGCTTTTGGGGACGCGAATATCGTCGTATCTCTTTACTTCGTCGTGTTCTATGCCGAGCGCGGAGTCTATCATATTGTCCGCTATAATTCCGAAATGATAGCGTAACATCTGTCGGTCGGCGCTTGCAAGCTGTTCTATTGTGTGAATGTTAAGCGTTTCCAGCTTTTTAGCGGTGCGTTTGCCAATCATTATCAGCTCGGAGGGAGACATTTTTCCTATGCGACTCATATACGACGCTCTGTCGAGCACGGTCGTAGCGTCGGGCTTTTTAAGGTCGCTGCCGAGCTTGGCAAGCGTTTTGGTGAAGGATACTCCTACGGATATCGTAAGTCCGAATTCGCTTTTTATGCGCGCCCGAAGCTCGTCTGCAATCTTCTTTCCGTCGCCGAATAACAGCTTGGATTCGGTTACGTCCAGCCAGCATTCGTCAATACCGAAGCTTTCAACTCTGTCGGTGTAGGATGAATATACGTCGTAAATCTGCTTGGATATACGCACGTATTCGTTGTAGTGCGGCGGGACAAAAACTATATCGGGGCATTTTTGCTTGGAAATCCATATAGCCTCGCCGGTTTGAACGCCGGCTTCCTTGGCAAGCTGATTTTTTGCAAGCACTATTCCGTGGCGCACCTTAGGATTTCCGCATACGGCAAGCGGCAGCCCGTCGTGCTCGGGATGCAGCTTTTGTTCTACCGACGCGTAGAAATTGTTTAAGTCACAGTGTAAAATAGTTTTTTCCACGACATTATTATACACATTTTTGACTTGCAAAACAACAGGTTCAAGTATATAATATTTCATAGTTGAATAAATAAGCGCGAGCGCGCGAGTTTTTATCGGAACGCTCGCAAGGAGTTATTATGATTTTGGTCACAGGCGGAGCGGGCTATATAGGCTCGCATTGCGTAAGAGAGCTTAAAGAGCGCGGCATCGGAGTGGTCGTTTACGATAATCTGGTTACCGGTCATATCGAATCCGTACCTGCGGACGTGCCGTTTGTCAAGGGCGACATTTTTGACGTAAACCTTTTGCGCGGCACTTTCAAGAAATATGAGGTTGACTCGGTTATACACTTTGCGGCTTACTCGCTTGTGGGAGAGAGTATGGTAAATCCCGCAAAATACTATCACAACAACGTAGCCGGAACGCTTGCGTTGCTTGACGCTATGATTGCCGAAAACGTAAAGTATCTTGTGTTTTCGTCATCCGCGGCTACTTACGGGGATTGCGGCGACGGACTTATCACGGAGGACAGTCCGCAAAAGCCCACCAGCGTTTACGGTCAGACCAAGCTGATGATGGAGCAGTTTATGCAGGACTACGACAAGGCTTACGGTCTTAAGTATGTGGCGCTCAGATATTTCAATGCCGCGGGAGCGCACAGAAGCGGTGAAATAGGCGAGGCTCACAATCCCGAATCTCATCTTATTCCTATAATTCTTCAGGTTGCAAACGGCACTCGCGACCATATAGGAATTTACGGCGACGACTATCCTACGCCCGACGGCACCTGCGTGCGCGACTACATTCACATAACCGACCTTGCGGACGCCCATATCCGCGCTCTCGATTACTTGAAGGACGGCGGAAAATCAACGTATTACAATCTCGGCAACGGCAACGGCTTCAGCGTCAAGGAGGTTATCGATATGACGGAGAAGGTGACCGGACTCGACATAAAGCGCAGCGTCGAGGGACGCCGTGCGGGAGACCCCGCGACCTTGGTTGCCTCAAGCGAAAAAATCAAGCGCGAGCTTGGCTGGAAGCCGCAGTATGACAGCCTTGAGAGCATTATATCCTCAGCCTGGAAATGGCACTCCTCGCACAAAAACGGGTATAACGGTTAATCCGCTTATAATCAATATATCTTAATGCGCGCACCGAAAACGTCGCATAGATAAATGAATTTCTGCGCGGAATATCAAAGATATTTCGCCGTACATAAAATACATACAGATAAATAAATTCAATAAGGAATTGTGATTATGAGAGTTAAAAAAGCGATTATTCCTTGCGCAGGCTTCGGAACGAGGTTTTTACCTGTTACAAAGGTTCTGCCCAAGGAGCTGTTGCCTATAGTTGATACCCCTGCGCTTTCCTATATCGTAGAGGAAGCCGCGCAGTCGGGAATAGAGGAAATACTTGTAATTATTTCTCCTCAAAAGAGATATATCAGAAACCTGTTTAAAGCAAACAAGCCGCTCAACGCATTGTTGCTTGACAAAAACGACAAAACGAGCTTCGAGCTTGCCAATCATAAATACGGAGTTAAGGTTAAATTTGCCGTGCAAAGCGTTATGAACGGCAACGGTATGGCGGTAAGACTCGGAAAGAGCTTTGCCGACGGCGAGCCTGTTGCGGTACTGTTCGGTGACGATTTGATGTATACCGGCGAGGGAACGCCCGTCACAAAGCAGCTTATAGACGCCTACGAACACGTAGGAGGGAAAAGTATAGTCGGCTGTCAGTGTCCGCCCGAGGACGTTGCACGCAGATGCGGAGTTATGATAACGGGCGACAGCGTGTCGGACAGAATAACGCAGATACTCGGCATAAAAGAGAAGCCGAAGGATGACCTCCCGAGCAAGCTTGTGTCGTTTGGCAGATTTATACTTTCGCCCGCAATTTTCGACGCGATAGATTGCGCGCCTGTATCGGATAACGGAGAGGTGTATCTTACGGACGCGATAACTCTGCTTGCAAAGACGGAGGGCGTATACGCCTACGAGTTTGAAGGGCGAAGATACGATATCGGAAATAAGGAAGGATATTTAGAGGCTACGGTGGAATACGCTTTGCGCGACGAGAAGCTGAAGGCGGAATTCGAGGAGTATTTAAACAGCCGCGCAAAATAAGGTAAGTATGCAAAAGATGTGCGACATATGCGCAAGGAACGCCGCAACCCGCGCCGACCGCATAGTGGAAAACGGAACAGCAGTGGAATATGCCTATTGCGAGGCGTGTTATAGTCGCGCGTTAAAGAGCGGGGTATTGCCTCGCGACGAAGCAAAGGCAAGGCTTGCACGGCGGGGCAAGGAGTGTACCGAGTGCGGGTGTACTGCGGAGAGTTTTAAGCAAACGCTTCTGTTTGGCTGTCCCGATTGCTATAAGCATATGCGAAGCGCGGCGATTGAAGCGATAAAGCATACGCAGGGCGGCGGAAGTCCGATTGGGACGGTCGGGCAGTTTGTTCAGCAAAAGGAAGTACGCGGCAAGGGCTTTAAAAGCGCGGACGAATGCAGTGTTGACGAGCTTACGCGCGATAACGTGGTATCTTCGAGGATAAGGCTTGCAAGAAACGCAAATGGATTACCTTTTACACTGCGTTCGGATATTCAGATAAAGAGCTTTGAAAGAGTTATAAGAGGCGCGTACAGGGCGGCGGACGGAGCGTTTGACGCCCGACTGGTTCTGATGTCCGAGCTATCGGATGTCAAAAAGAAGGTGCTTCTCGAGCGGCATTTTATTTCCTTGCCGTTAGCCAATAACGAGAGATACGGAGCAGTCATAATCGAGCGCGGCGAGCGCCCTCAAATGTCCATTATGCTCGGCGAGGAGGACCATATCCGCGAGCAGTGCGTTATCGACGGACACTCGCTCGGCAAGGCTTATAAAAGGATAAACGATTACGATAAACGGCTATCTGACGCGCTTGATTTGGCGTATGACGGTCAGCTTGGATATTTAACCGCGTGTCCCACCAACGTCGGGACGGGGATGAGAGCATCGGAAATGCTGTTTTTGCCTGCGCTTAGAAGGGCGGGAGCTATCGATGACGCGCTTAAAACCTTTAAGGACGCATACGGGCTTACGGTACGGGGATATTACGGAGAGGGCAGCGAGTCCGCTTACGATATGTATCAGATATCCAATTCGCGGACGTTCGGAGTAAGCGAGCAGGATACGGTAAAGCAGGTTGAGCAGGCTGTAATACGTATGTGCTATTGCGAAAGGGTTGCGCTTGAAAAGCTTGTAAGGGAGCATAAAACCGAGTTGATTGACGGCATATTCAGAAGCTATGCTGTGCTTACGGGCGCGTACAGCCTTAGCGCGCAGGAGCTTATGAAATTGCTTGTGGACGTTAAAATAGGCGTTATTCTGGGCGTATTGCCCATTAAAAATATAAATTTATTGAATGCGATAATCGAGCAATGCTCGTCGTCGCTTGAAATTGTCACCGAGGGTATTTCGGTTGAGGAGCGCAACAAAAAGCGCGCTTCGATAGTACGCAGTATCCTTGCGGAGGAAAAATGATTACTTATTCTGAAGTGTCCAAAGCCGTGCTTGCAACCGCAAGCGACCTCGCAGTAAGAACCGCGGGACTTATTTGCACCGAGCATCTGTTGTACGGGCTGTCCTGTGCCGAAGGCTGCGACGCAAAGGAGCTGCTGTCCAAATGCGGACTGACCTCGGGAGCGTTGCTTGCATATTTCAAGCCGACTCCGCCGACGACTGCCGTGCGTATGTCGCCGCGCGCAAGCGTAGCGGTAGACGACGCGCAGGACGTAGCGTTGCGTTTAGGCTCGAGCGCGGTAGAACCCGAGCATATTTTGTATACGGTACTCGAGGATAAAACGTCCGTCGCCTGCGATATAATACGCGGAATGGGCGTAGACCCCGAGCACTTGCAAAGACTTACGTACAATGCAATCGTAGGAGGCGCAGGCAGCCGTCCGTCTATGAGCGTATCCGGCGGAGAGGATATGCGCAGCGGATATATTCCGAGTGCAAACGCGTACGAGCGGGATTTGAGCGATATTCTCGGAGGCGCGAATTGCAATCAATTCAACCGTCCGCGCGAGGAAAGGACGGAAAGCAATTTCGATATTTCCAAATTCGGCACAAATCTTACCGAAAAGGCGAGGGCGGGCAAGCTCGACCCCGTAATCGGCAGAGGCAAGGAAACCGAAAGAGTTATTCAGGTGCTTTGCCGTCGCACCAAAAACAATCCCGTGCTTATCGGAGAACCGGGCGTAGGAAAATCGGCGGTCATAGACGGGCTTGCTCAGGCGATAGTTGCAGGAGACGTTCCCGACGCACTGAGAGATAAGATAGTGTTTTCGCTTGACCTTACGTCGCTTGTCGCGGGCACGAGATACCGCGGCGATTTTGAAGAAAGGCTTAAAACCACGCTTAACGGAATAAAGCAGAGGGGAAATATAATTCTATTCATAGACGAAATACACACTATTTTAAAGGCAGGCTCGAGCGAGGGCGGTCTGGATATAGCAAATGTGCTTAAGCCTATGCTTGCGCGCGGCGAATTGCAGACGATAGGCGCGACAACGCTTGAGGAATTCCGCAAGCAGTTTGAACAGGATAGCGCGTTAGAACGCCGTTTTCAGCCTGTTTTGGTAGAGGAGCCTACTCCCGGCGAGGCAATAGAAATATTGCAGGGACTTCGCGATAAGTATGAGGCGCATCACGGCGTGAAGATTACCGACGACGCTATATCGGCGGCTGTAATAATGTCGGACAGATACGTTACGGACAGATTTTTGCCCGATAAAGCCATAGACCTTATAGACGAGGCGGCTTCGAGGAAAAAGATATTTACCTTTACAACTCCGCAGGAGCTTAGGGATTTGGACGCGAAGATAAAGCAGGCGGAGCTTGAGTTGCGCGAGGCGACTCGCAAGGAGCAGTTTGATAAGTGCGTTAAGCTAAAGAATTTGCGCGACGACTATATCGAGCAAAAGCAAAAGGCGGAGATTGCCTGGGAGGACAAGCGGGTAAGCGTAAGCCTTACTATCGGCGAGGATGAAATTGCCGAGGTTGTAGGAAACTGGACGGGCATACCCGTAAGCAAAATTTCGGGCGGCGAAAGCGAAAAGCTTGCGGCACTCGAGCAGACCTTGCAGGCGCGGGTAATCGGACAGGACGAGGCGTGCTGCGCGGTCGCAAGAGCGGTGAAGCGTGCAAGAGCAGGGCTTAAGGACCCAAGGCGTCCTATAGGGTCGTTTATATTTTTAGGTCCGACGGGCGTGGGTAAGACGGAGCTTGCCAAGGCGCTTGCTGGCGCGCTGTTCGGCGACGACGATATGCTTATACGCGTGGATATGTCCGAGTATATGGAAAAGGAAAGCGTATCTCGGCTTATAGGCTCCGCTCCCGGACTCGTGGGCTTTGACGAGGGCGGTCAGCTCACAGAAAAGGTGCGCAGAAAACCGTATTCGGTAGTGCTTTTCGACGAGATTGAAAAGGGACATTCCGACATATACAATCTGCTTTTGCAAATTCTTGAGGACGGAATACTTACCGATAGCCACGGCAGGACCGTCAGCTTTAAAAATACGGTTATAATCCTCACGTCAAATATCGGGGCTAAGGAGGCTGTCGAAAACCGCGGAAGCGTGGGCTTCGGAGAGTCGGTCGGCAGAGAAATCGAAAACGAGCGTATAAAGGAACTGCACATTCAGGCGCTTAAAAATTATATGAAACCCGAAATCATCAACCGAATAGACGAGGTTGTAGTCTTTGAGAAGCTTGGTAAGGAATCGCTTGTGCGCATTGCAAATCTTATGTTTGCCGCGCTTGCAAAGAGACTGGACGAACGCGGAATAAGCATAGAAATAACCTCGGACGCAAAGGCGTTTATCGTCAACGCGGGATATGACGCCGAATACGGAGCAAGACCGCTGAGACGTACTATTCAGCGGCTTGTGGAGGACAAGCTAAGCGAAAAGCTTATAACAGGCGAGTTTGGAGAGGGAGATAAAATCGTCGTTGACGTTTTAGATTCCGCGCTTACCTTCAAAGCATTATAATTTTAAAGCCTCTGTTTTTGCGTTTATACGTGAAGGACGGAGGCTTTTTTATTCGGAATTTTTGAGCGGTCAAATATTTAAATCGATTTGTTTTTGCATTTTTTTATATTTTACAAACTTTTGTTTTGCTTTTATGTCATTAAATTTATTTGTCAATATTAAATTATAGTATGCGAAAAGGAGCAAAGGAAAATATCATAGTCGTATGCACGATAGTCTTGTGCTTTATGCTTACAATCGGATTATGCTCGGTGTTTTCGGGTGACGGAATTATCGGGGTATTTTCGGCGGGCAAGGACGGCAGCGGCATCGAAGCATATGCGCTTGCGGTGGGCGGCTATTCGGATATGACTCTTGCGCGCAACGCTGCCGAGCTGATAAAGGGCAGGGGCGGAGCGGGCTACGTAATAAGCGGCGACAGTATAGAGATTATATACGCTGTATATCCGGATGAAGAAAGCGCAAAAAAAGTGCTTGTAGCGCTCGATGAAAGCAGCGCGTACGTAAAGCAGATAAAAATAAATATTCCCAAATACAAATGGGCGGACGGCGATATAAAGACGGCGGTCGATGCGGCTATGGGATATTATAAAATATCCTTCGACTCTCTGTACAATACCGCCAACGCGCTTGCGGACGGCAGTATGGGCGTTGAAGACGCACGCACCGAAATACGGGTTTTAACTGCGCGGATTAACGATATAAAGTCCGCTTTTTATCAAAATGTGTCTGAAATAGACAACGAGGACATAACGCAGATTAAGCTTGCGCTTATAACCGCACTCGCGCTTTTGGACAATATAAAAACGACGGGTCCGGTGCCTCAGTTTGTTTCGTCGCTGAGATACGCGCTTGTACAGCTTGTGTATTGCAGACAAGCGCTGTAATAAGCTTAAAACATTTTTTGAATTGAAATAAGACTTAAATTATTTGCGCGATATTTTGGCATATGCGGCAATTCCTTGTTGCTATAATTTCAATTATAGTTTATAATATCAGCTATGGCATATACATCGTTATACAGAAAATACCGCCCCGATAGCTTTGATAAGGTAATCGGACAGGACCATATTGTACGTACGCTTAAAAATCAGATTGCGCACGATAACGTAGGACACGCATATATTTTTACGGGTACTCGCGGAACGGGTAAAACCTCGGTCGCAAAGATATTTGCAAGAGCCGTAAACTGTCTGCACACCGTAGACGGCTCGCCCTGCGGAAGGTGTGAAAATTGTGTTTCTCTTGCCGAGCCGGGAAATTTCGATATCCTCGAGATTGACGCGGCGTCAAACAACTCGGTGGACCAGATACGCGACCTTACGGACAAGATAAATTTTCCGCCTACAGTGGGCAGATTTAAGGTTTATATAGTGGACGAGGTTCATATGCTTTCCAAGGCGGCGTTCAATGCGTTGCTCAAAACTCTTGAGGAACCGCCCGAGCACGCTATTTTTATTCTTGCCACAACCGAAATACATCAAATACCCGCTACGATTTTATCGCGCTGTCTGCGCTTTGATTTCCGACTTGTTCCCAACGGCACGCTTGCAAGGCACGCAAAGCGAGTATTCGACGATATCGGAGTTAAGTATGAGAGCGAGGCGCTTGAGCTTATAGCCTCCGCGGGAGCGGGCAGCGTAAGAGATATGCTGTCGGTTGCCGATATGTGCGTAAGCTATTGCGACGGAAATATCACCTATGACGGCGTGCTCGAGGTGCTCGGCGCGTCGGACCCCAAGAAGCTGCAGGAGCTTGGCAGAGCTATTGCGGACGGAGATACGGACGAGGCTTTAAAGACGGCTTCCGCGCTCTGCGACCTCGGCAAGAGTATTCCCGTGCTTGCGGGCGACCTTGCTACGCTATTCAGAAATATTCTGTTTATAAAAACCTGCTCGAGCGCGAAGGAGCTGCTTGCGCTTCCCGAAAGTATTTTTACCGAGCTTGCGGCTATGGCTAATAAATATTCGGCAGTGCGGCTTATGAGTATTATGAAGGCTATGAGCGGGCTCGAGGGCGAGCTGAGATATTCCGCTCAGCACCGAATTCTGTTTGAAGGCGCGTTGGTCGCCGCGTGTCTCGGGGTAGAGGACAACGCTGTCGGCGCGGATATGCAGGCGCGTATAGCGCGTTTGGAAAAAACATTGGCGGGGCTAAGACAGTCGGGTTTTAAGTCCGCACCTGCTATAAGGGATGCGCAGCAGGTGTGGTTGCATTTGGCATCCGAGCTTAAAAGACGTAAGTATAACGTACTCGCTCTCGCTATGCAGGACTCGAGGTTCGAGCTTGGCGATAACGAGTTTCGCATAATGATTACCGACCGCGCCACCTACAATATGGTATGCGAGCGCGACAACCGAAGCGTGATTAACGAGGTGTTTGCCGCCGAGCCTATGGCGGAGGGCTTAAAGCTGAATATAAGCTCCGTAAAACATATAGACGAGGATAAGGCGGTGCCGTATATCAGAGAGATGTTCGGCAATACGGTTGAAATAGAATAGACAAGTACTATAAATAAAACAATTTGGAGGAATTAAAATATGGGTTACGGCGGATTTGGCGGCGGCAATATGCAGCAGCTTATGAGACAGGCGCAGCAGATGCAGAAGAAGATGCAGGAGGCGCAGGAGAAAATAGCGGAAACCGAGGTTACCGGCGTTGCGGGCGGCGGAATGGTAGAGGTTACTATGACCGCGGATAAAACGCCTGTGTCTGTGACTATCAAGCCCGAGGCGGTAGACCCCGACGACGTTGAAATGCTGGAGGATTTGGTGCTTGCCGCGCTCAACGACGCAGTTAAGCAGGCGGACGAGGTTGCAAAGGACCTTATGGGACCGCTTGGCGGAATGGGCGGATTGATGTAGGTTGAAGGATGAAATATATTGAGCCGCTTGCAAATCTAATCGCTCAGCTGGGAAAGCTACCGTCCGTAGGTGAAAAGACCGCGGCGCGTTACGCTTATCATATTCTCAATGCCGCGGACGAGGAAACAGACGCGCTTATAGACGCCATACGCACGGTTAAGCGAGAGGTTCATTTCTGCTCCGTGTGCGGAAATTATACCGAAAACGAGGTGTGCGATATATGCGCTTCGCGGGATAAGAGCGTAATTTGCGTGGTTAAGGAGCCTAAGGATATAATAGCGCTTGAAAAGGTAAAGGATTTCAAGGGCGTTTATCACGTGCTTGGGGGAGTGATTTCTCCGCTTGAGCGCGTAGGTCCCGACGATTTGCGTATCAAGGAGCTTATCAAACGTCTGGACGGCGTCGACGAGGTTATTCTTGCCACCAATCCCGACGTCGAGGGCGAGGCTACAGCTATGTATCTTGCAAGGCTTATAAAGCCGCTCGGTATAAAATGCACGCGAATAGCGCGCGGACTGCCCGAGGGCAGCGTTATAGAATACGCCGACGAAAGCACCTTATCACGCGCGCTTGCGTCGAGAATAGTATTATAAATCAGTATCAAATTTCAGGGAGGATTTAAATGAGCAAAATTTGTCCTAATTGCGGATATACGGATTCCGATGACGCAAAAACCTGCCATATCTGCGGAAAACCGCTTGTGGCGGAAAATAAGCCCGAAGACGATTTCGACTATGATTTCGGCGGCGCGCAACAGCAATCGCAAGCGTCCGATATCGACGCCTTGGGTGTAGACTCCAATACTGAGCAGAGCGTATTTTCCGAGGATGAGCAGAAAATGTTCGAGCAGTTGAAATTCAAGCGCGAACACGCCGCTGACATCGGAATCGGAGAAGAAGCTGTTGTGCCTATCAAAATGAGCGATGCCAAGGCCAATAAGATGAAAAAGAATCTTGTGTCTCTTACTTCGTCGCTTACCCTTATTTGCATTATACGCTTTGTATTATCCTTTATGGATATCGACGATTATAAAGAGATTCAATTTATGCTGCCGACGTTTGAGGGTACGGAGTTTTACGGTGTGTTTAAATCCATTGTAGATATATACTACGCAAGCTTTGTTATACTGGCATTGATTTTAGTTGCCGCTATAATTCAGTTTATCTTTTCTTATAAAGCAAATAAGTACACTTTCCCCGTAAAGGACGACGGAGTGTTTGGCGAATGCAGAAAGGCGTTTTATGTTTCTATTGCAACCGCGGTACTTGTTTTAATATATTTTATTATTGAAATCGTAGCGCTCGGCGATATGTTTAAAATGCAGGCGATGATGGACGAAAAAGTATGGAATATTACGGATATAGCAGTTCCGCTTGTAATTGACATATTCCTGTTGGTAAGCGCCGGAATGCATTTGGCAAGCGCGCTTAAGCTGTCTAAATGCAAGCAAGCATAATTCAATATTCGAGTTGATTAAAAGCGCACTGAAAAGTGCGCTTTTAATTAAAATAAACCCCGCCGTTATTTCGGCGGATTTTAAATTATTATATTTTGATTATGATATTACGCTCTGTATAAATCTATCGAACGCCGCCTGACCCTGCTCGTCGTTTTTGAATACCGCTGTGGTGTCCAGAATGCGCTCGCAGGCGTGGTTGATGTAGTCGGTTATCGCGTCGCTCGCTTTCTGTTCCGTGCAATTTGTGCCGTTGTCGGAGGCAAGCTGAGCTATCATTCCAAGATGCTTGTGCAGGGGATGAGATTGGTCGGAAAGACCTTTGAAATCGAGCGGGGCTTTGCCCGTCAGTATATCCTTGATTTGATTGGCTTCGTTCTCGAGTCTGCCCGGGAGTATAAACAAACCCATCACCTCTATAATGCCTATCGATTCCTGCTTGATATTGTGCAGGTCCTCGGCGGGGTGGAATATTCCGAACGGATGCGCTTCGTCCGTCCTGTTGTTGCGCAGTATCAGATTAAACTGATATTCTCCGCTTTCGTTTACGGACGCAATGGGAGTTATCGCGTTGTGCTGAACCTGCTCGCCGTTGTTTAGGGTGGAGCATAGAATATTTACGCTTTCGTCGGAGTATACGTTCCAGGCATTAAAGAATTTTTCGGTGGCTTTTAAAAGCTGTTCGCGGTTTTTGCTTTCTATGCGCACTATCGAGTTGTACCAATCAACTATAGACACGTTTACGTCGGGGCAGCCGTTCATAAGATAATGCTTGCGTGCGGGGCGTGAGAAAACGGGCAGAACCTTCTTTCCTCCCTGATAGTGGTCGTGCGCGAGTATAGAGCCGCCGACTATGGGCAGTGACGCGTTAGAGCCTATAAAGTAGTGGGGGAAAAGCTTTAGAAAATCTATCATTCGGCGGAAGGTTGCGCCGCTTACGCTCATCGGGCGGTGTTCGCCGCAGACGGCTATTATATGCTGCTCGAAGTACTGATATGGCGAAAACTGTATAAACCAATCCTCTCCGTCAAGCTCAAACGGGATAGTCCTCAAGGTCTGTCTTGCGGGCTTCGCCGCATTTCCCGTCCAGCCTACGTTCTGCTTGCACAGCATACATTTGGGGTATCCGCCCTGCGCAAGCTTGGCAAGCCGCACCTGCTCGGGAGTCTTTTCCGGCTTGGCAAGATTTATGGTTACGATGATTTTGCCGCGCTTAGAGTCGTGCTCCCAAACAATATTCTTATCGAGGTCGGGACGGCGCAGATAAGCGCTGTTTTCTCCGAGCCTGTATAGCATATTGCAGGCGGACTGTACGCCTTCGTAGTGCGCGGTTGCGTCAAACATCTCTATGACCTTTGACGGCGGCGGCATTACCGCGCCCATCAGCCTTGCTTCAAACAAAAGCCGTTGATGCTCCTCTATGATTTTTTTGCGCACGGCATAGTCGCAAAGCGCGGACAGTACTCCGTATATCTCATAGCTTTTAATTTCGCCCTCGTGCGGCTCGGTAAGCCCAAGTAGGTCGAGCAGGGCGTTTTCCGCATAGAGCGAGTCGTTCTCATCGAGATACAGCTTTTTTTGCGCAAAGTCTATCAGATATCTTACATTCTGCTTTGCCTGATTGTCATAAGAGATTCTTGCCATAAATACTCCGAATAACTCTCCAAATAGAATAAATCAAATTACAAATAGATTTTATGTTTGACGCTGGCGTTTAATCCATAAAATCTGCCGAACGATATGAATTGTATCATTTTCTGAATAATTAGGCAAGCGGATAATGTATTTTGTCCGTATAAAAGACTAATTTTGTTATTAGTATTATTGCAATGCGGATAGCGTTATGATATAATCATAAACAACATTTATCAGGAGCGGTCAATGAGTACAGCGGACATTTTTGCCGATAAAGCTGCATACGAGGCGGTGTGCAAAAGGATATTCCATACGGACGGAGCGGCGCAGCTAAACAGGTTTAAGGGCTTAATAGATGCGCATAAGGCTTGCTTTTCGCGTTCTGCGGAGAGCTTTTATTCTTCGCCGGGGCGCATAGAAATAATCGGCAACCATACCGACCATAACGGAGGTAAGGTGCTTTGCGCCTCGATAAATTTCGATACTCTCGCCGCGGTTTCAAGCCGTAACGACGGCATTATAGAAATTAAATCCGCAGGCTATCCGATTATGAGGGTGGACGTCAATAATCCCGAATTTTCTTCTGCCGAGATTGGCACCTCGCTTGCCTTGGTAAAGGGCGTTGCCGACTATTATATCCGTTCGGGCAAGAGAGTAGGCGGCTTCAGCGCGACTATGACGGCTAACGTTCCCAAGGGCTCGGGCGTGTCGTCGTCGAGTTCGTTTGAGCTTATAGTTGCGGAAATACTAAACGTGATGTATAACGGCTCGGAGCTTGACGCTATATTTAAAGCCAAAGCGTCGCAATATGCCGAAAACGTGTATTTCGGAAAGCCGAGCGGTCTTATGGACCAGAGTGCGATTGCGCTTGGCGGAGTAAACCTTATAGACTTTTGCAATCTTGAACAGCCCGCCGTAAAGAAAGCGCATTGGGCGTTTGACGACCTCGATATTTACGTAATTTCCACGGGAGGCGACCACAGCAATCTAACTGACGACTATGCCGCCATTCCTGCCGAAATGAAGGAGGTTGCGGCGTGCTTCGGCAAAAAGCTTCTGCACGAGATTTCACGCGAACAGTGGGAGAGCGAAAAGAAATCTGTAGAGACTAAGGTCGGCAGGCGCGCTTTTCTTAGGGCAGAGCATTTCTTTGAGGAAAACGAACGCGTTGAAAATGCTGTGAAGGCTATCGACGGCGCGGACGAAAGAGCGTTTATAGATATCGTCAATGCGTCGGGACTCAGCTCGCGTAACAAGCTTCAGAATACATATTCCGCTCGCGGGGGCAACCGCAATCTTGAAAACGCGCTCGACAAGGTCGTAAGCATAGAGGGCGTAAGGGCAAGCCGCGTTCACGGCGGCGGATTTGCGGGCACTATCTTGGTGCTGACGGATAAAAATTCAAAGAATACGGACGGCAGACTTCGCGCCGAGTTCGGAAGCGAAAACGTGTTTAAGCTGGCGATACGCGAGGACGGCGCAACACGGCTCGAATTGGAGATATAAAAATGTTAAGCACTTTGATTGCAACCGCAAAGGACCCTACAACCGCTTTCAGCATCGGTTCGATAGATGTAAAATGGTACGCGCTGTTTATTGTTTTCGCTATGATAATCGGGCTTGCGTACGTTTGCGCGGAATGCAAAAAAATCAATCTTAAATCCGATGACGCGATAGAGCTGTTTTTGTGGATAATTCCGCTTGCGATAGTTTTTGCAAGAGTGCTTTACATTATCCCCGGACGCGTGGACGAGTATTTCCCTTGGAACAGTTGGGATGATTTTGTAGACTTTATAGCCATATGGGAGGGCGGTCTGACCATTATTGGCGGCATTGTCGGCGGAGTGCTCGGAGGTATATTTTTTACAATCCGTCACAGAAAGCAGTGTAACTTCGGCAACGTTGCGGATTTGGTTGTAGTGCCGTTGCTTACCGGACAGATAATAGGCAGGCTAGGAAATTTCGTCAATCAGGAGGCGTTCGGACTTCCCATTTACGACGAGAGATTTATGCATTTCCCTTTTGGAGTTTATATAACGCGTCCGAGCGGAGTAGGCGACAGCTTTAAGCCCCTTGTAGACGCGCACACGCCCGGATGGTTCTGTGCTACGTTCTTTTACGAGATGGTTTGGAATTCGATAGGACTCGTATTCTGTCTTGCGTTCTGGCGCAGGGGCAGAGATAAGAAATATCCGGGATTTATGCTTATATTCTATTTCTTCTGGTATATGCTCGGCAGGCTCTGGCTTGAGTTCCTGCGTATGGACGCGGTTCCCGTAACCAAGGTTATGTGCGGAGTGGTTGCGCCTGTCGCGCTTGTGATAGGCGTGCTGTACATACTCGCTTGCGACAGCACGTCCGCATATAAGCGCGTACGCGCGCTTGCCGCCGACGGAGGTCTGAACGGCACCTATCTTACGGAATACGAGATTAAAAATTATAAATTTGTCGGCAAGGTGCTTGCAAATAAAAACAATCCGTTGAAGCTGATATATGCTAAGGGAGAGTATATCGACGTTGCATTTGAAGATATATCATTTTACCGCGTGCCTAAAGACTACAGGCGCAGGTTCAGGGAAATATCCAAGACGGAAGCGTTTTCTATATAAGGAGAGTTTATGAAAAACTACGTTACAGAGCGTGTAAAAACCAATAATCTTACGCTGCTTACCGACTTGTATCAGCTTACTATGATGAACGGCTATCGTATTTGCGATATGGACAAGCGCAGAGCGGTGTTCGATATCTTTTACCGCGGGGCGGGCGGATATTGCTATGCCTTGGCGGCGGGACTCGAGCAGGCTGTGGATTATATACTTAACCTGCGATTTGACGAAAGCGATATAGATTATCTGCGTTCGCTCGGCATATTCGACGAGAATTTTTTTACCGCTCTTAAAGATTTCAGGTTTACGGGAGATATTAAAGCCGTCCCCGAGGGAACTGTTGTTTTCCCGTACGAGCCTATTATGACGGTGTCCGCTCCGCTTTGGGAGGCTCAGCTTGTGGAAACCGCTCTGCTTACGTTCATAAATCATCAGACGCTTATAGCAACAAAGGCTATGAGATTAAACGAATGCACGTCAAATAAAATAAGCGAATTCGGCTTGCGCCGCGCGCAAGGCGCGGACGCGGGTATTTACGGCGCGAGGGCGGCGTATATCGGCGGAGTGCGCACAACCTCCAACGTGGTTGCGGGCAAGCTGTTTGATATTCCCGTTACGGGAACGCATTCCCATAGCTGGGTTATGTCCTTTGACAGCGAGCTTGAAGCGTTTGAGAAATATGCCGAAATCTATCCCGATAAATGTCTGCTGCTTGTAGACACCTACGATACGCTTAAAAGCGGCGTTCCCAACGCTATAAAGGTTTTTGATAAGCTTAAGGCAAGCGGACATAAGCCTTTGGGTATACGTCTTGACAGCGGCGACCTTGCATATCTCAGCCGAAAGGCGCGCGTTATGCTTGACGAAGCGGGACACGGCGACTGTCTTATATTTGCTACAAACGACCTCGACGAGGATATTTTGCTTGCGCTTAACAGTCAGGACGCAAAAATAGACGTATACGGAATAGGCACAAAGCTTATAACAAGCTATCAGAACGCTTCGCTCGGCGGAGTGTACAAGCTATGCGCGCTCGAGGAGCAGGAGGGGCTTATCCCAAAGATAAAGATATCCAACAGTCACGAAAAGACCACAAATCCGGGAATAAAGAAGGTTGTAAGAATTTTAAAGAACGGAATGGCGCAGGCGGACCTAATCTGTCTTGAGGACGAGATTATCGACACCGACAAGCCGCTTACGATATTCCACCCGGAGCTTACGTACAAAAAGACGACTTATACGGATTTTGAAATACGCGAGCTTATGGTGCCGATATTTAAAAACGGCGAGCTTGTTTATAAGCTTCCCCCGCTTAAGGATATAGGCAAGTATGCGGATGAGAATATAGCAATGTTTTTCCCCGAATACAGAAGGGTAGTGAATACGCAGACCTTCAAGGTGGATTTGTCGCAAAAGCTTTGGGATTTGAAGCAACAACTGCTTAATACTTCGGTGAAATAAAACGCAATATTTAACGTGTTTAAGATTGTATTTATTATGTTTAATTATATATAGTTATAATATATTATAAATAAAGCGAGGCAATCCCTCGCTTTTTTATTTACGCAGCGATTGAACGCATTCGGCAAAATCTCGTATGATACGTTTGATTGTTTAGGTGTTGTTTTTATATACAAATCATATAAAGCAAAATAAGATACTAATTTCGATAATATTTTAAAATACGACACGGCGAGGGTGGCATAATCTACATATATCACTACGAGGTGCGTATGAAAAGAAAAAAGCAGAAAAAGATTGCAAGATTTATGATAAAGCGCAGAGGCTACGACATCGAAGCGGTAGAAAATTACATATCGGCGGAGCAAGCGTGTTATGACGAGGTGCAGCTATCTCAGCGCGAGAGAATTGCTGCGCTAACCGAGGAATGCAACCGACTTAGCGGCGAGCTTGCCGAGCTTAGAGGCAGAGAGGAGCAAATAAAATCCGCATTTATAACAGCCACGCAGAATGCCGATAAGATGACCGCGGACGTAAAAGCGCGTTATGCGGCGGAGCTTGAGAGATTGCGCCTGTTCAGAGCAAAATGGATATCCGCATACGACCAGCTTAAGGACCGCTATCATTTCGATAAGGACGCACTTAATATGGAAAGCGTCGCCGTGACAACGCAGATGGAATTGCAAAAGTTTTTGATGCAGGACTTCTCGCTTAATAAAGGCGGAAGCACAAGCGAAATGGAGGATTATTTCCGCAGCGAGGTTGAAAGACTTACCACTCAGCAGATAAACGAACAAAAGAAGGAGAGCGCTTCAAAAGCTCCCGTTTCGGGAGTGGCGGAGCTTAAGGACAAGATAAAAGAGGCGGAAAATAAAAAGAAAGCGCAGTCTGCGGCATTTTCATTTGAAGAAGCGCTGAATCCTACGGAAAGTCTTGCCGATATCTGCAAATCATTGGGATTAAACGTATTGTAAATCTCGGGCGATATAGTTACAAAAAAATACAAAATTCGATAAAATTCGACAAATTAAGACACGCAAAACGGATTGTATAATAATGGCATTTATAACCGCGCAAATCCTGCGCGGTTATAAATTTATCTGTTTTGTTTGTGTGTCTTAAAGCTTTATTTGCATTTTGATAAATTTAGAAAAAAAATGTACATAGAATATATTGTTCTATGTACATAATTATTATAATAGCATTATAATTTTATGTAAACAGCCAATATTTGTCAATGCAATTCGTATAAAAGCACACTTTTCGGTGATTTTTAAGTCTTTAATTATTAATTTTTTCTGTTATATTCCCTGCTTTTCCCTTATCTGTTCATAGAACAATATATTCTACGAATATTCAGAGGATTGGAACTGATGAAAAAACGCATAGGAAATAAAGTTATATCTGCAATTTTTATATTTGCTTTGCTTACGCTTAGCGTTGTTCTTCCTATTATCGAAAGTGATTTCAGTAGTGC
Source organism: uncultured Christensenella sp. (assembly GCA_910577815.1). GTDB lineage: Bacteria > Bacillota > Clostridia > Christensenellales > CAG-917 > CAG-475. Next base: position 4,814 of record CAJTNO010000004.1, on the reverse strand, counting down.
AAACAGCAATCCTGTGTCCGACGCATTTGCAGGTGATAAAATAAGCACGCAAACCACAAATCTCGGTCAGATGTTAAAATCAAACGGAAAATTCGATTCCAAAATCTTTTGGCAGCTGATAGACCAGGTTACAGGCGAAACGGGCTCAAATAAAGGCAATTATCTTTCAAGACTCAATCATACTTATACAAGCGAAGATTTTCGTACAAACAACAACAATTTGGATATAGCCGTCCAAATCGGCGATTATTATTGGACTGCTACATATCTTTCATCAGGCAACGGCGACCCCATTCTCACACTATGGCTTGCTAACAGCAATATCACGTCGCCTTTTAGCGTTTATTCGACAGATAACCGAAATTATACATATCCTTCGGGTATGTACGGTACGAGCTATGTCAGGGCAGTTGCGCTTAACAACGGCGGTACGTATGCGACAAGTAAAACCACGGCCATCGAAGTGGAAAAGAAAGTCGACAGTCCGTGGGCTATATTTACCAATGAAAATGTAAGCGGAAATATTGTAAATTATCTGGAAGTGCCCGAAAATATGTCTTGGCAGGTAGTGCAAAACGCTAGCTCTATAAACTTTTCTCCCGGTTCGGGTCAAAATCAAAATAACGAGGGTTTGACGACAGGATGTTCGGGAGGAACAACCTCATTTTTGGGTAAAACGGGATACGATGCTTGGGGTACAGATACTTTGTGGATACCAAGTATTGCAGAGTGCTGGAATGATAAGGGTATTTGGAAAACGTCCCTTAATCAATGTTCAAACGATAGTTCGCAGATTGTATGGACTCGCTCGGGTGTTTCGGGACAACAAAGTTATCACAATGACGTTTGGTATTTAAATGCTAGCGGTTCAACCAGTTTTGCAGGTGCGCAGACTGAATATGTAATTCGTCCTGCATTTCACTTAAACCTTAGAAAAGCAGCAGAGGGCTTGAGCCTGGATGAGCCTAAACCATTTGAAACCGTGTATAACGGAGAGGTTCAGACGTTGGATACTCTTAAATCCGAGCTTGCTTGGTACAGTACCGATTATGCAAATCCAAGCGCTGTCAAGGTTGAGTATTTAAACGAAGCGGGCAATGTTCTTACCGAAAGCGCATTGCCTAAAAATGTCGGCACATATCAAATAAGATTTACTATTATAGATACCGAAAACGTAAAATGGTGGGATTATGAATCCAATACAAGTCCGACGAGAACGACCAGCTTTAAAATTACCGAAAAGTCGCTTGAGGTGAATTTAGACGTATCCAATAGTCCGCCGATTGCTACTCCTACCAATCTATGCGAGAGTGACACCGCTTTGGCCGATACTATACTGCGCATAAGGTATTCCGGCAGAACGGGCGCGGTTGATTATGATTCCTATGACGAACCTAATCAGGTAGGAACATATTACGCCACGGTAGAATTAAATCCGTCTGTTACGGGAAGCAAAAACTATAAGCTTGCCCGAGTATATAAGGAACAGATAATCATAAGCACCAAAGCGGTCGATATACCCGAGATTGATACAGGCTCGGGGATTTCAGTGTGGAGTACGTATAACGGCGAAGAACAGTTTTATATTATAGATTACGACCGCAATCTTATGGAGATAAGCATTGCGGACGCATATGTCGGCAAATTCGATTGGGACGGCGAATATATAATAGTTAAAAACGCGGGCGTATACAAGGATGCGCTTAAGCTGAAATTAAAGAACGCATACAACAAGGTTACGGGCGAGGGCAGAAACGTTTGGGATACAAGCACAAACGACGTATCAGATAAATACCTGTCCTTTGAGCTGAATAAAATGGAGCTGAAGCTCGATTTCAGAACAGACGACCCCAACGGAATAATTAAGGCACCCATAGGCGCAAGCTTCTCGGTGGGCTTGGTGCTTAACGACGGTCACACCAATTATAAGCCCGTAGGCAAGGATATTGTATCCATTTCTATCACGGCATCAAGAAACGGCACGGCTAATCCCGTTACCGTTTATAGCGATTTGCAGATAAAGTCAACTACCGCCAATTCCGTTACGGTAAATCTCGATATATCCGGACTGAGAATGGAGGGTACATACGTTATCAAGCTTTTAGCCGACGAAAATAATTATGACGTGTCTATGGTTAGGGACATATCGTTGGTGCTCAGCAAAACGGCGCAGAGCGCGGATTTAATCTGGTGGCTCAAAGAGGACGGCAACGATACCGATTTTTCCAAGAACGCGGCGGTCGGGGTTTATAACGTAGATTTTGACGTTACCAAGCTTGTATATAACGGCAAAACATATTCCATATATGCAACCGCTCCGCTTGGATATAGCATATCCGAGGAGGTCGTAACCGTTAAGAAGGGTACTGTTTTGGCGATAGACGGCGCTATAGACGCGGGCGAATACGTGTCTACCGTAAAGATTACAAAGGACGGCGAGAGCGAAGCAAAGGCTTACTCCGTCAACTGGAAGATTGAAAAGGCGTTATTTGACTTATCGGATGTTAAGTGGCTCAACAACGGTAAGGTTGAATATAACGACGGTCAGGACGTAAATCCCGTTATAGACCCTGCAACCCTACCCGCAGGACTTACAGTAAACGGCTATAGCGGTATAAATGTAGGCAGCGAGATTGGAAAATACGGCGCGGTAACCGTCAACTTCAAGCTTGCAGACGGATATGATGGTAATTACGAGTTGCCGACAAGCGGTGGAAAGGGTACAAGTTATATCTTTAACGGAGACGGTGACTTCGAATGGGACAAGGAGTGGGAAATTGTACCTGCCGTTATCGCGTTGGATTGGATAGAGAAGCAGGTGCAGGACATCAACGGCACAATGTTCAACGTGCTTGTCTTAAAAGACCCGAGAGTAGAGGGAAAGATAGACTATTTATATTATGAAACGGACAGCCAGGGCAATATAGATACCAGCAAGCAGCCGCTGACTGCCGAGCAGATAGAGGTATCCGCAACAGCCAGAAAGTATTATAAGGCATTGCCGAGCATAAAGAGCAGTTATGCAGGCGGCTATGAGTTCGATGGCGGCGAAGCGGATTATTCGAAAGTATTTATAGTAGGCGGAGGCGCAACGCTGATAACCGTATCGCTTGAAAAGAACACCTTTGAGTATAACGGAAAGCCTGTTGCTATAAAGGTAATAATAAACGGGACGGCAACTGTAGGAAATCTTACGTTTACGTATTACAAGGGAGATATAGTAGACGAAGCTAATAAGATAGACGGAGTACCTGTAGACGCAGGTAATTACGTAGTAGTTATAGGCTCTAACAGCGGCTCGGTAATGATAGAGGGAGAAACTCAGTTTGAGTTTACCATAACGAGAAGCAAGGTAAGCAAGGAATGGAAGATGGGAGCGAAGCCCCCCGTGCTTAACCTGAAATACGGACAGATAAACGGAATAGAGTACGAGATAATAGACGGAAGCGGCAACGTTATAACGGATATAAGTCAGATAACGGCGGGAACGTATAAGATAAGAGCAAAGATAAAGGACAGTGCAAACTATATCTTTGAAGACGATACGTTTGAAACGGAGTACGTAGAGTTTACGGTAAGAGAGGGAGACCAGTTATACGACCCGACGGACCCTGATAATCCCAACTATCCCAAAGATGACGACACTGATAATCCCGAACCGCCTACCGGAGGCGGAGATGGCGGCAGCGTACTCGATAAGATAAAGGATTTCTTTAACAAGCTGATAGAAAGCAATTTTCCGCTGTGGCAGGTAGCTACTTCCGCAGTAGCATTGCTGTTGACCTTAATCTTTATGATAAAGACTATACAGTACGGAAACCGCAAGAAGAAGGCAAAGGGCGAGGCAAAGAAATACAATACTAATGTGGCTGGTCTATTGCCAATCTTTGCGCCTAATATAGTATGGCTCAACCTGTCCAATATGATATGGAGCATAATAGCGTTCTCGCTATGCGGAGTGATGCTGTTGATGTTCCTTACAATGCTTATAACGCGCAAGGGCTGGAAGAAGGCGGAGCTTGCAAAGGAAAGCGCTATGAGCGCCGCAGGGTATAATCCGCAAAACGGCAATCAGAACGTCGCAAACAGCAATAACGCATTGATAGAGGATTTGCGCCGCGAATTGCAGTCGCTTACGCAGGTAAACAAGGAAAGCAGCGTGTTGGAACAGCGTTTAATGGAAATGGAAGAACGCCGTCGCGAGGAAGAAATACGTCACCGCGAGGAGATGGCGGCATTGCGCGAGGAGCAGCAGAAGCGCGACGAGGCAATGAAAATTATGCTTGCCAATATGATGGGCAGACAGCAATCCGACGGAAATATGGGCTACGCGGCAATGGACGATACTGATTTGCTTGTGCAAAAGGTCATTGCAGGCTTATTGCCTGCCGTTCAGCAGATGATACCCGAAGCTCCCGCATATCTTGCGGCTCCAAGCGAGCAGAATGACGAGCTGATTGCGCTTGTTGAGGAACAAAAGGCGCTTGTAGAAGAACAGAATGAAGAAATGCGCAATATGGCGGCAGCACACAGCGAGGAAATGCGCGCGATGACCGAAAAGATGTGCGAGCTACAGGAGCAGCTGACATATATGTCGCAGGAGCGTTGCGAAGCGGTGTTATTGCCGGATACGGCTGTTGCGGCAGACCAAAGCGAGGAGATTAAAAGTCTCAACGCTAAAATGGAGCTGATGCAGCAGAAGATGGATATGATGTCCGCGATGTCCGTAGACGACCTCGACGACGATGACCTTGACGACGACGAGGAGGAATGGGACAGCATACTCGACGAGGATGACGACGATTTTGTAGAAG
>CAJTNO010000003.1 GCA_910577815.1 uncultured Christensenella sp. | reverse complement strand
GGTAACGGCAGGACAGCGACTAACAAAGCCGTTGATAATAGTAGCCAATGACTTTGCGTTGCCTGCGGTTAAAATGATAACGCTTACAGGCGGACGAGCAATTAAGTTAAACCAAGTTAAATAAAACAGCATTAAAATACAATTTAAATGAAACGAGGTCTTATAATCAGGCTTCGTTTTATTTTACATTGCTTTGAGTGAATATTGTGTTTGGTATTCCGTTGAAATTAAAAAAACTTTTTGCGCCATTCTTTTGACAAAGGGCGGCAAAATATGCGATTATTATAATAATAATTTATTTTGGAGGACAGTATGGCTAAATATTGTGAGGAGCCGTCAAGAACTTTCAGCGAATATCTATTGATACCCGGTTATACCGATGAAAACTGTATTCCCGCTAACGTATCGCTTAAAACTCCGCTTACGAAATTCAGAAAGGGCGAAGAACCCGCGATATCCTTGAATATTCCTATGGTATCTGCGATAATGCAATCGGTATCCAACGATACTATGGCAATCGCGCTTGCAAAAGAGGGCGGACTGTCTTTCATTTACGGCTCGCAATCCATCGAGGACGAGGCGGAGATGGTAAGGAGAGTCAAGAGCTATAAGGCAGGATTTGTTATATCCGACAGCAATCTGACTCCCGATAATACACTCGGCGACGTGTTGCAATTAGTAGCTGAAAAGGGACACAACACTATCGCCATTACTCACGACGGCTCGTCCAACGGTAAGCTGCTCGGAATAGTCACAAGCCGTGATTATCGCGTAAGCCGTATGAGCGCGGACACCAAGGTTTCTCAGTTTATGACTCCGCTTGAAAAGCTTATAACAGCGCCGCAGGATACTACGCTTGCGGAGGCTAACGATATAATCTGGGAGCATAAGCTGAACACGCTTCCCATAATTTCAAACGACGGAAGCCTGATGTATCTTATATTCCGCAAGGATTATTCGGAGCATAAAGAGAACCCCAACGAGCTGTTGGACGACCAGAAGAGATATCTGGTAGGCGCAGGTATAAATACACTCGATTATGAGAGGAGAGTTCCCGCTCTTGTCGAGGCCGGCGCGGACGTGCTTTGTATTGACTCGAGCGAGGGTTATACGGTGTGGCAGAAGCGCACCTTGGAGTTTATACGCGAGAGATACGGCAATACCGTAAAGGTCGGCGCGGGCAACGTTGTAGACAGAGACGGCTTTAATTTCCTCGCCGATTGCGGCGCTGACTTTATAAAGGTAGGCATTGGAGGCGGCTCCATTTGCATTACACGCGAAACAAAGGGTATAGGCAGAGGTCAGGCTACCGCGCTTATAGAGGTTGCAAAGGCGCGCGACGAATATTTTGAAAGAACGGGAGTATACATTCCTATTTGCTCGGACGGCGGCATCGTACACGATTATCATATGACGCTTGCGCTTGCGATGGGCGCGGATTTCCTTATGCTTGGCAGATACTTTGCGAGATTTGACGAAAGTCCGACAAACAAGCTGAACATAAACGGCAACTATGTCAAGGAGTATTGGGGAGAAGGCAGTAACCGCGCGAGAAACTGGCAGAGATACGACCTCGGCGGAAAGAGCGGCTTGTCTTTTGAGGAGGGCGTAGACAGCTATGTCCCTTATGCGGGTAGTCTTAAGGACAACGTCAACAGAAGTCTGTATAAGGTAAAATCCACAATGTGCAACTGCGGCGCGACAACTATATGGCAGCTTCATAAGTTGGCGAAGATGACGGTCGTATCCGCAACGAGTATTGTCGAGGGCGGAGCTCACGACGTCATCACTAAAAAGACAACTTATCATAACGAGTAAGACGGTAATCAGTAATTCATACGGCAAATGCTAACTGCAAAGCCGAACAAATAAAGGAGATTATTATGGCACAATATTTGTCCGACATCGAAATTGCACAGCAGTGCAAAATGCAACACATTAACAAGATAGCAGAAATTGCCGGTATTGAAGATAAATACATCGAGCAGTACGGTAAGTATAAGGCAAAGATAGATTTATCGTTGCTTAAGGACAGCAAGAACGAGGACGGAAAGCTTATACTTGTTACGGCTATAACGCCAACGCCTGCGGGAGAGGGTAAAACCACTACCACAATAGGACTTGCCGACGGACTTAAGAGAATAGGCAAAAACGTAACGGTTGCATTGCGCGAGCCGTCGTTGGGACCCGTATTCGGAGTTAAAGGCGGCGCGGCAGGCGGCGGATATGCGCAGGTTGTGCCTATGGAGGATATAAATTTACACTTCACGGGCGATTTTCACGCCATAGGCGCGGCTAACAATCTGCTTGCGGCAATGCTTGACAATCATATCACGCAGGGCAACGCGCTGGGAATTGACGTAAGACGCATTACCTGGAAGCGTTGCGTGGATATGAACGACAGACAGCTCCGCTTTATCGTGGACGGAATGGGCGGCAAAGCCAACGGAATGCCCCGTGAGGACGGATTTGATATAACGGTTGCAAGCGAGATAATGGCTGTTCTTTGTCTGTCCGGCTCGATAGCGGATTTAAAGGAAAGACTTTCAAGAATAATTGTAGGATATACGTTTAACGATGAACCCGTAACCTGCGGTCAGCTCAAGGCGGCGGGAGCTATGGCGGCGCTGCTAAAGGACGCGCTTAAGCCAAATCTTGTGCAGACGCTCGAGGGTACTCCCGCGCTTGTACACGGCGGTCCGTTTGCCAATATAGCGCACGGCTGCAATTCCGTGACGGCTACAAAGCTTGCGCTTAAGCTTGGAGATTATACTGTTACCGAGGCTGGCTTCGGCGCGGATTTGGGCGCGGAAAAATTCCTTGATATTAAATGCCGTATGGCGGGACTTACTCCCTCTGCGGTGGTTGTGGTAGCTACCGTGCGCGCGCTTAAGATGCACGGCGGACTTGCCAAGACAGAGCTCGGTACGGAGAATTTAACCGCGCTTGAAAACGGAATTCCTAATCTTTTGCGCCACGTTTCCAACATCAAAAACGTTTATAAGCTGCCTTGCGTAGTAGCGGTAAACCGTTTCCCGACCGATACGGATAAAGAAATAGATTTTATAATTTCCAAGTGCAGAGAGCTTGGCGTGAATACCGTTCTTTCAACCGTCTGGGCGGAGGGCGGCAAGGGCGGCGAGGCACTTGCGCGCGAGGTTGTGCGCCTGTGCGACGAGGAAAAGGGCGACTTTACTTTTTCGTATGATGACGATTGCTCCATAGAGGATAAAATCGAAGCGGTCGTTAAAAAGATTTATGGCGGCGACGGCGTGATATTTATGCCTAACGCAAAGGCGCAGATTGCAAAGCTTACGCAGCTCGGCTTTGATAAATGTCCCGTATGTATTGCAAAAACGCAGTACAGCTTTTCAGACGACCCGACTAAGCTAGGCGCGCCTACAGGTTTTAAGGTTACCGTTAATAACGTCAAGGTTTCGGCGGGAGCAGGCTTTATAGTAGTCCTTACCGGCGATATTCTTACTATGCCGGGCTTGCCCAAATCGCCTGCGGCGGAGAGAATCGACGTATCCGACGACGGCGTTATTTCGGGACTCTTTTAAGACTCGTTTATATTAAATGAAAACTGTTTTTCAGGCTATGTGCTCAATTTGCACATAGCCTGTATATTTGAATTGGGTTTTTGGATAAATATTTTAAACTGACATTTTAGTTTAATAACACTTTTCGTATACTTTGTTGTTTAGTCTTTGCCAAGTCGGGCGATTTGTTGACATTAAATTATCATTTATGATAATATATCTTCATAATCCTTCGGGATTGACTTTGAAGCGCAAAAGTCGTTTGTGACTGACGGGATAAGTGGATACACCACGTGGGAGCAAACGATAAAAGACAAACGGTTTTGCAGAAATACGGTGGTCATAATGACTACAGACATAGGTGTTTTATGAAAATCAGTCTTTTGCCGTCCGTCTGGGCATACTATGAGGAAATTTACACGCTTGCGTGTATTTCCGAGAGCGATAGTATGCCGTTTTTTATTTTGAGGTTAATATGAAAAAGGTTGGCATCGTAATGGGCAGCGACAGCGATATGCCCGTAATAAAAAAAGCGACCGATATGCTCGGCGCGCTTGACATTCCGTTTGAGGTGCATATCTATTCGGCGCACCGTACGCCTGCGGAGGCGAAGGAGTTCTCGCAAAACGCAAGGGCGAACGGCTTTGGTGTTATTATAGCCGCGGCGGGTATGGCGGCGCATCTTGCGGGAGCTATTGCCGCAAATACGACATTGCCTGTTATAGGAATTCCTTGCAAGTCGTCCGTGCTTGACGGAATGGACGCCTTACTGTCTACTGTGATGATGCCAAGCGGAATACCCGTGGCTACCGTTGCAATAAACGGCGGGGCAAACGCAGCTTTGCTTGCCGCGCAGATACTGGCGGTAGAGGATGGCGAGCTTGCCATAAAGCTTGACGATAAGAGAAAACACGACGCTGCCGCAGTGCTTGAAAAGGACAGAGCGCTGGCGTCAGAATTTATAAAATAACTTAGGAGCAGATTAGATTCTATGGAAAAAAGAGAAATGCTGTATGAAGGCAAAGCAAAAAAAGTTTATGCGACCGATAACGCCGATGTGTTGTTGGTTGACTATAAAGACGACGCCACCGCTTTTAACGGTCTTAAAAAGGGCACGATAACGGGCAAGGGAGCAATCAACAACAGAGTTACCAACTTTATGATGCAGATGCTTGAAAAGGAAGGCGTGCCTACTCACTTCGTAAAGGAGCTTTCCGAGCGTGAAACTCTTGTCAAAAGAGTGTCTATAGTGCCTCTTGAGGTTATTATCCGCAATATCTCCGCAGGCTCGTTCGCAAAGCGCTACGGCGTAGAGGAGGGCATAGTTTTTAATGAGCCTACCATTGAGTTCTCCTATAAAAACGACGACCTCGGCGACCCGCTTATCAACTCCTATCACGCGCTTGCACTCGGCATCGCAACCAAGGAGGATATTGCAACCATAACTCTGCTTGCATTTAAGGTAAATCAGGTTATGAAGGAGTTTTTCAAGAACGTAGGTGTAGACCTTGTGGATTTCAAGCTGGAGTTTGGCAAGACCTCCGACGGCACAATCGTACTCGCCGACGAGATTTCACCCGATACCTGCCGCTTTTGGGACAGCAAAACTCACGAGAAGCTTGATAAAGACCGCTTCCGCAGAGATTTGGGCAACGTCGAGGACGCTTACCAAGAGATGATGAAGCGTATTTTAGGATAATCGGAGGTTCGTATGGGCGGCTTTTTCGGAGCTGTAACAAAGCAGGACGCAATCTACGACGTGTTTTTCGGCACTGACTACCATTCTCACCTCGGCACATACCGCGGCGGAATGGCGGCTTATGACGACGAACAGGGGTTGCAAAGAAAAATCCATAATATACAGAATTCTCCGTTCAGAACCAAGTTTGAAAACATCTTTGCGGAAATGAAGGGACGCTCCGCTATCGGCTGTATCAGCGATACCGACCCGCAGCCCTTGCTTATACGCTCGAAGCTCGGTACTTACGCTATTTGTATAATAGGCATTATCAACAACGCGGACGCGCTTATCGAGCAGTATCTGTCATTTTGCGGCGGACATTTCGACGCTATGAGCGGCGGAGGCATTAACCGCACCGAGCTTGTAGCCGCGCTTATAAATCAAAAGAAGGATTTTGCGGAGGGCATAAGCTTTGCGCAAAGCGTAATAGATGGCAGCGCGTCAATTCTGATACTGAGAGATGGCGGAAATATTATCGCCGCTCGCGACAGGCTTGGACGTACTCCCGTGCTTATAGGCAAAAGCGAGGACGGTTATTGCGTTACCTTTGAGGATTTTGCGTATAAAAAGCTCGGCTTCGAGGATGAACGCGAGCTGGGACCCGGCGAAATTGTTGAAATGTCCGCAGACGGGATAAAGCAGCTTGCGGCTCCAGGTAATCAAATGCGGCTTTGCTCCTTTCTTTGGACGTATTACGGATATCCTACCTCCAATTACGAGGGAGTAAACGTAGAAACTATGCGCTATCGCAACGGCGAAATACTTGCGCGTAACGACATTAAAAACGGGAATATGCCTGAGCTCGATTATGTCGGAGGCGTTCCCGATTCGGGTACTCCGCACGCAATAGGCTACTCCAATCAAAGCGGAGTTCCGTTTGCAAGACCTTTTATAAAGTATACGCCTACCTGGCCGAGGAGCTTTATGCCCACCAATCAGCGCGACCGTAACAAGGTTGCAAAGATGAAGCAGGTCCCCGTACACGAGCTGATTAAGGATAAAAAACTGCTGTTTGTTGACGATTCAATCGTCCGCGGCACGCAGATGAGGGAAACGGTAGAGTTTTTGTATTCGCACGGCGCGAAGGAGGTGCATATCCGTTCCGCCTGTCCGCCGATAATGTACGGTTGCAAATATCTCAATTTTTCGCGCGCTACAAGCGATATGGAGCTGATTGCGCGCAGTACTATAAACGAACTCGAGGGAGAGGAGGGCTTTAATTATATTGACGAGTATATCGACGGCTCTACCGAAAGAGGAAAGAAGCTCAGACAGGCTATTTGCGAAAAACTGCATTTCTCCTCTTTGGAATTTCAAACCCTCGACGGCGTTATAAAATCCATCGGCATCGACCCTTGTAAGCTCTGCACCTATTGCTGGAACGGAAAGGAATAAAAAATAAACTTATTGGGAGTCATTATGAATACAACATCAAAATCTGACAGCTACGCGGCGGCGGGTGTGGATATAACCGCCGGATATAAAGCAGTTGAGCTTATGAAAAAGCATATCGCCAAAACTATGACCTCGGGCGTTTGCTCGGGAGTAGGCGGTTTCGGAGGTCTTTTCGAGCTGGATATGACGGGTATAACCCGTCCGGTTCTTGTAAGCGGCACGGACGGAGTAGGTACAAAGCTCAAGCTTGCGTTTCTTATGGATAAGCACGACACGGTAGGTATCGACTGCGTGGCGATGTGCGTAAACGACGTAATATGCGTTGGCGCAAAGCCGCTGTTTTTCCTGGATTACATAGCGTGCGGAAAGAATATTCCCGAGCGTATTGCCGATATAGTCAAGGGCGTTTGCGAGGGCTGCGTACAGTCGGGTGCCGCATTGATAGGCGGCGAAACCGCGGAAATGCCCGGCTTTTATCCTGTAGACGAATACGACCTCGCGGGCTACTGTACAGGCGTAGTTGACAAGGCTAAAATAATAGATAACAATAAAATGAAAGAGGGCGACGTAATGATTGCGTTGCCGTCGAGCGGCGTTCATTCCAACGGTTTTTCGCTTGTGCGCAAGGTTTTCGACGTTGAAAATGCGGACATAAAGACTCCTTTGGAGGAACTTGGCGGAAAGTCTATCGGCGAAACGTTGCTGACTCCTACAAAGATTTATGTAAAGCCCATACTTGCATTGCTCGACGAGGTGCAGGTTAAGGGAATTTCGCATATAACCGGAGGCGGCTTTTACGAGAATATCCCCAGAAGCATTCCCGACGGCTTGGGCGCAAGGGTGCAGAAATCCGCCGTCAAAATTCTGCCGATTTTCGACCTCATCGCAAAGAGAGGCGGCATAAGCGAGCGCGATATGTTCAACACCTTCAATATGGGCGTCGGTATGTGCGTTATCGTTGACAAAGCGGACGCGGATAAGGCGCTCGGAATACTCGGAGGACAGGGCGAAGACGCTTATGTTATAGGCGAAATCGTCAAATCCGAAGAAAAAATTACGATATGCTGATAAATAAGATTATAAATCAGATTTGCCAGGGCATTGCGGCGGGCTTGCTTATAACCATAGGCTGTTGCGTGTATCTCGCTTGCAACGAAATAAAATGGGTGGGAGCGATACTTTTCAGCGTCGCGCTGCTTACCATATGCTATAAGGGCTATTCTCTCTATACGGGCAGAATAGGCTTTGTACTTTCCAATGCAAATAAGGATTATTTTTCGGCATTGCTTTTGGGCTTGCTCGGCAACGTAATCGCTACCGCAGTTGTCGGTATTGCCGTACAGTACGCTATACCTGATTTGAATACGGTTGCTTTTGCTATGTGCTCATCTAAGCTGGAGCAGGCTTGGTGGCAGACTCTTATACGCGGCGTTATGTGCGGAGTGCTTATGTATGTTGCCGTTGCCGTGTACAAGGAGAAAAAAAGTATAGTCGGTATCTTGTTTGCTATACCCGTATTTATCCTCAGCGGCTTTGAACACTCTATAGCCGATATGGGATATTTTGCTATTGCAGGCATATATTCGGCAAAGGCTTTCGGGTTTATCTGGTTGGTAATACTGGGTAATTCGATAGGCGCGCTTATTCTTCCTTTACTTGCGCTTGCGGGGAAGGAGTTAAAAAAGCGCGAAGCTAAAGCGAACGATAATAGCTTGATATCTACGCAGGAAATTTACGCCGATAAGGCAGAAGAAGCAAAAACCGAAGAAAATCAAACCGATAACTCCGTGCTTGTAAGCTCTGGCGTTACCTGCGAGATAAACTGCGAGGTACAGGATGAAGGATGAAAAGGCGAGGCTTGCCGTACTCGTATCGGGCGGCGGAACTAATTTGCAGGCTCTTATCGACGCTCAGAACAGCGGCGTAATTCATAGCGGAAGCATTAGGATTGTCATATCCAACAGGGCGGACGCGTTTGCGCTTAAACGGGCGGATGCTGCCGGAATAAAAACAGCCGTAGTGGATAAAAAACAGCTTGGCGGAGTCGAAGCGTTTGAAAGCGCAATTAAAGCAATCCTGATAGAAAACAAAATAGATTATATCGTTCTTGCCGGCTTTATGTGTATCTTAAGCGAGAGCTTTACAAGGTCGTATCCGGAAAGGATAATAAACGTTCATCCCTCGCTTATTCCGTCCTTTTGCGGTAAAGGCTTTTACGGTTTGCGCGTTCACGAGGCGGCGCTCGAGTACGGCGTAAAGGTTACGGGCGCTACCGTGCATTTTGTAAACGAAATACCCGACGGCGGCAGGATTATAGCGCAAAAGGCGGTATATATAGAAAACGGAGATACGCCCGAAGCGTTGCAGCAGCGCGTTATGCGCGAGGCGGAATGGATTATTCTGCCTCAGGCGGTGGAAAGCGTGTGCGCCGAATTTATCGAAAGCGGCGTTAAATAGTCTAAGCTAAAATAGACATTGGTTACACTGTAAATATTAAATGGAATACCGAAAGATAATTTAAGGAGAATAACTTATGAACATTTACAAAAAAGACGATGTGCGTACGTTGATTGAGGGCAATTCCTACGTCGGCAGAGGCATTATTATCGGCAAGAGCGAGGACGGAACCAAGGCGTGCTTTGCATACTTTATTATGGGCAGAAGCGTAAACAGCCGCAATCGCATATTTGTTGAAAAGGGCGACGAGGTTGTGATATATCCATTTGACGAAAGCAAGGTTGAGGACCCGAGCCTTATAATCTATTCTCCTGTAAGAAAGATAGGCAATCACGTTATTGTCACAAACGGCAATCAGACGGACACCGTTTACGACGCGGTAAAAGCGGGCGGCACATTCAGCGCCGCGCTTGCAACTCGCGAGTTCGAGCCGGACGGTCCCAACTTCACACCGAGAATAAGCGGAATGCTGACCTTTGAGAACAACGATTTTACTTATGAAATGAGCATTTTAAAAAGCATTGACGAGCAGGGAAGCGATTGCTGCCGTTATACTTACTCTTATCCCTCAAAAGCAGGTCTCGGACATTTTATACACACTTATATCTGTGACGGAAATCCTATTCCCACGTTCTGCGGAGAGCCTGAAAGAGTGAGCATCCCGAATGATATAGACGAATTCAAATCCGAAATATGGAACTCGCTGGACAGTGAAAATAAAATTTCGCTTTATGTGAGATATATAGATTTAAATACGGGCGAGGCTCAAAACCGTATGATAAATAAAAATGTGAAATAAGAGGGGAAATATGAAAGACTTTGAACTTAAATACGGATGTAATCCTAATCAAAAGCCGTCTAAAATTTATATGAACGACGGTTCAGAGCTGCCAATCGAAATATTGAACGGCAGACCCGGATATATAAATTTTCTTGATGCGTTCAACAGCTGGCAGCTTGTAAAAGAGCTTAAGGAGGCGACGGGCTTGCCCTGTGTTACGTCCTTTAAGCACGTCAGTCCTACGTCTGCGGCTGTAGGCGTTAAGCTATCCGAAAAGCTGAAAAGAGCCTGCTTTGTAGACGATATAGAGGGATTGGATGATTCTCCGCTTGCCTGCGCTTATGCGAGAGCGAGAGGCGCGGACAGAATGTGTTCCTTCGGAGATTGGGTTGCATTGTCCGATAAGTGCGACGTTACAACCGCGCTTATGATTAAAAGAGAGGTTTCCGACGGCGTTATAGCTCCCGATTACGACGACGAAGCGCTCGAGATACTGAAAGCCAAGCGCAAGGGTACTTACAATATCGTAAAGATAAATCCCGATTACGTACCTGTCGAAAAGGAAACGAAGCAGGTGTTCGGCATAACGTTCGAGCAGGGCAGAAACAATTTCAAAATCGACGCCGAGCTGCTTAAGAATATAGTGACTTCAAATAAAAATCTTCCCGACACCGCCGTGCGCGATATCATAGTTGCGCTTATTACGTTAAAATATACGCAGTCCAATTCGGTTTGCTATGCGGTTGACGGACAGGCTATCGGCGTAGGCGCGGGACAGCAATCGCGCATACACTGTACGCGTCTTGCAGGAAGTAAAGCGGACACCTGGTTTTTACGTCAGCACGATAAGGTGCTTAATCTTCCGTTTAAGCCGGAGCTCGGACGCGCGGACAGGGATAACGTAGTAGACGGTTACGTCAACCATAACGAGGAGGATGTCTGCGCCGACGGCATTTGGCAAAAGTATTTTACAGAGCAGCCCGCTCCGTTTACCGATGAGGAAAAGAGAGCCTATCTTGCAACCGTTGACGGCGTTGCGCTGGGTTCGGACGCATTTTTCCCGTTCAGCGACAATATCGAGCGTGCAAAGCGTAGCGGCGTTAAATATATTGCTCAGCCCGGCGGCTCCATACGCGACGACCTTGTAATCGAGTGCTGCAATAAGTATGATATGGTTATGTCGTTTACGGGAATGAGATTATTCCACCATTGAGCATTTTACTAAACTATTTGCGAGGTGCAGAGTGAAGGTTCTGGTCGTAGGCGGCGGAGGCAGAGAACACGCCATAATTAAAAAGATTAAACAAAATGCCGAAGTGCATAAGATATATGCGTTGCCGGGCAACGGCGGTATTTCCGAGGATGCCGAGTGCGTGAATATCGGAGCAAAGGATATAGACGGCATTGTACGCTTTGCTGTGGAAAACAACGTGGATTATGCGATTGTCGCGCCCGACGACCCGCTTGTGCTCGGCGCGGTAGACGCGCTCGAGGCGCAGGGAATAGCCTGCTTCGGACCGCGCGCCAACGCGGCGATTATCGAGGGCAGTAAGGCTTTTGCAAAGCAGTTGATGAAAAAATACGCTATTCCTACCGCGCAATATGAGATTTTCAATGACGTCGAAGCCGCGCTGGAATACGTTAAAACGGCGCCTATACCTACCGTTATCAAAGCGGACGGGCTTGCTTTGGGTAAAGGCGTAATAATTGCAAATACGCGTGACGAGGCTGTGGCGGCAGTAAAAAGTATGATGCAGGATAAGGCGTTCGGCAAGAGCGGCGACTGCATTGTAATAGAGGAGTTCTTAACAGGTCCCGAGGTGTCCGTGCTTGCGTTTACAGACGGAAAAACCGTTGTTCCTATGGTTTCGTCAATGGACCACAAGCGCGCGCTTGACGGCGACAAAGGTTTGAATACGGGCGGAATGGGTACGGTTGCTCCTAACCCGTATTACACCGCGGAGATAGCCAATGAGTGTATGCAGAGCATATTTATGCCCACGGTTCAGGCTATGAACGCCGAGGGCAGAACCTTTAAGGGCTGTTTGTACTTCGGTCTTATGCTGACTGCGGACGGCGCAAAGGTTATAGAGTATAACTGCCGCTTCGGTGACCCGGAAACTCAGGTAGTGCTTCCGCTTTTAAAATCCGATTTGCTTACGGTTATGAAGGCGGTTACCGATGAAAGGCTGGGAGAAATATCCGTTGAGTTTTCCGACGAGAATGCCTGTTGCGTGATTATGGCGTCAAAGGGCTATCCGTCGCATTATGAAAAGGGATTTGAAATATCTATCCCGAAAGAGCTGAATGATAAGGTTTTTGTTGCGGGAGCAAGCAGGTCGGAGGATAAGCTGTATACAAACGGCGGTCGCGTGCTTGGCGTAACGGAAATTGCTAATACATTATCGGAGGCTGTAGCAAAGGCTTATGCCGACGTGGAAAAAATCGACTTTGCAAACGCGTACTGGCGTAAGGATATAGGAAAACGCGCGCTGGACGCCGCGGAGGGAAAATAATGGTTTTCAGAGTTTTTGTTGAAAAAAAGAGGGAGCTTGCAAACGAAGCGCGAGCGTTGCTTAACGACGTGCGCGGCTTGCTTGGTATTAAACAGTTAGACGACGTACGCGTGATAAACAGGTACGATGCGGAAAATATTTCCGAGGAGTTGTTTAACTATGCTATTAAAACGGTATTTTCTGAGCCGCAGCTCGATATAGCGTCCGCCGAAATCAATACGGACGGAGCGACGGTGTTCGCAGTAGAGTACTTGCCGGGGCAGTTTGACCAACGTGCGGATTCGGCGTCTCAGTGCATACAGATAATATCTCAGGGAGAGCGTCCGCTTGTGCGTACCGCAAAGGTATACGTTTTGTACGGAAATCTCAATGCAGCACAGCTTGCGGAAATCAAAAAGTATGTTATAAACCCTGTGGAGGCACGCGAGGCTTCGCTTGACAAACCGAGCACGCTTAACGTCGAGTATGAGATACCTACTGAGGTAGCTACGCTTAACGGATTTATATCGCTTGACCGCAAGGGCTTGGAGGATTTTATTAAGTCCTACGGGCTTGCAATGGATATAGACGATATAGCTTTTTGTCAGCAGTATTTTAAATCCGAAAACAGAGAGCCTACAATAACGGAAATCCGTATGATTGACACTTATTGGTCGGACCATTGCCGTCATACTACATTCCTTACCACAATCGACAGCGTAAAATTTGAGGATAAGCTCATCGAGGACGCGTGGAAGGAATATTTAGCTACGCGCACTGAGCTTGGCAAAACAAAGCCTATATGCCTTATGGATATAGCAACGCTTGCGGTGAAGCATCTCAAAAAAGAGGGCAAGCTCGATAAGCTTGACGAATCCGAGGAAATCAATGCCTGCACCGTAAAAATTGATGTGGAAGTAGACGGAAAGACCGAGCCGTGGCTGTTGCTGTTTAAAAACGAAACGCACAACCATCCTACCGAGATTGAACCCTTCGGCGGCGCGGCAACCTGTATCGGCGGAGCTATAAGAGACCCGCTTTCGGGACGTTCGTACGTATACGGCGCAATGCGCGTTACTGGCGCGGGAAATCCGTTGACGCCCGTAAGCGAAACTATAAAAGGAAAGCTCCCTCAGCGTAAAATAGTCACTACGGCGGCGGCGGGATATTCCTCTTACGGAAATCAGATAGGTCTTGCGACGGGCATAGTTGATGAAATCTATCACGACGGCTATGCCGCAAAGCGTATGGAGATAGGCGCGGTTATCGCGGCAACTCCCGCAGAGAACGTAAGACGAGAGCGACCTGAAGCGGGAGACGTAGTAATCCTGCTTGGCGGAAGCACGGGGCGCGACGGCTGCGGAGGAGCTACAGGCTCAAGCAAATCGCATACGGCGCAGTCGCTTGAAACCTGCGGCGCGGAGGTTCAGAAGGGCAACGCTCCCGAGGAGAGAAAGCTGCAACGACTTTTCCGCAACGGAGAAGCCTGCCGTATGATTAAGCGTTGTAACGACTTCGGCGCGGGCGGAGTATCCGTAGCTATCGGCGAGCTTGCCGACGGACTTAAAATCGACCTTAACGCAGTACCCAAGAAATATAAAGGACTTGACGGAACGGAGCTTGCGATAAGCGAGTCGCAGGAGCGTATGGCGGTAGTAGTAGAGGCACGCGACGCGGACGCGTTTTTGAAGCTTGCTGAAAAGGAAAATCTGCAAGCCTGTAAGGTTGCGGTCGTTCAGGACGAGCCGCGCTTGCAGATGAGCTGGAACGGAAAGGTCATAGTTGATATAAGCCGTGAATTTTTAAATTCCAACGGAGCGGAGAAGCATATCGACGTAACGACGGCAAAAGCCGATTATACGCAGAGAAAGACTGCGGGCGGCTTTAAAGACAATATACTTAAGATGGCGGGAGACCTGAATATATGCTCCAAACGCGGACTCGGCGAAACCTTTGACTCTACCATCGGCGCGGGCACTGTCCTTATGCCTTTTGGCGGCAAGCGTCAGCGCACGCCTATTCAGGCAATGGTGCAAAAGATTTCCGTTGAGAAAAAGCATACCGACGATTGCTCTTTGATGGCTTGGGGGTATAATCCGTTTATATCGGAGCAGAGTCCGTATCACGGCGCATATCTTGCGGTTGTGGAGTCGGTGAGCAAGCTTATCGCAACGGGCGCGGAATTCAGCGACGTATATCTGACTTTCCAAGAGTATTTTGAAAGACTTAATAAGGATAGCAGGAGATGGGGTAAGCCCTTGTCCGCGCTGCTCGGCGCGTTTAAGGCTCAAAAGAATTTAGGCATAGGAGCAATCGGCGGAAAGGATTCTATGAGCGGTTCGTTTGAGGATATGCACGTTCCTCCCACGCTTGTGTCCTTTGCCGTCACTACCGAAAAGGTAGACAATATTATTTCACCCGAGTTCAAAAAGTCAGGCAATAAGGCGGTTATGCTTTCTCCCGAGTACGACGATAACGGATTGCCTGTAACTTCCTCGCTCATTGAAATTTTTAATACTGTTACCCGACTTATGCGCGACGGCAAGGTTTATGCCTGTTATACGCCTACGCTCGGCGGAATTGCGGAAGCAATCGTTAAAATGTGTATGGGTAACGGCTTCGGTTTCGAGTTTGACAACGGTCTTACTGTAGACGAGCTGTTTAGGTATAATTACGGTTCATTCATTCTCGAGGTCGATGGCGACTGCGGAGCGGGCGTCAATATCGGTCGCATAACCGACAGCGCGGCATTGACTTTAAGAGGAGAGGAAATATCCTTTAAAGAAATTGAGAATGCTTACGAGGATAAGCTCGAGGGAGTATATTCCTGCAATATAAAGCAGAGCGGCGGAAATATAGAAACCTTCTCCTATAACGTAAAAGAAAGAGTTGCTCCCGCAATTAAGGTTGCAAGACCTAAGGTACTTATTCCTGCGTTCCCGGGAACCAACTGCGAATACGACAGCGCAAAGGTAATGCGCGACGCCGGCGCCGAACCCGAAATAATAGTTATCAATAACCTTAGCGCAAGCGGTATAGCAAGAAGCACGGAGCAATTTGCAGCCGCACTAAAGGAATCGCAGATTGTATTTATTCCGGGCGGATTTTCGGGCGGCGACGAGCCGGACGGAAGCGGAAAGTTTATAACGGCATTCTTCCGCAATGCTCTTATAAAGGAGGGCGTAACCGACCTGCTTGAAAACCGAGACGGTCTTATACTCGGTATATGCAACGGCTTTCAGGCGCTTATCAAATTGGGACTGCTGCCATACGGTAAGATTATCGATACCGACGAAGGCTGTCCGACGCTTACTTTCAACACCATATCCCGACACCAGTCCAAGATTGTGCGAACAAGGATAGCGTCCAATAAATCGCCTTGGCTTGCGGGAACGGAAGTGGGCGAGGTGTACAGCGTTCCGATTTCGCACGGAGAGGGAAGATTTTTCGCCGATGAAAAGCTTATTCTCGAGCTGGCGAAAAACGGACAGATAGCAACACAATACGTCGATTTTGAAAATAATGCGACAGGTGAAATTCAGTTTAATCCAAATAACTCGGCTTATGCAATAGAGGGCATAACGTCCTTGGACGGCAGAGTGTTCGGTAAAATGGGACACTCCGAGCGTATAGGTAACGGACTGTACAAAAACGTCCCCGGCAATTACGATATGAAAATATTCAAGTCGGCGGTAGAATACTTTAAATAAGGTGGATTATGCAGATAATAGACGGAAAACTTGTTGCTGCCAAAACGCGTGAGCAGATTGCCAAAGAGGTCGCGGAGCTAAAGTCTAAGGGATATGACAGAGAAATTGGTCTTGCCGTTATCTTTGTAGGAAATAATCCTGCGTCAGAGGTGTATGTTCGCAATAAAATCAAAGCCTGCGAGGAGGTCGGGATAAAGTCCTATCTTTGCAAGCTGCCCGAGGAAAGCACATTTGAGGACGTTGCCGATACAATAGAACAGCTTAATCAAAATCCAGACGTATCGGGTATGATATTACAACTGCCTATTCCGAAGCATTTGGACGAAAACAAGCTTATAGACCTTATTCATCCCGATAAGGACGTTGACGGTTGTACTGCGGCACAAAAGGGCAGGCTGTGGACGGGGCGCGACAGCCTTATTGCCTGCACTCCCTATGGAGTTATGAAACTGTTGGATTTTTACGGTATTCCTCTCGAGGGTAGGAATGCGGTTGTTATAGGTCGCTCTAATCTTGTAGGAAAGCCGATGGCACAGCTTTTGCTTGACAGAAATTGCACGGTTACGTTATGCCATTCCCGTACAAAAAATTTAAAGGAAGTTACAAGCAGTGCGGATATAGTAGTAGTAGCCATAGGTAAAGCCAAGTTTTTAAAGGCTGATATGGTTAAGGACGGCGCGGTTGTAATAGACGTCGGTATGGACAGAGATGAAAACGGAAAGCTGTGCGGCGACGTCGATTATGCCGACGTTGCAGAAAAGTGCTCGTATATCACTCCCGTTCCCGGCGGAGTAGGACCGATGACCGTTACTATGCTTATAGCTAACACGTTGCAGGCATATAAAAGCACAGCAAAATAATTATTATTTGACGGATTATAAAAATATTAAATGTAATAAAAACAAACGCGTTCGACGTTTGTTTTTATTAAAGTAAGCCAATGTTTTAGTTTTTGGTCAGCCTCTTATTTCGCGCAGGAATTCTTCGATTAAATCAAAAGCCTTTTCTATCACGTCAAGCGAATACGCATAGCTTATCCTGATAAAATCCTTTCCGCTTGCGCCGAATGCGCCGCCCGGAACAACAGCAACGTTTTTGGCGTCGAGCAGAGCATAGGCAAATTCTTCTCCGTCCATTCCCGTGGATTTTACGCTTGGGAAAACATAGAACGCACCGCGCGGAGTAAAGCAGTCAAGTCCCATTTCATTTAAACGTTTAAGTATGTATTTGCGGCGCGTGTCGTAGACGAGCATCATTTCGTGGACCTCTTTAAAGCCGTTTTTGAGAGAGGTGTTAAGAGCTTCGTACGCTGTATACTGAGCGACTGTTGACGCGCACATCACGGAATATTGGTGAATTTTGTGCATTACCTCTATTATCTGTCGAGGCGCGCATACGTAACCGAGTCGCCAGCCCGTCATAGCGAAATACTTCGAAAAGCCGCTTATGACTATAGTGCGTTCGCGCATATCTCCGATAGACGCGATGGACGTAAATTTAAGACCGTCGTATACAAGCTCGCCGTATATCTCGTCGCTGAAAACAATAAGATTATGTTTTTCTATTATAGGAACTATTTTTTTGAGGTCGTTCTCCTCCATCACCGCGCCTGTGGGATTATTGGGATAGGCGAGAAGAAGTCCCTTAGTCTTATCGGTGATTTTTTCCTCGAGAAGGGTGGGAGTAAGCTTGAATTCATCGTCGATTGTGCATTCGATGGGCACAGGTATAGCTCCGCAAAGAGATACGAGCGGCGCATAGCAAACAAAGCAAGGCTCGGGAATCAGTATTTCGTCCCCCGGAGCGCATACGGCGCGCAGTGCGGCGTCTATTCCCTCCGAAGCTCCGACCGTTATTAAAATTTCATCCTCGGGGTCGTATTCAACTCCTATAAACTGCTTTGTATATTTGGAAATAAGGTCGCGAAGCTCCAAAAGTCCTGCGTTTGCGGTGTAGTGGGTTTTACCTGCGTTTATGCTCTTTATTCCTGCCTGGCTGAAAATCGTGGGCGTTGAAAAATCAGGCTCGCCTACGCCCAATGACAGGCAATCCTTTCTTGTTGCGGCAATTCCGAAAAATTTTCTTATTCCCGACGGCTTTATATCTCGAGCTACGGGATTAAGTATTGAGTTATAGTCAATCATAACGTCCTCGTATTTTGTGATGTTAAAATGTATGTTAAGTTTTACAATTTTAGCATATTTACCCCAAAATATCAATAGTTATTTTTCTTTATGCAGGATTTATGGCTCTTTTATGCATAAATTATAATTTTTTGTATACAAGTGCAATGCTTTTAAATACGCAATATTGAAATAGAGTGTTTTTTATGTTAATATAATTAAAAAATTGGTTGAATATTTAAAATTCAGTGGCAGAAAATAATATAGACCGTATAATGACCGTATATGTGAGGTGAAAATGAAAAAATTAGTATCTATCATAGGCGACGCGATAGTGGACGATGACAGCAATAAGAAAGCGTTTGCTTATGCAATGGGAAAGGCTCTTGTCGATAACGGCTACCGCGTGGTGTCGGGCGGAATGGGCGGAGTAATGCAAGCGGCTTTTGAAGGAGCGCGCGCCTCCGAATTTTATCAGGACGGCGATACTATTGCAATTCTGCCGTACTTCGACCGTACAAAATCAAACGGCTTTGCAGATATAGTTATAGCTACAGGACTTGATTTGTATAGAAATATCATTGTTGCAAACTCGGACGCGGTTATTGCGGTCGGCGGAGGAGCGGGAACGCTTTGCGAGCTGTCTACCGCCTGGACTCTTAAGCGGCTTATACTGGCATTTGAGGACGGCGACGGTTGGAGTGCGAAGATAGCAGGGAAAAGACTTGATTATCGCATCAGATATGAGCAGATAGAGGAGGATAAGGTATTCGGAGTGAAGAATGCCGACGAGGCTATCGCCGTTCTTGAAAGATATATAGGACAGTATAACGATTATCATCAGGGAATAAAGCCGTAATAATAAATGTCAATTTATAAAAATCCACCCGACCGGGTGGATTTTAGTTTAATATTTGTCGGTATTTTGTGTTATTTTTGTTTCTTTTCGGCTTTTCGCTGAGCTTCCAAGGATTTCTTTTTTGTAATCTCAATGGCAATAAAAATGCCGACACCCGCTACTGCGACTATGCAGGCGACTACAATGGATATGATTTGCACGGTAGTCAATCCGTCTATTTGCACCTCTGTTTTCAGCATATAGCCTACAGTGTCGTTATATCTTATCAGATAATACTTGTCCAAAGCGTCAAGCACCTCGATTTGCGTTCCGTCTACGATTTGAAGCAGAACCTCCGCGCCGTCGGTTGCGTCCGCGTAGATGCCGACAAGACCTCCTACGCGCTTTGCTTTCGCTCTGCCGTACTTCCTGTTTTCTTCGGGAATAAGCTCAATATACTCGCCGCAGTCGTCGGAAGCTATAAAGTATATTTTTTCATTGTATAATACTCTAAGCCATTTGGAATTTTCAAAGTCTGCGCAGTCGCTTACAAGGTCAAATCGTGTACCGCTGAGCGCCTGTATTTTACCGTTATCCGTTCCCGGGTACGCATACAGGTAAGTATTGCGCTTTGCGGCATAATCGCCTTCCTTGTTGTTAATATCCACGTTTTCAAAGTCAGATAATCTCACTTTAAAGAATTCGCCGTTTAACAGCGCGTATTCAAATCCTCCGTCCATCTTTCCGCTTTCAAGGATGAGTACGGTTTCTGCGGGGGCGGGGAATATTCCCTCCATTCTGCCGTCGGACGGGATTGCAAACGAGGTCGCATTTTCTTTAAGCTTAGCAAAGCGATAGGGTACATTCCCTGCGGGAACATACGGAGCCGATATATAGCTGTCCTTTGAATAAGCTTTTACCTCGGATTTGCCTATAAGGCATTCAAAGCTTGAGAAGTATAAAGAGGAGTCCTCTACGCAAACGGAGTTTGCTTTTACGTGCGCCGTAGCATTGTAAAAATCGGTTGATGAGAATTTTATCAGACTGCCGTTTTCGTTTATATAAACGTCAAAGCCGTTTTCACGCAAAGCAAATATCTGACCTGCGTAGTCTACCGATATATCCTTGACGTCATTAAAATCTCCCGTAAGCGAGCATATGTGCGTTCCGTTGACGGTATATACTTCAATAGAGTTGTCCTTAAGCAGGTATAGATTAGTGCCATCTTTGGCGGAGGTCAGCCGTCTCGCGTTCTGTATCTCGGCAAGCGGCAGTTTTTCGCCGCCAAGCAACGTATAAAGACCGTTTTCGTCTATGAAATAAAGCTTATCGAGATAGGTAATATCGACAGCGCCTTCGGTAGTCAGCGTCTGTACAATCTGATTGCTTTCTATTTTGTATACCTTTTGATTGTCGCACAGGGCATATACTCCTGTTTTGTCAGAGGTTATACGAAGCGGCGAGGCGTTAAGTTCTATAGAAGTCATAATCGACGCGGAGTTTATAAATCCTACGCGTTTGTTATCGGTGTCGGCAACCGCAAGGTCCGCTCCGAACACAGCAACGTCATTAGGACTGTCCAAATGATATGCGTCGTCGCCCGCCATACTGATGGTGGATATCTTTCTGAAGCCCGTATATGCGCCGTCGGCAGACTTTTCAAGCGTGTAAGTCATAATTTGCTTGCCTTCTATGGTATACAGTTTGTCGCCGAAAACACAAAAGCTATCGGGAGTAATATCCGAGGGGAACAGGGTTGCTCCCGTGTTTTTGTCTATGCCCACAAGGCGCGTGTTTTTTGTTTCGTCCAGTCCGCGAGCCAGTTGTCCTACTATTATGTTGTCGCCTACATACGCTTCGGTTATATAGTTATGCATAAATTCGTTTACAAGCTCTTTTTGCAATACGGGGTCGTAAACGATAAAGTACGGGTCGCTCTGTACAGTTTTAAAGAAATATAACAAATGGTTGTTGCCTGCCAGAACCTGTTCGCCTGCAAAGACCGGATTGCTTGTGGAGTCTACATATGTGTGGTTGTCAACCGTCACGCTCTTTGTGCCGTCCTCGGCTTCGTACTCAAAGGTCACTATTTCAAGATTTTCGTCGTAAATGGAAATCGCTCCGTATCCGTTTTTGGCATAAAGATACTTTCCGTCGCTTCTGAAATAGTTGGCGTTCTCGGGCGAGGAAAGCTCGCGTTTAATCGGGGTAGCGGAGGTGTTGCTGATGTCGACGGTATAATTTTCACCGTCGGCGTGAATAAATGCGGTATTGCCGACCGCTTTTATATATTCGACGTTTTCGATGTCGAGGGGAAATGCGTAGGTGCCAATTCTGTCTCCTCCGCGAACGAACATAGCGGATTCGGTTTTGTCGTAGATTATAAGATAGCTTTCGTTAGCGGCGATAAGCGTCGGGTCGTCGGCTTGTATATAACTTACCGTAGGAAATAATACCGAAAAAGTATCATTGGCAAAAGACGTTTGCTCGTCATCGGCAATCGCTATCGGATTATTTGAGTTAAACAACGATGCAAAAAATACCGCCGAAATTAAAAGAACGGCGGCAGCGATTATCATATAGCGATGCTTATCGCTGCGAAAATTAGCATTTTTTGACGATTTCATAATATTTATAGTATAACTATACTATAACCAAAAGTCAACTCACTTCATATGTTTATAAAATCGTTCTCAACTTTACGGTTGCAGGGCGGATTATCAATTTGATTTGGTTGCTTTGCTTGCGTATTTAACCTTATTATTATGGCAATTTATATTGTTTACGCCGATTGCTTGAAAAAAGCTTATAATTATGTTAATATAAACGTAAAGGTTAAATATGGCTAACAAAAAATTTTATTATCGTAACAAAAATAAAAAACCGCAGGGTGCTCAGACCGAGGCTGTTGCGGACGTTATATATTCTGCGGAGCAGTTATCAAAAACGACGGAGGAAATGGGTATTTGCGAAGCAACCTGCGAGCTGTTGCTTAAAAACAGAATTTCTACTGCCGGTGATTTGATAAAACGTACCGATAAGGATATGTATAAAATACAGGGCTTCAATAAGAAGATGCTTTTTGAAGTAAAGGATTCGCTTCGCGCGTCGGGAATGGCGTTGAGAGTAGACGCCGAGAAGTCGGGGAATAACAAGACGGAGCAATCGGCAGAAAAGTCGAAAAGACAGAAACGCGAGCAAAGCGGCGAAACAAATACGGTTAAAGGCGAAAGACAGGAGCATACTTCCAAGTTCGGACTTGCGGACAGGCGCGCGGATAATAAACAAAGGCAGACCTCGCAGTCTGTAAAACAGCAACGTCCGCAAAAACCCGAGAAGCTTACCGAGCCTCTCACTATCGACAACTGGCGTAAGATTATGAAGGGCGGCAAGTGGGGCTTCAGCGACGGCTTTAAGACCGTTATACCCGCAATGTATGACGAGGTTTTCTGTTTTAAAGACGGTCTTGCTTCGGTTGAGATTGACGGCAAATGCGGATATATCGACGGAGACAATAATATAGCGATACCTTTTGATTACGATATTGCTATGAGTTTTTCCGACGGGCTTGCAATGGTAGCCAAGGGCGAAAAGTGCGGCTATATCAATAAGAATAACGAGCTTATAATTCCTTTCGAGTATGATGCGGCAACACCGTTCGAGGACGGAGAGGCTAAGGTTAAAAAGGACGGTAAATGGGCAACCGTTACCAAGGAGAATAAGCTTACCTGGATTTAAAATTTATCGGTCCCGCGTCAAACGGGACTGTTTTTTTTATTTATTATGTTAAAAATATATCGTTAGATTGTCGGTTTCATTTGAAAATAATGCTTTTTTAATTTAGATATGTACAAAAAGCTATCGTTATAATATAATTATTTTAGAATATCGAGGATGAGCGAATATGCATAGCAGTTTTAAGCGAAAAGCTCTATATGTATTCTTAATTGCGTTTGCTTTAAGCGCAATTCTTACATTTTTGTTTTCTTATGAAATTGCCGACGCTCTTTTGCCGATTAGTTATGTGGATAAGGTGCAAAATCAGGAGCTTGACTGGTGGTCGGACGTAATAGGAATAGACGGACTTAAAGCTGCGGTTGAAGACTGGAAGCAGGACGATTCTTTTGATTTTAAATATCTTGAAGATAATCCTGTTGTCATAGCTGTAATAGATAGCGGAGTAAATCTTGAGCACGAGCTGTTTAGCGGGAAATACAATGACGGCGGGCTTACGGATAACGAAGCCGTAGATAACAACGGAACAGGGAAATACGACGTAATATTGCGCAGGTCAGACGGCACGCCTATTGTTAAGAATACAGCAGTGTCGCATAATCCCTCCATATATACCGAGAACGATGTGTCCGATGATGAAAACAGAAGGCACGGCACGCACGTTGCAGGCATTGTGGCAACATTGATACACGCCCTTAATATAGAGCGATATATAAAAATTCTGCCTATAAAAGCGTCCTATCACGTAGCATTTACGGGAGAGGATAAATTTTCGGGCGCTGACGTTAAAAGCGCCGTCGATTTTGCCTTACAGCAGGGCGCTGACGTAATAAATATGTCGTTATCGTCTGATGCGAGGACGTTTGCGGGCTTGGACCAGTCCACGGCGCATACCAAAGCTGTGCTTGTTGCCGCGGCAGGGAATGACGGAAGCGAGGTCAAGCGTTATCCTGCGGCGCTTCCTAATGTTATAGGAGTTATGAACTACAAGAACGTAAACGGCGAAGCGGTTTTGAGTAATACGTCAAATTACGGCTTTTGGAATACCTACGGATATGATTTGTGCGCTCCGGGGGCTGATATATACAGCGCAAACGGTGTGATTGGCGATAGCGGATTTGATTATAAAGCTCTGTCGGGAACAAGTATGGCTGCTCCGATAGTGTCATTCGGCGCGGCGCTGCTTGCAATGAAATATAAGGCGTTGGCGGGAAATAACGGCGAGGAAATGGATTCCGTTGAGCTTGCAAGACTCGTGAAAAAAGCTTCGACTAAGGTTCTTAATAAAACCGAGGGTGGAAAGACGGTAGGCGATTGCAGGATTTTTGATTTAAATGCGTTAATAGGATATACAATGTGCGAGGCAAAAATCGAAACGGCAGACGTTTCGTTGTTAAAACAACGTTTGGGAGCTTTAAAAGCTATACCTTTAAAACTGAGCGTTGTGCCATTGTCGCATTACGGACAGGGTAAGGTAGAGTGGTTTGCGGGAGAGGATAAATTTGCGGAAGGCTTTGAAGCGTCGTATATGCCTAAGCCGGTTGTAGGCGATACGGAGATTAGAGCGGTTTGGCGGCATAGCTGTGACGAACACGGCGAGGAAGCAGTAAAAGAGGCAAGCGTAGGAATATCCGTTGGATATATGCTTGTCACGGCAGAGAATGTATCCTCATTTGAAATAAGCGCAAGCTTAAACGGAAATCCGTTAAAGGATTTGTCCGGTTGCGAGGTCGGAAAAACTTATAAGCTGACCGTTGACAGTCTTAATTATATACCCAAGGAGGATGCCGATAATTGTCTGTGGTTTGTAAACGGAGTTTACAATCATAAGGGAAATAGCTTCGATTTTACGCCTACTCAGAAGGGCACCTATGAAATTGAAATCGAGGTAAACGGCTTTGAAGGTAAGGCGGCGCGCTTTATTGTCGGGGGACGAAAGGCGGATTATGCACGCACTTACGAATTAAAAATATTTACTATAGTAGTGGGCGTTATAGTATCGGTGTTTGCTTTTGCGGTTGCCGCGGTTGTAATCTATCGTCATAAGCAAAGAAAGAATACTTCGCAGGAGTAGGCAAGATATAATTTTAACACGAAAAAAAGGCTGTATTTCAACAGCCTTTTGTTGTAATTTTATGTATGGATTATTTTGCGGCTTTTATAGCGTCGAGCGCGCGGCAGACGGTCGCTTTTTTTCTTGCTGCGGTATTTGCCTTATAGATGCCGTCCTTCATAGCGCAATCGATAACCGACATAGTTTCGGGAAGAAGTTTTTCCGCAAGCGCAATGTCCTTTGCGTCGATAGCGGCATTGTACTTTTTGATAGCGGTTCTTACGCGCGATTTTTTAGCGGTGTTGATTTCATTTCTCTTTGCCGAAGTGATGACTCTCTTTTTTGCTGACTTTATATTTGGCATATTTTTCTCCTCGTACTTCTGTACTGACTAAATATCCTTGATATATTAACACAATGCGTAATAACTTGCAACCGTTTTTGCATTGATTTTTTACTATTATACATAATAAGACTATGAAAAATATCGATTTTATTTCGGATATGGCTATCGAGGCGGCGGAAGCCGGCGGACTTGGAGAGCTTAGCAAGCGCACGGAGCTTGGCTGCGGGATTGTACAGCACTACTTAAACATTAAGAGCCTGGAGCTTGCCAAGCAGATAGGTCGGGACAGAGGCGTATATATTACCTTTGATTGCCCGAAGAACGTTTACGGCAGTGAAAAAGCTCTAAAAAGCCTTGCCGCTTATATTGCGACTGCGCTTGCCGGACTTATAGGAACGGTGCGTAAAACAACTCCCGTGCTGGTTATAGGCTTGGGCAACGGCGGTGTAATTGCGGACGCGCTCGGACAGCGCGCGGTAGAGGGCGTTGAGGTTACAAAGGAATATCCAGTGTCATACACAAAGCAATGCGTATACGCGATGACCACCGGCGTCTTGGGAACTACGGGAATGCAGTCGGCGGATATAGCGAGCGCGGTAACCGACAAAGTAAAGCCGTGCGCGGTCATACTCATAGACAGCCTTGCAACGGGTACGGTTTCACGGGTGGGTACGTCGTTTCAGATAAGCACCGCAGGAATATCTCCCGGCGGAGGCGTGGGACAGGACAAGCAGAGAATAGACAAGAGCGTTTTGGGCGTGCCTGTAATCGCCATAGGTGTGCCGCTTATGCTGTCTATGCGGACTGCCGTTTACGGGTTTGTAAAGGATTATCTATCCAAGATGGAAATAACCGTGGACGAATACCGTTTAAGGGCGGAAATGGTTGAAAAGGATTTGTCGCATCTGGTGGTTGCGCCTAAGGAAATAGACTTTTTGGTAAATGCCGCAGCCGGCGTAATTGCTACCGCTATCAACAGAGCTTTTCACAATTAACCCGTTTAGAATAACGAAAATAAATAATAAATTTGATTGGCGACGATATTTTACGACGGGAGCAAGGTAAGCGTCCGTCGTAAAATTTTAATTGTTTAAGAGCATTTTTAAAATTGCGTTGTATTTTTTGCTTTCGTTTAAAGCGGTAAAGTCAAATGTGATTTTTGCGGGCATATCAGGTCTGCTTTGTACTCTTTCGGCAAGGCTTGCGCAAAGCCTTTCGTTTCCGTCGCAAAATTCCACGTTGCCGAGGCATTTTGTTATTTGCGGCTTGCAGAACAAATAATGGGAGCATCCCAGTATCACCTTTTTTACGCCCTTGAATTTGTGCAGTCTCGGAGCAAGGTAAGGCAATAGCTCGCTCATATCCAAGCTGTTTTTAAGGTAGTTTAAGCCTGCCTGCACCTCTATTAGCGTCGCAAGCTCGGCGGTTTCGGCTACCTTGCATCCGCCCGTGTTTTGAATTTTGCCAAGCGTACGCACGGTTGCCATAAGCAGTGTGGAGTCTGCGTCCTGCGCGTTCTGTTCTATCGGAGGAAGCAGCTTTATTACGTCGTTATCCTCCGTAATGCTTGACGCCGTGTTGCAGGCTATCACTACTGTATCGGAGTGCGCGCGTACGCGCTTTATGCCCTCAAAAACTATGTCCTTAAGCGCGTCCTCGTCCTTGGTTCCAAACGGGTGATTGAGATTGTCTGCAAGATAGTAAACGTCGTTTCCGCCAAAGCGTTCGAGTATTATTTTTGCGCTTGTGAGTCCGCCTATGCCGCTGTCGTAAATTCCTATAACTGCCATAGCAAAAATATATGTAGAGAGGGTTTTATCTATGAGCGCGTTTGCGATTTGTGTAATTTTTTTTGGATTTTTAGTGTTTTGTTTAAATTTTCGATTTTGATTTTCCGTTTTATTTATAAAACGTGTTCATTTTTTTAATACCGTCCTAATAATATTGCAGAGAACTTGCCTGTAAAAATGCGGCTTGTTTGAAATTTGGTATTGAAATTTGACTTCGTTTATTATAAAATTTCAGTATCGACGAACAATAAGGGGCTATTATGAAAACTTTTGATACCGATTCAATTCGCAACGTCGCACTTATCGGACACTCGGGAGAGGGCAAAACGTCGCTTGCCGAGGCTATTATGTTCGAGGCTAAAACCATTTCCCGTCTTGGCAAGGTTGACGACGGTTCGTCAACTATGGATTACGACGACGAAGAAATAAAGCGTAAAATTTCCATATCTCTTGCGCTCGGTTACGCGGTGTATCGCGACGTAAAAATAAATCTTTTGGACGTTCCGGGATTTTTTGATTTCGAAGGCGAGATGCAATCCGCGCTTCAGGCGGCGGACAGCGCTATTGTGGTTACCTCGGCTACGGGCTCGGTTACCGTCGGCACCGAGAAGGCACTCGATTTGTGCGGCGAGAAAAAGATACCTACATTTATATTTGTAAACGCGGTCGATAAGGATAATTCCGATTTCAACGGAACGGCAAGAGCTATAATGGCAAAGTATAACAACGTAGTTCCCGTTGAGCTTCCCATTATGGAAGGCGGCGCTATGGTCGGCTCCGTAGACGTGCTTACAGGCAAGGCGTACGACCTTGCGGGCAAGGCTATAGACGCTCCCGCGGCAATGAAAGCCGACGTTGACGAGTATAACGCCAAGCTTATGGAAATGATTGCCGAAACCGACGAGGAGCTTATGATGAAGTTCTTTGACGGCGAGCAGTTCACAAACGAAGAAATACAGAAGGGACTTCACGCCGCTATCGCGGGCGAGGTATTTATTCCTCTTATGGCGGGCAACGCGATAACTTCAAAGGGCGTCGCCAGACTTATGGAAAAGATAGTGGACCTTATGCCGTCTCCCAACCGCGTGCATAAAATCAAAGCGAGCGTAGACGGTGATATCAAGGAAATCGGCGTAGACGGCTCGGCTCCGTTCAGCGCGCAGGTAATTAAGTCGGTTGTAGACCCGTACGTAGGCAAGCTGCTTATTTTCAAGGTTATTCAGGGCAAGCTTTCAAGCGGCGATTCCGTTTACAACAATTCGCAGGATAAGCCCGAAAAGGTCGGCGCGCTCTACATCCTCAAGGGTAAGAAGCAGGAAACGGTTGACAGCCTTAACGCCGGAGATATCGGCGCGGTTGCAAAGCTTGTATATACCAATACGAACGATACGCTTGCGGCTAACGGAAATAAGCTTGTGTATGAGAAGATAGAGTTCCCGAGTCCCGTAATTTCATACGCTGTAAAGGCGGCGAAGGACGAGGAAAAGGCTATACAGGGGCTAATCAAAATGCAGGAGGAGGACGCGACGTTCAAGGTTGAGAAGAACGTGGAAACCGGCGACGTGCTAATCAGCGGCTTGGGCGAGGCTCAGCTTGATATTATGTGCAAGCGCGTAAAGGCAAAGCTCGGCATAGACATCTCCTGGCAGGAGCCAAAGGTTGCGTATCGCGAAACCATAAAGAAGACCGCGCAGGCGGAAGGAAAGCATAAGAAGCAGTCGGGCGGCGCAGGACAGTACGGCGACGTATTCATCAAGTACGAGCCGGGCGCAGAGGACGGAGTATTCGAGTTCGTCGACGCGGTAGTTGGCGGCGCGGTTCCCCGTCAGTTTATTCCCGCGGTTGAAAAGGGACTTAGAGAGGCTATTAAGCACGGCGTGCTTGCGGGATATCCTATGGTAAATCTCAAGGCTACTCTGTATGACGGGAAATACCATCCCGTAGACAGTAAGGAAATTGCGTTTGTTACAGCGGCGAAGCTTTCGTATGCCGACGGAATTGCGGCGGCGGCGCCTTGCTTCCTCGAGCCTATTATGGAGGCTAAAATCACCGTACCAGACGAGTACCTCGGCGATATTCTCGGCGATATGAATAAGCGCAGAGGCAGAATCCTCGGCACGGATATGGCAAACGGCAAGCAGATAATTACTGCGGAGGTTCCGCAGGCGGAAATGTTTAGATACGCAACCGATTTGCGCTCGATGACGCAGGGCAGAGGCAAGTTTGAAATGCATCTCGTGCGCTATGAGGAAGTGCCTGCAATGAATAACGATAAGATTATTGCCGACGCAAAATCACGCGAAGCATAAAACAGACATTATTTATAGCTTAAATAACGAAAGCACCCGAAGGCGGGTGCTTTTCATTTTAAAACACTTGAAATTTTGATTTTTATATAGATTTTATTAAATAATTTTAATATTTGTATATTGACATAGTGTACGAAATCTTTTATAATTCTAACGTATAGAAATCTATACTACAGCAAAGTCATTCGGGTGAAGGGCGTTATGCTTTTAAGGACAATAAGTATGGCTCGGTGACGTCAATAGCGGTTGAGTTTTATCTCGGCGGTGCGGAGTCGCATCGGTTATGGCAAAAAGTCTTGGGAGAGGGCGCAACACGGCATAAGGAGAAAGTTTTATGAAACTGTTTGAAAAGTCTTCTCAAAATGAGAAGAAGGAGCTTACGCCTACGCAACAAAAGGTCAAGATTGCGCTTAACTGGACTGTTAACGTCCTTTGTATAATTTTGATTATTTTTGCTTTAGTGGTGGCGATTTTTACTATAATCCGCTCTACCAATCCCGATAAGATAACCCGTGTGGGCGATAATTGCTATTTTAACGTCGCGTCGGATTCGATGAAGCCCACTTTCGACACAGACGACGTTATAATTGCCAAAGCCTATGAAGGAGACGGCTCCGACTTGAAGGTCGGTCAGGTCATTACGTTTAAGTTTGTCCGTACATACGAAAACGGCGACAGCTACGACGAGTTTAATTCACACAGATTAGTAGCTATCGAAAGGAATAAGGACGGTTCGGTTGCCGCTTTACGTACGAGGGGCGACAATCAGGAGGGAAACTGGCAGGATTGCGCCGTAAAGGACGGGGACGATATGTCCGCAGTTGACCAATCCTCCTGGGATTTGCGCAAGGTGGTTGTCGGCGATGTAGTGGCAACCTGGGGCGATGTTGACGAAAATCTGAATTTTACAAGCGGTAAAATGCTCAAGGGAGTGGGCGGTCTTGCAAACTTTATGCAGCATCCCATACACGGCAAAACCCGCTTTTTCTGTTTGATTGTGCTGCCGCTTATATTGCTGTTTGTTATTTACGCGTTTATTTTGGTGCGCACGCTCATTATTGCCAAGCTCGAAAAAGAAAAGAAGGTTGCGGGAGAGACGGCTATTTCCGTTGACGCAATGACCGAGGAGGAAAAGCAGGCGCTTATCGCGCAGCTTTTGGCATCTCAAAAATCGGAAGCCGACGTTGCAGATTCTACTTCCGAGAGTGTGGAGAACGTCGAGAATTCGGAAAGCGGCGAAATTGCGACCGAAGTTGAAAATGCAGAGTCTGAAGGCAGCGCCGCGCCCGAACAGAAGGTCGACGTAATCGGCGATGGTATCGATGCGGATAAAGCCGAATAATATAGTAAGCGGGGAAAATGACGGAGAAATAATCCGTTGCTTGCGCAAGCAAATCAGTGCATTTGCACAAGACTTTACATACTTCTCTATACGGATGGCATT
The DNA here is from genome assembly GCA_910577815.1 of uncultured Christensenella sp. GTDB lineage: Bacteria > Bacillota > Clostridia > Christensenellales > CAG-917 > CAG-475. Next base: position 231,408 of record CAJTNO010000003.1, on the reverse strand, counting down.
TGCGTAAGCGTTTTAGAATAAATATTTTAGGACTATGAATATCAATCTTGTATTTGAGTTTCTTAAAGCGTTTTTAGGAGCGTTTTACGACAAGGGATTAGGTAGTATTTTCTGGGGTTTTTTACACATCTTTTATAATGATGGGTATTCCGACGCATTCAAGAATTATACTCAGTACTTCGGTGCGGGCGAATGGGCTGTCGCTATAATTTTCATTATACTAATCGTTGCCGTAATAGTGTCCATAATAGTGCTTATCGCGCTTGGACTTCGCAAGCTTGCCAAGCTTGGCAAGGCAAAGGTATTGCCGCAGGACTTAGTAGAGGAGTGCGCCAACCTTAAAAAGCAGATTATTAAAATGAGTGCGGAAAAGGACCGCATACTTTCTATGCGCGTCAGCGACATAGGAAAGTACGAGGGTGAGGAAGCGCCCGAGGGCGAGGAAGGCAAGGAGAAAAGCCCAAGCGGAGAATCGCGTTTTTATAAGCTTACCGAAATCGATAAGATTTACGAAAATTACGTTCCGCCCGTTTACGACGACGAAATTACTCTACCGCAGTTTTGCGATAAGTTCCGTAACTTTGCCTGCTCGCGTATGAAGCTGTTTTATCAGCCGCGAATAATAAGGCTGTTTGTTGCAAGTCTGTCGACGTCGCGCCTGTTGATTTTGCAGGGTATATCAGGTACGGGTAAAACCTCTTTGCCGCACGCGATGGGAATTTTCTTAAACAATCCCGCAACGATTGCGTCGGTTCAGCCGTCCTGGAGAGACCGTACGGAGCTGTTCGGCTACTTCAACGAATTTACAAAGCGCTTCAATGAAACCGAGGTGCTTAAAAAGATGTACGAGGCTACCTGGAACGACCAGATTTATCTTACCGTTCTCGACGAAATGAATATAGCGCGTGTAGAGTACTACTTTGCGGAAATGCTGTCCATACTCGAAATGCCCTCGCGCGACGAGTGGATTGTCGACCTTGTTCCGTCAGGCTGGCCGAACGACCCCAAGCATATTGAAAAGGGCAGATTTCAGCTTCCGCAGAATATGTGGTTTATAGGCACCGCAAACAACGACGACTCGACCTTTGCTATCTCGGATAAGGTTTACGACCGTGCTATGCCTATCAACATAAACAGCAAGGGTATCGCATTCGAGGCGCCTTGGGAGGACAATCTGTTTATAAGCTATAAGCACCTCGAGGCTGAGTTTAAAAAGTCGCAGGAGTTGTATAAGGTGTCGCAGGACAATCTTGACAAGATAAATCAGCTGGACGATTATGTTATAGAGCATTTCCGACTGGCGTTCGGCAACCGTATCGTAAAGCAGCTTAAGGAGTTTGTTCCTTCTTACGTAGGTTGCGGCGGAAACGAACTCGATGGACTGGATTACGTGCTTTGCAATAAGATTTTCAGAAAGTTCGAGTCGCTTAACCTGTCCTATATCCGCGACGAAATAGACGGGCTTGTGCTGTATCTCAGCGAGCTGTTCGGCGAGGAAAATATGCAGGAGAGCAAGGAGTATATCAACAGATTGAAAAAGCTGTTCTGATACTTGCGGCTTATGCCGTTGCTATATAATTCCGACCTTATACGCTTATGCTTTGATAGGTCGGGTGATTTCGGAGAGTTATGGCAGATAACCAAATCACAAAAGACGTATATAAGCAATACGCTCATAAGATTGTATCCGTTCTGAAAAACGAGGAGTTTTACGAGCAGTTTAAAAAGCGCGTCGATAAAGGCTCGTCAAGCTTTAAGCTTGCAAAAAAAAGGCTTATACAGGACATTTCCATTGATTGGATTGATACAATAGAAGAAATTTTGCCTAATCTCGATACGATTGTGCGTAATCCGCGTAAGTTTATCGTTCAGGAAGAGGATATCGTGGACGTATCGCTTGCACGAAGTATCTCTACCGAATCGGTCAAGTTTCTCGCGCAGCATACCAATATGATTTCCAAGGTCGATAAGGACGGAATGGTTACGCCAAGCAAGATACTTAATATTACAAAGGAAGAATCATTCGAGATTTACGAAAACCGCTTTATATACACCTTGCTGTTAAAGCTTAAGGATTTTGTCACTATGCGCTACGACAAAATCAAAAAGGCATCCGCAACGCAGGACGTGTTGGCGTTGGACGTGGAGTCGCGCTTTAGTCTGCCAAGTAAAAAGGTTACCTTCCGAACGGAATATTTTGCTCAGCTCAGCTTTGACGAGGTAATGCGCCTTGACCCGGAGACCTTGACTAAAATCGAGCGCGTTGCCAAAATAGACAGAATTATAACCGACTTTTTATCATCCTCTTTTGCAAAATCTATGCGCAATTCCGCGCCCGTGAGACCGCCCATTATGCGTACAAACGTCATATTGAAGGAGCCTAACTTTAAAAAGGCGCTTACGCTGTGGCAGTTTATAGAAACCTATAACGTATCGGGCGGTTTTTCTACCTCCGACGAGGTGGAGGATTATGACATAGACGGCGAAAGCGTAGACGAACTCAAGAATATGGTCACCTTAAATACTATGCTTTTTGAAAGTATGTACGACCAGCACGAGACCGATTTGGATATGGAGGACAAGGAGTTCGGCGATTTCCTGCGCGTGGGAGAAATGGACTTTGAAAAGGACGAGCTCAACCGCGACGAGTTTGCTCAAAAGTTAGACGAGCAGCTGGAAAACGAGGACGAAAAGGACAATCTCGAGGAAACGCATAAGAATGAGAACGACGAGCCTGCGCCCACCGAGCAGCCCGATGAGATTGAGCCGAAAAAGGAACCCGAAAAGGAGCCTGAGCAGCAGCCGGAATTTACTCCGCAGGAGCAGTCCAAGCGCGGCAAGGAGATAGTGCAGGAGGTAGAGGTCGAAAAGCGCGTAGAGGTGGAGATTATAAAGGAAATGCCGCCTAAAGCCGACCAGGAGGAGCCCGATATCGACGATGACGCCGATAAATTCGATAAGCATCTGTTTGAAGTAAGAAAGCTTTACAAGAAGCCCGAGGACGACAGACTTACAGCCGAGGATATTTCCAAGGTTAAGGACGCTATCGACCGTTGTCTTAATGCATACCGTACTATCAAGCAGGACGAGGTTGACGAGAAGGATAGGAACTATCGTATACGCCGCCGTAAAGAGGATATGGCTAAGCGTGCGGAGTCCTATAATAAACTGCGTAAGGAGCTGGAGCAGACGGTGACGGCGGAGGATAAGAGTAAACTTCGCTTCGGCATTGACCCGTTTGGATATCAGCGCGCAAAGATTGCCGCGGAAAAGAAGGAAGCCGTGCTTGCCGAGGAGCGCAGAAGAAAGCTTGAGGAATTGGAGACGGCAAAGACAGCCGAGCAGGAAGGCGTCGCAGTAGAAGAAAATACCGGAGAAAACATTTCTGACGACGTGTTGCAGGATATAAATATTGCGCAAACAAGCGAGGACTTGAATGCGCCTGAAACCGTAGAGAATAGCTCTACGGAAGATAAAGCTGAAGCTTTATCTGAAAAATCAGAGGTTGCGGAGGAGCTTGCGGCAGAGAAGGATGTTGCCGAAGTCGGCGATAACAAAGAGGTAAAAGAGGAGAAAAAACCGAGTAACCGTAAGAATCCGCAAACTACGAATAAACCCAAAGCGGACATTACTCCCGCTAAACCGAAGCGCCCGAAAAAAATAGACGTCGTAGACGAAAGCAAGGTTGGTATCGGCTCTATTCGATTTACCGACGGCAGTCAGTTGCCATACGACACTATGTTTGTTGCAAATACGGGAAGAAAGCGTCCCGCCAACCTTAAAAGCAAAGCGGAAATATCAAACGGTACGGAGCAACCGCATTCAAATACTGCTAAGGACGGCGCAAAAAAAGCAGAGGACGGTAGCGGCGAGGGCAAAGAATAAAAATGAGCAAGCCGCAACCGACCAAAGCAAAGAAAATATACAACATTGTATCCACAACGATTATTGCGGTGATTTTTGTATTTTTGGTTGTGATTGTATCCTTGATGCTTGCGCAACGCAAGAACGGCGGAGATTCTAAGATTTTCGGATATTATATGTACGACGTGGTTACGGACAGTATGTCGGGAACTATCGAGCCTGCGGACGTCATTCTTTGCAAGAGCATTGACGACAAAAACGCGTTAAAAGAGGGGGATATAATCACCTTTGTCGCTCCGAGCGGCGTGCTTAAGGGGCAGAATATTACTCATAGAATAATAGAGGTTCACCGTGCGGAGAACGGAGCCGTGGAGTATTTTATAACCAAGGGCGACAATCCCAACGTCGGCGTTGACAACTGGCAGCTCAGTCCCGATTCGGTTAAAGCTAAATTTGTGCGTAAATCCGTATTTATCGGAGGGCTCAGAAGATTTTTAAGCCATTGGTACGGATATGTTTTGCTTATCGCTTTACCTTTGAGTATTGTGGGAGTACTTATTATTGTAGGATTTGTGCAGGATAAGGTCGCGGCGGAAAAATCCAAGTCGGCTAAGCTTGACGCAAGCTCTATTGATAACCTTACGGACGAGCAAAAGAAGCGTTTGTTGGATGAGATTTTAACGTCGCGGAATAAAGACGGCGGTGACGAAAAATAGTAAACTTTGCAATGTTTGCAATATAAAAATTTTTTATTTCGGCGTTAAGCCGAATTTATTTTTAATCAAAGCGTATATCTATTCAAATAAAATCGCATATTTTGCGGCTTTTTAAAATATCCGTCGCCCCCTCAATTTTATTGCAATTTGCGGCGGTATATGGTATTATTTATTAACTTTATTTTAATAGTGACGGATAATAATATGCTTGCAAAGATAAAAAGCTATGCCTTGGAGGGACTTAACGGTTACGCTGTGGATGTCGAACTTGATATAAACAGCGGCATTCCCGGCTACGAAATGGTGGGACTTGCCTCTACAGCGACCAAGGAGAGTAAGGAACGCGTGCGTTCCGCAATAAAAAACAGCGGATTTCAGTATCCTGCAAAAAGGATTACCGTAAATCTTGCGCCTGCCGATACAAAAAAGGAAGGTCCTGTTTTCGACCTTGCCGCCGCGGTGGGAATAATTGCGGCTTCGGGACAGCTTGAAAATAAGCTTTACAAAGACTACGTTATTGTAGGCGAGCTGTCGCTTGACGGAGAGCTCAGACACGTAAACGGCATAATGTCGCTTTTAATTTCCGCTATGCAGGACGGAAACAAAAAATTTATTATTCCGCTTGCGGATGCGAGAGAGGCAAGCTATATTGAGGGCATCGAGGTTTACGCGTTTGAAAATCTGCGTCAGGTTATAGAATTTTTAAGCGGAGTGGAATACGAGCCCGTAAGCACGTCAAGCTATGAGGCGAGCTGTCAGGGTAACGGCTACGGAGTGGATTTTGCTGATGTAAAAGGACAGCTGGTTGCAAAGCGCGCTTTGGAAATTGCCGTAGCGGGCGGACACAACGCCATTATGATAGGACCTCCCGGAGCAGGTAAAACTATGCTTGCAAAATGCGTGCCTACCATTATGCCTGAGATGACGTTCGACGAGGCTATTGAGGTCACCAAGATACACAGCGTGGCGGGAATTTTGGACAGTAATGTAGGTATAGTGACTACGCGTCCGTTCAGAACTCCGCACCATACGACCACCGTCCCCGCGCTTGTGGGCGGAGGGGCTAAGGCTAAGCCGGGAGAGGTGAGCCTTGCCAATCACGGAGTGCTGTTTTTGGACGAGATGCCCGAATACTCGCGTAGAGCGCTTGAAACTCTGCGCCAGCCTCTCGAGGACAGAAAGGTGACGGTTGCAAGAGTGCAAAATACTGTGGAATATCCCGCCAATTTTATGCTGCTTGCAAGTATGAATCCGTGTCCCTGCGGAAATTACGGCTCCAAAACTCAGGTTTGCCGCTGTACTCCTACGCAAATACACAACTATGTATCCAAGCTGTCCGGTCCTCTTATGGACAGAATAGATTTGCAGATAGAGGTTGATAATATAACCTACGGCGAATTGCGCGGACACTCCGCCAGGACCGAAACCTCCGCGCAGATTAAAAAGCGAATAAACGCCGCAAGAGCTATACAGCTCGAGAGATTTAAGGGCTTGAACATACTTACAAACGCGGAGATGGGCTCGAGAGAGCTGAATAAATTTTGCGCCGTAGACGATGATTGCGAGAGGCTTTTGCAAAAGGCGTTCGATAAGCTGAATCTTAGCGCGAGAGGTACTACGAGAATACTCAAGGTAGCGCGTACAATCGCCGACCTTGCGGGAAGTGAGAATATTCAGCAGCAGCATATAGCGGAGGCAATCCAGTACAGAGGGCTCGACAGGAAATACAACTGATGGATTTAATAGACGTAAATACAAAAGCCTTGCTCGCTTTGCAAAGCGTAGAGGAGCTTGGCTACAGAAAAAAGGCGACTCTTTTGAAGGCAGTAAACGACGCTCCCGCCGCGCTCGAGTTTAACCGTGACGCTGCGACCAAAATTTTAGGCGGTGAAAAAGCAAAAGAGTTTTACAAAAAACTTGACGAAATCGATAATATCGTCAATGATATGAGAAAGCAGGATATTCATTGGCTTACATATCTTGACGCGGATTATCCTCAGCTTTTGTCCAATATACCCGACCCGCCGCACGTGCTTTTTGTGAAGGGTAACGTAGATGCTCTTAAATCGGACTGCATAGCCGTAGTCGGTTCGCGCCGAGCAAGCAGATACGGCGAAAAGGTTGCGGACGAATTTTCAAGAGAGTTTGCAAGGGCAGGTCTGACGGTTGTGTCGGGCTTTGCAAGAGGAATAGACGGAATTGCTCATAAGGCGTGCGTGAGCAGCGGAATGCCTACGATTGCGGTATTTGCAAGCGGACTTGATGTGGTATATCCCGCGGAGCACCGAGGTCTTATGGACGGGATACTTATGAGCGGCGGCGCAATAGTAAGCGAATATCCCTTGGGTACAAAGCCGTTACAGTATCATTTCCCCGAGCGCAACCGAATAATCAGCGGGCTTAGCAAAGGAGTTTTCCTTGCGCAGGCGGCTAAGAAAAGCGGCTCGCTTATAACTATGAGAATTGCAAACGACGACCAGAATAGAAGCATATTTGTAGTGCCTGGCAACATATACGCCGCCGAAAACGAGGGCGGAAACGAACTGCTGAGGGAGTGTCCGCACGCATTGGTTATCAGTCCGCAGGACGTGCTTGACGCGATGGGAATAAAGCGCAATGTGTTCAGGAAAGAGGTTGTGGAAATCAGCCTTGCCGAGAGTCAGATACTCGAGGCTTTGCGCGACGGAGAGAAGCACTTTGAGGAGTTGCTTGCCGAAACGGAGTTAGGCGTAAGCGAGCTTACCTCTATGCTGTTTAATCTGAGTATGAACGGACTTATTCAGGATACCGGCGGAAACTATTACTCGCTTTCGGGAATGTAAGCCGACGGCGCAGTATACTTATAAATAAAAGCAGCAATCGGCTGTAAAATATTTGTGACATCAAGGAGATTGAATGAAACAGCTTATTATTGTTGAGTCCCCGCATAAGGCGCAGACGATACAAAAATATCTTGGCGGCGAAGCGCAGGTTATGGCGTCCAAAGGACACGTTTGCGACTTGCCGCAGCGCTCACTGGGCATTGACATAGAAAACGGATATAAACCGCAGTATGTCGTGTCCGAGGATAAGGAAGCAACCATCAAACAACTTTCTCAGGCAGTTAAGAAGTATGACAAAGTATATCTCGCAACCGACCCGGACCGCGAGGGCGAGGCGATAAGCTGGCATCTGAAGAACGTGCTTGGGGTGGAAGACGACAACGTTCGTATAGAGTTTAACGAGATTTCTCCCAAAGCCGTACGCGCGGCTATGGCGAAGCCGAGAGAGATAAATATGGACCTTGTGGACAGTCAGCAGGCGCGCAGAGTGCTGGACAGACTTGTCGGCTACAAGATTTCTCCTATACTTTCCAGAAAGCTCAAGCCGGGACTGTCGGCGGGACGCGTTCAATCGGCGGCGCTCAAGATGATTGTGGACAGGGAAAAGGAAATCCGCGAGTTCGTGCCCGAGGAGTATTGGAATATTAACGCGATACTGCTTAAGACGGGCGTAAAAAAGACTAAAGCCAATATTTTCAACGCCGCGCTTAACGACAGCAACGGAAAGAAGATTAAGGTTACAAACGCGGAAGAAGCGAACATAATTTGCAATTTTATGAAGGGCTGCGATTATATCGTGGACGAGGTAAAAAAGAGCGTATCCACATCAAGACCCGCTCCTCCGTTTACAACGTCTACTATGCAGCAGGAGGCGAGTCATAAACTGAACTTTACCGCCGACCGCACCAGCCGCGTTGCGCAGTCGCTGTATGAGGGCGTAAATATAGAGGGAGAGGGCTTGCACGCGCTCATCACCTACATTAGAACGGACAGCGTGCGAATTTCACCCGACTTTGCAAAGGCTACGCTTGGATATATAGCGGAGAATTACGGGGAGGAATACGCTCCCAAATCACCGAACGTTTATAAAACGAGCGACAACGCTCAGGACGCGCACGAGGCTATAAGACCTATAAACCTGTCGTTTACACCGAAGTCTCTCGAAGGTAAGATGGATAAGGACGCGTACCGTCTTTACAAGCTTATTTATGAAAGATATATGGCGTCTCAGATGTCAAGCGCGCAGTATAATACGATGCGCGTACACATTCTGGGCTCGAGCGGCTCGGATAATCTCGGCTTTGTAGTAAAGGGAAAGAGCGTCAAATTTAAGGGCTTTACCGTTGTTTACTCCGCAACGGTCGAGGAGGAAGAGGACAACAACAAGGAGCTCGATACTATGCCCGATTTAAACGAGGGCGATAAGCTGAGCCTCGAGGACGTGCTGAGCGAGCAGAAGTTCACTAAGCCGCCCGCGAGATATAACGACGCTACGCTTGTAAAGGCTCTTGAGGAGAACGGAATCGGCAGACCGTCGACATACGCCTCCATAATATCCGTACTGTCCAAGCGCGAATACACCGAAAAACAGCAAAAGGCGATTGCTCCGACGCAGCTCGGAGAGGCTGTAAGCGAATATATGGAGCATAATTTCCCGGATATAATGAGCCTTGATTTTACGGCAAGGCTGGAGGGAGCGCTCGACAAGGTTGCGGACGGAGGACAGCATTGGCAGGAGCTTATAGGCGCGTTTTATCCGAGGCTGCAAAGGTTTTTGGACAGAGCCGCAAAGGCGAGCGGAGTTTCGTATCTTCCCGACGAGGAGAGCGACGAGGTTTGCGATAAGTGCGGCGCAAAAATGGTTGTGCGCCACGGCAAATACGGTCCTTTCCTTGCTTGTCCCAATTATCCGAAGTGTAAGAATATCAAGAAAATCGTAGAAGTGGTAGGTAAGTGTCCCAAGTGCGGCGGCGACGTCAGCAAGAGGGTATCCAAAAACGGAAAGACCTTTTACGGCTGCACAAACTATCCGCAATGCGATTTTATAAGCTGGGATATACCCGCTCCTTATTACTGTCCCGACTGCGGCAACACTATGAAGGTTGTAAAGCGCGACGACAAAACCTATTATGTTTGCACGGACAGACAGTGTAAGCATAAGGAGCTTGTAAACGGCGGAGACGAGGAAGAATGAAGCAAAAGGTAAAGGTGATAGGAGGCGGACTTGCCGGGTGCGAATGCGCCTTGCAGCTGCTTGAAGCGGGACATCCTGTCGATATGTACGAAATGCGACCGTTTAAAGGTACGGGCGCGCACAGTACGGACGGACTTGCGGAGCTTGTTTGCTCCAACTCGCTTAAATCCGAAGAACCTACCACCGCCTCGGGGCTGCTAAAAGCGGAGCTTGACGCGCTTGGCTGCAAACTGCTTTCTCTTGCGAGAGAGGCGAGAGTTCCGTCTGGAAGCGCGCTGTCGGTAGACAGAAAGATGTTTTCCGAGCTTGTGGAAAATAAACTGAATTCCTATGAGCATTTCAGGCTGATTAGAGAAGAAGTGACGGAGCTTGACGATACTCCTACAGTTATAGCTACAGGACCGCTTACCTCCGATGCAATGGCGGCTGAGATAAGCGAATTAAGCGGCGAAAAAAGGTTATTCTTTTATGACGCCATAGCTCCGATAGTTTCCGCGGAAAGCATTGACTATAGCAAGGCGTATTTCGGCGGCAGATACGGCAAGGGCGGCGACGACTACCTCAATCTGCCTATGCAAAGGGATGAATACGAGCAGTTTTACTCCGAGCTTGTGTCGGCTCAAACCGTTGTATTGCACGACTTTGAAAAAAGTGAGCTTTTCGAGGGCTGTATGCCAATCGAGGAGATGGCAAAGCGCGGGAGCGATACTATAAGATTCGGTCCGTTAAAGCCTATAGGACTGAGAAATCCCGATACCGGCGAAAAGGCATATGCCGTTGTTCAGCTTCGCAGAGAGAACGTCGCGGGAGATTGCTTTAATCTGGTTGGCTTTCAGACAAATCTGACGTATGCCGAACAGAAAAGGGTGTTCGGGCTGATACCCGCTCTTAAAAACGCAGAGTTTTTAAGATACGGAATAATGCACCGCAATACCTACGTCTATGCGCCGAAGGTGCTTGACGAGCGTTTCAGAGTAAAAGGCTCGGTAACTCCGCTTTATATCGCGGGACAGCTGTCGGGAGTTGAGGGTTATGTGGAAAGCATAATGAGCGGAATGATAGCGGGCTACGCTATGATTTGCGAGCTGTTCGGAGATGCTCCGTACGAGCTGCCTCGGGATATCACCGTAGTAGGCGCGCTGTGCAGATACATAGCCTCCTGTCCTACGGATTTCAAACCGATGAACGCCAATTTCGGGATACTTCCGCCCATTACGGATGTAAAGGACAAAAAGGCAAGGAAGCAGGCGTATTACGAAAGGTCTATATCAAGTATTCCTATGCTGCTTAACGATTTTTAAAGCTTGCGCGCGTGTAAGCGCGCGTACAAAAAATATATAATGCGCTTCGATGCTCCGCATATGAAGCTATTGGAGGTAAAAATATGGAATTTCGCGGAACTACTATTTGCGCGGTCAAGCGCGATGGTATGACTGCAATCGCCGGTGACGGACAGGTCACTATGGGCGATAGCGTTATAATGAAGGGCAATGCCGTTAAGGTAAAGCGTATATATAACGACAAGGTGGTCGTAGGCTTTGCAGGCTCGGTATCCGACGCCTTTGCGCTGTCCGAGAAGTTTGAAGCTATGCTTCAGAAATTCAGCGGAAATCTGATGCGCTCCGCCGTAGAGCTTGCCGAGCTTTGGCGCTCCGATAAGGGCGGCAGAAGACTTGAGGCGCTGCTTATAGCGGCGGATAAAACCTCTCTGTTTGTCATTTCGGGTACGGGCGAGGTTATAGAGCCTGAAAACGGAATATGCGCTATAGGCAGCGGCGGCAATTACGCGCTTGCCGCGGCTCGCGCGCTTGCAAAAAATACGGATATGGACGCTAAAAGCATAGCGCGCTCCGCGCTTGAAATCGCAAGCGAGATATGCGTATTTACAAACGACCATATTACGGTTGAAACTGTGTAAGAGGTGAATTATGGATAACAGCGTTATGACTCCAAAACAAATCGTAGCCGAGCTGGACAGGTTTATTATCGGTCAGCACGAGGCGAAGGTCGCGGTAGCTATCGCGCTTCGCAACCGTTATCGCCGCAGTAAGCTTTCCGCCGAGATGCGCGAGGAGATAACTCCTAAGAATATTATTATGAAGGGACCTACGGGCGTAGGTAAAACCGAGATAGCCCGCAGGCTTGCAAAGGTTGTAAAGGCTCCGTTTGTAAAGGTGGAGGCAACTAAGTTTACAGAGGTTGGCTATGTCGGCAGAGACGTGGAAAGCATTATCCGCGATTTGGTCGAAGCCTCTATCCGTCTTGTGCGCGACGAAAAGTATAAGGAGGTTTTACCCAGAGCTACCGAGGTCGCGGAAAACGAGCTTGCAAAAATCATCCTTCCTATGCGTAAGGCGGCAATGAACCCCGAGGACGGGGAAAAAAGCGACGCCGAGCTCAACGAGGAGATAATAAGCGAAATAAAGGCGGGACATCTCGATACGCTGAACGTAGAGATGAAATTGCATCAGCAGTCAAAGCCCATTCAGATTCCTATCGGCATAGGCTCGGATACCTCAATTAACCTCGGCAATATCTTCGACAGTATGAAGTCGAGTATGGGCGGAGGCACCGTAAAGAAGCGCAAGGTCACCGTTAAGCAGGCTATGGATATGATTATTGCGAAGGAGTCCGAGAAGATGGTGGACGAGGACGCGATAATAACCGAGGCTTTACAGCGCGCGGAGCAGGACGGTGTGGTTTTCCTTGACGAGATAGACAAGATTGCCAACAATAACGGCGGTATGCAGCAGGGGCACGACGTTTCCCGCGAGGGCGTGCAGAGGGATATTCTGCCCATAGTCGAGGGAAGCACGGTGCAAACCAAGCACGGCGCGATACGTACGGATTTTATCCTGTTTGTTGCGGCGGGCGCGTTCCACATTTCGCGTATGGAGGACCTTATTCCCGAGCTTCAGGGACGTTTTCCGATTAGAGTAGAGCTCGACAATCTTACAAAGGATGATTTTGTAAAGATTCTTACCGAGCCCGATAACGCGGTGCTTAAGCAGTACAAGGAGCTGCTTGCCGTTGACGGAGTTAAGCTTGTGTTTACCGACGACGCTATAGAGGAGATTGCTCACGTGGCATTCGAGGAAAATGAAAACAGCGAAAACCTCGGCGCGCGCCGCTTACACGCAGTGCTCGAGGCTTTGCTTAAGGACGTGCTTTACGAGGCGGACGACAATACAGCCAAGGAAATTTCCGTTGACAGGGCGTATGTCGAGGCGCATCTTTCCAATACGCTTAAAGAGCGCAATCTGAGAAGATATATTATTTAATCAATCAAGTTTAGTGGTCGAGGATTGTATGATAAGTATTCCTAAGGGTACAAAGGATATGCTGCCGCAGGATGCGTATAAATGGCATTATGTTGAGAGTGTAGCTCGCAGTACGGCGGCTAAATTCGGCTTTAAAGAGATACGCACGCCTATGTTTGAGCATACCGAGCTGTTTTTGCGCGGAGTGGGCGAAACAACAGACATAGTTACAAAGGAGATGTATACCTTTGAGGATAAGGGCGGCAGAAGTATGACGCTTCGTCCCGAGGGAACGGCGGGAGTCGCGCGGTGCTTTATCGAAAACGGCTTGTTTCAGGGCGTAATGCCTATGAAGGCGTATTATATAGCATCTGTATTCAGATATGAAAAGCCACAAAACGGAAGGTTGCGCGAGCATCATCAGTTTGGCGTTGAGTGCTACGGCAGCGACAGCCCGAGTGCGGACGCAGAGGTTATCGCGCTTGCGCATTCCTTTTTATCTGAAGTCGGGCTTGACAGCCTCGAGCTGAATATAAACAGCATAGGCTGTCCGAAGTGTCGGGCGGAATATAATGCGGCTCTGAAAGCTTATATCGGGGAAAATCTGCAAAATATGTGCGGACAGTGCAGGCAGAGATTTGATAAAAACCCGCTTAGAATACTCGACTGTAAGGAGGAAACCTGTAAAGCTATTACGGCAAAAGCGCCTAAAATTACCGATTATCTTTGCGAGGATTGTAAGACGCATTTTGAAAAAGTGCAGAATTTGCTTTCAAAGCAAGGCATAACATATAAGGTGAATCCGGGTATAGTCCGCGGACTCGACTATTATACGCGTACCGTCTTTGAGTTTGTTTCTACCGATATAGGCGCGCAGGGTACCGTGTGCGGCGGAGGTAGATATAACAATCTTGTCGAGGAGGTCGGCGGAAAGCCGACGCCTGCGGTCGGATTCGGATTAGGACTTGAAAGACTGCTGCTTGTCCTTGAAAATCTAAATAAACTGAATGCCTGCGAGGAGCATACGGATTTGTACGTTCTGCCTATCGGCGAAAACGCAAAGGAATACGCGCTGTCGCTTGTGTCAAAACTTAGAAGCGAGGGAATAAGCGCGGAAACCGATATAATGGACAGAGGCATAAAGGCGCAGATGAAGTATGCCGATAAATCGGGAGCGCGTTATGTCGTCGCGCTCGGCGACGACGAAATCGCAAGCGGCACGATAAAGCTGAAGAATATGAGCGACGGCAAAGAAATTCCGTGCGAGATTGACAGAATTGCCGAATTTGTAAGATGACCGAAATCGGCAGAATAGTTAAACTAAAGGATAGCAACGCCGTAGTCAGATTTTACCGTAGAGGTAAATGCGACGGGTGCGGCATCTGTAGCGTGATTAAGGACGGCGCATACGTAGAACTTGAGCTTGAAAATTCGCTTGAACTCAGCGTTGACGACTACGTGAAGGTCGAAATATACAATAAACGGGTATTCAGGACGTCTATGCTCATATACCTGCTTCCGCTTTTTCTTACGGCAATAGGCGCGGGAGTCGGCTCTCTTGCAAGCGTGGGCGCGGGTATTCTGATTGCGCTTGCAGGCTTGGTTGTCGGCTTTGCGTTTGCGATACCTATAGACGTATTTGTTTTGCGTAAGAAAAACGGATATAAGCCGAGAATGCTCGGGGCTTGCCGCGAGGTAGATTATCTCAACGCCAAGCCCGAAAAAAATCACAACTGACAGCTACATATTTTAGCCGATAACGGCAAAGGAGTTAATATGGAAAAGATTTTGACAACAGACAATTTTGATTTTACGATAAAGCAGGGCGTTACTCTTGTTGATTTCTGGGCGTCCTGGTGCGGTCCGTGCAAGATGCTTGCGCCCTCTATTAAGGAGCTTGCGGAGGATTACGACGGCAGGGCGCAGATTTGCAAGGTGGACGTGGACGAATATCCCGAGCTTGCAGAGAGATACGGAGTTTATTCCATTCCTTCGGTATTTATTTTTAAGGAAGGCGACGTAAAGGAGAAGCTTGTCGGCTTCCGCGTAAAAAGTCAGATAGCAGAGGTGCTCGATAAATACCTCTGATAAATTTAAGTCCTCAAATCTGCGCTGTAGCTTTGACAAATTGCGCGCGGATTTGATAGGATATTATAAACGGTTTGACTGCCACGCGTCAAATCTCAAAGCAGACTCAATTTTATATAGGAGATACTATTATGGTCGACCTCAAAGTTATCAAAGCCGCCGACGAGGAGCTTTATACCTCGATGGTGGAGGAACTCCATCGCCAACAGTACAACTTGGAGCTTATTGCAAGCGAAAACATAGTCAGTCCCGCAGTTTTAGCGGTTGCAGGCAGTTTTTACACAAATAAGTATGCCGAGGGCTATCCCGGCAGGCGTTACTATGGCGGCTGCGAATTTGTGGATAAATCCGAAGTGCTTGCCATCGAACGCGCAAAGGAGCTTTTCGGCGCGAAGTATGCCAACGTGCAGGCTCACAGCGGCTCCAATGCCAATTTTACGGCGTACTACAGCCTTCTTAAGCCGGGCGACACAATTTTGGGTATGGACCTTAACGCAGGCGGACACCTTACTCACGGCGCGAAGGTCAGTATGAGCGGAAAGGTATTTAACTCGGTGTCCTATGGGGTGAACGACGAAGGCTATCTCGATTACGACGAGGTGCTCAGAATAGCGCGCGAGTGCAAGCCCCGTCTGATTGTTGCGGGCGCAAGCGCATATCCGCGTGCCATCGATTTTAAACGCTTCCGCGAAATAGCCGACGAGGTCGGCGCGTATCTTATGGTTGATATGGCGCATATCGCAGGTCTTGTGGCGGCAGGGGAGCATATGAGTCCTATGCCTTACGCGGATATAGTTACCTCTACTACGCATAAGACGTTGAGAGGACCTCGCGGTGGACTTATTCTTACAAATAACGAGGACGTTGCCAAGGCTATAGACAAAACTATCTTCCCCGGCACTCAGGGCGGTCCGCTTATGCATATCGTGGCGGCAAAGGCTGTGGCTTTTAAGGAAGCTCTTTCGCCCGAATTCAAGGCATATCAGCATCAGGTTGTGCTTAACGCCAAAGCCCTTGCAAACAGGCTTATAGAGCGCGGACTCAACATCATAAGCGGCGGAACGGACAATCATCTTATGCTGCTCAATCTTGTTGAAAACGGCGTTACGGGCAAGCAGCTTGAAGTCTTGCTCGACGCGGCGCACATTACTCTCAACAAAAATGCTATTCCCAACGACCCGCAAAAGCCCTCTATCACCAGCGGCGTGCGTATCGGTACTCCCGCGGTTACTACGCGCGGAATGAAGGAAGCGGAGATGGCGATTATCGGAGATTGCATTGCGGATATAATCTATAATCAGGTAGCCGCAATAGAAGGCGTCAAGGCTAAGGTCATAGAGCTTTGCAGGAAATTCCCGATATACGAGAACGACATACTTATGTAATTACATAACCAACACCATATAAATTGAAAACAGCGCAGATATGCGCTGTTTTTTACTATTTGAAATATGAATAAATAATTATGCTATTTACGCGCAAGTCCTGCTTCGTGCTTTTTGGCGACAAATAGCTTGTTGAGAGAGCTTATAAGCGTGTATCCTGCAAAAGTTATAGGCTCGTATCTGTCGCGCGAGTTTTTTATTGATGTATGCTTTTTTGCTTGCTCGCCGCTGTCCTTGTTACTGGCGTTTGTTTCGTGCGAGCTTTGGGCGCTGTCGGCTTTTTCCTTTGCCTCCTTCAGCTTTTGCTCAAAGCTATTGAGGTTATTTGAGCCACGCTGTTGATTACTTGCATTGCTTTGCGCTACCTGTGCGTTTTTATTGGCGCCCATCATATTCATTAGCATAGGCATAAGGCTTGTAAGCGCGTCGCCTCCTCCCGAGCTTTTACCTGCCATCATATCAAATAGCGAGGACATAGGATTTGACGATGGTTGCGCCGTTTGTCTTTTCTCCTGTTTAGGGCTTAGGTCAATGCGCTGACCCAAGCCGTTCTGCATAGCAAAAAGCGATTGCTGCGGCATCGGTTCCGATTGACTTTGCGAAGCGTATCCGTTTTCGCGATATGCGCTATTGTTATAACCGTCGCCCCCGACGTTTTGCGAGGGAGGTGTCTCGGGTTCTTTAGGGCGCTGCGAGTTCATAAGCTGCATAAGCGTTGATAGAGTGTTGACGTCAAAATTCATATTTCACCTTGTCACAATCATAATATGCCGACATATATTGAATGTGACGGAGGACAGTATGAATTTTTGGGAACGTAATAGTTATAATACGCAAAACGACGTAAATAATGAAAATAAGACGGCGGAGAGCTGCAATATCGACAAAGACGTCAAGGAAAAATTTGACCGGTACAGCAGTAAAAGCGAGGACCAGCTTATGAGCGAGTTATCCGCTACGGTTGCGCGTATGAAAAAAGACGGCTCGTTTGACGCCGCAGCGATGGAGAATTTATATAATACCGCCGCTCCGTTTTTAAATGAGGAGCAGAAGCAGCGTATGCGCTCGATTATCGATATGTTTAAGGGCTGAATATGGACAAGATTGACAGAAGCATCATCGATATGATGCGAACGGACAGAAAATTCGACGGCAATCTTGTAAACGTCCTGGGAGTTCATCAGAGCGTAAGCGCGCTGGTAAGAGTACATAATCCGCTGCATCTCGGTATGCTCGAGCGAAATTTTAAGGTTACGGCTATGTATCCGTTTATACGCTCGGTGGGAATAATGTGCGAGCTTAAGGACGCAATAAAGCTTGAGCGTATGCAAGAGGTGGAGTATGTTTCGGCACAGGGTAAGGTTTTTGCGCTCGATAACGATTTTGGTGGCTTAGATAGCCGAAATAGTGCAAATTCATTGTCGCTTTCCACCGACCTTGACGGCGACGGCGTGACTATGTGCGTTATGGATACGGGCGTATCTCCGCATAGCGATTTATCAATTCCGCGCGAAAGAATAGTGCATTTTGTTGATATGATAGGCTCTGATAGCGAGCCTTATGACGATAACGGACACGGAACGTTTGTTGCGGGCGTAGCCTGCGGAAACGGAACGCTTTCGGGCGGAAGAATAATGGGAGTTGCGCCTCGCGCAAATATTGTGGGACTCAAGGTCATAGGCGCGAGCGGCGAAAGCGGAACTTTTAAGATTCTTGACGGAATGCAATGGCTGTTTGATAATTTCAGACAATATGGAATACGGGTTGTTTGTATGAGCTTCGGCGCAGAGCCGCAGAGTTATGCAGACCCGCTCAAGATAGGCGCGGAAATGCTTTCGCGAAGCGGCTTGACCGTGGTTGTAGCCTCGGGCAACAGCGGAGAAAACGCCTTGAAATCGCCGGCTATAAGCAATGAAGTAATTGCCGTTGGAGCTGTGGACGGAAACGATAAGCTTGCTCCGTTTACTTCAAGAGGAGTTTATCAGGGCGCGCTTCGTCCCGACGTTTTTGCGGACGGTGTTGAGATTAAGGGTATAAGCGCGGGAGGTACTTATTCTACAATGACGGGTACGTCCGCCGCCGCGCCGTATGTAGCAGGTGCTTGCTGTCTTTTGTGTCAGAAATACAGGAATATAACGCCAAGACAGATTAAGCACGCCATAATCAACAGCGCGAATATCGTAGACGGCAATAAAATATTCAGACTGTAAATAATAAAGCAAAGCGCAGGTAACTCCTGCGCTTTGCTTTATGGAATATATACCTATAAATTATGGGAGTTTTATTTTAGCTTTCTTTTGATTTTTTCTATAGCTTTGCAAAAATAGGCGATATCCTTCACAGTAGTTTCAACGCCTATGCTTGCGCGTACCGCTCCCTGATTTTCGGTGCCGAGCGCTTTATGCACAAGCGGAGCGCAGTGTAAACCGCTGCGTACCGCTATTCCGTATTCGTTTAAGAGCTCGGCTATATACGAGCTGTCCGTATCGCCGATGTTAAACGCTATCACGCCCGTTGCGGTTTCTTTGGTATACAGTGTACAGCCTATCGTTTTAAGGTTGTATAATGCCGTTTTAGTCAGCTGCGCGTAATTACTTCTGGTATTGTCGGCGTGATTGAACGACCATTTAGCACCCTCGTATAATGCGGCAATTCCGCCTGCGAACAGCGTTCCCGCTTCAAATGCGTCGGGTGCGTCGACTGGCTGATAAACGCTCGAGGAGAAAGAGCCTGTTCCGCCGTACAGGAGAGGGCGCAGCTCTGTTCCGTTTTTAAAAATCAAAAAGCCTGTGCCTTGTATGCCGTGCAAGCCCTTGTGTCCCGGGCAGGCGAGCATATCTATTCCGTATTCCTTTATATCAATAGGTATAATGGGTACGGATTGCGCTCCGTCTACAATCAGTACTGCGTTGACCGTTTTTGCTATTTTTCCTATTTCCTTTAGGTCTGCCGTATATCCCGTAACGTTGCAGGCTCCGCCTACTATTATAACGTCCGCTTGCTCAGCCTGTTGAGTAAACAGCGCCATATCTATGCTTTGTCCTAAAGTGTTATGTATCGTAAGACATATTTTTCCTTGTCTTTCAAGCTCGTACAACGGGCGTAGCACGGAGTTATGCTCGTTGCTTGTAGTGAGAACGCGCTCTCCTCCCTTTATCAATCCGAATATGGCAAGATTCAACGCTTCCGTACAGTTTTTTGTGAATATAACCTGATATCCGTCGTCTGCTCCGAGTGCGGATTTAAGGTAATATCTGCAATTTTCTATGCGCATTCCCGCGCTTATGGCGTCCGAATGTCCGCTGCGTCCGCTGTTTGCCGAGTTTCTCAGGTCGTGATTTACCGCGTCGATTACTCCCTGCGGTTTGAATCTGGACGTTGCGGCATTGTCAAGATATAGCATATAATTCTCCTTGTGCGCGTTTATAGGCTAATCTATGCTTTATATCACCAAATATGTGCGCGAGAATATATTAAATGTAGAGGTATGCGTAATTATCACGGTATTTTATGTAAAATTATCGGATATACGGCAGATTTTTAAGAACGGATACATATATTGGAGGATGATATGAGAGAATTTTTTATAGCGTTCCGTTCGCGCTCGGAGGCGATTGCGTTTTACGAAGCTCTGCTCGGATACCGCGTAATGTGTAAAATTATAAATACTCCGTCGTCGGCTAAGGTCGGCTGCGGCTTGTCGGTTAAGCTGTTTGCAAAGGATATGCCTCTTGCCAAGAAAGTGCTTGAGCGCGGCCGTTTCAATTCGGCTATAGGCTTTTACTACTTCTCGACTAACGGAACTGCGATAAAGGTGTAAATAAATGCACAAAGAAATCAACCTGTGCTTGCCAAATCCGCATTGCTGTGCAATAATGGCAATATGACTAAAGAAAATTATAATATATATACTATTTTAGACGGAATGCATAAAAACGCGGAGTGCGAGCTGAATTTCGGCTCGCCCTTTGAATTGCTTGTAGCGGTTGTTCTGTCGGCGCAGTGTACG
This sequence comes from uncultured Christensenella sp., assembly GCA_910577815.1. Taxonomy (GTDB): domain Bacteria; phylum Bacillota; class Clostridia; order Christensenellales; family CAG-917; genus CAG-475. The sequence goes on along the minus strand of CAJTNO010000003.1, from coordinate 211,070 downwards.
GATAAGCGGGTAAACAAGGTTACAGAGGAGCTTTATAAGGTGGCAAATACGCCGGAGCAGTTTGTGGCTATGCCTACCGAGGAGCTGGAGCAGCGCATATTCTCCTGCGGATTCTATCACAACAAAGCCAAGGCTATCAAGGAGCTTAGCGCGAGTATAATCGAGCTTGGCGGAATGCCTGAAACGAGAGAAGGGCTTATGCAGCTGAGAGGAGTGGGAAGAAAAACCGCAAACGTAGTTTATGCGGTTGCCTACGGCGGAAACGCTATTGCCGTTGACACTCACGTTTTTCGGGTTGCAAACAGGATAGGGCTCGCCGACGCGAAAACGCCCGAAAATACGGAGCAGCAGTTGATGCAGGGCTTCGACGAGGAGCTGTGGGGGCATTTGCATCATTTGCTGATATTTCACGGAAGATACGTATGTCATTCCCGTGCGCCCGAATGCGGAATATGCGCGCTCAAGGAGTGCTGTAAGCATTATAAAAAGAACACCGCGGAGAGTAAGTGACAGTATATGAAGAATTTTGAAATAGTAGCTAAAAGACAACTTGCCGAAAACGTTCACGAGTATGAGATATATGCTCCGCTTGTAGTAAAGCACTGTCTTGCGGGACAGTTTATTATTCTGCGCACGGACGACGAGGGAGAGCGTGTTCCGTTTACCATATGCGACTATTCGCGAGAAAACGGAACCGTGCGTATTCTTGTTCAGGAGATAGGCTATACAACGGTTAAGCTGTCGCAAATGAACGTCGGCGATGCTCTGGCGGATTTCGTCGGACCGCTCGGCAATCCTACGGATTTGAAGGAGTTTAAACGCGTATGTCTTGTTGGCGGAGGTATCGGAAGCGCGGTTATTTATCCGCAGGCAAAGCAATTACATTCAGAGGGTAAGTCCGTAGACGTAATTGTGGGCGCGAGAAATAAATCCTTGCTTATGTATACCGACGAGTTTGAAAGGACCTGCGATAAACTGTATCTTATTACCGATGACGGCTCCAACGGAAATAAGGGATTTGTCACGGATATGCTCAAGCAGCTTGCAGAGGGCGGAAAAAGCTACGATTGCGTGTTTGCCGTCGGACCTCTGCCTATGATGAGAGCGGTTTGCAATCTTACAAAAGAGCTTGGTATTAAGACAGTCGTCAGTATGAATTCGCTTATGGTTGACGGTACGGGAATGTGCGGCTGTTGCAGGCTTACGGTAGACGGAGAAATAAAGTATGCCTGTATAGACGGACCGGAGTTCGACGGCCACAGCGTGGATTTTGATGAAGCGATTTTGCGCAGTCGCACATACAGGGAGCAGGAGCAGGCTCATCTGTGCAATTTGAGAGGTAGATAATGGCGGATATGAAAACTCAAAGACATCCTATGCCTGCTCAGGCGGCGGATAAGAGAATACACAATTTCGACGAGGTTGCGCTCGGATATACGCCCGAGCTTGCCGCAGCCGAGGCTGAGCGTTGCTTGCATTGCAAAAACGCGCCCTGTATGAAGGGCTGTCCCGTTGGGGTGCATATTCCCGATTTTATAGAAAGAATAAAGCTCGGAGATATGGAAGGCGCTATATCCGTTATAAAGTCGGACAATAATTTGCCTGCCATTTGCGGTCGCGTATGTCCGCAGGAAAATCAATGCGAAAAGTACTGCGTACGCATAGGCAAGCTCGGAGGAGCGGTCGCGATAGGCAATCTTGAGAGATATGCCGCGGATTGGGCTATGAATAATTCCGTTGAAAACAGGACCGTATCCGAAAAGAACGGAATGAAAGTAGCGGTTATCGGGTCTGGACCTGCGTCGCTATCCTGCGCCGGTGATTTGGCAAGAGCCGGAGCGGACGTAACGGTTTACGAGGCTTTGCACAAAGCGGGCGGCGTGCTTGTGTACGGTATTCCGCAGTTCAGACTGCCGAAAGAGCTTGTGCAGAAGGAAATAGACAGCGTAGTGTCGCTTGGCGTTAAGATTGTAACTGACGTAGTAGTCGGAAAAACTTTGTTTATAGACGAGTTGTTAGAGGAGAACGACGCGGTATTTATCGGCTCGGGCGCGGGATTGCCGTCGTTTTTGAAAATCAAAGGCGAAAACCTCGGTGGAGTTTATTCCGCAAACGAATATCTCACCCGTCTTAATTTGATGAAAGCATATAAATCCGATTCCGTAACGCCTGTGCTTCGCGGTAAAAAAGTTGTTGTAGTAGGTGCGGGTAACGTAGCTATGGACAGCGCGAGAACCGCACGCAGGCTGGGCGCGGAGGTTCACCTCGTATATCGCAGGAGCAGAGAAGAAATGCCCGCACGAGCGGAGGAAATCGAACACGCCGAGGAGGAAGGTATTATATTCGATTTGCTTGTCAATCCTATTGAAATACTGGGCGATAACAGCGTAAGCGGAATGCGGTGCGTAAAAATGGAGCTCGGTGAGCCTGACGCGAGCGGTCGTCGCAGACCGCACGAAATAGAGGGAAGCGAGTTTGATATAGAGTGCGACGAGGTTATAGTCGCGCTGGGGACTACTCCCAATCCGATTATAAAAAACAGTATGCCCGAGCTTGCCACCACGCCTAAGGGTACTATAATAGCCGACGAATACGGTCGTACCAATATAAAGGGCTTGTATGCGGGCGGCGACGCGATGACGGGAGCGGCTACGGTTATTCTCGCAATGGGCGCGGGAAAGCGTTCTGCTCAGGCAATAATAGAGGACTACAAAAAATCAAGATAAAGGAAATACTATGTTTCTCGATTACGTAAAGATAATAATAAAAGCGGGTGACGGCGGCAACGGAAAGGTGTCCTTTCACCGTGAGAAATATGTGCCGAACGGCGGACCGGACGGCGGAGACGGCGGCAACGGCGGAGACGTGATTTTTGTCGCGGACAAAAATATGAATACGCTTATCGATTTCAGATATCAGAAATTTTACCGCGCGCAAAACGGAAACGACGGCGAGGCTAAAAACTGTACGGGAAAATCCGCAGAGCCTCTCTATATAAAGGTGCCTATGGGAACCGTGGTGCGCGATACGGAAAGCGGCAAGGTTGTCTGCGACCTGTTTGAAGACGGCGAGCAGATAGTGGTGTTAAAAGGAGGACGCGGAGGTAAGGGAAATAACCGCTTTGCTCACTCCAAAAGGCAAGCGCCGTCGTTTTCACAGCTGGGAGAGCGCACAGAGGAGCATCGCGTTACGCTTGAGCTGAAGACGATTGCCGACGTCGGACTTGTAGGATTTCCCAACGTAGGCAAGTCAACGCTGCTCAGCGTGCTTACGTCCGCCAAGCCTAAGATTGCAAACTATCATTTTACAACTCTCAATCCCAACCTCGGAGTTGTGCAGATGTACGACGACAGCTTTGTTATTGCCGATATTCCGGGACTTATCGAGGGCGCAAGCGAGGGCGCGGGACTCGGACATTATTTTTTGCGTCATATCGAACGTGTGCGCGTAATAGTTCACATTGTGGATATCAGCGGAAGCGAGGGCAGAGACCCCGTTGATGATTTCAATAAGATTAACAACGAGCTTGCAACCTACAGCACTAAGCTTGCGGAAATTCCGCAGATTGTAGTCGCAAGTAAAGCGGATTTGCTTGAAAATAACGATTGCGTTGAGAAATTTGAAAAAGCAACGGGAAAAAAAGTGTTTGTAATTTCTTCGATTATGCGTACCGGCATAGACGAGCTGCTTAAGGTCATAAAGGAAAAAGTTGACGAGCTGCCTCCGCCTGCGCGTATTCCGCGTGACGAGGATTTCGAATTGGAGGAGAAAGCCAATCAGAAATTTACGGTTTCAAGACTTCCCGACGGCTCGTTCTTTGTCGACGGCGGTCTTGTGGACTTTCTTATCCAAAATGTTACAATATCATCTGAAGACAGCTTTGCATTTTTCCAAAAGGTGCTTAAGGACAGAGGCGTAATATCCGAGCTGAAGAAGCGAGGAATGAAAGAAGGTGACGTAGTGGTTATCGGCGACCTTGAATTTGAATGGATAGATTAGTTTAAATTTTTTAATAAAGAGCGGTTTTAATTGTTGGTGATAACATTAAAATCGCTCCTTTATTTTTCAGTGTTTTCAGTTTCGTCTTTATTCAGTAGCTCGTCTATAGTAATTTGATTATTATTTGCGTTGGCGGCATTCTCCAAATCGGAAATCACCTTCGGCGACATCAGCGTACCGTTGCCGAGCGGAGTAAGCGTAAGTAATGCGAAAATCAATGATATGCTTCCGAAAATTATATAATATATTTTTAAAGGAGTAATAAAAGATACAAGTATTAAAATCGTGCCCGAAAACGCATAAGACTTGAAATTCGAGCGACAAAGCACGGCGTCGAAAAACGCGCGTAACGAAAATTTGTTTTTGATAGGCTTTAAATCTGGTAACGCATCGTGTCGTAACAGGAATTTATAAACAGTCTTTATCTTTATAAGCGAAAACTTGACGTTTTCGAGCTGAACTATCGAATAGGCGCGTCTGTCTATTCCGCGAGCAAATACGTAAACTCTTTTATCCTTGAATTTCTGCGCAAGCTCGCATATTGCGCCCATATCGCCGATTGTAAGCATCGAGAACTTATAAGCGGATATAATTACACAATCGTCAAGTACGATGTAATTTTTTCCGCAATCAAGGTATCCGTATTTTAAAACGCTTTTTAGAAGACTGATAACGTATTCGTTTCCGCGTATTGAAAATTCCAAAGCAAGACGCTCGTACGAATAAGGTCTGTTTCTCTTTGAAAGTATGTATTTAACTGTAATTATAATAACTGCCGTAAAAGCAATGGAAAAAATCAATGCGCCTATCCAATTTTTAAACGCAAGAGTAGCCCATACAAATGTAAGCAGCATCAGCACGAACGACATTGAAAAATAATCCAGAATTTTAGCCATAGTACGATTATTGCCAAAATTTAAGAGCTGAAAACTTTAAACGGCGATTTAATCTATTGAATTGTGCGGATTTATTTAGTATAATAAAAATATGTCAAAGACGCTTATATTCGGAGGAGCCTTCGACCCTCCGCACAACGAACACGTAGAAATGTGCAGATATGCTATGCGGACGCTTGATATAGCCTCCGTCGTGCTTGTGCCTACGTATTTGCCTCCGCACAAGAGCGAGGGCTTTTTGACGTTTGACGAACGATGCGCGCTTGCGAAGATTGCGTTTGAAGGCTTCGACGTAAAAATAGATACCATAGAACGTGATAGAGGCTGTAATAACTATTCAAGCGAGGTTTTGCCTATACTTAAACAAAAGTACGGAGATATAGTTTATCTTATTGGCGGCGACAGCATTGCGCACTTCGATACCTGGCACAGACCGGATATAGTAGCAAATGTCTGTCCTATCGCGGTAGTATCCCGAGAGGGCTACGGCGATACTCAAAAAAAAGTTGATGAACTGAAAAACAGCTATGGCGGAGATTTTACCGTGCTTAATTACAAGGGGAGGGACATATCGTCGTCTTTAATCAAGGCGAGGTTGCTGCTTGGCGAATATGTGGACGAAATACCTGTCAAGGTAATGGAAGCGATAAAATTTCGTGGGTTATTTGAAAATTACAGGTCTAAGGTAATGCAGCTGAAAAGCTATCAGACGGAAGAATTGTTTACACATAGCATAGCGGTGGTTAAAAGAGCGGTGGATTTCAATTCCAAGCACCATTTGCAACAGAATTTTAACCGTGTATTTCTGTCTGCATTGCTGCACGACAACGCTAAACAACGTCCGTCGGTAGATGGCTTAAATGTGCCTGAGGACGCTATAGGAACTCCTGTGCTGCATCAGTTTTTAGGCGCTGAAAAGGCTAAACGCGATTTCGGTATAGAGGATGGTTGCATTCTCGACGCAATTCGCTACCATACAACGGCAAAAGCAGATATGACTAAGCTTGAAAAGCTTATATATACTGCGGACAGCTTGTCCGACGACAGGGAGTACGCGCCTATTCCGAAGCTCAGAGAGATAGCAAAAAAAGATTTTGAGGCGGGCTTTCTCGCAACGCTTGATTACACATATAACAAACTGAAAGCAAAGGGCGGAGCAATATATTCGCTCACGCTCGACGCCTATAAATACTATATAGATAATGATAACGAATGACGCTTGCGTCTTTGGAAATACTAAATATACATAAGAACATTCTGGAGGGAACTATGGAATCAATCGAAATGAAAGATATTATCTGCAAAGAGCTTGACGAGCATAAAGCCGTGGATATCACCGTACTTGACGTAGAGCATCTTACGGTTATGACGGATTACTTTGTCATTTGTACGGCAAAGAGTACAAAGCAGGTAAAAGCGCTTGCTGAGTTTGTGGAGGACAGACTTAAGGAGGAGGGTATTACTCCTACGCACTCAGACGGTATGTCCGACAGTAAATGGGCTGTTCTCGATTACGGTGGGGTTATAGTGCATATCTTCAATGACGAAACGCGTATGTTCTATTGTCTTGAAAAATTGTGGTCGGACGGAAACAATATTCAAAAGTATAATTCGGAAAATTAAAATAATTTACGGGCAAAGTGCTATAAATTTATGTGATTTTTATAATACTTTGCCCGATTTTATGCGCTTTTAACGCTGTTTTGCGAGATTTAACAAATATGCTTTCGTCTGTTCGTCAAGCTCGTTCTGAACATTTCTGTATACCTGCATATCAAAGGTTATAATAAAATTTTTATCCCCTAATAAGGATTTCAGACTTTCTGTAAGCTGAAGCTTTGCGTTATCGCGCTCGCTTTTAAGACAGAACGGAGTGGCAAGTATTGCAAGTACAAAAGTGTCGTTGTATTCAAATGCGCGCGCGCCGAGTACAAATTCGTGTTGCAAGGCGTATGAAACCATATCCTCAATGCCGAACACGTTTTCGCTTGGTTGAATATCTACGGTTGTTATCATCGTCATATGCTTAGTGTTGACAAAATTTGTTTTTTTAATAATTTTCGCAAAATTGTTGACAGGGGCGTATAATGTGATTAAGATAATAATTGCTTCGGGGCGAGGTGAAAATCCTCACCGGCGGTATAGTCCGCGAGCCTTTTTAGGTTGATTGGGTGCAATTCCCAAACCGACGGTATAGTCCGGATGAAAGAAGCGGATGTAAAAATACGCAATATTTACGTCCATTTGCGCGCCTCGATGTATTCGAGGTTTTTTTATGGAAAAGCAACAGTCTGGCAACGGCGCTTCGGCGATGAAAAACGAGAACGTAGCTTCAAAGCTCGGTGTTTCGTTTAAAAACAGCATTAAAAAGTTTGCCAATCCCAAATTTTCGGCGTCATATGTTGCCAAAATAGCAATACTAACGGCAATATCGTTTATTCTGTATGCCTTTGCCAAATTCAGCTTGCCGTTTATGTTTCCAAGCTTTTTGGATATGCAGATTTCCGAGCTTCCCGCTTTGCTTGCAGGATTTTCTATGGGACCTGTCAGCGGCTGCTTGGTCATAATTTTAAAATGCTTATTTAAATTTCCTATGACGGGTACCGCCTATGTCGGCGAAGCCACAGATATACTTATGGGAATTGCGCTTGTGCTTCCCGCATCTATTATCTACAGTATTAAAAAGGATAAAAAGCACGCGTTTATAGGTTTGCTTGTAGGCACGTGTGCGTTTGTTGGGGCGGGACTAATTGTAAATAGATTTATCTCTATACCTTTTTATGCCAAGGCATTCGGATTTGAAGCAATAATAGGTATGGTAAGCGCATTGTATAAAAATGTTACAGTCGATAATTTTTATGCTTATTATTTGCCTCTTGCCGTGTTGCCTTTTAATTTAATCAGATGTATAATAATGTCTGCGCTGACATTTGTGCTTTACAAGAGATTGAGCGTGTTGCTGCATTGGGAGGGCGATAGCTTGCGAAAGGATAAAGTATACGGAAAACATAAGGTAAAAACAGAAGCAGATACATATGCTCTTGCCGATAAGGTTGCAAATATGCTGGACGGAGGCGAGGTAATTCTTCTCAGCGGCGAGCTTGGCGCAGGCAAGACTACTTTTACTAAAGGACTTGCAAAGTCATTGGGTATACAGGAAGAAGTTACAAGCCCCACGTTTACTATACTCAACACATACGATAGCGGTCGTATTAAATTAAACCATTTGGATATGTACAGGGTTGAGAGTTCAGACGAGCTTGCCGAGTTGGGCGTAGAGGATTGCTTTGACGATGAGGCGGTAACGGTTATCGAATGGAATAAGTTTGATAGCCTAAAAGGTAAAATAATAGAGATATCTATCTCGCAGGATAACGAAAACCGTATTTTTGAGATATCTAAGCGTGGCAATTCTGCAACTGAACAAAATGAAATAAACATATCAAATACGAATGATTTAAAGGATGCGGTATCTAAAGGTTTGAACGAAACGGTTGGGAACGCTAACGATGAAAATATTGTAACGACTGATACTCCGACGTTAGATGATTAAGAATAAAATCAGAATTTAAACAACATTTAATTAAGAGAGGGAGCGAGTGAATTGTCTTGCTATTGATACAACAAATACTAAATTGACGGTAGTTCTTTTAAAGGACGACAAGATATACCATAGGGAAATAGAGGTCGGAAAATCCGGACATTCGCGTTTGCTTATGCCAACCGTCGACGAAGTGTTGAAGGAAGCCGATGCGGATATAAGCGCAGTAGAAGCTGTTGCCGCCGTCGTGGGTCCGGGTTCGTTTACGGGTATCAGAATAGGCGTGTCCGCAATGACGGCGATAGCTTTTGCCAATAATGCAAAGAGAATAAGCGTCACCTCTTTTGAAGTTATATCATATAATTGTGCAAACGTTCTGGCGGCTGTGGACGCGGGACACGGAAATTTGTACTGTGCGGAGTGTGAAAACGGCGAGGTTAAAAGCGCGCGGTTCATTTCTGACGGAGAGAATAATATTCCGAGCTTGGCAATGACAAAGCCCGTTTGCGATAACTGGCTTGCGCTTGCGGGTGTAGTGCGGAAAAAGCTTGAGAACGGGTGCTTTCAAGACATTCTGTCGCCGTTTTATATGAGAAAGTCGCAGGCGGAGAGGGAAAAGGATGAGATTTGAAAGCTTAAAAGCAGAGCATCTCCCTCTTATGGCAGAGATTGAAGCGGAGGCGTTTGACGAGCCTTGGACGGTAGGAATGTTTGAGCCCGAGCTTGAGGATAAAAACGCCTACTATTTAGTGGGAGTGAGCGACAGCGAGGTCATCTGCTACGGCGGCTTTCACAAGGTGCTTGACGAAGGTCAGATAGCAAATATTGCGGTGCGCGCGGATATGCGCGGACGGGGCTATGGAAAAACGCTTATGCTTAAGCTTTTAGAGCTTGCAAGGCGCGAAGGCATAAAGAGGATTACTTTAGAGGTAAAGGATACCAACGAGCGCGCGGTTAAATTGTATAAATCGCTCGGCTTCACGGTAGAAGGCATACGCAAGAGGTATTATGCAAATAGATACGACGCTCTTGTAATGTGGCTGACTATCGGGGAGGACTAAATAGACAGTAATTATTCCGGCGCAGCATTGCGCGAAAACGGCAACCGTCGCTCGGCGGCGTTGAATAGCGGATATGCTCCGCAATATTCCGTTATTAACGGACACAAGGTCAAGTACGTCAGCTTTGGAAGCGGCGAAGATATAGTATTTTTACACGGCTGGGGTGCGAGCATCTCCGCTTTTTTATTTGTCGCAAAGACAATATCCTCAAAATTCAGGGTTACCTTGCTTGATTTTGCGGGCTTCGGAGAGAGCGAAGAACCCGATAAGACTTACACTGTAGCGGATTATGCCGCCGACGTCATAGCGCTTACACGACTTATCGGAATAGAAAAAGCCGTATTTGTAGGGCATTCCTTTGGCGGGAGAGTGTGTCTGGAGCTTGCAAGCAATTATCCCGAATTGGTTTATAAGCTTGTTTTAGTGGATAGCGCAGGACTCAAGCCCAGACGCGGACTTAAATATTACATAAAAATAGGCGTTCATAAGCTTTTGAGAAAGCTTGGGCTTAAGGGGCTTAAGGGGTCGGCGGATTTCAGAGTTCTTTCACCGACTATGCGTGAAACGTTTAAAAAAGTTGTAAATTACGACCAGACGTCGCTGCTTGGCAATATTAAGTGTCCGACCGCAATCTTTTGGGGAGACGGTGACAGGGATACTCCCGCTTATATGGCGCGAAGGCTGAATAAAAATATAGCCGACAGCAGTATTTTTTGGCTTAACGGCGGACATTTTGCTTATGCGGAGGACAGCGGAAAATTTATATCCATACTTAAGGCTTTTATAGCCTGAATTTATAGAATAAGCATTGAAAGCTCATACATAAGTATAATATTTGCAGCACAAAAGACCTGAGAAATCGGAGGGTGGTATGACTCTATTGCGAGGCGATTGGTTTTATGTGATGCTCATATTTATAGACGCGTTTTTTATTACGCGTCCGTATTTATATGCGATTCAGCAGGATAATTACAGAATTACCGAGATTTTTAAAAACAAGCGCTTGAGCTTTGTATATCTGATAGACCTGTGTACGGTCATACTTTTTATAGGCATATGGTGCATATTCTACTTTTTGCAGACGCGCGCGTTCTGGGGCTTTATCACTGTGCTGTTCTTTTTTATAGCAGAGTTTGCAATGTACTTTATGGAGGATTTGCCGACACGCAAAAAGCCGCTTAAATATACTAAAAGAGCGGTAAGATTCCTTTTGTTTGTGTCCGCGGCGACAACGGTGCTCGTAACCTTGGCGTTCGCAATAGGAAATGCGCACATATCTCAGCAGTATCTTCGTTATTTGGTTCTGTTTGTGTTTCCTCCCGTGTATCCGCTTATGTTTATGGTTTTTGGCACGGTCAGCAATGTGTTTGAAAGACTCAATAACAGGCGTTATGAAAGACGTACGGCTAAACGGCTTGCGGCTAATCCGTCGCTGATTAAGATTGCTATTACCGGCAGCTTTGGAAAAACCTCGGTAAAAAACTTCTTAAGCGCGATGCTGCTTGAAAAATACAACGTGCTTGTGACTCCCGCAAGCTATAATACTCCGATGGGTATTTCAAAAACCGTAAACGGACTGGACGCGACCTACGACGTTTTTGTTGCGGAATTCGGAGCAAGACGAGTCGGAGATATAAAAGAGCTTATGAAAATCGTAAAGCCGACCTATACGATACTTACGGGCATAAATTCTCAGCATCTTGAAACCTTCCGTACACAGGACAATATTATCAGAGAAAAGTGCAGAATACTGGGCGTTGGAGAGAACGGAATTTGCGTTGTAAGCGGCGCGTGTAAGGATAGTGCGGAAAATGCTTTAAAGAATACAAAGCGCAAGCCTCAGCTTGTGTACGCAGGGCTTGACGAGCAAAACGAGTTTAGAGCCGAACAGATATGCACGACGGATAATGGCAGCGACTTCGATATAATTCTTGACGGAGAATCCTATTATGTGCATACGCAGCTCATAGGAATGCACAATATCGAGAATATAGTGCTTGCCGCTACTATGGCGTATAAGCTTGGGGTGGAGATACCTTTTATTCTTGACGCCATAGAGAAGCTTGAGCCTGTTCCGCACAGAATGGAATTGATACACGGCAATGGAATAAAGATTATCGACGACAGTTTTAACTCCAATCCCGACGGCGCGAGAATGGCGATAGAAACCCTTTCGCTATTTGAGGGAAGAAAGGTTGTGCTGACTCCCGGGCTTGTGGAGCTTGGGGCGCAGGAGAGTGAGGAGAACTATAAGCTTGGCATAAATATGAGCGCCGTTGCCGACCTTGTTATGCTTGTCGGGGCAAAAAGAACGGACGCAATAAGACGCGGACTTATAGACGGCGGCTATGGCGGAGAAATTCATATTTACGACAGTCTTAAGTGCGCGGAGGACGATTTTAAAGACAGATTACACGTAGGGGATATATTGCTTATATTAAATGATTTGCCCGATATATATGATGAAAAAAGATAGGTATCAATAATAAAATCAGAAAAAGTATTATAAAAATCAAATAAAATTATAATACATCGATAAATTTGGCTTTGAAATATAGTGAATAATAAAAGGGTTGTTTTGCAGCTGTCTGTGCTTGTTTCTCACAAAATCCGAAAGATAAGCATAGATAGTAGCAGTGTGAGGTTTTTATGAAAAAAAAGATTGCTTTGATTTTCGGAGGAAGGTCGCTTGAGAGCGATATATCAATCATCACCGCAATGCAGACGTTATCCAATATAGATAAGTCTTTGTTTAACGTAGAACCCGTTTATATGTACGAGGGTGATTTTTATGTTAAGAAGCTGGACAGCCTCGACGCGTTTTCAGCATTTAATCCGATTGAACACTCCAAGGCAATTTTGTATAAGGGGGAATTTTATACAGTTAAGCATAACGGACTTGTAAAATATTTTAAGCCCGACGCGGCATTTATATGCTGTCACGGCGGTGAGGGCGAAAGCGGAATTTTGCAGGCAATACTTGAGTATAACGGCATAGCGTATACAAGTCCGTCCGTGATAGCGTCTGCTTGCGGAATGGATAAAGCGCTATCCAAGCAATTATTTGAAGGTATGCTGCTCAATACCTTACCGCACGAGGTGGTTACCCGCGAAGAATTTGAGGAGGACGCCGAGCGTACCCTGCAGAGATTGGAGAGCTTTTTAACCTATCCGCTTATCGTTAAGCCGTCTACGCTGGGCAGCAGTATAGGCATAACCGTAGCGGAAAATCACGAACAGCTTGATTTTGCCTTGCAGGTTGCGTGCCGATTCGACACTAAAATAATCGTAGAGCATAAATTGACGGATTTTGTAGAGGTGAATTGCGCCGCGTTCAGAGACGGAGACAGAATTGTTTTGTCGGATACCGAACAGCCGCTTACTCTCAATGATTTTCTTACCTTTGACGATAAGTATATGACCAACGGAAAGATGAGCGGAGGCGGACACGTAATTCCTGCCGATATAGGCAACCTGGAGCTGATTGTAAAAGCCAATACCGAAAGAATTTATCGAGAGCTTGACCTGAACGGAGTTGTGCGTATGGATTATCTTGTGGATAAGGTAAGAAATAAGGTTTATATAAACGAGATAAATACTGTACCCGGCTCTATGGCGTTCTATCTGTTTGAAGGACAGGGAATAGATTTTAAGGCGCTTATAACAAGACTGATAGAAAACGCGGTAAATTATCAGGCAGTGCACAGGACTCCGTCAAAGTTTAAAACAGAGGTGCTGTCTAAGTTCAAGTCGGGCGGGAAAATAGTTAAGTAGACTAATTTATGAATTGTTATATGGATTTTGAGTCGCGCAGGTGCGCGACTTGAATTTTGATTGCAGACTTTAGCGGAAACCAATACCGCTCATTGAACGAGTGGTTTTGATTATCGGGCGTATAGCAATCATTGTGCTTGGTACTATTCACTTGCCAATTAAGCGCGCGTGTGCTAATATATCGGCAAAGTATCGGAGGTTAATATGGATAAAATTAAGATGACCGTTCCGCTTGTCGAGATGGACGGCGACGAAATGACAAGAGTGCTTTGGAAATGGGTAAAGGAAATTCTGATATCGCCGTATGTCGAGCTTAAAACGGAGTATTATGATTTATCTATACAAAACCGAGACGCTACCGACGATAGGGTGACTTGCGACGCAGGCAATGCCTGCCTGAAGTACGGAGTAGGCGTAAAATGCGCAACCATTACTCCCAATGCTCAAAGACTGGAGGAATTCAAGCTTAAAAGACTGTATCCGTCCCCAAACGCTACTATACGCGCGATTATGGACGGCACTGTATTTCGCGCTCCTATTTTGACTAAAGGCATAACACCTCTTGTCCCGACCTGGACAAGTCCTATCGTGATTGCTCGCCACGCATACGGGGACGTGTATAAGGCGGTAGAAATCAAGGCAAAAGGCGGCGTTGCTACGCTCGCTTGCGACGGAGAAGAAAGACAGATATTCGATTTTGGCTCGGATAGCGGAATATTACAGGCGCAGCACAATACCGATAAGAGCATTGTAAGCTTTGCAACAAGTTGCTTCGAGTATGCGTTATCCGAAAAAAAGGACCTGTGGTTTTCAACAAAGGATACTATTTCCAAGGTTTACGACCACCGTTTTAAAGACATATTTCAGGAGATTTACGATACAAAGTATAAAAAAGCGTTTGAGGATAACGGGATAGAGTATTTCTATACTCTAATCGATGACGCCGTTGCAAGGGTAATGCGTTCGCGCGGCGGATTTATTTGGGCTTTAAAGAATTACGACGGCGACGTTATGAGCGATATGGTTGCCACTGCGTTCGGTTCTCTTGCTATGATGACGTCGGTGTTGGTTTCTCCAAGCGGCGCATACGAGTACGAGGCGGCGCACGGCACGGTTACAAGGCATTACCGCAAATATCAGGCTGGTGAAAGCACGTCGACAAACTCGGTTGCAACTCTGTTTTCCTGGACGGGAGCCTTGAAAAAGCGCGGAGAGCTTGACGGTAATGCGGAGCTTGTAAGATTTGCTACGGACATAGAAAATTCTACTATTTGCACAATAGAGAACGGAGAGATGACGGGCGACCTTGCGGGATTGTTTTGTCGGGAAGGAGTAAGCGTAAAAAGACTGAACAGCAAAGAGTTCCTTGAAGCAATAGCAAGAAATTACGAAAAGAATTGCTTAAAATAATTGAGATATTAAAAAAGTCCGCAGCTTCTGCGGACTTTTTTAATTTATTCATATTTTTGATTTAACCTATAATCATAGTTTTATTATCAATGGTTCCGTCCGATTTTTCATACAATATCCTGTCCGCTTCGTCTACTGCTATGTTATCTTTTTCGCTGTAGGGAATGTATATGTAAATTTGCTTTTCTACAATATAATCGTCAAACACAAAGAAAAGAAGCTTATCAAGCGGCGAGGTGAGCGCAGGGGCGTTACCTACGTTCACGGTTACGGTATCGTTATTGCCATTGGTTTTGCGCGATACGCTGAAATCGCCTTCAAATTTTTTATAGCCCTTGATTTCGATGCGTCCTTGTCTGTCGGCCAATTTACTGTATACCACGACTATTTCTTTTTTGCGCTCTCCGGATGTCGGTTGGGTTATTGTAATTAGGTTTATAGGCTTCTGCGCGGAGGTCATTCCCGCTATGGGATAGGATACCGGTTCGTTTCTTACGTCCGTATAATAACCGCGTTGCTCCTTAAATCCGCCTATCGCGTTCACCCAGTTGGCTCTGTCTATGCTGCCGAGCGCGGCGGATATAATGGCAAATACCGAGCCGAGCGCAAGTATTGCAATGCCTACGTTTGAGACGGTAAGCAGTTTTTTAATCCTTTCAGATGCGGGCTTGTTGGCGTAAGTAACCGTTTTTTCTACAGGTTTTTCTTCTTTTTCATATTTCCAGCCCATTTTTTTGTTATAAAACGCGCAGTACTTTTTGTAAACTGCTATAAGGCAAAGCCCTATGCCTATTAGTATCGCTCCCGCGCCTGCCACAATCATATAAATCATTGCGGAATTGAACGCTATAACGGATACGATAGAATAAAAAACCAACAGCAAACCGCCTCCGAAGCAGGCGGTCATAAGCGCTATGAGAAGTATAAACGGAATGTTTATTAAAATTCTCTTTCCTATTCCGTTTTTTTGCGTTGCTATTCGTTTCATAAAAATAATTATAACGCCCATTCGATATAAAGTCAAATATAAGGATAATTCTTAAACCGGGCGCATATTCATTTTATAAGCGCACCTGAAATGTATGAAAATACGTTCTAAAAACGCGGAGAATTTAATACATTTTCAGTAATGACGATATTCGACATATTACGACAAAATAAGCTTAAATATATGTTGAAATCGAATATATAATCGAGGTGAACGAGTGTTTATAACGGTCGGAAAGAAAAGTTTGATTACGGTTGTGTCGCTGGCTATTGCCGGAATTATTCTTGCCTGCACATTGGGCGTAACGTCTACTGCGGCTGTGTTTTTCGGAAAAAGCTCCCGAAAAATACCTGTTTACGGGGTTGAGGTTAAGGGCGAGAGAAAGGTTATTGCGCTCACGTTCGACGCCGCCTGGGGTGCGGATAAGACGCAGTGCATAATCGACACGATGAAAAAGTACGACGCAAAAGGAACGTTTTTTCTTGTAGGCTTTTGGTTGGATAAGTTTGAAAAGGAAACTAAGGCTATCGCAGAGGCGGGCTTCGACATCGGCAATCATTCGCGCAATCATTTGAATATGCCTAAGCTCAGCGACGATGAAATTCGAGCTGAAATAGAATACGTAAACGACAGAGTAAACGAGCTTACGGGTATTAAGCCGACTTACTTCCGCGCTCCCTTCGGAGATTACAGCGATAGACTTATGTCGGCGATAGAGGAGCTCGATATGGTCGGGGTTCAATGGTCTATAGACAGTCTCGATTGGAAGGGACTTTCCGCAAAGGAGATATTCAACAGAGTAGTACCCAAAGCCAAGAGCGGCGATATAGTTTTGTTCCACAACAACAGCGACCACGTGCTTGACGCACTCCCGCTTGTGCTTAGCGCGCTGAAGGAGCAGGGCTTTGAGTTTGTTACCCTGAGCGAGCTTGTGGCGACAGAGGGCTACACCATCGACAATAACGGAATACAGCACCTTGATTAAAGTGCAAAAAATAATTAAAATACAGCCGTACGGATTTCCGTATATGGAGGACAAGATGAGCTACGAACAAATGCAGAACAACAGAGTATGCCTTACGGGCAAAGTCGTGACCGAAGCGGAGTTTTCTCACGAGATTATGGGGGAAGGATTCTACGACCTTAACATATCGGTTAAGAGGCTGTCCGGGCAGGAGGATATAATTCCGCTCACGGTATCTGAGCGTCTTATGGAAAGCGATAACTTTAAGGTCGGAAGCCTGATAGGAATTGTAGGTCAATTCCGCAGCTATAACAAGCTTATGGAAAACAAAAGCAAGCTGGTTTTGAGGGTGTTTGTCAGAGAGCTTGTCGTGCCCGACGAGGAGGACCCGAATACTATAGAGATAGACGGCTTTGTATGCAAGCAACCTGTGTACCGTACTACTCCGTTCAAGCGTGAAATTACGGATATGCTGATTGCCGTAAACAGAGCTTATAACAAGTCGGATTATATTCCCGCCATCGCCTGGGGAAGAAACGCAAGATATGCGGGTAATTTCTCGGTAGGCGAAAGAGTGCGCATTATGGGACGCATACAGTCGCGTATCTATCAGAAGCAGCTTGAGGACGGAACCGTAGAGGAGCGCACGGCATACGAGGTTTCCGTATCCAAGCTTGATTTGGTGGAAGAATAATTATCGATACTAACTGTGCCTTGGGGTTATCGGCGCGGTCGGTCGGGAGCGATTTATATCGCTCCCTTATTTTTTATTGTGGAATAATCGGATTTCATAGCAACGGATTTTCAAATATTTAAGATATTCGGAGGCGCTTCGGAAAGATGTTTATCGTTTTATCCGTCAAGCTATTTACAATTATTAAACTATGTTATATAATTAACTGACTTATAATGTAATTCAAAATCACAAATTCGGGGGATTTTATGAATTTGAAGGATTATACTCTTAAGATAACCTACGTTGCGGACGGAAAGCCCTGTGTGCTGACCGTTGACGGCTGCACGCTTGCCGACGGCTTTAGTAACGGCGTATTCAGTGTAAAAGAGGACGGAGATTGCGATAGCGTGCATATTATTTTGCAATCCGATAAGCCTGTTGAGCTCAAGTCGGCGGAGGTAATATACGACCATTATTTTGCTACCGACGAGAGATTTTTTGCCAACGGCTTTCAATCCTGGACTGTATCGAGAGAGTATGCGCACGGCGATATACAAAAGGGCTTGTCGGCAGTTTGCAGTCTGCCTAAAATACGGGAGTTTGCGGGAGCGTCGGGAGATTATTTCTTTACTCGGTACGGTAAAAATCTATACCACGGATTTACCTATTGCTATCTGCGAAACGGCAGCGGTGTGGAGCTTCTCGGCTCGCTTAACGAACGCACGGGATATACTATTTTTTACGCGGATATGGACCAAAACGTACTCGCAGCCGTTAAGGACGCGGACGGAGTAGTTTGCACGGGCGAGTACGAGTTGTTTAATTTTATCAGAACGTACGGTAGCTATGACGAGGCGTTTGACGCGTACTTCAATGCTTATCCGCTTAAAAACACAGGCAGAGCGGAGCATTTTGCCGGGTATACGAGCTGGTATAACTACTATCAGAATATAGACGAGAATATAATATTGCGTGACCTCGAGGGCTTAAAAAGAGCGGGAGAGTCTGCAAACATATTCCAGATAGACGACGGCTTTGAAACTATGGTTGGGGACTGGACCGTGGATAGTAAAAAGTTTCCTAACGGACTTAAGCCGATAGTGGATAAAATACACGGACAGGGAATTAAAGCAGGATTATGGCTTGCGCCGTATTCGGCGCAGTTTAAGGCGAATATAGTCAAGGAGCATCCCGAATGGCTTATAAAAGGAAAAAACGGAAAGCCGATTATAAGCGGAGTAGCCTGGGGCGGATTTTACGCGTTAGACTACGAGAACAAAGAGGTGCGCGAATATATCAAGGCGCTGTTCGACAGAGTTTTTAACGAATGGGGCTTTGATATGGTTAAGCTTGACTTTCTGTATTCGGCGGCGATTTATCCGCGAAACGGAAAATCCAGAGGTCAGTTGATGTGCGAGGCTATGGATTTCTTGCGCGAGTGCTGCGGCGATAAGCTGATACTTGGTTGCGGAGTTCCGCTCGGACCTGCCTTCGGAGTTGTGGACGCCTGTAGAATAGGCTGCGACGCGGAAATTTCCTTCAAGGATAAATTTTATGCCGGCGTGACAAATCAGGAGATAGTGTCCACTAAAAACGCAATGAATAACGCAGTGTTCCGCCGTCATCTCAATGGAAGAATATTTGCAAACGACCCCGACGTTTTCTTCTTGCGCGAAGGCGGTTTGAAAAAAGCTAAATACAGTTTGCAGCAGAAAAAGCTGCTTGCAAAAATAAACAATATGTTCGGCTCGGTGTTGTTTGTAAGCGATAACGTAGGAGAATACGACGATACTCAAATGCGGATTTTACTTGACAGCTATCAGCCTTTTGGCGGAAAAATAAAATCAGCCGAATATGCCGATGAGAGCATTATTCGCATAAGGTATGTATCGGACGGAGAGGAGTATACGCTTACCTTCGATACGTCGACGGGCAAATATTCCGATATAAAGCGTGAGCATAAATGATATTGTACGATAACTTAGCTAAGGTGCGCAATGCGGTTAAGTCGTGCGGCAGAGACGTCGTGCTTATAGCCGCCTGCAAAACTCAGACTAAAGCGACCGTCGACGAGCTTATGTCATATGCTCCCGATTTTATACTGGGTGAAAATAGAGTGCAGGAGCTGACGGCAAAGTTTGACGGCAGATATAAGTGGCATTTTATCGGACAGCTTCAGACAAATAAGGTGAAATATATAATTGACAAGGTTGAGCTGATACACTCATTGGACAGGGAGGAGCTTGCTGTCGAAATAGAAAAGCAGGCGGCTAAAAGAAACAAAATTCAGAGCTGTCTTGTGGAAATCAATATGGGCAACGAGCTTTCAAAAGGCGGAGTAAGTCCCGACAGTGTTATTGAGTTTATTCGCTCAATGGAAAAATTCAGCCATATAAGAATAAAGGGCGTTATGGCGGTTATGCCGAATTTGGGTGATACTCCCGAGTTACACGCGTTATATGAGCGGCTTTATATGCTGTTTGAAAGCGCTAAGGAATTGAAACAATCTAATTTGGAAATGAAGTATTTATCTGCGGGTATGAGCGGCGATTATGAAATCGCACTGAGGCACGGCGCCAATATGCTGCGCCTTGGCAGATGTATATTCGGCGAGCGCACCGTAAATACGGCGCAGATGCAGTGAGGTAAGTATGGACGAAAGATATTTCAGCAGAGCAAATGAAATAAACGAAAGACCTTTGGCGGGCAGTCGCGTAAGCCGATTGTTTTCCCGCGAGAGCAGACAGGCTCAGCCACAGCCTCCGCAGCCGCACGATACGCAGTATTCGGCAGGCTTCAGCGGCTCGGGCGGAGTTGTAATTAACTCGCCTACAACTTATGAGGATGTGCAGCTGCTTATCGACCATCTCAAAATGCAGGAGCAGGTAATAGTAGATTTTTCCACAGTCAATCAGACGTCCGTATACCGCATACTCGATTTTATGAGCGGAGCGATTTACGCGCTCGGCGGAAGCATTCAGCAGATTACAAAAAATATCTTTTTGTTTGCGCCTAAGGGAGTTTCTATTACTGTTCCTCCTCAGCTTCGCAGATAAGAGGTTTTACGATGGCTAAAATAAAGATTACGAGGAAGGACGTTATCGACGTTATAAAAAAACGCTGGTGGGTAATGCTCATAGAGCTTGCCGTGCTCGGCATAATTCTGCTTGCGGATTTGCTTACAAAAAAATACGCGGTTGAGTTTTTAATGACGCAAAACGGTCAGAGCTATCCTCTGATAAAAGGTTTTATAACTCTTACATATACTGAAAATACCGGCGCGGGCTTCGGCTTGTTTGCGGGAAATACCACTGCGCTGACCGTTATTACAACAATCGTCATAGTTGCCGTTCTTATCTATCTTATCCTTGCTCAAAAGGAAAATATGTGGCTTAGAGTATCGTTACTGTTTATAGTAGGCGGCGGTATCGGCAATCTTGTTGACAGAATAGGGCTTGGCTATGTTCGCGATTTTATAAAATTCGCGTTTTGGGATGAATTTGCTATTTTCAATATTGCGGACTCCTTCGTGACCGTCGGCGTATTTATGCTTGTCATTGTGCTTATAGTTATGCTTGTAACCGAGGGGAAAAAGAACCGAAAGGCGTTTGAGGAGGAACAAAAAAATACAGTTCAGCAAGCGACAAGCGACCCGCTCGAAGCGCCTATAGCATTAAATCCTATGATGAAATCCGAAAACGATTATACCTTTGAGGAGCCGACTTCGACTAAAACAGAGGAATGCCGAAAGGCAGAGCCGCAAATTGCAAGTAGCGAAAACGGCGCCTTTACAGAGGATGCAAAAAGCGATTTGAATTGCGATGATAAATCGAATATTAACGTTCAATAGAATTTATTTAAAGTATATATGAAATACTCGGTTGATACGGATAAGACAAGACTGGATGTGTTTATTGCGGATAAGTTTGCAATATCTCGCTCCAATGCCAAAAGCTGTATAGAAAGGCTTGGCATATCCGTCAACGGCGTTTTGCGTTTTAAAAGCGGTTACGAGCTGCGTAGCGGCGATATTGTGGATTTCGAGCCTCCTGCGCCTAAGGAGCTTGAAATCAAGGCGGAAAATATTCCGCTCGATATAGTTTATCAGGACGAATATTTTGCCGTTATAAACAAGCCGCAGGGTATGGTTGTGCATCAGGCAGGCTCCTATACTAAAACGGATACGCTCGTAAACGCTTTGCTTTATAATCTCGACAGTCTCAGTTCGATAAACGGTGTAATACGTCCCGGCATAGTGCATAGGCTTGATAAAGACACTTCGGGGCTTATAGTGGTTGCAAAAAATGACGAAGCGCATAAAAGTCTTGCGGGGCAGATAGAAAAAAAGTCGGCGCGTAGAATTTATTTGGGGCTTTGCGACGGTAATTTTAAAGAGGATAGCGGCGTTGTCGACGCTCCTATTGCGCGCAGTAAAAAGGACCGAAAGAAAATGGCGGTCGTCGAAGGCGGCAGAAGGGCGGTTACTCATTATACTGTAGTTAAGCGTTACGGAAAATACACTTTAGTAAGATTCGAATTGGAAACAGGACGAACGCATCAAATCAGAGTTCACGCAAGCAGTATACATCATCCGATAGTTGGCGATACTGTTTACGGAGGCTCTGTAGCACTATATAATAACGGACAGCTTTTGCACGCTGCCGAGCTTATACTGACGCATCCGCACACGGGTGAGTGTATGAGCTTTACCTGTGAGCTACCTAAATATTTCAGTGCGGTTTTGGATAAGCTTGATAAAACCTCTCAATAGAAATTTATTATCATTATATAAACTAATTAAACTAAAAATCACCGCTTGCGGTGATTTTTAATTGCAATCTTAAGATTTTATCAAATACTCGCTATGGCTGTCGGGCGTTGCCAAAACGGTTTTATAATTTTCGTAAATGACCTGTCCGGGGTGTCCGTTCGGCTGACGTTTAACATTCCGACGCGCGGTATAGTCAACGTTTGAAGATGCTTGCTTTGTGCTTGCCGTAATCTCGCTTGCTATTTTAATTACTTTGTCGGGAACTTCTCTCCCTTCGGTAATGATAACGGTATGCGCGCCGTGGTCGTTTTTCAGATGCATCCAAATATCGCAGGACGATGCAAGCTTAAAAGTAATTTCTTCGTTTTGAAGATTGTTTTTCCCGCGATAAATATAAAAACCGTCCACCAAATACACATAGGGAGGCTCTGCCTGTTCCTTGCGTACCTTATTCTTTGACGATTTCTTGATGCCTCCGCCAAGCGCGGACAACTCGTCCTCTATTGGCTTTATGCTTGCGCCGTAGGGCAGGCTTGCAATTTCATCCTCGATGGAGCAAACGTATGACAATAGATTATTGTCGTCAACGAGTTTTTTTTCTGCAAACTCCTTTGTCCTTTTAAGTTTATTGTACTTATTATAGTAAGCCGCGGAGTTTTTTGAAGGAGAGAGCTTTGCGTCAAGCGGAATTTTTACAATAGTGTTATCATAGTAGTTGGTGCACTCAAGCTCGGTATCGCCGCGATTTAGCTTGTAAATATTGCTAACTATAAGTTCTCCGAAAATCCTGAATTTGTCCATAGCTTCGCATTCTTTCAGATGCTCAAGGTCTATCTGAATATTCTTTTCCACTCTCGCGTGAAGTCGCTTTGCCCGGTTTGAAATTCCTTTGAGTCTTACTTTATTTCGTATTTCATTGTCTATATTAGTGTTGAGTGCGTCGTATGCCTCGCTCATAGTGTTGAATTTAAGAATGTCTGCTCCTTCGGCTAAGCTGCGGTAAACCGTGGGATATACGTTTCCGTTGATTATGCAGGGCGTAAGGTCGCTATGACTGCGGAAGCATTCTATTTCGTTTTGTAGTTTTTCAAGCATATCCGCGCTAAGCTCGTTTACGTTTTCGTCAATGCTTGCTCTTGTCAACAGCTCCGTGACGGTAGCGCCCGAAAAGCCGGATATGTTGTCAAGTATAAACTTTTTCAAATTGTTTCCGTTATAGCTGTCAAAAATACTGAAATAGTCGTTTAGATAACTGATTTTCGGTTGTGCTACGGGCGAATACTTTATTCCGCGCACTACAATATGCTCTCGCGCCGAGTCTAAGGGCAGATGTTTTACCGCGTCGAGAATTATAAGATTTTCATCGGTGAAGACAATGTTGGAATATCTGTTCATAATCTCTACAAACAGATAAAACGACGCGTCGTCGCGCATTTCCGTTTTTGCGTTTATCTTGATATATATTATCCTGTCGGAATTATATACGCCGATGCTATCAACCGAGGCGTTTATCAGATACTTTCTTAGCAGCATACACAGGTTGGGCGCGGTCATAGGGCTTTGTTTTCTGCTATCGGTCAAATGCAGTCTTGGTACGTTAGCGTTACAGGATGCTACAAGACAAACGTTTTTGCCTCCGCTGCGCATAAAAAAACGCAGCTCGTCGGTCTCGGGCTGTTGTATTTTGTCTATTCTTGCTCCGCTAAGCGCGGCGTTAAGCTCTTGCGCAAGTGCGGAAAGTGCAAATAAATCGCTACCCATATAAGTTATATTAACAGCTTAGACTGCTTTTATCAATCCTTTTATTAACTTATTTATAGCCAAGAGATAGCAAATAGTCATTTTTTAAGTTGCTTTTTGCTTTTTTATATGCTATAATCCTAAATACTTTGTAAATTATTTATATACGCGTCCGTTCAATCGCGTATCGGAGGAAAAATGAACTATACAGTCGAAAAGCTTGAAAAAAGCCAAGTCAAATTCAATTACACTGCAAGCGTTGAGGAATACAATAAGGCAGTCGAAACCGTCTATAACAAGACAAAGCACAAATACAATGTTCCCGGCTTCAGAAAGGGACGCGCGCCCAAGAAGGTTATAGAGGGCATATACGGCGCAGGCGTTTTTATGAACGACGCAATAAATCAGCTTATAGACGATTCCATTATGGAGCTTGAAAAGGCGGGAGAGTACGAGCTTGTAGCATTCGGCAGCGTTGAGGACGTTGATATAAAGGATGACGGAAGCGTGGTTTATGCGTTGACAATGGTTGTCAAGCCCGACGTCACGCTTGGCGCGTATAAGAATTTAGACGTTAAAAAATCCGAGGCAAAGGTAACCGCGGAGCAGGTTGACGAGTACATAAAGGCAGAGCAGACCAAGCAGGCGCGTATAATCGATGCGGAAAAGGCTGCCGAAAAAGGCGATTTAGTGCTAATCGATTACAGCGGCTCTGTTGACGGAGAAAAGTTTGACGGCGGAACGGCGGAGGACTATGAGCTTGAGCTTGGCAGCAATACGTTTATCCCCGGCTTTGAAGACCAGCTCATCGGCGTAAAAGCAGGCGAGCAGAAGGATGTTAAGGTCACGTTCCCCGAGAAGTATCACGCAGAGAATTTGGCGGGTAAAGAGGCTATATTTGCTTGCGCCGTCAAGGCGGTGCGCGTAAAGGAGCTTCCCGCTCTTGACGACGAGTTTGCAAAGGAAGTATCCGAATTCGATACGCTCGAGCAATATAAGAGCGACGTAAAATCCAAGCTTACAGAGCAGGAAACAAAGAGAGCGGAGCGCGAGTATGAAGATACTCTCATTGAGAAAATCGTTGAGGGAAGCACCGTTGAAATTCCCGACGCAATGATTAAGCAGGAAGCGGACGAGATGATACACGATATGGAATATCGTCTTATGTATCAGGGAATGCGTATGGACGATTATCTCAAGTATCTCGGAATGACTCGCGAACAGCTTGCGGATGAATACAAGCCGCAGGCGGAGAAAACCGTTAAAACTCGTCTTGTAATGAACGAGATAGTCAAAGCGGAAAACATCGGCATCGAGGATAAGGACATTGACGCGCGCATAGAGAAAATGGCGGAAGAGGCTTCTCAGACCGTTGAGGAAATCAGAAAAACGATGCGTCAGGAGGATATCAACTATTTGGTAAACTCTATTATCTCCGAAAAGCTTTTGGATAAGATTAAATCCTATAATGGCGGAAAGTCCGCTAAAAAGTCGGAAGGAGCAGACGGCGCTTCGGCGGAGAAGAAAGCGCCCGCAAAAAAATCAACGGCTAAGAAGTCGGCGGACGGCGACACGAAAACCGAAGAAAAGAAGCCCGCTGCCAAAAAGACGGCAAAATCTGCGGAAACTAAAGCCGCAGATGCAGAATAATATTGCCGTATTTTGTGTAAACTTAAACGTCGGCGATTGCAAAGCGTAAGTTTTGCAGTCGTCGGAAATAATTTGCCACCTTTGCGTGGCAATAATTGTGTACTGATGCGCATTTAAACTTTTGTGCAGGAGGAGTTATAAATGGATATAAGAAATCAGCTTATCCCTATGGTAGTAGAGCAGACCGGTAGAGGCGAACGCTCGTACGACATTTATTCACGCCTTTTGGAGGACAGAATAATCTTTCTTACGGGAGAGATTGACGATACCGTTGCGGATTTGATTGTAGCTCAGCTTATTTATCTTGAGGGCAGAGATTCTACAAAGGACATCAGTCTTTATATAAACAGTCCGGGAGGCTCGGTGTCTGCAGGATTTGCTATTTATGATACGATGAACTATATAAAGTGCGACGTGTCCACAATTTGCATAGGAATGGCAGCTTCTATGGGCGCGTTTCTGCTGTCGTCCGGCGCTAAGGGCAAGCGCTTTGCTCTGCCTAACGCCAAGATTATGATACATCAACCGCTCGGCGGCGCTCAGGGACAGGCAAGCGATATAGCTATTCAGGCGAGCGAGATTTTGAGAACAAAGAAGCGCTTGAACGAAATTCTCTCCGAGAATACATCTCAGCCGCTGTCAAAAATCGAGGTCGATACGGACAGGGATTTTTATATGACCGCAGAGGAAGCTGAAAAATACGGTCTTGTGGATAAAATTTTCTACTCCAGAAAATAAGCGTAATATAAAAAACGGTCGCATAAATATAGCGACTTTCGATAATCTATTGAGGTTTATTTATGGATAACGATAAGTATCAAAAGGAACAGGTTTGCAGCTTTTGCCATAAGTGCGGACACGAGGTCAAGGAAATCGTAAGCGGTCCGGACGGCATAAGTATTTGCAACGAATGCGTTGCGCGTTGCATCGATATAATGAATATCAAGGAGAATAAGACTTCCGGAGATATTAAATTATTGCCGCCGCAGGAGATTAAAGACAAGCTTGACGAATATATCGTCGGACAGGATAGCGCAAAACGCGTGCTGTCCGTTGCGGTATACAATCATTTTAAGCGCATACTTCAAGGCGGAAACAACGACGGCGACGTTGTCATTGAAAAGAGCAACGTGCTGTTGCTTGGTCCTACCGGTTCGGGAAAGACGTTGCTTGCAAAAACGCTTGCTCAGATATTGAACGTGCCGTTTGCTATTGCCGACGCCACTACGCTTACGGAGGCGGGATATGTCGGCGAGGACGTTGAAAATATCCTTCTTAAGCTTATACAGTCAGCCGATAACGATATTAAGCGTGCGCAGACGGGTATTGTTTATATCGACGAAATCGATAAAATTGCAAAGAAGGGCGAAAATGTATCTATTACGCGCGACGTGAGCGGCGAAGGCGTACAGCAGGCGTTGCTTAAGATTATAGAGGGGACCGTTGCCAATGTGCCTCCTCAAGGCGGAAGAAAGCATCCCAATCAGGAGTGCTATCAGCTTGACACAACAAATATTCTGTTTATTTGCGGCGGCGCTTTTGTGGATTTGGATAAAATCGTTGACAGTCGCAAGGATAATTCCAAGCTCGGCTTCGGGTCGGCTGTTAAGGATACGATGGACTATCGCTATGACGAGCTTATAAAGGATTTGCAGCCCTCGGACCTGGTTAAATACGGCTTGATACCCGAATTTGTAGGGCGCGTGCCGATTGTGGTAGGCTTGAACGCTTTGGATGAAACGGCATTGATAAAAATATTGACCGAGCCTAAAAACGCGCTTGTTAAACAATATAAAAAGCAATTTGAGTTTGACGGAGTTACGCTTGAGTTTGAAAGCGACGCTTTGCGCGCTGTTGCGGCTAAGGCAATAGAGCTTAAGACGGGGGCGAGAGGCTTGAGGGCTATTATGGAGGACGCGTTGCTTGACCTTATGTACGAAATACCCTCCGATAAGAGCATAGAGCAGGTTATAGTGACTAAGGACGCTATCGAGAAAAAGCAACCGCCGACTATAGTACGAGGAGTAAAACCGTCCGAGGAAGAAATTATACAGGCGTTTGAGTCCGCAGGTGAAAAGATTTCTTGTTGATAAGTAATGTTAAATGTGGCGCGTTTGAATACGCGCCATAATTATAAAAGGAGATTATGCAAATGATTAAGCAGGCTGAATTTGTTATTTCGGTAGCAGACGCCGATAAAATTCCCGATTACGGTATGCCCGAGATTGCTATAGCGGGTAAATCAAATGTGGGAAAATCCTCCTTTATAAACTTTATGACAAATCAGAATAAGCTTGCAAAGACTTCGTCGGAACCGGGGCGTACAAGACTAATCAATTTTTTTAAAATAAATAAGGGCGAGTATTATTTTGTCGATTTACCCGGATACGGTTATGCCAAAGTAAATAAGACGGAAAAGCAAAAGTGGGGCGGACTGATAGAAGGCTATTTGCAAAAGAGCCCAAATCTTATAAACGTCTTTATGTTGGTGGACGTCAGACACGAGCCTTCCGAGGACGATAAGATTATGGTAAAATATCTATATGCTACAGGAACTCCTTTTACCCTGATTGCAACTAAGGCGGATAAGCTGTCGCGTTCGCAGCAGATGAAGGCAAGGCAGTTGATTGCCAATGCTTTCGGAGTGGGTGTGTCGGATATTATTTTGACGTCTGCAAGCGCAAAAACAGGTAAGGATGACGTGCTTGCAAAAATAGATAGTTTGCTTTCAAAATAAATTTGTTGCTAATAAAATAGTTTTGTTAGGGCGTCAGAACATTAAGAAAATTGTATAGCAATCGATTTCTTTTTTAATATGAATGTAATAATTGTTAAAAGTATTCTAATAAATGTCGAAATTTATAATAATTTTAGAAAATTAGCCTTATAAAACGCTTTAATTTATATTTCACAGACTTCCGCAAGCTTATAGTCTATAAGGTCGCAGGAGGTGAGCAGATATGTTATTCCGCCCTTTTCTACTGTCGGCTTTACTCTTACGTTTTTGCCGTGCAGATGTCCGTATAAAACAAAGTCCGCCTTGTAGCTTTCAAGCAGTTGGGTGATTTCCGTGCTTGCAAAATTTGCTTCAAACGGCGGATAGTGCAGCATTACTATCAGCCTGTCGCCGTCGCGTTTCAGCTTTTCCGCTTGCTTAAGCGACAGCTCAAGTCTTATCAGCTCTCGCTTATAGATTTTTATATCCGCTTCGTCGGAGTCCTTTGCGGGCAGATTCCATCCGCGCGTACCCGAAATTACCGCTCCGTTTGCATTTTGTGCGTTATCGGTTATATTTTTATCATTACAAATGTGCGCGGGTATGCGATAAGCGTTGTTTTGAAGAAAGTCGAATTCGGGGAAATTCTGCTTCATTTTAATTAAGGAGTTCCAGTATAAGTCGTGATTGCCTTTTACTACTATTTTTTTGCCTTTAAGCGCCGATACGAGCGCGTAATCGGGCTTTGCCTGCTCAATAGTCATTCCCCAGGACATATCTCCGCCAAGCAGAACAAGGTCGTTATCGCCGACCTTATTTATCCAGTCCTCGCGTATTTTCTCAAAGTGGTTGTCCCAGGAGTTCCCAAATACGTTCATAGGCTTTTCTACTGCACTTGACAGATGTAAATCGCTTATGGCAAATATCTTCATAATAATTACTATAGCATAAAAATTCCGTCTGTAATTCTGTAATACAAAATAAAACAGAAAATACTTTATAATTTTACTTTATCTTTATAAAAGTACCGCGACCTATGCGGCGCGGTACGACTTTAATCGGTTTGCTAATGCTGTTGCTTACGACGGAAACAGGGGTAAGTCGAATACTCCCTGGCATACGTCCTGACTGAATTCCGTGCATTGCGGAATTCTGCAATATCCGTAAGAGGGAATGAGCAGGTTTACGTCCGCCTGAACCTTGAGAA
This sequence comes from uncultured Christensenella sp., assembly GCA_910577815.1. GTDB lineage: Bacteria > Bacillota > Clostridia > Christensenellales > CAG-917 > CAG-475. The sequence continues at coordinate 181,677 of CAJTNO010000003.1, read as the reverse complement.
TTACGGTAACGCAGGATGTAATGGAGAATGTGTTGTCGCCGACATACGAGCCTCTGGGCGCCGCCATATTTACCGTTGCGGCAATAACGGGGCTGATTACGCTGCCGGTGGGTACGCACATAATTACGTCCTGATTGATGGAAATTGTACCTGTACCTGTTCCGGCTACTCCGTTTGCGTCGGTGTAGGCAATCTGAATGGGTATAGAGATTGTGGTTGTTACGCGAGAAAGTCCCGGTCTGTCCGCTATGGGCGTGACGGTAAGGGCGGTTATAGTGCCAACGCTCGAGGTGGACGAGCCGCTTACGAAGGTCAATGGCTGCACAGGGTCGGCAGGCGTGAGGTTTGTGAGCGTTACGGTGCTGTCAATGCTTGTCTGCATCATACAGGCATCGAATATTTTAGTGGTCTGAATGCAGACTTTTTCGCACAAACCGTTCATCGGATTGCCGTTGATGTTCCCGGGACATCTGTCTTGTGTAGAATTGTTATTGCAAAAAGACATCTTTTTACCTCCTTTTTATTTACTGCAATATATGAGATTTATTTTAAAATTGTGTTTTTAACAAAATCGGGGGAGTTAATCGAATATTGAAAAATTAAAATTTATAATTATATTATAATTTTTTTCCTACGTTTAAGACGAAGAATTCAAGCCTGTGCGGATTTTTTTTGGATTGTTTAACAAGTTAATTATTTGCCGTCAATAAAGTTAAATTGTTAACTGTATATTTTTCAAAAACCCTACAAAATAGCTGAAAAATTTATTGGACAATTTTGGACAATTTTGTTGACAGCATAATAAATGAATGATACAATACTGCCATAAAGGTTGAAAACACCGAAAGGATGAGCAATGCAAAAGACTGTTTACGGCAATTTTGAAAACGCAGTAGGCGCAAATCGCGTGAGAATTCCCGCTAAGTTCAGGAGCTTTCTCGGCGAGGACGTTATTGCTACGATAGGCGCGGACGGATGCTTTTTGCTTATGCCTGAGGAAAACAAGGATACGGTGCTTAAAAACTATGTCAAAACCGATGACCCGTATATGTCCGAATTTAAGGATATGGCGAGAATGGTCAATCGTCTTACCTGCAAAATCGAACTCGATTCGCAGGGCAGAATAACTATTGACGACACGCTTAAGAGAATTTGCAAGGGGCTTGTCGGAACGGAAGCGATTATGTTTTGCGGAATGGGCGATTACATCGAAGCCTGGCCGTCGAAGGTATACGCAAAGAAATTCGGAGACGTTGACGGAGACGCGGACGAGTTTGACAGTCTGATTGCAAGCCTTAAGGCAAAGCTCGGCAAAGCCGACTGACGGAGTTTAAAATATGGAATTTCATCACGTGCCGGTAATGCTTAAGGAGTGTATAGACGGACTTGACATCAAGGCTGACGGAATATACGTGGATTGCACGGTCGGCGGCGCGGGACATTCGAGCGAGATAGCCGAAAGACTTGGAGAACACGGAAGGCTTATAGCCGTTGACAAGGACGCGGACGCGCTGATGGTTGCGGGAGAAAGACTGAGCAGGTTTGGAAAGAAGGTCAGCTTCCTGCACGACGATTTCAAAAATCTCATCCAGGACCTTGACGTTATGAAGGTCGGCGGAGTAGACGGAATACTGATTGACCTTGGAGTATCGAGCTATCAGCTTGACAACGCCGAACGCGGGTTCAGCTATATGAAGGACGCGCCTTTGGATATGAGGATGGACAGAAGTCAGTATCTCACCGCGTTCAATATAGTAAACGAGTTCGGAGCATCCGAAATAATCAAGATACTGTTTGATTACGGAGAGGAAAAGCTCGCGAGGCGAATAACCGAAAATATAGTTAAATTCAGAAGCAGGCAGACAATAGAAACCACGTTGCAGCTTGCGAAGATAGTAGAGGACAGCTATCCTGCCGCGACAAGGTTCAAGTACGGACATCCCGCAAAGAGAACGTTTCAGGCGATAAGGATTGCGGTAAACGACGAGCTGGGCACTCTAAAGGAAAGCTTAAAGCAAATGGCGCTTAGGCTTAACAGAGGCGGAAGAATGGCGGTTATAACCTTTCATTCGCTTGAGGACAGGATAGTTAAGACCGCGTTTAAAGAGCTTAGTACCGATTGCACTTGTCCTCCCGATTTCCCAATCTGCGTATGCGGAAATAAGAAAGAGGCAGAGCTTGTAAACAGAAAGCCGATACTTCCGTCAGAGGACGAGCTGAAAAACAATTCGCGCTCGCAAAGCGCAAAGCTGAGAATAATACAAAGATTGTGATAAAAGCACATCTAACAAATCAAATTAACCACAAAAGGGGAGCATAACTATGATGACACTCGACGAATTATTAGGAAACCAAACTCAAGCCGCAACTACGGAGAGATTTCCTTCTTACGAGGAATTTGCACAGTCTCGCAACAGGTCGCTCGTTCGTACGGACAGCGAATTGCGCGATACCAATTCTTATGCTCAATTCAGCCGTAATCAGCTGTCGGCGCTTTCGCTCCCCAGAGAAGAATACGTTGAGGATATCGTAAGACCGTCCACAAGAGGACAGAGCTTTTACGAATACGTTGCGCGTCAGAATAAGGAGACCACCGACGCCGACCTTTATGCGAGACTTGCGCGCTCCAACGAAAGCCTACGTCCCGTATTCGACCGCGATAGCAGCGCTCAGATGACAGCGGCGTTTCAGAACACAAAGGCAGACCAGAAGACTCGCGGCAGACTGAATTTGAAGGGTAAGCTTATCATTGGCACTTTTCTCGCTCTGGTTGTGACAACAGTATCGCTCATCATAGCGTACGCAGGTAAGATAAACAGCGGTACCGCCGTAACTCCCGCATCAAACGAGGGCGCGGTAACTGTGTCCACGCAGGCGGCAAATCTGTAAGTCTTATCATAAAATTTGCTTCCGTCAAATAAATTTGATGGTATGAAGCAAGAAAAATCTGACATCAATCATCTCTATAACCCAACCAAAAGACTGCCGGCAGTATTACTGCTGGTGGTCTTTTTATTCGTTGCGGTGTTCGTAAAAATGTTTGCGGTTATAATTCTTGACGGAGGAAAGCTGCAAATGAAGGCGATTGACCAATGGCTGCGCGACTTGCCTACGGACGCTCCGAGGGGAAGCATACTTGACCGAAACGGAAACGTACTTGCCTCCACGTCTACGAGATATAATTTGTATGTGCGACCTTCGGCAACTCCCGACAAGCCTGCCGTTGCAAAGCTGCTTTCAAACGTATTCGGCTACGATTATGAAAAAACGCTTGAGAAGATTTCCAAACGCACCTCGGAGGTTACCGTAGCTACGCAGGTTACGAAGGAACAGCTGAATACTGTTTATGAGTCGGGTTTGAGCGGAATTTATTATTCCGAGGACAACCACCGTTATTATCCGTACGGCGATTTTATGACGCAGGTTCTCGGATTTTGCAGTACCGACGGCTTCGGACAGACGGGACTCGAGGCGTATTACAACAAGTATCTTACGGGAGTCAACGGACAGATTATGACGGAAACGGACCTGATTGGCAAGGAGCTTGGAGCGGGTACGTATTATCTTCCGTCTATACCGGGGATGAACGTAATAACTACGCTTGACAGCGGAATACAGCGAATAGTGGACGGCGCCATTGCAAAGGCCGTTGCGATGTTCAAGCCCAAGGGAGTTGCCTGCATTGTTATGGATTACGATACGGGAGGAGTTGTAGCTCTTTCGGAATATCCTTCCTTTGACCTTAACAACGTGCCTCGCGACGATTTGGAAGCTCTGTTTCTGCACTCGAAAAGCAATATAGTATCGTCGGTGTACGAGCCGGGCTCTACGTTTAAAATACTGACTGCCGCCGCCGCTCTTGACGCAGGCAAGGTTACGGTGTCGGACAGATTTTACTGCGCGGGCTCGCGCACAGTGGACGGCAAGCGCATACGCTGCTGGAAGGCAAAGGGACACGGCTCTATAAACTTTGCGGAAGGAGTAGAGGGCAGCTGTAACTGCGTATTTATGGACAGCGCGTTGAGAATGGGAACGGAGCAGTTTTATAACTATCTAAGAAACTTCGGGCTGACAAAGAAGACGGGAATAGATATGACGGGCGAGACAAGCGGAATATTTATCGCTCAGGACGCCGTTAAAACCGTAGACCTTGCGCGTATCGGCTTCGGACAGGCGGTGGCCGTAACCCCGATAGGACTGATAAGCGCGACGTCCGCGGTTATGAACGGGGGAAAGAAAGTAACGCCGCACCTGTTGTCGGTCGTAAAGGACATAAACGGCAACACGGTAGGAAATACGGGTATTACAAGCAGCGGAGGGCAGATAATATCTCAAAACACATCCGACACAATGCGTACATTGCTCGAGAGTGTGGTGACAACGGGAAGCGGAAAGGGTGCATATGTCCCCGGATACCGAGTTGCCGGAAAGACCGGAACCGCGCAAAAGTACGCAAACGGAGCGATTGCAAGCGGAAAATATATATCCTCATTTTTGGGATTCTCGCTCAGCGAGGGCGCTAATTATGCCGTTCTGTTTATAGTGGACGAGCCGAGCGGATATATGTATTACGGCTCGCAGGTAGCGGCTCCTTTGGTGGGAGAAATATTTGCAAGTATGTTCGACTATTTGGGAATCGAGCCTGTGTATACCGGAGAGGAAGCGGAGATTATAGGAGAGAAATTCAGTCTTCCCGATTTCACTGGGATGACGGTTGCTCAGGCGAGAAACGAGCTTGCAAAACTCGGTCTGTATTGCGAGACGGACGGCGAGGGAAATAACGTAAAGGGACAATATCCCGAAGCGGGAGTCACAGTAGACAAGCGCAACGTAGTTTTGTTAATCACTTAAAATTTACGGCTTAATGCAGGGGCGGATATCGCGTAAAGCACACGCGATATCCGCTTTTTTATCTTCGGCGATGAAAATAAATTCCGTTGATGTCTTGTTTTGCGATGCCGTTGATAATACTCCTTATAATTACTATTATTAGTGTATAAATACTATGGAGGCCTGCCTTATGGAACTTGGAAAACTCTTGCATAACGTCAGCGTTTTGGATACTAACGCCGACGTCAACGAGGACGTACACGAGATAAAAATAAATTCGAAAACAGTGGAAGCAAACGATATTTTTGTATGTATGGAGGGAATAAATGCGGACGGCAACGATTTTATAGACACCATAACCGTGCCGTTTATTGCGCTCACCGAGAAAAAACCTTCTAATCCGAGCGTGAAATACGTACTCACCGACGACGTAAGAAAGGCGTATGCGGTTATTTGTCAGAACAGATTTTTAAATCCCGCGCAGGATATGAAAATGATTGCGCTCGTAGGCACTAACGGAAAGACGTCTACGGCGCATTATTTGGTTTCGCTGTTGTCGTTTGCAGGGATAAAGTGCGGACTTATAGGCACAGAGGGACATTATATAGACGGCGAAAAGGTAGGACACAGTCTTACCACTCCCGACCCGTACGAGCTTAACGAGCTGTTATTTAAAATGAGAGCGAAGGGCTGCGAGGCGGTAGTTTCCGAGGTAAGCGCCCACGCCATATATCTTGAAAAAACGGGGGATATAAAAGCGGATATCGCAATCCTTACCAACATAACGCAGGACCATCTGGATTACTTTAAGGATTTTGACAATTATTCGGGAGTAAAGATGTCCTATTTTACTAAGGAGCACGTAAAAAAGGCGATAATAAACGTAGACGATAAGAGCGGAAGACTGCTGCTTCAGCGCTCCGAACTCACGGGACTTCCTTGCATCAGCTACGGATTGTACAATCCCGCGGACTGCTTCGCCGTAAACGTAAGAGAGGATACAGACGGCGTGCAGTTTGTAGCTAATTTAAACGACGAGATTGTGGATTGCAAGAGCAAGCTTATGGGCGAGTTTAACGTTTATAATCTGCTTGCGGCGCTGTCTGCGGCTAAAGAGCTCGGATTGGACGGTGAAACTCTTTCGAGGGCGGTCAGAAAAATCAAACCAGTAAAGGGCAGATTTTCCGTGATGCGCAACGATAAGGGAACGATTATCATAGATTTTGCGCATACTCCGGACAGCCTTAAGCAGTTGCTTTCTACGGCAAGGACGATTACCAAATCCCGACTTATAACGGTATTCGGATGCGGAGGGGAACGCGACGTCCTCAAGCGCAAAAGAATGGGCGAGGTAGCGTCGTATTACAGCGACAGCATCGTTCTTACAAGCGACAATCCGAGAAGCGAAAATCCGAGCGATATAATTCGCGATATAGAAAGCGGAATAAGCATTAAGGACGTAAAAAGCATTGAAAACAGATATGACGCAGTGCGCTTTGCTCTTTCCGAAATGGAGGAGGGAGATACTCTTGTAATCGCAGGAAAGGGCAACGAAAATTACCTCGAGATTAAGGGCAGAAAAATCCCTTACAGCGATTTCGACGTCGTAGAAAGGTATGGGCAGTTAAAATGAGCGGCGGAATAAAGTTACTTGTATATTTCATAGCTTCGGTAGCATTGTCCGTTATCGTCGCTCCGCTTATAATAAAGCTGATGTCCAAGCTCAAGGCTAAGCAGACGGTGCTCGGATATGTGAAGCAGCACGAGTATAAAAGCGGAACGCCTACTATGGGCGGATTTATCTTTCTGATACCCGCGCTTATTTATTCGCTCGTGGAGTTCAAGGCACTGTCTATAGTTGCCGTTGCGCTGACTATGGGCTTTTGTCTGTTAGGCTTTTTAGACGATTTTATAAAGATACGCTTCGCGCGGAATCTGGGATTAAAGCCCTATCAGAAGATAATAGGTCAGTTGGGCTTGAGCGCGATAGCGGGCTATTTTGTATACGCTTACGGCGGCGTGGGAACGTCTATCGCGCTGCCTTTTACAGACGTTACGGTGAATCTGAGTTGGGGTATAATTCCGTTTGTCGCGATAATATATATAGCGACGACAAACTCCGTTAATTTAACGGACGGTCTTGACGGACTTGCGGGCTATACTTCGCTCGCGTACTTTCTTGGATTTTCCCTTCTTATTTATCTTACCTATCTGGACGCGCTTAATGGCGGCGACGCAGCTTATGCCGAGCAGGTGCTGTCGCTTGGCGTTTTCAGCGTGGCGATACTCGGAGGCTTGCTCGGATATCTTATATTCAACGGCTTCCCCGCAAAGATAATGATGGGCGATACGGGCTCGCTTGCGCTGGGCGCGGCGTGCGCTACGGTCGCGGTTTTTTTAAGAAATCCGTTTTTAATCGTCACGTCAGGCATAATGTTCGTATGGTCAAGCATATCAGTTATATTGCAGGTGCTTAGCTTCAAGCTTACAAAGAAACGCATTTTCCTTATGGCGCCTTTCCATCATCATCTGGAAATGAAAGGCTTGCACGAGAGTAAAATAGTTACAATATACTTTGTTATAAGTCTTGTAGGTGCGGCTCTGACGCTGATATTTGCGAGGACTGTATGAAATTTGTCGGCAAGAACGCCGTTGTGTACGGCGCGGGAGTTAGCGGATTATCCGCATACCAGCTTTTAAGAGAAAAGGGCGCAAAAGCGATTATTTACGACGATAATCCCGATGCAGACAAGGCTACGGACAGTATGAGCGTTGTAAACGCCGCCGATATAATCGTACTAAGCCCCGGAGTGGACGGCAGAAAGGATTTTCTGCTTGACGCAAAGCTTGAAAACAAGCTGGTTATCGGAGAACTGGAGCTCGCATCCGAGTGCTGTGCCGCCGAGCAGATTGCCATAACCGGAACCAACGGTAAAACCACCACCACGATGCTAATCGACCGGATACTCCGCCGCGCGGGAAAGTCATCCTATGCGGTGGGAAATATAGGAACTCCGTTTTCCGCAATAGCGGATAAGCTGGACGCAACGGAGATAGCCGTTATAGAGGCAAGCAGCTTTCAGCTTGAAAGCAGCATAAAATTTTCACCCGACACTGCGGTTATACTCAACATAAAGCCCGACCATCTCGAAAGACACGGAAGCTTAGAGAAATACGCCGCGGCAAAAGCCAATATTTTTCTCAATCAGGGCGAGCAGGATTTTGTAGTATACAATGCGGACGACGGGATAATAGCGGATTTAGTCCCCAAAATGGTTGCCCGCAAGGTTCCGTTCAGCACGTCGCGTCCCGTAAAGGGCGGAGCGTACGTGTCATCCGGGTTTATCTGCTTTGACGGAAAGCCCATACTTTCGCTTGAGGAAACGGATATGAAGGGCGCGGAGATAGAAAATATTCTCGCGGCGGTGTGCGTTTGTATGACGCACGGCGTGTCCGTTTACAACATTGCCGCAGGCATTATGGAATTCGAACGTCCGAAATATCGCAGGCAATATCTTGGCAGTATAAATGAAATAAAGGTATATAACGACAGCAAATCCACCAACGTATCCGCGTGCATAAGCGCGTGCAATGGAATAGAGGGCGATTGCGTGCTTATCCTCGGAGGCGCAAAGCGCAACGAGGATTTCGACAGTCTTTTCAACAGTTTAACCGATAATATCAAGGCTATTACGGTCAGCGGAGAAAACTCCTCGGAAATTCTAAAAAGCGCAAAAAACGCGGGATTTGAAAGCATAACCGAATATGCCGATATCAAATCCGCTTTGCGCGGCGCTTACGATATAGCAAAAGAAAACGGTTACATAAATATTCTGTTTTCGCCAAGCTCCAAAAGCTACGACAAATTCAGCAGCTACGAGATGAGAGGCAAGCACTTTGACGCCTGTTTCAACGCATTGCGTTTAGAGGTGTAAAAGTGTTAAAAAATATGCTTAAACGCGGCGAAAATAAGCCGCAGTCATCTCCTTTGACAGGCAAGGGACAGAGTATCGATATTCCTCTTGCCGCGGTTTCCGTTGTGCTTAGCGTGCTGGGCTTGGTGTTTATCTTTTCGGCTTCGAGCTATTCTGCAAACGCTCAGCTCGGCGACGCATTTCATTACGTCAAAACTCAGGCGGTAGCGCTTGCGCTCGGACTTTTCGCTATGCTCGGCTTATCCTTTGTCAACGTCAGTAAAATCAAAAAGGCGACTATTCCGCTGTACTTAATAGGTCTTGTGCTGCTTGGAATGGTTTTTTTACCCGTCATAGGCGTGGAAAGCTATGGCGCAAAGCGTTGGATAAATCTCGGCTTCTTTACGATACAGCCCTCCGAATACGCTAAATTCTTTATGGTTATGATGCTCGCGCTTATTGCCTCCAAAACGGATATGAGTAAATTCCGCGGAGTTATCGCTGTTCTGCTTGCGGGCGGAGCGGTTTGCGCATTGCTCATAATCGAGCCAAATATGTCCATAACTATGTGCGCCGTTGCGGTAATTTTTATAATGCTGTTTTCAAGCGGCGCGCGCATAAAGCATCTGATTTTTTTGATAATACCGGTTATCGTAGGAGCGGTGGTGCTGATACTCGTCGAGCCGTACCGTATGCAACGGTTACTTGCGTTTCTCGACCCGTGGAAATCTCCGCTTGAGGAAGGCTATCAGCTCATTCAATCCTATTACGCTTTGGGAAGCGGCGGCTTGTTCGGCGTCGGTCTGTTCAATTCCCGACAGAAATATTTGTTTCTGCCGTTTGCGGAAAGCGACTTTATTTTATCCGTCATAGGAGAGGAAACGGGACTCGTAGGCGTAGCCATTATAATGTCGCTGTTTGTAGTGATTGCTGTCAGAGGAGTTAAAATAGCCAAGCAGGCAAGCGACAGATATTCCTGTTATCTGGCAATAGGCATAACCGCCGTTACGACTGTACAGGCATTGCTTAACGCGGCGGTCGTCTGCGGAGCAATTCCGCCCACGGGCTTGCCGCTCCCGTTTGTAAGCGCGGGAGGCAGCTCGCTTGTGGCATATCTCGGAGCAATGGGGATTTTGCAATCCATAGCCCGCAACCGTCTGCCGTTTGCGCGAATAAACACATTTGAAGCGAATGAAGCTCGTGCGGAAGGCATTAAACACGCAAAACGCAAATTTAGCATACGGTGAAGTATGAGTGAAAAATGTATTGTCATAAACGGCGGACACGAGCTTAACGGCAGCGTGGAAGTACAGGGCGCTAAAAACGCCGTTTTGCCGTTGCTTGCGGTTGCGATTTTGACCGAGGACGACGTTGTAATAGAGGACTGTCCGCATATTTCCGACATAGATAATATGGCAAAAATGCTCGAGGAGTTGGGCGCGCGCGTTGAGCGCGAGGGTACGCGTATACGCGTGAGCGGCAGTGTTACCAGGGGTTGTGCGGAAACCGCTCTTTATAAGAGTATGCGCTCCTCGATGTTTATGCTCGGAGCATTGCTCAGCGTAACGGGCGAGGTGGATATGCCCACCCCGGGCGGATGCGATATTGGAGCGAGACCTCTCGACATACATCTTGACGGACTTATGCGTATGGGCGCGCGTACATACTGCGACGGCGAAATTCTCAAATGCCGTGCGGAAAGCTTGCACGGCGCCAATATAGTTATGAGATATCCCAGCGTAGGCGCAACCGAAAATCTGCTTATGTGCGCCTCGCTTGCCGAGGGTGAAACGGTCCTGATAAACTGCGCGCGCGAGCCTGAAATAGTAGCTATAGCGGGCGCGCTCAAGGCAATGGGAGCGAGGATAAGCGGCGAAGGCACCTCCGTTATGCGTATAGAGGGCGTAAAAAGCTTGCACGGAGCAACCCTCCGTCCTTGCGGAGATAGAATAGTTGCGGGAACGGTTTTATCCGCCGCCGCGCTTTGCGGAGGAGACGTCACCGTTTACGGAGTGGGAGCAAACGATATGCGCTCGGTAATTCAGGCGTTCCGCTCTAAATATTGCAGAATAGACGAAAACGGCATAGGCTTCAGAGTGCGCTCGGAGGGAAGGGTTCAGGCAAAGTCGGCAATAACCGCGCCATTTCCGCTTTTTCCAACTGATATGCAGCCGCAGTTTCTTGCCTGTCAGTGCTTTTCCGACGGCATAAGCAGAGTGCAGGAAACGGTATTTGAAAACAGATTTGCGCACGCTTCCGAGCTTGCAAAGCTCGGCGCGAATATAGCTGTGCAGGGAAATTGCGCAACGGTTGTCGGAGGCAAGCTCCACGCAGGGGTTGTACGCGCAACCGATTTGCGGGCGGGCGCGGGACTATGTATAGCCTGTATGAAGATTGACGGAGAAAGTAAGGTTTTAAATCCGCGCTACATCGACAGAGGCTATGAAAATTTCGTGGGATTGTTTTCGTCGATAGGCGCCGATATAGCTTTATCCGAGCTTTAAGCTTTACGCCTTTTGCGATTTATCCGCGCAAAAGGCGTTTATAATTTTTATAAGGTAAAATTTTCCAAAAAAATTCACAAGGTATTTTCCGCAAATCATTGACACATACACTAATTATATATATTATTATTAAGTAAGTGTTTTAGTATTCAGAGGGTGTAATGAGCGGATTGTTCACAAAAGATATAGTTGTCCTTGACGTAACATCTCGTCTTATAAGCGCTATAGTTGGTGTAAAAAAGGCGCAGAGCGTTTTCGGCATAAAATCTATTGTGGAAAAAGAGCAGCCCGGTTATGCCGACGGCGAATGGTTTGACGAGACAGCCACAGTGTGCGCGGTTAAAACCGTGCTTTCGGAGGCTATGCGCGCCGCAAATTCACGCTCTAAGCGACTGTTTATCGGCGTGCCCGGAGAATTTGTTACGGTAGTTTCAAAGTCCGTGTCCGTCAAGCTCGACCGTCGCAGGCGCATTGCGGACGACGATATAGATTATTTGCTCAATAAGGGCTATGATTTCGCTACGCCCGAATTTGTGCTCATAAACACCTCTGCGGTGTCCTACTCATTGGACGGAGAGGAAAAACTGTATTCCGATGTGCGCGGTATGTATGCCGAAAACGTGGAGGCACGCGTTTCGTATATTCTCGCCGAGCGCGGATTTATAAAGACATTTGACAGGGCTTCGGAGGATCTCGGGTTTAAGGACGTGCGTTATGTAGCCTCCAACTGGGCGGAGTGCGTAACTCTGCTTGACAGCGAGCAGCGCGAGAGCGCGTTTGTGCTGATTGACGTGGGGTATCTGTCCAGCAGCGTATCGGTTGCCAAGGGCGAGGGCGTTATCGGGATGAAATCCTTTTCTCTCGGAGGCGCGCACATTTCCGCGGATATTTGCGAGGCACTGGACGTTCCTTTCGAATATGCGGAGGAAGCTAAAACTCTTGTGGATATAAACCTCAATTACAGCGAGAATAAAATGCTTGTAAACAGAGACGGTCAGGAGATACGAGCGTGCGAGGTCGTGCCTATAGTCAAGAGCAGACTCGACGTTTTTGCGGGCATAATATCCAATATTCTCGACGACTTCGGCGAGGACGCGCCGTCGTATACTCCGATTTATCTTACGGGCGAAGGCATCGCGGCTATGCGCGGAGTAAAAAAGTATCTCAGCGAAAAGGTAGGTAAAAATATAGAGCTTATTACGCCTAAGCTTCCGGGATACGTAAACGCGGAGGAAAGCTCTAAAACGGCATTGTTGCTTATGTCCGATACTCTTTCTAAAAACAGTATCGGCGACGTTATAAAAAGCATATTTAACGGAGGTAAAAAATAATGTTTTTTGACCAATATACACCGGATAACGAAAATAATTTGAACGATGCGCTGTCGCAGGACAATAATCGGGAATACGAAGAAGATACAGCAGACCAAGCGACGGAAACGGCGGACGAGATTTTTGTCGAGCCTGTTTCTCCAAAAATAGACGGACACGCGAATATAGTGGTTGTCGGCGTGGGCGGTGGAGGCTGCAACGCGGTCAACAATATGGTTCGCGCAGGCATTAAGAGCGCAAATTTCGTGGTTATGAATACGGACGTGCAGGCGTTGAATATGTCATCGGTGCCGAGGTCCTGCAAAATACAGCTTGGCAGTGAAACTACAAAGGGACTCGGCGCAGGCTCCGACCCCGAGGTAGGAAAGCGCGCCGCAGAGGAATCGCGCAGCCGTATTAAGGGCGCGCTTGCGGGTATCGACCTTTTGTTTATTACCGCAGGTATGGGCGGAGGCACAGGCACGGGCGCCGCTCCCGTGATTGCGGAAATAGCCCGCTCGATGGGTATACTCACCGTAGCGGTTGTCACCAAGCCGTTTGCGTTTGAGGGTGCGCGCCGTATGAAGAATGCGGAGCAAGGCATTAAAAATCTTAAGGATTTTGTGGATACCTTACTTGTAATCCCCAATCAAAAACTTGTAGAGTGCTTCAAGGACCAGAAAATTACGTTCAAGCGCGCGTTTGAGATTGCGGACGATGTTCTGCGCCAGGGCGTTCAGGGCGTTAGCGACGTTATTGCCAATCCCGAGCTTGTAAACCTTGACTTTGCCGACGTTCGCGCTATTTTGCGCAATAAAGGACTTGCGCATATGGGCGTAGGCTACGGCAAGGGCGAGATGCGCATAGTTGAAGCCGTTAAGGGAGCTATAAGCAATCCGTTGCTGGAGGTAAGCATCGAGGGCGCAACGGGCGTAATTATCAACATCGTCGGAGGCGACGACCTTATGCTCGGCGAGGTCAGCGACGCCTGCGCTATGATAAGGGACGTTATAGACCCCGACGCAAATCTTATATTCGGTATGTCCAACGTGACTAAGAAGCAGGACGTTGAAATTACTATAATCGCAACGGGATTTGTAGACAGACGTTATATGCCTGCAAAAATGGCGGGTACTGCGCCTGCGTCTCGTCCGATGCAATCGGTGGAGGTTGCTCTCGCCGCCGCGGACAATCAATCCAAGCCCGTTGCGGAGCATAATCAGACGGTTACAAGTACATATCCGACCCGTCCTGTATTCGGCTCGCAGACCAGACCTCAGCAAGCACAGCAACCGCAGACGGTTCAACCTCAAACACAAAAGTATCAGCCGCAACAGCCATCTCAGGGTGCTTCGTCCTCACGTATAGAGGTTCCGCAGTATAACGTTCCGCATTTTCTGAGAAGATTGAGAGGCGATAATAACAATAAAGACAATCAATAATTATTGATAAAATTCAACAAAAACTCTTTTCTGTCTGCGGATTTGAAAAGAGTTTTTTTATGTCGCAGAGCTTTTATTGCAATCCGTTTATTTTTATGCTTACTGTTTGAATGCCTTCATTTTAAAGCTTTATTGTATTTACAATAAAATCGGATTTTTAACATTTCATTCGACACTAAAGGAAAGAAAATTCAATCGCTATAAACTATTCTCTTAATGTGAGTGTGTATATAGAGCTTGTCATATTCAATAACTTCTTTTTGGACCTTATGCTTTTGTATGCGACGCTGTCCGTTCGGCGCAGAAAGCTTAATGCTTTGCGGGCGATATTTTCGGCGCTGTTTGGAGCAATTTGTGCGACGGCTTATCCGATAATACCTACTGAAGCGCAGATATGTATAAAGCTTTTACTTGCTCCGATAATGTGTATTGCGGCTGCGACGCCGCAGGGAAAAAATGCCAAGCTGAAGATTGGCGACTTTATAGGAACTACGCTTATATTCGTATTGCTGACATATTTTTCGGGCGGAGTAGTGTTTGGACTGTCTTACGCTATCGGCGTGGATTTGAAATTCTATGCAGTACTCGGGCTTATGTCCATTGCGGTAATCGCGCTTATTATGTGTGCAAAGCTGATAGCGCATAAAAGGAGCAGCGGTACGTCGGCTACCTGTAAAACCGTTGTGAGAGCGGGCGGCAGGGAAGTGAGCGTAGAAGCATTATGCGACAGCGGGAATCTTTTGGTTGACGACGTAAGCGGATTGCCGATAGTCATACTGTCGCAGGAGCTTGAGGATAAGCTGAATGCGCGCAAGCTTACAGGATTTATAAATGTAAACACCGTAAGCGGCGAGGACAGCCTTGCGCTTGTCAGCATAGACAAAATAAGCGTAAACGGAAGGCACTTCAAGGCGCTTGGAGCTTTGTCGCACAAGCACTTCGATACATTTGATATAATTTTGCAGAATTCAATGTTCTAATAGGATAAAATTATATAAACGAGGTTATTATGAAAGAAAAAATCAAACGGATGTGGCACAGAATTTTAAGGTTTTTAGGAATAGAAACCGCAAACTCTGTAAACTATATATCGGCAGGCAACAGCCTTCCGTCTCCGCTTACGCCCGAGGAGGAGCAGGAAACGGTAGCTCAATTTCTTGCGGGAAGCAATGAAGCGAGACTTAAGCTTATAGAGCATAATTTGCGCCTTGTCGTATACATATCGAAACGCTTTGACAATACGGGCATTGATATGGACGACCTCGTGTCTATAGGTACTATAGGGCTTATCAAAGCTGTAAGCAGCTATAATCCCGATAAAAATATAAAGCTTGCAACGTTTGCTTCGCGTTGTATAGAAAACGAGATATTGATGTATCTGAGAAAGACCACAAAGACTCGCGCGGAGGTTTCCTTTGACGAGCCGCTCAACGTGGATTTTGAAGGCAATATGCTTTTGTTAAGCGACGTATTAGGCACGGACCCCGAGTGCGTATACAACGACGTCGAGGGTAGCGCGGAAAAGGAGCTGCTCAAGGAAACGTTTGACAAGCTGCCGCCGAGGGAGAGGCAGATACTCGAGCTTCGCTTCGGTCTGTACGGTAAGGACGAAATGACTCAAAAGGAAATTGCGGATATGATGGGTATTTCGCAGTCATATATCTCGAGGCTTGAAAAGAAGATAGTAAGCAATCTTAAAAAGAATATGCAAAAGGATACGTCTTGCCTCTAATTTATTGCGGCAGAATTGCGGAAAATAACCTATACTTTTATGTGCAATACACGTTGTATGCAAGCGATAAACAAATATTTTTGTCGGTATGAGTATAAAAGCGATAAAAATGCACAATAAATAATATCCGCGGGCAATAATAGTTGAGCGGAAGATAGTTTTACATATCATTATAACTAATCGGACATTAAATAATAAGTCATAAATGGCAACCTTACATACTATTATGGAGGTTGCCATTTTGGGTAGAGTTACAATTTGCGGAATCGATACTTCCGCTTTACCTAAGCTTAACAGTAAGGAATGCGACGCTTTGCTTAAAAAGATAAAGGCAGGCGATAAGGAAGCAAGAGATTTATTTTTACGTGCAAATATGCGACTGGTGCTGTCCTGTGTGGGCAGGTTCTCTAAATCGCAGGAGAGCGCGGACGATTTGTTTCAGGTCGGAATGGTAGGGTTGCTGAAAGCACTTGAAAACTTTGATATTTCGCTTGATGTCAGATTTTCGACATATGCCGTGCCTATGATTTTGGGCGAGATACGCCGCGTTTTACGAGACAGAACGTCGATTAAGGTATCGAGAAGTATGAGAGATACGGCATATAAGGCTTTAAAGGCGAGGGAGAGAATGATAGAGAACTCCGTAAACGAGCCGAATATGCTGGAGATTGCGGAGGAAATAGGCATTCCTATATCGGAGGTTGCCTGCGCCTTGGACGCAGTAAGCGAACCGATATCCTTTTACGAGCCCGTATACAGCGACGGCGAAGAAAGCCTTGCCTTACTCGACCAGCTTGCGGATAAAAAGGAAAACAGCGACAACTGGTCCGAAAAAATTTCGCTTTACGAGGCGTTAAAGGAAGTTCCCGAAAGAGAGCTCGAGGTCATCAAAATGCGATATTTTGACGGAAGAACTCAAATTGAAATAAGTCAGGAGGTCGGCATTTCTCAGGCTCAGGTATCGAGGCTGGAAAAGTCCGCGCTTGAGCGCATCCGCACCGCGTTAGCCTGAAATACTAAAGGCTGTGAGACCCTCCGTCCTGCGAATGGTAAACCGTTTGAGCGGATGAACTGTCCGCATTGGCGTACGCGCTTTGCGGGCAGTTATAGCGGTTTTGCTCATAGCCGTTGTCCTGCGGATATTCGGTTGCATAATGCTGTACAGGGTCCTGCGGAATGTCATACGCTACCGCCTGCGCTTCCTGCTGCACGGCGCAGGTGCGGGCGGAATTGCCGACAAGCTCTACCAATATTACGTCCGAGCCTATCTTTATTATTCTGTTCCAAGGGATAAATACGTTTTCCGATGAAGTGATACTTTTAAAAAAACTCTTTTTTCCGGGTACTACAAAGCCCATAATTCCGCCGCAGTTGTTAAATACCATATCGCAAACGTGACCGAGCTCTCTGCCGTCTGCTACGTTGATTACCGTTTTGCGTGACATTTCTGAAAAAGAGTATTGCTTTCGATTCATACCAAACTATATTCCGTTATTCGACAATTTATGCTCATTTGTATGAATAATTTTTTTATATTAAAAATTTATCGCATAAATATTGGAATTTTGTGTCGAAAACTTTACTTTAAATACACTATGTAGTATTATTAAGCTAAATATTAAGAGGTTTAATTATGAAATGTATTTATTGCGGATGCATCGACAGCAAAGTAGTAGACTCACGTCAGAACGAGGACGGAACGTCAATCCGCCGCCGCAGAGAGTGCGTTGATTGCGGCAAGCGCTTTACTACATATGAAACGGTTGAAAGCACACCTATACTTGTAGTTAAAAAAGACGGCTCGCGTCAGATGTTCGATATAAACAAGGTGAAAATCGGCATAATGAAGGCGTGTGAAAAGCGTCCTATTTCTATGACCAATATCGATAAGCTTGTAGGCGACATTCAGCGCACTGTGCTCAATTCGCTTGACCAGGAGGTGCCGTCCACTTACATAGGCGATTTGGTTATGGAAGGTCTGAAGGGCATTGACGAGGTAGCGTACGTGCGTTATGCTTCCGTGCATAGGCAGTTCAGAGATATAAATACATTGCTTGATGAAATCGAGGGGCTTGTCAAGCTTAAAGCCGAGCGCGACGCGCATAAGGATTAAAGGCGAAATCAGCTAAATTTAAGTATATCTAATACTTAAAGTAATTTAAAAACCACCGATTTTAGGTGGTTTTTGAAATTATATGTACAGCTCCTCCTTGGATACGTGTTCCTTTATCTTTTCAAGCGCTTTTTTTTCTATTCTCGATACGTATGAGCGCGAGATATCGAACTTTGTCGCAACCTCGCGTTGCGTAAGCGCGCCTGTTCCGCCCAGTCCGTAGCGCAGTCGGATTATTTCATACTCGCGCTCGTCCAGAACGGACTGCGTGATTTTAAGCAGACGTTCCATTAAAATATTGTTTTCCACGTCGTCGATAACCGAGCAATTATCGGATAGCATATCGAGTATTGTAAGCTCGTTGCCTTCCTTATCCACGCCTATAGGGTCGTTCAGAGATACGTTCGAGCGGTGCTTTTTAGACGTGCGCATAGTCATAAGGATTTCATTTTCTATACAGCGCGAGGCATAAGTGGCAAGCTGCGTGCCTTTGTCCGGCTTAAAGCTTTCAAGCGCCTTTATAAGTCCTATAGAGCCTATAGAAATCAGCTCGTCGTTATCTCCGTAATTGGTGTATTTCTTGGCGATATGCGCGACAAGTCGCAGATTGTGCTTTACAAGTATTTCCTTTGCCTCGCTGTCGCCGTTCATATATGCGACAAGGTATTCGTGTTCCTTTTCTTTGGAGAGAGGCTTTGGAAATGAACTTTTTTCCGTCACATAGGAAGAAAATATGATTAGGTTTTTTAAAAGCGTCATTAAACTGTCCAAAGCCATTTAAGCCCTCCAAGTTGTATATTGTATGCGGCAGTGTACAAAAGTTGACATATTTCTATAAATTTCGACAGGGTATAGACAGGGTAGAATAATGTCGGATTTCTATAAAATAATCATAAGTTGTTAAAAATAAGTCTTGACAGCATAGGTATTTGGGCTTATAATCACCGAGGTTAAAAGGACGGAAATAACATATAGTAAATACTATAACTAATTATATATAGTTCAACTATATATTGCATTCCGTATCGGAGGTAGCAAAATGAAGAAATATGACATCTGTATAGTGGGCGCGGGACCTGCGGGAATTTTTACGGCTATAGAGCTTTTGCGCAACGGCAGCAATAAGAAAATGTGTATAGTTGAAAAAGGACAGCCTATCGAAAAAAGAGTATGTCCCAAAACCTATGGCACAGAGTGCAGAAACTGCAAGCCGTTTTGTCATATTACTACGGGCTTTTCGGGCGCGGGCGCGTTTTCGGACGGAAAGCTGTCGCTTTCATATGAGGTGGGCGGAGAGCTTCCGCAGCTTATAGGCGCGGACCTTGCTCAGGAGTTAATTGATTATACGGATAAAATATATCTTGAATTCGGAGCGGACGAGCATATCGAAGGCGTAGGCAACGAGCTACAGGTCAAGGAAATCAGAAAAAAAGCCATAAAGGCAGGATTAAAGCTGGTTGACTGTCCTATCCGACATTTGGGCACGGAAAAGGCGCAGGAGCTTTATCTCGCGCTTGAAAATTACCTTAGGAATAACGGGGTAGAGCTTATCTTCGGAAGGCACTGCGACAATATTATACTTGAAGGTAACGTATGCAAGGGCGTATATATCGCGGATTACAAGGGCGAGAACAGAGAGGAAATATTGGCGGATAAAACCATTATCGCAACAGGAAGAAGGGGGGCGGAATGGCTTGAGAAGATGTGCGCGGAGCATAATATAGCGCACGCTCCCGGCGTTGTGGATATAGGCGTAAGAGTGGAAGTGCGCAACGAAATTATGGAGGAAATAAACGACGTTCTGTATGAAAGCAAGCTGATAGGATATCCCGAGCCGTTTAAAAACAAGGTTAGGATTTTCTGCCAAAATCCGGGAGGCTTTGTTTCTCAGGAAAACTATGACAACGACCTCGCGGTTGTCAACGGACACAGCTATAAAGAGAAAAAGAGCAATAACACCAACCTGGCGATACTTTGCTCGCATTCCTTTACCGAGCCGTTCAGACAGCCTATCGAGTATGCTCAGAAGGTCGGAGAGCTTACAAATATGCTCGGCGCGGGAAAAATAATGGTTCAGCGTTACGGGGATATTCTAAACGGAAAACGCACCTGGCAGAAGGAGCTTAGCTTTTCCAACGTCCGTCCTACGCTTAAAGACGCCGTTGCGGGGGATATAACCGCGGCAATGCCTTACAGAGCTATGCTGAATATAATAAACTTCATACAAGCGGTGGACCAGGTAGTCCCTGGATTTGCGGGCTATGAAACACTACTGTACAGTCCCGAGCTTAAATTTTACAGCAATAAGATAAAGATGGACGAGAGTCTTAACACCTCGATAGTAGGACTGCACTGTCTGGGTGACAGCAGCGGATGGACGAGAGGGCTGATGATGGCGTCGGTTATGGGCGTGTATATGGCGCGCAATATTCTTAAATCGGAATAAAGCTGTTGAATATATTTTATAAAGTGCTTCGCCGTACAATGTATTGTGCGGCGAATATTTTTATTTACAATTATTTACACGTAAATTTTTTTGCTATTGTCCTATGCTAAATGTATGCAATACTCAGAGGAAACAAACATATCGGGCAATCGCAGGAGCAGCAGAGGATTTATAAGATTTACATTGCTGCTCTTGTGCTTGCTGTCGATAATAATTGGCGCAACAATTATAAAAATCAGTTCAAATCATAATACTTATTCGGATAACGGTATTAGTTTGAGTGGAAAAACGGATATAAAGCGTATTTTGACAGACTCTGTAAACAGCGTGGGGGCGACTGATAACGTTTACGTCAAGATAGGAGGACGTCCGATTGGTATTTCGGTAAATGCGGGCGGTTTGATAGTGCTTGGACAGACCGAGGTAGCCACGGAAAACGGAGCGGTTAATCCGGCTTTGAACTCGGGATTAAAGACGGGCGACATAGTTTTATCCATAAACGACGAAAAACTCACTTCCATATTTCAGTTAAAAACGGTGCTTGAAAAAGCAGACGGCGCTGTTAAGCTTAAAGCAAGCAGAGACGGAAAAGTTTTTGAGGCGGAAATTACGCCTGCGCTTGATAAGCTTACGTCTCAAAAGAGATTGGGACTGTTGTTAAAGGAGGATATGGGCGGAGTAGGAACGCTCACCTTCGTGACTAACGACGGCAAATTCGGGGCGCTCGGACACTATATAGCGGACGCCGAAAGCGGACTTTCCTATGAACTGAATTCGGGCAACATTTATGAAACCTCCGTCGACGGCGTAATAAAGGGAGAGAGAGGTAAGGCAGGCGGACTTATTGCGGATGTAAACAGACTGTCGGAGCCGATAGGCGATATAAATCAGAATACCAAAATCGGAATATTCGGCAATTTTACCGCAGACTACGACGGAGCCTTGTATAAGATAGCCGATAAAGGCGAAGCAAAAATAGGACCAGCTAAAGTATTTACTACTATAGAAGGCACGCAACCCAAGTTTTACGACATAGATATAGTTAAGGTGGTATCTCAGGACGAGCCGGAAGAAAAGGGTATGGTCATAGCCGTGCGCGATAAGGAGCTGCTTGAAAAAACCGGCGGTATTGTGCAGGGAATGAGCGGCAGTCCCATTATACAAAACGGAGTGCTGATAGGTGCGGTAACGCACGTATTCATCCAAGACCCTACGCGCGGATATGCCGTGCACAGCAGATTTATGTATGAATATGCTACCGAAAACAGCGAGGCGACGGCGCTTTGCGACGTAGCGTGACAATCCGAACGCAAACCGCTTTTACGCCATAAGGCGGGAGGGCGTGCGTCAAGATATATCTGTCACGGACAAGCTTTGTTAAGTGACAGGAAAAAAGCAGCCGATAAGGCTGCTTTTTTCGTTGGGAGGGATACATATGCTACTATGTATGGAAATAGCTAATAGATGCGCTCCAGAGCAGTAAGCACAAATTGCTTGTTTGTGGGCTTGCCTTTGTTTTCGTCAAGGGTTTCGCCGAATTCGCGATATAAGGTTTCTACGTTTCCTCTTAGCCAGGCGGAGGAAATAGCATTCTGAATATCCTTTTCAACGCTTGCGGCGTCTACTCCGAATTCTCTTGAAAGCAGAGGATAACCGCTGTATTTCAGGGGCAGAATGTCGCCTCCGTCCATAGCGTACTCTATAAGTCTGCTCAGCAATGCGTAGCCTTTTAGATTGGGCTGAAATCCCAACTGCAACAGATATTTTTTAGCTTTTATCTCGTTCTCTTTCACGACAGAATTATAACATAATTTAAAAGCCGTCCGCTTTGACATATATCTTACTGTTTTGTATGTGTTTAGCGCATTTTGTCATAATATTTCGTCAAGCGGAGTAAGATTTGATATGTCAACTCTGCGTACAAGAATGATTACGTCGTCGCTGCTCACTTTTTTTGACAAGCACAAGAAAGTGATAATTTCAACCTCCGTTCTTTTTATAATCGGAATAGTAATAGGCATCGTATACGCATATCGCGCCGTTGACGGTTCTTTCGAGCGCGTTGTGCGCTCGGAGGTGGAAACGGGCGCCGCAAAGGTATTTTTTATCTCGCTTCTAAGCATAATGGGCGGTTATATAGTTATTCTGATATCGGGAATAAACAACAAAACCGTATTTTTAATCTGCATTCCTTTTATCCTGCTCGGATTTTTCTTGGGCAAATTTTCCTGCGCGCTTATCTGCCGCTTCGAGGGCTTCGGAGTGCTTAATTTTATAGTTATATATCTGCCGTTTTTCCTGATTACATTCGTGCTTATGATGATAGCTACGGCTAACGTGCTGTCGGCGGGATGTACGGATTACTGTGAAAATTCTTCCTTGCGTCCTTCGTTTATCCGTACTCTCAAAATTTTCGGGATAAACGCGGGCTGTTCGCTTGTTTTGTTTCTGATAATAGGCTCTATGACGGGAGTAATAATAGTCACGCTGTTTTAGTAATTTAAGACCAAAGTTTCTGTATATTAGAAAATAGATAAGCTTATAAGGAATCCGCATAGGCGGATTCTTCCTTTTATGGCGATTTTGAATATTTTTTCAATATTGAGATATGCTATGAAAAAAGGAATACGAGGGCATTATGAATAAAATCAAAATATCAATTATGTCAATTGCAGTGGTAGCTATGTTTATAATAGCTACGCTAATCGCGACTTTTGCATCGACTGCCGCGGCGCTCGTAGCGGAGGCGGCAACGGATTTCAGGAGCGTGGGTAAAGCGGCATATCTTCTCGATTACGGCACGGGTACGGTGATATATTCACGCAACGAAAATCAGAGACTGCCTATCGCAAGTATGATGAAGATAATGACGGCGCTTCTTACCTTCGAGGCTATAGAGCGCGGTGACGTAACGCTTGATGACGAGGTTAAGATAAGCGAAAATGCGGCTTCAATGGGCGGCTCGCAGGTATTTCTCGACGCCGATACGACGCATAAGCTCGGCGACCTTTTAAGGACCGTTATCGTTGCTTCGGCTAATGACAGCTGCGTTGCGCTTGCAGAGCATATCGAAGGAAGCGTAGGCGGATTTGTTGCCAAGATGAATGCTCGCGCAAAGGAGCTTGGAATGAATAACACCGTCTTTAAAAACTGCACGGGACTTCCCGCTGCGGAGGCATATTCCTCGGCTAAAGACGTGTCTATTATGTTTGCTCAGCTTATGAAATATCCCGTTTATTTTGAAAATGCCAAGGTATGGCTTGAGGATTACGAGCATCCGGACGGAAGAAAGACAACCATTACCAACACAAATAAGCTTGTTAAGTTTTATAACGGATGCGACGGCGGAAAGACGGGTTATACCAGTGAAGCAAAGTTCTGTCTGTCTGCAACTGCAAAGCGTCAGAATATGCGTATAATCGCGGTTATGATTGGTGCGGACAGCTCTAAGGTGCGCAATGCCGCGGTAAGCGCAATGTTCGACTACGCGTTTGCAAACTATAGCAATCAGGTCTTGATTAAGGCAGGCGAGAATATAGAAAACAGCGTAGAGGTTTTAGGCGGCAAGAAAAACAAATTGGCGCTGACGGTTGAGCGCGACGTCGCGCAGTTTATGTCAAGACAGGAAGGCGGCAAATTCGAGCTCAAGTATGAATTGCCAAACAGTGTAAAGGCTCCGATAAAGACGGGCGATGCAGTTGGTAAGGTATATCTTGTAAAGGACGGAGTGATTATGACAGAAACCAATGTTATCGCGAACGAAACCGTTGAGCGTATGAGCTTGTTTGACGCGATTGGAATTATCGGTAAATACTGGTCAACTCTGGTAAAATAAATAACTTTGAATCTATAACAAACGCTTCGCCGATTCAGCGGAGCGTTTGTTATATTACGATTTTAAATTAGAGTATTGCAAACTATACCTTGGAGCAAACCGATTTTTAATTGTTTTGACATTTTTTTTTGTTTATGCTAAAATTATATATAATTTTTACATAGCGTGAGCATATGGCGGACGATATAAGCACAGCGGATAACCAGACTATCGTCGCGGAAGGCGATGATAAAATCTCCGAAATTTCTGCGGAGAATGATTCTGCGTTGTCTAAAAGCCCCAATCAAGCGGAGGAAACTGTCAAAGCCGACGATATTAACGTAGATTTCCTTGCCGAAAAGCCTAAAATTGTCTATAAGCTAAGCGACTATGAAGGACCGATAGAGCTGTTATACGAGCTTATAAAAGCCGCTAAGATACCTATCGAGGATATATTCATTTCGGATATAACAAGTCAGTACGTTCAGATTATCAAGGACACTCCGAAAGAGGAGTTGGACTATGATTACGCCGGAGATTTTATATCAATGGCGGCAGAGCTTATCTACCTTAAGTCTGTGCGCACTCTGCCTAAGGACGAGGAGGAAGACGGAGGCGAGGACGGAGAGGACGAGCATCAACAGCTCATCAACAAGATAAAGCAATATGCTTTAATCAGAGAAAAGAGCGAGAAGCTAAGGGATATAGAAACCATAAACAGGTTTTACCGTCCTCCAACGTACACGGATAAGGATTATCGCGTCGCGCTTGTAAATTTCTCGTTACCAAAGCTTGTAGAGGCGTTTGCAAAGGTGCTTGCCAATGCGGACAAGCGCGAGCAGGAGGTCATTCCTAAAAAGGTAATGAAGGACAGATTCTCCGTACACGAGCAAATGCAGCATATAAGTATGATGATAGCCGTGCGCAGAGAAATGAAATTTACGGACCTGTTCGAACCCGACTATGATAAATCGGATATAGTTACAACATTTCTTGCGGTACTCGAGCTGTTGAAATACGGCAGATTGCGCGCCGTTCAGGAGGAAGTATTCGGAGATATTAACATCTTTGCTATCGACGGTATGGAAGATTTGCCGATAGACTTTGAGGAGGGTGACGATGGAAAATATTGATAACGTCGTTGAAGCGATAATTTTTGCAAGCGGTACGCCAATCGCAAAGGCGGACATATGTCAGAAAGTGCCCGAGCTTACCACCCAGAAGTTAAACTCCATTGTAAAGACATTGAGCAAACGATATAGCGAGGATTGCGGAATTGTGCTTGCGGAGTTTAACGGCAAGCTGCAGTTTATGTCCAATCCGAAGTACGGCGACGCGGTTGCGGACGTGCTAACTCCGCTTAAGGAAAAGGAGCTTACAAAAACCTTGCTCGAGGTTTTGTCCACTATAGCGTACAAGCAGCCCATAACGAGGCTCGAGATAGACGATATGCGCGGAGGCACAAACTCGGAGTATGCGCTGTCAGGCTTGCTTAAGGCAGGGCTTGTAGAGGCGGTAGGCAGAAAGGACACGGTCGGAAGACCTCTGCTTTACGGTACTACGGACGAGTTTTTAAAGAAATTCCAGCTTAGCGACGTTTCGGATTTGCCCGATTATTCCGAGGTGCTTGAAAAGCTTATGCTTATCAACAATGAAACGCAGGCGACTCTGTTTCATACGCGCAGTATTCTTAACGATGAAAACGACGAGCAGATAGAGGAAGCCGCGGCAGACCTTGAAAGCTCGGAAGGCGCGGAGGAAATCGACGAAGATGCGGTTGAGATACCGGATTTCCTTGCGGGCGACGGTATAGAAATATACGAATAATTAAAATTTTAAACGATAAATCCTTTAAAAGGCGAAAATATATCGCCTTTTTTTATATCAGTTAATATTATTTAAATTTTTACGCAGAATATTAGCGTGAATACCGGAGTTATGGGATTTTTAGTTGTAGTGCAGGTGTTGGTCACGATGCTGTTTTATCCGTTAAGAATAGGCGCAAACGGACATATATCTCTTGCTCGCGACAAAATCGACCTTAACGTAACGGTTTTGGGGCTGCCTGTCACGAAACTTCGAATAAAGAGAGAAAGAGGACTGTTCAGCCTGCAGATTAACGGAAAACAGTTTAAGTCCGGTAAAAAACTGTCTTTGAATAAGCTGAGAAATATTGCCGAGCAGTATAAAATCGAAGGCTTGAGGATGCGTGGCAACATTCTTGCGCTTGTAGGAACGCAGGACGCAAAGACCACCGCTATGCTGTGCGCGGGACTTAGCGGAGCGTTACAGCCTTTGATAAGCAATTTAAAGGTTTTTACGGCACAGCCGTCGGATACGCTTGAGATTGACGGCAGACTTAAAATTAAAATAAACGTTTTGCAAATACTAAATATGATATTTGCGGGACTGAGAGGTAACAATGGATAATTTAGACGAAATTTTAAAGAGAACTGTGGACAGCGTGCGCTGTGCGGCAGAAAGCGACGACGTAATAGGAAAGCCCTTTGTAGCGTCTGACGGTACGGTTATTTTATCCGTGAATAAGCTGAGCTACGGATTTGTGGTAGGCGGGGGCGAATACGGCAGTCCTAAGGACAACTCGCTTCAGTATCCCTATAGCGCGGTATCGGGCGGAGGCGTGACTCTGACTCCCGTAGGCTTTTTAATCTGCGGCAGGGAAAAGCGTTTTGTCAGCGTAGATAAATCGGAAAGTTCAAATAAATGGATAGAGCTTTTCGGAAGCGTTTTGGATACCATTAAAAAGGATTGACGAGTATGGAAAAGAAGAAAATTTATTCGGTAGTTATATTCCTGTTCGTATCTATCGTGCTTGTAAACAGTATCATTTTGCTGGGCGCAAACAATAGGATTGAGAGAAAAAACCTCAAAAGTATTCTAAATTATCCGCAAAATGATAAATATATTGATGTTTTAACCGATGAAAACCCTGACGATGTATTGGATGAGGATTTTCTTTATGACGGAGAGCAGGAGGACGGCACAATAATAGACGACACAAAGCGCGACGGCAATCGCAAGCCAAAACCGAAGCCCGGAGATAAACCTAACGAGTATGCTATGGCGGTTCAGAAATCGCGTAGCGGAGTGGTCATCGAGCAGTCGTCGCGCAGAGTATTACTAAACGAGGGTATGAACGAAAGATGCTTTCCTGCAAGTACGACCAAGGTTCTTACTGCTTTGGTGGTATTAAACAATCTTCCTCTCGACAGGGTTGTATCTGTTCCCAAGCAGGCTGCAGGCGTAGAGGGTTCCTCCATATATCTGCGCGCGGGTCAAAAGATTAACGTAGAAGACCTTTTGCTGGGTCTTATGCTAAGGAGCGGAAATGACGCTGCAACCGCGCTTGCCATAGAAACGGCGGGAAGTGTGGAAAAGTTTGCCGAGCTAATGAACAAAACCGCTAAAGAGCTTGGGGCAAACGACTCCAATTTTGTAAATCCTCACGGCTTGCACGACGACAACCACTATACTACGGCGTACGACCTTGCGCTTATTACGGCTAAGGCATATGAGAATCCCGAATTTGTGCGCATAGCCTCTACGCTTAAGGCAAAGATTACGATTGACGACGAGGTTTATTATATCGGAAATAAAAACAAGATGCTCAAGCTGTACGAGGGTGCAAACGGTGTTAAGACCGGCTATACAACTAAAAGCGGCAGATGTCTTGTAAGCGGAGCGTACAGAAACAATATGCAGCTTATTACCGTCGTATTAAATTACAACGATATGTGGAACGATACTATAAGGATGCTCAATTACGGCTTTGATAACTTTGAAATGACATCTTATGAGGACGCATTCGTCAACCGTAAGGAAGGTGCAAAGAAAATAGAAATAGAGCATCCCTCGCATCTGTCGTCGGATTGGAGCGAATTATACTATCCTTTGCGTAGCGACAACAGCGAATATCTGGTGCTGAAAAGCGCTTAACAGTATATAGTTAAATGCCTCTTAAAAGAGGCATTTATTTTTATATAAACAGTAATTGTACGCGTTTGAATTTTTTTATAAATAGAGGTAATATTTTTTTAACTAAAAACTCAAATTTGATAAGTAAAGTGTTTTGAGCTTTGATTTGTTTTTACTTGCTTATATTATTAAAATAAGATATACTTTAACAAATAAACAGATAATGTCTTAAAGAATTGCAAAAAACTATTCTTTTTGATTCGGAGCCTTATGAGGATAAATAAGTATTTGGCTGAATGCGGAGTATGTTCAAGACGTAAAGCCGACGAATATGTTAAAGCTGGCAGAGTCAGCGTAAATAAAAAAATTGTGCGCGAGGTCGGCAGTGAAATAGACGAAAACAAGGATGTCGTTTACGTGGACGGCAAAAAGGTTGTCCACATTACGCACTACGATTATATTATGTTTAACAAGCCGAAGGGCTGCGTCACGACAATGGATGATACGCGCGACGACAAGAGCGGGCGCAAAAAGCAGGAGGACGCTGATAAAAATACGGCAAGAAAGCGCGAAATGCCGGAAGAATCCGTAAAATCAGTACAGCAGGATAAGGGAATCGGCGAAGGTAAGAAGCCGCGCAGAACGGTTGTAGATTATCTTGGGGAATACAAGGACAAAAGGCTGCACCCCGTGGGCAGACTGGATTATGACAGCGAAGGGCTATTATTGCTTACAAACGACGGGGATATGACCTATAAGCTCACGCACCCGTCCAGTGAGATTTCAAAGACGTATATTGTCCGCATCGAGGGCTCGATTGAGGAGAGCGACCTTGCTATATTGCGCAAGGGCGTTACTGTGGACGGAGTGAAATACGGTCGCTGTAAGGTAAAGGTTACGGGAGTAGAGGACGGAAATACGCGACTCGAGGTGGTTATTTTCGAGGGTAAAAACAGAGAAATCCGCCGTATGTTCGAGGCGGTGGAGAAAAACGTAACATTTTTAAAGCGCGTGGCTATAGGCGAGTTAAGACTCGGCGGTCTGTCGCGCGGAGGATACAGAGAGCTTGGAGAGGGCGAAATAGCCTATCTTGCCAAGCTGTGCGGATTGCAGAGATGAAAAAGCTGAATATTCTTATTGCCAATGACGACGGATATTTTGCGCCCGGAATACGCGCGCTTGCCGTTCGTCTTGCCAAAGACCATAACGTGGTTGTGGTGGCTCCCAAGGGCGAGCGGTCGGGCTATGCGCATATGGTCAATTTTTTCAGCGGAATTACCTGCGAAAAAATAGAGATGCCGGACGGCATTGAAACCTATGCCGTTGACGGTTCTCCTGCGGATTGCGTAATATTTGCGGTTAAGCATTTGTATAAGGAGCGCAAATTCGACGTTGTGCTATCGGGTATAAATTCGGTGTTGAACATAGGCTCGGACGTTATGTATTCAGGCACCTTCGGCGCCGCGCAGGAGGGGACGTTTCACCGCATTCCGTCCATAGCCATCTCTTTGCGTACCCGTCATAGCGACGAGTATGGTTATTCGGCTGAGTTTATCGCGAAAAACCTTTTCGAGCTTATTAAGTATGCAAGCGAGGACATTACCTTAAACGTAAATATTCCGTCCCCAAATAAAGAGAACATCAAGGGCATACGGGTTGCGCCCGTAACCTATCGTCCTTACAACGAAAAGTATGTGGTTAGGACCGATGAGAACGGAAATGAAGTATTTTTTGTGGACGGCAAGCCGGACAGAAGCTGCATTTATGATATAAACGGCGATTGCGCGTTATCTGAAAACGGCTACATCACCGTTACTCCTATACGTATGATTTGCAATGACGCGGAGGTTATTTCCGCAATGCAATCGGCGGAGTTTTGCCTATGAGAGTGTGCGTAATCGGCGGAGGCGCGGCGGGCGCAATGAATGCGATTATGCTTGCAAGAGAAGGCGTGTCCGTTACGCTTATCGAAAAAAACGAAAAGATAGGCAAGAAGCTTTACATAACAGGCAAAGGACGCTGCAATCTGACAAACGATTGCGACAGTGATACGTTGTTTGCGCACGTTGTACGCGGTGAAAAATATCTGCGCTCGGCATTATATTCGTTTACGCCTCGCGACACGATGAGCTTTTTTGAAGCCGCGGGATTGCCGCTTGTGGTGGAAAGAGGAAACAGGGTATTTCCCGCCTCGCAAAAGTCGTCCGATGTAATAAAAGCACTTGTTAATGAGCTTAAGCGTTGCGGAGTATGTGTAAAATATAACTGCGTTGTAAAAGATATAAACGCAACCGAGCAAGGCTTTATAATAACTACCGACAACAGCGTATGTGAAGATATAAGCTTTGATAAGGTGGTTGTCGCAACCGGCGGAATAAGCTATCCGTCTACAGGCTCGACGGGAGACGGTTATGATTTTGCAAAAAAATTCGGACATACCGTTGTAGAGCCAAAACAGGCGCTTGCGCCCATTCTCGTAGCCGAAAACGTTGCGCCTTTGCAGGGTATATCTCTTAAAAACGTAAGACTTGACGCAGTCAATGCGCAAGGAGCGGTAGTCGCGGGTAAATTCGGAGAGCTTATGTTTACCAACAGAGGACTCAGCGGACCCGTAGCGCTTACGCTGTCGTCCTATGTAAACAGATTAAGCGGTGTGAAGCTGTCGCTTGATTTAAAGCCGTCGCTTGACGAGAAACAGCTTGAAAACAGAATGCTTCGCGACTTCGAGGAGCGTAAAAATCAGGATGTCAAAAACGTAACGCGCGCTTTGCTTCCCGAGCGACTGAACACCTATGTGTTGCGACAGGCAAATATTTCGGAGAGTAAAAAGGTAAATTCCGTAACGCGCGAGGAACGCGCAAGGCTTGTAAAAACTATTAAAAATCTGACGTTCAATATGACGGGGCTTGCTCCGTTTGCGGAGGCTGTTGTAACCTCGGGCGGCGTATCGCTTAAGGATTTGGCTCCGTCGGGCGAAAGCAAGCTGCAAAAAGGCTTGTATTTTATAGGAGAAACGGTTGACGTTGACGCGCTGACGGGAGGATTTAATCTGCAAATTGCATTTTCGACCGCAGCAGCGTGCGCGAGAGATATAATTAAGCGCGCATAATTATGAAACTTACACTCGGTGCAAGGAGGATTTATGATAAATATTGCAATAGACGGTCCCGCGGGCGCGGGCAAAAGCACAGTTGCCAAGGCTGTTGCTAAGGACCTTGGTATAATCTATCTCGATACCGGGGCGATGTATCGCGCTACGGCTTATTATGCGTTACAGCAAGGTATATCCGTCACCGACGAGCAAAGCGTTAAGACAATGCTCGAATCTATGAATATGGATATCGTATATGAAAACGGCACTCAGCAGATTTACGTCAACGGCATAAATACTACTCCTTATCTGAGGGAGCATTATATGTCCAGGGCGGCAAGCGATATATCCGCGTTACCTCCCGTAAGATACAAAATGGTGGAGCTTCAGAGAGAGTTTGCAAAAACTCACGACGTAGTACTCGACGGCAGGGATATAGGAACTTTTGTGCTTCCCGACGCAAACTGTAAATTTTATATGACCGCAACTGCGGAGGAGCGTGCGACGCGCAGGTACAAAGAGCTTACCGAAAAAGGGCAGGCGGTTGATTACGATACATTGCTACAGGATATTATTCAGCGCGACTATAACGATTCGCACCGAGAGGTCGCTCCGCTCAAGCAAGCGGACGACGCAGAATTTGTGGATACTACCGATATGGGTATAGACGACGTTGTAGCGCATATAAAACAAGTTGTACACATAAAAACCAAACAGGGCGTTAAGCTTGATACGCCTGCGGCGGTCGAGGAGAAAAAGGTGTCCAAGCGCACTGCCAAAAGGATGAAAAGTTATTATACTGTTCAAACTCATTTTGGCTTTTACCGATTTATGAGAGTACTGTTACATCCGTTGCAGCGTTTGCTTTGGCCTATAAAAATCGTAAATAAAGAAAGGGCGTTGATTGACAATAACGCTATTTATACCTGCAATCACTATTCAAAGGTGGATACATTTATCCCGTGCTTTGCGCTATTTAAGCGTGAGGCGCATATACTCGCAAAGTACGAGCTGTTTAAGGTGCCCATCGCGGGCTGGTTTCTCCATAAGCTCGGAGCTATTCCGGTAAGACGGGGTGAAGCAGATATAGACGCCGTTAAGAATGTTTTAAGCGTACTTAAGGGCGGTAAAAAGCTTATGATTTTCCCCGAAGGTACAAGAAACAAGCAGGGCACGCAGGATATGGCAGAGTTTAAAACGGGAACGGCGCGTTTTGCAATAAAAACGAAGTCGCCTATTGTGCCTATGCTTTATTATTCTTCTCCAAAGCTGTTCAGACGTAATTGGCTGTATATAGGCGAGCCGTTTACATTAGATGAGTTTTACGGCTCGAGAACTCCCGAGCAGATGCACGCGGCTACCGAGGTTTTGCGCGCTAAGATGGACGAAACGCGCCGTCAATGCAACGAGTATGTAGAAAATCTCAAAAAGAAAAATAAGGAGCGCAAGTGAGAGTTGAGGTAGCGGCGCACGCCGGCTTTTGCAGCGGAGTAAAAGCCGCTGTAGACAAGGCTTTGGATTTAGTCCGAAAATACGGACGCATATATACGCTTGGGGAGCTTGTACATAATGAGCTTGTCACGGAATTTCTGCAATCTAACGGCATATACAATGTGGAACTCGATAATATCTGCGGGCTGAAGTCGGGCGATGTCGTGCTTATCAGAGCCCACGGAGTTCCCGAATCCGTTGAAACGGATTTGCGCAACAGAGGATTGATAGTAGAAGACGCGACCTGTCCAGTTGTTAAGCGCAATCAGCGTCTTGCTCGGGAAAGAGCGGAGTTGGGAGATAATATCGTTATTATCGGGGATTCGGCGCACGACGAGGTCATCGGAATTGCAGGCTACGCGGGCGATAATGTGACAATAGTTCCTATAGGAAAAGCACCGCAAATTAGCGACAATCCTACCTCTGTTATCTTTCAAACTACCGTTTTAGAGGAAGATTTTTATAAAATTAAAGATTTTGTATCTAAATTCCAAAAAAATTCCTGTAAATCAGTTGGCATTTTCAATACTATTTGCTACAATACTACAGTAAGACAGCAAGAGGTGCGCGAGCTTGCCAAAGCTACGGACGCGGTGTTGGTTCTCGGCGCAAAGCACAGCGCAAACACCCGCAGACTTGCAGAGGTAGCCTCGGAGTTTAATTCAAACGTTATTTTTGCTAACAGCGTTGATGAAGTTAAGTCTTGTATATGTCAGTTTAAGGATATTCAAAGTGTATCAATCGTCGCAGGAGCTTCAACTCCGCCGTGGTTGATACGGGAGGTAAATAAACTTATGAGTGAAACTACTCAAATCGTAGCTGAAAATTCAGCAGAAGTTGAAGTGAACAAAGAGGCAACACTTCAAGAGCAACCCACGACAACTCAAGATAAAGAGCCCGAAACTATGGCTGACCTTATGAAGTCTACAAATGTAGCCGGCAATTATACCAACTACAGAGTAGGCAAGCGTATCAAGGGTACGGTTATAAGCGCGGGAGAGTCCGGAATTTACGTCGCTATCGGCGGAAAGAAGGACGGTTTCATTGATAAGTCCGATGCTTCCATTGACGGCAATTACAATCCGTCCGATTTCAATAAGGACGACGTTATTTTTGCAAACATCAAGTCTGTTGATAAAGATTATGTCAAGCTTTCCAAGAAAGAGGTTGACGCAGAGCGTATTGCCGAGGAGGAGGCTGAAAAGGCGCTTTCCGCCGGTGAGTTCTCGCTTGTAATGACCGAGGTCGTAAAAGACGGTCTGCGCGGACGTATGGGACAGTACACGGTATTTGTTCCCGCAAGCCAGATTAGAATGGGCTATGTCAACAACCTCGAGGATTATAAGGGCAAGAAATTGCGCCTTATGATTATGCCCCCCAAGACGAAAGCCGCAGAGGTTCAGGAGGGTGAGGAAAATACGGAGAATAAACCCGAGGAAGCAGCTAAGCCGCATAGAAAGAAATATCTTGTAGCCTCTCAGCGTATGATACTCGAGAAAGAGAAAAAAGAGAAAGAGGACGCATTTTGGGGCAAGATGCACGTAAACGACATAGTTACCGGTAAGGTAAAGAGATTTACTCAGTTCGGTGCGTTTGTAAGCGTAGACGGCTTCGATTGCCTCGCTCATATCTCCGAGCTTAGCTGGAACAGAATTACCGACCCTTCTACCGTGCTTAAAATCGGCGACGTAAAGGATTTTGTCGTACTTAAGCTTGACAGAGAGGCGGGCAGAATTTCGCTCGGCTATAAGCAACTCCAAAAGAAACCCTACGAGGTTGCCGCAGAAAAGTATCCTGTAGGCACTGTTATCAAAGGCAAGGTTGAAAGAATATTCCCATACGGCGCATTTGTATCTATCGAGGACGGCATCGACGGCTTGGTACACGTTTCTCAGATTTCCCACAACTGGATTAAGGACGCAAACGAGGCCTTGACCGCAGGACAGGAGGTAGAGGCAAAGATAATCGGCTTTGAGGATACGCGTATAACGCTCTCTATTAAGGATTTACTGCCCACGCCCGACGAGACGATTACTGCAGTTGCAGTAGAGGGAGAGGCAACAGAGGAAGAGAAGGCGAGCAAGCGTAGCTCCAGAATGAAGAAGTTTGAGCAGAAGGTTGCCGACGGCGAGGGAAGAAAGGACCGCCGCGCCGCTAAGAAGGAAACTTCCAACGAGCCTAAGGAGTGGGTATCCGGAAGCGGCTCCGCTTCGCTTGGCGAACTCTTTAAGGGCTTAAATCTCGAGCTTGCAGACGAGTTGGAGGAGAGTGCGGAAGCACCCAAGAAAAAGACAACCCGTAAGAAAAAGACCGAGAATGCCGAATAATTGATTTATAATACTTAGTAATTAAAAATCCGTCGTAATGCACGACGGATTTTTTATATAGATTAAAAAATTAGTTTAATTTTGTTTTTGCCGCAAGCTGTTTGATAGCTGTGCGGGCAAGCAGGTCGCATCGATTATTTAATTCATTATCGGAATGTCCTTTTACTTTAACAAACGTCACGCTATGTTTAGATGTAAGCTGCAGCAGGGTTTGCCACAGGTCTACGTTTTTTACGTCGTCTTTACTTGCAGTACGCCATCCGCGAGCTATCCATCCGCTAATCCAGTTTTTAAGAAAGGGGTCAACAGAATATGCGCTGTCGCTGTACAGTGTGACGTCGCAAGGTTCTTTAAGCATCTTAAGTCCTTCTATAATTGCGGTCAGCTCCATACGGTTGTTGGTTGTGTCGGGCTCCGCGCCGCTGATTTCTTTTTTGTGTGAGTTATAGAGCAGTACGGCAGCCCAGCCTCCGACTCCGGGATTGCCTGAGCAGGCTCCGTCCGTATATATTTCTACAGATTTTCTTGCCATATTTTCTTATTCCTTTGACAGCTCTACGCTACGGTTAAGGCATTTCTTCATACCGTTTTTAATTATATTTTCAAGACCGTCTTCACGGAAGCTGTCTATTGCTTGAATTGTGGTGCCGCCCTTGGAGCATACGGCGTCTATCAATTCGTTAATGGGTTTGTCGGAGGCCTTTATCATTTCTACTGCGCCCAGAACAGTTTGCAATGCGAGCTGTTCTGACGTTTCAAAATCCAAGCCGCCGCTCATTCCTCCGTCTATCAGAGCTTTTATAAAGGTGTAGACATATGCGGGTCCCGAGCCGCTCAGAGATGTAACTGCGTCAAAACGACTTTCGTCAAGTTGTATTGCTTCTCCGACGGAGCGGAATATATTCATTACGAAATCACTGTAAAAATTCTCACTGAATGCTATTGCTGACATTCCTTTACCTACAAGTGCGGGAGTGTTGGGCATAATTCGCGCATAATTGCGATTGCCGAGCGCAGCTTTTAGCTTTGACAGGGTAATGCCTGCCATTATTGAAATTACGGTATTGGCGGTGACTGATGACTCTATTTCGTTAAAAACGGTTTGAGCTATCTGCGGCTTTACGGCAAATAACAAATTTTCGCAGTTTGCCGAGAGCGAAACGTTATCCGTTTGAGTGTATACGCCAAGCTTGGCAAATGCCTCAAGCTTTTGCGCGTCTATATCGCTTATTGCAATATCCGAAGACTTAAGTATGCCTCCGTTTATTATGCCTCCGACAATGGCATATGCCATATTGCCTGCGCCGATAACGCCGAGCGTGTATTTGTTTTGCATATTTCTCTCCAAATTAAAGTAATTTGTTTGACTAATGTCGGTATGTTTGTTATACTAATCAAGCTTGATTACAACTTATAGGGGTGTAGTTTAGTGGTAAAACAGTGGTCTCCAAAACCATTGATGAGGGTCCGATTCCTTCCACCCCTGCCAAAAAAGCCGTAAGGCTTTTTTTGTTTACCTTTTACATTATATCATAATTATAAAGATAAATAAAGTGTATGTTTATTGCAATATAACAAAAAGTCCGCATACAGCGGACTTTTGCAAATCTGTAATTATGCGATATGATATTTTCTTGTGCGATATAACAACCAGTATATAACCGAGCTGATAGGCAGGTTAAGCAATATTACCGCGGGAATAACCATAGAGCAGAGTATAAGGTCGATATCGTTCACGCTTGCGCCGAGAGCAAAGAAGCCGACTAAAATACATACGACCGTCAATTCTATAAACAGCATAGTGCGGTTAAGTATTGATAGCTTGAAATTGAAGTTGGCACGCGTTCGTCTTGTTGGGTTCGCAAAGTAAACCGCAGTCGGGATAAGGCAGAGTACAGCGCCTACAACCGTTATCGGCAGGAAATATACGTAGGATATACGAGTTGCAAGCGATAGCCACATTACTGCAATTTCGGCTATAAACAGGGCAAGCACTATAAGGAAGGTGTCGCGATTTATCCTGTTTGACTGAATAAAGTTAAACGTATAATATTCGGACGTATTACCTTTGTCGTAAGGGCGGATTTTAAATCCCTTGGCGTAAAGTCTTGTTTTGATATCGCTGTCAACGTACTGCTGCTGCGGTTGAGACTTTTGCTCGTATGTCGGTTCAGGCTCGGAGTCATCCGTAATAGAGTTGAAGAAATCTCTGTAATTTACGTGATTTTTTTCGTACTCGAAGCCGTTTTCGTTTTTAGTCACTACTGCGGAAGTCGCTCCGTATGAATCTACTGTGCTGAAAGTATCCAGCTCGGACTGTGCAAATTCGCGGTTGTCAAACGCAAGCGCGTCTGCCGCGGCTTCCTGTCTGCGTCTTTCAATTTCTTCCTGCTGAATGCGAAGCTCCTCGGCTTGCCTTAGTAATTCGTCCTGCTGTTCTCGACGAATGCGCTCGGCTTCGAGCTGAGCCGCTTTTTCATCCATTTGTCTGAAAAGCTCTTGTAGAGTAGTCTGTTGAGCGGAAGTATTTTTATTGCTTTGCTCAAAATAAACCTGACCGTCATCGGGAATTTCGGCATAGATATGAGTAGGATTTTGGTTTGCGCTAAATTGATATTCGGATTGTGCTTCGAGCTTTGAAAACAACTCGTCAACGGTAGTGGAGGGTTTATTAAGCGCAATACGCCTGCGTTCTTCCTCGGCGGCACGTTCATTCTGAAGTCTGCGAAGCTCGTCTTCGACAGCCGCTCGCTGTTCTTCCGATTTGCGTAGCTGTTCCTCTATGGCGGCGCGTTCGAGCTCGATTTCACGCAGCTGTTCTTCGTTGGTCGCGCATTTTTCTTCGGCAAGCTTAAGCTGTTCTTCAGACGTCTTTAGCTGCTCCTGTGTAGTGGAACGCTCCTGCTCCGCCTGTCTTAACTGAACCTCGCTGTTTATGCGTTGTTCCTCGGCAATGCGTAGCTGTTCTTCCTTTTCACGCTCCGATTGCTCGATGTTGCGTAGCTTCTCTTCTTTTTCAATGCGTTCCTGCTCGGAATTTTTCAGTTGCACCTCATAAGCGGCGCGCGCGTCCTCTATTTCGCGCAATCTCGCAAGGGCGGAAGCAAGCTCTTCCTCCGTTTTGCGCGCTTGCTCGTCGTCAAGAAGCGCTTGAGTGGTTGCGCGCTCGTATTCCTCCTCCGAAAGAGGATTGCCGAAGCGGTCTATGTAAATGCGCTTTTCTATCTCAACCGGCTTTTCAACCTCTACAATCTTGTCCTTGTAGACTATCTTTGTTTTTTCCTTTTCCTCACCGTCGCCGCGCTTGGAGTAGGGGCGAAGCTCGGAGGCGTCAAAGGGTATATCGTTTGTAAAATCAAATTCGCTTTCGGATACAAGCTTATCCAAGATAGTGCGGGCATATTCATACTCGCCTTTTTCCTTAAGCAGATAGCCTTTGCCTTCGGGAGTAAGGGCATAATAGCGACGCTTTCCGCCGCCGGTGTCGTCGGGCGCGCCGTCATATGAGCTTACAAGCCCTTGCTTTTCAAGGCGCTTGAGCTGATTGTATAGTGTTGCCTGTTTAAGTGCGTACTGACTGTTGCTTTTATCCTCTATTTCCTTGAGAATTTCATAGCCGTACTTATCCTCATCCTTTAGGCAGCCAAGTATAATGGTCGTAACGTTACCTCTTATGAGGTCACTGTTGACGGATGAAATATCCATAACTCATCTCCCATTGTTGATAGCACAATTTTAGCAAACTATTATACAATAGTCAATATTATATAATAGTTAATATTGATATATATTGTAATAATATAGCATATTAGCTTTTGTATTAACTACATAAAATTCAGTCGAGCGGTGTAAATGTCGGGGCTTAGTATATACACTAATCCTCGGTGCTATCTCGCAGCTTTATGACCTTGGACGCGATTTTACGGTGGTCCTCCTCTATTGCGGCATAGTGTTTTTTAGTAGTGTTTACGTCGCGGTGTCCGAGTACGTCTGCAACCATATATATGTCGCCTGTCGCGCGATAAAGATTTGTGCCGAAGGTGCTTCTCAGCTTATGCGGAGATATACGCTTAAGCGGTGCCGCCTCTACGGCATATTTTTTTACTAAATTTTCTACTGCGCGTACCGATATGCGTCTTACCTGTAACGATAAAAACAGCGCGTCCGTATCTCCCGGAGCAAGTTTTTCACAGCGGTTTATGAGAGCCTTCCGCTCGCTGTCAATGTATTCTTGCAATGCTACTGCTACTTCGTCTCCGAAATACAGTATTGCGCGGTTGCCGCCTTTGCGAGTGACCGTAAACGCATTAGTGTCAAAATCTATATCCGAAAGATTGAGCCCGACGCATTCGCTTACACGTATTCCCGTGCCGAGTAGCAGGGTAAGTATAGCTACGTCTCTGTAACGTGTATTGCGCTGAATTTTACGCTGATGCTCGGTCATCCCTTCGCCGTATTCGGCAACATCAAGTATTCTTGATACTTCACGCTCCTCAAGTCTGATAATTTCTTTATCGCGTTGCTTCGGCATTGTAAGCTTAGCCGCAACGTTGGAGCTTATCCTGTCGTGATTAAAATAGTACTTGAAAAACGTGCGCACCGTTGAAATTTTACGCGCTTTGCCTTTGCTTCCGTTTGTGTATTCCTTTCCGTCGTATTCGTACAGGCTAAGATACTCAAGATAAGCCTCAAGGTGCTGAGTAGTGATTTTTTCAAGGTCCGAAACGGTAAAATCAAGCATATCGGTATAATTTCTGAACGCTCTGACATTTTGCATAAGGTAATCAAAAAATATACGCAAATCATAAGCGTAATAAAGCCGTGTCATAGGAGTTGTCAAAGGCTCGATACCAATAAAAAATTCGTCGCAGAATTCGGGCAGGGTGTCGCGTAGTTCTCTTAAGCGCAAGGTGAACTTTTTATCGCGTTCGTTAAAATAGTTTGCCATTATAAAATTCCTACAGAAAAAAGAATTATCGTAATAATTTTAGCAAACTATTCGCAAAAAATCAACTTAATATTGCATTAGTCAGTCAATATAATATATATTTATACTGCTGAATAAAGCTTAATTTATCTTCGTATCAGTAACTAATCCGAAATAAGATAGGCGACATAACCGCAACAAAATTCTGTCAAGAAATTAAAAGCGCAAATAAAATTGCGCTTTTATGAGATTTCCTCTTTGAATTGTTTGAGTATTTTACTCTCTATTCTACTGACCTGAACTTGCGATACTCCAAGCTCTTTGGCTACCTCGCTTTGCGTTTTATCTCTGAAATACCTTAAAATTATTATTTTCTTTTCTCGCTCGGGTAGATTTTGTATACAGTCGCGCAGCATTAAATTGTCCAGACTCTCGTCGGGGGAGCTGTCGCCGATTATCTTATCTCCGAGAGACGCTCCGTCCTCGTCGCCCAACGGCTCGGAAAGCGATAACAGATAATGAGTTGTGTCCATTGCAAATACGATATCCTGAGGCTCAACGCCGAAATGTTCCGCAAGCTCGTCGGTAGTCGGCTCGGGTTTTCCGCTCTTTTGAATCTCATCGATGTACTGCGATATCTTTGCAGACAGGGTTTTTGCCCAGCGGGATACCTTTACCGCTCCGTCGTCGCGTAGAAACCTCTTTATTTCTCCGCTTATCATTGGCACGGCGTAGGTAGAAAAGCGTACTCCGTATGCTACGTCGAAATTGGATATTGCTTTTACCAAGCCCATCGCGCCAAGCTGCATAAGGTCGTCATACTCAAGCCGTCCGTTAAAGCGCTTTACTATAGACTTTATAAGCGGTAAATTTTCGGATATGAGCTTTTCTTTGGCATCGTTATCTCCCGCCTGCGATTTCGCAATCAGAGAGAGAGTTTCCTCGTGACTAAGCATTTTTAAATACCTTTTTCATTGTTACGGTCGTACCTTCGCCGATTTTGGAGCGTACCGTCATATCATCGGTAAACGTCTCTATAATAGTGAAACCCATTCCGCTACGTTCGTCGTCCGCTTTTGTAGTGAAAAACGGTTCTTTGGCTTCGTCTACGTTTGCAATCCCGCAACCGAAATCCGTTACGCTCACTGTTATGCTGCGCTCTTTTTCATCTACCTCCGCAAGGAGCTCTATTATTCCGCCTTCTTCCTTATAAGCGTGTACTACCGCGTTGGTTACCGCTTCGCTTACGGCGGTTTTTAAGTCGTTTATCTCCTCCAGAGTGGGGGAGCATACAAGAGCAAACGTTGCGACCGCGCTACGCGCAAACGCTTCGTTTTTTCCGCTCGATAACATCTTCATATCAAAAAAATTGTTCATAACAACTCCTTACTTTACTATGGGCACAAACGAATACAGTCCGCTTGTGCGAAATACCTTGTCTACCTGCGGCGGCACGTTTTTTAAAAGCAGTTCCGCGCGCTTTGCGCGTAGCTTCTTATATCGTCCTATCA
Organism: uncultured Christensenella sp.; assembly: GCA_910577815.1. Classification (GTDB taxonomy): domain Bacteria; phylum Bacillota; class Clostridia; order Christensenellales; family CAG-917; genus CAG-475. The sequence goes on along the minus strand of CAJTNO010000003.1, from coordinate 140,289 downwards.
CCAGCCCGAATCCCGTGCTGTCCAAAAACGTTACGCCTTGCATATCAAACGTCATAGTGCGAAAGCCTTGAGCTTCAATAAGCTTATCCAAATCGTCGCGCAAACTGCGCGCGGTATATTCGTCTATTTCGCCGACCAGCTTTACGCAAATATCGTTGTTTACTATCTTGAAATCTAAGTCCATAAAGCCTCCTTGCAAAGAATACCAAAACACATTGCGCGCTTTTTGTGTACTTTTGTAATTTTTCTTTTTTCCTTAAGTTTTATTGTCAATAACGGCTGATTTAGGTCAGATATGTTTCATTTTGCCTTAAGTTGATTTTTTTAAATTTACACAAAAAAATTATTCAAATCTGGTTGAAAAATTATTGACAGACTAATTTTTTTATAGTATATTGTGTAGGTCGTCAACACTACGGTAATCGGGGTGTAGCGCAGCTTGGTAGCGCATCTGCTTTGGGAGCAGAGGGTCGGGAGTTCGAATCTCTTCACCCCGACCATACACTCGCTTAATTGCAGTGCGACTTCATCGATGATGATTCGGGCCTTTAGCTCAGTTGGTTAGAGCAGTCGGCTCATAACCGATCGGTCCGCGGTTCGAGTCCGTGAAGGCCCACCAAAATCATTATAAACCATATGTGGCCCGGTAGTACAGTTGGTTAGTACGCCAGCCTGTCACGCTGGAGGTCAGGGGTTCGAGCCCCCTTCGGGTCGCCAAACAATTATATGTGGCAGTGACGTATGTCACTGCCACATATATGAAAGTCGCAAGCGTAATGCTATGCGCAATGCCTCGGTAGCTCAGGTGGTAGAGCAAGGGACTGAAAATCCCTGTGTCGGTGGTTCGAGTCCGCCCCGAGGCACCAATTACGCTGGTGTAGCTCAACAGGCAGAGCAACTGATTTGTAATCAGTAGGTTGTTGGTTCGATTCCGATCACCAGCTCCAAACTAAAACTGAAATGGGTAGGTTCCCGAGCGGCCAAAGGGAGCAGACTGTAAATCTGCCGTCAGCGACTTCGATGGTTCGAATCCATCCCTGCCCACCAAGAAAAAGTGTACTGTTTAGTACACTTTTTCAATTTCTAATGGTTTTATCTTTTGTACTAAAATTATCATTTATTTTTAGGTTTTTGGGGTGCAATTTGGGGTACAGCGGTTAATAAAAAAGCTTTTCGGGTGTTTGGCGGTTACTTTATGTAGGCAAATAAAGCACAAAAGGCTTATTAACCGTAATGTTTGCAGAAGCGTTGCGGTGCTTTTAGGGAATATATTTCGGCTCAGCTTGTTATCAAGACAAGCACCCGCCACAGTGTCATAAGTAATTTTTTACACTGTTATATAGTTGAAAATGCTTTCGTTTATGCTATAATTTATTTACTCATATAGAGCGATAAACAGTTATTTAGCGGAGTGACTATGAAAATAGCAGTAATAAACGGCACTGAAAAACAAGGCGTTACGTATCGCTTGAAAGAGATTTTTTTGCAGAGTTTTCAAGGTGCAGACATAGTTGAATTTTATTTGCCGAAAGACTGTCCTGCATTTTGTGTGGGCTGTACAAATTGTTTTATGCGCGGAGAAGATGCTTGTAAAGATTACTCCTATATAAACGCTATCGAAAAATCACTTTTAGAGTCTGATTTAATCGTTATGGCGTCGCCTGCCTACGTTATGCACGCAACGGGTGCAATGAAAGCATTATTAGACCATTTCGGTTATCGTTGGATGCCGCACAGACCTGCACCCGAAATGTTTGGTAAACGTGCAGTCATTATTACGCAATGTATTGGCGCAGGTGCGAAATCATCTGCGAAAGATATAAAACATAGTTTGTCTTGGTGGGGGATATCAAAAATAGGAGCATTCAGCAGTGCGCTTATGGAAGATATTGTTTGGAATAAACTTTCTGAAAAGAAACGTAAAAGCCTTACAAATAAGGTAAATAAACTTGCTAGAAAATTTGCAAAAATAAATTATGCAAAGCCTGCACGTACGAAACTTATAACTAAAATCAAATTCAAAGTTTGCCGCATTATACAAAAGAAAGTACAAAAAAACGGAAACGGTGGATTTGACTGCAAATATTGGCAAGAACACGGTTGGCTTGGTAAAAGTCGCCCGTGGAAAAGTTGAAGTATTTAATATCAATAGATAAATTTCAATTTAGCGGATAATATTCGTTTTAGGTTATCACCGCTCCACCACGAAAACACGCGAGAGCGTGTTTTTGTTTATAGTTAATTGTTTTTTATGAAAACACTTATTTATATTATCTACTTGAAAAAGCTTTTGTTTATGGTACAATATATTAGTCATATTATTAGTTATCTTGGTGTGTAAATATATATGGACAGCAAATCTGTAATTAAAAAGCTTAAAGAGGGGAATGCAAAATATATTTGCGCGAAGTACAACGACGGAGATATATCTGCGAAAGTCCGAAAAGAAACTGCCGAAAACGGATAACGTCCGTACGCAGTAGTTATAACGTGTTCGGATTCGCGTGTTATTCCCGAAAATATTTTTATGACGGGAATAGGTGAATTGTTTGTAATCAGAGTTGCCGGCAATGTAGCGGATGATATTGAACTTGGAAGTATCGAATATGCAGTTGAGCATTTGCGAGTCAATACAGTTTTAGTACTCGGACATACGCACTGCGGGGCGGTTAATGCAGCAGTGTGCGGTGGTGCAAAAGGCTATACATCTGTCATAACAGATAAAATACGATAGGCAATCGGATGCGAGAAAGATGATAGGAAAGCGGCTATTTTAAACATCAGAAATACAGTAAGTTGCATACGTACCGCGCTCCAAAAATCAGAGGCGCAAATATACGGAGCGATTTATGATATAGAAAGCGGAAAAGTTGACTTTGAGATATTGTAAATTGAAAATATAACTATTATTAGTTAATATAAGGATTATTGGGATGAATAAAAGGCTTTGTGATATGACACTTGACGAACTCTGGCGGTTATTTCCTATTTATCTTACAGAGCATAAAGCTTACTGGGAAGACTGGTTTAGAGAAGAAGTTGAGTTTCTTAAAACCGTATTGCCTACTGATACGCGTTACTATCATATTGGAAGCACTGCGATAAAAGGCATAATGGCAAAGCCGATAATAGATATTTTAATAGTTGTAGATACACTTGAACAAGTCCAAGACGCAGCTGAGATTTTACGGAATTGCGGATACATCGTAATGTCGGGAAATACAAGTAGAATTTCGTTAAATAAAGGATATACGGAGAATGGATTTGCGCAAAAGGTATTTCATTTGCATATCCGACTTAATAATGATAAGGATGAAATATACTTCAAGGATTATTTGAATGCTAATCCTGAAATCGCAAAGGAGTATGAACGGTTAAAGCTTCGTATTTGGAAAGAATTCGAGCATAATCGGGACGCATACACCGAGGCTAAAACTGATTTTGTCAAAATGTATACGGAATTAGCAAAGAAAAAATATGTGAACAATTAGTTTAAATCGTCATATTTTAATGATAAATATTTGATTAAATTTTTAAACGGAGGCAAATTATGTCTAAAATGTTAACGCTTATTAAAAGCAACTGTCCGCAAAATCATCCTTGTCCTGCCGTAAGGGTATGTCCCGTAGGCGCATTGTCTCAGAATAATTTTGAGGCACCTGTCATAGACCATAGCAAGTGTATTAAATGCGGCAAGTGTTCAAACTTCTGTCCTAAAAAGGCTTTGGTGTTGCAAACAGAGATATAATACAAAATGCTTGATATCGTTTGACCTTGTTTTTCCAATGTGATAAAATTTTGTAGATGTTGGGGAGCATAGCATTAAATATTCGTAATGACCGAGTATGATTAAGCGTTCATCTCCAACGGAATATCATCATAGCTAACGCTATTTTAGCTAAAAATACAATTTTGGAGAGGATTGTAAAATGGTAGTAGTAACAACAAAAAAGCCGAATCTGATAATATCCATACTGTTCGCAATTATAGGTATCGGACTCATTGTCGGCGGCGCAATATTCAACAATAGCCTTAACAGTAAACTGAATTCCTGGACGCATACTGTGGCTACCGTAACTTCATACAGGGAGTATGAGGATAAAGACAGCGACGGATATTATCAAACAATGTATACGGAAATTTTAGAGTTTACCGCAAACGGGCAGGTATATTCTGTAAGAAGCAATGTGTCGTCAAGCATTAGACCGAGAATAGGCGATTTGCGTGAAATAGCATATAATCCTAACAATCCGAAAGATATTGTGCTTGCCACAAAGGATAATCATATGCCGGTATACATATTGTTTATCGTAGGCGGAGTATTCAGTTTGTTAGGCATATCGTTGATAGTGAGCAATATTGTAAGCATAGTGAAGAAGCGCAAAAATGCGGCCGTTCCTTCACCTACGGAGGAAGCTCCGCAAGATATTTACGAAATGCAGTATTTTGATAAATAAGTGTATTGTAAAACATTATCGAGCATTGGAGTCTGATTATTCAGACTCCGTTTTTATTATTTATAGATTTAAATAAGTATAGCTAAGGGTTAAGTTTCTTAAAACCCGATTGTTAAGCTTGCCCAACAAATGGATTTTATTATATATTTTATTGAGTAATTATTCAATTAACTCAAAATTTGCTAAATATTATGCGGTTTTTAAAAAATATCTGAATAATTATAAATATTTTTTGTATAAATATTGACTATATGTGTTAACGGTAGTAGAATGTTTTAAATAAATAAAGCGAAGCCGCATTAGTCTTGCGACTCGGGAGGGAGTGCGAATATGAAAAAAAGGAATCTGATTACTTTGCTGCTTGTAGCAGTGTTGGCAATCTCGACGCTATGCTTAGCCGCCTGCGATAATGATGAAGATAATACAAAACCGGTTGAATATACCGTAACTTTTAATTATGGCGACGGCAAAGTGGAAACTGCAAAAATTAAGGGTGGAGAAAAAGTCAACGAGCCTGATGCGCCTGTAAAAGACAATTATGATTTTAAGGGTTGGTATAACGGTGAAGTCAAATATGATTTTGACACTTCCGTAAATAAGGATTTGACGTTGACTGCAAAATGGGAATTGTCGGCTCCTACTACGCACATAGTTACATTCGATACAGACGGCGGAAGTGAAATAGAGTCAAGAGTTGTCAATCACAATGAAAATACATATAAGCCCATAAATCCTACGCGCGGCGGATATTGTTTTGACGGTTGGTATGTCGGAGATAAAAAGTATGATTTCTTATCTAATATCACCGACGATATTACTATCAAAGCTAAATGGATAAGTGTTTCCGAGGCAAACGCGGCTTTTGCTAAGGCGCTTGCCGCAGATTACTCAAATTTTACATCTGCAAACAAAATATATGATGCGGAGAATTCTTATACCGACGTATTTAAACAGGCCGGTAATCTCGCATACTGGGAAACAGGTACTGAATTATACGAGGACCATATCGTAATATTTGACGATAACGGATATATGCTTGCAATGTATTATCTTAACGGAGACCAATGGACAAAAAGCAATCTGTCGTCTTATGCCGATTTTGTATTGGCGCTTGATTTAGATGATATATCAGTTGAGGATGTAGAATACTGCGAAGGCGTTTACTATGTTGCGCCTGAATCCGTAGCGTCCGTTATTTATGCGCTTTTCCGCAGTACGGAATCATATGAGGATTTTTATATTAAAATCGATAACGAGCATATTACCGAAGTAGGCGGCACTTTGTCCGGAGGCGACGTAAAGCAGGAGCAAACATTCTTTGCATATGGTGAAACTGAAATAGTGATGCCCAATCTTCCTGCTGTAAACGTGCAGGTTGAAACAAAAAATAAGGATGCCGAGGAGGGCGTTGCGCTTAATGCAAGCGAGCTTATAGGTTTTATGTTCAATGTTAAGGTCGAAGGTAAAGCGTTTGAAATCGCTTTGGATATGGTCGACTTCGGAGATTTGGATTTGACCGCTCCTACCAAAGGCACTTATACAGTCACGCTTACGTTTGAAACCTGGGATGGTGTAAAACATACGGAAACGGCAACAATCAGTGTTATTGCCGTACAAGCTGAAGAAACCTTTGCCGATATATTTGCCAAGGATTATAGTAATGTAACCATTTCGTACAAAAACGGAAGTAGTATTACAACCTATAAACACATTGATAATTTATATCAGTATACAGCTAACGGAATAGATTATTATTTATTCTCAGAAGCTGATGGCTCATTAACGAGGTATCGTAGCAACAATAGCCTAAAAGCTGAGAAGAATCAATGGCTGGCTTTAGCAAGACTTGAAATGATTTTTGCTCTTAACAGCGATTTATTTTTGCAAATTGATGAAACGAACGTGTATGAAGCAAAAAATAATGAAGTTCTTGAGCAGGTGATACTTAAAAATATGCTTTTGAAGACCGCTAAGTTAAATAAAATGAGAGACTATTCCATATCGTTAACAGTTACTGCGGGTAGAGTATCGGAAATAGTTTTCAAATACTACTATGTAGGAGCATCTGCATCGCCTACGGCAAGCAATGGCACATTAAGGACTACAGTTTATCAGTTGAGCGATTATGGCACAACTAATGTAACAATACCTGAAGAGATACTTGCGCAACGCACGCCTGCAACGACTTCTGCCGATGTAATCGCTGAAGATAAAAAATACATAGCTTGAAATTGTAATATGAATGTTGATAAACGCCCGCTTTACTAAGCGGGCGTTTATTTATAATTTATTAAGTATTGATATATGACCTTTATATTGATATAATTGTTACAGTAAATTTTTACTTTTGAGGAGAACAGGAATGCCGACTACAGTAGATTATATTGAATTTGTGTGTGATAGAATAAATAAGCAATATAACGTGCGTTATAATAAAATGTTCGGCGAATATATGGTATATGTAAATGATAAGCCGATATTTCTTGTATGCGATAATTGCGTATATGTAAAGAAGCTTGCCGAGTTAAGCGTATTGATGTCGTGTGCGGAGGTCTGTATACCTTATGACGGAGCAAAGGAGCATTACTTATTGGATATTGAAAATCCCGAGCTTATGGATAAGGTTACGGAAATATTAGAGAGAATAACTCCTTTGCCAAAATCCAGAAAAAATAACGATTATGTAAATATATTGCGCCGAATTCAAATGTAATTCTGCGCAATATTCTATTGTTGCCTTTATCGGAATAAAATTTCATCGGTTGAATTAGAGGTTTTTAATAACTTGTCAACTTATGTGCTGTTGTATTAGCCAGATTTTCATAAGCAATCTTTGCGGAAGTAATTTTGAAAGCAGGTGCGCAAACTTTGTATATAATCCGTAAACTGAAATATCCTTGTTATTATAGGCGTCCTTCAATGCTTTTGCCGCAACAGGGTAAGGCTCGACCATAAATATAAAATTCTTGGTCGCTTTTTTAGCCCCTATGTCCGCGCGTTCTATGAGCCTTGTATTCATCCAACCGGGGCATACGGCGGTTGCTATGATTTTTCTGTTTTTTAGCTCTATATTTAAAGCGCGGGTATAGTTTCGGACAAAAGCTTTTGTAGAGCTATAAATATTTTGATACGGGACGGGTTGGAATCCTGCTTGAGACGCCATATTTATTATGTGCGAGTTCTCTTGCATATAATCTATGCACATATTGCACATTGCTATAAGAGCGTTGATATTTAAATCAATCATATTCAGGCTTCTGTCCGTTGAGATATCCGAATAATCGCCGAATGTGGCAAAGCCTGCGCAGTTGATTAAACACTTGATGCGGGGTTTTTCGGTTTTGAGTAATAGCTCGAATGCCTCCAAGCTTTTGCGGTCGGTTAAATCCATTGAAAATATGCGGACTCTTTCGCTAAGACTGTGCTTTAAGTCATTTAATCTATCTTGATTTCTTGCGATTGCCCATATTTCGGTTATATCGTCATATCCGTTTATAATTGACGTAAATTCCTTGCCGATTCCGCTGCTTGCTCCGGTTATTATCGCTATAGATTTATTATTCATAATAATAGGTTTTCCATATATGAAGGTTATAATCATTAAAAAGAATTATTTATTTTGCTTCGGTTTATTTAATGCTTTTACATTGTTTTGATTTAATATTTTGGCTGTTTATATTTTTCAAATATGGCAAAACTTTACGATATGGACAAATTGTTTTCTGCAAATTTTGAGGATAACGAGGTATATAACGTAACTCTCATTGAAACGGAAACCTTGTGTGACAATCCTCCCGCAGGAATACCTAACTGCAAAAACGCGGACATCGTAAAGTGAATAATATTTGAGGTAGCTTGAATATATGATAGACAGAATAGAGTATCAGAAATACGTTAGCGACAATCAGCCCAAATCGCCGATGGTGCGAACGCTCATTGCGGCGTTTATAGTTGGTGGAATTATCTGCTGTATCGGAGAGGGAATAGGCGATATAATAAAGCTCATATTTAAAGAGATGAGCGACAAAGACGTGGCTACCTTGTCGAGCTGTATAATGATTTTTCTCGGTAGCTTTTTTACTGCATTGGGACTTTACGATAAGCTCGGGCACTATGCGGGTGGAGGCTCTATAATTCCGATAACTGGCTTTGCCAACTCCGTTGTGTCTCCCGCTATGGAGTATAATCGCGAAGGCGTGTTTTTTGGAATTTGCGCAAAGATGTTTGTAATAGCCGGTCCTATCATTGTTTTTGGCGTAACGGCAAGCTTTCTTGTGGGATTTATAGGCTATTTTGTGGTGTGAGGTGAATATATGCGAACTTTTGAATTAAATACGCCCGTATATATTAAAAGCGGATTTACAATAGTAGGACCTAAGGAAGGCGACGGAAACTTCGGCGACTGCTTCGATATAGTGCTTAAAGACGATTTATGGTGTGAAAAGTCCTATGAAAAGTGTGAAAGCAAGATGCATCGCGACGCAATCACGGGCGCTATAACAAAAGCGGGTATGGAAAAGGAGGATATAGACATTCTGCTTGGAGGCGACCTTTTAAACGAGCTTTCGTCAACAAGCCTTGCGGCGCGTAATTTCCCCTGTGCGTTTATGGGCTTGTACAATGCCTGTTCTACCTTCAGCGAAGCAATATTGGTTGGCTCTATGCTTATATCTGGCGGCTTTGCCAAAAACGTTACTTGCTCCACGTCCAGCCATTTTTCGTCTGCGGAAAGGCAATACCGTTTTCCGCTCGAGCTCGGCAACCAGCGTCCGCCTACGGCGCAGTGGACAGTCACGGGTGCGGGGTGTACGGTGCTTAGCAGTGAGAAACCCAATAACATTCATTCTCAGGTCTACGAGGACGATATAATCGCTATTGACAATACGATAAACGTAGACGATAAGGAATATGAAAAATATCTGAAAAGCATAGAGAAGCAAAAAAAAGTAATAAATCGCGACAAGTCTAACATACTTGAAGAAAATTACGAAAAGCGTAACAACGACTACGGCAAGCCTATAACGCACTATGTGCGTATAACGGGAGGCACTATCGGTAGGGTAATCGATTTGGGTATCGACGATGAAGCCAATATGGGCGCGGCTATGGCGCCTGCCGCTTGCGACACTATCTTAACTCATTTTAAAGAGAGCGGAAGAAGCCCGAGCTATTACGACGGTATATTTACAGGCGACCTCGGCAGATTTGGTAAGCAGACTTTAGAATACCTTTTATCGCAGGAGGGTATTACCTTGCCTGAGTGCTATATGGATACGGGGGCAAGCTATTTTACACCTGAGCAGAAAACCTTTCAGGGAGGCAGCGGTGCGGGCTGTGTAAATACAGCGTTTAACAGTTATATTTTAAAGCGTATGCAAAGGGGCGAGTTGAAGCGAGTTCTTGTCGTGCCGACCGGTGCATTGCTCAACAAGGATACTCCTCTGCAAAAGGAAACTATTCCGGGCATCGCGCACGCATTTACTGTGGAAAGCGAACCTTTTGAAAATTAAGTATTCTAAAATATTCGGAAAATAAGAATACTAAATGAGTTTTAATAGAAATATTGCTTGTTGGTTGTGACAAGCGAGGGTAGTATTATGGAAATGTTTTTGATGTATTTAAAGGTGTTTTTTATAGGCGGTCTTGTCTGTATGATTGGACAGATACTTATAAATAAAACAAAGATGTCTTCTGCGCGAATTCTCGTACTCTATATGCTTGTCGGCGTGGTGCTTGAGGTTACGGGAGCATTTGAGTATATGAAGGAGTTTGCCGGCTCGGGCGTGACGATTCCGATTATGGGCTTCGGTTCAAATCTGGCGAAGGGCGCGCTTGAGGGCGTCAAAGAACAGGGCTTCCTCGGGGCTATAAGCGGAGGAATGAGCGCGGTGGCGGCAGGTCTTACGACGGCTATTGTATGCGGATTTGTATTCGGCTTGATTTCAAAATCGCGAAGCAAAAAGATTTAAATGAATTTGTGTTGGCGGCAAATAAATTTTATTTGCCGCTTTTTACGGATTGAGATTTAACATCCCCGATATGTCGCTCATATTGAGATAGAATTCGGGCACCTCGCCTACTATAACGTTTTCGCATACCAATATTTCGGCTTTTACCTGAACCGTAGGCTCGTCTATAGGTGTGATTATATTTACGTCGGCATATACGTCGATATAAATTTTGTGTAAGGTCTGATTTATTCCTGCCGATTGAAAATAGGACACAAAGTCGCAGTTGGCAGTGCCTATAGGCACGATTTTGATAGTGACGTCCGGTCCGAAGCCGGTAAGCAGGGCAAGACCGGTGAACGTTCCGACGGATATGGAAATTTCCTGCGTGCCGAGCGCGTCGAGATTTGCCTGCGCAAGGTTTGCAATTTCGCGTGCGATAGTGTTTATACGCGGCGAATTTGCCTGTATCATTGTAATTTTACCGTTATTGTCCTTTTTTACCTCAAATAATTCGTCATAGGTAAGTCCGCCGTTTATTACTGTAGTTGCGGCGAGATTTATGGCGTTGGTCGTTATTGCGCGCACCTGCGCTATAGAGCTGTCCATAACCGTTGGAACTATGTTTTTGCGGAAATACACGGTACAAAAGATAAATATCGCGATAAAAATAAGTATCGCTATTATTACGCGCAAAAATTTAGGGCGCATATCCTTTGAAATTCTGGACAATCTTGACACGCGACATTATATGAAATAGTATGTCAAATCTTTACAAACTCCGTTTAAATTGTTATTATAAATATATTATGGATATATTCGATTTGCAAAATAACGAAGAAAGACTTGCTCCGCTTGCCGAGCGTATGCGTCCGAAGACGCTATCGGAATTTATGGGACAGGGCAAGATTGTGGGAGAAGGCGCGCTTCTGCGCCGCGCTATAGCCGCGGACAGATTGGGCAGTTGTATTTTTTACGGACCTCCGGGCACCGGTAAAACCACGCTTGCAAACATTATAGCCGAGAGTACTAACGCTAATTTTGTAAAGCTTAATGCCGTCACAAGCGGAGTTGCCGACGCAAAGAAGGTAATAGAGGAAGCCAAAGAGCTTTTGAGAGTTCACGGCAAACGCACATATCTGTTGCTTGACGAATGTCATAGGTGGAATAAGGCTCAGTCGGACAGCGTACTTGCGGCAATCGAACAGGGGTACATTATATTTATCGGCTCTACTACGGAAAATCCCTACGTCAGTATGACGCGCGCTATAGTGTCGAGATGCAGAATATTCAGCTTTTCACGACTTGAGGAGGCTGATATCCGCGCAGGGCTTTTAAGAGCCTTAAGCGACAGCGAAAAAGGTCTCGGAAATATGAGCTTAGAGGTGTCCGAGGAAGCAATAAACCACATCGCCTGGGCTAGCGGAGGAGATATGCGTACTGCGCTCAATGCGCTTGAGCTTGCCTGTCTTACTACTCACGCGGATAAAGACGGAATTATCCGAGTGGGAAAGGATGAAGCGGAGCAATCCATACAGCAAAAATCTCTCAGCGTAACCGAGGATATGTATTACGATATGATATCCGCCTTTATCAAGAGTATGCGAGGAAGCGACTCGTCGGCGGCGCTGTACTGGGCGGAAAGGCTTATAGAAGCCGGCTGCGACCCTTTGCTTATAGGACGGAGAATAATGATACACGCCTGCGAGGACGTAGGTCTTGCCGACCCCAACGCGATTGTGGTTGCCCAGTCCTGTGTAAACGCTTTTGAAAAAATCGGCTTGCCGGAGGGAAGAATTCCGCTTGCCGAGGGCATAATTTATGTATCCGAGGCGCCTAAGTCGAATCAGGTCGTAGAAGCGTTGGCACTTGCCGACAATGCCGTAAAGACCGTAAAAAGAGAAACCGTGCCGTTATATCTGCGCGACCCGAGCTTTAAGGATAAGGATGAAGCGGTGAGCGGATATAAATATCCTCACGATTACGGCGGATGGGTAGAGCAGCAGTATTTGCCGGACGAACTTAAAAATGAAAGGTTTTATAACCCAACGGATAACGGCTTTGAAAAAGTTATAAAGGAAAGACAGTCGCTTCGCGCCGCGGGAAATAAAACAAACTCGGACAGATAGTAATATCTAACTATAAAAATAAGAAGGAGTTTATATGTTTCAAATAAACAATTTGACCAAGATATATGCCGGCAGCAGTAAGCCGTCCGTTGAAAATCTGTCGCTTGAAATAAACGACGGTGAAATTTTCGGATTTATAGGACCTAACGGAGCGGGCAAGTCAACTACAATAAAGTGTATAACAAGCATTATCGGCTTTAACGAGGGCAGCGTAGTTTTGGACGGCGTGTCGTTAAAGGAAAATCCCAATGCAGTTAAGAGTCAGATAGGTTATGTAAGCGACGACCACGTTTTGTATGAAGGGCTTACGGGCGTCGAGTATATAAATTTTATATGCGACGTATTTAACGTTCCGTCCGCATTGAGAGAGGAACGGTTAAACAAATATCTCGAGATGTTTTCCCTTGACCAGGCGGTTAAAAATCAGATATCCTCTTATTCGCACGGTATGAAGCAAAAGCTGAATATCATCGGCGCGCTCATACACGAGCCCAAGGTTTGGATACTCGACGAGCCTATGACGGGACTGGACCCGAAATCCGCATATAATTTGAAAACGCTTATGCGCGAACACGCCGACAAAGGTAACTGCGTGTTTTTCAGCTCGCACGTGCTTGACGTTGTAGAAAAGATTTGCGACAGAATAGGGATAATCGACGACGGACATTTAATAACAACCTGCACAATATCACAGCTTAAAGACAGAAACCGCGACAGCTCGCTTGAAGAATTGTTCCTTAAGCTGACCGAGGATACGGCGAACGCCTTATAATTATGAAAGATTATATACTTGTTTTCAAAACTCTGTTCAGAAATCAGAACGCCGGCAGAATAAGCAGCACGGGCAAACGCAAGCTTTCGCAGAATGTATTAACGCTTTTGTGTATGCTTCCGCTTGCGGTGTTGATATGTATAGTTTTAGGCTTTATAGCGACTATAATACCCGATGCCGAAAGTCTTGCTCTTATAGTAAACGCAGTAGTATCCTGCGTTCAGATGTTTGCATTGTTTGTGACTATGTTTACGGTAATGAACACGTTGTATAATTCACCGGATACTCCGTTTTTAAATACATTGCCTGTAAGTCATACATCGGTATTTTTTGCTAAGTTTACGGTAGTGTATCTCAATACGCTTGCGCTTATGGCGTCTATTTTGCTTCCGTCCTTGCTCACGCTTGCAATAGTTTATGCCGCATTGGGGAAAGCAATGTTCTACGGCTTTTTTGCGCTTGTGTTTGTTGTAATTCTCGTAGCGCCAATATTGCCGCTGTTTGTAATCACTCTGTTTTCTATGCCTATTTCCTATGTCGGAACATTCTTTAAAGGTAAGGCGGTGCTTAAAACTGTATTATCGTTATTGTTTTACATTCTGATAATGGTCGGATACCTGTTATTGGTGTTCTTTTTGGGCAGTGGAGAAAAACAAAGCGGTATCGGCTCTGTTCAGATGGGAGGCACGGCGATTGCGGGACTTGGAATTTTCGCAAAGGTGATGTATCCGAACAAGGTCCTTATAAATTTCAGTCTGGGTTTGAACGCAGGGGTAAGCTTCGGCATATCGCTTGCAATCACCGTCGGAATGCTTGGCGTTATGATTTTGCTTGCAATGCTGTTTTACAGGAGAATTAACGAGCGCAGACTGGAAACCAATAAGGAAACATCTCACGGCGCGGTAACGTATAAGCAGAGCAATCTTTTGACGTCGCTGATGAAGAAGGACTTTAAAAATATTTTGCGCAACTCATATTTGGCTATGTCCTGTCTTGCCAATACTTTGCTGTGTCCTATTATAACGGCGGTTATGTTTTTTGTAAGCGATATGCAAAATCCGCCGGAGCAGACTCCCGAATACTTGAATTCGATGCTAAAGCTGTCGTTTGTCGTAATGTATACGCTTATTTTCCTCGGCGGAACCAATATGATGGCAGGTCTGGCATACACACGTGACGGACGTTCGTTTTATCTGAGTAAATCCTTGCCGATAAGCCCGAGAGACAGTATAAGAGCCAAATTTGTACTTGCGTTGATACCGCCCGCCGCAGTCTTATTAGTGCAGATTATAATAGCGGCAGCTTTGTACAGAATCGATATAGTAAATATTCTGTTGTTTACCGTATGCTCGGCATTGGTGATAGTCGGCGCAACGGCGTTGCATATATATTGCGATATGCGCTTTGGAAACGTAAACTGGAACACCAGGCAGGATTTAAAACAGGCTTCGCAGGGCAACAAGGGCTCGCTGTTGGTAATATTCGGCGTAGCGGCTATAGGCGTTATAGCGCTTGTGGGAGGAATGGTGCTATCCAATTACGCGAAGCTGTTGGGCGGAGAAGTCGCGGTGCTTTCGATATACTGGAGCATACTTTTCGCTTTGGCTCTCGCTACCTGTATAACGGGACTTTTAGTCTTGAGATATAAGGCGGAGGCTTATTACGACCAAATCGGAGAGAGAAAATTTCAACCTAAAAGCAACAGGGGATTATTCCGCTCAGGCGGCAGTAACAATAATACGCTGATGAAATAACTGCATTAGATAATCGGAAACTTAATTTTAAAGGGTGAATAAAAAGAGGTTTATATGTTAAAACATAAAATTGCGCTTGACGTAGGCGACGTGCGGATAGGGGTTGCGGTGAGCGACTTGCTTGGTATAACCGCAAATCCGCGAGAGACGTACGTTCGTAAAAAAGGCGACGTCAAAGCAGATATAGAATATTTTTGCCAATATGCAAAAAAAGAAGATGCGGACGCTTTTGTGCTTGGACTTCCTAAGAATATGGACGGAACGGAGGGCGACAGAGCAAGGATAACGCGGGAGTTCGGAGATATGCTTGCCGAAGCCTCGGGATTGCCAGTATTTTATCAGGACGAGCGACTTACAACTGTTTCGGCTGAGCGTATGCTGATAGATGCTGACGTGCGCAGAGAAAAGCGCAAACAGGTTATCGATAAGGTTGCGGCTACTATAATATTGCAGTCTTATCTTGACAGCCGAAAATTTTAATCAGGTTTATTGCTTTTGTCAAAAACTGTGTTATACTGTACATAAGGACAAACAGTCCAAAGGAGAATGCTGATATGGCGGATTTTTTTGAAGATAACAACAATGTGGAAGAAGATGACGATATAATCGTTTTGCACAATGAAACCACCGATAAGGACGAGGAGTTTTATCATCTTGCAACGCTTGACGTAGACCGGAAATGGTATGTGGTAATGAAGCCGGTTGAAAAGCTTGAGGATATAGCGGACGACGAGGTTCTCATCTATGAAATAGCCGAGGATGAGGACGGAAACGATACCTTTGCGCCCATCGAGGACGAAGACGTTCTTGAAAAAGTCTTTAACGAATTTATGGCGGAGGTTGCCAAATACGAGGACGAGGAATAATTCTGAGTTGCTCTTATAAAGCAAACGGCGGCAGTGGAGTTAAACCTATGCCGCTTTTTAATTGTCGTATTTTTTATTGATTGGACAGATTTTTATAAATTTTTGTTTAAAATGCTTTAAAATATTTGCAATATTTATTTATATATATTATAATCCACATCGAACCCACACTGCGGCGGAGTTCGGATAGTTCCGTTAGGTTGTTCGGACGGCGAAGTCGCGGGAGGTAAAAACTAATCAGGAGGACCTAAAATGGCCGTCACATCAATGAAAGCCCTGCTTGAAGCAGGCGTACACTTCGGACATCAGACAAAACGCTGGAATCCGAAAATGAGCAAGTATATCTATGCAACGAGAAACGACATCCACATCATCGACCTTCAAATTTCGGTTGACCACGTGGAGGCTGCGTATCAGTTTGTCAAGAGCGTTGCGCAGGAGGGTAAATCCGTTCTGTTTGTAGGCACTAAAAAGCAAGCGCAGGACGCTATCAAGCAGGAAGCGCAGCGTTGCGATATGTTCTACATCAATCAGAGATGGTTGGGAGGAACTCTCACTAACTTTAAGACAATCCGCACAAGAATCGACCGTTTGAACAAAATCAATCAAATGGAAATGATAGGCGAGTTCGAGCTGCTTCCCAAGAAAGAGGTTTCAAAGCTTAAGAAGGAACGCGACGATTTGGAAAAGAACCTCGGCGGTATCAAGAATATGCGTACATTGCCCGGATGCCTCTTTGTTGTAGACCTCAAGAAGGAGGAGAACGCGGTTAAGGAAGCTCGTAAGCTGAATATTCCTATCGTAGCCGTAGTAGATACCAACTGCGACCCCGACCTTGTCGATTACGTAATTCCCGGCAACGACGACGCTATCCGCGCCATTCAGCTGTTTGCGTCGCTTATGGCAAACGCGGTAATAGAAGCAAATCAAGGCGAGTCCTTTGTTGCTCCCGAAACGGAAGAACCTGCCGTTCAAGCAGAGGAAGCCGTAGAAGCAGTGCAGGAAGCTCCCGTTGAAGAACCCGCTCAGCCCCTCACTCCCGCAGAAGCTCTTGAAAAGGCTATTGCAGAGAAAGAGGCAGCCGAGAACTGATAAACGATAAATAATAATGCCGTGCTGTATTGCACGGCGCGGCTACGCGCCGCAAACAAATTTCAGAATATAAAATAGGAGTATATATGGCATTTACAAGTAAAGACGTAATGGATTTGCGTCAACGCACAGGCGTTGGTATGATGGACTGCAAAAAGGCTCTTGTCGCTACAGACGGCGATATGGAGGCGGCAATAGACTATTTGAGAGAGAGAGGAATGGCTCAGGCTGCAAAAAAGGAATCACGTATTGCGGCAGAGGGTATTGTTTACGCGGCAGGTAAGAACGGAAAGTATGTTCTGCTCGAGGTAAACTGCGAATCCGATTTCGTTGCAGGCGGTCCCGTGTTTAAGGAGTATGTAGCGCAGATAGCGAATTATATCCTTGACAATACAACCGCAAGCGTAGAGGACGTTACTGCAGCAATGCAGACGGTTACAAACGAGTACGTTATGAAGATGGGCGAAAAGCTTTCTATCCGTCGTTTCACCGTTTATGAGAGTAACGACAGCGAGGTGGATACTTACATCCATATGGGCGGTAAAATCGGCGTTATGGTTGAGGCGAGCAAGGGCGCAAGCAAGGACGTTATTCACGACGTTGCATTGCAGATTGCCGCGGCAAACGCTCAGTATGTTACGCGCGACGAGGTCCCCGCGTCCGAGGTCGAGCACGAAAAGGAAATTCTTAAGGCTCAGGCTCTCAATGAGGATAATCCCAAGCCCGAGGCAATCATCGAAAAGATGATGGTAGGCAGAATCAACAAATTTTATAAGGATATCTGCCTTGTGGAACAGCCTTTCGTTAAGGACGGCGATTTGACAATAGCGCAATATCTCAAAAATAACGGCAACGCTGCTATAATCCGTTTCACCCGCTATGCTATGGGCGAAGGCTTACAAAAGAGAGAGGACGATTTTGTAGGCGAGGTTATGGCTCAGGCAGGAATGATTAAATAATCTGAAAAGGGAATGCAATTTGCATTCCCTTTTATTTTATACACATAATACATACGATTAGATATTCGATTTGAGGTGAGATATGGAAAATACCTTTGACAATGTACAGACGGAGAATATCCATTTTGAGCTTGACCCGTCCGTAAAATACAAGCGTGTTATAATAAAGCTGTCGGGCGAAGCTTTGGCGGGCGACGATACGGGAATGGGCATTGATATGCGCAAGCTCGATTATGTCTGCGACCAGATAGCGGATATAAGAAAATTGGGAGTGGAAATTGGCATAGTTATCGGTGGCGGAAACTTTTGGCGCGGCCGTCAGGCGGATGAAAAAATGAACCGTTCCACAGCCGACCATATGGGTATGCTTGCAACGGTTATGAACGCGCTTGCAATTCAGGACAGACTCGAGCAGCACGGCATTCCCGTAAGAGTGCAGACGGCGCTTACGATAACCAAGGTTGCCGAGCCATATATTTTGCGTAAGGCGGTGCGTCATTTTGAAAAGGGCAGAATAGTTATATTCGCCTGCGGCACGGGCAATCCGTATTTTTCTACGGATACGGGCGCGGCGCTCAGGTCCTGTGAAATAGGCGCGGAAGCGTTGCTCCTTGCAAAAAATGTGGACGGCGTTTATGACAGCGACCCAAAAATCAACAAGGACGCGAAGAAATTTGATAAGCTAAGCTATATGCAGGTCATATCCTTGGGGCTTAAGGCTATGGATACCACTGCCATTACAATGTGTATGGATAACAATGTTCCGATAATTGCGTTCAGCTTAATGGAGCGCGACAGCATCAAAAAAGCCGTATGCGGCGAGCAGATTGGAACGATAATTTCAAAATAACAAAAAATTACGCGTAAATATTTTAAAAACCGTCTTTAAACAAGGCGGTTTTTTATATGCATATAGTAAATTTGCATCGTCTATAGCGTTGACTTTATTTAAAAGTATATATTTTATTATTATATATTGATTTATATTTGGGATTTTGATATAATTTAAACACTATTTAAAACGGAGGATTTCCTGATGTCATACAATATTGACGAAGTGGATTTGATTTTTGACGAATTTGACGAACGCGTAGCCAAGGTTTTAAACAACTTTAAAAATGAAATGCGTTCTATACGTGCGGGTAGAGCAAATCCGCACATACTCGATAAAATTACAGTGGATTATTACGGAACGCCGACGCCCATAAACAATATGGCTAACATATCGGTTCCCGAAGCGCGCTTGCTTGTAATCGCGCCGTGGGATAAATCTCAGCTTAAGGCTATAGAAAAAGCTATACTTGCGGGAAATATCGGCATAAATCCGAATAACGACGGACAGGTTATTCGTCTTGTGTTCCCCGAGCTTACCGAGGAGCGCCGTCGCAGCACGGTCAAAGAGGCTAAGACTCTTGTTGAGGAGAGCAAGGTCGTTATGCGCAACGCAAGACGCGACGCCATAGACGAGCTTAAAAAAATGCAAAAAGCGTCTACTATTACTGAAGACGACCTGAAAAATCTCACTGCAGATATCGATAAAAAGCTGTCCGCGCACACCGATGACGTGGATAAACTGTTTAAGGACAAAGAGCAGGAGATTCTATCTATCTGATGCCGTTAAATCATATCGCTTTTATAATGGACGGAAACGGCAGATGGGCTACCGCGCGCAGCTTGCCGCGTACTATGGGCTATGCGGCGGGACTTGACGCGCTTAAGCGCGTGATTGCACAGTGCGCAAAGCGCGACGTTAAGGTTGTTTCCGTTTATGCTTTTTCTACGGAAAATAACGGACGTCCCGACAATGAGAAGCGGGCTATATTCGATACTGTCAAAAATTTCAATAATTCGTATGACGGAGAAATGAAAATTCTGTATATGGGCGAAATAGACGGACTTCCCGAAGATGTTGCCGATTCCGTCAGATATGTAGAGGACAAAACCGCCGACAATAAAGGGCTTATCTTGAATATTGCGCTTAACTATGGCGGAAAGGACGATATAATACACGCCTGCAAGCTTGCTTGGGACCACAACGATTTTACTGTAGAGGGCTTTGAGAGCGGTCTTGCGAGCTGCGGATTGCCTGCACTGGACGCGGTTGTTCGCACCGGAGGCGAAAAAAGACTGTCGAATTTTATGCTGTACGAGTGCGCGTACAGCGAGTTGTTTTTTATCGACAAGCTGTGGCCGGATATGAACGAGGACGACGTTGACGCAATAATTGACGAATTTGAAGGTCGCACGAGAAAATTCGGCAAGTAATAATTAAAGGATATATATGTTAAAAAGGACTCTTACCGGAATTGCTTTAGTGATGATGCTTGCGGGCTTTACGCTTTGCGGATACTTTGTCAGTCCGATATTTGTGGATATGCTCATTCTCATTTTCTTGGCGGGAGCCGTATACGAAATGAGAAAGTGCTTTAAGCAAGCCGGATACGATATGTATATATCACCGGCTATAGTAATGCTTGTGTTGGCATATCCGTCTTTTTATCTTATGCAGCATTTCATCGGCGGGGGCAGTTCCTCCGTAAGCTCAGGCATACAGGGTATGCTGTTTGTTCTGCTAATCAGCGTAATGCTTTGTCTGAGTATTTTTACTTTCAGACCGATGATGAAAAAGCGCCCCATATGCGCTAAAGGCGAGGATTGCGCAGAGAAAAATTATATTTCCGCCGATATGCCAACGGTTGAGAATATTACTCAAGGAGAGATAACGCCGCCCAAAAGCAATATAAATAATCTGCTTGCAAACGTATTTATACTTATATATCCTATGCTGTTTTTATCTGCTGCGTGGATTTTAAGCTATAAATACAGCGCTCTGTTTGCAGTGCTGTTTGTCATATTTGTGCCTATAATAGGCAGCGATATGTTTGCATATTTTATCGGCTCGACAATAGGCGGTAAAAAGCTTTGTCCAAAAATAAGTCCTAAAAAGACGGTTGCAGGAGCTATAGGCGGCTTATTGGGCGGTATGGTTGTTGCTATTGCGTTTTGGGCTGTATTCGAATATGCGGGCAGTGTAGCTCCTAAGTTTGCAGAGGCTTGCAGATATGTTCCGTTCATATCGCACTCAGACGTCGGTTGGATGTGGAAAAGCGCATTGATTTATCTTGCTATCGGACTCATTTGCGGCGCGGTATCCGAGCTTGGCGACCTTGCCGCATCCGCGATAAAGCGAGCGATTGGCATTAAGGATTACGGAAAGATATTCCCGGGACACGGCGGTTTTATGGATAGAATAGACAGTGTTATGTACTGCATTGTCGTTTTGCTTGTAGCTTTTACGTGTATCTACGGGTACTGAGATAAAATTATAAAATAATTTCTTGTTAAGAAATAACGGAAGCACTGTATAAATGAAGACTATAACTATTCTTGGCAGTACCGGTTCGGTAGGCAGACAGGTTTTGGATGTCATATCTAAATATCCCAATCACTATAAGGTGGTTGGTCTTTCCGCTTACAGGAACGAGTCGCTGCTGAGAGAGCAGGTAGAAAAATATAATCCTACTTATTATTATTTTCCGAGCGGAGGTATAGAGGTGCAACCGTCGGTGTTTGACCTGTTGGAGGACAAAGCTTACACCAAATGCACTTCGTCGCTTGAGGAGCTTGCAAGTATGCCTGCGGATATTGTTGTGTCGGCAGTCAGCGGAATTGCGGGGCTTTGGTCCGCCGTTAAGGTTTTGTCGCGCGGAGGAACTCTTGCTATAGCCAATAAAGAGACGATTGTCTGTGCAGGCAGGCACCTTAAGGCGCTTGAAAAAAAGCACGGTGGAAAGATATTACCGCTCGATACCGAACATTCCGCGATATTCAACTGTTTGAAGGGCGAGGAGAAAAAGCAGGTTAAAAGCCTTATACTGACGGCAAGCGGCGGCGCTTTAAGGGATATGCCGATTAAACAGCTTGCCAAAGTAAAAGCGGACGATGCGCTGAGGCATCCCGTATGGAAAATGGGCAAAAAGGTAACCATTGATTGTGCGACGCTTTTTAATAAGGGACTCGAGGTTATTGAAGCAATGCGTTTATTCGAGGTAGACGCAGATAAGGTGGACGTAGTAATACACCGTCAAAGCATTATCCACTCGCTTGTGGAATTCAGCGACAACAGTATGAAAGGTCTGTTATCCGCTCCCGATATGCGGCTTGCAATAGACAATGCCTTATCTTATCCGACGCGCGGAAAAGAGATTATCGCGCCGTTAAGCCTGAAGGAGATAGGCACGCTTACGTTTTCTGCTCCCGATTACGACAGATATCCCTGCCTTAAGCTCGCCATCGAGGCGGCAAGAGCGGGAGAGGGCGCCTGTATTGCGTTGTCAGCCGCGGACGAGGTTCTTGTAGAGGAATTTTTAAAGGGTAAAATCAAATTTACGGATATTGCTCAGACGCTTGCCAAGGTTCTGACAAAATTCCGTAAAATAGGAAATGTCGAGCTTGAGGACATACTTAGCATAGATGAGCGAGCGCGCAAATATACTTACAATGTTATAGGAGTCAAATAGTGCAGATAGGTATATTGGCAGTTACGGCAGGCGAGGTATTCACCTATATAGGCTACGTGATAGTAGCTTTGCTTGCGCTTATGCTTATGATAGTTGTCCACGAGTTGGGACACTACACGGCGGGAAGGCTACTGGGCTTTAAAATCGACGAATTTGCAATCGGCTTCGGTCCTGCGATTTTTAAGCGCAAGATTAAAAAAACAGGGGTACTGTTTACAATCCGACCCTTTCCCATAGGCGGCTTTTGTTCTTTTCACGGAGAGGACGAGGACGGTGCCTTGCTTGACGAAAAGGGTGAAAAAGTCAAGGATGAAAACGGAAAAACAGTCAAAGACCCCGACGCGTTCAACAATCAAAAGCCCTGGAAGCGACTTATAGTGCTGTTTGCGGGCGCGTTTATGAATTTTATAAGCGCAATAGTTATAATTACAATATACTTTGCGGCATACGGACAGCCTTTGCCAAGCGTTGTTGGCGTTTATCCTAACGCTAATTCCGAAAACGTATTCCAAGCAGGAGACGTAATATTAAATATCAACGGAAAACAGATAAATATCATATCCGACGAGGACATTATAAACGCATTCTCCAAGGTCGGCGACAGTGCAAAATTTAAAGTTTTACGCAACGGGAAACGAATATCCGTAAATGCAAGCAAGTTTTATTACAGCCCTTTTGAGGAAGGGGATTTTATTACGCATTTAAACGGAAAAGAGCTGGCGCATCCTGTGCCTTACACTCAGCTCGATACACTCGAGGGAGCAGACACTGACAAGGCGATTACGCTCACGCTTGCAGCATACGACGCAGATGGGAAGATATCGTCGACAAGCAACGTTACCGTACAAAAGGGAGCTAATCCCGATGACGCGGAGGGTTATTATAGCTATGGTTTCGGTATAACGCGAAGCCTTGCAAGGACAAAGCTACCGTTTTTCCTTGCCTTCGGCAGGTCTTTCAGCTTCTGTTTCTTTATAGTATTTAAGATACTTGCTTCGCTCGGCGCGTTGATTACGGGAAAGTTAGGCGCGGAAGCCGCCGGCGGAACGCTTACGACTATCGGCGTGATGGCAAAGGTTTCGTCGCTCGGCTTCGACAGCTTCTTATATGTGGTAGCAGTAATTTCCGCCAACCTTGCGGTTATGAATTTACTGCCGTTCCCAGCCTTGGACGGAAGCAGAATGCTTTTTACGCTGATAGAAATGATATTCCGAAAACCCGTGCCGCGAAAGGTGGAAGCCGTCATTCATACCGTAGGACTTATATTGCTGATTGTACTGACGGTATTTTTGGATATATTCCATTTGGTTAAAACGTAGCGCAAAAGAAAATTTTAGATAAAAGTAGAGTTTATTATGGTGAGAAGAAAATCTAAGCAAGTGAGCGTAGGCGATATTAAAATAGGCGGCAACGCACCTATTTCGGTACAGTCTATGCTTAATACTAAAACTGTAGACATTGAAGGAAGCATAAAGCAGATAGAGCAGCTTCGCTCAGTGGGTTGCGACTTAATACGTTTGGCCGTTCCCGACGAGGCGTCCTGCGCCGCGTTTGGAGAAATAGTAAGGCGTACGGGGCTTCCGCTTATCGCCGACGTGCATTACAGCTATAAGCTTGCGCACTTAGCGCTTGATAACGGGGCTAAAAAATTACGCATAAACCCGGGCAATATGCTTGATTTTTCCGAAATCAAGCCGCTTGCAAACAGGCTTAAGGATATGAATATTCCCGTGCGAGTGGGGGTGAACGGCGGCTCTTTAGACCCGAAATTTAAAGGTGAAAATCCCGCTGTCGCATTGGTGGAAAGCGCGTTAGAATGCGCAAATGTTTTTGAAAGTCAAGGAATGAGCGATATAGTTATCGCAATAAAAGCAAGCGACACCGCTGTAAATATCGACGCAAACCGTATATTGTCCTTGGCGTGCGATTATCCGATACATATAGGAGTGACCGAGGCGGGGACTTTAAGAACAGGTCTTATAAAATCCGCAATAGGTATAGGCACTTTGCTTAGAGAAGGAATAGGAGATACGATAAGAGTTTCGTTGAGTGCAAACGTAAAAGAGGAAGTGCTTGCAGGTAAAAAAATATTGCAGACAATGGGGCTTAGAAAGAATGCCGTTGAAGTGATATCCTGTCCCACCTGCGCAAGAACTGAAATCAACGTTGAGGAGCTTGCAAATAAAATAGAAGAAATGACTGCGAGTATAGATAAACCGCTTAAAATTTCGGTTCTCGGTTGTCCTCTTAACGGTATCGGCGAGGGTGAGAACAGTGATTTGGGCATTGCGGGCGGAAAGGATAAGTCCGTAATATTGGTGGACGGAAGGATATATAAGACAGTCGATAATTCGGAGTTGTTGGAGCAACTCAGCAGGCTGATAACAATTAAATTACGATAGTATAACCTAAATCTTAAATTGTCTGTAGCCGCGATAAGCGAAACTTATTCCAAAGAGGAAGAATATGTATACAAAATTTTTTGAAGAATTTACAAAAGCTACGGAAGGTAAATATCCTATGCTTAAGCTGTGCGGAGCAAAGTACATACGGAGCAAAAACCTTTTGAACGTAAATTTTATTATTTCGGCATTCGAGATACAGCAATTTTCCGACGAGCAAAAGGCGGATGTGTTAAATGCCGTCCAAAGTCTTTTTCCGGGAATAGACGTAGCCGTAAGCTATACACGAACATATGCGGATAACGCAGTGGTCAAAAATAAGATTTTGGAGTTTTTAAACAAAAACAATCAGATGCTGTTTCGCAGTATTAATGACGAAAATACGGTATTAAATATCAGCGATGATTTAATTGATATTACTTTTAAGCTCGATACTCCTATTTACAAGATGTTTGAAACGGGTACTCTCTGCGAGGATATGGCGGATTTCTTGGATAAATCCTTCAATCAGACGATAAGCATCGGAGCGGAGGAGTGTGTATCCGAATTACAGGACGACGATTTTGAATTTATTACCTCAGGCTCTGCCGTCGCCGACGTTTCGGGCTTACGCCTGATAAGGATAGACGTAGGAGAAAAGGCAATGTCGCGCTCCAAGGTTGACGGAGTGTCGCAGATGCCCGGATATATCGCCGACGTAAAAACGGAAGCTAAAAATTGTGTGCTTTGCGGTAAAATTTCCAATATATCAAAAAGATTTTATAATAACAAAAAATACAATCCCGACGATAAAAAATCAGGTCCGGAAAAGCTGCCGATGATAAAGTTTATGATTGACGACAGCACCGGAAAGATGGATTGCACCTGCTTTCCGCGGCAGGACGACGCCGACGACCTCGAAACAATGCTGAATACCACTCCCGAGGTGGTATGTACTGGCGATATTTCCAGATATAACGGCGCATTGTCTATGACGGCGTCCGCAGTATTTGCTTGTTCTATCGATTATAACAGCATAAATACGTCTGTCGGTAAGCCCGTGCCTTCTCATTATAATTTTGTGTATCCGCAGAATTACGTTTCTATGTCGCAGCAGAGTCTTATAGACGACGGAGCGGATAAAATAAGCGAGTATTTGATTGGTAAAACCTATGTTATTTTCGACCTTGAAACAACGTCTAAATTTCCAGATACGGCAGATATAATTCAGTTGTCGGCGCTCAAAGTTATCGACGGTGTGGAAAAGCAAACCTTCACTACGTTTGTAAAGCCGCCGAAAAGCATTCCTGCCGAGATAACCGAGCTTACGGGGATAGACGACGATATGGTCGCCGCTGCGCCTAAAATAGCCGACGTACTGCCGGATTTTTATAAATTTGCCAATGGCGCGATACTTGCAGGACATAACATTATTGGCTATGATTATCCTATCATCGCGCGTTTTGCGGAGCCTATGGGATATAAATTCAACAACGATTTGTTGGATACCTTGATATTATCGCGCAAATACCTTACGGAAATGAGCAATCATAAGCTTACTACCTTGAGTAAAGCGCTTAAAATTGACCACGAAAACGCTCACCGCTCCGACGCGGACGTGCTTGCTACCTGGGGAGTGCTTAAGGAGGTTGCAAAGCGTATCGATTTACAGGGTAACAAGCGTTAGAAAAACAATAAGAAATTTGCAAAACGTATTATCGGCAGTTACGTATTATCGGCAGTTAATACTGTATTTATATAATAAATTATTATAAATATTTTAATAAATGTGTATCAACTGCTTGCAATAAATTATAATATATGTTATCTTAAGTATACGATAGTAAACTTTACTAGAGTGAGCCTGTGCTCACTCTTTGTTTTAGCGGAGGCATATGGCGGGTGAAATTTCATTTATCGGTGCGGAGGATATATCCACAGTAAACGGTGCGCTATCCTCGCTGATTGCCGAAAGGTTTGCGGACGTCGAGCTTGTAGAGGTGCGTTATTTCAAGCAGTACGGAACTCCCGTTGTAGAGCTGTTGCTCTGGAAAAAGGACGGCATTTCTCTTAACGACTGCGAGGCGGTGCATAATGCGGTTTCAACCGAGCTGGATAATTATGACTCCTTATTTAAAGAGCCGTATAACCTTAATATATCGTCAATGGGTTTAGATAGAAAAATTGAAACCGACGACGATTTCCGCCGTTCGCTCGATACCGAAATAGAGTGTATCGGCTCGGATAAGAAAAAAATACACGGAGTTTTAAAGTGCTATGATGCTGATAGCATCGTACTGATTATAAACTCCAATGAAAAAACAATAAAAAGAAACAATTTGACCAAGGTACAGCCGTACGTTAGGTTTTAGGAGGACATAGCAATGATAAACAAAGAGTTCTTCCAAGCGTTGGATGAGTTGGAAAGAGAGTACAGAATTCCCAAGGAATCTATGGTTGAATCCATAGAGGCGGGAATGGCTTCCGCATATAAGAAGGAGTACGGCTTTACAAGTCCTATATCCGTTCGTCTTAATGAAGAAAAGATGACATATAAGGTCTATGCTCACAAGCTTGTTGTAGAGGAGGTCGAGGACGAGGACACTCAGATTTGTCTTGAGGACGCGCAGTATATCGACAAAAAGTATAAGGTGGGCGACGTCGTAATAGAGGACATTACGCCGAAGGATTTTTCGAGAATTGCCGCGCAGACTGCAAAGCAGGTCATTTTACAACGCATAAACGATATTAAAAAGGATATGGTTCTCAACGAAATGAGCCGCCGTCAGGGTGAAATCCTCAGTGCTATTGTGAGAAGAAAGGAAGGCAACACGGTGTTTGTAGAGATATCGGGAACACAGATGGAAGGCGTTATGATGCAGTCCGACCAGGTACCTACCGAAACCTATAACGTAAACGACGTAATCAAGGTATATGTAAAGAAGATAAGAGAGTCTATGAGAGGCGGCGCGCAGGTTGTCGTATCAAGAAGCTCCGCAGGCTTTGTGCGCCGTATGTTCGAAAACGAGGTTCCCGAAATTAAGGCAGGTCTTGTTAAGATAGTCAGCATAGTCCGCGAAGCGGGCTTCCGTACCAAGCTCTCCGTCAAGAGCGAGGACCCGAACATCGACGCGGTGGGCTCCTGCATTGGCAATAAGGGCGTACGCGTAAATAATATAATAGCCGAGCTCGGCGGAAGCGAGAAAATCGACGTTGTGGAGTATTGTGACGATTCGATAGAATATATTGCCCGCGCGCTCAGTCCTGCGCAAGTACTGCTTGTTTCCATAAACGAGGAGGAAAAGAACGCAAAGGTTATCGTTCCCGACGAGAAATTGAGTCTGGCTATCGGAAGAAACGGTCAGAACGCAAGACTTGCGGCAAAGCTTACAGGCTGGAAGATAGACGTAAAGCCGTATTCCACGCTTAGCGCAAGCGAAGACCAAGATGCCGAGTAATAAAAAGAATACGAGGATGTGCTGTGCCTGCCGCGAGCACGCGGATAAGTCGGAGCTGCTGCGGATTGTTAAAGCTCCAAACGGAGAAATAAAGCTCGACCGGACCAAGCAGGCGGACGGCAGAGGAGTATGGCTCCACAATAACGAGGTCTGCAAGTCGAAGGTCGTTAAGCGCAAGCTGCTTAATTCCGCTTTTAAGTGCAGTGTGTCGGAGGATATCTATGAGCAGCTTAAGGGCAGATAATATTGCTCCGTACATAGGACTTGCACAGCGAGCAAACGCCGTGCTCTACGGCGAGGATATCATCCTTGAGCGTATTAAATTTGCAAAGGTAGTTCTTATAGACTCGGACGCTTCCGATAAGTATAAGGAAAGACTTTTAAAAAAAATAAAAGGTTGTCCCGTTTATATTACGGCAAACCTGAAAACAGCGTTGCATAAGGACGGAGTAAACTCCGTAGCCGTTACAAACGACAATCTTGCAAATGCGATAATCGAAATATTGAGGTGAATATGCCCGAAAATAAAAAAGAAGCAAACGTAGACGTTATCAAAGCTTTGACAGAATTCAAAAACAGCAAACTGAGCAATCTCAGCGGCGATATCTCACGCGAAAAATCGAAAGCGGCGGTTCTCATCGCCACTATAAAATCCAAACGTGACGCGCTTGCGGCTAAGCTTGAGGACGAAGCTAAATCTAAACAGCAGGAGCAGGACGCGCAGATAAAGCCTGCTGATATTCCGGCTAAATCAGACGATGCGGCGGAGGTCAAAAAGCAGGAAGCCGTTAAAGCGGAGGATGCTGCGCCTAAGCAAGAGGAAAAGCCTCGAGATAAAAAAAGCGAGTCCGTCGCTAAATCAGAGCAACCCTCCGATAAAAAAGCAAAATCACAAAATGGAAAACCTCAAGTGAAAATCGAGGCTAAGACTCCGTTTGAACAGGTTATAGTATCCGAGGACGGAGAGGTCAGACGCGTTTACGTTCCGCCGACTCCTACCGCTAAGCCCAAGGTTCAGACAAGAGTTTTCGGAAGCAACGGATATCAACAGCCGCGCGGTCCGAGACCGCAGACGCCGGGAGGCAGACCTCAGGGACTCGGCGGTTCGCGTACGCCTATGGGAGTTACGCGTATGCCTTCGGCGGCGCCTCAGCCTTTCCCTCCCGCAAAACCGAGCGGACAGAAGGGTAAAAACGGAAAACCGGGCGGAGCGGGAAATTCCAATAAGTTTGACGACCGTACGATGAACAAGCGCGCGCTTCTTAAGAAGGGCTATATTGTCGACGACCGTATTTCATTTGACGAGGACGGCGAAATAGTTGTACGCAACTATAAAATCAACCGCAATCGCGACGGTGGCAACAGTTCAACCATAGTTATAGAAAACGCAGTTATCACAACAGACCCGGTATCTATTAAAACGTTAAGCGAAAAAATAGGTAAGTCTGCCGCCGAAATCGTAAAAACGCTGTTTGTTCTCGGCATTATGAAAACGATAAACGACAGCATCGATTTCGCCACTGCGGAGCTTGTCGCAGAAGAATTTAAAATTACACTCGAGTATAAGCCCGAGGTAACCTTTGAGGATACGCTCACCGCACAGCTTGAGGTGGATGAAGTGGAAGACCTCGATAACCTCGTTTCCCGTCCTCCTATTATTACTATAATGGGGCACGTTGACCACGGTAAAACCTCTTTGCTTGACTATATAAGAAAAACGCAGGTTACAAAGGGCGAGGCAGGCGGAATAACTCAGCATATCGGCGCTTATACGATTACCTTAAACGGAAATCCCATAACCTTCCTCGATACTCCGGGACACGAAGCGTTTACATCGATGCGCGCTCGCGGCGCACAAGTTACGGATATTGCCATATTGGTTGTAGCCGCCGACGACGGAATTATGCCGCAAACCATTGAAGCTATAAATCACGCCAAGCAGGCTAAGGTGCCGATAATCGTTGCTGTCAATAAGATTGACCGTCCCGGCGCCAATCCCGACCGAGTACTTCAGCAACTGACCGAACACGACGTAACTCCCGAGCAATGGGGTGGCGAAACGCCCGTAGTAAACGTATCGGCAAAAACAGGTCAGGGCGTTGAAGAACTGCTTGAGCAGATACTCGTGAGAGCCGAGTTTGAGGAGCTGCGCGCAAATCCCAACAGAAACGCCCGCGGTACTATTATTGAAGCAAAGCTCGATAAAGGACTCGGAAAAATTGCAACGATTCTTGTTCAGACAGGTACGCTTCACGTCGGCGATAACGTGGTTGCCGGTATTTGCACGGGTAAAATCCGCGCTATGATTGACGATAAAGGAAGAAAGGTCAAAACCGCAGGTCCGTCAATGCCCGTATCCGTTACGGGTTGGGACGACGTTCCCGAAGCGGGTGACCGTATTGACGTCGTAGCCGATGAAAAATTTGCAAGAGAGCTTGCGGAAGAACGCAAGCTGAAGCTTGCGAGCGCTCAGCAGCAGAGTACCTCGGTGTCGCTTAACGATTTGTTTGACAAGATATCCAAAGGCGAACTCAAGTCCGTTAAGCTCATTATTAAGGCGGATGTCCAAGGCTCGGTCGAAGCGGTTAAACAGTCGCTTGCTAAGCTTGGAAACGACGAGGTCACTATCGATATTATCCATAGCGCAGTCGGCGGAATTAAAGAAAGCGACGTTTTGCTTGCCGAAACCGCGGGAGCTATAATAATAGGCTTTAACGTTCGTCCCGATACGAATGCAAAGACCTTGGCGGCGCAGAAGAAAATCGATATTCGCTTTTACGATATCATTTACAATGCGATTGAAGACATCGAAAAAGCCGTTAAAGGCTTGCTCGAGCCTAAATTCCGCGAGGTTATACTCGGAAGCGCAGAAATACGCAGAGTATATAAAATCAAGGGAGTCGGCACAATCGCAGGCTGTTATGTTGTGGACGGCAAAATCGCAAGAAACGCCAAGGCGCGTCTTATCCGTAACGGAACGGTGGAATATACGGGCGAGATTGCTTCCTTGCGCCACGAGAAGGACGACGTCAAGGAAATGGCGAGAGGCTTTGAATGCGGCGTAACATTGACCAACTATCAGGATATCAAGGAAGGCGACGTCATAGAAGCGTTTGTAATGGAGATGCAAAATGACAATTAAAATGGAGCGTATTAACTCCGAGCTTACGCGACAGATTTCCAAAATAATCGCCGAGGACATAAAGGACCCGCGCTTGGGCGATGCGATTATAGGAATAACTAAGGTGCGCACTACTCCCGACCTAAAATACGCAAAGGTTTACGTGTCTGTGTATGCATCCGATTCCGAGTTGATAAAAGAAGCATTCTATACGGTTTGTCGAGCCTCCGTGTTTATACGTAACCGACTTAAGGATTGCGTTCAGATGAGATTGCTTCCGGAACTCAATTTTGTACTGGACAAAACCGAGGAGCATAGCTCTGTTATAGAAAATCTATTGGCACAGATAAAGAAAGACGGTTATTCCGATACGGATAATCCTGTTGAAGATTAAATTATGAGTGACGAAAGGTATTCGCAAATCATTAAAATGATAAACCGCGCAGACGATGTCGCGGTTTATTGCCATACTAATCCCGACGGAGACACTCTTTCAAGCGCGCTCGCATTATATTCTGCACTTAAAAAACAGGGCAAAAAAGTAAATATATATTGCGATATGCCTGTTCCGTCCAAATATCTGTGTTTGCACAATAGCGAGAATATAGCTTTCCCGAGTAAAGGCGTACACGAGCTTGCAATAAGCGTAGACTGCGCAGGCATAGACCGACTTGGACAGTGTATGAAATCCTATTTGTCCGCAAAAGCTCAGATTGCTATCGACCATCATAAGAGCTTTGCGAGATTTGCCGAAGTATGTTTGGTTGAAAGCGAGGCTTGCGCCTGCGCTCAAATCATTTTTAAGCTGCTTAAACAAATAAAGGCAATCGATAAAGATATCGCGGGCTTGATTTTTGCAGGTATAGTTACAGACGGAGGCTGCTTTGCGTATTCAAGCGTAACGCAGGAAACTCACAATATTGCAAGCGAGCTGTTGAGCTATGATATTGACGGCTCGGACATAATTTACAAAGTTTTCAGAAGTACGGAGCTTAATAAGTTTCAGTTAAAATGTCGTGTCCTTCAGAAATGTCGATTTTTTTCAAATAATCAGATTGCCGTTATTGTATTTGCCGATAGCGATTTTTCTGCAACCGATACGTCAGCCTCCGATACGGAGGGCATAATCTCGGAGCTTATTGCAATAAACGACGTTAAGGTTGCGTACGCTCTTGCAGAGGTTGGCAGTCATAACTTTAAGCTTAGCATACGTACCAAGTATGATATTGACGCGTCGGATATTGCAATGACAATGGGCGGAGGCGGTCACGCAGCCGCCGCAGGCTGCCGCATTAACGGTTATCTTGAGGATGTTATAGAAAAGATAGTTAAGCTTGCCAATGATAGATTGCCTATATAAGTAGAATTAAACTTAAATTTATATTGTACAGAGGTCCGCGAGTGAAAGGATTTGTAAATATCTTAAAGCCTTTAAATATGACGTCAAGCGATGTCGTTGTCAAGGTCCGCGGAATTTTAAGGAGAGCAACACAGGAAAAATGTAAGGTAGGGCATCTTGGCACGCTGGACCCGTTAGCTGTAGGCGTATTGCCTATTGCTATAGGCAATGCAACAAGATTATTTGACTATATGTTGCAAAAACAAAAAACATATATTGCAACGTTCAAGTTCGGAACAGCAACTGATACATTAGACCGCGGCGGAATAATTACCCAAACCGATAATCGCATTATTTGCAAGAGCGATGTGGAAAAAGCAATTCCAAACTTAGTAGGAACAGTTTTGCAGATGCCTCCGCAGTATTCGGCAAAATCCATAAACGGTAAAAAAGCCTACGATATTGCAAGAAACGGAGGTGTTGCGGAATTAAACCCCAAACAAGTTACTATATCCGAAATTACGCTTTTAGGTTGTCCGGGCGATATTGTAAATTTACCTTGCGATGTATTTGATGAGAGCAGTGCTAAAATTAAAAACTCTGTGGATTATCAACTTGTACAAAATGAATTTGCTTTTAGAATAACCTGCGGAAGCGGAACCTACATACGCGCTATAGCAAGAGATATGGCACAACAGATGAATACCGTAGGTTATATGACATCGCTTTGCCGTACTAAAACGGGAGATTTTCTCTTAGATACTTCCGTTGCTTTAAATGAGTTTGAAAAAGAGCCGCTAAAATATATCTTGCCTATAGAAACCGCTCTAATGCAGTATGAAAAAATCGATTTAAATTCTGTAGCGGGCAGTAAGGTGCTTAACGGTGTAAAGATAAAATATGATAGAGAAAATGTATCAACAATATCCATGTCGATAGACGGAATTTTGGTGGGACTCGGAGAAATTAGGGACAAAAATTTAACGCTTAAAACAAGATTATGAAGTTGTTTGATTTAAAAGATAAATATAACAAGCCGATAGTTTTAGCGCTTGGATTTTTTGACTGTATACATAAAGGGCACAGTTTGCTTATAAATACTGCCTGTAATTATGCTTTATCTCATAATGATGTTGAAAGCGCGTTATTTACCTTCTCAAACGACCCATCGGTTTTAATTGGCAAAGATAAGCAAATATATTGCTTTGACGAGCGTGTAAACGCGCTTTCAGGTTTGGGATTGCAGAATGTGATTTCTACTAAATTTGATTTGGAGTTTGCGGAGCTTGAACCGATAGAATTTTTAGATTTAATTACAGAAAATTATAATATAAAAGCAATTATCACAGGTAGTGATTATACGTTTGGCAAAAAAGCTTCAGGTGACGTTGAATTGCTAAAAAGTTATTGCCATAACAAGCATATAAAAGTAATTACAGTTCCGTTTGAAGAAGTTGACGGACATAAAATATCCACTTCGTCAATGAAGCAGCTTGTTACAACGGGGGATTTACATACGTTAAATTCGTTGCTTACTGAACCTTATTTTATGATAGGCGAGGTCATACACGCAAGACGTGTCGGGACAAAACTCGGTTTTCCAACAGCAAATATACGAATATCAGATGATAAGCTACCGCTATCTAACGGTGTATATGCCACTATATTGCAAGTCGGTAATACTAAATATGCGTCTATGACCAATGTCGGCTCAAAACCTACGTTCGATATAGAAAGCTTTTCCATCGAAGCGTTTATATTGGATTTTGACGGCGATTTGTATGGACAAACCGTAAAATTATCTTTTATTTCGTATTTGAGGGATATAAAAAAGTTTTCTTCGTCCGATGAACTAAAAAATCAGCTTGCTTATGACGAAGCTTGCGTTAGGCATTTAACAGAGCTGAATTAGGAGATAATTATGAATTATGACACGGCTAAATTCGGTCCATCCGGACACGATGAAACCTTTACGATTGAAAGCAATACATTAACATTACAAATGCCAAAATGGCTTAGAAATAAAGGACTCGATTTGTTTGAGTATTCATTTGGACGAGGTGTTCGCATAAGCTCTCAAACAGCCGAAGCAATAGGAGACGAAGCCGATAAGTACAATATAGAAATGAGCGTTCACGCGCCATATTTTATAAATTTTGCGTCTGTAGAGCAGGATAAAGCGGATAATTCGATTACTTATCTTACAAGTTCACTTAAGGCATTAAAGCATTTCCACGGTTCGAGATGTGTGTTTCATACAGGAGCAGAAGGAAAACAGCCAAGAGTAGAAGCGTTTGCACGTGCTAAGGATAATTTTATGCGTGCATTGTCCGTTATAAATGAACTTGGGCTGAGCGATTTGATTGTTTGTCCGGAAACTATGGGAAAGCAGGCTCAGATAGGCACAGTAGAAGAGGTGATAGAGCTTTGTCAATTAGCTCAAAATGTTTATCCGTGCGTAGATTTCGGACACGTGAACAGCCTATATCAGGGCGCGTTAAAGACGTCTGAAGATTTTCAACGAATAATAGATAAATTATTTGACGGATTGGGCGAGGAAAAAACTAAAAATATGCACGTACATTTTAGTAAAATTCAGTTCGGCGCCAAAGGGGAAATCCGCCATTTGACATTTGAGGATACAGTATACGGACCGGAGTTTGAACCTTTCTGCGAGGTAATAATAAAGAATAATTTAACTCCGCATATTTTATCGGAATCCGCAGGCACACAGAGCATAGACGCAAAATCGATGCAAGAAACATATTTTAAATTTCAACAATAATGAAATTCTGTTCAGTATAATTTAGAGTATGAATGTAATTTTTTAAGCAAAATTCTATCAAAATTAGGGTAAAGCACATATATTAAATTATGCGCAAAACACAGGTGTTGAAGTTATCAAATTCAAATAGTCCACAGAGTAAACTCTGTGAACTATTTTTTTTATGGACAAAAATTCTAAGGCTAAAAAATCAATTTTCAGCATTCTACAGATGTAAAATTTATCAGAATACCGAAATTCAATATAAATATATGGACAATTTGTCACTTAAAATAAGGCATAGGGTAGGTCGAGCGTATGCACCGCGAGTAGGTCAATATCTTAACAGTAGTGAACGGAAAGCCTAAAAGCTTGGTTGCCGTACTGAAAGTCCGATAATCAATCCCCCTCTAACGCTCAGCTAATTTAACGCTCAACAGCAGGACATCACGCAAAGCATTTGAAATATCCGCAAAAACGAAAAGTCAAAAAAACTCCAAAACTTAAAATAATCATAATCAGTAGCCCCGCAGGGAGCCTACGCTTAGTAGAGGCGTTAAAAGTTATGTACGCGTCGTAGACGCACGATAATATAGAAACGATAAATATATCGACGCTTACGTCACTTTTAATGCAAAGCAAGCGAAGCGCGGTAGTAACGCACAATATGCAAGGGGGATTGATAAAAACGTAAAGCCAATAAGAGGCAAGCAAGCTTGTAAGGTTTGTAGAGAACGTACGCAATTAACAGCTCGGCAATATTCCCACGTGCGCGCATACACGCGCACGTGGGGGTCAGACGTGACGCAGGCGCGCGATATGCTTATATAATATATAATAATAAGAGTAAGTCACATACGCACGCGCACATACAGGCGTACACCCGCGCGCGCCGTACCCACGAATAACGGCGAAAAAGTTGTGCGATTTTGTATTACAAATGACGTGTTATATACGTAGTATATAAAGTAAAATCGACTTGCGGACAAATTGTCCAAGTTGGGATACGTATCGTGTTTTGAGCTTGGAAAAATTGTCCATACACAAGGACAAAAAGTCCACTATACGGACAAATTGTCCATTAGCAGTTGGTGCATAGACAGCTGCGCAACTGAGCCGGGTTAAACTACCGTGTGCATTAACGGTGCTATGTTCTTGGTATCACGACCGGCGGTGCTGAGCTGGGTTTATAAATGTAGTTGTTCAGCGCTGTCTTGTATCGAGGTTGCTCAACGGTGTTACAATTTGAGTTGTTATAATTTCTTGACAATGCATAATAATAATCATATAATTATAATACAAAGCTATGGAGGTTACAGTATGCCTACAATCATTCCGATTAGAGATTTAGCAAAGACCGCACAAATATCCGAAATGTGCCACGAGAGCAAAGAGCCTATTTTTGTTACCAAAAACGGCTACGCCGATTTAGTTGTTATGAGTGCTTCCGCATATGAATTGCAACAGGCTAAGTATGAAATGTACCAAGCAATAATAGAGGGTAGAGAAGACGAATTAAACGGGCGTTTACGTGATGGATTTGATGTTATGAATGAATTAGGAGCAAAATATGGCTTGCGTAAGATTTAATTTAGAATATACGCAAAATGCAATAAGTGACTTAGATAAAATATTGCATTACATACGTATTGAGCTCGATAACGTTCCCGCTGCTGAAGCTTTGTACAATGAAATATACAATGCATTGGACAATGCTTGTAATTTTCCTAAATTTGCACCGCTTGCCAATTATGATGTAAATTTCGAGTTACGTAAAATATTAGTAAAAAACTACGTAATATTTTATGGAGTAGACGAGCCTGCTAAAAAGATTAAAGTATATACTATCCGTTATGCTAAAAGTGATTTAGCTAAACTATTTTAAATTCAGTTAATGCCTAATATCTCGTTAGCGTCCAAATCTAAGATAATACAGAGATTAGCGAATGTGTCGAAAGCGGGCATTATATCACCTTTGACATAATGTGATACTGTTTGTTGTCGTATCTTTAATTGCCTTGCTATTTCAGTTTGCGTTTTTCCGCTTTGTTGAATTGCTATTGCTAATCTTTGCTTAATTTCGTTTAACGTTACCATTTTAACACCTCATAATAATTTTACACGTAATAAGCGTAAAAATACTTGACTACGCCTATTAAGCGTGCTATCTTTAAATTACGCTTATTAAGCGTATAATCGCCGAAACAATTTAATAGGACTATGGAAGCACGATGCGCGGGTGCTTATAAATAGTAATGTTGCTTTGTTGTAGGCGATTACAAAGCAACATTTTTTTATTAGGAGTGTAAAACAATGATAACAAAGAAGCCAATTAATACGATTAGTTATAATAGCGATTATTTTTTGCTTTCTATTTTAGATACACTTATAAGCAAGGGTAAAATAAAATCTTTTTCTTATATTAGACATTTGCCCGAACCTTACGAACAAAAAGAACATTTTCACGTACGTATAGTTCCTTTGCGTCCTATAAATCTTGAAAAACTCACAAAAATATTTTGTGAATCATTTGACAAATTTTGCTTAAGTTTTCGTGTTGCGTCTTGTTATAACGTTTGGCGTAGTTATGTTCTTCACGATGTTTTTTATTTAGATATGCGGGGTCAAACTCGTAAACATTTTTATCGCATAAGCGATATTAAACACGGCTATAGAGATTAGGAGGGGTGCATATGTCTAATTTTGATTTTTTGTCTTATGATTTATATAAATTTTATTGTACGCTTATTCGCCTTGCGGTTAGTAATAAAAGTTTGGACGATGTACGGAATTATTTTGATAAATATTTTACTAAATATTTTAGTGAGCAAAATTTTAACGTGGCAAAATCTGAATTTACAAATGCTGTATGTGGTATCCGTGATTTTCTTGTCGCTATGCCGTCGTTATCTTTAATGTTTGCACAATAGTATGCCAACAAGATTGCAACTTGAAATTTTAACGCATACAAGGCACTTTGCAAAGCGTTTTAAGGTGGATTGCGCTACGGATAGATTTATTTTATACCGAATGTTATCACGCTTTACATATGCCGTTGTAGCAGTTTATACAACGTCTGCAAAGTGCTATCGCGTTATGCTTTACTACTCTTGCTCATCGGTGCGCAAGGGTAGTTATTATATCTCATTTCGGAGCATATCCGATATGTGCGTTTGGCTTGACGATTTGCCTATATACAATTAGGGGACAGTATGGACAGAAAACAATTAACTTGTAATTCTTTCGTGTTTTATGGCTCGTTCTACGAGGCTATAAGCGTTTTGCCGTTAGAAAATCAAGCGCGGATATATGACGCTATATTTAAATTTGCTTTTGAGAATATCGAAACCGAGTTGCAGGGCGTTGACCTTGCAGTGTTTCTGCTTGTAAAGCCGCAGCTATTGGCTAATCGTGCGAGGTATGAAAATGGCTGTAAGGGTGGCAGACCTCGTAAAGAAGATAACCAAAATGAAACCACCGAAAAACCAAACGAAAACCTAACCGAAACCAAATCAAAACCTAATGAAAATGATAATGATATTAGCTTGCTAAAGATATTAAAAAATAAAATGACTACCGCAGGCGTGTATACGGGTGTACACGATAAGCTTGTTGACGAGGTATTGCAGTCATTGTCTGATGGTTGCGTGTCTGGTTTTGAACGTCGATACAATGGGCGAGTGTATCGCAGTTCTGATTTTAAGCTTATAGCGGATAATTTGAAAGCAGAGCAAGTTTGCCGTGTTGTTACTCGTCTTTTGCAGAATTCAAGCACTATAGATAGCAGGCAAGATTACATATTATCAATTTTGACGTCGCATAAAGGATTTTAAGCGCGATTGGGTGAATGTTTGATGTTTTCCTTGTTGTTTGTTTTTGTGCGTGCTGGTGGGGTTTTAAAGGGGCGGCTTTATGCCGCCCGTTGAAACCACACGCAAGCAGGGCTATAAAGCTGCGTTATTGTTTTATACACAATATACTATGCGTAAAACACAGGTTTTGCGCATAAATAGCGATAAAATACACAATATTCAGAGGAAATTTATATTTAAAGACTTAAGAACTTACCGAATTTGAATTATAAAGCCTCAAGCGTATGTTCTAAAGCAAGCACGGCGTGTTCGTATGTGACGCCACCTTGGATGTAAGCTATATACGGTTCTTTGATTGGAGAATCCGCACTCAATTCTACAGACGAACCTTGTACAAATGTTCCGGCTGCCATAATTACTTGCTCCTGATATCCCGGCATATCCCAAGGCATAGGCTTTACATTGCTGTCAATCGGAGAAATCGATTGAATTGCTCCGCAGAAATCTATAAGCTTTTCGGCGCTGCCAAGCTTAATACTTGTAACTATGTCGTACGGATACATATCGGGCTTAGGTAAAGTGTCAAAACCCAGTTCTGTATAAGCTTTTGCGAATAAAAGAGAGCCTTTAAGCGCATTTTTTACTGTAGAAGGCGCAAAAAACAGTCCTTGATAATAAGGCAAATAACCATAGGCGTATGAGCCTTCCTCCATTCCGAGAGACGGCGCAGTCAACCTATAGGAAACCTGTTCGACTAAATCCTTTCTGCCTGCGACATATCCGCCTGTAGGCGCAATTCCACCGCCGATATTTTTTATGAGCGAACCTGCCATTAAATCTGCGCCTACGTCGGTCGGTTCGATTGTTTCAACAAATTCTCCATAGCAATTATCGATTAAAACAAGTGTTGACGGACTTATTCGCTTTACAAACGTTATCAGCTCGGCTATTTGTTCTACGCTTATCGCCTGTCTTAGGCTGTATCCGCGGCTGCGAGCGGCAAAAATAGCTTTGATTTTCTCCGCTTTTAGTTTTTTTTCGATAGCTTCAAAATCAAATAACGAAGTCTGATTATTGCCTGTTTTTAATTCGATGTGTTCAAAGCTTATTCCAAAGTCTTTAAGAGAGCCCTTGTTTTCTGCTAAAATTACATCAGTAAGCGTATCGTACGGCATACCCGATACAGCTAATAGCTTGTCATTCGGTCGTAATACGCCGAATAACATCAAAGTCAATGCGTGAGTACCCGAAACAATGCTTGGCGAAACTATTGCGCCTTGGGCATTGAATATATTTGCATACAAATTGCACAGTGTATCGCGTCCTATATCGTCGTATCCGTAGCCCGTAGTTCCGCACATATGACGCGCCTGTACAGATTGATTTTTAAAAGCGTCGAGTACTTTTTTTTGATTATAAAGAGCAATTTTGTCCAATCGTTCAAATTGTACTGCTAAAGATTTTTCACACTGCATTCTCAGTTTTTTAGCTGAATTTTTGTCCATATTTTTACTTCCTGCAAATAAAGTATTATAATTTTATTTATTTTGTATAATAGTTTAGGTTTATTATGTTTGCGTTATCGTATCGTAATAATCAATCAAAAAACATATAATTGCTCTTTAATATATGCGATGGCATTTTGATAATCTCCGCACTCGAACCATCGTATAAAGTCGTATTTTTTAAACCAAGTAATCTGGCGCTTGGCATAATTTCGTGTATGCTGTTGAATAAGCGATTTAATAC
The DNA here is from genome assembly GCA_910577815.1 of uncultured Christensenella sp. Classification (GTDB taxonomy): domain Bacteria; phylum Bacillota; class Clostridia; order Christensenellales; family CAG-917; genus CAG-475. The sequence goes on along the minus strand of CAJTNO010000003.1, from coordinate 99,168 downwards.
GATTCAACTCGTCGTTGCTTATTAAATATTGACCGTCCTGTTTTGTATATTTGCAATCGGAAAATTCTTTATAACCTATTGCTTGCATCGATTGATAGTCAAAGCTTCCGACAGATAAGACTTCTTGTATCAGACCTTCTTCAAACATTTTGTCAACTCTCTCATTTATTCTGTCATAAAGCTTTTCACGTACGGTATTGAGCGCCACCATAACAGCCTTAGGTGTGGGTTGGTTATCCGAGTTTTGTTTTAGCGTTTTACCGGTAGTTAATATAATTTCAAGCGCGCGTATAATTCGTCTGCTATCGTTTGGATGTAAACGCTCGGCGGTTTCGCTATCTAGCTCACGAAGCTTATCGTGCATATGCCGTGCGCCAAACTGCTCGTACTCTTTGGCTAATTCGCTTCTGAGTTCTTCGTTCTTTATTGTTTTACCGAAGGTCATAGGATATAAAAGCGATTCAAAATACAGACCCGTTCCGCCTACTATTATAGGTAATTTTCCTTGCGATATTGCGCTATCAATCTCTTTTTTTGCAAGCTCTGCAAACTGCGCTACGGAAAATTCCTCGTCGCAATCTATAATATCAATAAGCTTATGCTCGTATTTTGCTCTTATTTCCTTCGAGACCTTAGCTGTGCCGATATCAAGCCCCCGATATATCTGCATACTGTCCGCTGAAATTATTACACTGTCAAACTGCTCGGCTAATTTTAGAGCGAGCTCGGATTTACCGGACGCTGTAGGTCCTGCGATATAAATCGGTTGATAATTTATTGGCATAGCTTTTATATTATCCGTTTAAACATTTTTTCAAATTCGCGTTTGTCAAGTACGACTACTGCAGGTCTGCCGTGCGGACATTTGCTCGGAAGCGTGCCTTCTTCGCTGACATAATTTTTAATCACCTGCTGAATTTGTTCTCTTGAAAGCACTTCCCCGCCTTTAATAGCTGCTTTACAAGCCTGTTGGCACAATTTTTCTTTGAGCAAGCCCGCAAGCGTAAGTTTGTTTTCATCTAACATATTTGAAAACAGTTCGCTGAAAAATTCGGATAAATTCATTTGAGCTACAAGCTCCGGAACGGCTTTAACATCATAAGTATAGCCGTTGCGGTTGATTTCAAAGCCCATAGCACTTAAAGTCGGAAGTATTTTTTCGATATAGTCCTCCTCGATCGAACTAAGTGAAAGCTTATATGGAGATAATAACGTCTGAGAATAATGCGACGTGCAATTATCAACTAATTTGTCATACAAAATGCGCTCGTGAGCCGCGTGCTGGTCGATTATATAAAGCTTTTCATCGCGCTCCACAAGCAAATAGGTGGCAAATAACTGCCCTAATATTTTTCCGTCAAAAACCTCGGCTTTATCCTGTTCCGACTGTTCGGTCAATTTAAAATTAGAAGCAGACGATGTACTCCCGGGTGTTTGTTTATATGTTTGCGGAAATGAAAAATCCATCACTCCGCGAGGTTCGCTGAAGCCGCTGAGTTTTTTCACGGGCACGCTATTCTGATATGGAGCGTTTTTGCCTGAAAAAAGAAACGTTGTATCGATTTTGGCTTGCTCTATTCTTGTGTTTTCGATTTGCTGTTCTTGCCTTGTAATATCTTTGTTTAAATTTGCAGTATCGCTTTCAGTGCTAATAGACAGACTACTATTGGCTTGTTTTGATAAGTCGAAGCCAACGGTGCTTTTTCCTATACTTGCATTTATAGTATCCTGAACTGCGTGATAAACCGCTCCGAATATCTTTTGTTTATCGTAAAATCTGACCTCGGATTTGCGGGGATGAACATTGACGTCAACCTCGTCAAACGGCATAAGCACGTCAAGTACAAACATAGGATATGCGCGCTTCATAAGATAATCGCCATATGCTTTTTCTACAGCGGTCTGAATTGTTATGTCGGTCACGGCGCGTCCGTTTATAATAACGGTCTGATATGTTCTGTTAGGCTTTGTGAAATCGCAGGACGAAATAAATCCGTTTACTTTTATCGTACCGTCATAATTATCTTTAATTTCAAGCAGCTTATCAACGGTCTTAGCGCCATAAACGGCACAGATTGCGTCTGCAAGCGAGCCGCTTTCGTGATGAAGAATTTCGCCTTCTTCGTTATTAAGCGTAAACGAAACTCCGGGATTGGAAAGCACAAGTATTCTGACAATATCTACTATTTGTCTAAGTTCATTAGCAGGCTTTTTTAAAAATTTGAGTCTTGCAGGAGTGTTGAAAAACAAATTTTCAACGGTGATAATAGTGCCTTGATTTCTGCTGTCCGGCGACTCTCCCGTAACGATACCGCCGCTAAGCGTAATTTTGGAGGCGGTTCCCTGCGCTTTAGATGCCGAAGCCATCGTAATTTCACTTACGGACGCTATACTTGCAAGCGCTTCGCCTCTGAAGCCCAACGTCGATAGACTGTCAAGGTCATTTATGTCATTTATTTTACTGGTGGCGTGCGGCACAAATGCGGTACGTAAATCCTCTTTTAAAATGCCGATACCGTTATCGCTTACCTGTATTTTTCTTATGCCGCCTTGCTCGACTGTTATATCTATTTCGGTCGCTCCTGCGTCAAGCGAATTTTCAACTAACTCCTTGACAACAGACGCGGGATTTTCTACAACTTCTCCCGCAGCGAGCATATTGAAAACCTTTGGTTGCAGTACGTTAATTCTTCCCATAAACTCTCCCGTTTTAAGTTAAAACGCAATCATTCAATTATCAAGCTGTTTCTTTAAATCAGACAGTATTGTCAGCGCCTGTAGCGGAGTCAGATTGTCTACCTCGGTATTTCTAATCTGCTCCTCAATCTTGCTCTTTGCGCAGTCAAACAGTCCTATTTGTGCTGTAAGGTTATCCTTAGCGGAGCTTAAAAGCATTTCGTTGGTATCCCTACGTTTGCTGTCCGCCTCAAGACTGTCCATAATACATTTTGCTCTTTCTATTACAGGCTTACATACGCCCGCAAGCGCCGCAACTTCAACTCCGAAGCTTCGCGCCGCCCCTCCGCTCGCTATCTTATGCAGAAACACTATACTGTCGCCGACCTGACTGATAAGCACTCTGTAATTTTGAATGCCGTCTAAATCGTCAAGCTCTGTAAGCTCGTGAAAATGCGTGGCGAACAGTGTCTTTGCGCGCAGGTTTTTTGTTATATATTCAAGCACAGCCCAGGCTATTGAAAGACCGTCAAATGTTGAAGTGCCTCTGCCTATCTCGTCGAGTATGAGCAGGCTTGAGCCTGTGGCATAATTTAAAATTGTGGCAACCTCTATCATTTCTACCATAAACGTACTTTGTCCGCTGCTTAAGTCGTCGCTTGCTCCGATACGTGTAAAAATCCTGTCAGTCAAAGCAATTTCTGCGGATTTAGCAGGTACAAAGCATCCGATATGAGCCATAAGCGTAATGATTGCAACCTGTCGCATATAAGTACTCTTACCCGCCATATTAGGACCTGTAATTATCATAGTGCGGTTATCGTTGCTATCCAGCAATGTGTCGTTGGGTACATATGAACCCTTGTCCAAAAGCTGTTCGACCACGGGATGCCTACCGTCTCGGATATCTATTTTGTTTATTTTGTCACCGATTTTTGGTTTAACATATTTGCCTGCAACCGAGACGTTGGCAAACGACAGCAAGGCGTCAAGAGTGCTGAGCGCGTTTGCCGTAGATTGTAATTTTGCGTACTCATTTACGCACATTTCTTTAAGCTCGAAAAATATTCTCGTCTGAATATTCTGTACGTTTGCCTCGGCGGTGAGAACTCTGTTTTCTATATCCTTAAGCTCGTCGGTTATAAACCTCTCGGCATTTACAAGAGTTTGCTTGCGCTGATAGCGATAAGGCACCTTGTCCGCAAAGGATTTCGACACCTCGATATAATAGCCGAATACTCTGTTAAAGTTAACTTTTAACGTACGAATGCCCGTTTCTTCCTTTTCGCGTGTTTCAAGGTCGGTAATCCATTGGGCAGAGTTTGTGCGGATATTACTATACATATCATACTGCTCGTCATAACCTTGTTTTATATAAGGTTTATTTTTATAATCGACCACCGATTCTCTGTCCAATGCGCTTTCAAGAGTTGCGTTGAGATTTTCGAGAGTGTGAATGCCTTTTGCAATTTCCTTTAACAATGAGGATTTTACATCCTTCAGCATCGATTTAATGGACGGCAATGCGGACAATGTGTCGGATATAGAAAGCAGGTCCTTTGGCGTCGAGTTTCCGTATGCAAGCTTTCCGTTTAACCTTTCGAGGTCGCGAACGGTAGAAAACGCGTCGGATATGCGCTCGCGCAAAAGTCTGCTGTTGACAAGCTCCTCTACGGCGTCAAGTCGTTTATTTATCATTACCGAGTCCTGCAAGGGCTTTTCTATGTAATGCTGCACCGTTCTTGCGCCCATTGCGGTTTTTGTTTTGTCTAAAACCCAAAGCAGAGACCCCTGTCTTTTATTGTCGCGCGCACGTGAAATGAGCTCAAGATTTTTACGCGTAGCGCTGTCGAGCATCATAAACGACTTATCTCTTACAACCGTAATTTTGGTAAGCTGACCGAGTACTCGCTTCTGCGTCTGAGCAAGATACTCGAGTAATCCGCCTGCGGCACACACGGAATTGTTTTTATCCTCGCATTCAAAGGCGGACAAAGACGCTATATTAAACGCATTGAGAACTTTTTTAGTAGCCGTTGCAAGCGAATAGGCAAAATCATAGTAGCAATGCACGCGCATATCCGTAGCCTTGAAATACTGTAGCTTTTGATATTCGGATAAAAACTTTTCGTTACAGATAACCTCGGCGGGCGTTATACTTCCTATAAAATCCGAAAGTCGGTTTAAAAAGTCATCGCCTTTATATTCGTAAACGTAAAATTCGCCTGTAGAAATATCCGTCCAGGCAAGCCCGAAAGCGTCGTTTGCAGAAAAAACCGATAGCAGATAATTTGACTTATTTTCATCGAGTATATCATCCTCCATAACGGTGCCGCTCGATACCACGCGCACTACGTCGCGCTCTACGAGTCCTTTCGTCGTACTTGGGTCGGATAACTGCTCGCAAATAGCAACCCTGTAGCCTGCCTCTATAAGCCGTCTGATATAATTGTCTACCGCGTGATGAGGCACTCCGCACATAGGCGCGCGTTCCTCAAGTCCGCAATCCCTGCCTGTGAGAGTCAAGTCCAAAACCCGTGAGGCGGTTTCCGCGTGCTCGAAGAACATTTCATAAAAGTCGCCTAATCTGAAAAACAGCAAGCAGTCGGGATACTGCTCCTTTATTTGAAAATACCGTTGCATCATCGGAGAAAGCTTTTTTTTATCTATTGTCATAATACATCACCCTCTTTAGTACCGAATAAAGACGCCGAACGCGACTGAGTTATTTTCACGTTGAAAAATTTTCCAATATCTTCCTTTGTTCCGTCAAAAGTGACAAGTCTGCCGCTGTCGGTTCGTCCGCATACCTTGTCGCTGCGCTTAGGTGCTAAATCCTCGCAAAGCACCTCGTATACTCCGCCTGTGTAAGTGTCGGAAATTTCTTTTGTTATGCGGTTCTGTAGCGCAATAAGTCTTGAAATACGCTCCTGCTTTATCGAATACGGAATCTGCTCCATAAGTGCGGCGGGAGTGCCTTTTCGTGGCGAATATATGAACGTAAACGCATTTGAGAAGCGCACGCGTTCGACTATTTCAAGAGTATCGCAGAAATCCTTTTCCGTTTCTGTCGGAAAACCAACCATAATATCGGTGGTAATTCCTATATCCGGCATACGGGAACGGAGCTTGTCAATCAGACTCAAATACTTTTCTCTGTCGTATCGTCTGTTCATATCTCTAAGCACCTTATCGGAGCCCGCCTGTATCGGCAGATGCAGATTTGAACAAATTTTATCGGAAGCCGCCATTTCATCGATAACCGCGTCGGTAAGGTCCTTAGGATGCGATGTCATAAATCTTACGCGGAATTTTCCGGGCAAAGCGTCTATACTGTGCAATAGCTTAGCAAAATTCGTACCGTCGGATAAATCGTTGCCGTAAGAATTGACGTTTTGTCCAAGCAAAGTAATTTCTTTATATCCTTCGTCCACGCAACGCTTGACCTCGTCCAAAACGCTGTTCATAGAGCGAGATAGCTCCCGTCCCCTTACATACGGGACGATGCAATACGAACAAAAGTTGTTGCAGCCATAGATTATGTTTACCCAAGCGTTGGGATAGCTTGTACGTAAAGTGGGAGTCTGCTCGTCTATATTGAGATAATCGTCAGGCAATACGTTGTTAAAACAACGATATTTTTTGTCGCTCCGTTTTTTAAGATTTGCGCGCGACTGTAAAACCTTATCTATTTCATCGGCAATCATAGCGATATTTCTCGTGCCGAGTACAATGTCCACATAGGGATACTTTTCACGGATACTGTCCGCCACTCCGTCCTGCTGCGGCATACAGCCTACAACCGCAACTACAAGAGACGGCTTTTGCTTTTTCAAGCCTTTAATTACGCCGATGTTGCCAAGCGCGCGCCTTTCGGCTGTGTCGCGTATACAGCAGGTATTATAAACGACAATATCGGCGTCATTTTCGTTTGCACACTTGCTATAACCCTTATTTGACAGTATTCCCGCCAACTTCTCGGATTCGTGTACGTTCATCTGACAACCGTAAGTATGTATAAAATACTTTTTCATATCGATTTGATTTCTCCCGTGCGTATGCGCGCATATGTGCATAGATTCTTTACAGATTTTAATTATACATAAAAACTTAAGATAAAACAATAATAATTTAGATGAAAAACAATTCCGAACCACAAAATATTTTAGATGCACAGGAAAAACGCCGAAAGCGCAAAAAGATTTTGCTTATCGTTTGCATAACCCTGATACTGTTGCCCGCCGTAATACTCGGTTGTACGGTTGGAGGCTTCGCCATATGGACAACGACGCAGAAAATAGACAAAAATCTTTTGCCAACCGCAACAGCCGTACCGACATTTTATGATGCAGACGGCAATGCGCTTCCGTATGCGGATTCAAATTTCGTAGACATAAATACTGTAAGCGATAACCTAAGATACGCCTTTGTCGCGCTTGAGGACAAGCGTTTTTACGAGCATAAAGGATACGACCTTACAAGAATGATAGGCGCTACCGTAAATAATATAAAGGCCGGAGCTGTACGGGAAGGCGCGTCAACCATAACTCAGCAGCTTATTAAAAATACTCACCTTACTCACGAGCGCACTATGTCGCGAAAGCTCAAGGAACTTGCCCTTGCTATAAACCTTGAAAAAATGTACAGCAAGGACGAAATTCTGTCTATGTATCTTTCCGTAATATATTTCGGCAGCGGCGCGTACGGAATAAAACAAGCGGCAAATCTGTTTTTTGATAAAAATATCGAGGATTTATCACTTGCCGAATGCGCGACTCTTGCGGGAATAATTAAAAATCCCGCGAAGTATTCGCCTACTAAGCATCCCGAGGAAAGTATTAAGCGCAGAAACGTCGTGCTTCAGGTTATGCACTCGCAAGGATATATTTCAAAGGAAGAATTCGACGTAGCTAAAGAACAGCCGCTAAAAACACAAAAATCGGATGATTCCGATAACGAAGGAGCGTCTATAACGCTCGATACCTGCGAGTTCTATATCTCACAGGCAATCAAAGAGGTTTGCACCGCTCTGAACATAACCAAATACCAACTAAGTAATTCAGGACTTAAAATTTATACGAATCTAAATCCTAAGCTTCAGCTTGCGCTTGAAAAGCAAAGACTGAATACGCAAAATTTCGAGAATGAAAGTATAGGCAACGTATCTATAATTATTGACAATGAAAGCGGCGCCGTACTTGCGCACTCGTCAACCTATCCATATACTGTTTCCCGTCAGGCGGGTTCGGTACTGAAACCTCTTGCGGTGTATGCGCCTGCTATTGACAGAAATCTGATTTCGCTTGCCACGCCGATAACCGATGAAAGGATAGACTTCAACGGATTTTCGCCTAACAACTACGGAGGGGTATATTACGGCGACACAAATATACGCGAAGCAATTAAAAAATCTATGAACAGCGTAAGCGTTAAGGTTATGGACTATCTCGGCACGGATGTAAGCGCACACTATTTAAACAGCTTGGGCATAGCCATTGAGGATAAAGATAAAAACTATGCTCTTGCTCTGGGCGCGACGTCAAAGGGCGTAACTCCGATAAGCGTTGCAAACGCATACTCTACTCTTGCTCGCGGCGGAGAATATATATCCCCATCTTATGTGCGATTTGTAATAGAAGACGGAAATAAAATACTATCAAATGAGCGGGACGAGAGACGAGGAACGCAAAAAACACACCGTGTCATTTCAAAATCCACCGCTTCACTTATGACGTCGGCGCTTATCGATACCGTAAAATCAGGTACGGCAAAAACACTCGGCGCGCTGCCGTTTGAGGTGGCGTCCAAAACAGGTACCGTAGAGCGCGCGGACGGCAACAACAGCGACGCCTGGAGCGCAAGCTATAACGACGTTTATACAGTTTTGGTATGGCACGGCACAGATGATACTATGACGGAAAAAGGCGGCGGATATCCCACCCGACACGCACTTAAAATATGGCAGCAGGCTGCCGAATATCATCAAATGAAAAGCAATTTGGATGCGTATGACGGAATAGTAAAATTAGACGTTGATACCTATTCAACCAATATAAATAAGCAGGTTGTGCTTGCAAATGAAAATACCCCGTTAGAATACAGAAAATCCGAGTATTTTGCACAAAATAATCTTCCGACGGCAAGCGGCTCTAAATTTGATAAGATAGAAAATATTGACTTTGAAGTGTCAAATAACAACGGAACTATCAGTATTTCTTTCGATAGCGAAAAAATTTATCATTATGAGATATACAGACAGGACGTATTGGGCTCGCAGTTAATCTTCTCAAGCGCAGGCTCGGGCAATCGAATTCTGTTGACCGATACACCTATAGCATTTGAAGGAAAAGTCGACTATACTTTTGTATGTCATCTGATAAATAACGAAGAAATATCCGCTACATTATCCAAGTCCGTGTATATTAAAGATACTTTTCCCGAATGGAGCGAGGACATTTTATAAATCAACTTAAAAATATCACTAAGGTATATTTAAAAGAACACAATACAAATCGATTGCATTGTGTTCTTTTATTTAACGTTTTTGCACTGCCTCTATTGCTCTTGCAACAAGCGCGTCTATATCCAATTTATTTTCCGCTTCGATTACTTTTTTCAAATTGGGATGAATGGACGGGTTTTTAGGAAGAAAAATCGTACAACAATCCTCAAACGGCTGTATAGAGGTTTCATATGTACCAATCCTTGCCGCAAGCGCCATAGTTTCATCCTTATCAAAGGCTATTAACGGTCTGAATACGGGAAGCTCCGCACAGGACTCTGTTGACGTCATACTCTCAACGGTCTGGGAGGCAACCTGTCCGAGGCTTTCCCCTGTTATAATTGCACTGCACCCTTCTTTTTTTGCAAGCACGGAAGCAATGCGCATCATAAATCTGCGCATAATGGTAATCATAAACTCCGCAGGACATTTTTCGTGAATTTCAAGCTGAATTTCAGTAAACGGAACTATGTATAGCGGCATATCCGCAGTATATGGACTTATAATATCCCTGAGCTCAACAACCTTAGCTGTAGCCCTTTCCGATGTATACGGAGGAGACGCAAAATGCACAGCGCACTGCTTCATTCCGCGCTTAGCCATCATATATCCCGCTACGGGAGAATCGATACCTCCCGAAAGCAAAAGCATCCCCTTACTTGAGCATCCTACCGGCAAGCCGCCTGCGCCGTAAATTTTTTCGCTGTAAACGTACGCAAAGCCGTTTTCTCTTATATCTACGGTTATTTCATAATCATAATCGCTAAGATTTACGGTAAAATCCGTATTTTTAAGCACAGCGTCGGCAAGCAGTGCCGCTATTTCGTATGAGCGCATAGGAATATGCTTATCCGCTCTCTTGACGGTCATTCTGAACGTAGGATTTTTCAGTACGTTACCTTCGGCAAGCGATATAGCCAAGCGTTTAATGCTTTGCAATATCTGTTCAAAGCCGTTTTGCCAATCGCATTCTACTCTGTCGGCAACAGATAATGAATGTATTCCAAATACTTTTTTAAGGGTATCGATGATTTCCGCTTCAAAATTGCCGTCATAATTGCTTATTACGTATCTTGCCTGAGAGCGTGAAAACTCGTGCTTGAATTTTTTTAGCGAATGCTTAATATTGTTAATCAATAAGCTTTCAAAATAACTTTTGTTTTTACCCTTTAAAAATATCTCGCCATAGCGAATTATAATAACCCTGTCCATCTTATCTCTCCCATTAAATTCTTCTGAATTTTGTAAGTGTAAACAACTCCGTTTTGATAGCACCTACAACCTCGTCGATTTCGTCCATTTCGTTTTGCTCGCCTATACTGAAGCGTATGACGCCGTCTCGATGATTTTCGTCAAGCTCAAGCAACGCTTTAAACCTGCTTTCGTGGTGCGAGCTGCAAGCCGAGCCTGTGCCTACTAAAATGCCGTATCTTTCAAGCGAGTGTAATAAAACCTCGCCTCTTACCTTGTCAAAAGCAACTGTCAATATGTTTGGAACAGAATTGCTTATATCGGTAATAATTTTACAGTTCTCTATATTTGACGATAAACTTGCATATAAGTATTCGCGATATTTAAACATTTGAGAATACTTTTTGTCAAAATCATTTAAAATTGCGTTTTTAACCGCATATTCAAAGCCAAGTATAGAGGGATAGTTTTCCGTGCCCGAACGCATACCATTTTCCTGCCCGCCTCCGTATAACAGCGGCTTAACGGATACTCCTTTCCTCACAAACAATGCGCCTATACCCTTAGGTCCGTTGATTTTATGTGCCGATATACTATATAAATCCACCTCGGTATTCCTCAGATTTACAGGTATTTTACCAAACGCCTGCACTCCGTCGCTGTGGAATATCGCCTTAGGCGCAACCTTCTTGGTCAGCTTTGACAGCAAAGCAATATCATTTACACCGCCCGTCTCATTGCTTGCGTGCATAATGGATACGAGGCTTACGCTCTCGTCAAGTAAATCTTTAAATTGCTCTACGTTTACGGTACCGTCCGCATCTATAGGCGCAAACTTTACGTCATAGCCTTGCGCCTTCAATTCGTTTGCGGGTGCAAATACGGAATCGTGTTCTCCCATACCGACAATTATTTTACCGTTTTTTTGCTTTCTTGCTCTAAATAATGCCGTATTATTGGATTCCGTCCCTCCCGATGTAAAATATAATTCGCCTTCGGGAGCGTGCAAAGCCGTTTTTATAGTTTCTCTTGCTCTTTTTATATTATCGGAAATTTCTATAGACTGCGCGTATAGCGCCGAGGGATTATAATAATTCTCGGTTAAAGCGTCGGTCATAATCTTTACTACTTCCGGGTTAATTGCCGTTGTAGCGGCATTATCAAGATATATTATTTTTTTCATAAGTTCATTCTTCCGTAATATTTGGGTGACTATCCTCCGCCTTTTTGCCGATAGCCTCGTTTATTAAAGCAATCATATATGTATCGGGAGCAAATAGCAATCTTTGCGACTTATTATCGCATAGATAAATCAATTCATAAACCCCGCTGTCGTGCGTCGCGTTGCAAGCGGCTATATCGCCTTCATCGCTTAAGCCGTCCATTATGGAAAAGCTTTTAACGTCTTCAAATAACAGCGAAATCATTCTGCGCGTTCTTCCGACTAAATCCTTTTTAGCAACGGTGAGACGTTTCGGAGAAAATTCATAGATATACTCTCTTGCGGTTATATTATAAAAATGTATATACAGTACTCCGATTATAAAAATTACGATGAACGCAAAAACAAAATACCATTTATAAAATATCGTAAGCATTAAAAAGCCCATTGCAAACAATACAAGGAAGATACCTATCCATTGCTTTGCCTTGGTTTTGGATGAAACCGTTATTTCTACTGTTTGCGAATACTGTTCAGTCATTGTTTATTTTACTTTACCTTATAATAATCGCCGCTCTTTACCTTTACTGTGATTTTTCCTATGGCAATTTGCGCTTCTCCCCGGCTGTTGACCGATACAAGCTTACCGCGTTTTTTCAACGTCTTAACCCATACACTATCGCCGATATTCAACGGACTGTCGTCGGGTGCGTCTTCAATAACTGCACTCACTTCATAGTTTGCCGACATAGTTTCAAGCTTTTTGCGCAGATTGCGCGCCTCAAACAAATCCGCCTCTTTAAGCTCCTGCTTTTCAAGCAACGCTTTAATTTGGTAAAGCAGCTCGTTAGCTTCTTCTACGCTGTCTTCTATAAGTCTTTTAGTTTCTTTTCGGATGCTCTCGTCAAGCTTATCCTTCTTTTCGGCAACTAATTTTTTTTCATTTTCCGCGTCCTTCAACGCCTTTGCGGCAAGCTCTCTGTCTATAGACGCCTCCGCGACCAATGCGGTAGCGCGTTGTCTGGTTTCCTCCGCCGCTGTCAGCACGCTGTCGAACTGCCTCTTCTCTATGGAAATTCGGTTTCTCGCTCTGTTGACAATGCTATCCTTCAAACCTAATTTTTGAGCTATCGACAGCGCATTTGAGCTTCCGATAGCACCCATAATCAGTCTGAACGTAGGCGAAAACGTTTCGGAATTAAATTCCATAGACGCCACCACAACCTTATCCGTAACAAGCGCAAACTCCTTTAAATCGTTAAAATGCGACGTTATAAATGACTTTACTCCTACGCTCAACAGATATTCGGCTATGCTTACGGCAAGCGGAGCACCTTCGCCAGGGTCGGTTCCCGAGCCTAATTCATCAAATAAAACAAGGGATTTATCCGTTATTTTATCAAGTACAGCTATGGTGTTTTTTATATGAGCGGAAAAGGTAGATAAGCTCTGTTCTATGCTTTGCTCATCGCCTATATCGCAGTATACTCCGTCAAAAATGCTGAGAGTAGCTTGCTTTGCGGGAATGTAAAGTCCGCTCATAGCCATAAGAGTAAATAAACCTACAAGCTTAAGAGTAACGGTTTTGCCTCCCGTATTAGGACCTGTGATAAGAAGCATTTTTTCATCGGATTTCAAGGTCAAAGATACGGGTACTACCTTTTTAGCGTCAATAAGCGGATGTCTGCCCTCGCTTATATTTATCTCGCCACTTGCGTTTATTACAGGACGTATAGCTTTATATTCGTGTGCAAGCTGAGCCTTTGCAAAAATCAAATCCATATCCGCTATGGTATTGTAGCAACGCTCAAGCCTTTCGCTTACCGTAGAGATTGCAGACGAAAAATTAAAAAGTATCTTTTCAATTTCCGCCTGTTCGTTTGCAATCTCGGTCCTTAAGTCGTTGTTCATTTCCACTATTTGCATAGGCTCTACAAACAAAGTGGAGCCCGAAGCGGATTGGTCGTGTACAAGCCCGGGAATTGTCCCCTTGCAATCGCTTTTAAGCGGAATTACATATCTGTCCGAACGCATTGTAACAATGCTGTCCTGCAAATATTTGGAGTATTGCGGCGAAGTGATAAATTGCTGAAGCTTGGACCTTATGCTTTCGTTAATCTTACGTATACGCGTACGTATAGCTTTCAAATCCGAGCTGGCGCAATCGGCAACCTCCGTTTCGGAAAGGAAGGCATTGTATATGCTATTTTCTAACTGTTCGTCCGCATATAAGCCATAGGATATTTCAGTTAGTATAGGGATGTTTTTAGCCGCCTCCAAGGTCTTATAAAGCTTGCGAGCAGTCCTCAATGTTCTTCCTACCTTCATTATTTCCGATATGGAAAGTATTGCGCCTTTAGCCGCTTTAATCAAAATCATTCCGATATCGTCTATCGCAAAGCTCGGACTAAGAACATATTCAAATAAAACGCTGTCCGCTTCCGCCGTTTCGGACAATGCTCTGTCAATTTCGGCAACACTTTCAAAAGGCATCAGCTCTTTAGCCTTATTTTTCCCCGAAACAGACTGAGCATAGCTTGACAGCGTTGCAAGAATTTTAGGATATTCAAGAGTTGTAAGACTTTTGTTATCAAACATACCTTATCTTATTTTTGCTCCGGTCTTGCGTTTAAGCACAGACAGAATACGCGACATTTGCTCCGCTATTTCGTCGTCTGTCAATGTGCGTTCGAGAGATGAAAACGAGAAGCTTATGCCTACGCTCTTTTTATCTCTGCCTATTTGGTCGCTCTTATACGTGTCAAAAATACGAATATCATCTAAATATTTAATTTTTGCACCCGTCACGGCTCCGATAATTTCGGCGGCGTTAGTGCTGTCGTCTACAACAACAGCTAAGTCGCGTTCGATAGTCGGGAACTTTGAAAACGGCTTAAACTTGGACTTTTCAAGATTATCTCGCGCAAGTATCTTATCAACGGAAATTTCGGCGCAATACAGCCTTACGTTATCTATACCGTATTCTTTTGCTACTCTCGGATGTATTTCTCCTACAAATCCTACAACATTTCCGTTCACAACAACGTCCGCGCCTCTGCCGGGATGTAAAAACTCACGTTTACTACGCACATACTCTGCTTTTATATGCAATGCGTCAAAAACTTCCTCCAAAGCGGATTTAACCGTATAAAAATCCACTCCGTCGCCGTATGCTCCGATACACAAGCGTTCTTCTTCGTAAGGCAGGTTTTCAAGAGGTAATTCCTTTGCAAGATAAACTCTTGAGATTTCAAATAAGCTTGCCTCTCTATTGAAGTGCGTTATGTTATAAGCGAGCGTTTCAAGCATACTGTGCGTAAGCGTAGTGCGCATAACGCTTAACGCTTCTCCGATAGGATTTTTAATTCGTATTGCAGTTCTTGCGGTGTCATTCTCGGTCAAGTGAAGTTTATCTGCAAACTCCGGAGATGTAAACGAATATGTTACGCTCTCATTAAGACCGAATGACGAAAGCGTATCTTTTATTTTATCAATTACCTGAAGCTTTTTAGGGATAACGCCGCTTGTCAGGGACGCATACTTAAATAAGGTCGGCTTAATGTGTCTGTATCCGTATACGCGTATAAATTCCTCGGCAATATCGTTGACGCCTACAATGTCCTCTCTGTCCTCTCCGACTGTAGCGATAAGCGTTTTATTTTCTTCTCTGACCGATATCCCCAGTCTTGCGAGAATTGATATAAGCTTATCCTTAGGCACGGAACAGCCGAGAATATCACGGATTTTTTGTATAGTGAACGAAATTTCCCTTTCTTTAACATAATCGACTTTTACATCGAGTATTCCGTCAACAATTTCTCCGCTGCCGCTTTCGCAGATAAGTGTTAAAGCGCGCTTCATCGCATATTCCTGGGAAGCGAAATCTATACCCTTTTCAAATCTTGACGAGCTGTCCGACCTTAGTCCGAGCGTACGGGATGTGCGGCGTATATTGTCGCGCGCAAACTTAGCGGCT
The DNA here is from genome assembly GCA_910577815.1 of uncultured Christensenella sp. Taxonomy (GTDB): domain Bacteria; phylum Bacillota; class Clostridia; order Christensenellales; family CAG-917; genus CAG-475. The sequence continues at coordinate 83,661 of CAJTNO010000003.1, read as the reverse complement.
TCAAAAACCACCTCGGCAGTATCCGCCTTAATTCCGCTGTTCAGTCCGCCCATAATTCCTGCTATGGCAACCGGACGGCTACTGTCACAAATGACAAGCATAGAGCTATCGAGATGATTTTCTTTTCCGTCAAGGGAAGTGATAATTTCTCCGTCCTTTGCGTTGCGGACAATTATTTTTCCGCCTTCAAGCTCGCGTTTGTCGAACGAATGCATCGGCTGTCCTATTTCCGTAAGTACGTAATTGGTTATATCTACAATGTTGTTGATGGGACGTATGCCGACTGCGCGTAAACGTGATTTTATCTTTTGTGATGACGGGAAAATTTTGACATTTTTCACTCCTGCAGCCATATATCTTGGGCAAAGCTCGCTGTTTTGCACCTCTACGCTTACCAAATCGGATATATTTCCTCCCGTAGTCGTATAGTTTATTTCAGGTTCGCGACAGGTTGTATCAAGCGCGACCGCGACTTCCTTAGCAAGCTTATAAATACTGTTGCAATCCGGACGGTTTGCGGTAACTCCTATATCTAAAATGACGTCGTTGTAGTTAAGAGCGTCCAAAGCGGGAGTTCCCAACATCACGTCATCTCCGAATCTGAGTATATCGCCTGCTGTTTGTCCGGATACGTCGTCTACGGTTATGCCTACTTCTTCAAGCCCGCAAAGCATACCCTCGCTTAAAACTCCGCGCAATTCTCCGCGTTTAATAACGGTGCCGTCTGCCAACGCCGCTCCGTCAAGCGCAACGGCAATCACCTCGCCTCCGACAACCGGAACATTTGTAACTACCTGCAATTTTTTGCTTCCGACGTTTATTTGTGTGACGCGCAGTCTGTCGGCGTGCGGATGCTGATTAACCTCCTCTATTTTGCCGACTACGACATTGCTGACTTTTTTGTTTTGATATATGATTTCTTCAACCTCAAACCCTATGGATACCAGCTTTTTGGCAAGAACCTCGGGGCTGACGTTTATATTTACATAGTCCTTCAACCAGGAAATAGGCGCTAACATATCCTCTGTCCTCCTTAATTGAATTGCTTTAAGAAACGAACGTCGTTTTCATAAAGCATCTTAATATTCGGAATACCGTATTTAATCATAGCTATGCGGTCTATACCGAAGCCGAATGCAAATCCGCTGTATTCATTACTGTCAATGCCGCACATCTCGAGAACTGCGGGATTGACAATTCCCGCTCCGAGAATTTCTACCCATCCGGTCCCCTTACATACTCTGCAGCCCTTGCCGTGACACATAGCGCAGGTGACGTCTACCTCTACCGACGGCTCTGTAAAAGGAAAGTACGAGGGGCGCAGACGTACCTTTGTGTCGCTTGAAAATATTTTCTGCGCAAAGGTCTGAAGGCAGCCCTGTAAATCGCCCATTGTAATATGTCTATCAATCGCAAGACCTTCAAATTGATTGAAAATAGGACTGTGCGAAGCGTCGTCGTCGCTTCTATACACCTTACCCGGAACAACAACGCGAATCGGAGGCTGTTGATTTGTCATTATACGCGCCTGCATTGCCGAGGTCTGTGTACGCAGGAGAATATTATCGTTTATATAAAACGTATCCTGCATATCGCGCGACGGATGGTCCTTAGGTATATTTAACAGTTGAAAATTGTATAAATCGCTTTCGATTTCGGGACCTTCGTCAACGCTGAAGCCCATACTTAAAAATATGTCTATAAGCTCTCGTCTTATTAAGGTAAGCGGATGTAAATTGCCCAACCTTTTTCCTGTCGCAGACAACGTTACATCGATTTCTTCCTCTTTAAACTTCTGTTCTTCCTCTTTTATTGCCAATATTGCGTTTTTTTCGTTAAGAGCGTTTTCGACTACCGAGCGCAGCTCGTTAACGAGCTTACCCATTGCAGGTCGTTCCTCCTTGGGAACGTTTGCCATATCGCGCATAACCAAAGAAATCTCTCCGCTTTTGCCGAGATATTTGACCCTTACGTCGTTGAGCTCCGCCGTAGATACGGCATTTTCTATTAAAGCTAAAGCCGCAAGCTTGATACCGTCTAATTTTTCTTTCATATAACTCCCGAATACGTGCGCTAACGCGCACGCGTGTAAATATAGCTAATATCTAAATTATCATTATAAAGTAAATAAGTCAATTAAATAGCAGACAAACATTATAATTCAAATTGTCCTTTCATTTCTTTGGAATTTTAACGGTAATATCAATAGGATTATCTCCCAGTCTAATCTGCTCTACGCCGCTTATCAAAGTATTTCCAAGATACATTTGTTTTTCATCTCCTCGCTCGATGTGCAGCGTATTTTTTATGCCGTTTACATCAAATACTACGTCGGCTTTTTCAATCTGGCGCGGCAGAGCGGGCATTATACGCAGCTTGCCTCCTGCGGTAGAAATGCCGAAATTTACAGTATGATACTTATAAATCGGTTCAAATGTATTCTGAAATTCTAACATTTTTGAAATACTTGTGCCGAGTTTTCGCGAAGAATTATTGTTTGGAGTAAAATATAAATTCATAAAATGCTTTGAGCTTAATGCTGTCGCAAGCATTGTAATATCCCGTTTATGATTTATCAGGCAGATGATATGCGAAAATAAATTTAATCTTTTAACTCTTATATGCCCTGCCGAAGCGCTTTGCATATATTTTTCAAGTCTTACCGTATATAAAAATTCGTCCAGATTCTCTTCGTCGCTCGCCTCTTTTATCAGAGTAAGAAAATTTTTCTTGGTTTCGCTCGAAGCCTCTGAAAAAACTTCAAACTTATCAAGTATTTCAAGCGGCGTATAATATCTTGAAAAATCATAGGACATAACCTGCTTCACCCCGTCAAGCAGCATCTTGATTTTTGAATTTATATTGTCGGTGACTTCGTTGTGTATATTTGCGAAGTACTCCATTTTATATCCTGCGCACATAGCGCAAATACTCAAAAATAATTTGGATTTTGTAAGCTTTTTATATTTTTCGTTAAGCAATATAGGATTATAAACGTATTTCGCGGATAATCTGTATATCTTAGCCAAGGTATCGAGTTGCAAATACATATAGCAGATGTTTTCTATCAAAACATATACAAATGCGGACTGAAAAGCCATTATTTCCGAAAAAGAAAGAGTTTTACGCTTATTCTGCTCGTCTATTATATATTTTACTCTGTCCTCTAAAAATTGACAGTCGGAATGAGCTAAGCAAAATCTTGCAAGCTTAATAACTCGCGGCTCGTCATCTATGGACGGCAACGTATCAAGCGCGCTCAAATCCGTCTTTAGCAGAGTTTTTATTTCTTCCTCCTGCGCTGAAAATTTATCAAAAAAACCGCAGTATTTGCGTCCTTTTATTTTAAACATATTTCTTTTGATAATTGACTGATACTTTTTAATATCGGTTTTTCCGCCTTCCTTAGGCAGTCCAAGCGATACTACAAAACGCTCTCCTTCGCTTTTAAATTGCTTATCGTCATACAAATCAAAATAACACGCCTTGGTTTTGGGGCGCGTAAGTAAGTATACACAGACAAAGACTGCGACTACGGCTATGGATATAGCGTATTCCATACCATATGTATTGCCAAAACCCATCCGCTTTATAGCTTATAAATTATAAATGCTTGTTATATGAAAGAAATCGGCTCCTGCGCCGATTCCTTTTATATTGCGAGATTAGTCTGTAAGCCGAGTTCTGTATTAGACGGTCATCTATCTAGGCGATATATCTCTATACCGCTCAAGCGATGAGAGGAGCGCGCGGGCTACACATATGCTCCAATCTTGCATCAGGTGGGGTTTACATCGCGCATTGTCGCCAAATTGCGGGTGAGCTCTTACCTCGCCTTTCCATCCTTACCGCATTACTGCGGCGGTTTTTTTCTGTTGCACTGTCCTTAAAGTCGCCTCCACAGGGAGTTACCCTGCACCTTTGCCCTATGATGCTCGGACTTTCCTCGATTATTTCACGCGACCGTCCGGCTAACTCGCATTATTTTTATATCACATATCCTCAAATTAGGCAACTAAAAAATACGCCCCTGAACGTAAGCGTATTTAATATTTAGTTTGTATAATAAACTTTTATTTTAGTCCGTTTTTATACCTTTCAGCCCAGGCTTTCATTTCCTTGGCGTGAGGAATGGCAAATTTACTATAATCGTTACCGCCGATAAGTCGCGCAACCTCATCCGTATCGTCGTCAAGCAAAGTCACGTGGGTGAGAGTTTTTCCGTTTTCCGTAGACTTTGCAATAAGATAGTGACTGTCAGCCATAGCTGCAAGGCTCGGCATATGGGTAACGGCAATAACCTGTCTGCCGCGTGATATATTGCAAAGCTTTTCTGAAACTACGGCGGATATATTTCCGGATATTCCGGTATCTATCTCGTCAAAAACCATTGTTCCGATGCCGTCGATAGAGGCGACAATATTCTTTAGCGCAAGCATAAACCTCGACATCTCGCCGCCCGATATTATCTTAGCCAAAGGCTTGAGCGGCTCGCCGACGTTCGGGGATATTAAAAATTCAACGGTGTCCGCGCCGTTAGACGAAATGGAATCGATATTATCCGTAGACTGAATATTTACTTTAAACGTAGAACCGCCCATTCCAAGCTCTTTCAGCTCCTTGAGCATTGATTTTTCAAACTCTTCTCCGACCTTAAGTCTTAGCTTTGTAAGCTTACCTGCATCTGATTTAAGCTGTTCTCCTGCAAGTCTGATATCCTTTTCAAGCTGAATTACCCTGTCGCCTGCATTAGCGAGAGTTTCATATTCATTTTTAGCATTGTTATAAAAGCTTTGTAAAGTATCATAGCTACCTCCGTATTTACGTAGGATAGCGCGTACTTCTTCGAGTCTTTCTTCAATCTTATCTGCCGAACGTCTGTCAAAATCCAGCTTATCGAGCATATCGGACAAGGTATCGCTTATATCTATTATTTCAAGCTTCGCGCTGTTTAATCTTTCTGTTAATGAAGTAATATTATCGTCATAATCGGCAATCGTATTTAATGTAGCCGCAGCATTTTTAAGCTCCGCTCCGACTCCTGCGCTTTCGTATCCGTCAAGAATGGATTTTGCCGATTGTAAGGCAGAAAGAATTTTTTCGGTATTGCGAATACGCTTGCGCTGAGCAAGCAAAGCTTCTTCTTCACCGCTTTCGACATTGACGCGCTCAATCTCCTCGATTTGATAGGCGAGTATATCCATTCTTCTTTCGCGCTCAGCATTATCGCCGAACTTTTCAAGCTCGCGCTTATATTCAGAATATTGTTTGTAAGACTGCGACGTGGCGCATTTAGCTTTTTCGATTTTATTTTCGCCGATACTGTCTAATAGCGTTATATGGTTCGAGCTCTTAAGCAATGACTGATGCTCGTGTTGACCGTGTATATCGACAAGCATCTCGGTAAGTCCCTTAAGTATTGAAAGAGTTGTCACTCTGCCGTTTATACGGCACTCGTTTTTTCCCTCCGCAGTCATCTTTCTGCGCAGAATGAGTATATCCTCCGCCTCTACACCAATTTCATCCAGATAGGCTTCTATCTGTGGATTTGCATAATCTTCAAATACGGCTTGCACTATGGCAAAATCCGTTCCGTATCTAATAAGGGTTTTATCTGCGCGCTCGCCTAACACAAAATTAAGCGAGTCTATTATTATAGACTTGCCCGCACCTGTTTCGCCGCTTAAAATATTGAGTCCGTTTTCAAGCGTAAGCTCTAATTTATCTATAAGCGCGACGTTTTCAATGCACAACTGTCTGAGCATAAAACCTCTTAATAAACACGGCTAAGCGTAAAGTAAATATCGGAAAAACCCGCCTATCTTGCCGTATCGAGCAAGGCTTCGAGTCTTTCACGCACTCCGTCGGTATTCTCAATGCTGTCTATCGCCACAAAGATTGTGTTGTCGCCTGCAATAACTCCAAGCACCTCGTCATAATTGAGCTTGTCAATCAGCTCGGCGGCAGGTCCCGCGCTTCCTACTTCCGTTTTCAGAACAACAAGATTGTGTGAGCTTCGTATAGACAAAACCGTATTCTTAAACATATTCAGATACTTATCCGAAGCGTTTGCGTCTTTCGTACGCTGTACCGCATACTTATAATGCCTTCCGTCGGACGCAAGCGTCTTAATAATTCCCATATCCTTGATATCGCGAGAAATGGTTGCCTGCGTAATGTTAAATCCCTCGCTTCTTAGCTTGGCTACGAGTTCCTCTTGTGTGTCAATGTCGTGTTTTGAAATGATGTCCAAAATTTTGAGTTGACGATTTGCTCTTGTCATATTTCCAACCTTATCCTTTTTCCTTTGATATTCCAGAGGTAATCCTCATTTGATTTACTAATTATTTGTTGGTTGTACCCCATCTGTTCATTTTCTTTAGTAGCTTCGCGTAGAAATTTTCGTCGCCGTCCGATAAAAACACAGCAGACTTTAAAGATTTTGTTACGCGGATTATTTCATTTTTTCCGAGTGTTCCGTTATTTGCTCCGTCTACGGAGATAATTCCGCTATGCTCGCCCGAAAGCTTAATTTCAATCTTAGACGACGCGTTTACAACAAGCGGTCGGGAATGCAGTGAGTGCGCGCATATGGGAATAATAACAATAGCGTCCACATCGGGAGCAAGCACAGGACCTCCTGCCGATAACGAATATGCCGTAGAACCCGCCGGCGAGGAAACTATAATTCCGTCGCTGTGAAACGAATCAGCAAATTCACCGTCAATACTTATATCAAGAGTTATAGGACGCGTTCCCGCAGATTTTATAACTACTTCGTTTAACGAACGCATTATATCTCCCGCGTTAATTTCAATATCAAGAAGCATTCGGGATACGCGCTCTCCATTTTTCAAACAATCAATAATTCTATTACAATCTGCATTCTGTTCAAAGGAGGCAAGAAATCCGAGATGTCCGAGATTAACTCCAAGTACAGGAATATCTCTGCCTCTGATTGCCCTCACCGCTTCGAGCATTGTTCCGTCGCCGCCAAAAACCAAAACTTTGTCGGTGTCGGCAGAAATCTCCTCTTTTAATGAAATTTCCTTAACGCAATAATCCGAAAAGCTCCTCAATAACTCAAGCACTTTTAGTCTTGTCGGATTGCTCTCCATATGCGGTTTTGTCAGAATTGCTATATTCATTATTCACACCTATTGCGCAGGGTATTATACACTAAAATAAAACTTATTACAAGCAAAATGTATATTATTGCAAAAAATGTATAAATTTTATTCAGTCAAATATAGCTCGAATATCCTGCATTTAAAACTATTTATATAAATAAGTCTTGACATAAATATGACAAACGCATATATTCAAATTATGATAAATTCTTTGATTTGCATTTCGGAAATGGGAGTTCGTATAGTTGCGGGTTTATCCGGCGCGATTGTTGCCGTAATCATTATTATTGCGGCATTTATAAAGTCAAAGAAAAAAGACGGAGATTAACTCTCTATTCGTATAATATGACTACACCTTTTTAATATATAACAGATACTCGATATTTTTATTTTTGTATCTTATCGGCGACACGGCTACACTCAAAATTTTAAATCCCAATTCGGAGGCGAAGCTCACAATGCCGTCCAAAGCGCGCTTACGGAGCTTATCGTCTTTAACTATTCCGTTTTTATTTAAAGCGGATTTATCCAATTCAAATTGCGGTTTTACAAGTACTACCGCTTCCCCGCCTGTTTTTAGAATTCTGTAAATTTCCGGCAAAATGAGCTTTAGAGAAATAAAACTCACATCGGAGCAGACAAACTCAACCGATTTGAAATCTGCGGGAAGCGCACGCGCGTTTGATTTAATAAATTCTACCTTACCTGAATTCATTAAATCCTTTGGCAAAGCGCAATCTGCTACGTCAACGGCATATATAAACGAGGCGCCGCGTCTTAACAAACAGTCCGAAAAACCCCCGTTGGAGCATCCTATATCCGCGCAAGTCTTGCCGTTCACATTCAAACCAAATTTGGAAAATGCTTCTTCAAGCTTATACGCGCCCTGAGAAGCATAGTCCTCATCCTTCAGCTCTATATTGTCATTATCTAAAACTTCATACGACGGCTTTATAGTAATTTTACCGTTCACCAAAACACTGCCAGTAATTATAAGATTTTCGGCATATGTGCGCGAACGCAATGAAAAATTTTGTTGAATGAACTTATCAAGTCGCATAAAATTTAATGAAGCGATTTAAATATCCTAAAATTATTTATCCTTGTTATAGTTTATTTACTGTCCGATGCGGTATCGTCGCCGGTATTATCTGTAGTCTTGGCGCTTATTTCTGCCCTTTGACGTTTCTTCTGCGCGCTGTTTTTCTTTCGTATCTTACGCTCGTCTTTGCTGAATACGGATACTATCCTTGCAACAAACATAACGAAATCACGCGAGTTGTTTATGGCGATATTTTTCATAAACGCTTTGCCGCCTATCGTCAAAGCCGACACGACCGCCGAGATTATAATAGTAAGCCACCTCTGCCATTCTTCACCGAGCGACAATGTTATTTTAACCACCACCGCGGCAGAACAGGCACCCGAAATAATACCGAAAATATCGCCTATTACGTCGTTGCAGATACTCGATACCGTTCCGCTGTTTTTGACAAGCCAAAGCGCGGTTTTTGCACCGTAAACCTTTCTTGACGCCATAGAGGCAATAGGCGGAACATCGCAGGAAGTAACCGCAACGCCAATCGCGTCAAATAAGATACTTGCAAGTATGAGAAAGGCAAGTAAAAGTATGATTACTACGATTTGCTCCGCGGATGCTGTAAGCTCGCTTAAAAAACTGAAAAAACCTGCCAGTACAAAAGAAATAATAGCCGCCTTAAGCCACCACATATTTCTCTTTTTCTTGGATTTTTTGCGTTTATCCGTAGTTTCCGAAAGCTTGGAAATATCCTTTTCCTGCTGATGCGCGGATTGCGCCGATACACGCTCCGGCACTGCGGGCGCGTTTTCCGAGTTTTCCTGTTGATTTGAGTCTTTATCCTTTAAAGTATCCAAAATACTCCTGTCTGTCTATCCGAATTGTTACATAAGTATTCGCAGTCCGACTGTATCGTTACAAAATCAATCATTTTTATACAACTATCAGACAATGCAAAACCAATTCGATATTGACGTAATACTGCGCTGATTTAACAGCGGTGGCAACAACTTGGGTAAACCTTGCGCCTTAGGTTCGGTAGGATTTCCCTGTGTGAAAACTTGCCGTCGCCGTGCAAGACGTTTCCGATTACATCACCCATTCTTGCGAAAACCGAATCGCCACTTAGTACACACTATAATCCCCAAGTTGTCTACGCGAACAGTCTAGAAGATTTCCTTGGCAGATTCCCTCCGGCCTTATCTTTTTTTGCAAAGCGGATTTCAAAGAGCAATCGCCGATGCGTATTGGCCATACGCAAAGACGTAGATCCCAAATCCCTCCGCCTCACTCAAAGCAGGCTACACTGTACACAGCGCACGAATGCACCGCATAAACAGGTTTCACCCCAGTCAGTAGAAGGTTTGCGCCTCTACCGAGTTGGGTCTCCACGGCAGTTGGGTCGTGATTTGTATGCCATTACAAGTCGCCCAAAAACCTTAACTCCCAGCAACAGCCCCAATTTGGGCAAAAGAAGCCATCACCAGAAACTTCATCGATATGCCCTGCGACGATATTTTACCCCCGTCTCCGGCACGGTGGAATCTGACTAGAATACTGCGCCACCATTTATATTATTATATCAATAAGATAAAATATGTCAAGACAATGTAAAAGCTAACCAAAAATTCAAATTGATTTAAATCTGCACTTTAATTAGAAGCATATTCAGCTGTTAAGCGTAACCTTTCCTATTTCTTTTAAAAACGCGTCAACGCGCGACTTCGAGCGGCGCGTCAGAGCGCTGAGTTCGTCTATACTAAGGTTTTTAAGATGGTTATCCGCGTAAATTTTAGCAGATGCAAGTATTTCAGACGTCATCTGCAGTCCGAATATAGGCGTAACCGAACTGCCGCTTTGGCGCGTGCCGATAAAATCACCCGCTCCCCGCATAGCAAAATCGGACTCCGCAAGATATTGACCGTCGTTATGCTCGCAAAACAGTTCAAGTCTGTTTAAAGCCTTATCCGAAGATGTATACGAATAAACATAGCAATTAGCAGGGCTTCCGTCTCTGCCCACCCTACCGCGTAATTGATGTAAGGAGGCGAGACCGAATCTGTCCGCTCCGATTATCAATATATCGCTCGCACGTGTATCTATGCCGACTTCGACAACAGTTGTGGCAATAAGCACTTGAATCCTACCTGCCGCAAAATCATTCATAGTATCCGTTTTTTCCTGCTCGCTAAGTTTGCCGTGCAGTACTTTAACATCAAAGCCGTCAAAAAACCTGCCATATTCGCGAATAAAGCTTTCGATAGACAAAATCTCATAGCCTTCGGCATCCACTATCGACGGACAGACCACAAATGCCTGACCGCCTTTTTTACACGCGTCCATAATTTTTTCTACGCCTTCGGCTACAGATTGCACAATGCAAGTATGAATATTGGTTTTAGCCTCGTCGCGCTTTTTTATATATGATATATTTATATCATTATAAAAAGTAAGAGCCATAGAGCGAGGTATGGGAGTTGCGGTAAGCGAAAGTATGTCTACAGCCCCCTTGCTTTCAAGCAATTTGCGTTCGTTTACTCCGAATTTATGCTGTTCGTCAATCACCGCAAGCGTAAGACATTTATAGCTTACATCGCGCGATATAAGCGATTGAGTACCGATTACACACTGTATTTCACCGCTTTGAAGCCTTTTAAGCACTGTTTTTCTATTAGCGTCGCTTATTGACGACGTAAGTAATGCGCAGGTTATTCCAAACTTCTTGGCAAGCTCGTCGAATTTTATATAATGCTGTCTTGCAAGTATTTCGGTAGGAACCATAAGGGCGCACTGCTTTCCCGACAAAGCGCATAATGCCATAGCAAAAAAAGCCGCCGCGGTCTTTCCGCTTCCAACGTCTCCGCTTATAATGCGCGACATATTCTTGCTTGATTTTATATCGTTAAGGATATCTTCAAAAGCGCCTTTCTGTGACGGCGTGGGAGTGTATGGAAGCGCGCAAGAATAATCTTCTATTCTAAAATTCTGCAATTTATAGAATACTTCCCTCGAATATTGATTGCAATCCTGTAATTTTCTATACATTGACAGCACAATAGCAAGGTCAACGGAAGCAAGCTCATCTCTTGCAAGCTCCGCGTCATTTATAGTTTTAGGATTGTGCAATCTGCAAAATAAATCAGTCAGATTTTTATTTACTTCCGCGAGCCTACCCTCATACCTCGTTTGCACAATCTGAGTTAAGGCATTTTGCAAAATATTTTTAAAAGCGTTTTGCCCGATTATTCCTTTAAGAGGATATACTGTATAGATATCCTTTAATTTGGATATCCTGTCGATTTTCTCAACCTGCGGATTTATTATATTAAATCTGTCCTCATCCTTGGACAGCCTTCCGAACAGTCTATATTTGTCGCCTACGGTAAAGGTATCGTGCAAGAACGGCATATTATAAAAGGTTGCGCTGAAATAAAGCTTTCTGTTATTTATAAGATTATCAGAAAAGCTGACCGTAAAAGTTCGTTTGCCTCTGCGTGATAATGCCGATATACGCTCTACTCTGCCTTCCAATAATACTAAAGCACCCGCTTCCGACTCAATAATACTCCTCGGCTCTTGCAAATCTATATATTTTGAAGGTAGAAATGAAAAAAGCTCAAAAACAGATTTAATATCCAATTCCTGAAGCTTCTTTATTGTGGCGTCGCCCACGCCTTTGATTTGCGATAAGGTCAGCATTTTATTCGGCGGAAATTATATAGAAGTAGTGCGGCTGTCCGCCGTAATAGCAGGCAAACTCTACTTCGGGCATTTCTGAGGAAAGACTTTCAAGCAGTTCGTTTGCATCCTCCTGTGTAACGCCTTCCCCGTAATACATAGTAACCATATCCTTATTTTGCGCTATCTTCTTGACCGTATTTACGGCTGTTGCGGATATCGACTGGCTTTTAGCTACGATTTTCTTGCTGTGGATTCCGATTATATCTCCTTCCTTAACAGAAAAACCGTTCATTCTTGTAGTACGTACTGCGTGAGTTATTTCCGCAACGCACGTGCTTCCGAGCGTAGCGCACATATTATCGTAATTTTCTACCCCGTCGCATTCCATATCGTATGCAAGCATTGCGGATATGCCCTCGGGCATATTAGTGGTCGGTATTACAAACACATCCGACTTAGCAAGCTCTTTTGCTTGGTTAGCCGCAAGAATGATATTGCTGTTATTTGGCAGAACATAGACGTTTTTAGCCTGAGCATTGTTGATTGCAGTAAGAATAGCGTCAACACTCGGGTTCATCGTCTGACCGCCCTCTACAACTACATCAACCATAAGGTCTTTAAATATATCGGCAAGTCCGCTTCCGCAGCACACGGATACAACCGCGTTTTCCTTAAGCTCTACTTCGCCCTGCTCGTCGTCGTTGGCGTGAATTTTGCGATATTGCTCCAGCATATTTTCAATCTTAACACCGTCAAGCTCGCCGAGATTAAGCGCAGACTTAAGTGCTCTGTCCGGATGGTTGGTGTGCACGTGCGTTTTTACAAGGTCGGTATCGCCTATAACCAACACGCAATCGCCGATAGTCATAAGATAATTGCGGAACTTATCTATAGTTGCCGTCGTTACTTCGTTTTTGAAGTGAGTTATAAAAAACTCGGTACAATACTGGAATGTGATATTCTCGTAATCGTTTTCTAAGGTGTCAAATTCCTTATTAGAGGAGCTTTGACCGCTTTCTAAGTCCTCGAATTTGATTTTTTCGCCGCTTATAAGAACCAAATCCATTCCCATAAGCGTGCGATACATCCCGTCAAACACGGTGAGTATTCCGCGACCTCCGGCGTCAACAACTCCTGCCTTTTTGAGGACGGGCAGCATTTCCGGAGTTTTTTGTAAAATCTCCTCGCCTGCGTCTATAACTTTTTTTAGGAAATCTTCAAACTCGATTTTTTTGCTTCGCGCAGCGGAAGCAGCCGATTCAGCCATCTGACGTATGACCGTTAAAATAGTACCTTCCTTAGGCTTTGTGACCGCGCTGTATGCGATTTCGGTACCGCGCTTAAGACATTCGGCAAAGAGTTTAACGGTAATCTCTGTTTTACCGTCGAGAGCGACGGCAAAGCCCTTGAAAATCTGCGAAGTAATAACGCCCGAATTTCCGCGAGCGCCCTTTAATGCGCCTTTGGAAAACGCGGCGGCAATATCTCCTACGTGAACGGAATCGCACGCATTTGCTTCTCTTACTGCGGAAGCTATGGTAAGCGACATATTGGTACCCGTATCTCCGTCGGGTACGGGAAATACGTTCAGTCCGTCTACCGTATCGCGGTTAAGCTCGAGAGCGCGAGCGCCTCCCGACAGTATTTCTTTAAATTTTGCACCATCTATCTTTATCATACGTTGTTCCTATTAAATTCGGAGTCCTACGACGTTTACGTGAACGCGCTTTACGCACATTCCCGTAAAGGTTTCAACTGAAAAACCTACCGCATCCGATAACGACTTTTTTACGGCTTCTACATTTACGCCGCGCTTTAACACCGCAAAAACCTCAATATAAATAAAGCTGTCCACGGTTTGCACGAGGACGCCCTTTCCCTGCTGAGGATTTTTGCTGAATAACTGTCCGAAATTATCGCTGAAACGGCGCGATACCAAATCTACCACGCCGTAGCACTCAGAAGCTGCGTGCGAAGCTACCGCCTGCACCGCCTCGTCGCTGATGGAAATCTTCCCGAACTTATTTGATGTTGTTAGCGACATAATACACCTTGTTCAAGATTTTACTATATATTCATATTTTTTGCAACTAAATCACAAATTTTGCTCAAATCAGTTGCAAAAGAAAGTTATATTTGTTATTATTACAACGTTCGATTTAGGAGGTGACATTATGTCCAGAGTTTGCAGTGTTTGCGGTAAAGGCAGAATGAGCGGCAACGCCGTCAGCCATAGTAATAGAAAAACAAGACGCAGTTGGGCGCCCAACGTCCAAAAAGTTAAAGTCAGCACTCCCACCGGCGGCGTAAAAGACGTGTACGTTTGCACACGTTGCTTGCGTTCGGGCAAAGTTGACCGCGTTTAACCTAACTTGAAAATTATAAAGCAATTAAAACCACCCCGTACATTCAGCGAGGTGGTTTTATGTATTTTCATTTTTGCTGTTCTTTTGCGTTCTTGCGCATAAACAGCTTGAGTATTGCTTTTACAATCCTCGGCGGATTGACACAGATAATCTTATTCATAACGCCCTCCGTTTTTTACAGAGTATGACGTTTACGCTCAAATAGTTACAACAATTTTATATCTGCATAGATTTAACCGCCATAGCGGGATTGTCCGCTTTAAATACGGCGCTTCCCGCAACCGCTATATCCGCGCCCGCTCGCTTTACCTCTGCTATATTATCGGGACATACTCCGCCGTCTACCTCTATAGCAAATCTAAGCCCCCTTTGCCTTCTTATTTCATCCGCCTCTTTAACCTTGCCAAGGCATTCGGACATAAAGCTCTGTCCGCCGAAGCCTGCCTGTACAGTCATAATGACAAGCAAATCGATTTTATCAAGATATGGCAATGCCAACTCTAAAGGCTTATCCGCGTTGACAGCCACACCGCAAAGCTTTCCGTGTGCTTTTATGACATCAAGCGCGCCGTCCGCATCCTCCGACGCTTCGGGATGAAAGGTAACAATATCCGCGCCCGCGTCGCAAAACTGTCCCACATACTTCTCAGGCCTTGTAATCATAAGATGAGCGTCAAGAGGCATATCCGTATATCTTCTCAAAGCCTTAATCATCGGCATACCAAAGGTTATGTTAGGCACGTATACTCCGTCCATAACGTCGCAGTGTACTATATCTGCGTTCCATTGCTTCAGATTGTTTACAGCCTCCGCCATTTTGCAGAAATCGGCGGAGAGTATCGACGGTGCAACTTTAATCATATTGTACTCCTATCTTATAGTTAAATTAGATAATGTTATTGATATTTGTTTTCCTTGCGTTCCTTAAGTTCATAGTAAAGCGTTTTATATCTTTCATACCTGCCAACCCCTATTCCGTTTCCTATGTGCGCTTTGACGGCGCAATCAGGCTCGTCTATATGTGTGCAGGTATTAAATCTGCACTCAGGTCTGAATTCCTCAAGGTCGTCAAAATATATTCTTAAATTTTCCGGTTCGATGTCTATCGCTTCAAGCATAGAAAAGCCGCAGGTGTCTACAAGATACGTTCCGTCATCAAGCGACAGTATCTCGGTGCGTCGCGTGGTATTCTTTCCCCTCTTGATTTTTTTTGCCAATTCGCCTGTTTCAAGCACTTTGCTGCCTAATATCGCGTTGATTATCGAGCTTTTACCAACCGCCGACTGTCCTGCAAAGCATATAGTTCTCCCCTTTGAAAGCCCGGCAATCTCATCTATGCCTGCGAATGTCTCCGCACTGCAATATATATATTTAACTACGTCGCTATATTCTGATAAATCCAATTTAGCTACGTCGCATTTATTGCATATAAGTATCGGAATAATACCCTGCTCGTGACAGTTTACAATAATCTTATCCACCAGTAAATAGTCGGGCTGTGGTTCATATGCAATTACTATAAAGCAAATATCTATATTGCTGACATAAGGTCTTATAAGGCTGTTCTTTCTCGGCTTCACGACCTCTATTACAAAGCTGTCTCTATCGCGCGCAACCGAAACGTAATCGCCTACGAATATGCTGCCGTCCGATTTCAGTCTTTTGCGGGCGAAGCAAACCTTGACGCCATCCCGAGTATCCACAAAAAACTTGGAGGCAACCGCCTTTATCACTCTGCCGTCAAGTTGCGCTTTCATTTATCTCCTCCAGATAACGTCTGCGCAGCTGTCCGCACGCGCCTTCGACATCGTTTCCCAAGCTTTTTCTGATAGTTGCGGAAACGCCTAAGCTCTCGAGCTTTTGTAAAAAACTCGCCGCCGTGTCTACGGACGGAGCACGATAATTGTTTTCCTTAACCTCATTCAGTCTGATAATATTCACGTGCGACGGAAAGCCCGACGTTATTTTTGCAAGCTGCTTTGCGCAGGCGTCGGAATCATTCTGTCCGCTAATCAATGTGTATTCAAAAATCACACGCCTTCCCGTCTTTTTAAAATAATACTTAGCGGCTTCGACTATTCTGTCAATGCCATACACCTTATTTACAGGCATCAGCGCGCTTCTGAGACTGTCAAACGGAGCGTGGAGGCTGATTGACAGCGTCACCTTATGACCGCTGTCCGCAAATTTTATTATCTTATCGCAAAGCCCTGATGTTGATAGCGATATATTGCGCTCGCCTATGTTTATGCCCTTTTCATCGCTTACGGCATCTAAAAAACTCACAACATTATCATAGTTGTCAAAAGGCTCTCCGCTTCCCATAAGAACGAGCTTTGCAATCTTTCTCTCCTTCGCCGTACCGCCCGCTTCGCGGTTAACCGCTATTACCTGTCCCAGCATTTCGCCGACCGTCAGATTGCGCACAAGCCCGTCCAGACCGCTTGCGCAGAATGTACACCCCATTCTGCAACCTATCTGAGTGGAAAGACAAAGCGTATTGCCGTAATCGTGCGGCATATATACGCCCTCTATAAGGTTTCCGTCCGTCAGCTTAAACAGATATTTTTTTGTTCCGCCCTTGCCCTTAAAGCTTCTGACGATAGTAACGGGATTTGCAATGAAATTCTCGGATAAACGTAACCTAAGCTCCTTTTTTAAGGACGTCATCTCGTCAAAATTCTTTCCGTCCATTAAAAAGCCGTATATCTGCGCTCCGCAGTAAGACGGACAATCCGATAATAAATCGGATATCTCCTTTGCGGAAAGTCCCAACAGGGCTATTTTGTTTTTCGGGTTTATTTCAGCCATATATTATCATAATTTGCGTAGCTTTGCTATGTAAAATCCGTCGTACTCCGCGTGCGGAAGTATCTGGACGCTTCCGTTATTGTTACTGTACTTTCCGTTATCTATCTTGTCCAAGGCTTCTATGTGCGACAGCTCGAATTCTCGTCTCTGCAAAAGCTCGTTGACGACGCTGAAATTCTCCTCATCAAACAGCGTACAGGTGGAATAAACCAATATTCCTCCCTGTTTTACATAGCGCGCGGCATTGCTTATTATCTTTTTCTGAACCTTAGATAATGCGGTTATTTCTTCTTCGCCTCTCGACATAAACACGTCTGGATGCTTTAGGAATGTACCGAAGCAGGAGCAAGGCACGTCTGCAAGCACGCGGTCGAATTTATTTATCCAATCGGTTTTTAATTCGGTTGCGTCGCACTGAACAGAATTCACGTTTTCTGCGCGCATACGCTTTACGTATTTATCTATCAGCTTAATCCTGTGCGAATGGAGCTCGCAGGCGGTTATCTCGCCACTTTTGCACAGTTCGCTTGCATAAACGGCTTTTCCTCCCGGAGCAGAGCAAATATCGAGCATATCGGAAGCTTCATTTAAGCCGAGAGCCTGCACGGCAAGCATACTCGACGGGGACTGAAAGGTAACCAAGCCGCGGTTAAACATTTTCTTTACCGCTTCCGTAGCTCTTGCCACAATACCGCCTACGTCGCTTATTCTAAAGCTCTCGCCGCAGGCTTTAAGCTCGTCCGTAATGCTTTGCATATCGGTTAATCTCGAATTTACTCTTATATGCTCCAACCGCTCGGACTTAGCCGAAATAATTTCAAGCATAGTATCATAGCCGTATTGATTAGTCAGTTTATTTATAAACCACTGCGGCTTAGAATATGTAACGGATAAATAATCGCCGTCTATCTCCTTAGGCAAAGAATAATCCCCGCCCGATACTTTTTTTAATACCGCGTTTACAAAACCGCCTGC
Source organism: uncultured Christensenella sp. (assembly GCA_910577815.1). Taxonomy (GTDB): domain Bacteria; phylum Bacillota; class Clostridia; order Christensenellales; family CAG-917; genus CAG-475. The sequence goes on along the minus strand of CAJTNO010000003.1, from coordinate 65,659 downwards.
ACCGCTCTTTCCCAACGCCTTTGCGCTCTCCACGCATTCGCTCACTATCGCAAATTTAGGCACGTCCACAAGATTTTCAATAGCGTATACGCCTATTTTCAATAAGACGTTTATCGCGCGTTGCGGCTTCTTGCTGACAAGCGAGTTAAGAATATAGTCTATGCGGATACTGTTTTCAAGCACGCCATAGACAAGCAGAGTCGCCATATCGCTGACGTCCCCGTCATACATCGCCATATTGCTGTAGGCGTTTTGACTTTCGATGCGCAACAGAATTCGGTGAGCCTGCAATATATGCTTTTTCATCAGCCGAGTACCGTTCCGATTTCAATCTTCCTGCCGCGGAGGAATTCAACGTCGGACATCTTTTTAGCTCCCTCCAACTGAATTTGCTTAAGACGTATAAACGCGTTATCGTTCTTTGCGGTAACTACCAATCCGTGCTTTACGTCGGCGGCAACAACTACTCCGCATCTATCGAGCTTGCTGATATCGCCGTCAAACTTCGGGTCAAGCATAAAGCTTACGCCGATTTCTCCGAATTTATCGGGGTCGTCGATAATTTCGATTTCAAATACTTTTAAAGTCTTGTCGCCCAAATAGGTATAAGCGGACGGCCACGGCGTCATTCCCCGCACAAATCTGTTAAGCTCCTCCGCCGTACGGCTGAAATGAAGTATTCCGTCGTCCTTTGATATCATACTGCAATGAGTTGCCGCCGAGTCGTCCTGTTCAGTGAATTCGGCAATGCCGCTCTCTATCAGTTTAATAGCCTCTACAATAGCCTGACCGCCCACTACGGCAAGTCTGTCAAACAACTCGCCCGCGGTTTCTCTCTCTCCAATCTCGACGCGCTTCTGTAGCAAAATATCTCCGGCGTCGACCTCCTTTACCGTACGCATAATGGTTATGCCGGTCTCCTTTTCTCCGTCGAGTATCGCGTGCTGAATGGGCGACGAGCCTCTGTATTTGGGGAGCAGCGAGGCGTGAACGTTAAGCACGCCGTATTTAGGAATACTCAAAAAAGCTTCGCTGAGTATCTGACCGAAGGCGGCGGTAACAACCAAATCCGGCGCTAACTCGCGGATTTCGTCAATGCCCTCCTTAGATACCTTTGAATACTGCAAGACAGGGATTTTCAATGCCTCCGCCTTTTGCTTGAGCGGTGACGGCTGTAGCTTATAGCCTCTGCCCGTCGGCTTATCGGGAGCGGTGACGACAGCGCATACCGGATACGCTTGATTTAATCTGTCGAGCACGACTGCCGAAAAATCGGGAGTTCCCATAAATACTATTTTCATATTCACCTCTATTCGCCGTCGGTCATATCAATAGCCTTTGACGTGTAAACTATGCCGTCAAGATGGTCTATTTCGTGCATAAACGCACGCGCGGTAAAGCCGCTGACCTTATATTTTACATCCTGCCCGAATCTATCCTTTGCCAATACGGATATTTTCATCGGACGCGTGACCGTGCCGTATTTTTTTGGCACGGAAAGACAGCCTTCCACCCCTGTCTGAGCGCCGCTTTGAAACCTTACAACAGGATTTATAAGCTCAAAATATCCGTCCTCGGTATCCACTACGCATACGCGCTTGAGTACGGCAACCTGCGGAGCCGCGAGTCCCGCTCCGTTTGCCGCCTTAACGGTATCCTTCATATCATCGAGAAGCGTCCACAGTCTTTCGTCGAAGGTATCCACCTCTCTGCACTTTTTACCGAGTATAGGGTCGGGAACCTTTACGATAATTCTCTTTGCCATATTACACCTGTCTTATGTTTTTAAGTTATATCAGACTTTGCGGATTTACCTCTACAAAGATACTGCCTTTTTTAGGACGGTTGCTGTCAGCCGTCTTATAAATTTTTTGCATAACTGCGCCGAAAATATCCGGCTCTATCCTCATAAGCACCTGATAGCGGATTAAGCCGTTCATTCGCGTTACGGGAGACTTTGCCGCGCCGAGGTACACGAATTTACCGTATTCCTTTTCCAACGCCTGTATGCTTTTATAAACATTACGCGTGCAATCCACTACGTCCTGCTCGTCAAGCGAGGTCAACAGCACTCTTACGATTTTGGTATAAGGCGGAAATTTGGTGACTAAACGAGTATTTATTTCCTTTTTCCAAAATCCTACGTAGTCATACGTTCTTCCGAAGCGGAAAACATAGTGTTTCGGCGCATAGGTCTGCAGAATTACCCTGCCTTGCTTCTCAGCTCTGCCCGCTCTGCCCGCAACCTGCGTTATCAGCTGAAAGGTACGCTCGGAGGAACGGTAATCGCTGAAATACAGCGCAGCGTCCGCTTCGAGTATGCCCACTAACGTCACGTTTGAAAAATCGTGTCCCTTCGCAATCATCTGCGTGCCTACCAGCACGTCCGCCTCGTGCGCGCCGAACGCCGACAGAATTTTAAAATAACTGTCGCGGCGCGTAGTAGTATCGTTGTCCATTCTGAGAACGCGGACGTCGGGAAACTGCGCCTTAAGCTCCTCCACCACCTTTTCGGTACCGATACGTCCCTGCTTTATTTCTACGCTTCCGCAATTCGGACACTTGGTCAATGCGTGATAACGGCGTCCGCAATAATGGCACTTAAGCTCATTGTCCTGCTTATGATAGGTCAGCGATACGTCGCAGTCCTCGCATTTTGCAATATAACCGCATTCCTTACATCGTATAAACGACGCGAAGCCTCTGCGATTTAAAAACAGCATAGCCTGCTCGCCGCGAGAAAGAGTTTCTCCTATCGCGTCCGTAAGCGCTTTGGAAAAAATCGAGCGGTTTCCGCTGCGGAATTCCTGCGTCATATCCACTATTTCCATTTCGGGCAATTTATGCCGCGATATGCGTTCGGGTAAGGAAATTAAACTATAATCCCCTTTGTTTGCCGACATATAGGATTCCATATCCGGAGTAGCCGAGCCGAGCACGAGCGTAGCTCCCGCAAGCTGAGCGCGAAATTTTGCAACGCTCTTGGTATCGTAGCGCGGATTGGATTCGCTCTGATAGCTTGTATCGTGCTCCTCGTCTATGATGATAGTACCTAAATTTTCAAGAGGAGCAAATATAGCGGAGCGCGCCCCTATAGCTATTTTTGCCTCGCCGTCCTTAAGCCGTTTCCACTCGTCGTATCTTTCACTCGCGTTCAATCCGCTGTGAAGAATAGCAACTCCGTCGCCGAACCTTGCGCGGAATAAACCGAGCATCTGAGGAGTAAGCGAAATTTCAGGAACAAGCATTATTGCCGTTCTGCCTATAGCAAGCATATTTTCGATTACGCGCTCGTAAATCTCCGTCTTTCCCGAGCCTGTCACTCCGTGCAACAGAAAAACGCCATTTCCGTTGGTTATTTTGTTTACAGCGTTCTGCTGTGCGGGAGTAAGCGTAACCTCTTTTTTTGATTTTGACAACGTATTCATAGGCGCGCTTCGCTCGTGTACGGCGCTCATAATCACTACGTTTTTATCACGCAAGCCTTTTATGGCGGATACTCCGAATTTGGCTGTCATCACACTAAGGAACTGTCCGCCCTCGGAAGCAAGATATTTTAACGCCTCTAACTGCTTTTTAGCGTTTTTACCCACCGCGGCGCATAATTCGTCAATACTACGTTCATCGTCTATGCGCATAAACGCGCGCGTAAATTCGGGGTCGCGTTCTTCTCTAAGCTTAGCGGGCACAAACAGTCTCAGCGCGTCTATGTATCTCAGATGATACGCCTCTCTCATAAAATATAAAAGTTCCAGCTGTTCGGAACTTATAGGCGTATCAAGGTACTTAGCTATTTTAAGATTGGGATATTCGGATTGCTCTTTCTTACCAATCACAAATCCTATCAGTCGCTGATTGCCGAAATCTACCGCCACGCGACTGCCGATTGGCATATCCTCGCCCTCGTAATCGAAGGCTCTGTCTACGTCGTTGGTGGAAATATCGACAATGACCTGTAAAATCATAGTGCAAGCACCTTATCGATTATCAAATCCGCAAGCTGTCGCTTGCTCACTTTTCCGCTCTCGCTAATGTTGCCGCAAGAGTCTATTAGCGTAGCGATATTGGTATCGACGTCAAAGCCCGCGCCTTTGGCGGTTACGTCGTTTGCGACAACAAGGTCGGCGTGCTTACGCAACAGCTTACCCTTTGCATTGTCTAAAAGATTTTCCGTTTCCGCCGCAAAAATAATCAATCTTTTATTGCCTTTAACTTCACCGAGGCTCTTGGCTATATCAGGATTTTTAACAAATTCAACGGTCAAATTTTCGCTTTTGATTTTATTTTCGGACACCTTTTTCGGGCGGTAGTCCGCAGGTGCCCCCGCAAGAATTGCAATATCGCAGTTTATAAACTCGCGGTTGCACACGTCGTACATCTCCTGCGTAGTACGCACCTTAACCGCTTTCACTCCCTTTGGAGGTTCAACCGAAATATTGCCGTGTACAAATATAACATCCGCGCCCCTGTCCATACAGGCGGACGCAATCGCCGCGCCCATTTTGCCGGATGACTTGTTTGTAATAACGCGTACGGCATCGATATTTTCCTCCGTTCCGCCCGCGGTTATAAGCACGGTTTTCCCATCCAAATCCTGCAACGGAGTTAAAATCTCCGTAATTGCTTTTACAATAGCCTCGGGCTCTGCCATTCTGCCCTTTCCGATATCTCCGCAGGCGAGCAGTCCTTCGCCCGGCTCGCAGAATATAACGCCCGAATTTTTAAGCGACGCTATATTTTTTTGAGTAACCGAGTCCTCATACATATTTACGTTCATTGCCGGACAAATCAGCTTTACAGCATTGCTCGCTAAATAAGTAGTAGACAGCATATCGTCGGCAATTCCGTTTGCAAACTTGGCTATAATATTCGCCGTAGCCGGAGCTACAACAAAAATATCTGCTTTTTTTGCAAGCGAAATATGCTTTATGTCGTAGCCCTTGACAGGCTTGAATTCGTCAACGACAACGGCGGATTTAGCAAGAGTCTGAAAGGTAAGAGGCGCAACAAACTCACGGGCGTGTTCCGTCATAATAACGTCTACGTCCGCTCCCGCTTTTTTAAGGCGCGAAACGATTTCACAGGCTTTATAGCACGCTATGCCGCCGCTTACGCCGAGTACTACGCTCTTTCCGCAAAGCATAATCAGCCGTGTACTATCTTAATCTTGCCCTCGTATATTTCCTTACAGGCAAGAGAAATCGGTTTTTCTCCGCTCTCCTCGAGATATGAGCTTTCGCTTGTTACAAGCTCTCTGGTTCTCTTTGCAACCGCGCAGGTAAGCGCATAACGGCACTCGGCGCGCTTGATAAGCTTATCAATGGGGGGGTCAATCATCATAGTTATATACCTCATTCATTAAATAAATTTTTTAAATTCTGACGAGACACCTTAAGATGCTCGCTTCTTATTATATTCACAATTTCATCCGCACAGGTGCGGGCGATATTGTTTGTTACGCAATAATCGTATTTTTCTATATCCTTGCTTTCGTTTTCTATTTCCCTGAGTCTGCGTTCGATGCTGTCTTGAGTCTCCGAGCCTCGCCCTATCAGCCTTGCCTTTAAAGCGGCTATCGACGGCGGCGTTATAAATACCGTAACGCTGTCGGGATACATCTCCTTGATGCGGCGCGCCCCTACTACGTTAAGCTCCAGCAATACGTCGACTCCCTGCTTCAAGGGCTTGTCTATTTCGCTTTTGAGCGTTCCGTAATAATTGGTAAAGGTCTTGGTATACTCCACAAATTCGTCATTTGCTATCTTCTGCTCGAATTCTTCCTCGCTAAGGAAAAAGTAATTTACTCCGTTCTCCTCTCCGCTACGCGGCTTTCGGGTTGTACAGGATATGGAAAACTGTATGTTTGGCAGGCTTTCGAAAACAAGCTGCACCACCGTACCCTTGCCTACTCCGCTGAATCCCGATACAACAATAAGCATACCTTGTTTATCTGACATATAATGCTTCCTTTCCCGAAGTCAACTTCGGGCTTTTCAACCGTATTATTCTATATTTGCGGATTGCTCTCTTATTTTTTCTATTTCGTTCTTGATTTTGAGCACCTCCGCGGTAATACTCAAATCGTTTGCCTTAGAGCCTATCGTATTGGTTTCGCGGTTAAACTCCTGCACAAGGAATTCCATCTTTCTGCCCACCGGCTCGGTCGACTTCAAAAGCGTGCGCATATGCGCTATGTGCGCCGTAAGTCTTGTAATTTCCTCGTCTATCGCGCAATGGTCGGCATACAATGCGACTTCTGTCGCAAGACGCTGCATATCCACCTTATTAGGCTCTAAAACCTCCGCTATTCTCGCTTCGAGTCCCGTCCTGTAATTTTCAACAACTTTAGGAGCGTTTTCCTTTATGACAGCCAAAGAATCGGCGATATTATCAAGCTTGCCTGAAATGTCCGTCAATAGCGCCTGTCCCTCTTTTTCGCGCATAGACTTAAGATTGCAAAGTGCCGCCTTTAACGCTTCTTCGGTCAAGATACGCAGCTTATCCTCGTCCTCTGCAGGCTGCTCGCGCTTGATTATATCGGGAACCTTGGCAAGAGCGGTAAGCGTGATATCGTTGTCAACGCCGGTGCATTCGGCAAGACGCGAAGCAACCTCGAGATAGTTTTTTGCAAGCTCGACGTCCAAAGTGAACGCGCCGTCGTCCGCCGCAGCTTCCTGCTCGTATGTCAAAAACAAATCTACGTGACCGCGCGCAATAACTCCGCCTATTGATTTCTTTACGGAATCCTCCAAAAACATAAAGCTTCTGGGCATTTTAATACCGAGGTCGAGATATCTGTGATTTACGGATTTAATTTCGATAGTAATGGCTTTGCCGTCGGCCTTGGCAACTCCCTTCCCGTAGCCCGTCATACTGTGCATACGCGCGTACCCGCCTGAATAAATTTTTAGTATTATAACACAATTTAATTCATAAAAACAACCGTTTGCGCAATATTCATAACCGTATTTAAAAAAATAAGAGCGAAAACCCATTCACTCTTATCAAAATAACCAACCGCTATCAAATCAAATACCGAGCATAGATTTAAATTCGTTTTCGTCTATAATCCTTATGCCAAGCTTTTCCGCCTTTTCGAGCTTAGACCCCGCGTCCTCTCCCGCGACAACTAAATTGACGGATTTTGAAACCGCGCTCGCAACCTCTCCGCCGTTATTTTCTATCAGCTTGGTAGCCTCGCCTCGTTTATAAGTGGGAAGCGAGCCTGTAAGCACAACTTTCATACCGCTGAATACGCCGCTTTTCTTCTCTGTCTCCTTAAATGCAATGCCGCAGTCAATAAGATTTGCAATATATTGCAGATTATCTTCGTTGTGAAAATAATCGTACACGTTAGCGGCAAGAATTCCGCCTATTCCGTCAACCGCGTTAAGCTCCTCTATGCTCGCATTTTTCAGATTATCGAGATTTCCGAACTTTTTGACAAGGTCCTTAGCCGTCTTTTTGCCGATACCGTCTATACCGAGCGCAAAAACAAATCTATCCAAGGTGGTTTTCTTGGACGCTTCGATAGCGTTTAGCAGATTTGCTATTTTTTTGTCGGCAAAACCCTCAAGCCCGTACAGGTCGAAGGAGGTAAGCCGCATAAGTCCTACGGCGTCCTTAAGCCCTATCTCGTTGTAAAACTGTTCTGCGGTTTTTTCGGAAAAGCCGTCTATATCCATAGCGTCCTTAGATGCAAAGTGGTCAAGCTTAGACACAATCTGCGGCGCGCATTCTTCTCCCGTACAATACAAAAACGCGCCAATCTCCTTTACGGGCGCACCGCATACGGGACAGACCTTCGGCTTTTCTATTACCCTTGCTCCGTCCTCCTCGGTCGCCACTCCCATTATTTCGGGAATGACGTCGTTACTGCGTCTTATAAATACTCTGTCGCCGATACGCACGCGCTTTTTTTGGATGTCGCCGTAGTTGTTAAGCGTAGCGCGGGCAACGGTTACCCCGCCGATATCCACAGGCTCGAGAATAGCTATAGGATTGAGCTTTGCGCTTCTGGATACCTGCCATACAACATCGTTCAATCGCGTTGTCATCTCGTCGGCTTTAAACTTGTACGCTACCGCCCATTTGGGAAATTTCTCGGTTACGCCTATCTCGTCGCGAAGCGCAACGTCGTTCACCTTAAATACCACGCCGTCAATCAAATAATCGAGCTCCGACCTTTTAGTCTCGGTATCGTCCGCGAAATTAACCGCATTAGATATACCCTTTGCCACTTCAAACGCACCCTCGACTTCAAAGCCTTCCGCCTTTAGAAATTCGCGCATTTCCGCTTGAGTTTTAAAGCTTTTTTCGCTGTAGCCGATATTGTAAGCCATAAAGCTCAGTCCGCGTTCTTCGGTTACGGCAGGGTCAAGATTTCGTATTGCTCCCGCCGCTCCGTTACGCGCGTTTTTAAGCGGCTCGTTCGCCGTGGAATTATATTTCTCAAGCTGACTTAATCTTAAAATACCTTCGCCCTGTATTTCTATAACGCCCTTAAAGCTGATTTCCGCCGGCAATTTTTTTATAGTTTTGACCTGCTCGGTTACAATTTCCCCGACCGTTCCGTCGCCCCTTGTCGTCGCCTTTGACAGCCTGCCGTTTTCGTACAACAGATTTAACGTAAGTCCGTCAAATTTATACTCGCAGGTAAGCTCGGGTAAATATCCCACGGCTTTAACCACTCTTGCGCACCATTCTTCAAACTCGTCCTTAGATTGACATTTATCAAGACTGTAAAGCCTTGCAAGATGCTCCGACTGCTCAAACTTCTTTTTAGGCGCGCCGCCTACTCTGCGCGTAGGACTGTTGTTAAGCTTATAGCCGTTTTCATCCTCAAGCCTGCGCAGCTCGTCGTACAATTTGTCATATTCCGCGTCGGACACAACGGGGGCGTCCTCCTCATAATAAAGCCTCGCCCATTCGTTGAGCGTGTCCACAAGCTGCTTCATTCTTGCAAGATTATCCATAAAACCTCTCAGATATCCTCGTTGACCTTGCCTAATATTTTAAGATTTGACGCGGCAATGGCAAGCGAAAATCTTTTTACGCCGAGTCCCTGGAACGCGATAGACGCAATTTTATCCTCTCCGTCGCCGCTCGTCATAATTATTACGCCCTTGCCGAACTTATTATGCTGAACGACGGTATCCTTTGTAAATTTATCGTAATCCACAGTGTCGCTCTTAGACGGAGTCTGAACATTGGAAAATCTGTTTTTAAAGCTCTGCGACTGCATATTGTTTGCGCCAAGCTTAATGCGCGACTCCTGCGACAGCGACGAGGCGGAATAATCCGAATTATTTAGTCTTACGGATTGTCTTTGTCCCGACATTTCGTATATAAATCGGCTTTTGGGAAGATACTCAACCTTTCCGAAGCGGTATCTGCTGCGAGCATTGAGGACAAACAGCTTGCGTCTTGCGCGGGTTATCGCCACGTACATCAGGCGGCGTTCCTCCTCGATATCTCCGCTTGCTATAGCGCGTTGAGTCGGGAATATTCCGTCCTCCATACCCACCAGAAATACGCTGTCAAACTCAAGCCCCTTCACCGCGTGGACAGTGGCTATAGTTACATAATCGTCCCCGTCCATTTCGTCGGTATCGGATACAAGCGCGACCGACTGCATAAAGTCGGATATCCCGAGTTCGGGATTATCCTGCTTAAACTGCTTCACCGCGCCCGCAAGCTCCTCGATATTCTCGAGCCTGTTTGCATCTTCTATATCCTTGCTTTGAGCAAGCGCCGCTTCTATGCCGCTTCGTCTGATAGCATATTGAATAAACTCCTCGGGGTGCATATCCTTTACGTTTTTAACCAAATCTACGGCGATATCCGTAAACGGAGCGAATTTCTTTTGAGAATTTGCACTCAGTGCCTCGGGATTTAAAAGCACAGAAAACAGCGTCATATTGTGGCTTTGCGCATAATTTACAAGCTCCGCGACCGAGGAAGCGCCTATTCCGCGCTTGGGATAGTTTATTACTCTGAGTATGCTGTCGTTATCGCTGGGATTAAGCGCTATTCGCACGTACGCAAGCGTATCCTTGATTTCCTTACGCTCGAAAAATCTAAAGCCGCCGAAAACCTTATAAGGAATCCCGTGTAGGTTAAATTCCTCCTCGAATTGACGCGTAAGCGAGTTTGCGCGTACGAGCACCGCTATACCTCTGTAATTGCCGCCGTGCCTTACAAGCAGATTTATCGCCCTTGCCGTCTGCGCCGCCTCGTCTCGGTCGGAATACGCTTCGTAATACTCAACGGAGTCGTTTTCCTTAATTTCGCTCCACAGAGTTTTTTCGTTGCGGTTTGAGTTATATTTTATTACGTTGTTCGCCGCCTGCAATATGGACGTAGTACTGCGATAATTCTGCTCCAGCTTATATACCTTTGCCCCTGCAAAATCCTTATGAAAATCCAATATATTGCGGATTTCCGCGCCTCTCCAGCTGTATATCGACTGGTCCTCGTCGCCTACGACAAATAAATTGCCGCTTCCCTGCGCAAGCATTTTTACAAGCTTATACTGCAAAACGTTAGTATCCTGAAACTCGTCGACGTGTATGTATTTAAACCTGCTCCGATACCTTTCAAGCACGTCTGGACATTCTTCAAAAAGCTGAGCGGTCTTCAACAGCAAATCATCGAAGTCCATACAGTTACAGCGCTTAAGCTCTTCCTCGTATTTATTGTAAATCTGCGCTATATCGTTTGCGTTGTTTACGTCGTTTTTAATCTCGTGATAATACGCCGCAGGTCCCAGCGATAGGGTTTTTGCGCGAGAAATATGCCACAGATATTCGCCGTACTTTTTAGGGTCGAACGACGGATTATCCTGAATAATGCGCTTCACAAGGCGCGAGCTTTCCTGCTCCGTGTATATTGTAAAATCCTTATCATAACCGAGCCTATCCCCGTCCTGTCGCAGAATGCGCGCGCACATAGAATGGAAAGTGCTTGTCCATACCGCCGCGTTGCCTATAGCTTTTTCTATACGCTCCTTCATTTCAGCCGCGGCTTTGTTTGTAAAAGTAATTGCCAAAATGTTGTACGGAGATACTCCCATCTCTATAAGATGGCAAATCCTTGCGGTAAGCACTCTTGTTTTACCGCTCCCCGCGCCCGCAATGACCAAAATAGCGCCTTCCGTATCCCCAACAGCTTCGGCTTGCTGTGCATTCAACTTGAATTCCAAATCCATAATGTAACGATTATAGCATAATATCCGCGCTTTTTCAATTTTTTTGAGAGTAAACAGGAAAAAATATCCTTTAAAAAAACCGCTTTCTCTGTTGATTTGTGTAATTTTATGTGTTAGAATATATAATATAATTGCAAATAATGCTGTATACTGGCGTATATTATAAGTGAAAGCAATTATGTGAGGTTGGGTATGGATGACGAATATTATATAATTGACGAGGACGATTATATAATTTACGACTGCGAGGTTCTCGACGATGATGACGACGCTCCCGTCGCCACTCTTATTCGTCAAGGTGAAAAAAGCACCACTCGCAGGGTTACGTCTACTCTTATCGAGGACAAGCCCAAGGTTCCGTTATTAAACGAGGACTATTTTTCGCATTACACTGCGCCGCCCCCTCCCCCTGCTCCTCCTGCGCCTACTCCAAAAAAATCCGCGGATAAGCCTGAACCGGCAAAATCGGCGGCTTCCGCTAAAACAACATCTGCATCTAAAGCTACGGCTGCCCCGACAAGGGCTACGTCTGCAAAGACCGCTACGGCAAAATCTAACGATAACATAACTAAAGCGACATCGACAGCCAAAGCAAAGCCGACTACAGTAGCGGCTAAGCCCACGGCTTCAAAGACGGAGGCAACGCCTAAGGCACAGGATAAGACAAAGCAAACTACTGCGCCTAAAGCAACCGCCAATAAGGCTGCTGCCACTGCGCCAAAGGCTACGGTTAAAAAGACCGAGCAGACAAAAGCGACAACCGCAAAAGCTGCTTCTACTAAATCAACAACAGCTAAAGCGGCGGCTACCGCTAAGCCGGCAACAGAAAAAAAGACTGCGACGGCAAAACAGACCACTGCCGCTAAAGCTCCCGCAAAGTCCGCAGCTACAGCTAAGTCGACCGCAACCAAAGCAAAAGCTTCGGATACTAAAGCGTCTACTGCCAAGCAAAGCACTGCGGCTAAGACTGCAAAGCCCGAGGCTCCCGTAAAGAAAATGCCTGTAGCGGCGGTTAAACTGCCTAAGGACCAGCAGCAAAAGCCTAAAGCCGCCCCTGCACCGAAGCCGAAGGCAAATAAAACAAACAATCTGCAATCGAATCTCGGACGCGCAAACCGCGCAAACGTAAAAGCAGTTGAGGATACGACTCCGCATAGGATACAAAGCTATGACTTTGACCCTTTGGAGGAAATCATAATCAACGGCAAAATTGTGAAACTCGACAGCTATAATTTAGCTGTAAATAATAATTTGGAGAATGATATTATGGCAAAAGAAAAAGCTACACCCGCAACCAAAAAGGCAACCGAAACGGTTATTATCGAAGGCGCACAGGGCGTGCCTCACGGCAAGTTTGTAATAAAGCGCACGGACAACGACAATTTCGTATTTAAACTTTTTTCGGCAAACAATAAGGTCGTCGCAATTTCCGCAGGCTTCTACACTTCTCTTTCCGCTTGCAAGAGCGGCATCCAGAGCGTAATAAACAACGCTGCCGTTGCGCCTATCGAGGACCAGACGCTCAAAAACATCAAAGAGCAAAAATGCCCCAAGTGGATAATCTATAACGATAAGCGCGAGGAAGTACGTTTAAGACTTATCGCTACCAACGGCAATATGGTTGCCACAACAAACGACGGCTACCTCTCCAAGGACGCCGCTAAGAAAGGCATTGACGCCATTGCGCGCGCGGCACAAGGCGCGGATGTTGTAAGAAACGACGACCTTTGGTAAGCCAATCATACGTTACAAGCAAAACTAAAAAGAGCGGTATATCCGCTCTTTTTGCTATCAAATAATTTTATTATGACCTGCCACCGCCGATAGGAGTCAGCCTTGCCCAGGTCAGAGGTCCTACAATGCCGTCCGGGCTTAGTCCGTTATCCTGCTGAAATTGTTTTACAGCACTTGTGGTATTTGCTCCGAAAATGCCGTCTATCGTGCCTACGGAATACAATTTGGACAGTAGCTTTTGCTGTAGATAGCGCACATATACTCCTCTCGAACCCTGCCGCAATACGGGCAACGTCGCATCCTGCATCAAAAGCTTACGCCAAGTGTTTCTGCCCACAATTCCGTCGGCAGTCAGTCCGTTATCTCTTTGGAACTTTATCACCGCCGATTGAGTGCCTGAACCGAACTGTCCGTCCACCGACAACTGATTTCCGTACAGATTAAGATAGCACTGTAAAAATTTAACCGTGTTTCCCCTGTTGCCCAATCTCACGGTAGGCATTTCGGAATAATCAACATCCGGCTCGTAATTGACGTCAAGGTTATTGCATACTCCTATACAACCGCCGTCGCCGCACTGACGCTGAAAATCGGGGTCAACCATAAGCTTGGCTTCGGTAAGATTTGTCATAAAGCCGCACTCGCACAGAGCCGCAGGACAATTAACCGAACGGAGCATCCCTATCTCGGTAAGCGTACCTACTCCGAGGTTGTTTGTGCTAAGCTCCTCCGTCAAGCCCTCAGATATATCGAATGCAAGCAGTCTGCTTGAATTGGAAAATCTGTTTTCGCGCGAATAATAAACCTTATGACCGTTTGGCGATGAGAATTGCGAGGAGTTGTTTGCCGCATTGTAAGCATATGTAACAACAAGCGTCAAGCCCTGTCTGTTCACTCTTGTTACGCGTTGGCTGATAGACGTGTCCGTAAACTCGGGTTTAACGTCGAATACATTAAATCCGCTGCGCAGACAGGCTATCAAAAAATAGTATTTTGCAGGTCGGTTGAATTCGTTTTCATAAAAGCTTCTGTTTATATAAGGCATTATGGGCGTGCGCTTACCTACGGTTGGCGGATTTATTCCGTGTTCGTCGTTACCGCCGATGTAAAATGATTGTGGATTTGCCATCAGTTCCCCTCCGAGTTTTTTACCATTATATTTCGACAGAGGTAATTAGGTGATAGCAAAAGGAGCGTTTAAACAAACGCTCCCTGATTATTTAATTCAGCTTACAATTATGCTTTTGAATAAATGTAATTGTTTGTCAATTCCTGCGCACGCGTCAAAGTGGGTCCCGAGCCTTCTGAAAGCAAAAGCTTATTGAACTCGACTTCATTGTATTTATCGCCCAAGGTTGCCTTTGCCTGCTCGTGCAAATTATTCATAAAGTAAATTCCGTAACCGTACGAAACGTAAGTAGACGGTATTTCCATAAAATATTCTATACGGCTTCGCAAGCTGTCGATATCCGTTCCCGAATTTTCTCCGTCCTCGACATCATATCCGAAGTAATTGAAGTTTAAGTCATATAAAACCATCGTTATATAACCGCTAATCGTATCGTAGCGCAAATATTCGCAATAAAGCTTTAAGGCTTTATTCTGAGTATTCTCGGAAATCAAATCGAGCACGGCAAGCTCGGTGTAAAGCGACCAGCCCTCCGAGAAGGTTGATACCCTTTCTATCGCCACAATCAGACTCGAGCCCATTTCCTTACTGTTTACGTGTGCATATAAGTGCCCCGGATAGCCCTCGTGCGCAATCGTAAGCAACAGCGGACTGTCCGGCGAATTATCCGTATAATACGGATTTAGCGTAATATGCTCAGTAGCATTCACCTCGTCGATAGGCGACAAAAGATAGTAAGCCATTGTCGATACTCTTTTTGCAACCGTTTCGTCCATATATTTAAAATCTATATCGGGTTCGTTTTTTAAATCGGGAACTATTGCTTTTGACGCGTCCTTAAGATATTCCAGCATTTCTACGGGGTCGGTAAGGTCTAATAAAGCTTTTTCGCCGTTCATATATGCGGTAAACTCGTTAAATACCGCTTTATCGGATGTTTCAAGACTATCTATATGCTCCTCCAACTCAATCATTTTATCGGAATATACGTCAAGCTCATCTAATAAATCATCGAACACCTTTTCAAGATTTACGTTAAACAATCCCGTCTTGTTCTCGAAGCACCACTTATAATAGGCTCTGCCCGCTGCTCCGTATGCGGCAAGATATGACCTGTCGGTCTGAGTTACGTTGCCCTTATACAAATCAAGTCCGCTGTGCAACGCTCTCACGCCCGCGAAAAATTCGTTATTCAATGCGCTCTTATATGAAGCTTTATAGGACATCTTCTGCTGTTCGGTCAAAAATTCCGCGGCATCGATTTTATCATTCAAAAATTTGTATAGATAATAGCTTTCGCCCTGCTCCAAAATTTCCGCAAGATAAGCCTGCATTTCGTTTAAAGTATAGTCGTAAAGCGGCATATCGGCGGCTACGCGGTCTGCGGCGAAATTCAGATAGCTTCTGAACGCCTCGTCGGTCGAACGTGTGATAGAAAGCAAAACGTCCAAATCGTTTTTAGTCCTTAACGAATAGTTTTCCACACAGCTTGTAAAATCGGCCACATATCCGCCCTGAGAGCTAATATACGAGCCGCCCATAAGCGTAAACTCCAGCGCGTATGACGAGCCGTAATAGTTCAGATATGAGTCCAGCACATACTTCATCATATTATAGGTGGCAATGTCGTTGCCGCTAAGCTTACTCTTATTGATTTGCAACAGATACTTATAGAAAAAACTGAATGCGGAATATGTGTCGGACATATCCTGTCGCGTCGGACTGCTGTATGAATACCACTTGCTATCGCTGTCCACCTTATGACCGAAGGACTTTTCGGCGTCCACCGCAAACACATTCCAGGAGTACGCGTCGTTGCCGAGCATAGCATATGCAAACTGGTCGGCAATATTATTAAGATTGCGGGATTCAAGCCCGTCGAAGTTACAGGCGGATAAACCTAACGAAAGACAAACAACAATTAAGGTAATAATACCGACCGCTACAAACGGCTTTAAACGTTTTTTCAAAGCGAGCCTCCAAAAGCTTATTATATGTCGTAATATGTCAATTTTACCACATAATTCTAACACCGCCGTTAAGGCGTGTCAATGCTTTAAAATTCTACTAACCTTATAACGATTTGTTTAACGTAAATTATATTTCGTCTTTTTTCTGTCGCTTATCTTGGAATATATATGACATTTTAAACAACGAATAAAAATCCAACAGCCTAGCTGGTGGTTTTTAATTTGAGGGTATAACCCTCTGTTATTAGCATAGCGAAATCGCTTATCCATAGTCCGCCTTTTGCGTTCGCTAACCTCTTACTTTTTGAACGGGTCTATTAGTTCCGTTATTGTCATCTGTTCCGTCTCCTTATCTTCTTTCAGTTGGTTGGCGATATACTCCTTTATCTTCGCTGTATTTTTCCCAACCGTGTCTACGTAATATCCTCTACACCAAAATTCTCTGTTTCGATACTTGAATTTCATATTCGCCCACTTTTGATATATTAGCAACGAGCTTTTTCCTTTTAAAAAGCCAACAAAACTCGAAACAGCGATTTTTGGTGGTATTTCAACCAGCATATGTACGTGGTCTGGGCACACCTCTGCCTCAATAATTTTTACTCCTTTCCATTCACACAACTGTCTTAGAATTGCACCTATTTCTCATCTTTTCTCACCATAGAATACTTTCCTGCGATACTTTGGTGCAAATACTATGTGATATTTGCAATTCCAAGACGTGTGTGATAAACTGTTTACGTCATTTCCCATAATGACAATTCCTCCTTGCTTAATGTGTTATAGTTTTGCGGACTACTTCCACATTCTAACATAGGAGGAATATTTTTACTCACTGGTAAACCTCTACTGTACCACCGGACTATCCGGTGGTTTTATATACAAAAAAGCCACTGTTCAGTGGCTTTTGGCGGAGAAGAAGAGATTCGAACTCTTGAACCGCTTTTGACGGTTACGCGATTTCCAGTCGCGCGCCCTCGACCAAACTAGGCGACTTCTCCATTTTATAAAATCGGTTTGTACAACCAACTTTATTCAATTTAAATTTAAAATGGGTTGCAGTTGAAGGACAATGGAAAACAAAACCATTTCCTCCAACTGTACAACACAGCGAGAGAATTACTCTCTATAACCCAACGACAAAATTATATCTTAACGCGACAGTTTTGACAAGCGGTTATGACTATTATTTTGTCTAATTTTGTAAATTTTTACTGTATATGCGATTAAGTCCCGAATCACTCGCTGCGCTTGAGACTTCTGAAGGTATAACCCTCCTTCTGTCCTATGCGGAGCTGCATATTGAGTTGGTCGATAAACTCTTTATTAGACGACGTTTTTACTATCATACTGATAAGGTTTTCGGTTGCGTCGGCATTGTCCGCGACAGAAAGCATCTTTCTTATGCCCCAAGCCGCTTCGAGTTCTCCCGAGCTAAGCAAAAGCTCTTCCTTACGCGTACTGCTCTTTGCAAGGTCTATGGCAGGGAAAATTCTCTTTTCCGACAGCTTTCTGTCAAGGTGAATTTCCATATTGCCCGTGCCCTTGAATTCTTCGAAGATAACGTCGTCCATTCTGCTTCCGGTTTCCACCAAAGCGGTTGCGATAATGGTGAGCGAACCGCCCTTATAATTCTTTTCCGGATTAGGCTCGAGATTTCTTGCGGAGCCGAAAAAGCGTTTAGGACTGTGCAAGGCTCCCGGGTCGATACCGCCGGAAAGAGTTCTTCCGGTAGGCGGAATAGTAAGATTATATGCACGCGCAAGACGGGTAAGGCTGTCTAACAGAATCACTACGTCCTTGCCCTTTTCGACAATTCGTTTAGACCTTTCAAGCAACATTTCGGCTGTTTTGGTATGATGCTCGGGAAGCTCGTCAAAGGTAGAAAATACCACTTCGCCCTTTATCGAGCGCTGCATATCGGTAACTTCCTCGGGACGCTCGTCAATGAGCAGAACTTTAAGCTCTACGTCGGGATAGTTTTTTGATATAGAACCCGCAATCATTTTAAGAAGCGTAGTCTTACCCGCTTTAGGAGGAGATACGATAATTGCGCGCTGTCCCTTACCTACGGGAGATACAAGGTCAATACAGCGCATAGCATACTCGCGCGGCTGATTTGAAACCTCAAGGCGCAAGCGGTCCTGCGGATATATGGGAGTAAGCGTATCGAAGTTGGGACGGTTGCGCGCCGCCTCGACAGTATCCCCGTTGACTGAAATAACGTCATAAACCGGAGCGGGCTTATTTTCATCCTGCCCCCTTCTGCATACGGCTACTACATAATCACCCTTGCGCAATCCGTACTGTCTGATTTTAGACGAGCTAACATAAGCGTCAAGCTCGCAGCACTCGCCGCTTTTCACTCTCAAAAAGCCATAGTTATCCGGATTGATTTCAAGAAAGCCTTCACGGTTAAATTCTTTATCCTCCCTGAACGCCTGCGCGCCTGTAAACTCCTGATATTCGGAAGCCTCATCCGATACGGGCAGTCTGTCGTATCCGTTGTCGCTCCTGTAGCGAGGCTCTCTGCGCTCGGGCATTTTAGTTGAATCGTACGACCTTCTGTAATTTATAGGTCTGCGCATAGAGTTCATATCGGTTTTAAACTGTCCCATCTGCTGAGCCGGCTTGTTTAAAGTATCCTCAGTCTGTTCGGCGTTTACATTATTGACGGTGCCGTTAAATTTTTTCGGACGTCCGACTTTCGGCGGAGTGGGAGGCAGCATCAATCCGTTTGAAATTTTATAAATCAAATCTACGAGTTCCGCCTTATTGAGCTTTGTGGGCGCGGACACGCCTACTTCCTTCGCTATATGGCGAACATCAAAAATACTCATTCTATCTAGCTCTTGCTTGGTATATTTACGCATAATAACTCCTTTTTGTTGATATAAGTTAAGTAAAGTCTTGCAGGTATTTTTTAAATTTGCCTAAACGGCAGGTCAAGGGTGAATTTCCCGTCTGCCCGAAAAACGGACAGACAAGCTTTAAAAAAGGTAAAATTATAAATTGAATTTATCAAGAACCAAAACCTTGGTAGCTTCTCCGTCAAAGTCGGCTCTATCAAATTCTACGGTTGCGCTTTCGGCATAGATTACGTTTTCGTCATCGAATAAATCAAGAAATTCCCCGACCTTATCTATATCGAATTCACAATCCTTAGTTTTATAATGCATAGGAATGACAATATCCGGCATAAGACGGTCTACGTATTCCTTAGCCTGCTTAGCATCAATAGTATAATTACCTCCGACAGGAATCATAAGTACGTTGACCGGCATAAGAGTTTCCACCAAAAAAGCGTTACACTCCTCGCCGATATCGCCCATATGACATAAATCCACACCATCCATACGATATTTAAAAACGATGTTGTCCCCACGGAGCGCGCCCTTCTTGTCGTCGTGGAAGGTATGCCCCGCAAGTATATGAACTCCGGAAATTTCATAAGCGCCCACACGGTTAAGCACTGTGGGAGAGGACTGTACGTTTTCGATATTGTTATGGTCGGCGTGAGTATGGCTGACAGTAACAATATCAGCCTTTACTGCAGGCATATCGAAGCCTACGTTTGAATGATAAGGGTCGGTCACCACAACTGTTCCCGTGCTTTCTTCAAGCTTAAACGACGAGTGACCAAGCCAAGTGAGTTTCACTGTAATCCTCCTTATAATCGGTTACTGATTGAAATTATCAATCAATTCTCTTATTTTCTGAGACGGGTCGAGCAAATTTGAAACGGACTCGTTGAAATTTGCCGCGGCTATTATAAAGGATATATATTTGGATATATCCGCCTCCACAAACCAAGGACACTGTTTAAGCTCGGGAATGCGATAGGTCAGGTTTGTAGACAGAACCGCGTCGAATACGCCGTCCTCGTACGCCTTATTGAACTTATCCACACCCTCGGTAAACAGGGAGAACGTAGCCGCCAGAAATACTCTTTCCGCGCCCTTCTCCTTAATTTCCTTAGCCAGCTTTAAGATAGAATCACCCGTAGCTATCATATCGTCGGCTACAAACACGTCCATTCCAAGAACGGGACTTCCGATATATTCGTGCGCGACTATCGGATTTCTTCCGTTGACGATAGTAGAATAATCGCGGCGTTTATAGAACATTCCCAAATCCAGACCGAGCACCGAGGCGTAGAAAACGTTTCTCGTCATCGCTCCCTCGTCGGGAGAAATAACCATAATATTGTTTTTGTTAAGCTTTATATCCGGGAATTTTCTGACAAGCGACTTCAATATCTGATAATGCGCGAAGTAGTTGTCAAATCCCATCCTCGGAACCGCGTTCTGCACTCTCGGGTCGTGCGCGTCAAAGGTTATGATATCGTTTACGCCCATCATCTCAAGCTCCTGCAGCATCATCGCGCAGTCGAGAGATTCCCTTGCGTTTCTGCGATGCTGTCTGCCGCCGTAAAGCATAGGCATTATAACGGTCATACGCTGAGCCTTGCCCGTGCAGGCGCATATAAGACGCTTGAGGTTTGCAAAATGCTCGTCCGGAGTAAGAGGCACTTCCATACCCATCATCGTATACTTAACGCCGTGGTTGCCGGGGTCGCAGATAAAATACAAATCCTTTCCCCTGACGGTCTCGTAAATCAGTCCCTTGGCGTCCCCGTTTGTAAAACGCGGGCAGTCGGTTTTCAAAAGAAAAGTATCCTTCTGTAACTTTTTACCGAGATGCGATTCATTGAAAAGCTTGATAAGTCGTTTATCGATAAGCGTTGCAAGCTCCTCCGCGCCGGGAGTTGCTATAAGAGCAATAGGAGCGCTTGGTGTCTCCCCAAAAACAGAAAAATCCGGTGTCATTGGTTTCCTCCGAAAGTATGTACTGATTATATCAAATAAACTCGGGCATTGCAATCATATTTTACACTATTGAACCGTTTTTATATTATTAGCCTTAAAACTGCATAATTCGCACCAATATGCTGTTCATAACCGCCATACCGGATTTTGTCAGCGAAATATACCCGTTTTCCTCTTTAAAGTAGCACTTTAGCTCGTCGGGAATTCTTCCCGCTAAAAGCTCGCTTTCAACTCCGCGAACGGTACGCAAACCGAGCATAATCCTTTCGTTAAATATGTCCTTCTCGCTTAAAACGCTCATTTCCGCTCTTGGAATATTGTCAAACGAACCTGCGCAGTTAATACCTGCAATATAAGCGTTTATATCCTTCGGATGCGCAAAGCGTATTCCCGCGTTAAGCGGCTGTGTTCCGTCCTTGGTTTTAATATATGAGTGCGCGCCCGCGCCGATACCTATATATTCGGCATCCGTCCAATATCCTAAATTATGTCTGCTTTCTTTACCCTCGACAGAGAAATTGGAAATCTCGTATTTCTTCAAGCCGTGCTTATTTAGCTCGTCCTCCGCAATAGTAAGAAAATCCGCAACCTCGTCCTCGTCGGGAAGCAAAACTCTGCCGTCCTCTACTCTCTTGGCAAGCGGAGTACCCTCCTC
Source organism: uncultured Christensenella sp. (assembly GCA_910577815.1). Classification (GTDB taxonomy): domain Bacteria; phylum Bacillota; class Clostridia; order Christensenellales; family CAG-917; genus CAG-475. The sequence goes on along the minus strand of CAJTNO010000003.1, from coordinate 44,133 downwards.
TACGGTGAGCGCGTACACGGATATATGCCGTACAAGCGGAGCCAATGTATTTATTTCATTTTTAACAATGTCCACTGTATCATAAGGTAACCCAACAATAATATCGCAGGACACGTTATCGTAATACTTTCTTGCAAGCGTAAGCTTTTCGATTGCTGTTTTTGAATTGTGCAAGCGCCCCATAGATTTGAGATTTGCGTCGCACAAGCTCTGAATACCAATACTAATTCTGTCTATTCCGCAAGCTTTATAAACGGACAGCTTGTTTTCATCTATACTTTCCGGATTGCATTCTATAGTAAACTCACGTATTTCGGACAAGTCAAAGTTGCTTGCGAGAACGCGGCAAATGCGCTGAATTTTATTAGGCTCAAGCAGGCTGGGAGTTCCGCCTCCTATATATACAGTGTCGATATCAGCCTTGCCGTACACCTCAGCCGCCAATTTTATTTCGGTATTTAGTGCCGATAGATAGCTGAAAACCGTGCCTTCATCCATGTTGGCACAGGAATTGAAGTCACAGTATTGACATTTGGATTTACAAAACGGAAGATGTATATACAGTTGCATAGTTTATCTGATTTTTTTATAACAGTTACGATTATTCTGTCTGCAATCAGCCGTCAATCTTGAGTATAGATATAAACGCCTCGCTCGGCACCTCAACGGAGCCGACTTTGCGCATACGCTTCTTGCCCTCTTTTTGCTTTTCGAGCAGCTTTTTCTTTCTCGTTATATCGCCGCCGTAACACTTTGCAAGCACGTCCTTACGCATTGCCTTGACGGTTTCACGGGCTATAATCTTTCCGCCTACGGTCGCCTGTATGGGTATCTCAAACAGCTGCCTCGGGATTACGTCCTTAAGCTTTTCCGCAATGCCGCGACCGCGCGAATACGCGTTGTCTTTGTGTACGATTATAGAAAGCGCATCGCATATCTCGCCGTTTATCATCATATCGAGGCGCACAAGCTCGCTCCTGTCATACCCGTCCGGCTCATAATCGAGAGAGGCATATCCGCGCGTGCGTGATTTGAGATTGTCAAAGAAGTCGTACACTATTTCGTTTAACGGCATACGGTATATTAGCTGTACGCGAGTCGGGTCGATGTATGACATATCTATAAATATGCCCCTTTTGCCCTGACAAAGCTCCATAATAGCTCCGACGTATTCGGGAGGAGTAAACAGCTTTGCGCAAACCATAGGCTCCTCGATGTAGTTTATCTCCGACGTATTGGGCAACGTGGTCGGATTATCGATTATAAGCTTTTCGCCATTGGTTTTATACACGTTATAAGACACGCTCGGAGCGGTAGTGATAAGGTCGAGGTCAAATTCCCTCTCCAGCCTTTCCTCTATAATCTCCATATGAAGCAGCCCCAAAAATCCGCATCTGAAGCCGAAGCCGAGCGCGCTTGACACCTCCGGCTCGAAGCTTAACGACGCGTCGTTAAGCTGCAATTTCAAAAGCGCTTCCTTTAAATCGTCGTATCTCGCTCCGTCCGCGGGAAACACTCCCGTATACACCATAGGAGTGGCTTTTTTATAACCGGGTAGCGGCTCCTTAGCAGGATTGTCCGCATTGGTTATTGTATCGCCTACCGCCGTATCGCTGACGTTTTTGATACTGCCTGCTATATATCCGACCTCTCCTGCCGTCAAAACCGAGCAAGGTATCATATGCGGAGAAAAATAACCTACCTCCACGACCTCGAAAACCTTACCCGTTGACATCATTTTTATTTTATCGCCCGCCTTAACTCTACCGTCCATTATACGAACCATAGATATAGCGCCGCGATAATTATCATAGAAGCTGTCGAATATAAGCGCCTTGAGCGGAGCTTCGTCATCGCCTTGAGGCGCGGGAAGCTTATCGACAATCTGTCCGAGCAAATCGTCCACACCGATTCCCGCTTTAGCGGATACCAAGGGACATCCGTCGGTATCGAGTCCTATTATATCCTCTATTTCAAGCTTAACTCCGTCGATATCGGCTGACGGAAGGTCGATTTTATTTATTACGGGAAGAATTTCCAGATTGTTTTCAAGCGCAAGATATACGTTAGACAACGTCTGAGCCTCTACGCCCTGCGATGAGTCCACAACCAACAGAGCGCCCTCGCAAGCCGCAAGCGAACGGGAAACCTCATAGGTAAAGTCTACGTGTCCGGGAGTATCTATAAGATTTAATACATACTCCTCTCCGTTATGCTTGTGATACAGTCTACAGGTCTGAAGCTTGATAGTAATGCCGCGCTCGCGCTCGATATCCATATTGTCAAGCAGCTGACTTTCCATATCGCGCTCGCTGACCGTTCCCGTCTTTTCAATCAAACGGTCGGCAAGCGTACTCTTGCCGTGGTCGATATGGGCTATTATAGAAAAGTTTCTTATATGTTTTTTGTCCAAAAGACACCTCGTAACGGGGTACGGAATAAAATCCGCAGGAATTTAGTTTAAAAACTATTGACTTTATTATAATGTAAGAATAGAATTTTATCAACAGAATGACGAAAATTATGGGGGTTGGGAATTATGAATTTTCAATGGCTTTTTGACCGTCCTATAGCGCACCGCGGCTTACATAACTCGGAATATCCCGAAAACAGCATACCTGCGTTTGAAAAGGCAGTCGAACACAACTTTAATATCGAAATCGACGTACATCTGAGCAAGGACAATCGCCTTGTGGTATTTCACGACAACAGCTTAAAGCGCGTATGCGGCATAGACAAGCTTGTAAAAAAATGCACTCTTGCAGAGCTAAAATCGTACAAGCTGAAAGGCACCGAGTACACTATTCCTACCTTTGAGGAATTCCTCGCCTGCATAGACGGCAGAGTCGGTATTCTTTGCGAAATCAAAGGCGTAAACCCTCTTGACAAGTCAATTATAAAGGCAACAATCGAAGCTCTTAAAAACTATAAGGGAAATATAGCCTTGCAATCGTTCAACTTCGGCGCAGTGAAATACGGAAGAAAGAACTGCGATTTACCTGTAGGAGGACTTTACACCTGGTGTTCACCCGACACAAAAAATCCAAGATGGTTCTGGTCGAGCTGGATGGGCAAGCTTTGGTTGGTTAAATCTACAAAGCCTCAGTTTATAGCCTACGACATCCGCGCCTGCGCTTCAAATCTGAGCGAAAACAAATGGCTCAAGAAATGGGCGACTAAGCTTCCTATTATCACCTGGACCGTGAACAGTGAGCAATGTATAGAGGACGCCCGCAAATATGCTAATAACATCATATTCGAAGACTTAAATCCGGAATACGTCGAACAATGCGTCGGTACGTTTATGCCCTTCAAATGCTCCAAGCTGCCAAAGGATTGCTAATAAGCATATTTTAAAAATCTTATAAAATAAAAGCACGCCGCTCGGCGTGCTTTTATTATCTTAGTACATTACTCGTTCACCTTATTCTTTTTTGCATTGAGCTTAGCTCCGAGCGATTTAATGCTCTTTTTGAGCGTAACGAGTACAGGCTCGTTCATAGCTCTTATATCCGATATTTTGGAATTGTTTGTTATAGAATAAGTCACGTACACATAGTAAGCCGTAAGCAGAACGGTTACCACACAGAAGAAGATGTAGAATACGTTGGTGGTTTCATAATTCAGTATCGCCGTATTATTTGCGCCGGGAATAAGCTTGCTCTGATTGAGCAGCTGCGCGATGTCAAGGAAGCCGAGCGTAGCATATCCGCCGATAATGCCGTACATTCTTCTGTCGCCGCTTATCATTGTATAGATTATTGCAAATACAAGCGAGAGGAACAGATATGTGTAATCGACCTTAAGAGTAAATACTGCAATTACCGCAAGCGCAAACGAGGTCAGCAGAATAAGTTCCTGCTTATTGCGGTTTTTGAAGTACAGGGATATTACATAAGCCTCGAGCACAAGCAGGAATACAAGGTTGAGTATGCTTACGCCCGACTGAACTATAACCTTTCCGTTCATTGCAACCATACCGTAGAGGTTAAATGCATTCTTAACGAAATAGGTTGTCTTTGTAATCTGATTTGCAATAGTCTTAAAGTTGAAGAACGCGTCTCCTGCCGCAATCTGGTGAATTCCCACAGGCAGAGTAAGCACGTACGCAAGCACAAACGAACCGATAAGACCGAACACAATCATTGCCCTATTTGCGGTAAATTTACGCATATCGTCGGAATCCTTAATATATCTGAATACGAAGTATGCAACAACAATCGGCGCAATGGCAAGCGCGCGCACGTCCAATATCGTCGCAAGCGTCATCATAAGATAGGTAGGCAGATATTTCTTTTCTACCATCAATATAACCGCGCCGAGCAGCATAGCCACAAGCAAGCTGTCAAACGTACCGTTAATGCCGCTCATAGTAAATACCAAAGGCAGTATTGCGTACAGCGAGGCATATACGGTTGAAAGCTTATTTCCTACGTATTTTCTTCCGTAGAAATAAATCATAAGCACAACCGCCATATCGGCAAGCACGTTGATAAATCTGATAAGAATGGACATCGACGCAATATCGAGGTTTATGCCCATTGCTCCGACAATAGTTAAAATATACAGACTGCCGGGTGCAAGCGTCGAAGCTCCAAGCGCGCTCGAGCTCAGCTTGAGCGTGTCAAATGCAGTAATTCCGCCCGCCTGATAGGTTTCGAAAAATCCGAGAACTCCGTTAGAACCGAGCCATCTCGAAGCGATAACTATATTGCGCATCTCGCTGCCCATTCCGAACGTCGTAAGCAGTAAAATCAATCTTATAAGGAATGTGCCTATAGCAATAGCCGCCGCTATGAAAATAAAGTTCTGATACCACTTTACGGAAGCGACAGTCTTATTCTTGTTTTTAAACGAGCTATAAGCAGCAACCGCATTGCTGAAATCCGAAAACGCGTCGCGCTTGGCATATATACGTCTGATAATCACGTATGCCGCGATAATTATGGCAACCGTAGCAAGCGTGAGCAGCACAACAAAGCAAATTCCGCTTACGGTGGACTGAGTAACTACAGCCTTTGCCTTACGGAAATTAACTACGTTAACTCCCTCGGGAATATCGCCCTTCTCTACTCTCTGTACAGATATGTTGTCAAACAGAACCTTACCTGAGCAACCGTCCTGCTCGGTACCTATACAAAGCGCAACGGTAAGATAATCCGTATTTCTCGGACGGACGTAGAAGGTATAGCTTTCAAAGCCCTCCGTCTTTTTGTTGTGATATACGAATTTATATTCCGTATTTTCCAAAAACGCGACATAGGCGCCGAAATCGTTTCTCAGGTCGCCCGTTACGTTCATATCCACACTGACCTTGTAGTATTGATTTCTGTCAACGCTTATGGTCTGATAAAGATACGAATAGGATTTGGAGGTGTTATCGATATAAAGATACTGCTCGGATTCTTCATTGGAAAGATAACCGACGCCGTACTTGACGGAGCTTGAAGAAGTAGACCAATCCTCAAACACCTTGTCTTTCTCGTTAAAATCGGTAAAACCGCCGTTTTTAACGAGCTCCTCACCTACCTCGCTTGTCGCATTGTTGCACGCGGTGAATGCGAAAAGTGCCAGCACGAGAGCCAGCACCAACGCACTTATCATAATGAGTCTTTTTTTCATCTGACAGTCCTTTGAAAACAAAAGCTTTTTAGTTTTCCTTGAGTTTTGCCGCTTTACCCGTTCTGCTTCTCAAATAGTAGAGCTTAGCGCGGCGTACCTTACCGTGACGAACAACCTGAATGCTGTCGATTTTAGGCGAATGGAGCGGGAATGTTCTTTCAACGCCGATACCGAAAGTAACGCGACGTACTACAATAGTCTCGCGGATACCGCCGTTCTTTCTGGCGATAACAACGCCCTCGTAGGTCTGAATACGCTCTTTCTCGCCTTCCTTAACTTTGACGTTGACCTTAACCTGGTCGCCGATTGCGATAGCGGGCAAATCCTTTTTCATACCCTCTTGTTCGATTTGGTCGATAATGTTCATTTGACTACCTCCTAATTACGCAACATTCATACGCAAGTATCTCTTGCCAGCGGAATATCCGAGTCACGCGTGATATGTTATCATATATTTGTTTTTATTACAACTAAAATTAAGTTCAATTTTATACTTTTAATAAATTTTTATACATTTATATATATAAGCAATAAAACTTCGGCAAAAATCACCGTTTACTCGGATATTTTGCTTCATTCTCCCAAAATGCTCCCTCTATGTGGTTTATACCGCCCTCTCCGACCTCAATAACGTCAAAACGAAGGTCGTTATTCACATTTTTGATTGTCGACATATACGCCTTTGCCGCAGTTACATAACGCCCGATTTTATAAGGAGTTACCGCCTCTAAGCCGCTTCCGAACAGGTTGTCCTTACGGGCTTTAACCTCGCAGAAAATGACTACGCGTTTGACGTCTTTATTCTCGCGCTCTGTTTCAGCCTTAAATTTCGATATAAAAGTCGCAAATTTATTTTTTGATTTTATAGGCGCTATGCTCCCGTCGGCTTTAAAATATGCCTCGCAAATTATATCTATCTCCGCGCCGCAAATCTTTGCGTTTCTTTCCAATATCCGATAGCCCTTGTCCGTCAAATAATCGCAGGCAAGCTGCTCGCCGATATTTCCTATTAAAGTGGTATTTTTCATATTTAGTATATCTAAACGGCTCTATTCTGTTGAAAACTATTTATTGCCGAGTATTTTTCCAATAAAGCTCTCGCGATGCAAAGGACACTTCCCTCTTTCCTTTAGCGCGGCAATATGCTTAGCCGTACCGTAGCCCATATTATGCTCGAAATCGTATTCGGGATACATTTCGGCCATATGTGTCATATATCTGTCTCTTGTAACCTTGGCGACAATGGACGCGCTTGCTATAGAATAGGACAAAGCGTCGCCGTGTATTATTCCAAAGGTTTTATATGGGATATCCAATTTAATTGCGTCCACTATTACAATGTCGGGCTTTACCGGCAACGCCATTATGGCATCCGACATACAGGCTTTTGTAGCGTTTAAAATATTCATTTCGTCGATTTTTTCACGGTCATATGACACTGTCGACACCGCTATAGCCTTTTGCGTGATAAGCTCGTACAGCTTTTCCCGCTTGCCCTTGCTCACCTTTTTGCTGTCGTTTACGCCCTGTATCAGGTCGTCAAGCGGCATAATTACCGCCGAGCAAGTAACGGGTCCGGCAAGAGGTCCTCTGCCTACCTCGTCAACTCCGCAGATATATTTATAGCCCTGTTCGAGCAACTGATTTTCATACAACATCAAATCTTCGGCGCGTATCATTTTTCCTCTGTATTAAATATCAAAAATTTTAAGTCAGCAATGCTCAAGCATAATCTTTCCGAGTCTGCCCTTTCTGAAATCGTCAATCAACGTTCTGCTTGCCCTCTCTACGTCAAGGTTATCCGCACGCAGCTTAAAGCCTCTGCGGCTTGCTATTTCCTCAATAATTTCATAAGCGGATTTATCAAGATTATCTATACCGTATCTGCTTTTCAGCCCATCGGGAGCAACTACCTTTAGCTCGTCTGAAAAATCGCAAGCCAGCTCAAGCACGTCCAGTATATCGTCCTTAATCGAGCCGATATATGCCAGATGGTGAGCAACTGTCTGATTTTCAAATTTACCCCACAGTGTACCGGGAGTATCCAAAAAATCCACGCCGTCAATCGACAGCCACTGCTTGCCGCGCGTGACTCCCGGGCGGTCCCCCGTAACAGCCTTTGCGCGCTTTATCATCGAATTGATAATAGTAGATTTGCCGCTGTTAGGCACGCCTACAACCATAGCGCGTATACTTACGTTAGCTCCCTTCTTTGCAAATCTGTCAAGCTTATCCGACATAACGGATTTTAAACCCGCTACTATCTGCGAGCAATCGCCGCTTGTGCCTACGGCCTTTACAAAGCTTTTACCCTGCTTTTTAAATTTCTCGCACCAACGTGATAAATCGGCGGACTCCACAAGGTCGCACTTATTAAAAACATAAAGCACCTTTTTTCCGTTAAGTAATTTTGTAAACAACGGATTTATGCAGGACGATACGGCGCGCGCGTCTATTACATAAATAAGCGCGTCGACAAGACGGAGGTTTTCCTCCATCATTCTTATTGCCTTTGTCATATGCCCCGGGAACCACTGAATATTCACAATTACCTCTAAATTTTACAATCTTATTTACGGTGCTTTTTAGGTTTCTTGGGCATATAAGGTGCAATATCCGCTTTAGCCATCAAATCAGGTCTGCGTTGCATAGTAATTTCAATAGCTTTTTCTTTGCGCCAACGACAGATATCGTGATGATTGCCGCCGAGCAGCACCTCGGGAACCCTCAAGCCCCTGTATATTTCGGGACGCGTGTATTGCGGATATTCCAGAAGTCCGTCGGAAAAGCTTTCCTCGGATGTAGACTCCGCACTGCCAAGCACTCCGTCAACATACCGCGCTACAGAATTTACAAGCACCAACGCCGGAAGCTCGCCACCCGTAAGCACGTAATCGCCAATGGAAATCTCCTCGTCTATGCAGAGGTCTATAACTCTCTCGTCAATACCCTCGTAATCTCCGCACAGCAATAAAATTCGTTCCTCTTTCGCAAGCTTTTCCACCTTGCTTTGATTGAGCGTTGCGCCTCGCGGAGATAGATAAATCCGTCTTGCCTCGTGTGACGGGTCAACGCTTTCTATGGCTCTTACAATGGGGTCAACGGTCATAACCATTCCCGCTCCACCGCCATAAGGAGTGTCGTCGGTTTTTTTATGCTTATCCTGCGAATAGTTTCTGATATCAACAATATTAACGCATAATTTACCCTCGCTTATTGCCTTACCGAGCAAGCTGACTTTTAACACGTCGAAATATTCGGGAAATATTGTAAGAATATCAAATTGCATAATTAACCTTATTAGATAGCCGATTTAATTGTAAACTACCACCCTGTCGAAAATAACCTCGTCAAGCGTCAATTTGCCGTTTTCTAAATCGACGGAGCTTATCAGCTGCTTTATAGCGGGAACGCTGAGAGACTGTTTATCGTTTTTAATGACGTACACGTCAGCAGAGCCGTATTGCAGGATATCGGCAAGCTTGCCGATATAATCGTTGCCTACATATACCGCCAAGCCTATCATATCCGCAATATAAAATTTACCTTCTTCAAGCTTCGGAAGCTCGTCGCGCCTTGCGGAAATCATCCTTCCGCGCAAGTCTTCGGCGGCTTCTACGGTATTTATATCCTCAAGTACAATATAGCCGTACTCGCCCTCGGCGGTAATTTTTGAAAGCTTATGAGCAACGCCGTCTATACGCACAGTCTTTAAAAGAGAAAACCGTGCGACGTCGGAGGAATAAAATTGAACCTTCATTTCTCCTTTCAATCCGCGCGGCTTCAATATCCTTGCTATTTCGAATTCAGATTTCATTCTTTTCTTCGATGACGACGTTGTACTTTACGGAACTTCTTCCTCCCGCCGACTTGACAATCGTACGGATTGCCCTTGCAATCTTGCCCTGTTTGCCGATTATCTTGCCTATGTCGTTTTTGGATATGGTAATAACGATATCCGATGCTCCGTTGCCGTCTCTCTGCTCGACGGTATAATCTCCGTCAGGCACGAGAGAGGACACAAGATATTCTACTAACTCAATCATTGCCGTCACCGATTATTTCGTCTTTTCGACAATGCCTTGACCGATGAACAGAGCCATAACGGTCTCAGTGGGTTGAGCGCCCTTGGCGAGCCATTCTTTAGCCTTGTCGGCGTCAATCACAATCTGCTTTGGAGTGCTGACGGGATTATAGTAGCCGATTTGGTCGATGTACTTGCCGTCTCTCGCCTTGCGGGAGTCCATTGCGACGATGCGATAGAAAGGAGCCTTCTTTGCGCCCATTCTTGTAAGTCTGAGTTTAACCATTGTTGTATCCTCCGATGTGATATGTTTATTTTTTATTTAGTGCGGATATCCGCATTTTATCGATTGTTTTTAAAACGGCAAGCCCTTAAAGCCCTTAAGACCTCGCATTCCGCCCTTTTGCATTCTTGCCATCATATCCTTGGTAAGCTCGAATTGCTTAAGCAGAGCGTTGACCTCCTGAATAGACGTACCGCTGCCGTTTGCTATGCGCTTACGCCTCGACGCTTTGATTATTTCGGGGTTTCTGCGTTCCTTAGCGGTCATCGACTGTATGATAGCTTTATTTCGGAACAGCTGTTTTTCGTCTATCTGAGCACCCGGCTTCATCTTGCCCGAAAGTCCCGGAATCATCGCCATCATATCGCTTAGGCTTCCCATCTTCTTAACACTCTCAATCTGAGTAAGATAATCCTCGAGCGTAAAGGAGTTTTCCTTAAGCTTTTTCTGTAAATTTAACGCTTCTTCCTGAGAAATTGCTTCCTGCGCTCTCTCTATAAGAGTAAGAACGTCGCCCATTCCGAGTATTCTGGACGCCATACGCTCGGGATGGAAAGACTCTAAATCCTCCATCTTTTCGCCTGTGCCGCTGAACTTTATCGGTTTGCCCGTTACCGCCCTTATGGACAACGCCGCTCCGCCTCTCGTATCGCCGTCGAGCTTTGTCATAATAACGCCGGTTACGTCAAGGGTTTTATTGAAGGTATCCGCTACGGTAACGGCGTCCTGTCCCGTCATACTGTCAACAACGAGCAGAATTTCCGTAGGCGCGACGGCTTTCTTCACACGCACGAGCTCGTCCATTAGAGTCTCGTCGATATGCAGACGTCCCGCAGTGTCTACTATCATAGTGTCATAGCCGTTTTTAAGCGCATATTCCACGCCCGACTTCGCTATTTTAACGGGGTCAATCTGCCCCATCGTAAAGCATTCCGTTCCTGCCTTGCCCGCTACGATTTTCAACTGGTCTATAGCGGCAGGACGGTATATGTCGCCCGCTACAAGCAAAACCTTCTTGTTTTGCTTTTTCAGATATGCGGCAAGCTTTCCGCACATCGTTGTTTTACCCGCACCCTGCAAGCCGCACATCATATAAACAGTGGGCTGTTTGTCCGATACGGCAAGCTTCTGATGCGTAGAACCCATAAGAGCTATAAGCTCGTCGTTTACTATCTTAACTATCTGTTGCGCGGGAGTGAGCGATTTCAGTATATCCTCGCCCAACGCCTTTTCGCTGACTGTTGCGACAAAGTCCTTGACCACCGAATAGTTGACGTCCGCCTCCAACAAAGCAACTCGTATTTCTCTCATTGCCTGTTTAATTTCAAGCTCGGTCAATTTACCCTTGTTGCGCAGCTTTGAAAATATATGGTTCATTCTATCCGAAAGATTTTCAAACAGAGCCATTTAGTCCTCCAAAATACTTCTGAGCTCGGCAAGCCGCGTTCGCACAGCGTCGTCTATGCTGCAATTCCTTTCCATATCGTCAAGCAACGCAAATACTTTTCTTTGCTTATCCAAGCATTTGAGATTTTCCTCATACTCGGCGAGGTGTTTTTCTCCCTTGTTAAGACTGTCCAAAACCGCCTGTCTGCTTACCTCGCAAATCTCGGCGATTTCTCCGAATGATAAATCATCGTCGTAGCGCAGCTTAAGCATCTCGTTCTGCTTATCCGTAAGCAGAGAGCCGTATATGTCGCGCAATATTGAAATCTCAAATCTATCCATATTTTTTTATTGTTTGATTGGTTGTATACTATCAAACCGTTTTACCCTTGCCTGTTTCTCACAATCTATATAACACGGGATTAACAGGTGTCAAGTATTTTTACTAAACAAAACTATACAACTAAAAAACAAAGGTGTCAAGCATTTTCGCTCGACACCTCAAACTTTATTGTATAATAAACTTATAGCAGTGCGTTTATAAAATCGGTAGCGTCAAAAGGAATAAGGTCGTCAATTTTTTCGCCGACGCCCACATACACGACGGGCAAGCCGATTTCATCGGAAATAGCCAAAACAACGCCGCCCTTGGCCGTACCGTCAAGCTTATTGAGAATAATGCCGTCGGTATCTATATCCTCGCTGAAAATCTTTGCCTGCGCAACAGCATTCTGTCCCGTAGTCGCGTCAAGCACAAGGTATTTTCTGAAATCCGCTTCGGGAAGTTCTCTGTCAACTACGCGACAAATTTTTTGCAGCTCCGCCATAAGGTTTTTCTTGTTGTGCAAGCGACCTGCGGTATCCACAAGTATTACGTCGTTACCCTTTGCCTTTGCGGACGCTATCGCGTCATAGACCACGGCGGCAGGGTCCGCGCCCTCGTTATGACGTATTACTCTTACGCCGGCGCGCTGTCCCCACACCTCGAGCTGTTCGCTCGCCGCCGCTCTGAACGTATCGGCTGCCGCCACGACAACGCTTTTGCCTTGTTCCTTAAAGCTGTGAGCAAGCTTGCCTATCGCGGTCGTTTTTCCTACGCCGTTCACACCGGACAGCAGAATTACAAGAGGATATTCGTAATTAGGCACATCATAATCGATATCCTCAATCATCAAGGTTCTAAGCAGCTCTTTTGCGTCCTGCGGCTTTTTGATTTTCTTTTCGAATATCTTGTCCTTAAGTTCATCTATGAGGTTTTCCGTTGCAGTAATACCGACGTCCGCAGTCAGCAGCGCCTCCTCCAGATTTTCGTAAAACTCGTCGTCAAATTCCCTTGCGGAAAAGGCAAAGAACAGCTTTTTTGAAAAAGCGTCCTTAGTCTTTCTTATTCCTTCCGCTATTTTCTGAAAAAATCCCACTGTCGACTCCCGTTTATTTAATTGGAGGTGGCCTGCTTTACAGCCTCCTCAAACTCTATGGAAACAATCTTGGTAACGCCCTTTTCTTCCATAGTGACACCGAATATTGTATCCGCGTGACGCATTGTCGGCTTTCTGTGCGTAATAACTATAAACTGCGTGAAATCCGAAAACTTCTTAAGAAATTCGGCAAACAGATTTACGTTTGCGTCGTCAAGTGCGGCTTCTATTTCGTCAAGCACGCAGAAAGGCATCGGCTTAAGGCGCAGTATTGCAAACAATATCGCAATCGCCGTGAGCGCGCGCTCTCCGCCGCTCAGAAGTCCGATATTCTGCAATTTCTTTCCGGGAGGCTGCGCAAATATTTCTATACCCGCCTCCAGAACGTCGTCCGTTTCCTTGGTGTCCAAGCGAAGCTCGCCCTTACCTCCGCCGAACAGCTGCGAAAATACTCCCTTAAAGTTCTCACTTATCTTGTCAAACGCTTCCATAAACTGGTCGCGCATACGCTCGGTAAGCGAAGCGATAATCGTCTTGACGTCGTCGCAAGCCTTTTGGATATCGTCGCGCTGTTTGATTTGCTCGCTTAATCTTCCTTCGGTCTCCTCAAGCGTTTTTTCGGCGGCAAAGTTTATATCTCCCAGTCTTTGCATCGAACGCTTTAAATCGGATATCACAGTAAGCGCGCCGTAGGACTTAAATTCGGGGTCCTTGAATTCAACCGCGCCCGCATAGGTAAGATTGTATTCCTCGAGTATGTGAGTCTGCTGCGCGTTCATTTCAACATCCACGTTCTGCATCATACCCTCGTCGCGGGTTTTCTTTTCGATTAGCTCGTTGCGCTGATTGAAAATCTCCGTTTTCTGAGCGTCAAGCGCAACAATCTCGTCCGAAATTGTGTGCTTGCGCTTGGACAGCGCGCTTATTTCCTCCTCGAGTTCCCTTATGCGTTCTTCCTCCTCGCGCGAGACCGAAACGCGCTCGGGCGCAGACATTATACTCTCAAGCTTGGTCTGTTCTATTTTGAGCTGTGCTATAGCGTCGAGCTTTTCTTCCTCGAGGGATTCTTTTTCTCTTGTTATACGGAACAAATCGTTATCGTAGCCCGTCAGCATATTCTGCTGATTTGCCTTTTGGATATTCATCTCCATAAGTCTGCTTGCTACTTCCTGACTCTCATCCTTGTGCTTTGTGCTTTCCGATTTGGAATCCGCAAGCAACGCCGTATATTCCGCCTTCTTTTCGGAGGTCAGCTTTTCGAGCGCGTCGATGGAGTTGAGCTTGTTTTCTATATCGCTTATGGCAATCTTTACGATTTCGTGCTCGTGCGCGCCCTCCGCAATCTCCTCCTGCAAGCTTTCGGCAATCTTAGCGGATTGCGAAGCCTTCTCCTCGTTTACGCCAATCTCTATGCTTACGGCAGAAATTTCCGCATTCAATTCCTGTATTCGACTTTCCGCGTCGTGTATTTCCTGCTCGCACTCGTTTCTGCGATTTACAAGCGCGGACAAGCCCTTTTTAGCTCTCTCAAGATTGGCGCGGATATCCTCTATCTTTTTTTCCTGCGACAGTAAGCCCTGAGTTTGATTTCTGCGCGAGCCGCCGGTGATTTCGCCTCCGCGTGAAAAGATTTCGCCGTCAAGAGTAACAATCTTAAACGCCTGGTTATATTTTTTATAAATCCTTATCGCGTTTCCGATATTGTTTACCACTACCGTAGTGCCAAGTAGAGTTTTGACAAGACCGGAATATTTATAATCATATCTGATAAGCTCGCTTGCAAGTCCGTAGCAGCCGGGTTCTCTGAGCGCGTCAAGGCTCGAGCCCGTAAGCGTATGCGGACGGCAGGACGAAAGCGGACGGAAGGTTACGCGCCCGTAATTCTTTTGCTTAAGATATGTAATAAGGTCGCTCGCGTCGCTCTCGGTTTCTACAAGAACATTCTGCATAGCGCCGCCGAGGGCATATTCTATTGCGGTTTCATATTCGCTCGGAACATTGATAACCTCCGCAAGCACGCCCAAAATCTTATGTGCGATATCGGGATTATCCTTAGCGTCGCGCATAAGGTTTCCTACGGCATTCTGATAGGAGGCATATTTCTCCTTATCGTCGATAGCAATCTTAAGTCTTTCCTCCGAGGCGGAAATCTTTTTGTTTTCAAGCGCTATTTCGTCAAGCAGAGCGTTTGCACCCTCCTGCGCCTCAAGCTTTGCAGAGTTGCATTCGTTGTACTCGTTTATAAGCTCGCGCTTATGCTCCTTGCCGTTTTTGACCTTTGCGTCGAATATTGACAGATTGGTAAGCTCCGCGTCAAGCGTAGCCTTTTTCTGAGCAAGCAGCTCCTTTATAGTTCTTGCGCGCTCCTGATGTATAGCCTTCTCAGCCTGTAAGCTTGCCATATTCGATTTGAGCATTCCCAGCTCCTCGATTGCGTGAACGTATGCCTCGTTGCTGTCTGCCAGCGCGCTTTCGCGCCCTTTAATAGTTGCACTCAGCTTGGATGACTTGGCGGCAAGCGCTTCAACCTCCTTACAGGTTTGCATATACTGCGACAGAGCTTCCGATTTCTTATTGTTTAAGTCCTCTATCATACGTTCGGAAACTATAAGCTGATTGTCAACCGAATTTATATCGTCGTTTAATCGTGCAATCTGCGACTGAATATCGCTTATACGTTCTTTAAGAGCCTGCGCCGCGCCCTCTGACTTAGCCGCGCCGACCTTAAGCACCATAAGCTCAGCATTGCGCTCGTCGTAAGTGCGGTCTATATTGCCCGACTCTCTTATGCAATCGTCGTATTTCAATACGCATTTGTTATATTCAGCATCCTTCTGCTTCAGAGCGGATACGCTTGCGTCTATTCTCGTCCTTATTTTGTCCTTTATAGTCTGATTATTTTCATAATTATAAATATATAAATTTATTTCGTTATGCTTTAGCTGTTCACGCAGGTCGGCATACTTTCTTGCTGTTTCAGCCTGTCTGCGCAAAGGACCAATCTGCTTCTCTATTTCCGCAATAACCTCGTTTGTAGTCTGAAGGTTCAGGGCAGTCTGCTCCAGACGTCTTTCGGCATTTACTCGCTCGGCGCGGAATTTGGATATTCCTGCCGCCTCCTCGAAAATTCTGCGGCGCTCATCGGGCTTGGCGGACATTATCTCGTCAACTCTGCCCTGTCCGATAATGGAATAGCCCTCCTTGCCTATGCCGGTATCGCGGAATAAATCTATGATGTCGCTTAAAAGAGTGCGGCTGTTGTTTATGTAATATTCGCTGCTTCCGCTCCTGTCCAGCTTACGCGTAATGACAACCTTTTCAAAAGGAAGATTAGAAAAGATATGCTGGTCGTCGTTATTGAAGGTAAGCGACACCTCGCAATAGGATAAGCTTTTGCGCTTCTCTGTACCGGCAAAAATAACGTCCTGCATACTTTTACCGCGCAGCTGCTTTGCGCTTCTTTCGCCCAGAGTCCAACGGATAGCGTCGGATACGTTTGACTTTCCGCACCCGTTAGGACCTATGATTGCAGTGACGCCCTCCTTAAAGGGTATCTCAACCTTGTCGGCAAACGATTTGAAGCCTCTGAGTTCTATTTTTTCTAAGTTTAACAAAAATTTTACCTTCCGTTATTTTTATTAAATAAACCAATTTATATTAACACAAAAAACATTTTTAATCAAGACTTATAAGCTCAAATCTTATCCGTACAATAAAATTATTGCGTTGCAACGATTATTATAAGCACAACGCAATAAATAAAATTTTAATTAAAACAGCGTAATGATTTACAAAATACCTTGATTTTTAGAATACTATTATTTGCAAAACTATACGTTTAGGACAAATTTATATGTTTCAGCGCAATTTGTGCCGCGCTCTGCTCCGCACCCTTTTTATTTTTACCCTTGCCTCTGCCCGAGCTTACGCCGTCTATCAACACGTCAACAACAAACGTAGGCTCGTGCGGCGCACCGCTGACCTCAACCACCTTATACCTGACCTCAATCTTATGCCTTGTTGCAAACTCGTTAAGCTCGCTTTTATAATCGAAATCCTCAACGTGCTTTATACTTCCGTCAAAGTGCGATTTAAGAGCTTCCAATATAAATTTCTCCGCAAAATCGATACTGCCCGAATCAAGATAAATAGCGCCTACAATAGACTCGAACAAATTGGATTTGACCTTTGTATGATTTATAATGCTTTCAAGCTTTTCGCCCTTTCCTACCGTAAGATATTTAGCAACGCCCAGCTTCTCCACCGCTTTTTCAAGAGGCTCCTGAGACACTATTTCGGCGCGGCGTTGAGTCAACGCGCCTTCGTGCGCGTCGGGATTTTCTATCATAAGTCGTTTTGCAACAATGAAATCAAGAATGCTATCGCCCAAAAATTCAAGGGACTCGTAATTCTCGGTTGCAATTTTGCTTGCCGAGCTATGCGTAAAAGCGCGCGTCAAAACACGTTTATTCTTAAATGTGTATCCTATTTTTCCTTCGACAACATTGATGTCACTGTTATTCATATCCGTATTATGTGTAAAAATTATCTATTACCGACACAAAATATTTACTTTATATATCGGCAATCAATCTTCGGCATTTATAGCGGAGGCATCGATGCCGGCTTTGATTTTTTCGCAAACCTTGTTTTTAGCAAGTCCCTTTGCCTGAAGTATGCTTGCGCTTATCGCCCCTCTCTCGGATGCGCCGTGCGCCTTTACTACCACCTTTTTTACACCGAGGAAGCAAGCCCCGCCCTGCGCATTATAATCGAGAGCCTTTTGAACGTCTTTAAACACAGGTTTCAGCATAAGCGCGCCGAGCTTAGCCTTAAGACCGCTTGAATAAACTCCGCGTTTTATGAGCTTGAGCATTAGCTTTGCAGTACCCTCGGCGGTCTTGAGCGCGATATTGCCGTCAAAGCCGTCCGCGACTACCACCTCGAAATCGCCGCTGAGCATATCGCGCGCCTCGCAGTTGCCGACAAAATTTATATCCTTGTTTTCGCTAAGCAGGGCATACGCTTCTTTACTAAGCTCGTTACCCTTGTGCGCTTCAACGCCGTTATTCAACAATCCTACGCGCGGATTTTCCACGCCGAGCATTGCTTGCGCATACGACGAAGCCATTATTGCAAAATGCAGCAGATTTATCGGTTTTGAATCTACGTTGGCTCCGCAATCGCAAAGCACTACGCCCTTACCGTCAAGAGTAGGAAGCACAGGCGCAAGCGCAGGACGCGATACGCCCTTTATTCTACCCACCTTCATAAACGCGCCGACAAGCACCGCGCCCGTAGAACCTGCGGACACGAAAGCCTCGCATTCTTCGTCGGAGGATAATTTTTCAAATGCTTTGACAAGCGAGCTTTCCTTTTTTGTCTTTATAGCCATTGTCGGACTTTCGTCGTTTGAAATCTCGTCCTGCGCGTCTATAATCTCAATTCTCGATTTATCATATTCGCATTCGGCAAGCTGCTTGTTTATAGCCTCACTCTTGCCCACTAATACCAATTTTATATCTTTATCAAGCTTTAAAGCGTCAATCGCTCCGAGCACCGTTTCCTTCGGAGCGTAATCTCCGCCCATTGCGTCAAGAATAATTTTCATAAACACCTCCGCAATAATAAAAAAGAGTGTCAAAAACACTCTTTTTATTTTTAATTAGTTTTCAGATTTTTGTCTGATTATCTGCTCGCCCTTGTAATAACCGCACTTGGGGCAAGCCTGATGGCTCTTTTTGAGTTCGTGGCACTGCGGACACTCTACAAGTCCGGGTGACTGAAGCTTCCAGTTAGCAAAACGGGAATTTGTTTTTGATTTGGAAATTTTATTTTTAGGTACTGCCATATATTCATTCCTCCGACATATTTACGACTTACGCTCTAACAGCCTATTTAGTATATATAATAAATAAACTATTGTCAAACGCTTTTTAAAAGTTGCGGATTTTTGTCAGATATTTTAACTTAATCCGCAAATTTTATTGATTAAAGCTTTAGTTAAGAGCTATCGCCTTGGTTTCACGCGCTATGGAAAGCTCCTCGTTGGTAGGCAATACCAACACCTTAACCTTGCTTGACGGCTTAGAAAGCTCCTGTACGCCGTCCGCGAGTCTCGTATCGTTTTTCTCAAAGTCGAAATCTACGCCGAGATATTCCATATCGCTCATAACCAGTTTACGCATATAGCCGCTATGCTCGCCTATGCCTCCCGTAAACACTATCGCGTCTACGCCGTTGAGTACCGCCGCATAGGAGCCTATATATTTCTTTATGCGGTATGCCGCCACATCCACGGCAAGCTTAGCCTTTTCGTCGCCCTCATTTATAGCCGCCTCGAGATAGCGCATATCGGAGTCATATTCGCTTACGCCCTTCATTCCGCATTTTTTATTGAGATAGTCAACCATTTCTTCAGCGGAAAGTCCAAGCTTCTTACGCATAAATTCCACCGCGGCAGGGTCTATATCACCGCTGCGCGTGCCCATAACCAAGCCCTCGAGCGGAGTAAAGCCCATAGACGTATCCATACATTTACCGTCTTTAACCGCAGATATGGATGAACCGTTGCCGAGATGGCACACAATGATTTTACTGTTTTCCCTGGCAAGCAGTTTAACGGTTTCCTCGCTCACGAACTTGTGAGACGTGCCGTGGAAGCCGTACTTTCTCACCTTATGCTCGCTGTAAACCGAGTAAGGTATTCCGTACATAAACGCCTTTGCGGGCATTGTGCTATGGAACGTAGTATCGAAAACCGCCACCATAGGCACACCGGGCATAACCTGAGCGCAGCTCTTTATACAAGCAATGTTGCCCGGCATATGGAGAGGTCCGAGCTCTGCATTCTTTTCGCAGATACGCACAACCTCATCATCGATAAGCACGGAGGAATGGAAGTCCTCGCCGCTGTGCAGGACGCGGTGACCTACCGCGGAAATTTCATTTATAGACGATATCGCGCCGTACTCCTTATCTACCATAGCCTTAAGAACAAGCTCGATAGCCTCGGTATGGTTTTTCATATCCTGCTCTATTTTAAGCTCCTTTTTATCGGAGTTCTTTTGAGTAAGCGTACCGCCCTCAAGTCCTATGCGCTCGCAGACGCCTTTCAATAGCGCCGCTTCTGTCTGCATATCTATAAGCTGATACTTAAGCGAGGAGCTGCCTGCATTGATTACAAGAATTTTCATATTTACACCCTTAAATTTATTTATTCTTTAACGGACTGCAATGCCGTGATTGCCGCAACCGCGGCGATGTCCTCCGCCACGCATCCGCGGCTGAGGTCGTTTACGGGAAGCGCAAGCCCCTGCATAATAGGACCGATAGCCATACAGTTTCCAAACCTCTGAGCAAGCTTATAGCCGATGTTGCCCGCATCAAGATTGGGGAACACAAGCACATTTGCCTGTCCTGCCACGGGACTGTCGCCAGCCTTTTGCTTTGCTACGCTGTCCACTATGGACGCGTCAAGCTGCAATTCTCCGTCTACGGTCAAATCCGGATACTCCGCTTTAACCATATTGTATGCGGACTGAACCTTATCGATAGACTCGTGCTTTGCGCTTCCCTTTGTGGAGAATGAAAGCATAGCTACCTTAGGCTCTACGTGACAAATCTTCTTTGCGCTGTCCGCGGCGGCAACTACGATGTCCTTAAGCTGAGAATCGGTCGGATACGGGATAACCGCGCAATCCGAGAATATGTATGCGGGATACTTTTTGTATTTGAAATCCTCCGGAGGAACCATAACGAAGCAGCTTGACACCGAGCTTATTCCGGGAGCCGCCTTGATTACCTGGAACGCCGCGCGCGAAACGTCTGCCGAGCTGAACACCGCTCCGCCGACTACGCCGTCCACGTCGCCGCGCTTAAGAGCTACGCACGCGTAAAACATATTGTTATCGGTAACGACGTTGAGAGCCTGCTCGCGTGTCATTCCCTTAGCCTTGCGAAGCTCGTAAAGAGTATCGGCATATTGTTCTCTGTTGTCAGACGTCCTGGGGTCGTCGAATCTTACTCCGTCTAAATTAACTTCGGGAAACTGCGACTTTATCTCCTGCTCGTTTCCGATAAGCACAACCTTGCAAACTCCTTTTTGAGTAAGCATTTCGGCTGCCTTTACCGCACGGATGTCAAAGCCCTCCGCAAGCGCGATGGTCTTGCCGAGTTTTTTTGCTCTTTCCATCAAATCTTCCACAAATTGTATCATATCTATCTCCATATGACAGCAAGCGCGCAAAAGCGTTTGCATTTAATAAAAATATGTATATAATTATAATTACTTTAAATATAAAAATCAACAAAATGAGGGCGCATTTTGAAAATTACGGCAGTTATAGCTGAATACAATCCCTTTCATAACGGACATCTCAAGCAGCTCCGGCTTGCAAAGCGAGAAACGGAAGCGGATATTTTTGCGGTGGTTATGAGCGGCTCGTTCACACAGCACGGCGATATCTGCGTATGCGACAGAAGCACCCGCGCACAGTGGGCTATGCAGGCGGGAGCGGATTTGGTTTTGGAGCTCCCCACAATTTACAGCCTTTCCCACGCGCAACGCTTTGCGGAGGGCGCGCTCAAAACGCTGAGTATGCTTGGAGAATACACGCTTTCCTTCGGCACCGAGGCGGACGAGCTGCACAATCTGAGTATGGCTGCGGAATTTATGCAAAGCGAAACCAAGGATATGTCCGGACTGCTTAAGGGATATCTCGGACAAGGCTATTCCGTCGCCAAGTCGCGCACTATGGCGCTTGGCAGCATACGTCCCGACATAGCCAATATGCTTACCTCTCCCAACAATATACTTGCGGTCGAATATATAAAAGCTTCTCACAAATACGGAGGAAACGTACACCTGCATTCGGTAGAAAGAAAGCCCGATGACGGGAAAAAGTATTTATCCTCCACTAAAATAAGAGAGCTTATGCGCGGAGGCAACGATATAACGCCCTACGTTCCGCAATACGTTACCATAGACAGACCTGTTTCTACCGACAAATACGGAACGATAGCGACGTACGCAATGAAAGCGATGACAGCCGCTCAGCTTGCCGACATATACAATGTGGGCGAAGGCTTGGAAAACAGAATAAGTCAAGCGGATTTCAACGATATGCGCGGATTTTTGGAGCTTACAAGCAAACGCTATACCCGCTCTACTATCAAAAGAATTGCCGCTTGCGTGACGTTAGGACTCGATAAGCGCCTTGCCGAGCTTGCGGCAACCGAAAAGCCTTACTGTACTCTGCTTGCCGTCAAGCCTTCAAAAAAAAAGTTTATTTTGCCCTTGCTTGCAGAGGCGGACGGTTATTTCTTCTATAAGCACTCCGATTGCGGAACAGACTGCCCCGTGCGTCCGCTTGTGGACTTAGACGAAAAAGCAAATAAAATTCAAAAGCTGTGCCTTTGAATATTTTATATGAATATAAAACTTAAAAGATAAAAATCTCACAATCACGTTACTCATAATATTAAATTCCTTTACATATTTTCTATTATGAAAACCGGTTTACGCATTCCAAACAACGGTATCGGGAAACTGAAAGAGCTTCCGTACGGTAAAATTATCGCTTGCTTAGCCGTTGCCGCATTTATGATTATGATGCTTGTAAAACCGGATTTTTATCTGGATTCCGCGCGTCGGGGTTTGTCGCTTTACGCAACGAGCGTACTGCCTTCGTTGTTTCCGTTTTACTTTTTCTCCCTTCTGCTGACCTACATCGGCTCGGCGAAGGCAGTATCGGCAATATTTCAAAAGCCGGTAAAGCTACTGTACAACGCTCCGAAGGAGAGCGCGTACGTTCTGCTGCTAAGTATGCTGTCGGGATATCCCGTAGGCGCGAGTATGACTGCCGAACTATATTCGGCGGGCGCGATAACGAGCAAGGAGGCAAAGGCAATTGCCGCGTTTGCTTCTACGTCAGGACCTATATTTATGCTCGGAACGGTCGGCTCGGCAATATTCAACGACGCAAGAGTAGGCATAATAGTGCTTTGCGCGCACTATTTAGCCGCACTTATCAACGGACTGATATTCAGAGTGCGCAATAAACCCAACCGTATATTGCGAAAAAAACAAACTGCCGCCAAGGACGGCGCAAACGTAACAGCGCAATCGAAATGTGTCACCGATGACGTCGTAATAATGTCACGGCAGGACACCGACAGTATAATGTCGCGCACTATAGCCAATTCCACACTCAGTATGCTTTACATCGGCGGATATGTGGTACTGTGCGGAATGCTTGTGGACACGCTGTCGCTGTTTAATCTCGACGCTTTGATAATTACCGCGCTTGGCGAGCGCGCGGGACAGCCCATAGTAGCGCTTATCCAAGGTCTGATAGAAATGACAAGAGGCAGCATAGCCTGCTCCGAATGTCTTTCACCCAATATAGGTGTGGCGCTATGCGCAGGCATAGTATCCTTCGGCGGATTATCTATTATGCTACAAAACTATACCTTTTTGTCCAAATGTAAAATGAAATTTTCTGAAATAGCTTTGAGAAAATTATTTCAGAGCGTGATAGCTTTTGTCTTAGCTTTTGGTTTTTCATTTATTGTAAAAAATTGGTGAAAAAGCGAGAATATTATTGACATAATACTTTGACATTTGGCTTTACAACTATTTATATTGAAAGCGAAATTGAAATTTTGCAATTTCAGGAGGCTAAAATGAATAAAAACTGGAGCAACACTGCGCTTGTTGCTTATTCTCTATTACCAAAAATAGTGCGGGAGCTCAATTTCGGCGTAAAAACGAGGGTAAATTCAACTTTTAAGAGCCGTCATTTAAAAATTGGTGTAAGCAACGAGCAATTAATTGGTGAAATTCTTGAAATGACCGACCAAAAACGCCGAATAGTAAATCTCAGATACATAGTCGCCTACGCGCTCGACCGAATATCCCCCGATGATAAATTTATACTTGAAGAAAGAATTATAAATAAAAAGACCTTTCAGAACATTTCCGATGAAAGCGGCGTAGCATTGCGTACCGTTTTCAGGCGGCTTGCAAACGCCGAGCTTGCGTTCTCAAGAGCTTTGAGCCGCGCGGGCTACAGCGAGGAATGGTTTGAAACGGAATACGGCAACGACAAGTACATCTCCCCTATTCACGAGCGCATAATGAGCGACAAATACTTTGTTGCTAAAAATTTATAGCGCGATAGATAAACGCGGCGGGTAATCTATATACCGCCGCGTTTATTTTTAATCTGAATTATAAATTATACTTTAAAATCTGCGCATATAATTCGCGTAATGCGCAAACACGACGCCGCCGTCCTCAACGAGGTCCTTGTTCCAGAGCTTTACCCACTCAAATGTATAATAGCCGTCGTAACCCACGTCCTTCAGCGTTGATATTATCTCATCGAGCGGAATATCTCCGTAGCCCATCATCTTGTACGCAACCTTGCCCTTTTCAACCATACTGTCCTTAAGGTGAACGTACTTTATTCTGCTTCCGAGATTTTTAACGGTTTCGGCAATAGGCTCGTCGTGATATCTGTAAGGATGATGCGTATCCCAAAGCACGCCCGCGCCGTCGCCTATTCCGTCAATAAAATCCGCAAGCTCTTTACTGTCTAAAAACAAACCGTTGGTTTCCATAAGCGGAGTTACGCCCGTACCGCGTGCATATTCAACAATTTGTTTGTAACGCTTAGTGCAAAGCGCCAAATCGCCGCCGTCGAAATAAGGTCTGTCCGTTGACATAACGCGTATAAATTTAACGCCCAGTCTGCTTGCAAGGTCGATATACGCCTTTGCTCTTTCCACAGCCGTTTCGTCATTGTGGTTTGCAAGCGCGCAGTTAGTGCTGAGCATCGCAATTTTAATTCCCGTGCGCTCGAGCAGCTGAATCGTCTTATCTATATCGATTGTGAACTCGCGCATCTTGGTTGCGTCAACCTCGCCGCGTATCGAACGGATTTCTATACCCTCGTAGCCCAAATCCTTGGCGGTAGCAACAATATCGCGCAATGTCCAATCGGGACATCCAATCGTTGAAAAGCACAGTTTCATAATTCCTCCTTATGCCGTTTCGATATCGGCGTCAGCCTGTAGCTTCAATATCTCTATAGCCTGCTCTCTCAGCTTAAACTTTTGTATTTTTCCGCTTGCGGTAACGGGAAAGCCGTCCATAAACCTAACGTATTTGGGAACCTTATGTCTTGCCATCTGACCTCTCACAAGCTCCTTCACCTCGTCCTCGGTCATTTCGCAGCCTTGCTTAAGCACAATGCACGCCATAACCTCCTCGCCGTACTGCTTGCTCGGAACGCCTATAACCTGAACGTCGCTTATCTTCTCGCAGGTGTATAAAAACTCCTCAAGCTCCTTGGGATAAATGTTTTCGCCGCCGCGGATAATCATATCCTTAATTCTGCCTACAACCTTGTAATAACCGTCACTGTCGCGCGTGCAGAGGTCGCCCGAATGCAGCCAGCCATCCTCGTCTATAGCCTGCGCGGTCGCCTCGGGCATCTTATAATAGCCCTTCATAATATTGTAGCCGCGCGCAACGAACTCGCCCGGAGTTCCGTCGGGGACTTCCTCGTTTGTATCGGGATTGACTATGCGGCATTCGACGCCCTCGAATGCCCTGCCTACGGTGGATACGCGTTTTTCCACGCTGTCGTCCGTAGTAGTCATAGTACAGCCCGGCGAAGCCTCCGTCTGACCGAAAACTATTACGATATCCTTCATATTCATCTTATCGATGACCTTTTTCATAACCTCGATAGGACAGGGAGAGCCTGCCATTATTCCTGTACGCATAGAGGAAAAATCAAACTGATTGAACGAAGGATGCTCGAGCATTCCGATAAACATAGTGGGAACGCCGTGCACGGCGGTACATTTTTCGGCAGATATGGCATTCATTACGGGAACGGGACTGTAAGCCTCTACGGGAACCATAGTGGTACCGTGAGTGATACACGCCATAGTGGCAAGCACAAGACCGAAGCAATGGAAAAACGGAACGACAATACAAAGCCTGTCGTCGGGAGTAAATTTCATACCGTCGCCTATAGTCTTGCCATTGTTAAGGATATTAAAGTGGGTGAGCATTACGCCCTTTGGAAAGCCCGTAGTTCCCGAGGTATACTGCATATTTATTACGTCGTGCGTATCGAGACTTGCCTTGCGTTCGCTCAATTCCCCGTCACTCACTCTGTCGGCATATGCAAGCATATCCTCAAAGCCGAGCATACCCTTGGGAGTATTAGCACCTGCAAAAACTATTCTGTCAAGATAAGGGAGCTTTTTAGTTTTTACCTTTCCCTCGCTTGCGCCGGCGAGCTCGGGAATTAGAGTATGGACCGTGCCGACATAATCGTTGCCCTTAAAGCCGCCCATCATAACAAGCAGCTTTGTATCCGACTGCGAAAGCAGATATTCCAGCTCGAATACCTTATAATTCGTGTTGACCGTAACAAGTATAGCTCCGCACTTTGCAGACCCGAAAAGAGTTAGCAGCCATTCGGGTATATTGGTCGCCCATATCGCGACCTTATCGCCCTTTTCTATGCCGAGAGCCATAAAAGCTTTTGCAACCCTGTCGGTTTCCTCGTCAAATTCCTTCCAGGTGCGACGGTAATCGAGAGTGCTGTACTTAACCGCCTCTCTGTCGGGCATATTTACGGCAAGCTCTTTAATCAC
Organism: uncultured Christensenella sp.; assembly: GCA_910577815.1. GTDB lineage: Bacteria > Bacillota > Clostridia > Christensenellales > CAG-917 > CAG-475. Next base: position 17,720 of record CAJTNO010000003.1, on the reverse strand, counting down.
GTCGCCTAAGGTTTTATTTATAGTCTGCATAAAAATACTCCTGTTTCAAATATCTATCCGCTCAATCGTCGTTAGGAACGGATAATTTCAAAAACGCGTCTATATTAAACGAGGTCCAGGGAGCTATCTCGGGAGGATAAACTCTGAACACCATCGTCTTTCCGCTTATCGGATGCGACAGGCGCAATTCCGTAGCCCACAGACAAAGCGGAAGCCTCTGCTTTGCGCCGTTGCCGTAGCGTTTATCACCTGCAATCGGAGTTCCCATTCCCGCCATCTGAACGCGGATTTGATGTCCCCTTCCCGTAATCAGCTTTACGGATACAAGGCTTCTTCCGTCTTTTTCGGAAAGCATCTTATAATCGAGCTCCGCATATTTCGCGCCCTCCGTCAGCGCGGGTACAATCCGCACGGTGTTGGTATCCGAAAACTTTTTCAAGTGACAGCATAGCTTATCCGCCTTGTATCTCGGCACTCCGTCAAGCACGGCAAGATATTTTTTATCTACGTCGCCGTTCTTTATTGCCTCGCAAAGTCTTTCGGCGCATTTAGAGGTTTTTGCAAACATCATAACTCCGCCCGTAGGTCTGTCGAGACGGTGTACCAAGCCAAGGTATGCGTCGCCGGGCTTGTTGTACTTTTCAACAAGATATTGCTTAAGCATAGTCAGCATATCCGCGTCGCCGCTATCGTCCGCCTGAACGGGCACGTCCGTCGGTTTGACAACTACAAGAAGATGGTTGTCCTCAAATAAAATCTGTAAATCCTTATAAGTAATCATAATAATCTCTAAGCCTGTTTTTATTTATCTAAAGTATTCGCTTACAATTTTGCACTCAAAGCCTTATTGCTTCATTCATACCCGGGGGAACTCCGCAAATGCGGTACAGCCCTGAGGCAGAATAAGTCCCTCGTCGGTATTTAAGCCTATTTCGTCGGCGTCTATAACCGCGCTCTCGGGCAACGTCAGCTTCAGTATATTCGCCATAACTCCCGGTTGCAACCCCGTCGTATAGCTGTTTAAGCATACGAACAGCGGATTGTCGCTTAACAGCTTTGCTACAAGCTCCATAAGCTCGGATATTCCGTCCTCGATTTTCCACTTTTCGCCGTTAGGACCTCTGCCGAAGCTCGGAGGGTCTAAAATGATAGCGTCGTATCGCCTTCCTCTCTTTAGCTCCCTGCCGCAGAATTTAAAGCAGTCGTCAACGATAAATCGCATACCTGCGCTGTCAAGTCCGCTAAGGCGCAGGTTCTCGCCCGCGCGCTCGACCATAGCCTTTGCCCCGTCCACGTGACACACATCCGCCCCCGCGCTCTTACAGGCTACGGACGCCGCGCCTGTATATCCAAACAAATTGAGTACGCTTATCTTACGATGAGAGCCTTTAATAAGCTTAATCATTCTGTCCCAGTTGGTCGCCTGCTCGGGGAACAGTCCGGTATGCTTAAAGCCCATAAGCTTGAGCGAAAACGTCAAATCCCGCCAGCAAAGCTTGAAATCGGTATCTATTTCTCTGTTAAATCTCCACATTCCTCCGCCGGTAACGCTGCGCTCGTATACGGCGTCTATCCCCTTATATGACCTTAGCGGCTTTTGCGCGTGCCATATAATCTGCGGGTCCGGTCGTAAAAGAGTAAGCTTTCCCCACCTTTCAAGCTTTTCGCCGTCGCCTGTGGCAATGATGCCGTATTCGGTCCAATCGGGCGCTACTCTCATATCAGTCTCCGACCTTTTTTACGGTAATGGTAACCTTATGTCCGTTGATGTCGCACTCCTTGGTAAAGCCGTCCGTACTTTCGACAATTCCGTCGCACAGCACGTCGGACAGGAACTTCGCGTCGTCAAGCACCATCTTCGCAAGCCCGTCCGCAGCATAGCCTATAAGTATGTGGTCGGTCACCTCGAAGCCCGCTTCCTTACGCATATTCTGAACCTTGCTGACTATCTCGCGCTCCACGCCCTCGCGTATAAGCGCATCGGTAAGCGCAGTGTCCAGAACCACCGTCGTTTCGCCGTCTGATTCGGATGAGAAGCCGTCCTTATTCTTTACGGATATCAACAAATCCTCCTCGCTGAGAACTATTTTCGTTCCGTCAATCTCGCAGGTAAATTCGCTCTTGACGTCGTTATCCGTTCCGCGCTGTTCTCTGTACTCCGCTTTAATATCGTCCAAAGCCTTACGTCTTTTTATCGCCTGAATTATATCCTGCGGACGCTCCTGTAACAACGCGCGTATTTTGCCGAGCAAGGCTCCGTACTTAGGTCCTAACGTCTTAAGCTGCGGCTTTATTTCGTAGCTTATAAACTCCTCGTCCTCTCCCGACTGCTCGATTTCCTTGACGTTAAGCTCGTCTTTTACAAGCTCCTTCAAATCCTCAGCCAACTCATATCTGCCGTTGTAAAGCAGTCTGCCTAAGGGCTGTCTGTTTTTCAGATTGGATTTGTTACGCGCCGCTCTGCCGAGCACGACGAGCTTAAGCACGTGGTTCATTCCGTTCTCGAGCGGACGGTTAATCATCTTCTCGTCCGCGGTCGGGAACTCGCACAGATGCACGCTCTCGGGAGCGCTTTTATCAAAGTTGCGGACTATATTCTGATAAATATTTTCCGCCATAAACGGCACAAACGGAGCGATGACCTTACTCAAGGTGGCAAGCACGGTATAAAGAGTTGTATATGCCGCCTCCTTGTTTTTTGTCATATCCTTACCCCAGAAGCGGTCGCGGGAACGGCGGACATACCAATTAGACAAATTATCCACAAACGACGCAATCGCACGGGAGGTTTCGGTAATTTTGTACTCGTTAAGTCCTTCGTCCACGGTTTTGATAAGCGTATTGAGTCCGGACAAAATCCACTTATCCATAACGGTCAGCTCCTGGTCCTCGAGCTTATGCTCCGTAGGATTAAACTTATCTATGTCGGCATAAAGCACAAAGAAGGCATAGGTATTCCACAGAGTACCCATAAACTTTCGTTGCGATTCGCTTACGTTGTCAGCCGAAAATCTCGAAGGCAGCCAAGGCGCCGACGCTGTATAAAAATACCATCTTGTTGCGTCCGCCCCCTGTTTATCGAGAACAGTCCAGGGGTCCACCACGTTGCCCTTATGCTTGGACATCTTGATGCCGTCCTTATCGTTGACGTGTCCGAGCACTATACAGTTTTTAAACGGAGCGCGTCCGAAAAGCATAGTGCTTACCGCAAGCAAAGTATAAAACCAACCTCTTGTCTGGTCAACGGCCTCGGATATAAAATCCGCAGGAAATACCTTTTCGAATATCTCTTTGTTTTCAAAAGGATAATGCCACTGAGCAAAGGGCATAGAGCCGCTGTCAAACCAGCAGTCAAGCACCTCGGGAGTACGCTCCATAGTTCCGCCGCATTCACACTCCCACTTCACATCGTCGATATACGGACGGTGCAGCTCGACGTCGTGCTCAAGTCCTCCCTTTTCGCGAAGCTCCGCCTTAGAGCCGATTACGTGTATTTTTCCGCACTTACCGCATACCCAAATCGGCAAAGGAGTACCCCAGTATCTCTCGCGGGAAATTCCCCAATCTATTACGTTTTCAAGGAAATTACCCATACGTCCGGTTTTGATGGTATCCGGCATCCAGTTTACGGAGTTGTTGGACGCAAGCAGCTGCTCCTTGAGCGCAGTAACCTTAATAAACCAGGTGCTTCTCGCATAATACAAGAGAGGAGTATCGCATCTCCAGCAATATGGGTAGCTGTGGGTAAACCGCATTGTTTTAAACAGCTTGCCCTCTCGCTTCAGCCTTTCTATAACAAGCTTGTCTCCCTCTTTGCAGAACACGCCCGACATATCCGTAACCGCGTCCTTAAAGTTGCCGCGGTCGTCTACCATCTGTATAAAAGGAAGTCCGTATTTTTTACCTACTCTGCCGTCGTCCTCGCCAAATGCAGGCGCAATATGAACTATACCCGTGCCGTCCGTGAGCGTTACGTAGCCGTCGTTTACAATAAAATACGCTTTCTCTTTAAAATCGTATTTATAATCGAACAGCGGCTCGTATTCGGTATACTCGTAATCCTTGCCTTTTTTCGTGTCGATTTTTCTGTATTCCTTCCCTTCGAAAACCTTATCGATAAGCGCGTCGGCAAGAATATAAAATTCCCCTTCAACCTCTATCCTGGTGTAATCCTCATCTCCGTTCATACACAGAGCTGTGTTTGACGAAAGCGTCCAGGGTGTGGTCGTCCAGGCAAGAAAATAGGTTTTCTCCATTCCCTTGACGGGAAATTTGACAAATACCGAGGTTTCTTCTACGTCCTTATAGCCCTGAGCAACCTCGTGGGAGCTGAGCGCAGTCCCGCAACGCGGACAATACGGCACGATTTTATAGCCCTTATACAAAAGTCCCTTATCCGCCATCTGTCTTATTGCCCACCAAACGGACTCGATATAGTTATCGTCATAGGTGATATAAGGATGCTCCATATCCGCCCAGTAGCCGATTCTGTCGGACATCCTCTGCCACTCGTCCGTATACTTAAAAACGGACTCCTTGCACTTTTTTATAAACGGCTCTATTCCGTATTTCTCTATTTCCTGCTTGCCGTCAATTCCCAGCAGCTTTTCAACCTCAAGCTCGACAGGCAGACCGTGAGTATCCCAACCCGCCTTTCTCAAAACGTGATAGCCCTTCATAGTCTTGTAGCGCGGAATAATATCCTTCATAACGCGCGTAAGAATATGACCTATATGCGGCTTTCCGTTTGCAGTCGGAGGACCGTCGTAAAAACTGAATTCAGGCTTACCTTCGTTTTTTTGAACGCTCTTTTCAAATATCTTGTTTTCCTTCCAGAATTCAAGAACCTGTTTTTCACGCTCCACAAAGTTGAGATTGCTTTCAACCGGATTATACATATGTGACCTCTCAATTTGAGTATAAATATAATATTTTTAACATTATAAACTTAAAAATATAAAAACGCAAGAATTTTCGTTATCAAAAAGTATTTTTACAATAATCAGTATAACTTCAATACACCTCATAACTTCCTGCGCACTCGAACGTTACTTGTGCTATTTTCCGACCTATAAACAATTTGTTTTTATTGACAATTATTCCGATTATGCTAAAATACAGTAGATACACAGTTGCGGGCGTAGTTTAATGGCAAAACGAAAGCTTCCCAAGCTTTAGTCGTGAGTTCGATTCTCATCGCCCGCTCCAATATCTTGTAACAACACTTGACGTGTTGTTTTTTATTTGGTTTCGTTTTCAATATACTTTACGTTTTGATGCTGTACACGATAAGTATTTTTATAAAACTCGATTTATAACACGTATCGTATATTTTGTAGTAAAATCTTGCAAATAAAATACTTTTATCATAGCAAACACTAACTTTCTATCCAAAAATATTCGGTATACGAAACGTATATTGGCAAATTTCTATTGTTAAAAATAATACTTTAAAATTTTGGAGTACAGTGTTATAATATAATAAACTGATTGTTAGGAACGCTTATGAACATTATTGAGGCATCCAAAATAACTAAATCCTACGGCAACCGTAAGATACTTGACGGCGTTGATATAACCGTGCGCGAGGGTGAAATATACGGACTTGTAGGCAGAAACGGCGCAGGCAAAACGACGCTTATCAGAAGCATACTCGGATTAGTTGAACCGGACAGCGGCGAGATTAAAATAAACGGTGCGCTCGGCAAAAACGCGCTGGAGTTTGAACGTAAAAAAATCGGCTCGCTGATTGACAGCCCCGCGCTTATTATGCACCTAAGCGCCTTAGACAATCTAAAGGCTTTCGCCCTTGCGTTTGGAAGATACGACGAGAGCAAATTGCGCGAGCTGCTACACAGTGTGGGATTAAATGCGGATGATACCCTAAAGGTCAAAAATTTCTCGCTCGGTATGAAGCAGAGGCTTGCCATTGCTATAGCCTTGATAGGAGAACCCAATATTTTAATTTTAGACGAGCCCGTAAACGGACTTGACCCGACAGGTATTTTTGAAGTGCGCGAGCTTTTGCAACAGCTCAACCATAATATGGGCGTTACTATTTTAATCTCCTCTCACCTGCTGACCGAGCTTGGCAAGCTTGCCACCTCTTACGGAATAATCGAAAAAGGAAAATTGGTAAAGGAGCTTAGAAGCTCAGACCTTGACGAGCTTTGCCGCCCTTATATAAAGGTTGTTGTAGGTGATTTAAAGGTTGCGCTAAATGTTGTTGTAGAAAACTATCACGCTCACGATTTTGAAATTATGCCCTATAATACGCTTGCGCTTTATGACCTGTCAAAGCAAATTCCCGAGGTTGTGGATATGTTTAACAAAGCTAACGTACCTATTGTAAGCATATATCAATGCGAAGGCGATTTGGAATCTACGTTTATAACGCTTATGGGAGGACTTGGCAATGAGGAACACTGACGGAATGCTATGCACTCTCAAATCCGATTTATTTAAGCTTAAGAAGCATAAAAGCATTTGGATAGGACTTATTTTGATGTTTGTTCTTATCCTCTTTGCTTACGGCGCATATTGGTTGGGACTGAGCTTTCTTACAAAAGCAGAATTTCCAAGCGATTTGGACCAGTTTATTACTCAACAGGAATTTATAAAGCTCGGGCTGTCCAATCTGACAAACTTCTCGGAGGTTTGCGGACTTACGCTGTTTGTAGCTATAATAGCCTGTCTGTTTATCGGAAAGGATTTTTCAAACGGAGCAATCCGACTTTGTGTGTCACGCGGAGCCAACAGAGTTCACTTGTACTTTTCAAAGTGGATAAGCCTGGCTATGCTTACTATAGCCTATTCGGTTATTGCGATAATAGTATGCGGCATATTTACCGCTATTAAGGGCTACGGAGAGACGTTTACCGCGCACCATTTCGGACTTCTTATCCGTTGTTTTGTTTTGCAAACGCTATGCAACCTAAGCACGATGTCAATAGTCGTTATGCTTGCATTTCTGTGCAGGTCGAGCGGCTCGTCGCTCGGCGCCACTATAGGCGGAGCTATAGTCATCTCGCTTATTGCAGGTCTGATAACAGGCTTAGGCTCATTAGGCAGCGACAGCTCCTGGATTTACTTTATGCCTTTACAGCAGAACTCTGTTGCGGGACTTACTGTCAATTACAATGCCGCTCAGCTCTGCGCAGTAATAATTATGCCTATAGTGTACGGAGCTATTGCTACCGCTATAGGTCTTATCTCATTTTTAAAGCGCGATATAAAATAACAAAAAACAACGCTATCACTTTCGTAATAACGTTGTTTTTACTGCGCACCGCCTTTGACTACGACTGTCGAAGCGGTAACATAGTAGGTTGCTCCTTTAAAGTTTCCCTATGGCACACGCTAAAGTCTGCTTACCTTTTATTACGGTAAACTTTCGTTCCTCAAGTTTTCCTCAGAGCACCATATTAAAACAACGCTATCACTTTCGTAATAACGTTGTTTTTACTGCGCACCGTCTTTGACTTTGATTACCGAAGCGGCAACATAGTAGGTTGCTCCTTTAAAGTTTCCCTATGGCACACGCTAAAGTCTGCTTACCTTTTATTACGGTAAACTTTCGTTCCTCAAGTTTTCCCCAGCGCACCATATAAAAACAACGCTACCACTTTCGTAATAACGTTGTTTTTACTGCGCACCGCCTTTGACTTTGACTACCGAAGCGGTAACATAGCAGGTTGCTCCTTTAAAGTTTCCCTATGGCACACGCTAAAGTCTGCTTAGTGCTGCTGCGGTCAAGCCCTGACACGGTTCACAGCATAACGTTGCATAGGACCTTAATATCAACACCCCTTGCTATGTGCGGCCAACCATAACCAAAGCCTGGGACGGCGTTCGACACTGCTATTGCGGATTGCAGTTCACAGGGCACCGCAAGCTCCCCGTCTAGCGCAGTAGTCAAAGTATATCACCAATCCGATATATTTGCAAGCACTAAACGCCTGCCTTGCTGACTTTATATGTCCTAATTTGTTTAAAACCCTTTATTGCACATTAATTAACTGCGACCGCATAAGCGGTCGCAGTTAAATTTAGGCTATCTAAAACATTATATCGATTAAATTTAAGCTTAATACTTCTGTCTTGGCTCGTAAGAGGTATGCAGTATCTCGTGCGCCTTATGACTGTTGGGCTCGCCGAGATAGTCCTTGTAAAGCTGCTGTACTGCCGGATTCTCGTGCGACTTGCGGAGAGTCATATTTGCATCCTGCTCGTAAATCGACTTAGCGCGTATAGTCCTGATGTCCTTATTATTGCGCTCGTAAGCGGTCTTTATAGGTTGTCCGCCTCCGTTTACGCATCCGCCGGGGCAAGACATAATCTCTATGAAATCATAGGGAGATACGCCCGCTCTTACGTCGTCCATAACCTTCCTTGCATTTGCAAGTCCGGACGCTACGCAAACCTTTACCTTCTTGCCGTTGAGGTCATATTCCGCTTCTTTAATACCCTCAGTGCCTCTTACCTCGTTGAAATCGATAGACGGAGCGGGCTTGCCGACAACAACCTCGTAGACCGTACGCAGCGCGGCTTCCATAACGCCGCCCGTTACGCCGAAAATCAAACCTGCGCCCGAGAATAAGCCGAGCGGAGAATCATAATCCTCGTCGGGAAGCTCGTCAAATATTATACCCGAACGCTTAATAAGCTTTGCAAGCTCTCTTGTTGTAAGCGCATAGTCAATATCGGGTACTCCAGCCGCATTTTGGTTACCTCTGCCTTTTTCAAACTTCTTAGCCGTGCAAGGCATAATAGATACAACTACGATATCCGCAGGGTCTACGCCAAGCTTTTCGGCATAATATGTCTTGCAAATCGCGCCGAACATCTGCTGAGGAGATTTGCAGGTAGACAAATGGTCGAGCTGGTCCGGGAAATTATGCTCGCAGAATTTTATCCAGGCAGGAGAACAGCTTGTTATCATTGGAAGCGTTCCGCCGTTCTTAACTCTGCTTAAAAACTCGGTGCCTTCCTCCATAATGGTAAGGTCCGCCGCAAAGTTCACGTCAAACACGTCGTCAAAGCCGAGTCTGCGCAGAGCCGCAACCATCTTACCTTGTACGTTCGAGCCGATAGGCATACCGAATTCCTCGCCCAAGCCTACGCGCACAGACGGAGCCGCGCCGACTATCACGCGCTTACGAGGATTGGAAATAGCGTCTATTACCTCGTCTATCTCCTCCTTCTCGTGCAACGCGCCCGTAGGACAGGCAACTATACACTGTCCGCATCCTACGCAAGCTGTGCTTGCAAGGGGTTTTTCAAACGCGCAAGCAATATGAGTATCGAAGCCTCTGCTGTTTGCGCCGATAACCGCAACCGACTGATATTCCTTGCAAACCGCAACGCAGCGGCGGCAAAGCACGCACTTGCTGTTGTCGCGTATAACGCAGGCGGCGCTGTCGTCTATCTGAGCTTCGGTCTTAGAGCCCTCGTATTTCTTGCTGTCGCAGCCCAACTCGAGAGAGAGAGTCTGAAGCTCGCAGTTGTTGTTTCTTACGCAGCTCAAGCAATCCTTATTGTGGTTGGAGAGCAAAAGCTCGACCGTTGCCTTTCTGGACTGTCTTACGGCAGGCGTATTAGTAAACACCTCCATACCCTCGTTTACGGGATACACGCAAGCCGCTACAAGGCTTCTCGCTCCCTTGACCTCGCAGACGCACACGCGGCAGGCGCCGATTTCATTTACGCCCTTGAGATAGCACAGCGTGGGAATTTTAATTCCCGCGGCCTTTGCAGCCTCCAAAATAGTAGAGCCTTCTTCTACCTGTACCGAAATATTATTGATTTTTACATTTACCAATGCCATAGTTACACCTCAATTACTCTTTGACGATAGCGTTAAAGCGGCAAGTCTGGATACATTGTCCGCACTTAATGCACTTGTTCAAGTCAATTTCAAACTTCTTTTTAATCTCGCCCGAGATAGCGTTTACGGGACACTTTCTTGCGCAAGCCGAGCAGCCCTTGCAGTCGTCCGTAATCTTATACTGAACAAGACGCTTGCAAACGTGGGCGGGACAGCGGTGCTCCAAGATGTGCGCCTCGTACTCGTTACGGAAATAACGGAGCGTAGACAGCACGGGGTTAGGCGCAGTCTGACCCAATCCGCAGAGCGAATTTGACTTTATGTAATAACAGAGCTGTTCCATATCCTCGAGGTCCTGCATAGTCGCCTGACCGCTGGTAATCTTGTCGAGATACTCGAGCAAGCGGCGGTTGCCTATACGGCAGGGAGTACATTTTCCGCAGCTCTCGTCAACCGTGAACTCAAGGAAGAACTTGGCTATGTCAACCATACAGTTGTCCTCGTCCATAACAATCATACCGCCCGAGCCCATCATAGAGCCTATTGCGATAAGGTTGTCGTAATCGATTGGAATATCGAGATGCTCCGCGGGAATGCATCCGCCCGAAGGTCCGCCCGTCTGAGCCGCTTTGAACTTTTTGCCGTTGGGGATGCCTCCGCCGATGTCCTCGATAATCTCTCTGAGAGTGGTACCCATAGGTATTTCCACAAGACCCGTATTAACAATCTTTCCGCCCAGAGCAAATACCTTTGTTCCCTTGGACTTTTCTGTACCCATTGACGCGAACCACTCCGCGCCGTTCAAAATAATCTGAGTTATATTCGCATATGTTTCGACGTTATTAAGGATTGTAGGCTTGCCGAACAGTCCCTTTACCGCCGGGAACGGAGGACGGGGACGCGGCTCGCCGCGATGACCTTCGATAGACGTCATAAGCGCGGTTTCCTCGCCGCAAACGAATGCGCCCGAGCCGAGCTTAAGCTCTATATCGAATTTGAAGCCCGTACCGAGAATATTATCTCCGAGCAAGCCGTATTCTCTTGCCTGTTCTATAGCGATTTTCAAACGCTCTACGGCAATCGGATACTCCGCGCGGACATATATATATCCTTGATGCGAGCCGATTGCGTAGCCCGCGATTGTCATTGCCTCGAGAACCGCGTGCGGGTCGCCTTCGAGAACGGACCTGTCCATAAACGCGCCGGGGTCGCCCTCGTCGGCATTGCAGCATACATATTTTGTGTCATTATTCTGATTTTTAGCAAACTGCCACTTTACGCCCGTCGGGAAGCCCGCGCCGCCTCTGCCGCGAAGCCCCGAAGCCTTGATAATATCGATGACCTGCTGAGAATCGAGCTCGGTCAGACATTTGATAAGAGCCTGATATCCGTCGCGAGCGATATACTCGTCTATCTTCTCGGGATTGATAACACCGCAGTTGCGCAGAGCTACGCGGGTTTGCTTCTTATAGAAGTTGGTATCGGACAGTGCCTTTACCGCTTTGTTGCCAAGCGCCTTTTCGTGATAGAGCAATCTTTCCACAAGTCTGCCCTTGATAATATGCTCCTCGATAATCTCGGGAACGTCGTCAACGCTTATGCAGCTGTAAAAAGCGCCCTCGGGATAGATGATTATAATAGGACCTACCGCGCACAGACCGAAGCAGCCGGTGCCTACAACAAGTACGTCGTCCTGAAGATTTTTCTCCTTAATCTGTTGCTCGAAAGCCTCGCGGATTTTTCCGCTGTTATTTGAATGACAGCCTGTACCTCCGCAAACCAGTATATGAGTTCTGTACATATTTTCCCCTCCTTACGCCTTTGCAAGGTACTCGGTGCATACGTTGCCACCGATTATGTGCTTTTCAATTATTTCAACCGCTTTCTTTGCGTCGAGATTTGCATATTTAACAACCTCTTTACCCGGTATATGAACCTCGATGCTCGGCTCCTGCGAGCAACTGCCAAGGCAGCCCGTACGCGTCACGCGAACGCCCTTTAAAGCGCGCTCCTCAATTTCATCCACCAACGCGTTGAAAACCGTTCTTGCGCCTGCGTTAATACCGCAGGTACCCATACCGACAACGATATGAGTCTCCTTTTCGGCGTCGGCGTTGTCTCGCAAAATGATTTGCGATTGCATTGCCTCTCTGATTGCCATTATATCGGCGATGCTTTTCATAACATTGCTCCTCCATTTGTCTTTTTGTTGATATCCTCTCTAATCAAGCGAAGCGCGCCGGATGACTGCAAATCAGCCACACAGGCGGAGGATTTAATCTCCCTTGTATCGTATTCGGCGACTAAACCGCGGATATTGAGCATCAGCACCGTATCAAAGCTCTCGTCTACAAGCGTTACGAACGTAGAGCCTAAGTCGCCTATCTCAGCTTGAGCGATGCGATTATAACGTGCTTCTACATCCGTACCGAATCCTACTTCGGATTTGATATTCAGCACTCCGTCGCACTGTAAAATTTCATCCTTAAGAAGCGCCAAGCCCAAGCCCGAGCTACCTTTATAAGATACTCCGAGTTCGGTTGCCCTTTCAATCTGTGTATCGCTCATCCCCCCGCCGTCGTCACTAACCTTAATTTCAATAAAGTCGTCATTAACGCTTAAGTCGATTTTTATCAGACCTGCATTTGCGTCTATCGAATTCTGCGCTATATCGAGTACGGCGAGCGAAATCTCTCTCATACGAAGATTTACATCTCCTGATACTTTGCTACTATGCCGGGGATATCCTTTTCGGTAAGCTTGCCGTAAACCTCGCTGTTGACCGTCATAACGGGAGCAAGACCGCAGCAGCCTACGCATCTTGTTGACGCAATGGAAAATCTGCCGTCCGACGACGTTTCCCCGTCCTTAAGCCCGAGACATTCCTCAAGCTTGGCGACGATGTCACCAGAGCCTTTAACGTAGCACGCTGTACCCAGACAAACGCCGAAAGCATACGCGCCCTGCGGATTGAGAGTGAACTGAGAATAAAAAGTCGCCACTCCGAACACTTCCTCGAGAGAAACGCCCATCGTGTCGGCTATTATGCTCTGCACTTCAACGGGCAGATAACCGTAAATCGACTGTGCTTTTTGCAACGCCGTCATAACGCTCGGATGCTCGGAAGACATAATCTCTTTGAGCATCTGTCTCAACTGCGTTTCCTGTTCAGCCGTGCCTTTGAAAGCTACAGTAGTCAGTTTAATTTTTGACATAAATTCCTCCGTAAAATAACACTGTAGATGTATTCTAACACATTTGAAAACCCGTTGCAAGGATATTAGGATATTATTTATAAATATTATCTGTAAATATATGTAATAATAAGGATGCTTTAATTGTGATTTGTCCGTCATACAAAAATTACTTGTTATAGCAAAAAAACGTATATCTAACGATATATTTTTACTAAAAATTTAAATGACGAATTGCAAAATCAAACTTTAAATGATCAATCATTCTCCATATTTCATAGGCATTCTGAGCTTATGAGCAGAAGCGCGCTTAGCTCTCTCGATTTTATCCTTGACCTCCGATGAAATTTCTTCACCCTTTAAATACGAATCTACGTCGGAATACTTAATTCCAAGCTCGTCCTCGTCCGTCTGTCCTTGATATAAACCCGCCGAAGGAGCTTTACCTATTATACTTTCGGGCGCGCCGAGATAACTTAAATGCTCGTAAACCTCGCCTACGTTCAAATCCGCTATAGGATTAAAATCGCACGCTCCGTCGCCCCACTTGGTAAAATATCCGAGAGTCAGCTCGTCAAGATTACCGGTTCCCGCAACAAGATAGCCTCTTGCCTGTCCCAATGCGTATAATGCAGTCATCCTGAGTCTCGGATTTATATTTACTCCCGCCATTTTCAGGCTATATTCGCTTGCAATGCTTTTAGACAGTTCTTTATCCAATGCGTTTAGCATATCGATTTTTACATCGGTCAAATCGATTTCAATCTGCTCTATGTTAAACGTCTTACCCGCAAGCAAAGCGTCATCGCGGTCGCTGCCATAATTCTGCACGGACTGACACGGCATAATCACGCCGAGAACGTTATCCGTCGCCAATTTACAGAGCGCGCCTACAAGCGTGCAATCCTTTCCTCCGCTGTTTCCGTAAATTATGCCTTTAGCGCCGGACTCCGCCAATATATTTTTAATCCATTCAACTCTTTTTTGTACAGATGACTTTATATCCATAAAATATCTCCGTTATAAATGATTTACGCAAGCAAGCTGTAGTATTCATCTCATTTTACGATTGTATTATAGCATTGTCAACGCTAAAGCTTACATCTGTTTTTAATAAAAACGACAATTTTTAATTTTTTAAATATCGAAATCAAAAAATTAAAAACTAATTAAAATTTGAATTGCGCAATGCAAATTTATATAAAAATCGTTAGATTTTCACAAAAATCTTTAAAAATTTACCATTTTTTAGTAAATTCAGTCTTGAAATTAGGTTTTATAGGATATATAATTATTCCATAAATAAACACTTCTACAAGGAGAAAATTATGAGAAAAGCATTTATTTGCCCAACCAAGTATGTCCAGGGCGAGCGCGAGCTGCTCAACCTTGGATATTTTGTCAGAACCTTCGGCAAGAAGGCACTGCTTATCGCCGACCCGTTTGCGCTTAACCTCGTCAAGGACGAGCTTGAAGCAACCCAAAAGAAATTCGGCGTAGAATTCGTCACAAGCGATATATTTAAAGGCGAATGCTCCCGCAATGTCGTTAAGGCGTTACAGGATTTTGCAAAAGCCAACAAATGCGCTTGCACCATCGGTCTTGGCGGCGGCAAAGCTATCGACACATCAAAATGCGTAGCGGCAGGCAACAACCTTATCATCTGCCCCACTATAGCAGCTACGGACGCGCCTACGTCCCACTCGGCTGTTCTCTATACGGACGACCATCACTTTGACGATTACGCATATTTCAGACAAAGCCCTAGCGTTGTGCTTATTGATACAACGGTAATCGCAAATGCGCCAACTCGCTTCCTCGTAAGCGGAATGGGCGACGCGCTTTCCACTTATTTCGAAGCGCGCGCAAACGTAAAATCCTGCTCGAACGTAAACGCAGGCTTGCCCTGCGGCGCTAACCGCGCAAAGGGAACTATGCTCGGATACGGCACTATGGCGGCATTCGCACTTGCCGAGCTCTGCTACAAAACCCTTCTTTCCGACGGTGCAAAGGCTAAAGCGGCTTGCGATATGAACAGCGTCACTCCCGCATTTGAAAAGATAGTAGAAACCAACATTCTGCTTTCCGGTCTCGGTTTTGAAAGCGGCGGTCTTGCCGCGGCGCACGCTATACACGACGGACTCACGCTTCTCCCCTCGCACACCAAGTACTTCCACGGCGAAATGGTTGCATTCGGAACTATCTGCCAGCTTGTACTTGAAAACAGCCCCGAGGAAGAGCTGTACGAGGTTCTTAATTTCTGCGAGGAGGTTGGACTTCCCGTCTGCCTGAAAGACCTTGGTACCGATGAAATCGACGACGAAATGCTCACCGCTATTGCGGAAAAGACCTGCATTCCCGACGAATCCATTCACAATATGCCATTCCCCGTTACAGTGGATATGGTTAAAGCGGCTATCAAAACTGCCGATAAGATTGGTCACGATTTCAAATACGGCGGCTGCGATTGCGGTTGCTGCGACTAATGATTGTACAAATACTCTCCCGCAATGCGGGAGAGTATTTGCTGATATCAAAATTATCTAATATATAAATAATTGTACTAAATACTGAGAATTTTTATTTAGTATTTTAAAAAAACACTAAAATTATAATACTTTATTATTTATTTTAAGCAATATACAATATAAATACGTGCATTGCTTTGATAAGGAGATAATTATGAAAAAGATTATGAACACTCCCGAGACCTTCGTATACGATATGTGTCACGGGCTTGCAGCAGCTCATCCCGAGCTTGAATTTGTTGAAAAATTCAAAATAGTAAAGAAGAAAGAAATTGACGACAACAAAGTAAGTCTTATTTCCGGAGGCGGTAGCGGTCACGAGCCTGCTCACGCGGGCTTCGTCGGCAAAGGTATGCTTGACGCTGCAGTTTGCGGAGATGTATTCGCCTCCCCTTCTCAGGTTCAGGTTTACAACTCAATCAAAAAATGCGCAACCGACAAGGGCGTTCTTTTAATCATCAAAAACTATTCAGGTGACTGTATGAACTTTAACAACGCTATGTCTGACGCGCAGGAAGACGGCATCAAGGTAGACGCCGTTTACGTTAACGACGATATAGCCGTTAAGGATTCGCTTTATACCGTCGGTCGCAGAGGCGTTGCAGGTACTGTTCTCGTACACAAGTGCGCAGGCGCAGCCGCTCAGCAAGGCAAGGAGCTCGAGGAGGTTAAACGCGTAGCCAACAAAGTTATTGACAACGTACGCTCTTTCGGCTTTGCGTTCACATCCTGCACAGTTCCCGCCGCAGGTCATCCCACGTTTGAAATCGGCGACGATGAAATGGAATTCGGCGTTGGTATCCACGGCGAACCCGGTCGTTTCCGTGAAAAGATTGATTATTCCAACGGTAAATTCTCCGACGACTTGTCTCGCAGAATCGTTACCGACCTCGAGGAGGACCTCGGCTTGAAAAAGGGCGAGGACGTCGTACTTCTTATAAACGGCTTCGGCGGAACTCCTATGCAGGAGCTTTACATCCTCAACAATTCCGTGACAAAGGCTCTCGGTGCAGACGGCATAAATATCCACCGCACCATTGTCGGCAACTTTATGACATCAATAGATATGGCAGGCGCTTCCATAACCGTGCTTCGCGTAGACGACGAGCTTAAGAAGCTTATTGATTATCCCGTATCCACCCCTGCACTCACCTGGGGCGCCGCAATGAGCGAAGAAGCCGACGCCGCTCTTGAAGCGATTAAGGCTATTGGAAAGGCTTTAAACATCACACCGCAGGAATGCGCAAAGAAATCCTCCAAAAAAACCGTATCAACAGAGGAAGACGATGCAAACGCGGTATATGAAGTAGTCGGCGAGCCTGCCGTTACTGAAACCATCAACACTCCCGCATTTATCAAAATCGTTGACAAAATGGCGGATATAATCATCGAAAACGAAGTTCCCTTCTGCGAAGCCGATAAAATGGGCGACGGCGATTTCGGTATGTCCATAGCAAAAGGCTTTAAACAGCTTAAGACAGATTGGGCAACAAGAAAGAAAGGCGATATCGGTCAGTTCCTCGTTAGCTGCTCCGAGATTATCAAAGAGTACTGCGGCGGCGCGTCCGGTCCTATTTGGGGTTCTGCTTTCAAATATGCGGGCAAAGCTATGCTCGGCAAGCAGGAAGTCAATCTCACAGACGTAGCATTCCTCTTTACCGAAGCAAACCGCGGAGTATATGAAACCGGTAAAAAGTCTTTCGGAAAAGGCGCGGAAATCGGCGACAAGACTTTGGTTGACGCATTAAAGCCCTGTGCAATGGCGCTCACCAAAGCAGCTGAAGAAGGCAAGAAGCTTAGAGAAGGTCTTGACCTCGGTGCAAAAGCCGCTCACGAAGGCGCAGAAGCCACCAAGACGCACGTTGCAACGCTCGGCAGAGCAGGAACTGTAGGCGAGCGTAGCATCGGTTATCCCGACGCAGGCGCGCACGGCTTAGATGTTATATTCAACAAGCTTGCCGCGTTCATCAAAACTATGTAATGATAAATAATTGCTTAATTAAAGAAACTCCGCTGTTTATTCAGCGGAGTTTCTTTATAGTTTAAATTATTTATACCTTATTTAATTTTATCGCCCTGCCGCCCGTAAGCGTTATCATCTTAACCGCAGGCAGCGTAAAGTCATTGGCTACTATTATCAACGGCTTTGTTAGTCGCTGTCCTGCCGTTACC
>CAJTNO010000002.1 GCA_910577815.1 uncultured Christensenella sp. | reverse complement strand
TTAAGCTGTGGCTTGCGCTCAAGCCCTACGAGTACGACGCGCGCCGTTATCACCACAAGGACGTATCGGACAAGCCGAGATTTGTAGACGTGCCTATGTATGTGCGCGTGTCCTCGGACAGAGCATTGACGAGAGCGCAGGAGCTTATACTTGCCTTGTTCCAGGAGCTGAATATGGAAGCGAGGAAGCGTTATAACGACAGAAGCATACAGGAGCTTATATTCACGCTAAAGCACAACAAGCTACTGACAAACAAGCAGAATAAGGGTTTACTGTGCGAGGTAATGCACGTCCACGACTGCGACATTCTTTCCGACGAGCTTGCGGAGAAGTGTATAGAGAGTAAGAACGTGGAGAGTATCGACGAAAGCTTAATAGAAACGCTGAAGCTTGACGATATCGACGCAAAGTTCCAGGACGGCAACAGGGTAACGCTTGAAAAGCTTAAGAAGGCAGGACTTGTAAGCGAGGAGTGTACGGGCTATACGGTAACGGCAGGACAACGCCTTACAAAGCCGCTGATAATAGTAGCCAACGACTTTACGTTGCCTGCGGTTAAGATGATAACGCTAACGGGCGGCAGGGCTATTAAGCTAAATCAGGTTAAACAATAATTTGAAAGAGGACGGATTTCCGTCCTCTTTTCACATAAATGATTTTACATCCATTATGCGCTATGTGCTAATATTGTTTATTTTTACTTTAATCGTTTTTTAACGCTTAAGCCGAAAATACGTTATGTTGACATCTATATAAATAGATGTTAAAATTAAAATCATACTAATAGTATTCCAATCGTACGCGCAGGCTGCGAACACTCACTTTAACGGCTGATACTAAATGAACAATAACTATAAAATCAAAATCAAAAGTAAAGCCAACGCGCTTCAATTCAGGAAGTCGCTTGTGGTTTTAGGTTCTATGGTGAAGAAAAACATCAAGAATCAGTATCGCCGTTCCGTCCTCGGTATTTTCTGGACTGTTCTCAATCCGCTTCTGAATATGCTTGTTATGTGGTTTGTGTTCGATAAGATTTTCGGCAGAACCTCGTCCGACCTGTTTTATCCCGTTTATATTCTCTCGGGTACCATAACCTTCAACTTTATGCGCGGCGCGACTACTCAGTCGTTGCCCTGTATGGTATATAATTACGATTTGCTTACAAAAACGCGCGTTCCTTACGCAGTCTTTCCGCTGTCTCAAAATCTGTCCGCAATGGTCAACCTCGGGTTTTCTGTTATTGCGCTCATCATTCTGATGCTTGCCTGCATTCCGCAGGGCGTTCAGTTCCACTGGACGATGCTTATGATGGCGGTGCCTTGGTTTCCGTCGTTGTTTCTTTTTTCGCTCGGTATGTCCTTTGCGCTATGCTCGGTTTACGTCAGGTTCAGGGATATCAAGCATTTTTACGACGTGTTCCTTACTCTGTGGATGTACGCGACGCCTATTTTTTATTCGCTGAGCAGTCTTAAGCTCGGACCTACTGCCGGTATGATTATGAAATTAAATCCGATGTTATATTACGTGCAGTATGTGCGCGAGCTGCTTATGGGAACGGTTCCGTCCTGGCAGACGCACGCCATCTGCTACGGAGTCGGAATACTATCGTTTTTAATCGGATTTACAATATTCAGGCTTTCAAGGAAGAAATTTATACTGTATATATGATGAAAAAAAACAAGGACAAAAATACGCAGACTCGCGTCATATTTGCCGATACGGTAGGCAAGCAATATGCCGACATCGATACGATGACGGATTCCCGCGACGACGAAACTTTGTTTGACAGAGACGATAGCATTCTTGTCGACGTGCGCGGAGTTAGTATGAAGTACCGTATGCCCTCGGAGAAAATCGACAGTCTTAAGGAATATTGCATAAAGCTTGTTCAGGGTAAGCTGCACTATAAGACGTTTGAGGCGCTTAAGGAAATAAATCTACAGGTGCGCAGAGGCGAAAGCCTTGCGCTTATAGGCAGAAACGGCGCGGGCAAATCCACTCTGCTCAGAATAATTGCGGGCATTATAGAGCCTACAAGCGGATATGTGCGCACGCGCGGCAATATGGTGCCGTTGCTTAAGCTCGGAGCGGGCTTCGATTATAATGCTACGGGCAAGGAAAACGTGTTTTTAAACGGCGCTATGCTTGGATTTTCACGCAAGGAAATGCTTAAGAAATACGACAGCATAGTGGAGTTTGCCGAGCTCGGCGATTTTATGAACGTTCCGCTTAAAAACTATTCGGCAGGTATGATGTCCAAGCTGGGCTTTGCCATTGCCGTAGACGTAAATCCCGACCTGTTGCTTATAGACGAAATTCTCAGCGTGGGCGACGCGGTATTCCAAAAGAAATGCGCAAAGAAGATAGACGAGCTTCGCGCAAACGGAACGACGTTTATCGTCGTATCGCACAGTCTTGGTCAGATAAACCGTCTTTGTCAAAAGGCGATATATATCAAAAACGGCTCCATAGTCGATTTCGGCACTGCGGCGGAAATTTCCGCAAAGTATACCGCGGATTGCGCGGCGGCGGAAAAGGCGTTGGAGGCGGTACAAAAGGCGCAAGCCGAACTCGCGGAGGCTAATAAAAAATGACAGATAAAAGAATTTTGGTAGCGGCGCACAAGAAATACGGAGCTCCGAGCTCCAAGCTTTATCTTCCTATTCAGGTGGGCGCGGACGGCAAGGAATGTATAGGCTTTGTAAGGGATGACAGCGGATACAATATTTCGGATTTGAACGGAAGCTTTTGCGAGCTTACCGCGGCATATTGGGCTTGGAAAAATCTCGACTGCGAATATATCGGACTTGTGCATTATCGCAGGTATTTCAAGGGCGGCGAAAAATTCGGCGTAATAGGCAAAAATAAGCGTATTCTGTCCGGGTTGGAGCTGGACGAGTTGCTTAAGGAGTCGGATATAATTCTGCCTAAAAAAAGGAATTATTTTATAGAAACTCTTTACTCGCACTATGCTCATACGATGTATGTCGAGCCGCTTGACGAGGCGGGCAGAATAATAGCGGAGTTCTATCCGACCTATTCCGCGGAGTTTGAAAAGCTTAAGGAAAGAAAAACCGCGCATATGTTTAATATGTTCGTTATGAAAAAAGAAATTTTCGACGGATATTGCGATTGGCTTTTCGATATTCTGTTCAAGCTCAAGGACCGCGTCGACGCGTCCTGTTACGACAGCTTCCATGCGCGTTTTTTAGGCAGAGTGAGCGAGCTTTTGCTTGACGTTTACATAAATACCAACGGACTTAAATACAGCGAAGTCGGGGTAACAAACGCAGAGAGCGTAAATTGGATTAAAAAGGGATATAACTTTTTAAGAGCTAAGTTTGCAAACAGGAAATACGCGCAGTAACGGCGCGTATTTAATTAGCAGGAGGAGCGCCGTGGATAATAACGAACAGAAAAAAATAATTTCCGCATACGACAAAAGCGTAGCCGCCGTTGTTGTCACGTACAACAGAAAGCAACTGCTTAAGGAGTGTATAGAGGCGTTGCTCGCACAGAAAGCAAAGCATTTAAGGATATTTATAATTGATAACGCAAGCACGGACGGAACGGAGGAATACGTTAAAGGCTTAATCGACGGCGAGCGCGTCGTTTACCTTAATACGGGAGAAAACCTCGGAGGCGCGGGAGGCTTTTGCTTTGGAATAAAGGAAGCGATGAAATCCGACTGCGACTATGTCTGGCTTATGGACGACGATTGCATTGTGCATCCCGACAGCCTTGACAAGCTGCTCGAGTGTGCGGACAAGCTCAGCGGAGATTTCGGATTTTTGTCCGGCGTAGCGCGTTGGACGGACGGCGAAATTTGCGAAATGAACGTTCAGCGCATATCCGTTTGGCGTACGGTAAAGAATTTCACCGTACCGGTGCAGAGGATAAGATTTGCATCGTTTGTTTCGCTGTTCTTAAGTAGACAAGCGGTGCTTACCTGCGGACTGCCTATAAAAGAGTTCTTTATATGGGGCGACGATTGGGAATACACGAGTCGTATTTCAAAAAAATTCAAAAATTATTTAGCGGAAGAAAGCGTGGTTACGCACAAGTCGGCGGTAAACGCAGGCTTGAATATAGCAGCGGATACGTCGGACAGGTTGAACAGATATTTTTACGCATACCGAAACGAAAGCTATTTGTTTAACAGGCTCGGCATAAGCGGCAAGCTTTATTATGCCGCTAAAATACCCTATCACAGACTGAAGCTTGCTTTATCGGACGTTCCCGACAAAAAAGAAAGATTTGCGATTATAAAAAAAGGCTTAAAGGCGGCAAAGACCTTCAAGCCCGAAATAGAATATGTTTGATACAAACTAATACTTCATATTTTCCTTAGCCATTTTTACTATATCGCGTTGGGATACTATCTGTACGGGATTTTGCAGACGAACGGGTTGAACGTCGAATTTACCGTCCATAGTCATCTTTTCTCCGTCGGCGCAGAAATCGGTTTCATGACACAACTCAACGTTTAAGTGCTCGCATTTATCAAAGAACATACGCTTTGAGCGATACGGCTTTTTAAATCCGATGAAGAATGCGCGGAAAAGAGGGAAGAATATTGCTATTTTTCCAAGCAATCCGCGGTGCTTTGGGGTCTTTATCGTAAGTACGTGAAGCAGACCGTCGTCAAGCTTGAACATTTTGTTGAATTTAAATCCGAAGCATTTGGGAGAGTCTATCGCCATTATAAGCGTGTATTTTCCTTCCTCCGCTTTGCCGTCGATTTCGAGCTTCGCGCCGATGTCGTACAGCTTATACTGGCTGACAACCTTAGCAACGTAGGCAAGCATCTTGAATTTCTTTTTATTTTTATTTTTAACTATATAGCCGAGCGGCGTAAAGATGCCGCAGGCAAATACGTATGAAAACAGCTTGTTGTCCGCCTTGCCCGCGTCGCGAAGCACGTAGCTGCTGCGGTTGGAATTGCCTGTGGCAAGCTCGTTTAAGGTTCCCGACGGACAGTAAATTATTTCGGCGTCGGATTTTTTAGAGCAGTTCATTATCCCGTTAAGCGTTCCGTCGCCGCCGCAAAATACTATTCTGTCATACTCGGATAAGTCTGAAAGAACGGTCTTTTGGGTTATGGCAAAGGTTTCAACCTCAAATCCGTCGCCGAATACGCTTTTCAGTGTATCCGAATTGACGCGGTTGCTGTTGCCCGACAGCTCGTTGATTATAATAATGCATTTTTTCATACATAGAATAATACATAATTTTGATATTAAAATCAATAATATTGCAAAATTATTCGTCATTTTACGACAAATTAAAGGATTTAAGTAATTTTTATGCGAAAATACGCAAGCTAAGAAACAGATACTTTACACCTCGCGACTGTTGTGATAAAATATCTTAACGGTATATGACAAAATATTTGCGGCTTCGACATCGATTTTGTCGGCTGCCGTGTGCAGGTAAACAGTATGTACAGATTTTTTAAAGCGGTAATGGATTTTCTGCTGGCGTTATTGGGGCTGGTAATTCTTTTCTTTCCGCTTTTAATTGTCGCGCTTGCCATACGCATTGACAGCAAAGGTCCCGCGATATTCAAGCAGGAGAGAATAGGCAAGGGACAGAAGCCGTTTATGCTTTATAAGTTCAGAACTATGAAAACCACAAACGTAGAGTTCGATATAAATCATCCCGTGATAAAGGACGACAATCAAAATTTAACTCGCGTGGGCAGAGTAATAAGAAAGCTTAAGATAGATGAATTTTTACAGCTTATAAACGTACTGAAGGGCGATATGAGCCTTATCGGTCCCCGTCCGTTGATGAGGGTGTATCTCGACGGCTACGAGCCTTGGGAAAAGCAGAAATTTAACGTAAGACCGGGTATGAGCGGCTTGTCGCAGGTAAAGGGCAACGGACATCTGAGCAGTGTCGAGCGTAGCTATTACGACGTGGTATACGCTAAAAAGCAGAATTTGTTTAAGGATACCGAAATTTTGTTTAAAACTATAGGCGTTATGCTTGCGGGGGAGGAAAAGTTTTTGACTCCTGTCTCTGCGGAAAAAATTAACGAAATGAGAACGCAGTTTAGTTTAGATAATATAGAGGATTGATTATTACATAAATAGATAGAATTATAAAGTCCACCGTATTTCGGCGGACTTTGCTATTTATTATAAATATTGAAATTAAAAAATAAACCTAAATCGAAGAACATCAATTTAGGCTTATATCGTTATGGTGGAGACGACAAGGCTCGTAGGCAGGGACTGCCGTAATAGGGAGCGTGTATGCTTGCATACGTTAGCGAGCGTCTACGGCAATATGATATGCTACCGCATTGTGTGAAATTCACGATGGTGTTTACAACACCGCTCATATTGCCTATGTACGTTTCTCACAGCCTATACAAATGCTTTGCGCTTGTCTATTCTGTGATTACGTACAGTTTGACCGTAGGTCACAAGCGTACGCATCAGCGTACGGTGCGGAACGCACGTCGAGCCGTCAATTATAAAAAAATAAGCCTAAATCGAAGAATATCAATTTAGGTTTATATCGTTATGGTGGAGACGACAAGGCTCGTAGGCAGGGACTGCCGTAATAGGGAGCGTGTATGCTTGCATACGTTAGCGAGCGTCAGTTTGACCGTAGGTCACAAGCGTACGCATCAGCGTACGGTGCGGAACGCACGTCGAGCCGTCAATTATAAAAAAATAAGCCTAAATCGAAGAATATCAATTTAGACTTATATCGTTATGGTGGAGACGACAAGGCTCGAACTTGTGACCTCCACGATGTCAACGTGGCGCTCTAACCAACTGGGCTACGCCTCCATAACGCTAATATCCTACAATAATTTGCGGTAAATGACAAGTGTTTTTAAGCACTTTGCCAAAATTGGTTTGTAAAACCTAAGCGTTAAAGAGCATTGCCAAAAGCGTTCCCGTGTGATAATATAGGCGTATGACCGAAAAATTTGACGTAGTAATAATAGGCGGCGGAGCAAGCGGGCTGTTTCTTGCCTCTCAGCTGCCTTCGGGCTTGAGGATTGCGATTGCCGAGAGCAATGACCGCGTGGGTAAAAAGCTGCTTGCGACGGGCAACGGAAAGTGCAATCTTACAAACCTCGATATGAATATAGTGCATTACAATAAGCCCAATGTCGTAGAGGATATAATAGACAGATTTGACGCGCACAACACGATAGCCGTGTTTGAGAAGATGGGGCTTATAACCAAGGTTGTAGACAGGCGTGTTTATCCGTATAGCGAGTGCGCCTCAAGCGTGCTTGACATTCTGCGCAGAGCGGTAGAGAGAAACGGCGTGAGCGTGTTCACTTCTCATTTTGTTAATTTCATAGAGAATTACAACGACAGCTTTAATATCAGCGGAGTTATCAAGCGCGAGGACAAGCCTAACGAAGCGTTTAAATTTATCGCGGATAACGTAGTTTTGGCGACGGGTTCGCCCGCTACCTTCGGCAGGGACAGCACGAGTCTGTTCACCGCACTCGGACATAAGGCAAGACCTATGACTCCGAGCCTTGTGCCTATCAAAACCGAAAAGGAGCCGATAAAGGGCTTGCAGGGCGTGAGAGTAAAGGCGGGAGTAAGGATAGGCTACAGATATGAAGTGGGAGAGGTTCTGTTTAAGGATTTCGGCTTGAGCGGAATTGCGGTGTTCAATCTTTCGGGAGAAATAGCGAGGGGCAGAGTACACTCGGGCGACGTAATAAGCATAGACTTTATGCCGGAGTATTCGCGCGCGGAGGTAGAGGATATACTGCGCCGCCGCGACAGCGGTCTGACGGTCGGCGAGCTGCTTACGGGGACGTTTCATTCGCGTGTGCAGGAGCGCATAATAGATATGGCGGGCTGTCGGGCGGAGGACGGTGCGGCGGCAAAAATCAGCGCATTGTCGGGCGCAATAAAGAGCTTTAAGCTGACGATAGAGGGGCTTGGCGATGTCAGCCTTGCGCAGGTGATGTCGGGCGGTTTGGATATAAGAGAATTTGATGAAAATCTGATGTCCTTAAAGGTAAAGGGCGCGTACGCTATAGGCGAAGCGCTTGATATAGACGGGGATTGCGGAGGATACAATTTGCAATGGGCGTGGAGCAGCGCAAAAGCCGCGGCGGTGTCTATTGCAAAAAATCTGATATAGCAAAAAGCATAAACGGAGGTTTATATGTATAAAAATACCGATAAAACAACTGATTTTGTAAAAATCGAAATGCAAAGCGGCGACAGCATAATTGTAGAGCTTAACCCGTCCGTAGCGCCTGTAACGGTTGAGAATTTCAAAAATCTCGTGTCGCAGGGCTTTTATAACGGCTTGATTTTTCACCGCGTGATTTCCGGCTTTATGATTCAGGGCGGCGACCCGCAGGGTACGGGAATGGGCGGCAGCAAGCAGACCATAAAGGGCGAGTTTAAGGTGAACGGCGTGAATAATCCGCTTTCGCACGAAAGAGGCGTTATATCTATGGCGCGCAGTCAGTTTTACAATTCGGCGTCCTCGCAGTTTTTCATCTGCCACGCGGACGCTAAATTTCTCGACGGACAATACGCCGCCTTCGGCAGAGTCGTCGAGGGTATCGAAACCGTGGACAAAATCGCGGCGGTCGCTACCGATTACAGCGACAGACCGATTTCCGAGCAGAGGATGAAAACCGTTTGCTTTGCGGAAAAGGAATAATTTTATAAAATATATTTAATTGTATATTTACAAAGATACACTTGTAGTATATAATACAGGTGTATTTTTGCTTTATATAAAGCTAAGGGGGAATTATGGCTAAAAAGACATTGGGCATTTTGCTTGCGGTTATGCTTGTCGCGCTTACGGTATTGGGGCTTGCGGCTTGCAATAATCAAGCGGAGGACAAGTATACTATCGTATATCTCGGCGACAGTATTGCGGAGGCGCTTATCGGACCGTCTCCGCTCAGCGAGCGCGATAATTACGGTTATTATGCGATAGTCGGCAAGACTAACGGCTTTAATTATTACAATCATTCGGTATCCGGACATAAGACTTCTACGGGCATAGTGAGCGGCGACGGCTTGCTTGAGGTGATTCGGCGCAAGGATGAAAACGCCGTGCTTATGAGAACGCATATTCGTCAGGCGGATATGATACATATCTCCGTGCTTGGCAACAACGTGTTGCAGTATGACCTCGGTCTTATGATGCTGGAGGTTGCCGACCCGCAATTCGAATATAAGTATGCAAACGACGGCAATACGCTTATAAACGCACTTGAAAACGGAAGTATGAAAAAGCCCGTTTACAGATACTCCGTAGACAAAAAGGATGAGCTTGGCAACCCCCTCAAGGTAGAATTTAAGTTTCCTCCCACGGCGAGCGATATAGCTTCAATCGTGGACGAGTTAAAAGCGCTCAATCCCTCCGCCACTATTGTGTTTCAGAAGGTTTACAATCCGTTTTTCGAGGGTTCCAAGCACCTTAGTTCCGCGGTGATTGAAAGGCTTTCGGATATAACGGACGACGGCAGATTCGGAAAAAAAGGCGAGCCTATTTCCACGATAGAGCAGATAAGAAGCCTTGCGGATTATCTGCTTGGCAGGCTTAACGGAATACTGGACGCTTATCTTGCGGAACATCCCGGAGCGTTTAAGGTGCTTGACGCGCGCGAGGCGTTTCAAAGGATTGTAGAGCTTGACAAAAACAAGGACGGCAGCGTAAATCTCGGCGGCGACAGCTTAGGCAGAAAGCTGATTTATCAGGATTGGACGCACCCCTCTAATATGGGACACGCGGTCATTGCCGGAATGACGCAGGATTTGCTTGACGATATGAAGGTTTCCTCTCCCGACGCGCTTAAAAATTACAAGGCGTTGCGCGTCGAACAAATAAACCGTATGTTTAAGCCGATAGACGGCTTTGACGCGGAGGCAGCTATTGCGGCTGTAAATTCTGCGGAAAAGTATCTTGACGTGACGCTCGCATATTTTACGGCAATAGAGGGATATACTCCCGTAGTGTCTGCAGGCTCGGTTGCAACCAATAATCCGGGAACGTCGTTTGCTTCCGATATGCGTTTCAGATTTAACGTCGGCAAGATGTCGGTTTTGCAATTTAATTCTATAATATTAGTTCCTATGACCAAGCTTGCGCTTAATATGGATAACTCGTATGCGGAGTTTAAGAAGGACGGCAGCGTGCATATTCAGATACAGACCTTGCCCGTTGAAGAATTACTTAAGCTTGTCGGCGATATGGACTTAAGCTCGATAATACAAAATTTCGACATAGAGGGCGGTATAGACGCTATGGTCGAGCCTATGTTCCCGGGCTTCAAGGCGAGGATAGAGGCGGGTGACCTCGAGGGCGCGTTAAATATAATAAACAACGGACTCGGCTTTAATTTAACGGGACTGAATTATAATGACGACGGAGTGAAAAAGATAATGGCTTACGTCGCCGAAAATATGCGGCTTCCCGCCGATGTACTCACTCTGCTTCCTAAGGATACGGTGCTTACGCTTACCTTTGACAGCCGGTATTATATAAAGAACGTAAGCGGCAGCGACGGCGCGGCGTATAAGGGAATTCATATAAGCCATATCGGAGCAAATCCGTCCACGCAGCCGTATTGCGTTTTTGACCTGTCAAAAAACAATAAGGGACTTATGGAGCTTATGTTTAAGGCGGAGTTTATGAACGCTACCGTCGTACTCGAGCAGAGCGTTTAAGTTATGCGAAATAAATAAAATGAAAGCACCCGACGCGGTGCTTTCATTTTACAATGAAGTATATGCTTTAATTTATTTGTTTGCGATTATTCCTTTTTATCGCCTTAATAATTGCTAAGCTTACGTCTTTATGCTATAATCCGCTTATGTCCCTGATAGAGTTAAAAGGGGTAAGCTATTCCTACCCTGTAAAGGAGGGCTACAACGTAAAGGCTCTCAGAAACGTGTCGCTTGCAATAGACAAGGGCGAGTTTGTCGCGCTCGCGGGGATGAACGGAAGCGGCAAAAGCACGCTTGCAAAGCTGCTTAACGGCTTGTATATCCCAACCGACGGCGAGGTTCTTATAGACGGACTCAGCACCGAGGACGATGCGAATACCTTTGAGATACGCAAGAAGGCGGGAATGGTCTTTCAAAATCCCGACAATCAGATGGTTGCGACCATAATCGAGGACGACATAGCGTTCGGTCCCGAAAATATAGGCATTGAGCGCGAGGATATCATCCGCCGCGTGGACGAGGCTCTCGAGGCGGTGGGAATGAGCGAATTCAGACGTCGCACCGCATCCAAGCTGAGCGGAGGGCAGAAGCAGCGCGTCGCCATTGCGGGAGTGCTTGCTATGGAGCCTCAGATACTTATCCTTGACGAGTCCACCTCTATGCTCGACCCCAACGGACGAAAGGAGATTATGGACATCGCTCTTAAGCTCAACAAGCAGGGAATAACGGTAATAAACATCACTCACAATATGGAGGAGGCGGCTATAGCGAGCCGTGTGATTGTCCTGCGTAAGGGGCGCATAGCTATGGACGGAACGCCGAAGGAGGTGTTTGCGTCGGGACAGCTGGAGGCGTGCGGACTTACGCTTCCGCCCGTTACGCAGCTGTCGCGCGCGCTTATGGACGTCGGCTTTGAGTTTGACGGGGTTGTAACGTCCGAGCAGGAGCTTGTGGAGGGAATATGCCGTGTATTGAAATAAAAAATCTTAATTTCACGTATTCCAAGAAAACTCCCTATGAAAAGCGCGCGTTAAAGGATATAAATCTGACCGTGGACGAGGGCGAGTTTATCGGACTTGTCGGTGCTACGGGAAGCGGCAAAAGCACGCTCATACAGCACTTAAACGGACTTATAAAGGTACAGGATAAAAAGCAGAGCTCGGTTGCGGTAAACGGAATGTCGGCGACCGACAAAAAGACGCTTAAAAGGCTTCGCTTCGAGGTGGGACTTGTATTTCAGTATCCCGAATATCAGCTGTTTGGCGATACGGTTGCAAAGGACGTCGCGTTCGGTCCCAAGAATATGAAGCTTGAGGCGGACGAGGTTGACCGCAGAGTGCGGCGCGCGCTCGAGGTAGTGGGGCTTGAATACGATAAGTTTGCCGAGCGCAGTCCGTTCGATTTGAGCGGCGGAGAAAAACGGCGCGTGGCGATTGCTGGCGTGATAGCGATGCAGCCGAGGGTGCTTGTGCTTGACGAGCCTGTTGCGGGCTTGGACCCCGTAGGTCGCAGCGAGATACTCGCGCTTATAAAGAAGCTGCAGAAGGAGATTTCGCCTACCGTAATAACCGTGTCGCACAATATGGACGATATGGCGGCAATGGCGGACAGGATAATTGCGCTTAAGGACGGCGAAATAGTTGCGGACGGCTCTCCCAAACGGGTATTTTGCAACCGTCGGTTGATAGCTGAAGCAGGGCTTGACCTGCCTGCCGCAACGCGTATAACGGACACGCTTAAGGCAAGGGGAATAGACCTTCCGTCCGATATAGTGACTATGGACGAGCTTGCGCGCGAGCTTGAAAAGCTGCGTAAGCGCGGCTTGCTTAAAGCGGAGCGAAGCGCAGAATCGGATTATTTCGGCAAAGCACAGCAGGATGACTTATCGGAGCTGAGCGGGGAGGACGACGATGTTTAAGGACGTTGCCTTCGGACAGTATTATCCCTCAAACTCACCCGTGCATAGGCTTGACGCAAGGGTAAAGCTTTTGTTGACCTTGCTTTTTGTTATATCCATATTTTTTATAAAAACCTACTTCGGCTTTATGCTTACGCTCGCGGTGCTTTTGATTGTAATTCTGCTTGCAAGACTTCCGATAATGTCGGTGCTTAAGTCGGTGCGCGGCATATTGTTTATAGTCGTTTTTACTGCTGTTATCAACCTGTTTTTCATAAAGGAAGGCGAGGTTTTAGTGCATAGCGGAATTATTATGATAACAAAAACGGGAGTTCATACCACCGTAAAGATGGTTTTAAGGCTCGTTTTGTTGATTTCTGGCGCGTCGTTGCTATCGCTTACCACAACTCCCGTGGAGCTTGCCGACGGACTTGAAAGTCTTATGGCGCCGCTTAAGCTGATAAAGGTGCCCGTAAGGGATATAGCTATGATTATGAGCATAGCGTTAAGATTTATCCCCACTCTGTTTGAGGAAACAAACAAGGTTATTTCCGCGCAGAAGGCGAGAGGAGCAAGCTTCGATACAGGCAGTATTTTTGCAAGGGCAAAGGCATTACTGCCCGTACTGATTCCGTTGTTTGTAAACTCCTTCCGCCGCGCGGACGAGCTTGCGTTTGCTATGGACGCACGATGCTATAACGCAACAGACAAGCGTACTAAAATGAAAAAGGCAAAGCTTGGCATAGGCGACCTGATTGCGTTTTTGTTTATCGCAGGATATACTACGGTGATTTTGCTGGACAGATATTATTTCCGTACGGTGGGCATAGATATAGACCTTATGATATTCGGAGACCTGCTATGAGATACGCCGCGATAATTTCCTATTTCGGCGCGGCATACGTCGGCTGGCAAAGACAGCTTAACGGACTGAGCGTTCAGGAAGCGCTTGAAAAGGCTATGAGCAAGGCGTTCGGGACGGACATTTCAGTAACGGCGAGCGGACGTACGGACGCGGGCGTTCACGCGCTTGCGCAGGTCGTTCACTTCGACGCCGATACCTCCATTCCTACGGATAAAATTCCGTTTGCGGTAAATTCATATCTGCCGGGCGATATAAGTATGCTTTTCTGCGAGCCTGTTCCCGACGATTTCAACGCGCGGTTTGCGGCAAAGCGCAAGACCTACTGCTACAGGCTGTATCTATCCCGTCACCGCCGCCCATTGCTCGAGGCTACTCACGAGCATATAGCGGTGCCGCTCGACCTTGGCGCAATGCGCGCCGCCGCAGACGTCATAGAGGGAGAACACGATTTCAAATGCTTCGAGGCGACCGGGAGCGTGATTAAAAATACGGTCCGCACGGTTTACGGCATAGATATAAGCGTTAGTCCCATAGACAGCGTAAGCGGAGTGCTCAAAGCAAATGCGGATGCCGAAAAGGATTGGTCAGACATCGGAAAAATATTCGGCTGCACGGTGGATATAAGCGTTACGGGCAACGGATTTTTGTATAATATGGTGCGTATTATAGCGGGAACTTTGGTTTACGTCGGTATGGGCAAGCTTAGCGCAAAGGACATAAAGAGGACGATAAGCTCGGGGGACAGAACGCTCGCAGGCAAGACACTGCCTGCAAAGGGATTGTGTCTTATAAGCGTAAAATACGACTGAACGGTTAAAATTTCGGTTTTGGCGGCGGCGGTTTGCCGTCCGTTTTTTTATTTGATTTGAACGCATTCCAGAAATTTACACCCGCGCGCTTGCGTGCGTCGCTTGACATTACCCTGTTTTAGCTATATTATTATTTATAACTATGCTGACCGTGAAATATGTAAACAGCTCCGAGGCGGCGGATATCTATCGAGTTCTCGGCGTGGAGGGCGAGCCGTTCGGCAGTAACTTCGTTATGTACGACGAAGCTTCTCCCGTAGCTCTTTGGCGTATGCAGATAGCGATAGAGGACGAGCCTGTAGGAGTGATAGAAAAAATACACTTTGCTCCGTGTGTGGAGGAGGGGGATAAAACCTTCTTTCTGCACGCGATGTTCTTTAAGCTAATCGAGGGCGCGCCCGTAAAGCTGCGCATAGAGGGCAAAAGAGAGGAGTTTGAAAGGTTCGGCTTTAAAGAGGTCGGCGGCAATATGGAAATATACTCGAGGGACGTAAATCTGCACTATATGTGCGGAGGACGGAAGAATTGATATGGAAGCTAAGAATTTTATAGAGGAATTTATCGAAAAAGACCTTGCCGACGGCAAGGTAAACGAAATAGTTACGAGGTTCCCTCCGGAGCCTAACGGCTATCTGCACATAGGACACGCAAAGGCGCTTTGCATAAACTTCGGCGTTAAGGAAAAGTACAACGGCACCTGCAATCTCCGCTTTGACGACACCAATCCCGCAAAGGAGGACGTGGAGTATATGGAGAGCATAAAGCGCGATATCGAATGGCTCGGCTTCAAGTGGGACGGACTTTATAACGCGAGCGATTATTTCGAGAGAATGTACGAGTGCGCCATAAAGCTTATCGGGGACGGAAAGGCGTACGTGTGCGACCTCAGCGCGGACGAGATAAGCGCGATGCGCGGAAGCTTCTCCGTGCCGGGAACGGAAAGCCCGTACAGAAACAGAAGCGTTAAGGAGAATTTAGAGCTTTTCGAGCGTATGAGAGCGGGCGAGTTTGCCGACGGCGAAAAGGTGCTCCGCGCAAAAATCGATATGTCGTCGCCCAACATAAATATGCGCGACCCCGTAATTTACCGCATTTGCCACGCGACGCATCCGCACACGGGCGACAAGTGGTGCATCTATCCGATGTACGACTTCGCGCATCCCATAGAGGACGCGATAGAGGGTATATCCCACTCGCTGTGCTCGCTCGAGTTTGAAAATCACCGTCCGCTGTATGATTGGGTTACGCTGAACTGCGGCTTCAATCCGCGCCCGAGGCAGATAGAGTTTGCAAGACTCAATCTTACCCATACCGTTATGAGTAAGCGTTTTATCAAAAAGCTTGTGGACGAAAATATCGTCTGGGGCTGGGACGACCCCCGTCTTTCCACGCTTTCGGGCATAAGAGAGAGAGGCTATACCCCTGCGGCAATCCGCGATTTCTGCGCTCGCATAGGCGTTGCAAAGGCGGACAGCGAGGTTGATATCTCCATACTGGAGCATTGCGTTCGCGAGGATTTAAACGCAAACGCCGCGCGAGCTATGGTTGTAACAAAGCCGCTTAAGCTTATAATAGACAACTATCCCGAGGGTAAGACCGAAACGATGTATATAGAAAACAATCCTCAGCAGGAGAACGCGGGCGTTCACGGAGTCAGCTTCTCGAGGGAGCTTTATATCGAGCAGGACGATTTCTCACTCAATCCTCCGCCCAAGTATTTCCGTCTGAAGCCCGACGGAATAGTAAGGCTCAAGGGCGCTTATATCGTGAAATACAAGAGCAGCGAGCTTGACAGCGAGGGCAACGTATCCGCCGTTCACGTCGATTATATCGAGGGAACGAAATCGGGAGAGGAAGGCGCCAATATGAAGGTCAAGGGAACCATACACTGGGTAAACGCTCTTGATTGCGCGGACGTCACGCTCAATATGTTCGATTATCTGATTGAGGACGGCGACGGGGATTATATGGACAGACTTAATCCCAATTCGCTCACGGTGCTTAACGGCAAGGCGGAGCGACTTGTTGCGGAAGCGCCCGTGCATACACGCTTTCAGTTTTTGAGAGAGGGTTACTTTATCAAGCGTAACGGGGATAACGAGTTTAACAGCATTGTCGGACTAAAAGATAGCTATAAAGTAAAATAATTGCGTCGACTGTCACGCCTTGTGTGCAAAGATAATTATGTCGGCGTAAAAGAGAAGTTCACGACGCTCAAGGGAACTGCAAGACCGGAAATGGTAAAGTACGCGACGTACACAAATATAGGAGCAAAGATATGTTCGTTTGTAAGATTTGCGGAAACGAAGTAAAACAGGGACAGGCATTTTGTATTAAATGCGGAGCGGACGTAGTTGAAAACTACGAAACCGTTTGTCCCATATGCGGCGCAAAAAACGGCGCGGGCAGCAGATACTGCGCAAGCTGCGGCGGTATTCTTTCCGTTATGCGCAAGCCCGTTTGCGCGGTTTGCGGAGCTAAAAATCTGCCGGGCGCAAAGTATTGCGTATCCTGCGGCGCGCCCATAAATCTGGACAGCGAAACGCACTCCGATAACGATATGCTCGACGCTCGCAAGACCAAGAAGCGTCTTGACACTATGGAGCGCGACAGAATGGCGGCGGTAGATAAAGAGATTGCAAAAAAGCGCGCGAGGGTTGCCGAGGAAAAGGAAGAGGCTATGCTCGAGGTAGAGCATTATAAGCAGAAATGCGAGGAGGATTATTCGCATAAGCTCAGCACTCTCGAGGCGTACAAAAACAAGATAAACGAGCTCGGTGCCGAGGACGTGGAGCTTTTAAAGAAGATGTCCGTGTCCTTAAAGGATTATTCGCGCTATTACGCGGACCCTTATTCGCAGATAGACGAGGACGATATAGAAACCGAAACCTATGTGTGTCCCGCTTGCGGAACGATAAATCCGCTTACCGCAACCGCCTGCACAAACTGCGGACGCAATAAGGCGCGCGCGCTTTTGCTGCTTGCAAAAAACAAGATAAAGCAAAGCCCGCCCGTCAAGCGCAAGCAACGCATAATTCCCGCGCCCGAGGAGGATTTGAAGCGCGATAAAATACCTACGCTCGAGGAGTTCGAGGCGCAGCTTAAGAATCCCGCGCCCGAGCAGTCCGAAACGACCGCAAAGCCCGAGGAGCAGGAGAAAAAGGAGCCGCCCGCGGATTTCTCGGGACGTCCGCCGTTTTACGGCTATCCCTATCCTCCGTTTGCGCCTTACGGCTATCCTCCTTATCAGCCGCCGTATCCCTATCCGCAGAGCGCTCCCGCTCAGCAGGGCGCGCAGCCGACACCTCAGGACAGCGCGGCTTACTATTATCAGGAGGAGCAGCGCAGACAGATGCCTCCTATCGTTCAGCCCGTGGCGTTCGTGCCCTACGTGACTCAGGAGCAGCCGCTTATGCAGTATTCTCCCGAGGTTACCGAAAGACAGCCCGTTCAGCCGGAGCAGAGCGAGCAGCCCGCGCCGAAATCCGCTTCGCACGGAAGGCGCGACAGAAGAAACAGAATCTGACAGCTTAGCCTATAGGCTACTGTAAACGAGGTTTAAATGGCAGACGAAAAATTTAAAATCAAAAATAGGGGAGTCGACGACGCGGGCATACGCCTCGCGCCTACGCCTATACATAATTCGAGTTGTCACGTTATGCCTACGATTAAGCAGGAGTTTGTGATAACTCCGAGAATAGAGGTTGAGGAGCAGGAGGACAACGAATTCTCCCGCGAGGCAAGCACCGCAAACGATTTCCAGCCCAAAACCGAGGACATCAGCAAGAAGTGGAAAAGGCGTAAGCGCAGTAAAAATATGATTATCGGCGTCATTATGCTGCTTATCACAACCGTGCTTATTCTGCCCTATATACTCAGTGCTACGGGCGTATGGCTGGAGGATTTCCCGTTCAGATACGTGCCGAGAAGGTTTGCGGCTATACACAATATCGTAGAGGCGTTTAAGGCTACGGCGCAGCTCGGCTGGTCGGGCGAATCGGTGCGCGTTATCTGGATTGCGGTTATCCCCGACATCGTGCTGCTTGCGGGAATTCTATTCCTTGCTATAAACCTGTTCAAAGCTCTGTTTTCCATACTCGGAACATATAAGCCCGTCAAATACACCGCCAATGCGGGAGTATATCTCTTAGCCGTACTTGCGGTGTTTATCACCTCCTTGGTCGGCGCGGAGGCAGTGGGCATTGAAAAGATAGATTTTATAAACGATTTTATCCGCGGCTTTAAAACAAGCGAGCTGTTCTCGCTTGTGGTATTCGCCGCGGGATACTTTATAGTGTCGCTTATCTGTACGCTTATAGACTCGGACAGATACGGTTATCTCGGATAAGCAGCGGCATTACAGGAGGTATTTATGTCAAGAAAGCATCAGGAAGTCGTCATTCAGGACGAGCCTATCACCGTCGATATGGCGGACGGCGAGCCGTTATACGAGGCGGACGCCTACGGTTCTCCGCAGCTTGACGTCGGCGCAGACGTAACCGTTATGAAACAGGTCGGCATAGGCGGTCCCGTGCCTATCGTCGCGCCCAAGCACAATACCATACAGCTTCAGCCGATAGTCGTGCCTCTCGCGGTCGTGCCGTATATGACGCAGGACAGCAACGTCTTGCGCACGGATTCAAGGCAGGGCGGCTACGAGAGCGCAGAGGAGGAGAGTTACGGCGAGGATACCTCCTTCGATACCGTCGAGCGCAGAAAAGCCGTAAGGAAAAAGAGAAAGACATCCTTCCCGAGGATATTCTCGTTTGTGTCCTTCATCGTTACCGCGCTGTTTATTCTTCCCTTCTTCCTGTCCTACAAGATGACAAATATAGGCGTTATGGAAATAGCGGGCTTCGACGTAATAGGCATAATAAAGATTTGGATAGCAGGTGGCTTCGACATAGAGGCGGACGTATTCAATCTGATATACGTCATAGTTATGGGACTTGCGGGCATACAGGTTGTGCTTACCGCGCTCGGCATAATTATAGGCAAATATCCGAAGCCCATTTCTCCGATACTTTCATTCCTCAATATGGGCTGCTTTATAGGCATACTCGTCTACGATATCGTACAGGGCGGGTTCATTGCGGATGAAAACATCGGCTTGCTTGTAATGCTTTCGGTAAGCGCGTTCAATTTCCTGCTTACCGTTATCTTCTCCGTACTGCTCAACCGCAGGGAGGACAGGGAGGAGCAGCGGATAAGACGCGGCTCGGAAATATAAAAACTCAAGAGGAGCGCGAGGGCGCGCTCCTTTTTTTTAACTGTAGTAAAAGATGTTAAAGCTTATATCGCTCGCAAGTGGCAGCAAGGGCAATGCCACGCTGATAATGTCCGATAAATCCGCGTTGCTGGTTGACGCAGGCATTTCCTATACGCGGCTTTGCGACGAGCTTGAGGATTTGGGGCTTAAGCCCTCTATGCTCGACGGAGTGGTGATTACCCACGAGCATACCGACCACGTAAGAGCTCTGCCCAGGCTCTGCGAGGATTGTAAAATATACGCCCATCCGTTCACGCTGAAGGCGATATACGACAGACAGTGCGCGCTTAAAAACGTCGCCGACGTGGAGAATTACGAGGGCGGCTTTTCGGTAGGCGATATCGATGTTGAGCCGTTCAGAATTCCGCACGACGCCGCCTATCCGCTTGCATACACGCTCTGCTCGGGGCGCGCGAGATGCAGCGTGGCTACGGATATAGGCATTCCCACCCGAGGGGTTTTGCGCAATATCAAGGACAGCGAGGTGGTGCTGCTCGAGTCCAATCACGACGTGACTATGCTTAAAGAGGGTAAATATCCGCCTATGCTTAAGTCGCGTATACTCTCGGACAGAGGTCACCTGTCCAACGACGCAACCGCGAGGCTCGTCGCGCATCTTAGCGGACAGAGCAGCATAAAGCATCTTCTGCTCGGGCATATAAGCGAAAACAACAACACCGAGCAGTGCGCGTTCGACACCGTGCGCGACGCGCTTGAAAATATGGGGGACAGCAATATTTCCCTGCATATAGCGCATCAAAACCGTAAAAGCGAGGTATTTGAAATAGAATGAGAAAAACCATAGGAGCAAGTGAAAGCTCGTCGATATATCTTATAGCACTCTGCGCAGGCTCGTTGATATCTATGTTTATATCGCTTTTAATCCCAAGGGACATTGCATTCGGAGGAATGCGAGTGTTGGATTGGGTAGGCTACACGCTTATGCAGGCAGCATTTTTTGCAAGCGTTCTCATTTATGCAAAGGTGCGTCGTTTGGACGAGATAAGCATTGCAAGAATACGCAGACCGCGCGACGCAAGACAGTTCATACTTGCTCCGTTTATAGCAATAGCGACGATTCTTGTATTTCTTCCGCTTGCCAACGCCTGGATTTCATTTTTGAACATTATAGGATACCCGACAAAATCGGGCGTGGCTATGCCGGGCGGCGGCAACGTAGGCATATATTTTCTTGCACTATTCGTTATGGCGATATTGCCCGCGTTCGGCGAGGAGCTGTTGATGCGCGGTCACGTATTGCACGGATTAAGCACCAAAAACGTATGGTTCGGTATTCTTATGTCCGCGCTGTTCTTCAGTCTTATGCACTCAAATCCTGTGCAGACGGTTCACCAATTCGGTCTCGGCGTGACAATGGCTATCACTCTTATACTTACTGGCTCGCTATGGATGACGGTTCTTGTACATTTCTTTAATAATTTTATAAGTATAACATTATCCTTATATATTCCTCAGGTGGAAGATATATCTGTTCAGTTGGGCTATTTCAACTGGCTTACGGGCGCGGCGAGCGTTTTAATAGGAATTTTCCTTCTGGTATTGCTTTTCTTTATTTTGAGCAGACTCGGCGACAAGCGCGGCGAGTACAGGGTTACCGATGAGGGAATAGTTTACGACGAGTTTACGATTACCGCGATACTTCCCGAAAACGTGAAGACCAATCCCGTTAAGGACTTTTTTAAATACTTCGGTTCTCTCTTCAAAAAGAGCGGCTGGAAAAGGACTACAAGAGTGCTTACGCGCGCAAACGAGGTGGATTATCGCGGCAAAGCGCAGCCTATGATAGGTGTTTGGATTGCGCTCGGACTGTCTATTGCTTACTGGCTCTATTCCTTTATTTCGGGGCTTATTAAATGACAAAGCGCAACAGTATAGGCTTTATATATTTCGCCGTAGTTGCGGCTACTCTGCTATTGAGGATTGCGTCCTCTCTCGACGTATATTCCGCGCTCGGAGTGGACAACAGCGACGCGTTTTATTCCTGTATGGTGCAGATTATGATTTTCGGCGTTATGCCCGTGTCTCTTTACCTGCTGACGGTCGGGCGCAGAGAGGGCGTTAAGACTGTAATTTCCGATTTTGCCGTAAAAAAAATATCCGCTAAAACCGCCGCGCGAGTGCTTGTGCTTGGCGTTTGTATGATAGTGGTGTCTACGGGAGTATCCTTTGTATGGCAGAATTTTTTGAGCCTTATAGGATATGTCCGCACGTCCTCGCCTACGGATTACAGCAGCATAGGCGTACTTTTTCGCGAGCTGGTTCTGGTTGCCGTGCTTCCCGCCGTTTTCGAGGAGCTTACGCATAGAGGACTGCTGTTTGCGGGCTACAGGGAGTGCGGTTGGAAATTTGTGCTTATAAGCGCGCTGCTTTTTTCGCTTATGCACCAAAACATAGTGCAGACGGGCTACACGTTTTTCGGCGGAGCGGTTATGGCGCTTACGATGTATTATACGGGCTCGGTATTTCCGGGGATTTTTATGCACTTTTTAAATAACGCCGTGTCTGTGATAAGCGGATACGTCGGACAGAACGGCGGAATTCTCTCATTTATAACGGTAATAGAAAACTGGATATACGGCTCTCCCGCAGGGCTTGCTGTGGGCTTTATCGCGGTGGCTGTTTGCGCCGCGCTTTTAGTGCTTATGTTTTACCTATTGCGTAAGGACGCCGTAAAAAACGGCATAATAGGCGCGCGCCCCTTCGAGCCTGCGGTGGAAGCTAAGCCCTTGCGCACGGATATTCCGTTTATTCTTACGGTGCTTCTCGGCGTGGGAGCAACATTGTTCAGTCTTGTCTGGGGGCTTATGAGATGAAAATAAACATAATTGCAACGGGAAAGCTAAAGGAAAGATATTTTTCGGACGCCGTAAACGAATACGTCAAGCGATGCTCGCGCTTCGGCGACGTGCGCGTGACGGAACTTCCCGATGCGCCGCAGGGAAAGACTGCGGCGGAGCAGTCGCGCATAGAGAGCGTTCAGCTGCTTGACAAAGCCAAGGGCTATATAATCGCAATGGACGGCAGAGGAGAGCAGATAACAAGCGAGGAGCTTGCCTCTCTTATAAGCGCAAGGGGCTTGGACGGCACTAAGGAAATTTCCTTTCTGATAGGCGGCAGTCACGGTCACACGGACGAGCTGAGAGCGCGCGCGGATAAGCTGATATCCTTTGGCAGGATTACTCTGCCGCATCAGCTTTTCAGAGTGGTGCTTGCCGAGCAGATATATCGCGCATTGACTATAATCGCGGGTACGCCTTACAACAAATAGTATAAATAAACGGGAAATAACCCGATAGCAGGTTTAAATATATTAAATAAACATATAAACGGTGGTTTATGTACAATCAACAGTTTATGCAACGCGCAATAGAGCTTGCTAAGCAATGCGCGGAGCTTGACGAGGTTCCTGTCGGCGCGGTGCTTGTCAAGGACGGAAAAATAATCGCGGAAAGCGGCAACGCCAAGGAGCGGGAGAATAACGCGCTCCGTCACGCGGAGATGATAGCGCTTGACAGAGGCGCGAAAGACTTAGGTAATTGGTGGCTTGAGGATTGCGAGCTGTACGTCACGCTCGAGCCTTGTCCTATGTGCGCGGGAGCTATGATAAACACGCGCATACGCGCGGTGTATTTCGGAGCGTACGACGAGAAAAGCGGAGCCTGCGGCTCGAAGGTCAATCTGCTTGAAAAAGGTCTGTTCAATCATAACGTCGAGGTTAGCGGCGGTTATATGAAAGAGGCTTGTGCCGCATTGCTTTCGGATTTTTTTAAAAAAAAGCGTAAAAACTGCCGCGGATAGCGCATATCATTTGATTGCGTTCGATAAATATATAAAAAGGAGCTTATGATGAAAAATGCGCGTTCGGTCATTTTAAAAATAATAGCCGCATTGGCGGTCGCAGGCGTATTTGCGACGTTTGCTTTTATACTCGGCACACTGCTGTAATGTAAAAGGAGAGGCGTATATTGCCTCTCCTTTTACGCTATATAAGGGAGTAGAGATTGCAAAAGGGCGCGCAAGCCTTTGCGCGAAACAAAAGAGAGCGGCGATTCCGCCTGTTTTCGTTTATGCGTTTATAACGCAATAAGCGGCAGGCGATGCAAGGTCAGGAGCCGTGACGGTCGGCAGCTTTTCGGGCGATATTCCCAAAAGGCAGGCTACCGCCGATACGGCAAGCGATATGAGCGTTGTTACGACGATTGCAACCAATTTTTCCTTTTTCTTATTGTCCATATTTAAATCTCCCTTATAAAAGCTTGACTTCGGCATATGTTGCAAGCGCGCCCTTTGCAGTAAATATAACGCTTAAAATCGCAAAACAAAAATTATTATGTCAGAAATTGCGACTGCTTAATATTTTCTCCGCTTAGCTATAACAAATAAGACAAATTCGGACGTATATTAAAACCGAAATATATATCAAATGGGTGTAAATAACATAATTGGCATAAAAATTGCCGAAGCTTGTCTATTCGGGAAAGTATTTTGCTTTTCGGTAATATAGTGTAGGTATGGATAAGTTTAATATTGTTTTTATCGAAACCGCAAACTCCAAGCGCTCCATATTGGGACGAAGGGCGGAGGAGTATATTTTAAGGGAGTTCGCCCGCTTTGACGCAGGCGACAGCCGAATAGTAAAGGAAAGCGTTTTTTTTGACAATCCCGACGCTTTTTATCTTGCCGATACCGTTAACGTGGTGCTTACTCTCGATACTCCGTTGCTCAGGCGCAAGACGGTTGAGCATTTTGTCGCGCTTATGCAGCATAAAAACATCTCGTCCGTGCGGCTCGGGGCAAAGGACGCTCCTTCGCTTATACGTATAGGTGACGCGCGCGAGGAGGGAATTTTTGTCGTTGACGACGACTTTTTGAAGTTAGGCGATACAAAATCCTATAATATGGTGTATAATCTGTTAAAAGACAGGATACTCGACGCTCATTTGCTTGCCGGCGTGAACATTTTGGATAAGACCACGGTGTTTATCGACGACACGGTAAAGATAGAGGCGGGCGCGCAAATCCTGCCGTTTTCGCGTATAGAGGGCGCAAGCGTTATAAGGAGCGGAGCAAAAATCAGCGCGTCGCTTGTGCGCAACTCCGTTGTGGAAGGCGGCGCGGACGTGGAAATGTCGCACGTTGTGGATTCCTGTATACGCCCGCGCGCAACGGTCGGTCCGTTTGCAAGGCTGCGCGGAGCGCAGATTGGCGAGGGCTGCCGCATAGGCGATTTTGTGGAGATAAAAGCCTCAAAGCTCAGCGACGGGGTAAAGGCATCGCATCTCAGCTACGTAGGCGACGCAGAGGTAGGCGAGGGTACAAACGTCGGATGCGGCACGGTGTTCTGCAATTACGACGGTCGCGAGAAGCACAAGACTACGGTTGGAAGCAGGTGCTTTATCGGCGCAAATACCAATCTGATTGCGCCCGTAGTAGTGGGAGATAACGCGTTTATAGCCGCAGGCACTACGGTTACGCGCGACGTCGGCGACGGCTCGTTTACAATAGGTCGGGTGCGGCAGGATACAAAAACGATTACAAAAACGCAGGCGTAAGGCTTTGCCCGCCTGCTTGGGAGTATTATGATACTTGTAGTAGGCTTGGGCAATCCCGGAGCAAAGTACAAAAACACATACCACAACGTGGGCTTTGAGGTGGCGGACGCGCTTGCCGCAAGGCTCGGCGTTAAATTTACAAAGGACGCCTGCGACGCTAAGATTGCCGAATGTAAAAAGGCGGGAGTAATAATAGCCAAGCCGCAGACCTATATGAATTTATCGGGAGAGTCGGTAAGAAAGCTTGTCCGTGCCTACGATATAGACGAAACGCAGGATATGATAGTCTGCTACGACGACGTGGATATTCCAATCGGGAAGCTCAGACTGCGCGAGGACGGGAGCGCGGGAACGCACAACGGAATGAGAAATATCGTTCTCGAGCTCGGCACTCAAAATTTTATGCGCTTGCGCGTAGGTACAAAAACCGCGGAGCTGTCGGGCGGCGAAGTTGCTTTGCTTGAATTTGTTTTGTCCAAAATAGATTATAAATATCACGGGGATATGAAAAGGGCTATAGCAAACGGAGTAGCCGCGCTAGAGCAGCTTATAAAGGGCGTTCCGTTTGCGCGCGTGCAGGAAAAGCTGAACAGAAACGAGGCGTAAAAGCAGCCGGAATTAAACATAATCGATTAACTAACGTAAAATTTAAGTCAATATAAAAAGTTAAATGAGCATACCAAGCATATTACAGCTTAAAAATTTAGGTGAAAAGCTTGCAAAGCTGGAGGGAATAGGCGCAAAGCGACTGCCTGACTCCAAGCTTGC
Organism: uncultured Christensenella sp.; assembly: GCA_910577815.1. Lineage (GTDB taxonomy): Bacteria > Bacillota > Clostridia > Christensenellales > CAG-917 > CAG-475. Next base: position 237,265 of record CAJTNO010000002.1, on the reverse strand, counting down.
GGCTGTTTCCGTTATGCGCGTTACGGACGGCGCAAAGGCGCATATCATAAGCGCGCTCGGCTGTCGCAGGCTTGTGGTTACTGCGGACGCTCTTGCCGCAAAAAGTCTTGCGGGCAGAATTGCAAGCTGGGGGGTGCGCGTCTGCTACCTGCCTTATCGCGACGACGTGCTTTTGCCGCGTAAGGGCTTTACTCGGGAAAACGTGCTTGAAAGGATGAGAACGCTTGTAGCCGTAAACCGCGGCGAGGCGGACGTTATAGTCACAAGCGCGGACAGCCTGTTGCAGCGTTTTCCGTCAAGGGAGCTTGTAAAAAAGTATACGATTGCTATAAACAAAGAGGATATAATCTCGCCTGTCGAGCTCGCGGACAGACTTGCGCTTTCGGGATACGTAAGGCAGGACGCCGTAGGCGACGTAGGAGAATTTTCCGTACGCGGCGATATAATCGACGTGTGCGCTCCCGATAAAACCGCATACAGAATAAGCTTTTTCGACGAGCTTGTAGAGGATATTAAAATATTCGACCTCGATAGTATGGCGTCGTCCAACGAGGTCGGCGGAATAGTTCTGCCTCCCGTAAGCGATATTCTTGCGGACGGTGAAATCTGCAAAGCCACGCTTGCGGCTATGAAGCCGTTTGCCGACAGCCGAAACTGCGCGGAGGCGGCGCAGTGTATAAGGACGGGCGCTTGCAACGCTTCGGCCGTCTGGGCGCTGCCGTTTATGGACGGCGCAACGCAGACGTTGCTTGAATATCTCGACGACGGCGAAACCTCCGTTACGGTATTCGACGAGCCTAAGGTTGTGTTTGACAAGCTTAATATTCTGTCCAAGGAATTCGAAGGGCGTATAAAGACTCTGACCGACGGAGGTGAAATACTGCCGTTGCACAGAGAGGCGTATATAACCGTACACGAGCTGAGAAGACAGCTGCTGACCTTGCGCAAGCTTAGCTTTTCGGCAATGAATCTCAGCAATCCCATATTTGAACCTACGTATGTTACCGAGCCGATGACAAAGACCGTAACAAAGTATTATCTTGACCCCTCGGCAGTGGGCAACGATATGAAAAACTTTGTGCTGAACGGCGCAAGGATAATATTTGCCTGCGGAAGCAACGAGAGGGCAAAGGGCGTAAAGGACAGCCTATTTGAAGCGGAGATAAGTGCGGAATACAGCGAGGACGGCGAGTGCGACGCGCAGGTTTCGGTTACTCCGCTCAAGGTCGATACGGGCGTCATATATCCCGCGTCAAGGGCTGTCATAGTGGGCGTATCCGAATGTATAGGAAGAAAGCATTCCGAAAGCGTAATTTCGCACAAACGGCAGTTTAGCGCGCCGAAAGCAGGGGATTATGTAGTACATCGTGTACACGGCGTGGGCTTGTGCGAGGGTACTACCCGAATGAAATCGGGCGAATTCGAGCGCGAATATATCGTTTTGAAATACCGCGACGGCGATACTCTGTATGTTGCCACCGACCAGATGAATAATCTGCAGAAATTCGTCGGCGAGGAGCATCCCTCGCTCAACAAGATAGGCGGCAAGGAGTTCGAACGCGAAAAGGAGAGGGTTAAGAAATCCGTCCGTAAGCTTGCCGTCAACCTTGTGGAGCTGTATGCTAAGCGCGAGAAGCAGCAGGGCTACAGATACTCCGACGATACCGTATGGCAGAAGGAGTTCGAGGACGCCTTCGAGTACGAGGAGACCGCGGACCAGTTAAAGGCTATATCCGAAATAAAGCAGGATATGGAGCAGGGACGCATTATGGACAGGTTAATCGTGGGCGACGTGGGCTTCGGCAAGACCGAGGTCGCATTCCGCGCAATGTTCAAAACCGTGCTTGACTCCAAGCAGGCGGTTCTGCTTGCGCCCACAACAATCCTTGCAAGACAGCATTACGAAAATATTATAGACAGATTAAAGCCCTTCGGAATACGCTGCGGCTTGCTTACGAGATTGCAGTCGTCCGCCGAAAACGCCAAGCTTTTAAAGGAGCTTGAGGACGGCACCGTTCATATGGTTATAGCGACGCATAAGGTGCTTGCCAAAAACGTGGCGTTTCACGACCTCGGACTGTTGGTGCTCGATGAGGAGCAGAGGTTCGGCGTAGAACACAAGGAAAAGCTTAAGGAGAGATATCCGCTTGTCAACGTGCTTACGCTGTCGGCAACTCCCATTCCGCGCACGCTCAATATGTCGCTTTCGGGGCTCAGAGATATTTCTATGCTCGAAACCGCTCCGCAGGGCAGACTGCCCATACAGACCTACGTGGTTTCCTACAGCGACGCGGTATGCGCGGACGCAATCAAGCGGGAGATGGCAAGAGGAGGTCAGACGCTGATACTCTTAAACGATATAGAGCGGTTAAATCCGTTTGCCGAGCATCTGAGAAGCATAGCGGAGGGCGCGCGAGTGATTACCGCGCACGGACAGATGCCCGCAGGTCAGCTCGAGGAGAGAATGAGCGCGTTTTACGACAAGCAGTTTGACGTGCTTGTAGCTACAACTATTATCGAAAACGGAATAGACCTGCCCGACGCAAACACACTTATAGTGTTAGATAGCGGAAAATTCGGACTTTCGCAGCTGTATCAGCTTCGCGGAAGGGTTGGACGCAGAGGCGCGCTCGCGCACGCATATTTTACTCTGCCCGAAAACGGAACGCTCACCGATACTGCCGAAAAGAGGCTTAAGACTCTGCTTGACAATACCGAAATAGGCAGCGGCTTCAGGGTGGCTATGTCCGACCTGTCCATACGAGGAGCGGGAACGCTTTTGGGCGCGGAGCAGAGCGGACATATTGAGAAGGTCGGCTATGAAATGTATCTCGAGCTGCTTGACGAGGCGGTACAGGAGATTAAAACGGGCATTGTCCGCAAGCCTGTCCGCGAGGTTGAAATGCGCGTGGATGCCGCGGCATATATAAGCGACGGCTACGTAAGCAGCAGGGATAAGCTTAAAATTTATAAGCGCATATCCGAGGTGCAGAGCAAATCGTCAAGAGACGCGTTGCTCAAGGAGCTTGCCGAGGTGTACGGACCCGTAGACCTTCCGCTTGAAAATCTTATAAATATAGCGTTGCTCAAAAATCTTTCGTCGCGCTTCGAGGTGTCGCGCATAGTGATAAACAAAAACGGCGCGGGCGCCAATTTCTATGACGCGGACGTATTTAAAAACGAGCTTCTTATGCGCGCGGTTGCGGACAATGCAAGCGGAGTCGTGCTTACAACCACGATACCTCCCACTCTTATTTTCGAAGCCGACAAAAAGACCGCCGAGCAAAAACTCAAGGCTATGATTGAGTTTTTCTCTATAGAGGTATAAAACTGAAACAGAGTTTTATATATCGAAAATTCATAGTTAAAGTGCGGATTTTAACAATAAAGCGAACGGCGCAAACCTGCGCCGTTCGTTTTTTTGAGGTTACAATGTCTTTATTCGCAAGAGAATCGCGTCAGGCAAGCTTCATTACGGTGAGATTTGCGTCCGTATAGGTCGAGATATCCGTAGAAGCATTGTGGATTGAAAGCGTTGCAGGCGCCGCGGTCGTGTATACGATAGTCTTGCTTACGTTTGCTTCCTGAGTGTTTGCGGTTTCGTTGGTAATTATTTCGTTGGCTATTGCCGCTCCGTTTTGATAGAGCTGTACGCTGAACGTTCCGTTTGCGCCGGTGGTTCCCGTTGCGCCATAGCTTACGAGATAGGTGCCTGCGGGTACGTTTACCGCATTTGCGGCGACGGTCATCGTAGTGCCGGGCGTTGCCGCATTCTGCGTTATGGGGATTATCGCCGCCGCTGCCGCAGTCTGAGCACCGCTTGAGGCATAGATTGCGTCGCCTGCCGCCGCTGTGGCTGCAGGAATTCCGAATTCGAAGTCAAAGACCTTTGCCGTGTCGGGACCGCTTGCAGTCACCGTTGCCGTAGGCGCTGAGCCTGCGGGAAGCGCGGTTGCCGCGGCTGTGGGAGTACCGAAGCCTGCTGCTGCGCCCGTTGCGCCCGTTGCTCCTGTCGCACCCGTTTCACCCTGGGGACCCTGAGGACCTGTTGCGCCCGTTGCGCCGACTTCGCCCTGAGGACCCTGCGGACCGATAGGTCCGGCAGGTCCGGTTGCACCTGTAGCACCTGTAGCACCTGTAGCACCTGTTGCACCGGTTTCGCCCTGCGGTCCCTGCGGACCAACGGGTCCGGCAGGACCTGTAGCGCCGGTCGCACCTGTCGCTCCCTGAGGAATGCCGAAGGTAAAAGCAAATATCTTATCTGTGTCGGGACCGCTTGCGGTCACGGTAGCGGTTGCCGCCGAGCCTGCCGGCAGTGTGTCGGCAGTAGCTGTGGGAGTGCCGAAGCCTGCCGCCGCACCCGTTGCGCCGGTAGCTCCTGTCGCGCCCGTTTCGCCCTGAGGACCTTGCGGACCTGTAGCTCCGGTCGCACCTGTAGCGCCCGTAGCGCCGATAGGTCCCTGAGGACCGGTTGCACCCTGAGGTCCTACGGGACCCTGGGGACCCGTTGCGCCTGTTGCTCCCGTCGCTCCGACAGGACCGGCGGGACCCTGCGGACCTTGAGGTCCGATAGGACCGGTTGCTCCTGTCAAGCCTGTGGGACCTTGCGCACCCATAGGTCCGATTGGACCTTGCGGTCCCATCGGACCGGTCGGACCTATAGGACCTCTCGGACCGACAGGTCCGCGCATACATACGGTGTTTATCGGCCATTCCGTTACGCGGTTGCAGCCGCAGTCCGTGTTCGAGCTACAGCCGCAGCCGTGATGATTTTCTCGTTGATTACAGTTACAGTTGTTGAAAAACATAAAACAATCCTCCTATTGATTATGTAAGGGGAATTAAAAGCGTCATTGCTGTATACTATGTGTTCGCGCGGAAAATGGTTAAGGGGTTGACGGAAAGTATTTTGTTTGCTATATTAAAATAAAATTAAATAATATAGCGCACCTCGTGCGCGAGAAGGGTGAAAATGAAGGAGAGATTTAAATCTTATCTTGAAGAGCAGTTCAGACAGATTGCGCCTACCAAGGCGGCTATGGAGTACCGTATAAGTATGCTCACCAAGATGACGGACAGGGCGCAGGAGCTCAAAATCAAGGGAATGACCGACGACGAGCTTATCTATAATACGGTAGTTGGCGAGCTTGGCGATTTTGCAAGCACTCTCCGCGGATATGAAAATCAGGCGGTTAAAAAGGAGCTGGGCCGCAGGGTTGCTACTCTTGGCGCATTGCTTGCCGCCGCGTTTATAGCGGTGCTTGTGCTTTGCTATCTGATAGTCGGCTTTGTAACCAATCTGTGGCATCCCACCTGGCTCATTATAGTGGGCGGCGCGCTTATCGGAATAGACGGCATTATGATAATGCTTGCGGTAAGATTTGCAAAAATGAAGTCTTATCTGCCTCTGCGCGCGATGGTTGCGGGCGCGATATCGGTTACGGGCGTGGTGCTGTATTTGTTTTTACAGCTTGTGGGAAACATCTCGGGCAGCTATCTGGTTTTCCTTGCGATGGTTGCGGTTATACTCGGCGCGGATACTCTGCTCGCGTTTATCGGCGGAAGCAAGCTGAAGTGGATTGAGCTTCCCGTATTTATAGAGATATTCTGCGTTATGCTGTACGTCATACTCGGCATATCGCTTATGTGGAGCGGCAAGAACATTTGGCATCCTACCTGGATTATCTGCCTCGGCGGAGTAGCGGTTGCGCTTACGGAGGGTATAGTCATTCTCGCCGAACGCGCAAACGAAAAAAAGAAGGAAGCCAATGCGGAAAACAAAGACGTTGACGAGGCTTATTGGACTAAGTGGGAATAGTTTAATGAAAAAAAATATTATAAAAGCCGAAATGTGGGACAGAATGCAATTTCTGTTCCGCAATTTTTATGACAGGATGGTTCATCTTAAGCTGTATTACGACGGCAAGCTGGACGCGGCGCTGTTAAAGAGCGCGGTCGTATATATGGTGGAGCGCGCGCCCGTGCTCCACAGCAGCTTTAACACGACGGCGGCGGAACCTTACTGGAAGGAGGAAAGCTACACAGCCGACGATATAGTAAAGTTTTACGACAGCGAGGACGCCGAGGGCGATTCTGACGCGTTTTTATCAGAGGTCATTCCGTTTGACAGCAATGTTCAGATAAAGATATACGTATACGAGCAGGGTGAAAAAAGCGTGCTTGCTGTGCTTGTAAACCATATGTGTATGGACGGCGGCGACTTCAAATATTTTATGGCTAAGCTTTGCGAAAACTACAATCATTTAAAGCGCGGGGAGTATTCTTTGTTGGATATGAAATCGGGCTCGCGCAGCTTTGAGCAGGTGTATTCCAAGTTTAGCGGCAGAGATTTGAAAAAAGCCCGCTCGCTATATAAGAACGTAAGCAAAAACAAGGATAAAGTGCCGTTTCCGTGGTCTGAACCCTCCGAATCGGATAAAAACCGCATTGCAAGGCGCGAAATAGATTCTGAAAGATTCGACAGAATGAAGGCGGTTGCCAAGTCGCTCGGAATAACGGTAAACGACGCGGTTATGGCGCTTGCCGTGCGCACGTTGTACGAGCTTTGCGGTCACGATGAAAAGAGCCCTCTTACCGTGTCCTGCGCTATAGATTTAAGACGTCATATAATAGAGGGCGGCGCGCAGGGCGGAATTACCAATCACACCGCCTGGCTTGCCTGCCGTACTCTCGAAAAGGGAGCGGACGTGCGCGATACCGTTGTAAACGTTCTTAGCGCAATGCGCGCGCACAAGCGCGATAAGTTTATGGGGCTTTACTCCCTGCCTCTCCTAAAGCTGGCGTATACCATTTTCCCGCAGGACCTCGCGGAATTTGCCATAAAGCTCGGATACGACAATCCGCTGCTTGCGGTCAGCAATATCGGAATGCTCGGCGACGACAAGCTGGCGTTTGACGGCACCGTTCTTACGGGCGGCTTTGTATCGGGAGCGACCAAGTATAAGCCGTATTTCCTTATGTCGGTTACTACTCTGCTCGGTAAAATGACCTTCTCCACGTCTATGAGAGGCAATGACAGGGACGTTGAGACGGTCGAGAGATATTTTGACCTTATGGAGAAAAACCTCGCCGAATTCAACGCGCTCGAGGTTTAAGCGTTGCACGATATATAAGGAGTTTTTGTCGCGCACAAGCTTTTAAAATTATAAAATGTATTGCAAGCGCGGGCTTACTGTGCTAAAATTGATAAAGTAAATATACATTTGTTGTATATAGGAGGGAAATTATGACTTTTGCAGAGTTCTTGTTCGTCGCTATCGACAAGCTGTTCGACGGCGGACAAAACAAAAAAAGAATGCTCAAATTCAAGGGCATAGATTTTAACGAGGAAAAGGATATTCCTTACGGCGAGAGCGAGAGCGAAAAGCTCGATACATATCACGTGACGCGTCCCGAGGGAGAGAAATATCCCGTAATGTTCCTTATTCACGGCGGCGGCTTTGTTGCGGGCGACAAGTATCGCAGGAGAGGTCTTGCAAGATGGATAGCGGAAAAGGGCTTTTTCGTAGTAAACGTAAACTACGCGTTAGCTCCTCAGTATAAATTTCCTTTGGGTTTGCAGCAGCTTGTTAAGGCGTTGAACTGGGTCGGCGAAAATGCCGAGAAATATAACCTCGACCTTGACAATATGTGCGTATCCGGCGACAGCGCGGGCGGATATTATTCCGCTATGCTTGCCTGTATCGCAACCAACAAGAGCCTTCAGGAGCGTTTCGGCGTAAGCACCGAGCTCAAATTCCGCACCGCATTGCTCGATTGCGGTATCTACGACGTACAAGAGGCTTTGGGACAGAAAATGCCGCTCAATCTTACCGACAAGGTGTTGTTTGACTTCAGCGGCATACACGTAAAGGACCTCGAGAGCTATGAGTATCTCGACGTGCTGGCGCCGTTTGCGTACGTGGACGAGAATTTCCCGATATCATTTATAACATATGCGGAAAAGGATTTCTTCTGCAAGGGACAGGGTCAGAAGCTTGTTAAAAAGCTTCAGGACCTCGGCATACACGTAGAGGAGCATCACTCCACCAAGTTTATGGACAACCATTGCTATCCGCTCAACTGGAATCAGGGTGCGGCAAAGGAAAACGTCAAGCTTATGGAAAGCTTCCTTAGACGTGTAGCCAACAAGGAGATTTAACGTTATCGAAGATATAAGACGCCCTCTTTGAGGGCGTCTTTTAAACTTTTAGTATGAGAAGAAAGCAACCCACCTTCAAACCGCGCAGCGCAAGCGAAATCGGGCGTATCGACGCGGCTAAAACGGTTAAAAGCGCAGGCGACGGTATTGCCGAGCAGAAATGTCCGCAATCATCCGTAGCGCCTGCTTCTCCCGTTGCGTCCGTTAAGGAGCAATCCGCCGAGGCTGTAGCGGAGACTCTTAAGCCGTCGGAGGAGCAGCTTGCCGTTTCCGAGGGCGTTAAGAGGGAGATAGAAAAACGGCAGAAAAAGGCTACTGTAATAAACAAACTGAGCGCGGTGTGGACCTTGCTTTCCACAGTTTACGCAATCGCAAGCACCTGTCTGTTTATCGCCAAGGGCTGGGTTGCGGATACGGCTTCGATTGTGCTTGTCAGCATACTTGCGGTGTATGTATGCGTGTTCATTGTGCTTGTCGTTATGACCTTCAAGGATGTAAAGGGCGGCACAAAGAGAGTAAAAACCTATAAAAAGACCTTGAAAATATTTAAGGCGGCGGCAAATATAATATTGCTGTCCATAGCCGCCGTTTCTATGGTCGGAATGAGCTTTGAGGGCTTTGACGTAATTGCAAAGTTTATTGTGTTCATACTCACTTTCGTTATAGCCGCCGTACAGCTGGGACTTGGCGTGGCGCAGCTTATTATAAAATTCCTGCGCGTTCGCATTGCAAAAAAATTCAAGGTGGAGTTTGTAAAATTCGTGGACGGAAAAAAGAAAAAGAAGAGCGTTTTATATAAGCTGAAGGAAAATAAATACAAAGATAATTAACGGATTTAATTTGCTTAATCGGCATTTTAAATAGCAATAACGATAAGATAAAATATGATTTATGTAAAATTAGGTTTTTACTTTAGGTTTAAACGATAAATAAAACCGCGCCGTGAGCGCGGTTTTGCTTAAGTAAAAATATATATAATTTTAAAGCGTGATTAGTCGTTTAAGCTGAAAAATCTTTCGGTCAACTCCCAAGGCTTTTCAAATAATATTCCGGACCGAGCGGCGACGTCCTCGCTGAATTCCGCGTTGCAGCCAAGCGGCTTTACCGACGTGTACAGCATATATGGCACAGGCTCGGAAGAATGCGTGCGCGTGGAGAGTGGAGTGTAGTGGTCGGGCATTATCAGCATAGAAAACGGCGTTTTAGCTTCCGTAAAATGCGAATACAGACGTGCGATTACCTTTTGGTCTATCAGCTCGATTGCGCGAACCTTATCCGATACGTTGCCCTGATGCCCGCATTCGTCGGTTGCCTCCAGATGCACCATACAAAAATCCGTTCCGCTTTCAAGTTCGCGGATTGCCGCCTCCGCCTTGCCGTCGAAGTTTGTGTTTATCGTTCCCGTTGCGCCCGCTACCTCTACGACCTTCATTCCTCCGCCCATTGCTATGCCTCTTAAAAGGTCTACCGCGCTTATCATAGCTCCGCTTTTGCCGTATTTTCTTTCAAAGCTGTCTATTGCGGGCTTTGTGCCTTCTCCCCACAGCCACAGCGAATTGGCGGGATTTTTGCCCTCCGATATGCGCGCTTTGTTTATAGGATGCTCGCTTAAAAAGGCGTGAGAGGCTTTTATTATCTCATTCATAAGGTCGGAAAGTCCGCCTTTAGGCAAATGCTCGCCTATGCACTTTCCCGTTATGTCGTGCGGAGGCGTGAGCGTTTCGTTTGGCTCGGCGCCGTGTATAAGCATACAGTGACGGTAGCTTGTGCCTGCGTAGAGCTCCGCTCCGTTCATAAGATTTTCTTTGCGTAGATAGTCGCGAAGGTCGTTGATAAGCACGCACGCTTCCTCGGTGCTTATCTCTCCCGCACTGTAGTCTTTCATCAGCTTATCCTCAAAATCTCCGTCGCCCGAGAGGGTTACAAGGTTTGCGCGCAGGGCAAGGTCGTCATCCCTCATCTCTATACCCATCGCAAGCGCTTCAAGCGGACTTCTGCCCGTGTAGCATCTGCGGACGTCGTATCCGAGTACTCCGAGGTTTGCGACGTCGCTCCCCGGCTTGTAGCCGTCGGGTACGGTGCGCACGCGTCCTATCTCGGACCTGCTTGCAATAACGTCCATTGCGGGGGTGTCTGCCGCCTGCACGGGCGTTTTGCCGCCGAGCTCGTCAAGTTTGTAATCCGCCATTCCGTCAAGCAGTACAAGCACGTATTTCATATAAGCCTCTCAAAATTTATTTTTACTATCATATCACCATTTTTGGCGGTTGTCATCAACAAAATGCTCGGTTAAACCCCGTTTTTGCAAGCTTAAGCCGATTATCATTTATATGAACCGAGCGCGAGCGGCGTGTCGGTTGAGCTTGAACAAGAGCAAGCGCAGGTATATCAATCGGCTTATGACAGTCGGCGGACGGACTGCGTTAAGCGCGAGCTGCGAGCCAAACGCTTTAAAGGTGCTTGCTTTTATCGTTTAAATATGCTAAATTATTATATTATAGCTGAGCGTAAAAGGTATGCTTTTGCTTAATACTAAGTGCAAGAGGCGTAAATTTGGCGAAATCTGTTGATAAAAACCTTAAAAAGCTTCCGCTTGGAGCTATTCGTCCGACAGGCTGGCTCAAGGACGAAATGCTGCATATGTGCGACCTGCAAAAAAAGCTGGGCGCGTTGCAGGGACTTATCAAAAACGGAGAGTGGACTCAGGGCGAGAGCCTGCCGAGATACGCGAGAGGACTCACTCTGCTTGCCGCCGCGCTGGACGATAAAAATCTGAAGGAGAGGATGACGGGCTTTTTTCAGCCTATATTCAACAGCGCGAACGAGGGCGGGGATATAGGTCCTAAGGACGTGCGTACGCAAACTCCCAAGATAGAGGCGATAAAGGCTGTTCTGAGCTATTACGAGTATACGGGTTCAGACCGCGCGCTTGCGTTTTTGAAAAAATACTTTAAAAATCAGTTCAACACCTACGACGTTATGCCTTGCTGGTACGACTCGAGGGCAAGACTGCTTGAGGAAATTCCTGCGCTCGAGGCGCTTTATCGCGAAACCGACCTCGAATGGTTGCAGGATTTGGGCGAAAAGCTTCGCGACAGCTCCAACGACTGGTTCAGACTGGCGGATAAATTTACCTATAAACGCCCGACTCATAGATATATATCTATGAAGGCGATTAAGCGGATGCAGAAAACGGTTGCCGTTTACGAGAGGCCCGAGCTTCCTCCAAAGGTCAAGCCGCTTACTCCCGAGCTTGTGGAGAAGCTTTGGAAGAAACAGATTAAGATTGTCGAAACCGACGGCGTGAATATTGCAAAGGCTGTAAAGTATCCCGCTATGTACGGCAGATTTGTGGGCGACGATACGCTAAGGGATTTGTCCGTCAAAATGGTGGACGCGCTTATGCGCAACCACGGCACGGCGGCGGGAATGTTTACGTCCGATTGTCACCTTGCGGGCTCGAGTCCCGTGAGAGGAATAGATGTTCAGGCTTCCGTGGAGATGATTGAATCGCTTGTGGAGGTCATAAAGGAAACTGCGGACTATCATCTTGCGGATTTGCTGGAGCGTATAGCGTTTAACGTGATTTCGGGCGCGTGCTTCGAGGATTGCGGCGCGGTGCAGGATTTGCTGCTGGTAAATCAGATTGAGGCGTCGGAAAACAGAAATATGTCGCACAGCGAGATTGACTTCTCTAACGCGTTTTACACCCGCAAGCTTTCGCGCGGCGCGGTGTCGGTGCTCAGCGCCTATCCGCTGTATATGCAAGCCGCCTGTATGGTTAAGGATAACGAGCTTAATTTTCTTACCTATACGCCCTGCGATATGGACGTAACGGTGGGCGGAATAAAAATGACTATAAGCGAGCGTACGGGCTACCCGTTCAGAAATACGGTTGTGTTTAAGGTGGAGCACGCAAACGGCGAGCCGGAGGTTAAAATAAACTTCCGCGTGCCTAAAAACGTCACTATGCAGCTGATTTCCGGCGGACAGGTGGTGGCTACGGGCAGTACGGAAATTTCGGTAAAATGCGTTTTGCGCACGGGCAGTACGTTTATGCTTAAGATGAACATTCCGCTGACGGTGGAGGAGAATGCGGACGGCACCTACAGTCTGTTTAAGGGCAATCTGCTTATGTCGCTTAAGGTTCCGCACGAAATTAAGCAGGATATAAAGGACAGACGTACGCTTTGCTTGAACTTTGCAAAGAAATGGAATATCGCGCCCTTGCTTGCAAGGCGTCTGAGAGGCGGTATGCGCGAGCTGTACGAGGATGAAATTACCGTAGTACACGATATGACGTCGGTTCCGTTTTCGGGCGAAAAGCCGCCTTTTGAGCTTAGAGTACGCTCCAAAAACGTGATAAACTGGGATTACGACGTAAACGGCTTTACGGAAATTCCGTCCCGTCCCGTGTATTCGGAGGAGGCGCTCGAAAGGGTGTTTGTTCCTTTCGGCTGTTCGCTGCTGCGAATTGCCGAGTTTCCCAAGTGTCTGAGGTGATAGGATATGAAAACTCTTGAAAGAAAATATTCCAAGGCGGAGCGAATAATCGCAAAGGCGAAGTTTTCCGCGACGGTATATCTCAGAAGCGTGTTGCTTGCGGTTCTGCTCGGCGGCATTATCGCCGTTGTGTGGGTTTTCAACGAACAGATTGAGCATATTTTTACCAAAGGCGAAGGTACTGCCGTATTTCTTACGGACAGGGTGATGAAATTTGCGCTCCTCGGCGCGGGTATCGTTGTGCTTATAAGTCTGTTTGTACAGGCGCTGTCGCTGTATTCGAAGGAGCTTGTGGTGACTGAAACGCAGGTGGTTTTCCGCACGGGTATACTGTCGGTGAGAAACACCACAATCCCCATAAGAGAGATTATAATTATTGAAACCAGCCACAGCTTAATTCAGAGAATTTTGGGAACGGGTACGCTACAGGTTGTATCCGACGCGGAAAAGCCGTATAAGATTAAAGGCGTGCGCGGAGCGGACAAGCTGACAAGGCGAATAATGAAGCAGGTTGCCGCCGTAAGGCGTGAAAACGAAACAAAGAGCATAAAGCTTAAGCTGTCGTAAGATAGTGTTTTAGTGTATCTAACGCATTAAAATACAAAATTTTAGTTCTTGCTACAAGAGATTTGTTAAATATAAAATATTACAAAATACCTAATTAGATGCCGTAAAACTTAGGTTTGCGGCTTTTTAAAATCCGAAATTTCCCGGAGTGATAAACAAGCCCGAAATCAAGGCTAAAATCCCCGCCATTGCCACGAGATGCAATATATACACCCAAAGCGCGTGTCTGCCTGTAAAGCAAACGGGCTTATTCCATTTACCGTCAAGGGCGGGCAGGAGCGATTTGCGCTTTCCGTACAAAAGCGGCGCGAGCAGTACTCCTAAAAAGTAATACGCCGTATAGGGTATCATCGTAAACAAATCGCCCGGAGAGAATATTGATTGCGTGTAAAATAATGACTTATTTCCGTAGGCGTCCACGGGCGGAAATATCGTTGCGAAAAACATAGGGGTGTCCGCTGGCGGAGTATAGCAGAAATACAGTATAAGAGTAATGCCGATAAGCCCTGTTGCCACAATGGAGATGTGGTTGGAATCGCGCTTGCAAGCCCACTCGATAAGCGCGTACAGAAGCATACTTGCCGCTAAAAAGTTAAGAACTCCGAAAACGGTTGTTACACCGTGTATACCCATAACCTTTTCGGCAAACAGACTGCAAAACGAATATATGCCCGCGAGTATGGCAAGCTGACCGCCGCGGCGGAAGTTGGAGCGCGAGAAGGTACAGGATATGCCCGATACTCCGAAAAAGAACAGCAGAACGACGTTGTGAATTATCGGTCGCGCGTCGCTGTTGAGCCATTCCCGACAAAACAGAGAAAATGCGTCGCCCGCCTTTCCTAAATAAAAAGCAGAGCCGTACCAGGACGGTGCAAAATAGTTTGCTATAAGCATAGAAAGATGGTCGAGTATCATTAAAATCACGCAAATTCCGCGTATGAAATCTATCTCCCATATGCGGTTGCGCTTTATCGGAAGATAGCGTCTCTGAATTGAATCGGGAATGTTGGGCGCGGTCTGTAGCATAGGGTAAATTATACTATTTTAACAGCGATATGTCAAACAATGTATAATATCCTTAAAATGTTGAATTTACCGCGTTAGATTGCCTGTTTTAGTAAAATTTTCCAGTTTGGCGGATTATATCGGAGTAGTCTTTCGGCTTCGGTTTGCGTAAGTCGGGCGCGGTTGTTGTCAGAAGGCGCGGACAGGTTGCGGACAACGGCGGCGCGGTCGGAAATCTTTTTTGAAAATCCGAGTTTTTTTGCGGAGAATTTTTTCATAAGCTTTTACGGGGAAAATGCGATTTTATACTATCCGTTGCGGTGGTTTTTCTCACCGACCTCAAGGGGTTGGAATATAATGGAAAACCAAATTGACTATTGACATTGCGGGCGGGGAGTTGTATAATTTGTGCGTATAGTAATCTTTAGCATACGTGCGTGTGCGAAGATTCGGAGGAAGATTATGAGAAAGAGAAAAATTTCAGTCGTGCTGTTGCTGATACTGTTGGTTGTCCTGACCTCGGTATTTGTCGCGTGCAATTCGACTGGCACTGCCAACCCGAATCCGGAGCCTACTCCGATACCGACGCCCGGTCCGGACAACCCCGACCTTAACGGCGGTACTCCCATAGATTCGAGATTGGCCTGGAATATGCTTAAGAACGCCGCGTTTGCCGCCGTGTCGCAGGAAAGCGACAGCAGATACATAAACGTGGATACTTCGTTTATTCTGGGTTACGCCAAGGACGGCAGCGAAAACGTCTTTGTTATGCGTGTGGCGGTGGCTATGAACCTTGCGCCTCAGTCGACTAAAGCGCAGGTGCAGGACCAGTTCCTTGTAGAGCTCAGACAGTTCGGAGCCTCCGAGATTAAGGACGCTCAGGATAACGACGCTATAAACAATCTTGTCAAAAACGACGGCGGCGAGCTGCTTGCCGGCTTCTATTTTTACGAGGGCAAGCTTGTTGCGGACGTACGCGGAATTAAAAACGCGGCGGGCGAGACGGGCGAATCCGTACACGTAGTCTGGACGGACAACCTCGATATAGCCAATTTTGCCAAAAAGCTTCACGGCGTGTTTAAGCAGCTCAATATCACCGACCTCCTCTTTAACGAGCTTCTCGGCTATAACATCGGCGACCTTATAGACAGCATCATAAACGCCGACCTCGGTATTCTCGATATGACCGTTGAGGATTTGATTGTTACCTTGCTTTTCAGCGGTTCGTTCAGCTCCATTAAGGACAACGGAAACGGCAGCCAAACCCTGCTTATACCTTGCGACCTCTCTTTCGTCGCAAGTCTTCTTCCTTTACTTCAGGGTTTAATCAGCGAGGACATTATCGGTCTTGTCAATAAGGTTCTCGGTCTCGACCTCGGTAAGCTCGGCGCGCTTACCGGTATGGCAATCTACATTCAGGCGGACATTCAGGACGGTGTGCTTGACGGTGTGGATACGTCTATAGACGTAAACTTCAACTCCAACGCGTCGGAGGCGGTTAAGGACAGATACGGCGATTTCCAAAGCAGCGTCGGCATCAAGCTCGGCTATATCGACGCTAAGTTTGTCGGCGCTCCTACGCTCGACGTAGTCGGCATACTCAAAAACAGAATTTACGATAAAAAACAGAACATCAGCTTCTATGACCATATTGCGCAGTCCACGAATAAGTATTCCATACTTACCTTCGAGGGCGACGTAACTCTTAGCATCGACACTTCAAAGCAGACCGTTTCCATTTCAAACGTTATGGATTCCTTCGGTACGCTTTTCACCAATATTTTAAAAACCAACCTCGGCGAGGATACGTATAAGGCGCTCCTGCCGCTTTTCGCTATGGACCTCAATTTTGACAAGACCGAAAACTCGATTATCGTCAAAATCCGCGCGGAAATAAATACCAAGGACGCTTCCAAGACGCGTATCGCGCTTGAGCTGAGAGGCTCCGAGGGCGCTACGCGCCTCGGCGTCTATTACACCGGCAGGGACGAGGCGGTTTATATCGACGCAAGCGGCGTGCTCGGCAATAAGAATACCAAGCTCAAGGTTGAGGATATCAACGTCAACGAGCTTCTCGACGGCTTGATGGATAAGCTGTTCGATACCATTATCAAAGCAGTAAACGGCAACACCAACACCGAGGAGCAGTACAATAAGCTCGCGGCAAACGGAGCTATAATCAAGCAGCACACGGGTATGGTCGCGGCGGAGGACGACTCCAACGAAATCGGCGATACTATGGGCTTGATTATGGCTATCGTCGATAATATTACCGTAGGTATGGACGGCAATATCTTCAATATCAACACCATACATCTGGATATCGCGCAGAACATCCTCGATTATATCTTCGGTCTGATTTTCGTGGGCGATCTCGAGGGCGGCAAGGTGCCTGTCACAAACGCGACCCTCACCTATAAGGACCTCGGCTTCGGCAAGGATAAGTCGCTGTCCATAGCGGTTGACCTCGGCAAGAGCGAGCAAAATCCGCTTGTCAAGCTCGGCGCGGGCGTTAAGCTCAAGTTCGGCACTATCTCCGACCCGAGCGGCTTTGCCGATTTGTTTGAAAATATTTACTCCGAGCATTATTTGCCAATTACCAAGGACGGCGCTCTCAATGCGGAAATCCTGCACGTAAATCTCCAGACAGGTCTCGATATCAACGTCGAGGCGCTCAGCGGCGAGCTTGCCCAGCTTCAGGTAAATCTTAAGGATTTGGCGCTCGGAGATACGACCTTTGACGTCTTGCTTGATATACTCTTTAAGCTCGGCTCTATAAGAGGCGGTCTTGTTGCCGATATTCAGGCAGATATCGACCTCACAAGCGGCTTTAACGAGGCGGCTCTGCTTAAATCCACCGCCAAAATCAAGCTACTGCCCAAGGACGCGAGCGGTAATATAGACTATAACAACGAGGTTCTCGCAATATATCTGCAGGAAGGCAAGCTGTATATCAACGCTCAGATGCTCTGCATAGGCGTGGATAAGATTATGATTGACCTTCAGCGTCTGTCTATGATGGGCGTGGAGATGGACGCTCTGTCTGCCGACGACGAGGCTCTTGCTACCGCCGACGGCACAGCCGACGAGGATATTACCCAGGCTACGTCCACAGACAGAATTATTGCGCTTATCGGCGGAATGATACAGGGTATTAACCTCGGTAAAAATTCCATTGAAATCGCATTCGTAAGCAATCTGCTTCAGGCGCTTATCGACGGTCTCGATATCGACGGCATCGATATCATAGTAAACGACGCGGGCGTAGAGGGCGGTATCAAGATTGAGCTTGTGGACGGTCTCAATCTGTCCGAGCTTAAGCTCGGCATCTATATGAGCATAGGCGACCACGTCAATTTCGAAATCGGTCTTAACGGCTTCGAAGCCGGTCTCGGCGAGAGCAATACCAATTATCTCGATTTGGAAACTCAGTATTCCAAGGACGATTTCGTTGATTTGTTTGCAAATCCGTTTGTGTCGTTCGACGGCGTTTTCGGATTAAATCTCAGCGTCGAGCAGGGCACCACTACCATCGATTTCGGCAGAAAAGGCACTCACTGGCTTGACGGCGACGGCATTACCTATAAATCCATAGAGCAGTATCCCGTTCCCTCCGGATATAAGGGATTGCTGTATTATTTCGACGACGAGGCGGATAAGTTTATGCCCGCCTTCTCGGATACTATTTCGGTCGGCTTCGACCAAAAGGGTACGTTTGAGTATAAGCTTAAGATGAGCGGACGTCTTGACCTTGCGTCGGTTATGAGCTATCTGCTCGGCGACGAGAACGTAGACACCAAAAACCGTCGCTCCGAGCTGCTTATCGAGCTTACCGGTAAGAAATTCAGCGAACCCGAAAAGGTGCTTCTCGGCTTGTATTATACGGGTAAACGTCTGTACGTGGACGGCAGTAACTTCGGCATCAATAAGTTCAGCGTGCCGATGGATATATTTGATATCCTCCTTAAGATTATTGCTAAGGACAGTACTATAAATATAAATCCCGACGGCTCCCTCAAGGAGGCTTTGACGGTTGCGGAGGGCGACAGCGCGGCGGAGGCGCTTACAAAGAAAAAGCTTGCCCTGTCCGTGGTGGCTTCTCTCACCTCGGAAAAGCTGCAAATCAGAATTATGCAGGGCATTGTCGAGGCTCTCTACGAGCTTGTCGGCTTTGACCTTACCGACGTTACGGCGTGGATTGACGTTGTCTGGGATACGCTCGCAAGCAGAAGCGGCGAGCAAATTTCGCTCAACTTCGAGATAAACGACGCTAACGAAGAAACCCTGATAGGCGCGAAGCTTTATGCCGCGGATATCAATATCATCGCAGGCGGTAATATGCTCAACGGCATTACCGTGGGCGAGGGCGAAAATAAAAAGGATTTGGCTACCTATCTTAAGGACGATAAGGACGGTTATATCGAAGTTCCGCTGTTCAACGGCAACGGCGATATGGAGATTCCCTCCGTTTTCCTCGAGCTTAAGGGTACTATCGACCTCGGCGCAAATCAGGGCAGCTCGGATTGGACGCTCGGCAAGTGGATTGCTCAGTTCTACGAGGACGGCGAAAATCCCGCGCTCAATTCCTTCCTGCATTCGCTGCTGCTTTCCTATAACATCGACGAGGAGGTCGTTGCAAATCTCGGCTTCAGAATTTCGCTTAATCTCCGTCTTAACCCCGAATCCTTTATCGATTTTATAGAAAATACGGTGTTCATCCCCATCAGTAAGGATGAAATTGCTCAGAATAAGTATAAATACGGAGAAATTTATAAGCTCGAAGGCACCAACTACATTCAGCTTGACGAGGACGGCATAAAGGGTTACGACGGAACGCTGTTTATCAAGCAGTATTTGCCCGACGGGATTTCGCTTGTAAAGGCTCCTAAGGATTATAATCAGCTTATCGATAAAAAGACCAATAAGGGCGTTGCCTATCTCAAGACGGGTGAAAACTACGTAAAGGTTATACTTACTCCCCAAACCGTAGGCAATTTCGTAGACGACGAGCTGTATATTCCCGCAAGTCTGTTTGACTTCGACTATATACTGTCCCACTCGGATATAGGTATCGAAATTTATAACGTAGCAATCGACGACGTTGATTTCAACGACCAGGCCAGCATAACCAAGCATACTCTGCTCGGCGTACACCTTCTGTACACGGGCGAGCAGTTCGGCGTGCCTGTAAGCACGGTGTATCTCGATATCAAAAACGACTTCCACCTTGCGCTTGCAAATCTCGACGTCGCGTCGCTTATCAAATCAATTCAAGGCGGAAATAAGCCCTCCGAGGGTGAAAATAATACCGCTCCCGACGACGGGGCGGAGAATACTCCCGCCGAGGGCGATACTACCGAGGAAGAAGCCTCAAAGGGAATTTTGAGCGTGCTTCTCGGCAATATCAATAATCTTATTAAGAGAGCTACCGTAAACGATACCGAAATTAAGGTCAACTTTGCGGAAGCGCTTGTAACTACTATCGTAAATCTGCTTACGGGCAAGAATATCGCTCCCGACGATTTCATCAAGCTTAACAGCACCGAGAGCTATTTCGCGTTCTACTGGTTCTACGAGCTTGCGCTCAAGGTGCAGGTAGACCCGCTGTATATGGGATTGACGCTCTCCGATATTCGCATCGGGCTCGGCACCGACGACAGCGTGCTTCCCGGCGGCGCGGAGAATTTCGACAGCGGCAAGTATGCGGGGCTCGACAGCCTCGACAACCTTACGCTGCACCTGTCGCTCGCGCTTGACGTGAAAATCAAGGAGCAGGACGCGCCTATCCGTATAGAGGATTACCTCGACGTGCTTTTCCCGCAGCTCGGACTTAAGCTCGGCATCGACTTTAAGGATACCGTTCACTATAAGCCCGTGCTTACAGTAGGCGCAAATATTTCGCTTACCGACCCCGCGTCAACAAAGATTGTTTTAAGACTTGCAAACGAGATAGACCACTCCAATATTCTGGCAATCTATATTGACGGAAATACCGTTTATATCGATTTCGGCGGACTCGGCAAGGAAGCTGTATATATTGAAAATACAGGAATTGCAAATATCATTACCAAGCTCATTTCCGAGCTGGTAGGAAAGATACATATCGGCGACGACGAGGCTGTCGCTACTGCCGATACCGATTCTGCAAGCATCGAGGAGCAGATGCGTATTCTGCTTGACATTGCCGACGGCAAGGTCGGTCTGCTTGTTACGCAAAACGTTCTGCTCGGACTTATTGCGGCTATCGCCGCCGGCTCGGACGCGAATAACGACGTGGATATCAACGAGATTATATCCTCGCTTGACCTCGGCTTGTCCGTGAATGCGAGCATCAGCGTATCGCCCGAGCTCGAGCTTTCCATAGACATCGACAGCAAGCTTCTCTCGCTGGGACTTACGCTCGGCTCATTCCATATCGAAACGGGCAAGGACGGCGAAACCTATAAGCACGTTGCAAACGAGCTTAAGGAAGCTATTGCAAAGAAGGATTACATTCTTGCGGAAAATCCGTCCGAAACCGACGTTCTGTACGTGCTTGACCCCGTAACCCACGAGTTTGTGGAATTCAATCCCGACAACGCGGACCATACCGGTTTGCCGCAGTACGTGGCGCGCGACCATTTCAACAAGCGTCCCGAGGCGGGAATTCTCGCGGTTGACGTGAGCCTGCTTTTAGACTACAAGACAAGCGCGACGTATATCCGCATAGACGACCCCAACCGTCTTGCGACATATTCCGCTAAGGACAGATATTCGCTCAACAAGTCGGACGGCAGATTTATTCAGGACCCGCGCGGCATTTACGTGCGCGACGGCTTCGCGTTTGACGAAACGCTTGACCTCATCCTCAATATGGAGGCTCTCGACAGTATACTGTCCTACGGACTTCCCATCATCCACTTTAAAGGAGAAAACGGTTCCATTACGCTCGGAGAGCTTCTCAAGCACGTAGGGCTTAACCTTCTGCTTAACGACGCAATGAGAGACGGCGTGCTTATCGACGCGCAAATCCGTCTTAATACCGAGACTCTCGGCTTTAAGCTCAGCGAGGTCGATTCGCCTGATTTCAGCTTTGACAATATCAAATTCGATACTCAAACTATCCTAAATGCTTTGCAGCTTGCGGTAAGCATAGATTTCACATACGAGGACGGTGCAAACAGTCAGCGCAAGCTCAATATCTATCTTGTGGAAGGCGATTTGTATATCGACGCTTCAGCGGTCGGCGGTCCCAAGCTAAGCGTAGGCTTGCTCGATTTGCTCGATAAGTTCGGCGCAAACGATACCGAGGGCGGCAAGCAGGAGGCTCTGCCTACAGCCGACGATAACAGCGAATTGCTCGCTAAGCTCGGCGAGGTGCTCAACATTATGGTTAAGAGCATACTCGTAAAGGGCACTCCCTGGTTCCCCGGCGATAATTCCTCCAACAAGCTCGACTACCTCGGCATTTACTTCAAGCCCGATATGATTAACGAGCTGCTTAAGAGTCTGTTTAACTTCGACCCGACCTCCGACCTTACCGTACTCGACGAGCGGTCCGGTCTGTTCCTGCGCCCGACCAACAATATAGGCGGACGCGAGATGCTCACTCTCGAAATGATTGCCGCGCTTGCCAATAAGCAGGCGGCGGGCAGCGACGGTAATAACGTCAGCTTTATGTTTGACATTATGCTCGGTCTGGACGTTGAGTTCGACTTTATGAGCATCGATACGTTTGAAGGCGTGCTGTCTATGAACGACAGATACGACTTTATCAATCTCGACCTCTACATCGAAAATCTGCTGCCGATTATAAACGGCTTCTACAGGGATTCCGACGTGTACGAAAAGGTTGACGTCGAGAATATAGTAGAGGGCAGAAATTACTACTACTTTACAAAGGCGGCTGACGGAGATTACATCAAGGTCAACGGCGAATTCCGTCTTATCAAGGAAGAGGAGAAGGCTATCGGCGGCGTTGACAGATATGCTGTCGCAAGCAACCTCGTTATGAAGGACGCAAAGCCCTGCTATTTCGAGTACGTTGCCGATAAGAACGGCGGATATATATTCGATAAGAATACCGGAAATTACGTAGAGGCTCCCGAAAATACGACGGAACAGCGCTACTCCATCAAGTATACCCCTGCCGACGGCGTTGATTTCTACGCTCCCAAGGCGGTTATGAAGGACGCGTATGCACGCGTAAAGACCGAAAAGCTCGAACAGGGCGGCATATACTACGTATTTGATAAGTCCAAGACGGGCAATTACGTCAAGCTGGGCGGAATGTTCCGCGCAATAAACGACGGCGAGCTGACTCCCGACGATAAAGGAAACGTCAAATTTAAGGACGACGAAAGATATGTCCGCAGATATGCGACCGTAAAGGCGGATAAGGACGGCAACTTAAAGGGCTATTATCTGAATTATATTCAGGATAACGAAGGCACCTATGTCTACGATTTCGCAACCGGAGTTTACGTACAGGCTGACGCATCCGACGACGGAATACGCTTCCGCCGCGAGGAGGAGCTAATACTCAAGCCCAAGGCGAAGGAAGACGAAGCGGACGTTCCGCAAGCCGTTGAGAACATCGGCTTCTATGCAATTCAGGACAGACCGCAGTACTATGACCAGAATATCTATCTTGCGGTCGGCGGTTTGGTGTATTTCAACAGCAACGGCATCGAAACCTACAACGCGGGCGGTCTTGTTGCAAACCTGCTCGGCGATATGATTATCGAATTGCAGGCGCAGTCCGAGTTTACGGGCGGCATCGGCATCAACATCGCTCTTAACGTGGACCTTGCCAAGCTCGACCTGTTGGGACTTGCCGGCGGCAAGAGCGTAGGTCAGTTCATTCTGGACAGCGACATCGACGAGATGGAGCTTGCCATAGAATTTGTAAAGGTCGGCGACGACGGACACTTCGAGAGATACAGAAGCGGCGCGTTTAAGGTGCTCGGCGGCTTGTATCTCAGCGGCGGTTCGCTTTATATCGACGCTACCGAAATAGTAAACAATGCGGAGTCCTATGCCCGTATAGATAACTTTGTCAGCAAGGGCAGAGAGCTTATCGACCAGATTGGCGGTATTGTCGACGGCATTACGAAGCCCAATCAGGCGGACGAGGCTTTGACCGCTACCGAATACGACAGCGAGTCTCAGGACCTCGAAAAGCTTTCGCGCGACGCTATTATCGCTCTTGCTTATTCCGATACGGCATTCCAAATCCAGTTTACACGCTCGCTGCTTGCGTTTATCGTGGCAACTCTGATGCCCGAGCTCGGCTCTATCGAGGAAGTGTTCGATATTCTCGAGCTGTCCGTCGGCGTGGAGCTCGGCGAGGTGCAGTATAAGAGAGTGTCCGAAATCAAGGACCCTGCCGAAAAGGATAAGTGGGATACGGAATGGAACGACGAGAGATATAATTACTATACCGACCCGTCTCCCGTTCACGCAGTAGAGCTTGAGGACTACTATGTAGCAATGGTAAACGGCGTAAGCAAGTACTATCCGTCGTATACCAGTCTGTATGTAAAGAACGAAAACGGCACTTACGACAAGGTGACCGACGGTTATAACCCCGACGCGGGTATCACATACTACGTTGACGAAGCAGGACTGAAATTGGAGGTTCTGCGCGTAGTCAAGGCTCAGAAGGCGGACAAAAACTACTATGTCGTGGCGGAGGGCAGCGGCGCAACCGTAAGCCTTAAGTCCTACGACCTGTACGAAAAGGTGGGCGACGACTACTATAAATCGGATATGTTCGTATATGACGAAGCTCAGAACGACGTCCGCTATATTCACTATAACGGCTCCTACCGCAAGGTAACCGCATTGCGTATGCGCAAATACGGCTACGTGAAGGAAACAGGCGGAGAATTCTACCGCGAAATTATCAATTACAGCGCGCTTGAGGACTTTATGGTTGCGGTTGACCTCACCGCAGGCTGCCTCAGTATGGGCTTAAAGCTCGGACGTCTCGACGTTGACCTCGGAAGCGGCATAGATTTGCTTCCCGATTACATACGCGACGAGGTTGGTCATACCGTAAAGCTTGACAACGGCGATTACGAGGAGTATTCCAGAGAGCTGTACGAAACCCTTACCGAAACAGAAAAGAATACGGTTAAGCAGGTTGCGGTCAATCCGTTTACCGATACGATTGTCACGATAGGCTTCTCTATCGACCTCGACTTCGGCGTTACCGAGGGCGCAATCGACTTCGGTCAGATTGTCGCGGGTATCCTCGGCAATATCGCGGGCGTGAGAATCGAAATGCCCACGACCTCCAAGGGCTATTCGTCCGCGCACTTCAGACTCGACTTCTCGCTTATGCTCGATATGGGCGACCTTTCCAACTCCGAGCTTGCGATTGAGCTGTTTGCCGTGACCGAATCCGGTTATGACGCGAAATGGGCGGGCATCTATTACTTCGGCAGAGGCGTTTACCTCGACCTTTCGGATACCTTCAACATCCCCAAGATGAGTATGTCCGATATCGGAGCGACCGACCTTATAAACAGCATCTTCGATTTGCTCGGCTTAGGCAAGCCCTTCGTTGCAGGCTCCGTTAATAACGGCGTAAGCAGCGGCGAGGCTCTTACCGCAGGCTCCGCAAACGACGCTGTTCTCGGCGCAGACGGCACTACCGGCGCAGTCGGCGACGCAGACTTTACCAACAGAGACCTTGCGCTTGCTATACTCTTTAATAAGGATTTGCTTACCATTGCGCTCGGAAATAAGATGTTCCATACCATTTTGGAGCTCATTGACACAAGCTCGCTCGGCTTCAATCTCAAGGACCTGTTCTATGACGAGATAAATACCAATCTTCAGGTCAAGCTCGATACCTCCGAAAGTATCGACCTCGAGGTGCTTATCGCGCTAGGTCTCGTAGGCGGACGCTACAACAAGGTTGCGGACGCTACCGAGCAGGGCGACAGCTACGACGAGCAGCAGATTATAAGAGATATTCAGAGTCTTACCAATCAGACCAAATACTTTGCGTTCAGACCCGCGGTTGAGGGCGGACAGCGCGGTTATTACGTCAAGGGCGACGACGGTACATATGTGCGCGTTGCCAAGCCCGACGATATCGTAAACGGAACCACCTACGTCAAGTACAGAGTTCTGTATAACGAGGATACCAAGAAGCTGTATCTCAGACCTATGCTCGACGGCGATGGAAACGGCAAAGAGAATATGGGTAAGGATGAGTTTGCGCTCAATGCAGGCGAGGAAATCTATTCGTTTACTCCCGGCGCGTCCGCAAACAACAGCTATGTAGGCGACGGCGGCAAGTACGACGTAGACCTTTCGCTTAAGATTGCTATTTGCAACGTAAACGCCGAGTTTACCAACTCCAGAAAGTACACGCTTAGCGGAGAGGAGCTTAAGGATTATACCGCTTTCGGCGATATGGACCGCATTACCCTTTCCGAAACGGTTGACCTTACCACCTCCTTTAAGACGGGAGAGGATAACGATATCGACCTCAGCGCGGTAATTAGCGCGTTCATCCCCTCGCTCACTGCGGACAACCTCATTAAGATTATCTCGCAGGCGGACGACGGCGGCGACGTAAACCGTAAGATTCAGGCGGTTGTTACTCTCGATTTGCAGATGATGGCGCTTGTCAACTATGCGCGTACTCAGCTTGTTCAGTACTCCGGTATGGACGCCTTCGAGGGAGAAATGACGCTGTTCGATACCATCGAGCTGCTTCAGAAGCTTATCGAAAACGCCGACGCTCTCGGCGAGAATGCGTCTAAGATACTGACCGATATAATTAGCTTCTTCGACCTTAAGCTGGTTATTCAGACAAAGGGCGGAAACGAAAAGGAATTCCACGACATAATCGGCATCTATATGATGGGCGGTACGTTCGTCATTATGACCGACGAGGAAAAGAACGACAAGGAAAGCGAGAAATACGTTGACCCGAGCGAACGCTTCGACCACTATTTCGAGAATAAGGACGGCACGTATTATCTCGATAAGGACGGCAAGTATAAGCCCATAAACGACACTCCTCTCGCCGAAGACGACAAGAGATATTCGTTTGACGCAAACTACTGCTATCCCAATGAGAACGGCGGCTATAAGCGCGTCAACGGCGGTATCGCTATCGACCTCAGTTATTTCAACGTTCCGAGCATCTATATCGACAGCTCCGAGCTTGACACTCTTGTGGACGCTCTGCTCGGCGGTCTTGTAGGCGGCGGAAACGGCGAGGCTATGTCCGTAGCCGCAACGTCCGCGGACGACAGTGAGGACGAGGACAACAAGATTACCTTCCCGCTCATCACGGACGACGAATTGCTCGGATATATCCGCACCTTCGTCTACGGCTTCAGCGTGACTTCGAGATATATTCAGCTGCTTGTTCAGCCCGACTTTATCAACTCCATTCTCGCGCTCCTGCTTGACGAGGATACCACCATCAAGTTCGACGAGGAGAAGTTTGTAAATAAGCCGGCGCTTACCATATACTCGGATATGACAAAGCACGCTTACGTAAACGTCAAGGAGCTTGTCGAGAGAATTCCCGATTCAAGCGATACGAGCGTGACCGAGGAGGAAAGAGTTAAGATACGCAAGGAGGTCGTTGAAATAATGACCGCCTCGCATTACAGATTTAACGTTACGGAATACACTGGTGCGGGCGCGTCCAAGCGCGGCACGTACTTCAAGGCGGAGGACGGCTCCTTCGAGCTCATCGCCGTTATGTCCGCAAGTCAGAAGTCAGATTACGATAAGCTGGTAGAGAAGGGCGAAAAATCCTATTACGACGTCAACTCGGCGCCCGTATATATCAGGATTATCGACACCGACGCAAGCGGCAACGTAATAAATTCGTTTGTGCTTTACAGCACTGCAAGCGATATTCAGATTAGACGTGCCGAAAAGAACGCGCTTGCGCTTCAGCACTACGGTATAGACGTTCCCGTGCTTTACATCCTGTCGGATACGTCCTTGGATTCTTCGGATATTCCCACCGAGGACGGCAAGTTCTATACCACGGTCGGAGCGGAGGACCTCTATTGCGTTGAGAAGCTTGACTCAAGATATCCCTTTATCACGCTCGACCTGTACCTGTGGAATTATCAGATTTCGCTCGGCGTAAACTTCCCCGAGTTCGGCGTGGAAAAGTTCAACTATGTAAACGTCAAAGAGCTTAAGGATAAGATTTTAGCAGGCACCGCAACCGAGGAGGAAAGAAATCTTTACGAGATTATTTCTCAGTATCCCGACAGCGTGCGCTACCGCGACGTGCCGCAGTATCTCTATTCGAGCGAGGATAAGGAGAGCGACGGAACCTATTCCTGGATTTCGGACTACTACGAAAGCGGAGCGTTCTCGCCTGCCAGGTATGACGCGAATCCGCGTTACTACTCGGTAAAGGAGCCTGTAAAGGACGAGGATACCGGAAAAGAGAAGTTTGAAACCAAGTACTATCCGATAACCGCAGACACCCTTATGATTATGAACGCGCAGGGTACCTTCAAGCCTGCTGTTACCGACGGTGTAATACCCAATTACCTCGAGGAGATTGCAAACGGCACTAAGGAATACTACGTGCAGACGGGCACCTCTTACGCAAAGGTACAGCGTCAGTATATGTACAGACGCGATATGTACGACGCGGGCAAGAAGGTGTTAATCGCGCCCGAGGACGTAGATAAGTACGACGATTACTACGTACGCGCTATGCGTCAGGGCTTCATTACGCGTCCCGATTTCGAGAACGACGAGAAATACGAGAATTACAAGTACAAGAATTACGTATCCATCGGCGAGCTGTTCTATCTGTCCTTGGATTTGCGCGCGCACCTCTACGTAGAGGCGGGCAGAATGTTCTTCCCCTACGGCGAGTACAAGCAGCTTTACAGCCAGATTAACAATCTTCTTGGCGAAAATGAGCTGAGCGACGCCGATATGCTTGCCTTTATCAAGGACAACGGTCTCGGATACAAGATACAGCGCGGCGAATACGTACAGGTTAAGGACGGCGCGGAGATTGAAAGCCTTATGGCAGGCGGTCATCTGTACGTTTGGGCAAACTCAAGCCTCAGCGAGGACTATGACGGAGTCAAGGAGCAGTTGGGACAGGTGCTCAGCGGCATATTCGGCAATATGAAGGCAGTGCTTCAGTTGCAGGAGGGAGATTCCTTAAATATCTATCTCTCCGTACGTATAAATCTGTGCTTCGACCTGACAATCAGCCCCTTCAAGCTCAACGTGCGCGACCTCGACATAGCGATAGACGCCTGGTTACAGCAGCGCGATAAGCTTGCGGGCGGCGGTTATGTGTCTCCCGAAGACAGACAGAACGGAAATTACGAGGGCGAGCTTGAAAACGGTTCTCTTGCGCATATCCTCGGCATCTACTACGACCGCAACGCCGCTACAGGCAGCGCAGGTCTGTACGTAGACCTGTCCTGGATACTCGGCGCGGACGCAAAGATTTACGTCGACCTCTCCAAGCACTCCATAGAGGACGTTCTTGCGGGACTTCTCGGCAACAACTCTATGGATAACGACGAGGCGCTTCCCGTTGCGCGCAACGACAGAATAGATAAGGACGTACAGTCTCCCGACGTTACCACGGCTTACCTCAATATCTTTACAAACGCCATTGCCGTAAACGTAACCTCGGGCTTCCTCAGGGTTCTGCTCAACGAGCTTATGGCGGATTCGTCCTCCATTACCGACGTTCTGCCCAACTTCAGAGCATACGTAAAGGTCGGCTTTAATCCTTATGACCTTACGGTTGGCGCGCTCCTCTTTAACGAGGACGGCTCAAGACCCGTTATCGACGTAGGTCTTAAGTTCGAGGGCTTGAACGGAACGGAAACCTCGTCATCTATCGCATTCGGTCCCGAGAGCGAATTCGACGGCGGCGATATATTCAACAACGCAAACTTCCACCTTGACAGCAAGGGCGAGTATGCAAGAAACTACGACCTCGGCAACATCATCCGTCTTTACAAGAACAGCGCCGACGGCGTGGAGTACTACGAAACCGAAAATGGCAATTATAAGAAACTTGACGACGGCAGCTTCGAGCTAATTTCGGGTGATTACGACGGCACGCGCTACGACGTGTACAACGGTCCGTCTCAGCGTTACTCGCACGACGGCTATTCCGCAAAGGAAATACTGCCCGAGGCAAGATTTGCGTTCGGCTCCGACCACGACAACCGCTATGATACGGGCGAGTTCAAGGGAATGCTTTACGTAAAGGTCGGCGACGCATATAAACCCATAAACGAGGTTGAAACCAAGTTCAAGTCCGCAAGCTACCGCGACATCTGCAATACGGAGACGTTTGCAAGCTTCCGCGGCGAGCTTTATGCGGTTGACCCCGAGTTTGACTATATCAAGGTTGACAAGAGGTCGCTTGCCGGCTATACAGGCAAGGGTAAGCTGCAATACAGACTTGCAAGAACGGGCGAGCTTACAAATCCCCTCGCGGTAAACGTTGACGGCGCGGCTTATATGCCCATCGACGAGGACGGCGACGGTTATACAAGCGCGGTTGAAGCGGACAAGTACGCGGGCGAAAAGGCGTATATACTTTCGGGTGATTTCAAGGGCTATACGAAGGCGATGACTATTGACCTGAGCAAGCTTTCAAACGTAAGCATTGCGGATATGCTCGGCGACTTCAAGTCGGTTGAATTCGGCGTAACACTCGACCTCACGCTTAAGGTAAGCAACATCATCAACTGGGCGTATCAGATGACTAAGTTTATCGACGACAGTACGATAACCGAATATCTGTACTTCCTGATTGCCTCCCTCGAGTATATCGAGAACGAAGGCAATAAGACCGAAACCAACAGCAAGGTATCGCTTAACGCAAGCATCAACGTTTATCTGCCCACGCAGAATATAGTTGCCATACTTACCAATAACGACCCCGATAAGACAATCAACATCTTGGATGTTCTTGACGGCATTAAAGCGTATGTGGAAATTACCTATCAGACGGGACTGCACAAAAATCCCGCGACCAGCCGCCTGTGGTTTGAAATCAACGGCGGAAAGCTCGACGCATATCTCGATATGGCGGAAATAGGCGAGCTGATAGGCTTTGGCAACTTCTTCTCCTACGGCAAGCTTGACGGCTTCGACCTTGCGCCTCTGCTCGGAAGCGCGAGCGCAACCTCTGTAGCCGAGGCGATTGCCGCGGCGGATAAGGCGCTTGACGACGACATCGTAAATACGGGTATGCTGCCCGAGGGTATCTGGGGTACGCTTAACGTGCTGCTCGGCAGATTGCTTCTCTCCAGCGATTTCATAACCGTCGGACTTAACGAGAGCCTGCTTGCAGACCTCTTGAAGATACTTATAAATTCCGACAGCGAGATTCTCAACAGCGTTGCGGAGTTCCTGCCCAAACTGTATACCACAAACGATAGCGATACGAGCGGAATTACTATCAACTTCTCGGGCAATTCCCCGAGCGTGGACATCAACTTCGGCTTTAAGGTCGGAGAGGATTACTATATCACCGTTCAGAGATACAACGAAATGTTCGGTAAAAACGGCAAGTATTGCATCGACGGCGTTACCTATTCCGATTGGTCGGGCACGAGGTTTGCCAAGAACGAGGACGGCACCTACAGCGTGACAACCTCCACGGACAATGCAAACACATACGTTTATATCTCCAGCGACAACTACGTGCTCAAGGCGTACGCTTACCCGACCTGGGAGGGCGAGACCTTCGATTACGTTCCCGCAACAGGCGAGTTTGTAAAGAACGCCGCGGGCAACGGACTGTACATTGCGATGGGCGACTTCAGCCTCTCGGCAAGTCTGCACGATTTGTATGTGAGAATAAATAAGGATTTCTCCGTAAGCAAGGAGGAGAAATTCGGCGAGGACACCGACGGCGACGGCGTTAAGGATACGATAGACGAAAGCAAGTTTGTCGAAATCCACAGTATGAAGGCATATCTCAATATGAGCATAGACGTCTCGCTGTACGGAAGCGGCGCGGCAGGTCAGGATAATACCATAGATATGAGCGAGGTGCTCGACCTGCTGTTAGAGCTTCTTGCTCCTACCGCAAACATCGGAAACTCCGACTTTAAGGTGAACATCACCAATGAGCTCGGACGCGACGACGGAGCGTTCCTCAAGCTTGACCTCAACGCGGTCATCGACTTTGAGAATTGGGAAGCCGCGCTTTCGCTCAAGCTTCAGAAGTACGCGGCAAAGAGCAATTCCTATTCAACTCTGTTCGGCATATATCTGCTTGACGACAGCATTTACGTCGACCTCAGCGGTCTCCTCGGCGAAACCGCAAAGGTAAAGCTCGAGGGCGTAAACGTAAACTCTCTGATTAAAAACTCGCTCGGTAAGCTTATCGGCGCGGTTGACAACGGCGGTCTTGCAAACGATGAGGCAGGCACTGCAGCCAAGGATGAGATTGACATCATCGAGAGCAATATGATGGATTGGGAGTACATTATGCTTCTGTTCCGTCCGCACGAGGTACTCTTGCAGCTCAACGCAGACCTTATCAACGCAGTGTATAAGAAGATTATGCAAATCCGCGGCGAGAAGGTTGAAAATCTGCTGCCCGACCTCGGCGACTGGCTGCTGCATATCGGCACCGACCCGACTACCGACCATACAAAGATTAGCCTTAATATGCGCTTCAGCGACGCGTTGTATATGACGCTCGACCTCGATATGCCCACAATCACCAAGGACGTGGAGAACGGCAAGAGAGTTATTTCGGGTATTATCGGCGACCAGAGCAAATACGTATCGCTCGGCTCTATCGACCTTGAGGCTATTGTCAACGGAGAGGAGGTAGACCTTATCAACGCGCTCACACTGCCTACGGTCGGCGCTCATATGGGAATAACCGTTCAGGTGACCTCCAGAGGTCTCGCAAGAGGCGACGCGGGCTATGACGACAGCTTTGCGGCGTGGCTTGGCGACGAGCTGCTCGGTTCTCTGCTCAGCGGCGTTGACGCATTCGGCAATTATAAGAAATTCGGCGATTCCGGAAATATGACGCTTGCGGACAGAGAATTCTATCAGGGCAAGATGTACAAGTACGACAGCGCTAACAAGAGATACGTCGAGGAGACTAATTGGCGCAATGCTACGCATTACTTCCAGTCGGCGCTTACATCCTTTACCTTCGGCAGCGCAAACGAAAGTATAAATCTCGTAATCGACCTCAAAGCCAATATCAACCTCGGCTCCGTAATTCTTTACGGTCTTGCGGGTATACTCTACAGCGATATTTCCATAGACGTGTCTATGGGCTATCCGCTCAACAAGAAGCTGATTAGTATTTACTATCTCGGTTCGTCCAGACTCAAGTACAATCAGACCACCGGCAGCTATGAGGTAGGCTCGGACGGCGATATTATGTCCGACGCCATTTACATCGACGCTACAAGCCTCGGACTCGGCAAAATCAAGTTCCAGGGCGTGGCGGGCATACTCGGCGGCTCGTACGGCTACGACGGCGACGAGGCTAATACCGTTGCCGACGCAAGCACCGAGGCGGACGGCGAAACCAATGCCGACGGCACTCCCGACGCTTCGACGGGTAGCGAGGCGACTCCTATCGCGCTCAATATCAATATTGAAAACGATAAGCTCGAGTTCTCCTTCGATACCGGTCTGTTCAACGCTATACTCGCTCTGCTTAACGTAAAGCTCGGCTTCAACCTGCCCAACATTCAAAACGCGACGCTGTCGCTGATGTTCGGCGATAACGGAATAAGCGGTATGAGACTCGAATCCATACTCGACAGCGTCGGCTCGTCCATTGCCATTGCGGTCAATCCGATTGAGCTTACAATAGGAACCGCCGCATTCGACAGCGCAGCCACAGCTCAGGAGGTTAAGACGGGTTACGCCGGACTTACGATGTCCAATACCGCGGGTATGATGTCGCTTGTCCAGAACATCCTCGACAACCTCGACCTCAATGCGAGCATAGAAATTCAGAATAAGGTTATGAACGTTGTCGGCGGTAACGCAAGCGGTTACGGCGACGTCGGATACTTCCAGGTTCTCAATCAGCGCTCCAAGATAACGCTGACGGGACAAAAGAGATTTGACAACACGCATCCCGACGATACAAGCGCGGGCGGAAAGGGATATAAGCTGTTCCTTGCGCTTCTGCCCGAAAATAACAGCCGCTATACCAAGGATATGGATACGCTTAAGATTATCGTAGGCGGAAACAACGTATTCGTAACCGGTATCCCCGTTAAACTTACAGGTCTTGCCGAGGCGGCGCAGGGCGCTATATCCGACTTCCTTAAGTTCCTGGATTTGGGTTCTATGGCTCCCGATATGTTCCCGCTTAAGCTTGCTACGGGCACCGACGGCGACGACGGCTCCTACAAGTATCCGAGCGCGAGCGACAGATACGACACTACGGACAACTGGACGGATAACGGCGACGGTACTTCATCCTATTCGTATACTCCCAATCTCGAGGGACTTATCAATAAGCTCGAGCTTAACCTGAGCTCGAGACACGGATATCAGCCTTACTACAGCGGAATGTCGGCAATTCAGCGCGATGCGGGACTCATTTCTATCAAGATAGAGTTCGGCAAGCAGGCGTTCAACGAACTTATGATTATGATTGACTGCATACTGCTCAATCTTATGAGTACGATGAACAGCCATCCAAGCAGCGGCGGCGTGCAGAATTACTTCATCAATCCTACTTCCGTCGGCATAAACAACAGTAACGGCGACGCGGGTACCGACCCGAGCGGAAAGTATCTGTCTATCAAGACCGCTACCGAGGTGCTTCAGGAGCTCGATACCAACTACGTAAAGAAGAACGCGACCACCGAGGCAAAGGTTAAATTCCTCGAACCGTATATGCGTGCGCTTCCGTATGCGCTTATCAAGTGGATACTGCGCGACGTCGCATACGGCGCGGCAAAGGATTTGCCCGTTGTCGGCGCAAACAGCATCTGGGACGACGGTACCTCGCTGTTCGGCTGGAAGCTGGCGGGTATTATCGGTCCTAACATTCAGGACCTGTCGAGAATTATCGCGGGTATTCTGCCTCTGCCCTTCGCAGTGGGCGATATTAACCCGAGCGCCAATATCTATATCGACCTCAATCCGAGTCCGTCCGAATACGGCTTGAATGCGAGCTCCGATATGTCGCCCGGCATCAGAGCTATCGAGCTTATGGTAAACGGCAGAAAGAACGGCGCAGGCACCAGTATGCAGTACCTCAAGGCTCCCAATACCAATATGGGACAGTACAACATTACCGGACATACCGCCAATATCGAGGAAGCCTGGGACTTCTTTATGCTGCGCATAACTCCTTATGCGGACGGCAACAAGGTCGAGTCCAACAGACTTATCGGCTTCGACGAGTCGGCTGAGGCGGAAATAATCGATAAGAACATCACTCCGCCTACGTCTATCACGATTACCGACCCGGGAAGAAGGTCGGGTACGCTTGTAGGCGGCAGCAACAACGGCAAGGCTATTGAGATGCGCGACAGCACCTTCAGCAATCCCGCGCTCTTCCCGCAGATGGCGGACGTAACGTTTGCAAAGGGCAATCCGTATCACAGCTATTATCAGACCTCTGTTTACAACGACGCTCGCGGAACGCAGCTTGTCTGGGACGCGTCCACCGTCGACTACACGGCGGCGGAGCCCGGAAAGACCAAGCTTGCGGGTTATGTGTACGGCTACGCGCTCAATACGGTAATGTATGCAATCCCCGTATATATCTCAGACGCGGCGGCAGTTACCAGAGTAAGGTCGTATACGAGAGCGGAGGGCGACGCAAATACTTACGTGCAGTCCGATATCACGCTCAATATCAACGAGGCGAACAATAAGTTCAATTCGCAGCTGCCCGACCTTGCGCTTATCACGTTTAAGGACACGAGCATCGGTTCGAGAGTCTTTGGTACTTATCGCACCGAAACGGTAGATAAAAAAGAGCAGATGGCTCAGGCTGTAATCGGTACAAGCGAGAAGCTGTCTGCCTCGAGTAGCTATTACAAAATAAAGGGAGTTCAGATAAACTCCGACGGCGGACTCAGAGTTCTTCCTGCCTACACCGCGGGCTTGGTCAACGTCAAATCCAACAGGCATTATACTACGGTGACGTCTAACTGGACCTCGGGAGGCTATCCCTACAGTATCGACAGCGAAGGCTATGTGAAGTACTATCACGCGGAAAGCGATACGTATTATTACGTGCTTGACACGAGATATTTGCCGACGGGCAAAAACTTCCCCGCAGGTACTATTAGCTGGAATACCGACGACTTCTCCTATGACTGGCAGGGCGGCACGGGCGACAACAGCTCGACAATAAACGTACGCTTCACCTATCAGTGGGGCTTTGCGGCAGAGGCAACGGGTTCTATAAACGTAAACGCGGCAAACTATAAGGTTCAGAGCGTAAGCGGAATAGTGAGAAACGGCGAGGAAACAAAGCTGACCGTTACCGCAAACAGCGACGGTTCATATGCCTCGCGTCTGACGCTCGACCCGATGAAGTTCAATGCGGATATGATTACCTCGGGCAGCAAGTTCAGCCTGACAAATTACATCAAATCCTTTACCAAGCTCAACGGTAAGTGGACAAGCAATTCCAAGTTTAACGATTACACCGTAAAGTGGGATTTGAGCGAGCTTGAAAAGGCTATGGAGGCTATTACCGACGAGAACGGACAGGTAGACTACTATAAGGGTATAAAGGTTACCGTTACGGCATATGTCGGCGGCGACGTATTCAAGGTGCTTAACGCTAACGGAGGCAAGTACGGATTTGTCGGCAGCGACTATTCTACGGACTCCAAGTATGCAAATTCCGGATACATCGCGCAGGCGGTTCCCGTAGAAATCGTGGTAAACTCCTATACCTTAAGAGAGTTCAATAACGACGTCGTTTACGACCCGTACAATGCGTACCGCTTAAGCGGCGACGCGCTCTATCCCGAGGGCAGCACCATCGCTATCACAGTACGCACCGTTGACGGCACCAAGTCGGACAGAATCCTCACCGTAGGCACTGACGTCAAGGTAACCGCTCCGCTCATCCGTACGGGCTCTGCGGGCAAGTACACATATCTCGACGCCTACAACAACAGCGTATATTCCATTAAGGAAGGCGACATCAGCTATAACGGCTATTCCGGAAGCTATCCGCTGTACGCTTGCTTCGAGATTGGTACCGAATATACAGGTATTCAGAGAGTTTACGAGCAGATTGCTATCAACGAGGTCAAGCCCTCGCAGCAGGCGGTCAACGTCGCGCACGAGGATACCTTCAATCCCTACTGGTTCGAGGGCGAGGCATACGAGAGCTTCGACGTAGCCTTCGGCAGAGTAAAGCACACTATGTATCCCGACTGGACCACGCTCAAGTACTATACCACCGCGGCTTGCACGACTCTTGCAAACGAGCAGAATATTTACGCGGGCGGCACGATATTTGCAAAGGTCAAGGCATATGTAAAAGAGGGCGATAAGAACGTAGCTCTTGCAATAGCCAAGGACAAGGACGGCAATATCATTTACGACGAGGACGGCAACATAGTTTACGAGGCTCAGGATATAGTCCTGCGACTCAACGTCGAAAAGCAGGAGATATCCTCTATCAACTTCTTCTACGACGAGGCTATCGGCGACATCTATGCGCTCAGCTCCGACAGGCAGCAGGACCTCATCGACAGCGGCGAGATATTCGACGTCAGCAAGTACACCGGCGCGGTTTACGCTCAGACGCATAAGATTGGCGATTTGGGCTACGGCATCGACCCAATCAATTTCGCAACCAACCCCGACGCATATTTCCGCACAAGCGAGAGATGGGGCAATCCGTTTGAGAGCGTTGCTGTTCTCGTCAACCTTGTAAAGGGTACCTGGGAAGGCGCGCGCTACTTCGTCGGCGAAAACGGCGAGCCCGCCAAGGACGAGGCAGGACAGTATATCTCCAACCCCGACGGCGACCATAAGTATGATTCCGCAACAGGTAAGTTCGTAAAGATGACGGCGGGCGAAATGGGTACGTCCTATATCGCGTATGTACGCGACTGGACCACGACTCCCGACTCCTACGGCATTAAGGGCGGATTTATCACCCTCGACGCTCATATCGGCAACGCAACCGTATCCTTCAGAGTACGCGTGCCCAACTATGAGTTCGCGGGAGTGGACGAAAGCTGGACAGGTACTCCGTCCATAGCGTTCGCGGGAGGCACGGTCGGAGGCACGGGCGAAAACGCGCTCACGTTCAACTACAACGTACGCAAGCCCTGGACGATGCCCGAAAACGGAACGTTCATCACCAAGGAGGGCAAAGAGCCTCTCGATGTAAGGATTAACTGGGTGGACGCAAGCTCGCCCATACGCGACGGCGTTGACATCAAGACGGACGGCGACAGAAAATATGTTGAAAGACAGTACTACTTCTTTGACGATATGACTATCCGTTATCCGAGCGAGGGAAGCTTTACCGCGCGTATCTATATAGACGGCTACGGCGAGAACGGCACCTTCGTCGAGGTTGAAAACCGTACGGTTTACGACCTGTTCGGCGAATTCAGAGTACCTAACACTGCTACCGTTTCCGTGGACGGCGAAGCTGCTCCGATTACGGGAGTGCCTATCCGCTGGACGGATTGGAGCAATCCCACCTCCGACGAAATTGCGGCAGGCAAGTTTACAAGACACTTCAAGCTGCTGTTCGGAGACGACGACAATAAGGTTTACGAGCAGGAATTCGTCATCAACAACGCGTTCACGCTTGAGGAAACCTACGGATTTATCAACAACGCATACGGCAGCCTGAGATACCGTCTCACGTCGGATATATTCCATCTCGGCTTGCCGCAAAAGAGCGTTCTTGCAGTCGGCGACAAGCGCATAGACGTAGACCTTAACTGGGACGTTGTTTACGGACTTAACGGATTTGCGGAGAAGAACGTCAGACTTACCATAACAAGCGAATATCTCAGCGCAAGCTTTGACGTCGCTGTTACGGTGGACGACGTAAGCATAAGCGGACTCAGCGCGGGCAACAGCTTTACTCTCGACCCGTACGGAAGGGAGAGCAGCTTCTTTGCAAGCGGCGACCTTGTTGACGTAAGCCTGTTGAACGGCGGAACGGCAAAAATAGTTGCCAATTACTCGCTCTCCGACATCTATGCGGGTTCGGGTATCAAGTCCGACGCGGAGTTCTATGCAAATATCAGCAGATTCTTCGGTAAGACCTACAACGTAAGAGTAAATTATACCTATCCCGGTATGGAGCAGCCCGTCGACGGCGGCGTAATCTCCGTATACGTGGTTGACAGAACGGTATTCTATATGGGCGAACACGAATATCGCTCCATAATAATCGACCCGTTCATTCACTCCGACGTAAGCCATCTTGCAAACGACCTGCACATTGTAACCCGTCTTGACTACGGTATGACGGAAAACACCTTTGCGGCGTACTTCGATTGGTCTAAGCTCAACGAAATGGTTGAGAAGCTCAAAAAGAAAGACCCGACCGCAGGCGACCCGCTCAAGTTTATGGCTACGGCTATCGTTTACGCAGAGGACGCGAACGGCACTCACGTTTACGCCGATATCACCGACGACGATGCCGACAATGCAAAATACGTCACTGTCGAGGAATACGTAAGCTATATGAAGGCGCTCACTGGCAACGACGAATTCGTGTGCGACAGGACCGTATACCGCCGCGTCGAGCAGCGCTTCAACCTGCCCGTTACGGTGCTTGACAGAAATATCGAATCGTCCGAGCTTGTGCTCACCAAGGCGGTTGAGGAGCTGTACGTAGAAAAACGCTTCTCCACGACTACGAGAACTCTCGTCGGCGTAGACTCCTTCGGCGAGCGCAACGACGGAAGATACCTCGATATCGTCAAGAGCAACTCCACGGGCTTGCCCACTCAGATTGTGTTCTACAACAAGTATTCTTACGTAGGCGAGGCGGGTCTGCCCACTCAAATCAGACTGTCCTTCACCAACGGCGACGTAAGCACGTATTTCATCACCTTCGATAACGTGCCTACCTTCGATATGCTCGAGGAAGCCAAGACGCTCAGAAAGAACGTTACGGCGCACGTATGGAACGGTACTCCGGGCAGAAAGGACAGCTTCGAGATTATGGAGCCGTTCACAATCGAGTTTGTCATCCGCGCATCCGCGCTTACGGTATACAACTCCGACGCAACCTATACGGATATGTCGGTTGGCGATTACAAGTACAGCTTCGCGCCTTACGGCGAGGAGAACGGCGCGCAGAACCTGTTCAACAAGAACAACTACGCAAACGAAATCACCTATTACGTAGGCGGTCAGTTCATAAGCGCGGAAAATTGGTGGAACGAGGGCAGAACCTTTGGCGAAACCACAATCTACGACGCCAACTGGACTAAGCGTCACGCTATGTACACCGTGTACGGCGGAACCTTCCGCGAGGGCGACGTTAGCTTCGGCAAGTTCTACAGCTACAACAGGACTAACAGAGCTTACTTCAGATATACCGGCGCAGTCGCCTACGACTCCGACGAGCATACGTATAAGGATGTAAACGGCAACGACCTCTACATCTTCGTTTACGTGACCACTCAGAGTCTGTCCGCAGATTGGGATACCTCCGGCGCGTCCTTCGGCTACAGAGGCGGAAACGTTCCCGTTAAGGCGAACGTAAGCAGCAAGGTTAACGGCTTCAAGTCCACTCTCGAGGTAATAACTCGCGTCGAGAGCGGCAAGATGCAGTCCTTTGGCTTCGGCAGCAGTCTTACCGCAAATCACGGCAAGTTCTACGACAAAGTCAATAACCGCTTTGTGATAGACCCGTTTGCAAACGGCAACGCGTTTGATAGGTCGGGCAGCAATATGTACAAGGGTACCAAATATACAAAGCTCGTTGACGGCGTCACGTTTGTCGAGGACAACGTAAACGGAACCTATAAGAAGGTCGGCAATCAGTACATCGAGCTGACTTATCAGGAGCTTGGCGAGTACACCTACTTCCCGAATTATATCTATATCACGGGCGAGGGAGCGACGTCCTCCGTCAGAGTGCCTATAGAGTGGGATATGAGCGGCGTAAACTTCTCGTATGCGGGCGGTACGTTCTATGCCTATGCGGTTATCAATGCAAACGGCGAGTTCGATTACGGCGTTGAGGGTTACACCAACAGCCTCGGCGTACAGCGCGTAAGAGTGGAAGTAGTCGTTTCGGACAGAACTATAACCGGTATGGCGACAAATTCGGAGCTCAACGGTCTTAAGGGATATGCCAACGCGACAAGCAAGACTTATATCAACGCCTACGATTACAAGCTTCCCGAAATGCCCAACGTATTAAGACTATATACTGCGGGCAACAAGGCGGTAAACTTCTATGAGAGAGGAGTTTCAAACTCCGACGCTGACTATGCGGGCGTGCTGTCCTGGTCGTATAACAAGTTCCGTCCCACCTACGAGGGCGGCGTGATATTCGTCACCGCAAACCTTACGGGCGCGGACGGCTCGACGCAGTCCTACGATATCCCCTTCCTGGTGGACAGAAGATACGTGCATCACATTATGAGCAATACCTCGGGCGTCTCCTTCAATGCGTATGTCAACAATGACGGCAATGCGTTTACCAACACAACGTTTACCATTCCCGCCAACTTCCAGGTTGACCCGAACAACGGAAATACGCTGTCGCTGCCGTCTTCCTATAATGTGACGTTCCGTGTTCAGACTCCTACCTACAACGCGTCTACGGGCGATATAACCTGGTCGGCTACAACGACTCAGGCGGATTCCGCCGCAACGCTGTTCAGGCACGTCATCGTATCTATGCCTGCGGGACTTAAGTGGAACATCGGCTCGAGCGGAATAACCACACCGGACAGCTCGTATAACGCAACTATCCAAATCAGGTCGCAGCAGCGCATAACCGTTCCTGTAACAATCAAGTCGTCCTTTGCCGTAAGCGGCGTTACGCTGACTGACCTCGACGTAAGCACAAGCGGCTGGCGCGATACTCTGCCCACAAGCTATACCTACAACGGCAACAAGGTTAAGATTGCCTGGTACGGCAAGGCGGACATTTACAGAGTGGGAAGCACTACTGCCATAGAGGCGACATACCCCGTTATATTTACATCAAACAATGATACGGTTGAGTTGCCCACACAGGGAATAAGGAGAGTCAGATACAGACTGTACGCCGCGGTAAGCACGGTTGTTGACGTAAACGGAAGTCTGCTTGCTACGACCGCCGCAACGTCTTCGAAGACGGCTGTGGATAAAGGTCAGACAATACCGCTTGCTCAGTTCTATATCAGCTCGATGGTAACGCTCACTAAAAACTAAAATACCTTAGGTATCAAAAACGGCATCCGCAAGGGCGGATGCCGTTTTTATAATACGAATTATCAAAATAGACACAGTACGGTGTGACTAATGCTTTTTTTATCGCACAAAGTTGATTGATTATGTGTTGATATTATTTATTGATTAGTATATAATATACTTATTAAAATAAATAAATGCGCGCGCGTATGCGCACACGGAGGTAAATACTATGATTTCAAAAGATATGCTCGTAATCGATATTTTGCATCAGGGCGACCCGGATAAGCTTGCGGAGGTGCTTATGGAGAGCGGAATGCACTGCCTGCACTGCACGCTTGCACACGGCGAAACGCTGGAGGAAGCGGCAGGCGTACACGGTATTGACGTCGATAAGCTTGTAGAAAGACTTAACGCGGTTATTCAATAATATCGGCATATTAGTTGCGTTACGGGCAGTTTGACATAAACTGTAGCCGAGGCTACAGCTTGATTTTGCACGTAAGATGATGCGCCTTCGGGCGCGACAGGGGGGCATATGTCAAAGGATATTCAATCCATTGCAGGACGCTTGGCGGAGCTGCGCACCTTTTCCGATTATACTACCGCTCAGATGGCGGAGCTGCTCGGCATAGGCGAAAACGAATATATCAGCTTTGAAAGCGGCAAGGGTGAAATACCTATAAACCTTATATACAAGTTTGCAAGCGTGGTGGATTCCGAGCCTATGTATATTCTCAGAGGCTCTATGCCAACTAAGGATGACGCGGTTGTGGTTTACGGCGGCGCGGGCTTAAACGTGGAGCGCTACGAGGGCTACGTATTTACGCCGCTCGCACCCGACTTCAAGCATAAGACTATGAACCCGATGCTTGTAACGCTATCTCCCACCGACACTCCGGAGCTTGTCGTTCACAGCGGACAGGAATTCAATTTTGTTTTGGAAGGCAAGCTGCGCGTAATAGTAGGAGATAAGGAATATTTCCTAAGAGCGGGCGACAGCCTGTACTTCAATCCTGCCTATCCTCACGCTCAGGTGCCTATGGACGGAAACACAGCTAAGTTTTTAACCGTTATAACCGAATAAATAAAGCGTCCGAAAGGACGCTTTTATATTGTTATTATTTTATTTAATATAAGACTTTATACTTTAAGTATTTAATGCTTTCAGCATATTAAAATTTCTTTAACAAAACCGAAGCATATGCGGCGATAGCCATTCCGTCGCCTATGTCGCCCACTTTTTCGTTGGTCGTTGCCGAAATACCTATGCGTTCGGCGGAAATCCCAAGCAGATTGGACATATTAGCCTGCA
This sequence comes from uncultured Christensenella sp., assembly GCA_910577815.1. GTDB lineage: Bacteria > Bacillota > Clostridia > Christensenellales > CAG-917 > CAG-475. The sequence continues at coordinate 194,366 of CAJTNO010000002.1, read as the reverse complement.
TTTGGTCGATATATTCGGACAGCATAGGTCGCTCGGCTATAATAGAAACGGACATATTGAATATTGAGTATCCCTTTTCGCGCGCTACGGACAGAACTCTCAGCAGCAGCTCTACGCTGTCGGCATTGTCGTATTTTGGGTCGTCAACGGGAAACATATGTCCTATATCCTTTTGTCCGAGCGCGGACAAAACCGCGTCCATAACCGCGTGTATGGGTACGTCGCCGTCGCTGTGCGCTATAAACGAATAGGGGCAGGGGACGCGCACTCCGAGCAGCTTTATTCCGCTTCCGTCGGCAAGGCGGTGTATATCGTAGCCGCAGCCTGTTAAAAATTCGCAGTCGTTGGCTTTTATATCTCCGCTATAGGTGATTTTTATATTGTCCTTATCGCCTTCGATAATTCCGATTTCGCCCGAATAAACTTGTTTAACTGCGCTTAAATCGTCATAAAACGCCGATTGCACGTTCTGATAAGCGTTTACAAAAATCTCTTTTTTCACTCCGAAGGGAGTTTGCACACGTCTGTAGTTTTCTCTGTCCTCCGGCTTTACGCCCTCTGTGACGTTTACTATAGCGTCGGTGAGCGGAAGCAAGGGCAGGGCGGCTCCGCAGACTACGGTTTTTTCTATTACCTCGTTTATCGTTTGCGGCTTTACGTATGGACGCGCTCCGTCGTGTATAAGCACTATATCTGCGTCGTCCTCTATTGCCGACAGCGCGTTTCTTACGGTTTGGGTGCGCGATTTGCCGCCCGTACAGAATTTTATGCGCCTGTCCTCCGATAGCCCCGCAAGGTCAAGCTCGCGCGCAAGCTCGTCCGCATATGAGGTTTCTATGCCTATTATCGCTCTTGTAATTCCGTCTATATGCAAAAACGGCTTTATAGCTTCTACAAGCACGCAGGAAGCTCCGCATTTTTCAAAGAGCTTGTTTTTTGTGCCGTAGCGCTGACTTTGTCCGCCCGCTGTTATTATTACGTTTATTTTAGATTTCATAATACTTGGTTTTCATCGCAGATTTTGTACATAGTGTCTGCGCTCTGCTTTGTCTGGCGTTCGTCTACGGACAGCACCTCGAAGGTCATAGCCCGGTTGCCGAAGGTGACGGTTACCACGTCGCCTACGTGTACCTCCTTGGACGGCTTTGCCGTTTTTCCGTTTATCTCTATGCGTCCGCCATCGCACGCCTCCTGCGCTACGGTGCGCCTTTTTATAACTCTCGATATCTTTAAAAACTTGTCTATTCTCATATTTCACCTTGTGCGTTATATTACGGATTATAATGCAATTATCAAACTTTAGCAAGCCGCAAAAGCATTATAAATGATAAAGACGCTAAACGTAACAATGTTTTCGGATACGATTTGTGTTTTGAGTTATCTTGCTTCAGTGGAAAAATATGCCAAAAATACGCAAAAAACATATATGCGGTCGCTTGACACGCTTGACAAATCCGTGTAAAATGAAAAAATGCGTTATAATGCAATAACTGCCCTCAAAGCCCTGCGGTTTTGGGGGTAGGGGGTTATAATATAATAGTATTTATAGCGAGATGTAACACAAAAAGCACGTCTGCGGTCAAATTTTTTTGAGGTCTGAAAAATTTTTTTAAAGACGGTTGTCCGCGGCAAAAGCGTTAATTTTTTTAAGGAGTGAATATATGTCCGAAAGAATTCACAATCAAATGTACGGCACGACGGAAAGACGCGATTTTTCCAAAATCAAAAACGTTCTGCCCATACCGTACCTCATTGAGGTGCAAAAAAATTCTTACGCCAGTTTTATCGGCGATGGCATTGACGAGGTGTTTAAAGATTATTCGCCTATCGTTGACTTCGCCGGCAGATTGAAGCTCGAATTTTTGTCGCACCGTTTTGACGGCGAGCCGAAGTACACCGTCAAGGAGTGCAAGGACCGCGACGCAACCTATGCTATGCCTCTTAAGGTCAAGGCGCGTCTTACCAACACCGAGACGGGCGAAGTGGTGGAGCAGGAAGTGTTTATGGGCGATTTCCCGCTTATGACGGACGCGGGCTCCTTCGTTATCAACGGAGCCGAGCGCGTTATCGTAAGCCAGTTGGTCAGAAGCCCGGGCGTTTACAACGACAAGGTGCTTGATAAGAACGGTGTGCCGCGTTATGCGACCACGGTCATCCCCAACCGCGGAGCTTGGCTTGAATACGAGCAGGACATTAACGATATTCAGTGGGTTCACGTTGACAGAACGAGAAAGATTACCGCAACCACGCTGCTTCGCGCGCTGGGCATCGGTGCCGACGAGGAGATTATAAACCTTTTCGGCGGCGACGAGATGATAATCAAAACCTGTGAAAAGGACAACGACTGCAAGACGGAGGAGCAGGGCAAGATAAATCTTTTCCGCCGTCTGCGTCCGGGCGAGGTGCCTACGGTTGAAGGCGCCAACGTGCTTATTCACAACACCTTCTACGATTACAAGCGTTACGACCTCGCAAGAGTAGGACGCTACAAATACAACAAAAAGCTTTCCATCGGCAGCCGTCTTGCGGGCTACAGGCTTGCAAAGGACATCGTAAGTCCCGTGACGGGCGAGATACTCGCGGTTAAGGGCGAGGTTATCAGCGAGGAAAAGGGCATAGAGATACAGAACAACGCCGTAAACGAGGCGTATCTCGAATACGTTGACGCAGAAGGCAAAACCCGCGAGTTTAAGGTGATTGGCAACAACACCGTAGACCTCGAGGCTTTTGTGGACTGCAATCCCAAGGAGCTCGGCATACTTGAAAGGGTATACTATCCCAACCTCAAAAAGCTGCTTGACGAGTTCGGCGGCAACGACGCGGAGCTTAAGCTTGCAATCAGGTCGTCCGTGGACGAGCTTGTTTATAAGCACATCACTCTCGACGATATAATCGCGGTTGCGGACTACAACCTCGGTCTGCGTCACGGCTTCGGCACCTGTGACGACATCGACCACCTGTCCAACCGTCGCGTACGCGCCGTAGGCGAGCTGCTTCAAAATCAGTTCCGCATAGGTATTTCCCGTCTTGAGAGAGTTATCAAGGAGAGAATGGCTTCCGCGCAGGAGAACGCGGAAATCACGCCTCAGACTCTTATAAATATCCGTCCCGTGACAAGCGCGGTCAAGGAGTTCTTTGGCTCCTCGCAGCTGTCGCAGTTTATGGACCAGCCAAACCCCATTGCGGAGCTTACTCACAAGCGTAAGCTGTCCGCGCTCGGTCCCGGCGGTCTTAACAGAGAGCGCGCGAGCTTCGAGGTCCGCGACGTACACCACTCTCACTACGGACGTATGTGTCCTATCGAAACTCCCGAAGGACAGAATATCGGACTTATCACTTCGCTGTCCTCCTACGCCAAGGTAAACGAGTACGGATTTATCGAAACTCCCTACCGCAAAATAGATAAGACATATGACGAGGACGGCAAGGTCATCGACGCGGTTGTAACGGACAACGTCGTTTATATGGCGGCGGACGAGGAGGATAAATACGTCATAGCGCAGGCAAACGAAGCGCTTGACGAAACAAGCAGATTCGAGCGTTCGCGCGTAAACTGCCGTATTCAGAACGATATCCGCGAGGTTCCCAAATTCCAGGCGGATTATATGGACGTCAACCCCAAACAGCTTATTTCCATAGCTACCGCGCTCATTCCCTTCCTCGAGAACGACGATACCAACCGCGCGCTGATGGGCTCCAATATGCAACGTCAGGCGGTTCCGCTTCTCCGTCCGCAGGCTCCTATGATTGCCACGGGCGTTGAGCATAAGATTGCTTACGACAGCGGCGTTTTGAAGATTGCAAAGCGCGACGGCTTCGTAAAGTACGTTGACAGCACTAAGATTGTAGTCGAGTGCGCCGACGGCACGACGGACACCTATATACTCAGCAAGTTTGAAAGGTCAAACCAATCAACCTGCATAAATCAGCATCCTATAGTATCCAAGGGCGACAAGGTTGTTGCGCCTAAGTACGACGAGAACGGCAACCTCGTATCCGAGGGTACGGTTCTTGCGGACGGTCCCGCGTGCGACCACGGCGAGCTGGCGCTGGGCAGAAATATGCTTATCGGCTTTATGTCCTGGGAGGGCTACAACTACGAGGACGCGGTTCTTATCAGCGAGGAGCTTGTCAAGGACGACCTGTATACCTCGATACATATCGAGGAGTACGAAATAGAGTGCCGCGACACCAAGCTCGGCGAGGAGCAGATTACAAGAGATATCCCCAACCTCAGCGACGAAGCGCTTAAGTTTATCGACCAGGACGGTATCATTATGGTCGGCGCGGAGGTAAAGGCGGGCGACATCCTTGTAGGAAAGGTTACGCCTAAGGGCGAAACCGAACTTACTCCCGAGGAAAGATTGCTTCGCGCAATCTTCGGCGAAAAGGCAAGAGAGGTCCGCGATACGTCGCTGCGCGTTCCCAACGGAGAGAGCGGCATCGTTGTAGACGTCAAGGTATTTACAAGAAAGAATAAGGACGAGCTTGCGCCCGGCGTAAATAAGCTTGTTCGCGTGTATATCGCTCAAAAGAGAAAGATATCCGTCGGCGACAAGATGGCGGGACGTCACGGAAACAAGGGCGTCGTATCGAGAGTGCTTCCCAAGGAGGATATGCCCTTCCTTGCGGACGGAACTCCGCTTCAGATAGTTCTTAATCCGCTCGGCGTTCCTTCGCGTATGAACATCGGACAGGTTCTCGAGGTTCACCTCGGACTTATCGCGCATATGCTCGACTGGAAGATTGCAACCCCCGTGTTCGACGGTGCGAACGAGCAGGATATAAAGGCTCTGTTCCAGCAGTGCGGACTTGTAAATCAGGACGGTCAGGTTGACGGCAAGATACAGCTTTACGACGGAAGAACGGGCGAGCCGTTTGAAAACCGCGCGACGGTGGGATATATGTACTATCTCAAGCTGCATCACCTCGTAGACGACAAAATCCACGCAAGGTCCACAGGTCCCTACAGCCTTGTAACGCAGCAGCCGCTCGGCGGTAAAGCGCAGTTCGGCGGTCAGCGTTTCGGCGAAATGGAGGTCTGGGCGCTGGAGGCGTACGGAGCTGCAAATATGCTTCAGGAAATTCTGACGGTCAAGTCGGACGACGTCGTAGGACGCGTAAAGACCTACGAATCCATTGTTAAGGGCAGCAACATATCCGAGCCCGGCATTCCCGAATCCTTTAAGGTTTTGGTCAAGGAACTTCAGAGTCTTGCGCTCGACGTCAAGGTGCTTACCGAGGACAGAGACGAGGTCAAGCTGCGCGATTATGACGACGACCTCGATTTCGAGCCGCCCGTAAGAAAGCAGGAGGAGCTCAAGGAAATCGACATTATGGCGGACGGCAATATCTTTGCTCCGTTCGGCGGCGAGGACAAGAGCGGCGAGTCGAGTATGTTCGATACCGATACTTCCGGACTGTTTGACACCGACGATGACGATGAGAGTATTTTCAGCGCACTGACACAAGGCACTCCCGATATGAGCGACATATTCGGCGACGACTCCGACGAGTGATAGGAGGACATTTATGTACGAACTGAGCAATTTTGATGCTATACAAATAGGTATTGCTTCGCCCGAGAAGGTCAGAGAATGGTCTTACGGCGAGGTTACAAAACCCGAAACCATCAACTACCGCACGCAGAAGCCCGAAAAGGACGGTCTTTTCTGCGAAAGAATTTTCGGACCTACCCGCGATTGGGAGTGTCACTGCGGCAGATATAAAAGAGTACGCTATAAGGGCGTTATCTGCGAAAAGTGCGGCGTAGAGGTTACAAAATCCAAGGTGCGCCGCGAGAGAATGGGACACATCGAGCTTGCCTGTCCCGTCACGCATATCTGGTATCTGAGAGGCGTGCCGTCAAGAATAAGCATTTTGCTTGACATCTCTCCGAAGGAACTCGAGCAGGTAGTTTATTTCGTATCCTACATCGTGCTTGACCCGGGTCCCACGGGACTCAGCAAAAAGCAGGTTATCTCCGACAAGGAATATCGCGATTTGCTTGACAAGTATGACAGCAGAGATTTCAGAGTTGCGATGGGCGCAGAGGCTGTTAAGGAGCTTCTTATGGAGGTTGACCTCGATAAGGAGAGCGAGCAGCTCAAGTCGATAATCGCAAATTCCGTAGGACAGAAGCGCCTTAAAGCGGTTAAGCGTCTGGAAATCGTCGAGGCGTTCCGCCGTTCGGGAAATAATCCCGAGTGGATGGTGCTTGACGTAATTCCCGTTCTGCCTCCCGAGCTCAGACCTATGGTTCAGCTGGACGGCGGAAGATACGCAACGAGCGACTTAAACGATTTGTACCGCAGGGTTATAAACCGCAACAACCGTCTTAAGAAGCTTAAGGAGCTCGGCGCGCCTGAAATCATCGTTCACAATGAAAAGCGTATGCTTCAGGAGGCCGTCGACGCGCTTATAGATAACGGTCGCAGAGGCAAGGCGGTGTCCGGTGCAGGCAACAGAGACCTCAAATCGCTTACGGGTATGCTTCGCGGTAAGCAGGGACGCTTCCGTCAGAACCTGCTCGGAAAGCGCGTTGACTACTCGGGACGTTCGGTTATCGTCGTAGGTCCTGAGCTTAAGCTGTATCAGTGCGGTCTGCCCAAGGAAATGGCGCTCGAGCTTTTCAAACCGTTTATAATGAACAAGCTGGTGGAGCGCAATCTCTGCCACAATATCAAGAGCGCAAAGCGCTTTGTCGATACGGGTAAAAATCAGGTTTGGGATATACTCGAGGAGATAATCAAGGACCACCCCGTCCTCTTAAACCGCGCTCCTACGCTTCACAGACTCGGTATTCAGGCATTTGAACCCGTTTTGGTTGAGGGCAGAGCGATTAAGCTTCATCCGCTCGCGTGCGGCGCGTTCAACGCCGACTTCGACGGCGACCAGATGGCTGTTCACGTACCGCTTTCCATAGAGGCGCAGGCAGAGGCGAGAATTCTTATGCTTTGCACCAACAATATCCTTAAGCTCAGCGACGGCAAGCCTATCGTTTCGCCTACGCAGGATATGGTTATCGGCTCTTACTATCTTACTATCGTTCATCCGGGCGAAAAGGGAGAGGGCAACTATTACAGCTCCTTTGACGAGGCCACTATGGCTTATCAGGAGAAGGCGCTCACGCTGCAATCACTCTGCTATATCCGCGTTCCCGTCAAGAACGAGGACGGCACTGTCGGAACTCAGCTTTTGCACACGACGCTCGGAAGATGTATCTTCAATGCGAACATTCCGCAGGATTTGCAGTTTGTGGACAGAACCGTAGAGGCGCAGAAGGGCTTGCTCGAGGTTGAAGGAATACTCGGCGTCAACGCCTGCATAGACGAAAAGCAGTTCCGCGCTATTGTGGAGCTGATGAGAGCCGGCAAGAAAGCCGATACGTATGCGTGCGCGCGTACAATATTAAAAAGAAAGGATTTGAGCGACGCTCAGATTGATAAGATTGCGGCGGTAATCGGCGAAGCGGGCGACCTCGATATTACAAAGGTCAAGGAATTCAACCGCGAAATAACCAATCTGCGCAACGCCATTCAGAAGGTGCTTGGACAAAAGGCAATCGCTATCGGCAAGAAGCAGCTTTCAATGATTGTCGACAACTGCTTTAAGTATCACGGTGCTACCGAAACGGCGGAAATGCTCGATAAAATCAAGGCGCTCGGATATAAATATTCAACTATCGGAGCTATTACGGCGTCGGTATTCGATATGCATATCCCCGGCGATAAGAAGAAGATTGTTGCAGACGCCGAGGCTCAGGTCGTTAAGGTCGAAAGACTGCACGCCCGCGGCGTATTCTCCGACGAGGGACGTTATAAAGAAATTATCAAGATTTGGAAGGACGCCTCCGACAAGGTCGAAGAGGAGCTCAAGAAAGGACTTGACGATTTCAACCCCATATGGATGATGGCAAACTCCGGCGCGCGCGGAAGTATGGGACAGATACGTCAGCTTGCAGGTATGCGCGGTCTTATGGCGGACCCGTCCGGTAGAACCATCGAGCTTCCCGTTCGCGCATCCTTCCGTGAGGGACTTTCCGTTTTGGAATACTTCATTTCTTCGCACGGCGGAAGAAAAGGTCTTGCGGATACCGCGCTTAAGACGGCTGACTCGGGTTATCTTACAAGACGTCTTGTAGACGTTTCCCACTCGGTCATAGTGCGCGAGCACGACTGCGGCGATACCAAGGGTACTTTCATCACCGCAATCAGAGACGAAAAGAGCGTTATAGAGGCGCTTGCCGACAGAATTGCGGGCAGATATACCGTAAACGAGGTTGTAAACCCCGAAACAGGCGAAGTGCTTTGCGAGGCGGGCGAGCTTATCTCCACCGACCTTGCCAAGGAAATAGATAAGGTGCTTACCTCCTACTGGGAGAAGAACGGCGCGGATATGCACAATCAGCCCGGGGTGCTTATACGCTCAATACTCACCTGTAAGACGAGAAACGGCGTATGCGTAAAGTGCTACGGCAAGAATATGGCTTCGGGCAATCCCGTAAAGATAGGCGAGGCTGTCGGTATTATCGCGGCGCAGTCCATCGGCGAGCCGGGTACTCAGCTTACTATGAGAACGTTCCACTCGGGCGGCGTTGCAACCGACGACGATATAACGCAAGGTCTGCCGCGTGTTGAGGAGCTTTTCGAAGCGCGTAATCCTAAAGGTAAAGCGGTTATCACCGAAAATAACGGTATCGTTCACATTTCGGACGACCGCCGCGAGATAACTGTTGCAAGCGACGGCGAAACAAAGGCGTATGCCATTCCCTACAACGCGAATATTCTTGTTGCCGAGGGCGAAGAAATCGGCGCGGGCGACGCGCTCACAAAGGGTTCTATAAATCCGCAGGATATGCTGCGCGCAAAGGGCGTTAAGGGCGTTCAGGAGTACATCGCCAAGGAAGTTCAGTCCGCATACCGCACCGCGGGCGTCGAAATCAACGACAAGCACGTCGAGGTTATCGTAAGACAGATGCTGCGCAAGGTAAGGATAGAAAATCAGGGCGATACGGATATGCTCCCCGGCACTCTCGTAGACCTGTTTACCTACGAGGACGAAAACGAAAAGGTGCTTGAAAACGGCGGAGTTCCCGCAACCGCAAAGCGCACGCTGCTCGGTATTACCAAGGCTGCGCTTGCAACCGAATCCTTCCTTTCGGCGGCGTCCTTCCAGGAGACCGCAAAGGTGCTTGCCGAGGCGGCTATCAACAACAAGGTTGACCCCCTTGTAGGCTTAAAGGAAAACGTCATAATCGGTAAACTCATTCCCGCAGGTACGGGTATGAAGTGCTATAAGAACATCACTCCGGTGCAGGCGGCGTCCGCAGAGGAGGAGGTTCGCAGAGAGGAGGCTCTTGACATTGCCGTAGGCTTGGATAATATGTTTGCCGACGACAAAACGTCATTTGAAGACTAATGGACAAAAGACTTTTTACATCGGAAAGCGTGACGGAAGGACATCCCGACAAGGTGTGCGACCAGATTGCCGACGCTATACTTGACGATATCTTTGCGGGAGACCCTTCCGCAAGGGTAGCTGTCGAGGTTTGCGCGACTACGGGTATGGTGATGGTGTTCGGCGAGGTTACTACCGACGTCCATTACGCCGATATTCCAGCAATAGTGCGCGATGTCATAAAGGATATAGGCTACAACGACAGCTCGCTCGGCTTCGATTACAAGACCTGCGCCGTGCTTAGCTCCATTCAGGAGCAGTCGCCCGATATTGCGCTCGGCGTAAACGACGCTACGGACGGCGACGACGGCGAAGAACTCGATAAAAACGGAGCGGGCGACCAAGGAATGATGTTCGGTTACGCCTGTGACGAAACCGAGGAGCTTATGCCTCTGCCGATAATGCTGTCACACGCGCTTACGAGCAAGCTTACCGAGGTAAGAAAGAGCGGCGAGCTGGATTGGCTGCGCCCGGACGGAAAGGCGCAGGTAACTGTCGAGTATATCGACGGAGTTCCCGAGCGCGTTGATACCATAGTTGTAAGCTGTCAGCACGCCGAATATATCGACCTCGATACGATAGAGCAGGAAATTATCGACCGCGTAATTATGCGCGCTATACCGCGCGAGTATCTTGACGACGATACAAAGATATACATAAATCCTACGGGACGCTTTGTAATCGGCGGACCTGCGGGCGATAGCGGCGTGACAGGCAGAAAGATAATAGTAGACACGTACGGAGGATTTTGTCCGCACGGCGGCGGCGCGCTCAGCGGAAAGGACCCGACAAAGGTCGACAGAAGCGCGGCTTATATGGCAAGATACGTCTGTAAAAACCTTGTCGCATCCGGAGTATGCCGCAGGGCGGAGTTGCAGGTTGCATACGCTATCGGGATGGCTCATCCCGTGTCGGTTTATGTCAATACGTTCGGAACAGGCGCAGTCGATGACGAAATAATAGCAAAAATCGTAAAGGACGTGTTTGACCTCAGACCGCTTGCCATTATACGCAATCTTAAGCTTGACAGACCGATTTACCGCGCCACGTCAAACTACGGGCATTTCGGCAGAGACGGCTTTACCTGGGAGCAGACTGATAAGATAGACGAGATTAAACAGGCTCTTGAAAAATACAATTTTTGAGTGAAAAAGCGTAAAACGATAGGATAACCCTATCGTTTTATTTAAATAAAAGGCAACTTCGTTGCATCGGAACAATATAGCAGATTAAAAACCATAATTAAAAAGGAACGTTTAGTATTCGTACTAAACGCACGAAGTGCGTGGAATTACAGGGTGAAATTGTAAAGGTAATATTTACAAGCTCCGAGACGGGCTATACCGTCCTCGATATGAAATGCGAGGACAGTATTTTCACCGTTGTCGGAACATTCCCTCCCGTAAGCGAAGGACAGATGATAAGCGTTGAAGGCAGCTTTAAAATGAAAACTCAGTACGGCAAGCAATTCCTTGCCGAGAGGATAAGCATAAGCCAGCCGTCGCGCATTACGGGAATTGTCAAATTTTTATCAAGCGGACTTATACACGGATTAGGTCCGGTTACCGCCGAAGCTATTGTCAATATGTACGGCGTGGAAACGCTTGAAAAGATGAAGTACCCTATGGAAATTGCCAAGGTGCGCGGCGTGTCCTTAAAAAAAGCTACCGACTTTTGTATGAGCTTTGTAAAGCTGCAAAAGATGCAGGACGCAATAATCTTTTTGCAAAAGCTTGGCATAACTATAAATCTTGCGCTAAAAATATATAAGGTCTACGAGTCTAAAACGGAGGATAACGTACGTAAAAATCCTTATATGCTTGTGGACGATATCGACGGTGTAGGCTTTACCACTGCGGACAGAATTGCGGGCGAGCTTGGCATAAAGAAGGACAGCGATTACAGAATCTGCGCGGCAATAACCTATCTGCTCAAGGAGGCGGCAACCCGCTCGGGGCATAATTATCTTCCCGACAACGAGCTTGTGCAAGCGGCGCTACAGCTCCTTGCGCTCGAGTGCGAAAATCCCGAGGACCGCGTGCGCGACAATATCGAGGATATGATAATGCTCGGCGACCTCGTTCGCTATGATACGGGCGAGCATATTGCCATAATGCTCAAGAAAAATTACTATATAGAGCGTAATATTGCAAGAAAGCTTTTGCAGCTGAGGCAGGAGGCTTCCGATTTCAGAGTTGACGCAGACGACGAAATAAAGCGTTTTGAAAAGACAGCGGGCTTCGAGCTGCATAAAAATCAGGCGGAGGCGGTAAAGGCTTCCATTGAAAACGGCGTTCATATAGTAACGGGCGGACCGGGAACGGGTAAAACCACAATAGTAAAATGTATACTCAATCTGTTTAAAAATCTGGGGCAGAGGGTTGCGCTTTGCGCGCCGACGGGCAGAGCCTCCAAACGACTTTCTCAGGCAACGGGAGAGGACGCAAAGACAATTCACAGACTGCTTGACCTCGACTGGAAAAACGGCGAGGGACACTTTACCTACGATGAAAATACCAGATTGCCTCTCGACGCGGTAATAGTGGACGAGGTCAGTATGGTGGATGAGTTTGTATTTAACGCCTTAATAAACGCGCTCAACCGCGGTACACGTTTAGTACTTGTAGGCGATAAGGACCAGCTTGCGTCCGTAGGCGCGGGTAACGTGCTTAACGACCTTATAAAATGCGGACATTTTTCGGTGAGCTATCTTACGCAGATATACAGGCAGTCGGAGGAGAGCAAGATTGTCCCAAACGCGCACAGGATAAACAGCGGACAGGTACCCGATATAGACAATAAAAGCAACGACTTCTTTTTTGAGGAAAGACAGACCTCGGGCGAAATCTGCGCCACCACGGTGTCGCTTGTAACAAAGCGCCTTCCCAAATACCTGAATGTGAGCGCAAGAGAGATACAGGTGCTTTGTCCTATGAAGCGCAGTATTGCGGGTACAATAAACTTAAACAGAGAATTACAGGCGGTTATAAATCCGCCGTCGCCGACTAAAAAGGAGTTCAGGCAGGGCGATTGCATATTCCGCGAGGGCGATAAGGTTATGCAGATGCAAAACAATTATCAGCAGGAGTGGACGCAGACGGTGGGCTTCAAGGTGGAGCGCGGGACTGGCGTTTTTAACGGAGATATCGGCGTTATAGAAAGTATAAATACGCAGATTATGCAGTTTACCGTGCGTTTTGATGATGATAAAGTGTCGGTTTATCAATATGGCGATACCGAGCAGCTTGCGCTTGCCTATGCCGTTACGATACACAAATCGCAGGGGAGCGAATTTGACGCGGTAGTTTTGGCACTCGACGCCAACTATATGCTGCAAACGAGAAATTTGCTATATACCGCGGTTACAAGAGCGAAAAAGCTGGTGGTAATAGTGGGCTCTAAGAATACGGTGCAGCATATGGTGAGAAATAACGAAACCGCGCGCAGATACTCCTTGCTTATAAACCTTATCGAACAGGAGATAAGCAGCGGCGCGTATGACTTTCAGTGAGGAGAATGAAGGATAAAGCTCTTAAAGAGGAAAGACGGAAGGAACGCAGAAGGAAAGCGGAGCTTATAGCTTGGAAATTTTTCAACTCTATAAAGCTTGCGCTTTTTCCCGAGGATATTACCTGCGACCTGTGCGGAGAGGAATTGGTTGCCGATACAAGATACAATCTTTGCGCCGAGTGTATGTCCAAGCTCCCGACGGTAGGCGACCATATCTGCCTTAACTGCGGAGTACCGTTGCTTGACGAAGCGGATTTCTGTATCCGCTGTGAAAATTCCGATAGTATATTTGCTTATAACCGTTCTCCGCTTGTATACGAAGGCATCGCAAGGGATTTGATACTTTCTCTCAAATACGGAAATAAAAGATATATCGCAAAAACACTCGGAGCAATGATGTCGGACGAGTTTATCAGATGCGGAATGGAAGCGGATATAGCGGTATATGTTCCGATGACCGAGTGGGAGGAGAAAAAGAGAGGCTTTAATCAATCGGAGCTGCTTGCGCGCGAGGTCGCCGAAAGACTTAAGCTTCCGCTACTGCCCGCGCTTGTAAAAACAAAGGATACTTCCTCGCAGAAAAAGCTGAGCCGTATAGAAAGAGCGGAAAATCTCAGCGGAGCGTTTGCCTGTATTTATGAGCAGGTAAAGGACAGAAAAATTTTGCTGATTGACGACGTGTTTACTACGGGCGCGACGGCAAACGCCTGCACAAAGGCATTGTTTAAGAGCGGAGCCGCGGAGGTTGTCGTGCTGACGGCGGCGGTCACTCCTAAAAAAATCGCTTTTGAAACCGCGGACGGCGGTAAATAAAAAAATAAAACCAAGTTATACAGTTATGCTTCAATATAGTACAAAGAAAGTCAATATACTTCAAATCCTTGTAAATAAGGTAAAATTAGTATAGAATATAATTTATTCAATGCGCGTGTGCGCGCACGGAGGACAATAGATGTCGATTTTTAACGAGAATGACAGGAGAGTTAAAAAGCTCTCGAAAATAGCGGATAAGGTCGAAGCGCTTGCGCCCGTATATAAGGCGATGAGCGACGCGGAGCTTGTATCGCAGACGGACAAATTAAAGGCGAGGCTGAGCGCGGGCGAAACGCTTGACGCAATTCTGCCCGAAGCCTATGCGACCGTGCGCGAGGCGGGCGAACGCGTGCTTGGAATGCGCCACTTCTACGTTCAGCTTATCGGCGGAATCGCCTTGCATCAGGGCAGAATATCCGAGATGGCTACCGGTGAGGGCAAGACGCTTGTGGCAACTCTGCCCGCATATCTCAACGCGCTCGCGGGCAAGGGAGTGCACGTAGTTACCGTAAACGACTATCTTGCTACGCGTGACGCTAACTGGATGGGCAAGCTCTACAGATTTTTGGGCTTGAGCGTGGGTATTGTGGTCCCCGGTATGAGCGCGGAGCAAAAGCGCGCCGCATACAACAGCGATATTACATACTGCACCAACAACGAGTTGGGCTTTGACTTTCTGCGCGACAATATGGTTGTGGAAAAGGCGCAGAAGGTTCAGCGCGAGCTTAACTTTGCGATTATCGACGAGGTGGACTCCATACTTATCGACGAAGCGCGTACTCCGCTTATCATTTCGGGCAGAGGCGGCAAGTCAAGCGAGCTTTATAAATCCGCCGACAATTTTGCAAGACAGTGCCGCGAGGGTTCGGATTTCACAATCGAGGAAAAAGAAAAGACGATTATGCTTACCGACGACGGCGTTGCCAAGGCGGAAAAGTTCTTCCGCGTGACAAATCTTACCGACCTCGACAACACCGAGCTTTATCACCATATACAGCAGGCATTAAAGGCGCACTATATGATGAAATGCAATAAGGATTACATCGTCAGCGACGGCGAGGTTCTCATTGTAGACGAGTTTACCGGTCGTATTATGATAGGCAGACGCTACAACGAGGGACTGCACCAGGCGATAGAGGCAAAGGAGCACGTTGTAATTCGCAGCGAGAATAAGACGCTTGCGACTATAACTTTCCAGAATTTCTTCAGAATGTACGCCAAGCTCAGCGGTATGACGGGTACCGCAAAAACCGAGGAGGAGGAATTTCAGGGCATTTACGCGCTTGACGTCGTTACCATTCCTCCCAACAAGCCGTCGCAGAGAAAGGACGAGCACGACCAGATTTATACCAAGGTCGGCGGCAAGCTTACCGCTATAGTTCAGGATATTATAGACAGCCACGCCAAGGGACAGCCCGTGCTTGTGGGCACTATAAGCGTTGAGAAATCCGAGGAGCTGAGCGACATACTCAAGCGCAAGGGAATACTCCATAAGGTGCTGAACGCTAAGTTCCATAAGGAGGAGTCCGAGATAATCGCGCAGGCAGGTAAGTACGGGGCGGTTACGATAGCCACCAATATGGCGGGACGCGGAACGGATATTATGCTCGGCGGCAATCCCGATTTCCAGGCTAAGCAGAAGATGGAAAAGGACGGCTATCCCATTGAGATAATAGAGCTTGCAAGCTCTCCGCACGTCAGCGAGGATGAGGACGTAATAAAAGCAAAAGAGGTTTATAAGCATCATTACGAGGCGTTTAAAGCCATTTGCGACCAGGATAAGGAAAAGGTTATAGCTGCGGGAGGCTTGCGTATAATCGGCACGGAAAGACACGAGAGCAGACGTATTGACAATCAGCTCCGCGGACGTGCCGGACGTCAGGGCGACCCGGGAAGCACGGTATTTTATATCTCGATGGAGGACGACGTAGCGCGTATTTTCGGCGGAGATAAGATGCAGTCGATAGCGGCGGCTATGAATCTCGATGAAAACACTCCGATTTCAAACGCGCTTATCACAAGGCAAATCGAGCGCGCTCAGCGTATGGTCGAGGGCAGAAACTATTCTATAAGAAAGCAGGTTTTGAGCTACGACGACGTAATGAACCAACAGCGCGAGATAATCTATAAGGAGCGCGGAAAGGTTCTTGACGGAATGGACGTCCACGACCAGATTATAGATATGATAGGCGAGCTTGCCGAGGAAATAATAGGCTATTACGCGGATTACAAGACGGATTATCATTCCTGGGATTACGAGGCGTTTAACGCCGCGCTTGAAAAGAGGATGCTGCCCGAGGGAAGCAACGTGATGAACGCCGACCTCTGCTCCTGTTTTGACGTGTACAAGCTTAAGGAAGCCGTTATGAATATAGCGGTGCCCGATTACAATAACAAGGTTGAACAGCTGAATAACGACGGCTTTGACTTCGGCAATCTGGAAAGAATCGTTCTTTTAAAGACGGTTGACGCCAAGTGGATGGACCATATCGACGCTATGGACGCATTGCGCAGAGGTATAGGACTGCGCGGCTACGGTCAGCGCGACCCCGTAATTTCCTACCGTCAGGAGGGTTGGGAGATGTTTGAGGATATGGTTAGCCGTATCCACACCGAAACCGCATCCATATTACTCAAGGTCCACGTCGAAAAGAAAGAGGGCGAGGAGGCTAAGCTAAGCCAAAAGATTGCCTCGGCAAAAAAGACTGTGGTAGGCGACGGAAATAAGGTCGGCAGAAACGACCCGTGTCCCTGCGGCTCGGGAAAGAAGTATAAGAACTGCTGCGGAAGATAAGTAAAATTGCGCCGACTGTCACACCTCGCGAATGCAATGTGCGACCACTATCATTCTAATATTAACTAAATGGAACTATGACAGATTATAACGAAATAAAAAATCAGATAAAAGAAATGCGCGCCGAAATGACGAGAGCGTACGAGAGTATAAATCCGTCGAAGCTCAAGGAGCGCATTGCCGAGCTTGAGGTTGTACAGAACGCGGACGGCTTTTGGGACGACGCGGACAATGCGAAAAAAGTGTCCAAGGAAATAAGTCAGCTGCAAAGCAAGCTCGATAAATTTGAGGGAATGCTGCGCACTATAGACGATACGCTCGATATGGTTGACATTGTCGAGCTTGAGTCGAGCGAGGAAGAGGACGCAAATCTTATAGAGAGCGTAAACGAGCTTAAGGGACACGTTGAAAGCCTGTCGCTTGCTACGTTGCTTAGCGGAAAGTACGACGGATTGAATGCAATTCTCACCCTGCACGCGGGAGCGGGCGGTACCGAGGCGCAGGACTGGTGCTCTATGCTGTACAGAATGTATACCCGCTATGTTGAACGCGCGGGCTGGTCTTGCACTGAGCTTGACTATCTTGCAGGCGACGAGGCGGGCATAAAGAGCGTAACTTTCAAGGTGGACGGCGATAACGCATACGGCTATTTAAAGGCGGAAAAGGGTGTGCATAGGTTGGTGCGCATTTCTCCGTTTGACGCCAATGCGCGCAGACATACTTCGTTTGCTTCGCTCGAGGTAATGCCCGAGATTATAGATACCTCCGAAATAGAAATCCGTCCCGAGGATTTAAAGGTTGATACCTACAGAAGCAGCGGCGCGGGCGGACAGCACGTAAACAAGACGGAAAGCGCAATCCGCATTACGCATATTCCGACGGGCATTATAGTAGCCTGTCAGAACGAGCGCAGTCAGATACAGAACCGTGAAATGGCTATGCAGATGCTCCGCTCCAAGCTCATTGAAAAGCGCGAGCGCGAGCGCGAGGAGGAAGCGGCGGCGATAAGCGGACAGCTCAAAAAAATCGAGTGGGGAAGTCAGATACGCAGCTATGTATTCTGTCCGTATACTATGGTCAAGGACCACCGCACAAACTTTGAAACGGGCAACGTGCAATCGGTTATGGACGGTGACCTCGACGGCTTTATAAACGAGTATCTGAAGCTGAGTTCAATACAAAAGTAACGAAAACTATACTTTAACATATCGAAAACGATGTATAAACTATCCGAAAAAGAGCATTTAACGATATTGGCTATCGAATCGAGCTGTGACGAAACGGCTTGCGCGGTGGTAAGGGACGGCAGAACCGTCCTTTCAAACGTTATTGCAACGCAGATAGAAATACACAGACGCTTCGGCGGAGTCGTGCCAGAGATAGCAAGCCGCAATCATACGCTTGCTATAGAAAACGTTGTGCGCGAGGCTATGCAAAAGGCGGGAGTCACAAAGGACGATATAGACGCCATAGCCGTCACCTACGGCGCGGGCTTGCTCGGTGCATTGCTTGTCGGGGTGAACTTTGCAAAGGCGCTTGCATATGCTTGGGATAAGCCCCTGTATGCCATATCGCACGTAAAGGGACATATTGCGGGCAACTATATAGACAGCGACCTTGAACCGCCGTATCTTTGCCTGCTTGTCAGCGGAGGACATACGGCTATCGTCAGGGTTGAGGATTATGAGAATATCACGCTTATAGCTCAAAGCCGCGATGACGCGGTGGGCGAGGCGTTCGATAAGGTCGCAAGGGTGCTCGGCTTGCCGTATCCGGGCGGTCCCGAAATACAGAAAAAGGCGAGGGAGGGCAAGGCGGTATACGATATGCCCGTGCCTAAATCGAACGGCTTAGATAGTCTGTATTTCAGCTATAGCGGACTTAAAACCTTTGTGATTAACCTTGTTCATAAGCTGGAGCAGAGAGGCGAGGATTTGCCCATTTGCGATATCGCGGCAAGCTTTCAGAAATGCGCCGTTAAACAGCTTATAGACGCGCTGAAGCTTGTAAGCGAAAAGACCGGAGTAAAGAAAATTGCCATAGCGGGCGGAGTAAGCGCAAACGAGGAGCTGCGCTCCCGTGCGGACGAGCTGAAGGAGGCTGGCTGCGAGGTGCATTATCCGAAGCCGATATACTGCACGGACAATGCCGCGATGATAGGCTCCGCGGCGTATTTTGCGATAAAGTGCGGTAAAGCGCCTGCCGACCTGAGCCTTGACGCGAAAGCTACCGTTCCCTTGCAATAAACGCCTTATTATATTGTGTTTATCTGAAGTTAAAAACACAACATTTAGTATAAGATATATAATATATAAATTTTTATAAAAAAATCCATAAATTTACTGCCAAATGTTTGACATCGGTGTTCTTACTTGCTAATATAAAAAGGCTTACGGACTTCGTAAGTAGTTTTTACTTTGCAAAAAACTATGGAAAGAGAAAAACTCATCGAAAAACTGAATAATTCTTCAAAAGTTGTCGGTTCCAAACAGGTTTTGAAGGGTATGTCCGACGGTACTGTCAGGTGTGTGATAGTGGCGGCGGATGCCGATGCGGATTTAAGAAGGAAGATTGTGGCTTGCGCCGCTGCCAACAAGGTCAAGGTGGAAAAGCTCTCGTCAAAGAGAGTCCTCGGAGAGCTTGCGGGCATAGAGGTAGCCGCCGCAGTCGTAGGACTTACTGAAGATAGGCAAATAGATTGAACTGCACCGTTGGGTTGCGGTACGTTCGAAAATCATAGTAGGAGGACTAAGAATGCCAACCATCAATCAATTGATTAGAAAGGGCAGAGAAAAACAGGTCAAGAAATCGCTGACGCCTATAATGGAGCAGTGTCCGCAAAAGCGCGGCATATGCCTCAGCGTTACGACTACATCCCCCAAGAAGCCGAACTCGGCGTTGCGTAAAATCGCAAGAGTGCGCCTTGTCAACGGTATGGAGGGTACTGTTTATATTCCCGGCGAAGGTCACAATCTTCAGGAGCACAGCGTGGTTCTGATTCGTGGCGGCCGTGTGAAGGACCTGCCCGGTGTGCGTTACCATATCATACGCGGCGCTCTTGATACTGCCGGCGTTGCAAAGCGCGGACAGGCAAGGTCTAAGTATGGTGCAAAACGCCCCAAAAAATAATTTTTCGAATGTAAAATCTAAATTTTAGGAGGACAATATGCCAAGAAGAAGCGGCGTGCCGAAAAGAGACGTTTTGCCGGACCCTATCTATAACAGCAAGGTTGTGACCAAGCTCATCAACCAGATTATGCTGGACGGTAAGAAGGGTACCGCTCAAACTATCGTTTATTCGGCTTTTGATATAGCATCACAAAAACTCGGGCAGCAGCCTATGGAGATATTTACCAAGGCTCTTGAAAATGCAATGCCTTTGCTCGAGGTCAAGGCAAGACGCGTAGGCGGTTCGACCTACCAGGTGCCTATGGAAATCCGTCCCGAGCGCAGACAGACTCTCGCCATACGTTGGATTGTAACCTTTGCAAGAAAGAGAGGCGAAAAGACTATGGACCAGAGACTCGCGGGCGAGCTTATGGACGCGTTCAATCTTACCGGCGGCGCAGTCAAGAGAAAGGACGAAATGCACCGTGCGGCTGAAGCAAACAAGGCGTTTGCACACTATAGGTGGTAATTTATGGGAAAGAAATATGCTCTTGAAATGGTCAGAAATATCGGCATTATGGCTCACATCGACGCCGGTAAGACTACCACTACCGAGCGAATACTCTTTTATACCGGCGTAAACAGAAAGCTCGGTGAAACTCACGACGGTTCGGCTACTATGGACTATATGGAGCAGGAGCGCGAAAGAGGTATTACAATTACCTCCGCCGCGACCACTGCCGTATGGAGGGAGCATCAGATTAACATTATCGATACTCCCGGACACGTGGACTTTACCGTAGAGGTCGAGCGCAGCCTGAGAGTACTCGACGGAGCCGTTGCGGTTTTCTGCGCCAAGGGCGGCGTTGAGCCTCAGTCCGAAAACGTATGGCGTCAGGCAAATACCTATAAGGTTCCCAGAATAGCCTTCGTAAACAAGATGGATATAAACGGCGCGGATTTCTTCAACGCCGTAAATATGATGAGAGAAAGACTCGGCGCAAACGCAGTGCCCATCACCCTGCCTATCGGCAAGGAGTCCGATTTCGAGGGCGTTATAGACCTGCTCAATATGCAGGCTGTCTATTTCGACCAGAAGGACAAGGGCGTTACGATGACCACTGCCGAAATTCCCGCCGCTTACAAGGCGCAGGCGGACGAGTACCGTATTAAGGTTCTCGAGGCTGCCGCGGACTTCGACGAGGATATCTTTGAGAAGCTCATTATGGAGGATTACGATTCCATATCCCTCGAGCAGATTAAGAAGGCTATCCGCAAGGGTACTATCGAGATGAGGTTAAACCCCGTACTGTGCGGAAGCTCGTACAAGAATACGGGCGTTCAGCTTATGCTTGACGCGGTTGTGGATTTCCTTCCCGCTCCTACGGACGTTGCGAGCATCGAGGGTACAAATCCCAAGTCTGGTCAGACCGAGCTTCGTCATCCCAGCGATAAGGAGCCGTTCAGCGCTCTCGTGTTCAAGATACTCACGGACGAATTTGTCGGAAAGCTTTCCTTTATCCGTATATATTCCGGTTCGCTCACTACCGGCTCGACCGTGTACAACACCGTAAAGGGCGAAACCGAGCGTATCGGTCGTATTATGCGTATGAATGCGGATAACCGCGAGGATATCGACGTTGCATACGCGGGCGACATAGTTGCCGTTATCGGTCTTAAAAAGAGTACCACGGGCGACACGCTTTCCTCAAAGGAAAATCAGATAGTGCTTGAAAACCTCGTATTCCCCGAGCCTGTTATCAAGGTTGCCATAGAGCCTAAGTCAAAGGCTTCTCAGGAAAAGATGAATATGGCAATCATCAAGCTTGCCGAGGAGGACCCGACGTTTAAGGCTTATACCGATAAGGAAACGGGACAGACCATTATCGCAGGTATGGGCGAGCTGCACCTCGATATTATGATTGACAGAATGCTCAGAGAGTTCAAGGTTGAGCTTAACGTGGGCGCGCCTCAGGTCAGCTACCGCGAGACTATCACAAAGCCCGTCAGCAACATCGAGGGCAAGTTCGTACGTCAGTCGGGCGGTCACGGTCAGTTCGGTCGTATCATCATCAATATGGAGCCGAACCCCGCGGGCGGTCTGGAGATGGAAAACAAGATTGTCGGCGGCGCCGTAAACAAGGAATATGCCAACGCGGCTTGGGAAGGCATCAAGGAGGCTGCTCAGAGCGGTATACTTGCGGGCTACGAGTGCGTCGATTTCAAGGTAACTCTTGTCGACGGAAGTATGCACGAGGTTGACAGCTCGGAAATGGCGTTTAAGATTGCCGGCTCTCTCGCCTTTAAGGAGGCGGTTGCAAAGGCGGGTCCGACCCTGCTCGAGCCTATTATGAAGGTGGAGGTTGTAACTCCCGACGATTATCTCGGCGACGTTATGAACAACCTTACCTCAAGACGCGGTCAGGTCAAGGGTATCGAGCCCAGAAGCGGAGCGCAGGTTGTAGATTGCGACGTGCCGCTTTCCGAAATGTTCGGCTACGCGACGTCCTTGCGCAGCACTACGCAGGGCAGAGCTAACTTCACAATGCTGTTCGACCACTATGCCACAGTGCCTAAGAGTGTGGCGGAGAAGGTTATCGGCGACAAAAAAGATTCCAAATAATGATTGCAAAATCATTTCAGGATAATAAAAACAAAATTCTTATTGGAGGAATTTATTATGGCAAAAGCAAAGTTTGAAAGAACTAAGCCGCACGTTAACATTGGTACTATCGGCCACGTTGACCACGGCAAGACCACTCTTACCGCAGCTATCACGATGTACAGCGCGTCTCAGGGCAAAGCTCAAGAGATGAAGTATGACGAAATCGATAAAGCTCCGGAAGAGAAAGCAAGAGGAATCACGATAAACACCGCTCACGTTGAGTACGAGACCGAAAAGCGTCACTATGCTCACGTTGACTGCCCCGGACACGCCGACTATGTTAAAAATATGATTACCGGTGCTGCACAGATGGACGGAGCTATCCTCGTTTGCGCCGCATCCGACGGTCCTATGCCTCAGACTCGCGAGCACATCCTTCTCGCACGTCAGGTTGGTGTTCCCTACATTCTCGTCTTCCTCAACAAGACCGACCAGGTTGACGACGAAGAGCTTCTCGAGCTTGTTGAAATGGAAGTTCGCGAGCTTCTTTCCGAGTACGGCTTCCCCGGAGACGATACTCCCATCATCCGCGGTTCTGCTTTGAAGGCTATGGAAGCAGGTCTTGCAGGAGATTGGGGCAGCGCGGCATTCAAACCCATCAAAGAGCTGCTTGACGCAATCGATTCTTACATTCCCGACCCCGAGCGTGATACCGACAAGCCCTTCCTTATGCCTGTCGAGGACGTATTCACCATCACCGGCCGCGGAACAGTTGCAACCGGCAGAGTTGAGCGCGGTACTTTGAAAATGGGCGACAAGGTCGAAATCGTCGGTCTGTCCACCGAAAAGAAGGAAACAACCGTTACGGGTATCGAAATGTTCCGTAAGCTCCTCGACTACGCAGAGGGCGGCGACAACATCGGCGCACTTCTCCGCGGTATTCAGAGAAGCGAAATCGAGCGCGGTCAGGTTCTGGCTAAGCCCGGCACAATTCATCCCCACACTCACTTCACCAGCCAGGTCTACGTTCTGACAAAGGACGAGGGTGGCCGTCATACTCCTTTCTTCGATGGTTACCGTCCTCAGTTCTATTTCAGAACAACGGACGTTACCGGCTCCATCAAGCTCCCCGCGGGCGTTGAGATGGTTATGCCCGGCGACCACATCGATATGGAAATCACGCTTATCACTCCTATCGCGATTGAGGAAGGTCTCCGCTTCGCTATCCGTGAGGGCGGCAGAACGGTCGGTTCCGGTGTTGTTGCAAAGATTATCGAATAAGTTCTTTCAATAAAATATAGACGTATGCTCTACACGGCGTAACACGCCGTGTAGGGTGTCATATTGATAGAACTAAAGGAGGCTATTATGGCTCAGAAAGGAGCGAGGGTTAAGATTACGCTTGCCTGCACGGACTGCAAACAGCGCAATTACAACCTTACTAAAAACAAGCAAAAACATCCCGACAGAATGGAGTTGGAGAAGTATTGCAGATTCTGTAAAAAGCACACCTTGCACAGAGAAACAAAGTAAGCAAAGGAGAGGCTATATGGCAAACAAAAAGCCTAAAAACGCAAACCAGAGCGTTGAAACGATGAAACAGCAGGATAGAGCCGCAGTTAACGTCGATTCGACTCCCGCGCCTAAAAAGCCCAAAAAGACCGTAAAGAAAAACTCGGAAAAGCCCAATATTTTCAAGAGAATGGGAAAAGGGCTCAAGGGTGTTTTTTCGGAGCTTAAAAAGGTTAGCTGGACAAACGGAAAGGACGTCGTTAAAAATACGGCGGTCGTTTTAGTTGTCGTAGTGCTTTTCTTCATTGCGCTTTTTGGAATCGACTACGTGTTGTCGGGTTTGCTCGGTCTTATCTCTAACGGTAAGTGGACTACCATATTTATTTAAGGAGGCTTTATGGAAAACATCGAAAAAACCGCAGAGCAACCTAAATGGTATGTAATTCACACATACTCCGGTTATGAGAATTCAGTTGAGACCGACCTTCGCAATATGATTGAAAACAACAATCTGCACGATTATATCTTTGATATCAAAATTCCAGTAGAGGATGATATAGTCGAAAGAAACGGCAAGAAAAAGGTCATTCAACGCAAGAAATTCCCAAGCTATGTGTTTATCAAGATGATATACACCAGCCATATTTGGTTTATGGTCACCAGACCTCGCGGAGTTACAAGCTTCGTCGGTTCGGCAGGCCGTCCGATTCCGCTCACGGATGAGGAAATCAGACGTATAGGTCTTGAGGCTGTAAGCATAGAGGATTTCAAGATAAAGGAAGGCGACGACGTAAAGATTATCAACGGCGCGCTCGAAAACTTTATCGGTGTTGTGGATTCTATCAATGCCGAGCATCAGAAGGTTAAAGTTATCGTTGCTATGTTCGGGCGCAGCACGCCCGTGGAGCTTGATTTCGCTCAGGTGGAAAAGCTCTGACATCGGCGCTTATGCGCTTTGCAGGACGCTTTCGGTCTTGCATTTCACCCCAAGTGGGTTCCGCTATGCGGATATTTGCGTACTCGGTACGCGGTGGGAGACGGTAAATACTCTATGCCGTCGCAACAACCACAATTAGTCAGGAGGATTTATGGCTAAGAAAATTACAGCAGTTGTAAAATTGCAGTTGCCCGCAGGCAAAGCTACTCCCGGCCCTCCCGTCGGTTCTACGCTCGGCCCTCACGGCATCAACATCGCAGGTTTCACCAAGGAGTTCAATGAAAAAACCGCCAAGGACGCGGGACTTATCATTCCTGTCGTCATTACGATTTATCAGGACCACTCCTTTACGTTTATTCTCAAGACGCCTCCCGCGCCCGTGCTTATCAAAAAAGCGTGCGGCTTGACAAGCGGTTCGGCTGTCCCCAACAGAACCAAGGTGGCTACGCTCACCAAGGCTCAGCTGCAAGAAATTGCTACCCAGAAAATGCCCGACCTCAATGCGGCTAACGTTGAATCCGCTATGAGAATGATTGCAGGTACGGCGCGCAGTATGGGCGTACTTGTAGAGGAATAAGAGGAGGAACGTATATGAAACGCGGTAAGAATTATGTAGATTCGAAAAAACTCATCGACAGCACCAAGACCTATGAGGGCGCGGAAGCTATCGCGCTCGCGGTGCAGACTGCAAAGTCCAAATTCGATGAAACTATAGAATTGCACGTCAAACTCGGTATCGACCCCCGTCACGCGGACCAGCAGGTCAGAGGCGTAGTCGTTCTTCCTAACGGAACGGGTAGAACTGTCCGTGTTCTTGCAATCTGCAAGGGCACAAAGGCGGACGAGGCTCAGGCGGCAGGCGCGGATTTTGTCGGCGGCGACGAGATGATACAGAAAATCCAACAGGAGAACTGGTTTGATTACGACGTTATCGTAACAACTCCCGATATGATGGGCGTTGTCGGTCGTCTCGGTAAGGTGCTCGGTCCCAAGGGACTTATGCCTAACCCCAAGTCCGGCACTGTTACTATGGATATCGCACGTGCTATCAACGACATCAAAGCAGGTAAGGTTGAGTACAGAGTGGACAAGCAGGCTATCTGTCACGTTCCCTTCGGAAAGGCTTCCTTCGGTGTCGAAAAGCTCACGGAAAACTACAACACGCTTATGGACGCTCTGCTCAAGGCAAAGCCCGCGGCGGCAAAGGGCGTGTACTTCCGCTCCATCTACATCGCGTCAACGATGGGACCGAGCATCAAGGTGGTTTACAAGGTGTAATTTATTCAGGCGTTGCACTCCGTAATTTTCGGAGTGCAAAATGCCGATAATCGTTTGACATTACACTTAAAATGTATTAGTATAAAATACGTTCCAAAGACAGCAAGTGGCTTTTGCCGTAAACGTAGTGCTTGCCGAGGATACGCAGCAGTTACTTTAAAGGTTTCATAGCGTTATTCTCGTGGAATGACGCTATTTTTATGCGGCTCAGCCGCAATTATCATAGGAGGTAAAGATGAACCAGCAAGTTCTTGAAGCCAAGAAACAACAGGTTGAGGACATCAAAGCTAAAATCTCATCCGCTCAGTCGCTTGTAATCATCGATTATATGGGACTTACGGTTGCTCAGGATACGGCTTTCCGTAAAGAGCTCAGAGATAACGGCATCGATTACGCAGTTCTCAAAAACCGTCTTGTCAAGATTGCTTTCAACGAATTGGGTTACACTCAGTTTGACGAGGCTCTCAACGGACCGACGGCAGTTGCCTTCTCATCCACCGACGCAGTAGCCCCCGCAAAATTCATTATGAAGAACATCAAAGCTCTCAACAAAATGAAGACTAAGTGCGGTATGGTCGAAGGTCAGTTTATGGACGAGGCAGGCTTGAAGCAAATAGCGGACATCCCCGCAAAGGAAGTTCTGCTTGCAAAGATGCTCGGCAGTATGCAATCGCCTATCGCAAGCTTGGCGCGTTGCCTGAGCAAAATCGCAGAGGCGAAGGCTTAAGCGGAATCAGACGTCGACTGAAGAAATCGGCATAATAAAAAAATAATTTAACGGAGAAAACAAAAATGGCAGATTTGAATAAACTTATGGAAGAAATCAAAAGTATGACAGTGCTTGAGCTCAACGAGTTTGTTAAGCAGCTCGAGGAGGAGTTCGGCGTAAGCGCAGCTGCACCCGTTGCGGTAGTCGGCGGCGCGGCAGAGGCTGCACCTGCAGAGGAAGAGAAGACCGAATTTGACGTAGTACTCAAAGAGGTCGGCCCCAACAAGGTTCAGGTTATCAAGGTTGTTAAGGACGCAACCGGACTCGGACTTGTTGACGCAAAGGGCGTTGTTGACGGCGCACCCAAGACTGTTAAAGAGGCTATGCCCAAGGACGCTGCGGAGGCTCTCGTTGCAAAGTTCAAAGAGGTTGGCGCAACTGCGGAAATCAAATAACTTTACAAGCTATGATAAAAGAGGCTCGCAATATTGCGAGCCTCTTTTTATTTAAATATTTAAACCTTTTAACTTATCTCAAACAAATATATAAATTACTATTGACATATGCCTAAAAATCTATTATACTATCAATAATAAGAATAATTATCAATAAATATTTGAGGTTGTATGGCGGAATTGAACAGAAACACAGTTCAAAAAGAGGTTGTAGAGAGGATTGTGCTTTCCTCTTGCGACCATCCTACTGCCGAAACTATTTACGGAAGGGCAAAGGCAGAGCTGCCAAACATCAGCTTAGGCACTGTGTATCGTATCCTTAAGAGGCTTGCCGCAGATGGCGTTATACAGGAGGTATCCGTCGGGAACGCCCCGTCCGTGTTTGATAAGACGCTTGAAATGCACGCGCACCTTGCTTGCGCTAAATGCGGAGCCGTGGTTGACGTAATGATTAACAAGGATATATTCGAATCGTCAATAACCGACAGCTGCGGCAACTCCATTTCGGGAGCGCAGGTAATGTTCAGCGGAGTGTGTGCAAATTGTCTGAAAAAGCAATAAAATGAATTTTGTCGCAAAAGCGACGGAAAATAAAACATTTACTTAAAGGAGAGAGCAATTATGGCAAAATATGTATGTCCCGTATGCGGTTACGTTCACGAAGGAGACGCGGCTCCTGTAAAATGCCCCCAGTGCGGTGTTGACGGAAGCAAATTCAAGGTGCAAGAGGCAAGCGCGATGTCCTGGGCGGCAGAGCACGTTATCGGAGTAGGCAAGGGCGTTCCGCAGGATATTTATGACGGACTTAAGGCTAACTTTGAGGGCGAATGCACCGAGGTAGGTATGTATCTTGCAATGGCAAGAGTTGCACACCGCGAGGGTTATCCCGAAATCGGACTTTATTGGGAGAAGGCTGCCTATGAGGAGGCTGAGCACGCGGCTAAATTCTGCGAGATGCTCGGCGAAATCGTAACCGATTCCACCAAGAAGAACCTTGAGATGAGAGTTGCGGCGGAAAACGGTGCAACGGCAGGCAAGACACAGCTTGCAAAGCGCGCTAAGGAAGAAGGTCTTGACGCAATTCACGACACTGTGCACGAGATGGCACGCGACGAGGCGCGTCACGGCAAGGCATTTGAAGGACTTCTCAACAGATACTTCAAATAAGCTTTATAAATCTACATAAAAAAGGGAGCGATATCATCGCTCCCTTTTAAGTTGAGTTAATATTTCAGCCTGCATACTGAATAGACATATTCTTTATACCTAATCCGAACGCTCCGACATTGAGCTTTGCGGCAAGAGTTTCGGCAGCGATAAGCTCTGAATTTGTAGAAATATAAAGCATATTGCCGTTTGTAAGCGTTTCCGATTTTGCGCTTATACAAAATTCGTTTCCGACAAACAGATATAGCTGTCTGTTAAGATAATTGCTTATCGTATCTATTCCCTTGGATGTAAGCTCTATTTGAATGGTTGGATTTGTCAGGCTTCCCTGAGATACTGATATAGACTTTACGTTATCCTTGCCTTTAAATACGGCAGGGGCGGACGCGCTGTTTTCAAGTTTAAATTCCAACTCGGGCATACTGCCGATAGCGGCAAGCACTGCCGAAAGATTTGAGCTGATATTCTTAACGGATATTTGTACACTTCCGTCGTTTGCGGCGCTCCAGTCTGCTTCTATTCCGTCTATTCTTTTAAGCTCGGAAATCTTGTGTGCGAATACTATGCCTCTGCGCAGAGAAAAATTATTCAGTCCGTCATCTTCCGAAAGCTCGAAGCTTGCCTGTATACTGTTTGGTTGCACCTCTCCGTTTTTGTTGCACGCGACCATAGTGCAGGAAAGGATTGCAATCAAAATAAATGCTAAAATTGCCGTTTTCTTCATATTTTGCTCCTTTAATATGCTTAAAGCTCTACAGCTTGCTGATATACATCGTTTTTTGGCAGACCGCGGTCGTGAGCAACCTGCTTTACCGCTTCCTTTTTGTCCATACCGAGCGATATGTAATGCTCGAGATGACCTTTCACGGTCAATGCGTTAAGAGGATTTTCGGATACCGCCGACTCTATTATCATAACCATTTCACCGCGTTCCTCGCATTTAAAGTCGGATAGGGTGGTTGTGGTTACGCTCTCGTACATTTTTGTTATTTCTCTTACGACGTGAACGGTTCTGTCGCCCAAGACTTCAAACAACAGGCGCGCTGTTTTTGTCAAATCGTGCGGCGCAACATAAATGACTATGGGAAGTCCAGCCGACGCGGCTTTTGACAAAATCGAACGTTTATCCGTATTTTTCTCGGGTAAAAACCCTAAGAATGTAAATCCGCTTGCCTTTAGTCCGCTCAAAGTAATCGCGCTTGCGACCGCTGTCGGTCCGGGTACAAGCTCAAGCTCCACTCCCTGCGCGCGGCATTTCGAGATAAGTTCCGCGCCCGGGTCGCTTATGGAGGGCATTCCCGCGTCGGTTATAAGCGCTACGTTTTGTCCGCTTGCGATAAGCTCTATTATTCTGTCGCTGCACTCGCTTTCATTAAATTTATGATAGGCTATAAGCTTTGCGCGGATGTCGTAATGCGACAGCAGCGGCAGAGAATGCCGTGTGTCCTCGCAGGCGATAACGTCCGCGCCTTTCAATGCTTCGAGCGCGCGCAGAGTTATATCCTTCATATTTCCTATAGGTGTGCCTACTATATAAAGCTTTGCCATTTTTTGTCCCGTCAATTATAAAGTGCGTTGTATTCGTCGGTAAATGTTCCGTCCTCGTTTTGAGCTATAAACGTGCTTGTTATAAGCCCTTCCTTGCCGCCCTTGCGCGCGCTTACTATTGCGCAGTCCGCTCCTCGCGACAGCTTGGGGTATATCAGTATCATTTCCTTTGCCGCCAGATTGTTGCGCTCAAGCGCGGAAAACAGCTTTTGCAGTCGAGTAGTTTTTATCACTATCCAAAGGTCTCCGCCGAATTTAAGCGAATATCCCGCGGCGTGTATAAAGTCCTCGAGCGTTGCGGTGCTTTCGCTTCTTGCCTGTCCCTTGCCATCCTTGGCGGCAGGCGAAGATGCGGAGAAATAGGGCGGATTACATAAAACCTTGTCGAAGCTCTCGGCGCGAATCTGCGAGGCTATATTCTTTACGTCGCAGTTTACCACCTCAAAATCCAAGCCGTTCATTTCGGCGCTTCGGCGCGCCATATCGCAGGCGGTCTCCTTGATTTCTATACCCACTGCTTTTTTAACGCCCTTTTTAATGAGCGCGAGCGTTGCGAGTATTCCGCTGCCGCAGCCTAAATCGAGTACGCTGTCCTTGCCGCAAAGCTTTGCCATATTTGCAAGAAACACCGAGTCCTGCGAAAATGCGTAGTCGTCGGTGTCCTGTATAAGCTTATAGTCCTTTATGCCTAAATCCGTAAGATATTCGGACATATCAGGCTCTTACTACGTTTATTTTCAAGGTCTGAGTAACCTCGGAGTAAAGGCGAAGCGTAACTTCAAAAGTGCCGAAATCTCTTATGCTTTCCTTTATTTCAATCTTCTTTTTGTCCACAGTATAGCCCTCGTGCGCAAGCGCGGAGCTTATCATTTCGCTTGTGACCGAGCCGAACATCTTTCCGCCGTTGTCGCCGCCCTTTGCGCTTACCGTCACCGTCAGGTCCTTAAGCTTGCCTGCAAGCTCCTTGGCTTCGGCGCGCTCCTGCGCGATTTTAGCCTCCTGCGCCTTTTTGCGTTGCTCGAGTACGTGTACGTTCTGCGCGGTGCCTTCCTGTGCAAGACCTTTTTTTATTAAAAAGTTGCGGGCGTAGCCGTCGTTTACCTCCACAACTTCGCCTTTCTTTCCGCTACCTCTGACGTCTTTTAAAAGAATGACCTTCATACGAACTCCTTATGCGTTTATTTATGATATTTTAACATATCAAACCATAAATTTCAATGAAAACTTGCCGCTGTGTAGAAATAAAGCATTTTGGTAATACTAATAGAAAAACACGCGCGGGAGCGCGTATGGAGGTATTATGAAACAAATCAACTGTGCTACTTCGAACTGCGAGCATAACCTCAAGGGCAAGTGCTTTGCGGGAGTCATATCAATCAGCGAGAGCGCTAAATGCGTGAGCAGAATCAAGCGCGAGGGCGGAGCGCTTGCTCAGAACTTTGCGGATGTAGAGGCGGGCAACGACGTATATGAAAACGATTTGGAATCGCTTGTGCAATGCTCGGCGTCCGAGTGTGCTTTTAACAACAGCGGTCTTTGCGCCAACGAGCAGATAGACGTAAGAGACGTGCCGTTTGCTACCAAGTGCAAGACGTATATCAAAAAATAATTTAAATTCGACACAAAACTTAAAATTTTTGCAAAACATCCGAAAACCGTATATACAAACGGTGTTATGTTTGTATTACTAAACGCGCGGGGCATTGACCTGATAGTGACAAGGAAAATGCGCAGAGCGGAAGGACGGTTATAATATGGACAGCTTGCAATATATTAAACGCACTCTTGCGGGAACGGAAGTGGTAATCGGGCGCGACCTTATAGGAGAGATAACCCCGTATTTTGCCCACACTCTCGCCGAGGGTGCGGTTTGTATTATATACGACAGAAATCTGACCGAGCTTGCTGAGGACATAATACACGAGTTTAAGACAAGCGGTTACAGAGTATTTGTGCAGGCGGTTTCCTCGCTCAGGAGAGAGGCGGAGGTAAAGAGCTTTGTAGTTCCCGAATTCGTGCGCCACATATTTGCGATAGGCGCGGGTACCGCCGCAATGTATGCAAAAAAGCTTGCGCGGCTTCTCGACGTGGACTGGTCTATGTATTTAACCGCACCGTCCACGGATTCCGTTATGTGCGATATCAAGCCGAAAACGGTTTTTATAGATGAAAACGTGCTGTTTAACTGTCCGTTTGAGTGTAAGGCGGCGGGATACGGAATAATTTTTTCTCAGCCGCTCAGGGTGTTTGAAAACCTTTTCGCAAGAAAGGTGCTGGCGGTAAATGCGGAGGAGCTTAAAAATCCGCAGGAGATATGCTCGCTTTCCGAGCTTGCCTACGCCTTGCTTGAAATCTCCGCCGACTTCAAGGAGGACAGCGCGCAGCTTATGTCGGAGATACTCTATGCCGACGCGCTTAAAAGAGGGCAGACGCCGAGGCTCATAGGAGAGTATAAATTTCTGGCAAGCGCTTGCATTACGGCGTTTTATTCCTCCTTTCTCGGCGCGCCGTCCATCGACGCTATGCCTCCCGCCTGCCGCGAGGTTGCCGCGGATAAGCTTTCGCAGCTCGAGCTTTTGGATAACCGCGCTAAAAGCGTTGACTTTTTTGATACAAACAGTTATTTTAGAATTAGTTATATCTTAGGCGAGTATCGCACCGACCTTTTGGATAAGCTCGGCTCTATAGATTTTCACAAATCTCAGAGGTTCTGGCGCAGGCTTTATCCCGACGCGGGTTATTGGCTCAAGGGCGAAATAACCTGCAAAAATCTTACGGACAGTCTGTCATTGGCAGGGTATAAAAGCGATAATCTGCTTGGCTTTGCTTACGCTTCGGGTATACTTTAAGATGTATTACGTTAAAAAGGACTTAAGATGAAAAATATCAAGGACGTTGAATTATTTGTATTTGACCTCGACGGCACCGTCTACATCGGCGATGAGGAAATAGAGGGTTCGTTTGAAGCTATCAACGCTTTGCGCAAAATGGGCAAGCGTATTTGCTTTTTTACAAACAACAGCTCGCGTATGCATACAGATTATATTGCGAGGCTGAATAATCTGGGACTCAGGACTTATTCCGATGAAATTTATACGAGCGGACAGGTCACCTGCGAGCATATTTTAGACAATTACCGCGGAAGCCGCGTGTATCTGCTTGGCAACGACAGGCTCCGCAACGAATTCGAGCTTTACGGAATAGGGCTTGTAGACGATAAGCCCGACGTGTGCGTCGTTGGCTTCGATACCTCGCTTAACTACGACAAGCTTTATAAATTCTGCAAATTTATAAACGAAGGCGTGCCTTATATTGCTACTCATCCCGATTATTTCTGTCCCGCTCCCGAGTGTCCTATGCCCGACGTGGGTTCGTTTTTGGAAATGATTAGACTTACCGTCGGCAGAATGCCCGACCTTATTATGGGCAAGCCGCACAAGACGGCAGGGCAGAGGCTGGCAAGCAAATACAATCTGCCCGCCAAAAAAATCGCAATGGTAGGGGACAGGCTCTATACGGACGTTGCCTTCGGTAAAAACTGCGGCTTTGTGTCCATTCTCGTGCTTTCGGGAGAAACTACCGCGGATATGCTTCCTAAATCCAAGGTCAAGCCCGACTATATCCTGGATAAGGTCAAGGATATTATCCCTATGCTTACCGACTGAATGCGCGTATTATGACCTGAAAACAATTATTTATTATTATTTTGTATATGCAAAAGCCGAACTCTTTGAGTTCGGCTTTTACTAAGGGGGAGATTATATTCTTCTGAAGTGAATTCTGTATTATTTAATTATTTTTCGTCGAGAACGAGTACTTCAAGGGGATTGACGGTCTTTCCGTCCTTAAGCATTTCGAAGTGCAGGTGCGCGCCCTTCAAGGATTCTGCGCCCTGAGTGTCGGACATCTTTCCGATAAGCTGTCCCTGCTTTACCGCGTCGCCCTCGTTGATGCCTTCGATTGTGTCGAGCGACATATACTTTGTGGTATAGCCTTCCTCGTGTTCGACTATGATATAGTTTCCGTCAAGATTGTTGTGTCCTATCTTTTTTATCTTTCCGTCCGCAGACGCAAACACCTTGAGGTCCTCTGATGTGAAGTCAAGCGCGCTGTGCGTTTCCCACTGTCCCATAGACTGATTGAATACAAGTCCAAGGTCAAATTCGTGAGTTACCGTGCCGTTGCAGGGAGAGATAAAGGTAAGCTGTTTTACAGGCGGTTTTTCGTCATCGGGATTTGGCTTTACGGGGTCTTTATCGTCGGGCTTGACTGCGGGTTCGTCGCCGCTGTTAAAGCCGGAATCGGGATTTCCGCTGTTGTGGGTAACCGCAAGTGCAATGACCGTAGCTACCGATGCGATACAAAGGACAATTAAAAAATAGAATGCGTTGCGTTTCATAAATCCGCCGAAGCGTTTGGCTGCAACTGAAAATTTGCTCATATTAGCACCTCCAAGATGACTTGATTATTGACGGCATACCTGCGGCTTATACCTGCAAAATTCAAATTTTAGTATTTTTTTAGCTTGTATTATCAGTAAGGTGCCTGTACGTCGCGCGAGAAAAATCTAAAAATTTCCGTTTGTGTCAAAAGCGTTTGACGGTGCTATTTTTGTAAATTATAATACTATTATGCAATTCGACATACACCAGTCTTTATACGACTTTATGAAAACGTATCATCAGAAGGGCGATACGCTTGCGGTTGCGCGCGGAGGCGGAAAAATGAATTTTCCGCGCTTTTTCAAGGAAGTAGACAGAGTAGCGGGCGGATTGTATGCTCTCGGAATCAGGGCGGGCGACGTAGTAATGCTTGCACTGCCAAACATCGTTCAGAGCGTTGTGGCGACGTACGCAATTTCGCGTATAGGCGCGATAGCGTCTATGATACATCCGCTGCTGTCTGCGGACGAGTTTGAGGCGGCTGTCGTAAAGCAAAAGCCGAAGGCGGTTTTTTTATCGGATATAAACCGCTCCGCTTTTTCCGCACGCTGCGGCGGCGCGAAGCGTATATTTTGCTCATATTTGATTTATTCGTATATCGGTCTGCCCCGTCCCGTCAGCTTTATTCCGTATAAAGGCGACGGAGAGGAGCCCGTTTTTTATATGCAGTCGGGCGGCACCTCGGGAGTGCCTAAAACCATAGTGCTTTCCTCAAGAGCCAGTAATGCAATGGCGGGCAATCTGTTAAACTATCTGGGAGATAAGTTTAACGAGAATAACCGTATGCTTGTGGTTTTGCCTATGTTTCACGGCTTCGGCTTATGCGTGGGCGTTCACGCCTCTCTTTGCGCAAATATGTCGGTTGTGCTTATGCCGCGCTTTAAGGTTAAACAAACTATTAAAGTAATTGCAAAAAATAGAATAACCACGATGCTTGCCGTGCCGAGAATGATATCCAAGCTCTTGGACAGCCCCGATTTTTCGGGTGAAAGCATTTCGAGCCTCGAGGACGTTTATGTCGGAGGCGACGCCGTAAGCGGAGAGCTTGTGACGAGGTTTTCCGAGAGAATGAAGGAATGCGGGGCAAAGGGCGTGCTGTCGCCGGGGTACGGACTTTCCGAGACCGTTACGGTGTGTACGCTTACAAAGATAGGCGATTATGCGGACGGTTCGGTCGGCACTCCTATATTGAACGTACGCGCGCGCGTAGCAGACGAAACGCTTAACGAGCTGCCCGTGGGAGAGGTGGGGGAGCTGATTGTAGCAGGAGAACAGATTTTAAGCGGGTATTTAGACGATGAAGAAGCCACGGCTAACACTATCGTAACCGTTGACGGAGAAAGCTGGGTGCGAACAGGCGATTTATTTAAGACCGACGCGGAAGGCAGACTGTACTTTATGGGCAGAAAAAAGAGGCTTATAAAGATTTCGGGTATGAACGTATTTCCGTCGGAGATAGAGCGCGTTGCACGCGAGCTTGATTTTATAAACGAGTGCGCCGCGGTCGAATATCGCTGTGACGGAAAGCCGTTTATAAGGCTGATAGTGGAGGGCAGTCTTAGCGAGGCTCAGAAGCGCGAGGCGGTGAGGCATATAGCTAAGCGTATGTCGCATTGGAACGTGCCCAATTCGGTTGTTTGTCTTAGCGAGCTGCCGCGTACGAGAATGAGTAAGATTGATATACTTAAGCTGCAAGAGGAATACGGCGGATAATCGGATTTTTTGTTTTATGCCGAGTTGAGCATATTAGCATTTTTTAATATTTATATCTGAATATATGCGACTATATATATATATCCGTTTGCGCATATTCGCATACGCGAATGCGGATTTTAAGAAGATTAGAGCGCAGGGTAATTTTATTTTATGAAGTTTACCGCGATGATTTGTATGTTTTTTATAAGTAAATATCCGCTTTTTTTAACATATCATATAAAAATAACAGCACACTTATCAAAAAGTGTGCTGAAAACCGTACAAAAGTTACAATAAATATCTATTTTTACATAACTTAAATAGCCTATGCTTATTGTCGGATAGTGCAGGGTTATGATAATGGTCTGTTTAAAGACTTATATTTGCGAATTTTCCTCCAAAGCGCGGTTGTATGCCTGGATTATGGTGTCTCGCATAAGCTCGCGTGTCTGAGTGTTTATAGGATGAACTATATCCTTAAATTCGCCGGTAGGGGTTTTTCTGGACGGCATCGCAATAAACTCGCCGTTGTCGCCTTCGATAATTTTGATATCGTGTACCGCAAAGCATTCGTCTATTATTATAGACGCTACCGCCTTGAGCTTACTGTTTTCCGCAGTTACTATGCGGATTTTAACGTCAGTGATTTTAATCATTAGAGTTGCCTCCTCTTGTTATGTTAAAAGATTACCATACTATTGTGTCCAATTCAAGAGCGAATTTTCCCAAAATAAACTAAAAATTATAAATTTTTTTTTAAATATTTTACGTATTTATATAAAATCTACTGTTTAGTGAGTTTTTAACAGCGCATATTTTTTTAGCTTTAAAGGCATATCCGGCATTTATCTTAAAGCTTAATGAAATTTAATTTAAATTGCACGAGTATCGAGTTTATATTTTGCTTTTTATTACTGACAATTTAAAACGTACCGTCATATAGTGGCGTATGCAAAATTTAAAGGATAAAAAAATTCATTTTATAGGGATAGGCGGAGTGGGCGTGAATGCGCTTGCCGGATATGCGATTGATTGCGGCGCTGTTGTATCGGGCAGCGACGCAAAATATTCGGAGCAGTGCCGCCGAATATCGCAGTTAGGCGCTTTTGTATACGAGGGATTAAATCCCGACGTTGTAAACGGATGCGACGCGGTGGTTTACACCTCTGCGATAAAGGATGACAATGCGGAGCTTGCGCGTGCGCGCGAGCTAAAAATTCCCGTTTATGAAAGACAGCAGTTTTTGCGCCGGGTTGCAAGCGGATTTAAAAATATAGTAGGAATTGCGGGAACGCACGGAAAAACAACGACTACCGCAATGCTTGCGCATATACTTGCAAGCGTAAACAAAAAATTTGTAGCGATGATAGGCGGCAACAGTGTAGATTACGGAAATTATGTCAATAATAGCTGTGGAGAAAACGACGTTTTTCTTGCGGAGGCTTGCGAGTATAAACGCAATTTTCTGACCTTGAAGCCGACCGTTGCGGTGGTGACGAACGTCGAGTGCGACCATCCCGATTGCTACAGCGATTATAAGAGCGTAAAGCAGGCGTTTGACGAATATCTGCTGTGCGCTCCGGTTAGGATATTTTTGAAGTCGGACTTGGGAAAAGCCTGGGAAATATCGAAATGCGACGTAAGCGGAGAGCGCGTGTACAAAGCGGAGCTTGAGAGCGGATTGTGCAGACTGTATCTTGACGGTATCGAGGCGGGCTGTATAAGCTTATCGGACGGCGGCGATTATAATTATAAAAATGCAAGCTTTGCTATAATAGCCGCAACCGCGTTGGGTATAGAAATCCGCGAAGCGATAGCCGCGCTCGGAACCTTTAAAGGCGTATGCCGCAGATTCGAGCTTGTTGGCAAAATCGAAGGAGCGCCTGTATATTTCGATTTTGCGCATCATCCGACCGAGATTAGCTGCGTGCTTGAACGCGCCGTGGGCTTCGGAAAAATACTTGCGGTTTTTCAGCCGCATACGTATTCCAGAACAAAGGCTTATTTTGAAAGCTTTGTCGAGGTTTTCGGAGCAAATGAAAATATCGGAGCGCTTGCGTTGATGCCGACGTATGCGGCGAGAGAAAAATTCGACGCGCAATTCGAGGTTGACGCCTTGGCGCGGGCTATATCTGAAAAATACGGAAAGCAAGCGTTTATCGCAAGCGATACGATTTCGATTTTGGATTATGTCTGCAAAAATGCAAAGGATTATGACATAGTTCTATTTATAGGCGCCGGCGACATATATGATATAAAGCCGATGCTGAAATATGACGCATAATTGCATAAAACATATGTTTATGTGTTTAATTGACAATATTAAAGCTGTAAATTGTTATAATTTGAATAAGTGCACATATGCGAATTTATGAATATGATAATTAAAAGTATTCCCGTATGGCGTTCGTGTCATACGGGAATACTTTATATTGTAGCTTTGTCAAATTCATACCGAATGGAATTTAAAACTAAACTATACTGATATCAAGCGGATTTAAATGATGTCGGCAAGGTTGAAATCCAGTATATTGTGGATATTGCTTGCCATAATCTGAAGCGAGCGTATTTTGGATAGCGCGTTGTCGTAGTCCTTGCATTCGAGCGAGCCTTGCGTTTCGCCAAGCGCTACCGAAAACGCGCGTATGTCGGGCGAGTAAACAAACAGCTCGGCATACCTGCGGTGCTTTTCCCACCATTCTTGCATATCCTCCATTTTTTCAAGCGCGGTTTCATCGCGGGATATAATTCTTTCCTTGAGGTCGGCAAGACGGCTGTCAAGCTCGCCGAAAATCTTGTCAACGTATACGTTTTCAAGTATGCCCGCCGTTATTATTATCGCCAATATGACAACTGCAAGTATTACCTTTTTCATTGCACCACCTCGCTGTCGCTCTGTATAAGCCCGTCGCAGGGCGGTTCGTCAAGATTGCTGTCGGGCGCGATTACGGTGGGATTTTGCGGCTCGGGCTCTTCATCGTCCACTACGGATATGCTCGGGTTCGCGGATGTGTCGGTGTCTAACTGCGCCGTTATAAAGTCCCCCTTGTAGGGCTGAAGATATACGTCGGTGCCCGATACGAGTAAAACCAATACGTCCTCCTGCTTTATTCCCATTCTGTCGAGAAATACAAGCATTCTTTCCTTGGTTATTCCCTCAAGCTGAGCGAGGTTTTCGCCGAGGAATTCTCCCTCCATTATGACCGTAATAGGAATTGTGGCAGGGGGAAGCTGTAAGCCTACGTCCTCGGGGGACAGCGGCTTGCTTTCCGACTTGGGCAGGACGGTGAGGCTTCCGTTGGTTTCGAGAATAGCGTATTCCACCTCGGACGGATTAAAGTATCCCGTGCCTCGCAATGCCTCCATTATGTCGTCTATGTTCATATTGAGTTCTTTCAGTACGTCGGGAAGTATGTTTCCCTTTTCAATGAGAATAACGGGTTTTCCGTTGAGAAACTTGCGGAAGCGTACGCTCTTTGTCGCAAGCTTGGTAATTATAATGTGTATCAGGAACAGCGAGAATACGGGAATAATTCCGTATATAATAGGAATCGTTGCGTCGCCCATAGGGATACACACAAGTTCGCTTGCGACAAGCGTTATTGCCAGCTCGAAGGGCTGCAACTCGCCAAGCTGACGCTTTCCCATCAATCGCATTGCTATCAATAGGAAAAAGTATAATATAAGACATCGTATAAACAGATTAAGCATACAAATATTTTGCTTTGTCTTTTTGTTTTTATACGACGTCCTGAGCAGGTTTTATGCAGTTTATTTTAATAAATATAGCTGTTGAAAATAATTTTATTTTTTGCGGCGGATATGCCGTCGGCTTGATTTATTTCGCGAGGTTTTAATAATGTCCGATGATTTTATCGGTTTATTTGCGTTTGTCCCGCGCGACGAGCTTCCGATTATGCGGCGCTTACGCGAGGATTTGGATACGCAGGCAGGGCGCAGCAGACGGATATATCCCGTTATATCCGCAATTTCGAATGCCGATATGAAAATAAACAGGAAGAATACCAAAAAGATAATCATTACTATCGTAGTCACAAGATTTCCGCTTACACGGCTCAGCAGATTTGACGAGAAAACTCCGAGGACGGCAAGCGGAATGGAAAATCCTATGGTCTTGGCAAACTTTTTTGCGTCTACAAATGAGCCGACCTCTTTTTTGAGCGCGACTATGTTTATTATGCTTATAAGCAGGAAGCATAGCCCCGAGCCTATAGCCATAGCGTATACTCCCGCAACCTGCGGCAGCAGGAAAATGCAGGGCAGAGTTGCAAGCGCGCCCACGAGAGTGGAAACAAAGGTAACGCGCTCCTTGCCAAGCGAGTTGAGCATAGGCGTAGTGACCTGCGCAAGGGATATAGGAAACAGCATAACCGCGCAGTTGGATACAAGCGTGCCTGCGTGGTCGTCGCCGAAAAGCAATGTTCCTATCTGCCTGCCGAGGGGTAAATATATTACAAAGAAAACCGCCGCTACAAGCATAGAAAAGGTCATAGCGCTTGATAGCTTTTTGCGGACGGTGTCCATATCTCCTTTAGCGCGAAGCTCGGCAACGTCGGGGATAAGTACAACGGACAGCGAGCTTACAAACATCACGGGAGCCATTATAAGAGGCAGCGCCATTCCTGCTACTCTGCCGTATTCCGCGGTGGCGGCGGATATGGATAATCCGCTTTTTACAAGCATCTGAGGAATTACTATGGCGGTAAGCGACGCCGCAAGAGAGGTTATAATACGCGTTGCGGATAGCGGAACGGTACGCGAGATAAGCTCCTTAAAGCCGTGCGGCTTTGCAAATCTGCCTCCGCTTATGAAAAACAGTATAGCAAGTATAAGCACGCAAATAGCGTCGGATATTGTCATTGCGAGCGCGATGCCTTGCGCTCCGCTTATGAAGGTTACCAGTCCGCCTGCAAATACGACGGAAAGTATTATCTTAACAACCTCGTCAAGCAGCTCTGTAGATGAAAACGCCAAGAAGTTTTTTCTGCCCCAAAACCAGCTCCTGAAGGATGCGTAGAGGGTGGAGGTGATAAGGGTAGGCAGCATTATCAGGAATATAGGCAGACATCTTTCATCCGAAAAAAGAAAGCCTAAATGGGAATGCAGACCGTACATCAGCCCGCAAAGCACTGCAGATATGGCGAGTCCCATTATGAGCGAAGCGGTTGCAAGCGAGTTCTGACGCTTGGAGTCGTTTCTGCTTGCCGCCTCCGCGACCTTTCTCGACAGCACTGTAGGCGCGCCCGAGGTAAGCGTAAATAGCATCATCATTACGCTCAGCGCGATTTGATAAAGTCCGACGACCTCCGCTCCGAGCGCGCGGGATACCCATATTTTAAAGACGAAGGATAGGGCGCGCGTAAGGATTGAAAAGCCCGTTACTATTCCGAAGGATTTTGCTGTCTTATTCATTGATAAAAGCGTATGCGAAAATATGGGTTAATTATGAGAGTATTATTGATGACTTAAATGGATAATTTAACAAGTATATTTTATATGTTTGTGGTTTTATTGTTTTTATTTCTTTTTAATTGAAAAAATAATTTGGGTAAAGCGGTTTATATTATAACTATAATTTATACGAAGATTGATATTGTTTGCGACAAACACACGAAGTGTGAAATAAACCCCGTTTGCAAATGCAAACTGGTTTTGTGTTTAGTGGCTGATGTTGAATATCCGAATTGACAGCAAGTAAAATATTGCGCGGAGTGTAGTAAGAGTTTACAACGGCAGAAAAAGTTGACAGCAAGCAATGTTTTACGCGGTAGGGGAGAAAAAATCGAGTAGACAATAAAACCCCGTTTGCATTTGCAAACGGGGTTTTGTGTTTAACGATGATTTTTTCTTATTCTTTACCTTCATCATACCTGTTGCGCTTCTTATCGAGCATCTCGGTATTGACGGGCGCGCTTTCCTGCTTGAGGGCTTTCTTAACTCCCTTCTTGCGGAGCTTGCGGATTACGAATATGATAACAACAACGATAATTACAAGTCCGATTATGATTGTAGGTATCATCCACCACAGATATTCAAGATTGAATTTATTGGGTGTTTTGTTATTGTTGTCTTTATTTTCGTCCGAATTACCCTCGGTGTCTGCGGTAACGTAACGCTTTTGTACTGTGTCGCCTTCGGTAGCGTTCTGATAAACGTCCTCGTCTACCTTCTGAATGCTTACGTCGTCAAACAGGGCATAACCCTTTGTAAGACCGCTTGTAATAGATTCGCCGTCGATATCCTCGGTGGTGCTGGAGCCGAGCGACAGTCTTACCGTTACGGACGTTACGTCAATGTCGCGTGTTTGTACGTAGAACTTGTACTGTACCCATTCGTTGCCGATGACTTTGCCGTTTTCGTCCTTCTTCTGAGTTTGGATGCCCTTGAAGATGAGCG
The DNA here is from genome assembly GCA_910577815.1 of uncultured Christensenella sp. Taxonomy (GTDB): domain Bacteria; phylum Bacillota; class Clostridia; order Christensenellales; family CAG-917; genus CAG-475. The sequence goes on along the minus strand of CAJTNO010000002.1, from coordinate 151,917 downwards.
GCTTGTCGGATTCGTTTGCAGAGCCGAGGTAAAGCTCTACGCCCGCGCCGATAGTGTCGTCGCCGTCGCGTCCCGTAAGACCGTAGGTTCTTACGAATACGCTTATTTCATAGAAGCTGTTTGCCTTAAGAGTGTTGGACGAGCTTGTATAACGGTATGCGCTGTTTACGGTGTTGTTTATGACAAGCATTCTGTTTCCGCTGTGAGCGACAAGCTCGCTTACGGGAATCCAGTTGTCCGTCTTTTCCTTTATAAGGTTCTTTGCCTTGAGCGCGGCAACGATTTCCTCGTCGGTCTTGCCTTCGTACTCGCCGCTTTTCTTAGCCTCCTCAAGCTCCTCGTCGGTTACCTTGATGTCCTCCTCCTTGTAGTCGAGACCGAGAAGTCTTGAATACAGCACTTCGTTTACAAGCTCGGTATCGTAGTAGCTGCTATCAGCATATGCGATGCCTACCTTGGAGTTGGAGGAGCTTAAGCCGCTTTCGGCAGCGCCCGTCCAGCCGTTGGGGGCGGTGAGGGTGCCTCTCGACTCGATAGAGCTTGAAAGCGAGTCAAAGCTGTCGGTGAGGAAGGAAATCTTTTTGCGGACGTCCTTATTTTTGCTGTCGTCGGTGGCGGTATTGTAGGTGTCCTCGTCTATTGTCTTGTAAACGATGTTGTCAAAGAATACCGCGCCGGAGGATTTTGCAAGCTCGGCCTTCTGCTTGTCCTGCTCCTCTTTATCAAGGTTCTGGTCAACCATCTGGCTGAGGTATGCGTCTACGTCCGATTGCTTTACGTCAAGACCGAGCCACAGGTTGAGCTTGACGGAAACGCTTGTGTTGCCCACCTCGATGTAATAGGTGTATTTTGTCCATTCGCCGTTTTGAGCGTCGCTTTCAATCAGGAAATAGTTGGTGCCTGTTGACGCGCTTGACTCGCCTGTAAGGAATACGCTTGCCGTTGTTTTACCAACCGTCTTAGCGTAAACGCTGAGCTGATAGTAGGTGTTTGCGGAGAGGGTAATGCTTGCGGACGAATAGCCTATAGCATATTTATCGCCCTCTTTCTTGCTTCCGATTGCAAGCATATTCGGTCCCGCAAGAGAATTGAGATACTCCTCGCTGAGCGAGTTGTCGTTGTTGTAGAAGTTGTTGAATACGCTAGCGTCGATTCCCGTAACGGTCGTAGCCTGCTTGCTTGACTTGAAGTCGAGCTTGTCCTCGGTGGGGGTAAGGGCGATGACTCCGCCGAACAGGGAAGTGTCGTCGGTGTTCATATCGATGGTTTTGTCGTTTACGGTCCAGTCGTCGGGCTTGCCGGGCTTGGATTGCTCGTTGAAGGCTACGCCCGCTTCGAAGTCCTCGTCGTCGAGGTCGTAGTCGTCAAAGCTTCCGTTGGTGAAGGTGTACGTAAACGATTCGCTCATATCCACGGACTTGACATAGGTGCCGGTAGTGGTGTCCTTGAAGTTGGCGTATGTGATTGCGGACATATTCATATTAGCCACAAACATTGCGCCGCTTGTAAGAGTGGACGAAGCCCATCTGTCGCCCGTTCCGAGCGTGAGCTTGAGCGCTACGTCGGTATCCTTGTCGTTTGCGCCGCGCAGGACTATCGTCAGCTCGCACCAATCGTTGAGATATTCGTCGGTGTCCTTGGTGTTTATCTTGGTGAAGCTTGTAAGGCTGTTTTCCTTGTCGTCGTCCTTGGACTTGTCAAGCAGATACACGTACGCGCCGCTCGAGGAGGAAACGTCAACCGTCTTTACCCACAGGGAGAGGCGGTAGAACTGATTTGCCTTGATAGTGAACGTCTGAGTTTCAACCTCGTAGTAGCTTTCGCGAGAGGCGTGTATCATATACGCGTTCTTGTTGTTGAGGTCGTAGGGCAGTCCGGGATATGTGCCCTCAATGCCGTTGAATAAATCTTCGTTTACGAGGTGTACGATACCCTCGGTGATTGTATCGGTTATGATAGGTTTGGTATTATCGGTTATGTCGAAATTGCTCGTCCAGCCCTTGGGCGCGCCGAGAGTTGCTCCGGTCTGCACTCCCGCTCCTTCGAGAGAGGGCTTGTTGGACGCGTTCTCGTCGCTGAGAATATAGCTTGCGTCGCTGCCGAACAGGTTTTCGGTGGAAAGGTCGACAATAAGTCCTCTGAAATTGTCGCCGTCCTGAACGGTGCAGTCGAGAGTCTGATTGTCGGAGGTCTTTATCTGGTCGTCCGCAGTGGGGAGGGAGGCAAGCTCCTTAAGCTCGAGGTCGTCGATGAACACCCAGCCGTTGGAGAAGGTTCCGTCCGCTCTGTAGGTTGTGGACTTGGAGCTCGAAGTAAAGCTGTGATAGGTTTCGGCAATGTTGTCGGACGTGCCGTCCGTACCGAGCCATATAGCCATATTGTAGTTGAAATCTCTGAACTGGTTGCCCTGAATGTAGAAGGTATATGTTCTCCAACCGTTTGTGCTTGCGCCGTCCACGGTGCCGTTGTTGTAGCCCGTGCTGGGAGTAATTCTGGTAGAGCCGATAAGATAATCGGTGGAGGGGTTGGAGGAGATACCCTTGATTTTGATATCCTTGCCGTCGCTGCCTGTAAGGACAAGCGAAACGCCCGCGCCGTGTACGCCGTAGGTGTAAAGCTGTACGGAAATGGCGTAGGTTTTATTTTTTTCGATGGTGATAGTGCGCGAGGAGCGAATGCCCTGAGCGGTCATAAGCTGCTGCGAGAGCATAAACGCGTTTGCGCCTATTCTGCCGTTTATTTTCTGAATGTCCTGTGCGATAGCCTCGAGGCTTGTCGCGGGCTTGTACTCGATATTGGAGGTGTTGTCTCCCGTTCTCGTGTTGTAGGTAGGGGAGAAGTCCGCATATCTGGAGTCAAACTGCGACAAATCGATAACGGCGTTATAGCCGAGAGAGGTCGGAGCAGGGTCGTCCTTGCCGCTGTTTCCGGTCACGAGCGACCAGGAGCTGGGCGCGTTGGAGGAGGAAAGAGTGGTGGAGCCGAAGTCAAAGCGACCGTTGGGAACCTTGAGAGTAGTAGTAGCAACAAATTCGTTGCCGTCCCTCTCCTTGTCCTTGGCGGCGTTGAACTGCTTTTCTCCGTCTACCTCGGGGGTCTTGTCGTCGTCCTCTATCTTTTCAAGGTTAATGTTGTCAAAGAATGCGTAGCCGGAGGTCAAGCCCTTGGTGAAATAGGAGTTATACTTGCCAAGTCCGAGCATTACGGTAAGGCTTGTGGTGGAGGCGGGAGAGGTTTCGATATAAATCTCATAGGTCTTCCACTCGCCCTTGGTATCTATGCCGCTGAACTCCGCGTAGGTGTTGGAGCTGAGGTAGATGCGCGCTCCGCGCTCCTCTTCGTTCTCTCCGCCGATGTCGTGAGTAAGCACGTCTACGGTAAGCTTGTAATAGGCGCCCTTGTCAAGCGTGAAGCTCGTGGACGTATAGCCGTAAGCGGTAGGTCCGTTTATCTTGTTGCCGTCCGCGTCCTTACCCTCCTTGGGCATATATATCATAAGCGCGTTTTTGATTTTATCCGCGTCGCCGTCGTATCTGCCGTTAGCGTTGAGCTTCTGCCAGATTTCGTCGTTATCGTCCTTCCACTTGGATTTGTTTGCGTTGTAGGAATTTTTATCCATACTTATAACGCCTGCGGTAACGTCGTCCCTGAAGGAGCTGTTGGAGTACATCTTTGCACCCGTCCAACCGGTAACGGCGCGGGGATAGGTCTTGACGGATGTGTCTACGACCTTAAAATCGCCGTTGTTGATGAGCAGTCCCTCGGTAGCCTCAATCTTCGCGTCATCGTCGCCGTCCGAGCTGCTGTCCGGATTGCAGGCGAAGAGCAGGCAGGAGCTGAGTGTGAGTACCACAATCATCAGTAGAGCCAATACAGTAAATTTCTTCTTGTTCATACCAAACCTGTAAGAGTTTATTTTAGGCTTGCGCCCTATCAATACGTATATACGTGCGCACGCAGTGCGCGCATAAATACATATGATTAAGAATTCTACTACAAAGTACGCTTTTTGGCAATCGCTTTTCATACTTTTGCGCAGATTAAAAATACTAACTATGTTTTTAAGGTTATCCGTCGCGCAGTGCAAAGCTTTGAAGACAAGACGGAAATCAGGAGGTTCTATGGATATATCCACATTGTCCGCTACTATGATTGCCGAGGGCATAAGCAAGTATAACCGTCCCGACGCAAAAAGCGTAAAGCGCAGAAAATTGCTCATATCGCTCGCGGGGATTTTTATCGGTATCGTAAACGGAATTTTCGGCGCGGGCGGCGGAATGCTCGCGGTGCCTGCGCTAAGCTATATTTTCGGCTATGACGACAGACACTCGCACGCTACGGCAATAGCGGTTATACTTCCGCTTTGTCTTGTAAGTACGGTAGTCTATGCGCTTAGAGGCAGCTTTCAGTGGGCGGTCGTTTTGCCGACGGTGATAGGCGTTATTATAGGCGGAGTATTGGGCGCAATGCTGTTAAAACGGCTATCTAACGATATAATTTCTTTTTTATTCTACGGGCTGATGCTGTTTTGCGGAATAAAAATGCTAATATAAAAACTTAAAATTCAGCAATTTAATTGCCTGAATTTACATAAGAGGTGACATATGCAGTTTTTGTATTTTATTCTCGCCGGAGTGCTCGGAGGAGTGCTGGCTGGTATGGGTATGGGCGGCGGAACGCTTACTCTGCCGCTGCTCGTTCTCGTTATGGGCGTGGGACAGCTGACGGCTCAGTTTGCAAATCTTATAGCATTTCTGCCCTCGGGCGCGATTGCGCTCGGCGTTCACGTTAAAAACGGTCTTGTTAAAACCGACAACCTGACCTATCTGCTGCTTCCCGCTATCTTTACCTGCGCCGTGGCGTCGCTGTTTGCGACCAAAATAGACGGAGATATCCTTAAAAAGCTGTTCGGAGGCTTTCTGTGTCTGGTTGCGGTCGGCTCGCTCGCATTCAAAGCCTTTGGCAATCTTAAGGTCGGCAAAGAGAAAAAGCGGGAAAAAAATTGAATAAAAATAAAATTTGGGGTATTTACAATCAGTTGTTGATATTGTATAATTTATTTAAGTTTTAAATAGCGGAGTTAAGGCTGCTTATCTTATGCGTCCGACGCTCGGCTTTTTGTAAGTCGCAGGACTTTAAAATGGGTGGATTATTGCGCTGAATGCGCGTTGAATTTTGCAGTCGCAGGCGTATTATGAGGCGCGCCGCGGCAAAACGGGAGAATAAGAAATGGAAAAAATCGCAATTATTGACCTCGGTTCAAACTCGGCAAGGCTGGTTTTGGTTAACGTACTCGACGGCGGCTATTTCGTCGTTTTCGACGAGCTTAAGGAAACCGTCCGCTTGGGACAGGATATGGATTGGGACGGATTTATCAAGCCCCAGAGAATTGCTCAGACTATAAAGACGCTTACGATGTTCCGCAGACTTTGCGACGCAAATCACGTGGACAAGATATTCGCATACGCCACGGCGGCAGTACGCAGGGCGAAAAATCAAAAGAGCTTCCTTGACGAGGTGGCTATGACCTGCGGCATAAAAATCAAGGTGCTGTCCGTAGAGGAGCAGGCAATGCTTGTATATCAGGGCGTTATCAACTCTATGGATATTCCCAAGGGCTTGATTATGGAAATGGGCGGCGGCTCTACAAATCTCATTTACTACAACAGGCGCAATCTTATACACTACGAAACGCTTCCCTTCGGAGCGGTTACGCTTACCGACCTTTTCAAGGCGGACGTGTCCAATCCGCAGGAGAGGGCGCAGAAGATTGAGGATTTTATTTCCGACCAGCTTGAAAAGGTTACCTGGCTCGATTCCGTCGAGCCCGATACCGCCTTTGTGGGAGTGGGCGGAAGCTTCCGCAATCTCGGCAGAATTAGCAGAATGATAACCAAATATCCGTTCAATATGACTCATAATTACGAGCTGAACGTGTCGGATTTCGAGAATATTTATAATACTATAAGAAAGCTCGACCTGAACAGTACTATGAAGATAAAGGGACTGTCCAGCGGCAGAGCGGATATCTTCCCGAGCGCGCTTGCGGTTATGAAGGCGGTGCTTAAGAGGTTCGAGTTCCAAAAGATAACCATAAGCGGCTGCGGACTGCGCGAGGGCGCGATGTTCCGCTATGCGGTGCCGTCGATAACCGAGCGTCCTTTGAGCGACGTGCTCGGACATTCGCTGTACACGCAGATGAAGTATTTCGATATCAATATCGACCACGCCGAACACGTGTACAATCTTTCCATACAGCTGTTTAAGCAGCTGAAGGTTTTGCACAAGATGCCGCGCTCGTACGTGAGAGTGCTCAAAATTGCCGCGCTTTTGCACGACAGCGGTATGAGAATAAAATTCTACAATCATCAGCTGCATTCGCAGTATATAATTTTAAACAGCAATCTTTACGGCGTGCCGCATAAGGAAATCGTGCTTGCCTCGCTTGTCGCTTACGGACACAGAACGTCGGAATTTGCAAGAGAGGATATCCTCAAGTATAAGGATATGATATCCGCGGAGGATTTCGAGGCTGTAAAGAAGCTAAGCGTTATACTGCGTATTGCCGAAAGCTTTGACCGCAGTCAGAGCGGCGTAGTGACGGGCGTCAACTGCGACGTCCTCGGCGACAGCGTAATCGTAAAGACCGAAACGGAAGGCGGCGGAGATTGCTCGCTTGAAATCAAGGACGCTATAGGCGCGTCGGCGGAGTTCAAGGCGGCGTACAATAAGAACCTTGAAATTCTCTGAGCGGATTATACTTGCCTCCGCGTCTCCGAGAAGACGTGAGATTTTGCGGGATATGGGATTGACCTTCGAGGTAGTCCCGTCGGACGCAGACGAAAGCGCGATAACGGCAAAAAGCCCCGCGAGGCTTACCCGATTGCTTTCAAGGCTGAAGGCGGAAAGCGCGGTCGGCTCGGGCGCTACGGTTATAGGCGCGGATACGGTGGTCGCGCTCGGAGGCAGAATTTACGGCAAGCCGCATACCGAGGAGAGAGCGATAGAAATGCTATCCGAAATGCAAGGACGGTGGCATTCGGTGTATACGGGAGTGACCGTAGCCTGCGGCGGCAGAAGCGTAACGTTTTCGGTGCGCTCGAGGGTAAAATTCAAGCCTCTTACCGACGGCGAAATATTAAGCTACGTTAAACAGACTAATCCGCTGGATAAGGCGGGCGCGTACGGCATTCAGGACGGGCGCGTGGTTGAAAAATACAGGGGCAGTTATTCCAATATTGTGGGACTGCCGAAGGAGAAGCTCGCAAAGGTGCTTGCGAGATTGGGAGTTATCAATGGCAACTGTTGAACTTTCTATCGATTTAGGCAGTAAATTTATCAGTATATTTCAAAAGGGCATAGGTCCTGTTTTACGCGAGCCGTCTATCGCTATAGCAACGCAGGCGCGCAACAGACTCGAAATCCGCGAGGCGGGCTATAAGGCGCAGAGCGTTATGACGGGCTCTCTCGGCGGAGCGAAGATAATCGCTCCTATAAAAGAGGGGATTGTAGTGGACGAGGAAATGGCGGCAATGCTGCTCAGATATTTCCTTAAAAAGATATTGCCGCCCTCGCTTGTCGCTCCGAGGATTAAAGCTATCGTATCAATCTGCTCATCCTCGTCGGGCTCGGAAAGGCGCGCGGTAGAAAAGTGCTGTCTTAAGGCGGGAATAAAGGAAGTGACGTTGGTTGAAGCTCCGCTGTCGCTGCTTGCGTATACGGGCAGTATCGGCGGTCTGTTTGTGGATATAGGCGGAGGCAAGACCGAAATATCGGCGGTTACCAACAGAGGCATTGCGGCGGGCTGCTCCGTCAATATCGCGGGCGACGCGTTCAATAACGCGATAATCGATAATCTGTATCTGCATTACGGCGTAAAGATTGGCGATTACACCATAGAAAATCTTAAAAAATCCGCTTTGTCCTTCTATACAATCGACGAGGGCAGTTATGCGGTGTCGGGCGGCGGAAACAACGGAAGTCCGCGCAGTCTTATCGTCACCGCCAAGGATATGCGCGACGCTGTAATTCCGCTTGTGGACGATATAATAGAGGTGATTATGTCCGTCCTCAATCAGACTCCGCCCGAGCTTGCCGCCGAAATTCTGCGTAAGGGCATTTTTGTTACGGGAGGCAGTATGCACATTCCCGGAATGATAGAATACCTCGAAAGCGCGCTGGAACTTCCCGTCACGCTGCTGCGCGACGGCGAAAACGCGGTTGCTATCGGCGGCGCAAAGTTCTTTGACAACAAGGATTTGCTCGGCGATATGCTTGGAATAAGGCTTTCGTAAGCGCGTTAAGTATCGACAAAATCCTTTTTGATTTTATTAAAACAGACATTAGTTTTACGTGTCTGTTTTTTATTATATATCTATGAGAAGAATAGTAGTAACCTCCGGCAAGGGCGGAGTAGGAAAAACCACCGTGACGGCTACGCTCGGGCGAAAGCTTGCGCGCAACGGCTACAGAGTGGTTTTGATAGACGGCGACGTAGGACTTAACAATCTCGACGTTGTGACCGCAATAGAAAGGCGCGTAGTCTACGATATGACGGACGTGCTTCAGGGCAAGTGCCGCGCGTTTCAGGCTTTGGTTGCGGATACGGAAAGTCCTATGCGCATACTGCCCTCGTCTAAGGACAGCACCTTGCTTACGGCGCAGGCGTTTCGGGGGATAGTGGACGGCTTTTCGGAGTTCGATTTTGTAATAATAGACTGTCCGGCAGGCATAGAGCACGGCTTTCACCGCGCGGTGTCCTCCGCAGACGAGGCGCTGGTCGTGACTACTCCGTCGGCTTCTGCAATCCGCGACGCGGACAAGGTTATAGGGCTTTTGTCGGGCTACAGACTTTCCGATATTTCGCTTGTGGTAAACAGAGTGCGCGCCGATATGGTTGTAAGAGGCGAGATGATAGGCGCATCCGAGATAGGCTCGCTGCTTCACGTGCCGCCGATAGGCGTTATTCCCGAGGACGATATGATAACGCTTTATCAGCAGCTGGGCGGAATGCCCGATAATTCCGTGTCGGACAGGGCTTACGACGTGCTTGCGCAAAACGTGGCGGACAGCACTAAAAACTTTGTGGACGTAAGCTTCAGACGCAGATTATTCAGGAGGAGGTATTAGCGATGCGACAGGACAGAAACATATCCGTGCGACTGCGCGAGATGCTCACGCACGACAAGGTAAATATCAGAGAAGGGTTTTCAACCGCACTAAACAACGACTTAAACCGCATTTTAGGCGATTACTTTGAATTGACAGAGCCCGTAAACGTATTGGTTACGCTTATGGAGGACGGCGCATACGACCTAAAAATACACGCGGGCGCGTCGCGTATAAAGCAGTTTGAAACCACGCTCGATATAAAGCGCTTTTAAAAATTTGAAATCTTTGGCATAATTTGCAAGCCTCGGGAATAGGTTATTTTCGAGGTGGCAATATGGAATTTGACGAAAATAAAAAACTCGAAGTAGAAATCAGCGAAACCGAATTTGTTGAAAACCGCGTAAACGAAAAGCGTCGCCGCGGCAAGCGCTCATTCGATTTCCTCGACGTTGCAATAGTTCCCGTAGTGTTAGGCGTTTTCGTATCTCTCGGATTTTTGTTTGCGAATATCTTTAAGGCGACGTCCGCAATAGACGCAGTCAGCTCGCTTTCGGCATTCTTTACAAATCTCTGATAGAGTATGCAAATAAAAGTACATCCGCTGTTTTTTGTGTTAGCCCTCGCGCTTGTCGCGCTGGGGAGAGCCTGGGCCTTTGTACTTACCTTTGCTGCGCTTATACTGCACGAGCTTGCGCACGCGGGGTTTGCCCGCCTGCGCGGATTTGCAATAAAAAAACTGGTTTTGCTCCCTTTCGGTGCAATGATGAGTACGGAGGAGAGCTTTGACAGGGGTTCCGCCGTAATTGTAGGGCTTGCGGGACCCTTATGTAATCTTTTGCTCGCGCTGGTTACGGTGGGTATATGGTGGATAGTTCCCGCGGCATATACGTATACGGAGCTGTTTTTTTATGCCAATCTGTCCTTAGGGCTTTTCAATCTGTTGCCTATCTATCCGCTTGACGGCTCGCGCATAGTTCTCGGGCTTTGCAAAAACAGACTGAAAGCGATAAAGGGCTTGCAGATAGCCGGAGTTGTTTGCAGTATTGTGTTTTTAGGGCTTTTCATAGCCTCGTTTTTTTACGGCTTGAATTTTACGTACGGCATAATAGCGGTATTTCTCTTTTACGGCGCCGCCTTCGGCACTAAGGAGGAGATGTATATAAGCGTGCTTGACAGCGGAAGTAAGAATTATATGCTCGGCGTAGAAAAAAAGAGCGTGCGGGTATCCGAGGATATGCCGATAATCAGATTTTATCACCACGTAGGCTCGGCAAGCGAAACGCTGTTTGAAGTTCTTGACGATAGCGGCGAAATTGTATCCACTCTGTCGGAGGAACAGTTAAAGGAGCTTGCTGTGAAAAACAGGCTATCTAAGCCTATAAAATACGCGCTGTTCCCGGATAAATACGTTATCGAAGATAATAAAAGAAGATTAGGCAGGCATAATAGCGGAGTAGCAAAGCGATTGGAAGCAAGAGCTATGAGAGTAAAGAAATCCGCGGGATGTGCAGACGGAGGCAGGAACGAGAAGAATGTTTGATATACATAAATTTTAAATTGTAATTTGACGTAGCTTTTGATATACTGTATATAAATTTACTTAAGATGATATTTATTTGCTTTTAAACGATAAAAAACATTGGGGAGATACCGGCGATGAAGTTATGTGACGTTTTTAGCAAAATACTTGCTTATTCCAACCGAGAGCGCGACGTTTTGAGTTTGTTGCAGACGGTCGTTAAAAACAAAGAAAAATTGCATATTTGCGACTTGGATATGTCGCTGATATTGTTGGCGTTTGGCGAAGCTTCCTTAATGAAGGAATCGGAAATAGCTGCGCTTGCGGATTCCGAATACGCAAAGCTTATCGCGCCCGAATTTTTTGACGGCGATATGCCGGATTCCGACGGACAAGAGTTTATGGATAAGATTGTAAAAGGGCTGACTGAAAAACTTGCCGATTATACGCTTTCGCCGGAGGAGAAGCGTTCCGTTTTGGAGCACAGCTTATCAAACGAGGTGGATTTTGATAGCGTTCTTTCGGATAAGCCTGAAGAAATAACTTTAAATAAAAATATCGGACTTAAGGTTAGGTGCAATGAGTTTTATTCGTTTGCGCTGTCGCAGACGAGGTTTTCCGTTATAAACGAGGTTGTTATTAGCAATTCGGGCTCGGAGGCTGTAAAAAACGCAAAACTAAAAATAACCGCGACTCCCGATTATATCGAAATATCCGACATAGATATTTCCGTTTTAAATCCCGCAGAGCCTGTTTCGATTTGCAAATTTGACGTTACTCCGAGGATAGAGCGATTGCTCGGGCTGTCCGAAAAAGTGATAGGAAAGCTGAATTTCCGTCTTGAAAAGGACGATGAAATTCTTGCTGAGTTCACGTCGGAAATAGAGTTTTTAAGCTATGATACCTGGTTTGGCAACGTGATGCCCGAAACCGCGGCGTTATTTGTTACGCCAAACGACGAGGCGGTTAAAAACATTATCCGTCTTACCGCCAAGAAATTGCAGGAGCAGACGTCCTCGCCCAGCCTCAGCGATTATCAGACCAACAATAAAAACGACGTAGCGGCGCAGCTTAAGGCGCTGTATGACGTGTTGCACGACCGTGGTATCGGATACGTGACTCCGCCCGCCTCCTATGAAACGGCGGGGCAGAAGCTCAGGCTTCCTCACGACGTGCTTACAGGCAAGCAAGGAACCTGCCTTGACCTCGCCGTGTTGTTTGCGTCCTGCGCAGAGGCGATGGGGTTAAATTCGTTTATCGTAAGAGTATCGGAACACGCTTATGCGGGAGTTTTCCTGTCCGACGAGCATTTTCCGCTTTCCGTATACGAGGACGCGGGAAACGTCTTGACAATGAACTCGGAAGCGGAAAACGAATTGATACTTATAGAAACCACAATGTTTACGGCGGGCAAGGCTGCCACCTTCGAACAGGCCTGCGCTACGGGTAGACTTATAACCCAACAGCATATAACCGACGGAATTTTTCAGGCGATAGATATAGGTCTTTGCCGCAGCCTCGGATATCTGCCTCTGCCTATAAAATTCGACGACGTAGAAAAAATTGCGGTCGATTACGACGTCATTAAGCAAAATGAAATAAGACTTGCCGCAAAGGACTATTCCTACACTAAGGGGAAATTGGAGCTTGAGAACGCAGATATAGGCAAATTCGATATTTGGGAAAAGAAGCTGCTGGACCTTTCCAAGCGCAATCAGCTTATAGATTATAAGCTGCGCGGAAAGGGATTGCAAATACTGTCCTACGATATGAATGCGCTGTATCAGGCATTTGAGAAAAAGGGCAGGTCGTATACGATAGCGCAATCAGATTTAAACCTTTCCTTATACGAGCTGTTAGAACTTCCTGCCGCAACGGAAGAAAATTATAAGATGGTTTCCGATGCCTTTAAGGGCGGAACGTTGTCGGTAGTAAAAAGAAACTCTCCGATAAACGCGTCTCTTAAGTTTTTCTACCGCGAACGCAGGAGGGCCTTTGAAGAAAGCGGTTCGAACGTATTATATCTGGCGTTGGGCTTTATTTCCTGGTTTGAAAGCGATAAGGCTCAAATGCCGAGGTTTTCGCCTATAGTATTAGTCCCCGTAGATTTGAAGCGTCACAGCAAGGAGAGCTATTCGCTTGTCGGACGCGAGGACGCTCCGTTTTTAAACATTTCAATTTTCGAGTACTTCCATCAGGAATTCAAAATGAATTTCGACGACCTGCTGTCTATGCCGCTGTTCGACGGCGAGGCGGATGTGGATAAAATACTCAACACCGTTGCCGAGAAGGTAAAAAATATAAAGAGAGCGACGGTTATTCGCACCGCGGCGTTGAATGTATTTAATTTTTCAAAAGCCGTTATGTGGCGGGATATCAAATACAGACGTGAGGATTTGGCAAAGCATAAGGTTATTCAGTCCATTATTGACGGACGGTACATTTTAGAGGAATCCGAAAGACTGACGGATGAGTTTGACGACGACAGGAGCAATCCTAAGGACCTTGCGATTCCCCTGAGCGCGGATTCGAGTCAGATAAGCGCAATAAAGGACTGCGCCGACGGAAAGAGCTTTATTTTGCAGGGACCTCCGGGTACGGGAAAGTCGCAGACAATCACGAATATGATTGTCAACGCAATATATCACGGCAAATCCGTTTTATTCGTCGCCGAAAAAATGGCGGCATTGGAGGTAGTACAGAAGCGACTTAAAAAGCTTTCGCTCGATATGTTCGCATTGGAGGCGCACTCCGTAAAGTCCGATAAGGCGAGCATAATGGAGCAGTTTGAAAGGCGAATATCGCTCGGAGTGATTACGGACAACACGGAGGAATTCGAAAAGATATCCGAGGAGCTGAAAGCGGAGCGGGTAGAGCTGAACAGAGTCATAAATCTTCTGCACAGGAAAAACGATTATTTTATATCCTTTTACGACGCGTTTGTAAACTATCTCAGGATAGCGGACGACGTCAAAGCGTTGGAGGTTCCCGACAATTATCTTAAATCGTTGGACGGCGAAAGCTTTGAGAAAGCCGAGAGCTTACTAAACAGACTGTCCGATTCATTGCTCGAAGCCAACGGAATTAAAGATAATCCGTTCGTGCTGTACGGAGAATCCAATTATATTCCCGGCATAAGCAAAAGCAGACTGCTCAAGCAATCCGCGCTTTACAGAGCGGCTATAACCGAATTTTTACAGGAATATAAGAGATTTACGCAAGCAAATGAATTAGACGCGGATTTATCGAGAGAAAGAGCGTCCGCTTTATGCGGCGCGCTTAAAAAGGATACGTTGATGTCGGCAATACCCGCCGTTGTTGGCACTACCTTGTGCGAGGATAACAGGTTTTTATCACTGCTTACCGAGGGCATAGAGTATCAAGATATTGCGGAGTCGCTTGCGGATAAATACAACGATAGCGTTTTCGATTATGATTTTAAGACCGACGAGGATGCTTACAAGGGCAGCAGAAAGGCGTTTTTCATAGCAAAGGCTATAAAAACGCGCAAGCTGATAGCCAACGCGCGGCAGTATGCGAAAGTACCTAAATACGTTAAGGAAGCGGATTTGCCCGATTTGTATCATAAACTAACGCAGCTTAAGGACAAGGAAAAGAGCTTGCTTCAGTTATGCGAGCGCTATAAATTCGTGTTCAACAAAAACGTTCTTAGCGAGCTTGACGGGCAGAGCATAAGGAGGTTTAATTTCAGAGAAGCCGATAAGCGCATTAAGGACGCATTCGAGCTTCAGACGGAGTATGCCAAAGTGCTTGGCGTAAAGGAGCTGCGTGCCATAATACAAAAAACGCAGGAATACTCCTTGATGAACAGGGTTGAGCTTATCACCGCTTACGAAAAGCTAAAGGAGCTCGAGGAAGCCTTTGAAAAGGAATTTAAGTTTGACTATTCGCTGTGCGGAAAATACGGCATAGATTACGGAAATCTTGTTGATTTGCTGGATTTATGGTGTAAGAATATAGACCGCTTATCCGTCTGGTGCGCGTATTTGTCGGTAAGAAACGAATGTATGGAAAACGGTCTCGGCTTTGTAATAGAAGCCGCGGATAAGCTTACGCTTTCGGACATTTCGCGTTTAGCGGATATTTATTGCAAATCCGTTTACGAATACATACTTGCAAAACTCATTGTCGGCGACGAGAGCGGCTCGTTCAACTCTGTCGAGCTTAGACAGCATATGGAAACATATAAAAACCTTATCGACAGATTTTCGCTTAACATAATAAAGGAAACCGCGGCGAAAGTATCGGCGCATACTCCTCTGATAAACGATAAGTCGCCTATCTCAAGCGAGCAGGGCAAACTCAACAGGGCGGTAAAAAATAAGTGCAGAGGCAAATCCATAAGACATCTGTTTGAGGAAACTCAGCATATTTTGACAAAGCTTTTCCCCGTATTTTTAATGTCGCCGATATCCTGCGCGCAGTATCTGAGTCCGGATATGCCCAAATTCGATATAGTCATATTCGACGAAGCCTCGCAGATGCCTACAAGCGAAGCCGTCGGCGCAATTTCGAGAGGCAACAGCTTGATAGTAGTGGGCGATTCCAAGCAGATGCCGCCTACCGCATTCTTTAAGAGCAAGGGCTCGGATGAGGAATACGTAGACTTAGGCGACCAGCAGAGTATCCTTGACGACTGCGACGTTATCGGAATGCCGGCGCGTTCATTGCTGTGGCACTACCGCAGCAGGCACGAATCGCTTATCCGCTTTTCCAACGCTAAGTTCTATCAGAATAAGCTTACGACGTTCCCGTCACCGAACGATATGATATCAAAGGTATCCTTCCGTAAAGTGGACGGCGTTTACGGAGGAACTAAAGCCACAAACGAAAAAGAGGCTAAGGCTATAGTGGCGGAAATAGGCAGAAGGCTAAGCTCGCCCGAGCTCAGAAAAAAGAGTATAGGCGTTGTGACCTTCTCATCTGTACAGCAGGAGGTCGTGGAGGACTTATTGCAGGATTTCTTTGCAGAGCATAAGGACCTCGAGCTTATAAACGCCGAAAATCCCGAGCCGATTATCGTAAAAAATCTTGAGAATATTCAGGGCGACGAGCGCGACGTTATTCTGTTCAGCGTTTGCTACGGTCCGGATAAAGAGGGCAAAATGTACTATCGCTTCGGTCCTATCAACAATGCGGGCGGTGAAAAGCGACTTAACGTCGCCGTCAGCAGAGCGAGATATGAAATGATAGTGTTTGCCTCCTTCGAGCCGGAGCTGTTATCCGCAATGAAAACGGATTCTCGCGGCGCACAGGATTTGTATTCGTTTTTGCGCTATGCAAAATACGGCGCGGATTCGCTTGCCATTGAAAATATAAATGCCGCCGAGTTTAACGTAGGTATCGAGGCGCATATTGCCGAGGGCTTAAGACAAAGAGGTTATAACGTAAAAACCAATGTGGGAAAATCCTCGTTCAGGGTGGACGTCGGAGTAGTGGATTCTCAAAACGAAAACAGGTATTTGCTCGGCATCGTATGCGACAGCTATTCCTATGAAAATGCTTCGACCTCGCGCGACAGAAACGTGGTTCAGCCCTCTGTGCTCAAGGGACTCGGCTGGAATATAATGCGCGTATGGTCGTTTGATTACTACGACAATCCGAATAAGGTTATAGACGAAATAGTAAAAAACATAGAGGATATAAAAGCCAATCCCGACGCTTATGCGGCGGATGAGGATAAATCCGAGCCAATAGATATACGGTTTGAAACAAAAGAGGCGGAGAGAGTAAATTATTCCAAGCAATATGAGGTGTATGACAGTGTTCATAACGTAGCTAATTTGTCCGATTACCGTTACGCCGCGGAATGCGCAGAAATAGTTAAGCGCATTTTGGAGCTTGAAGCGCCTATTTCCGAAGAAGTTTTATATAACCGTTTTGCCAATGCCGTTGGCTTAAGCCGAGCGGGAAGCCGTGTTCAGCAAACGGTTATCTCGGCCTTAAAGCGTATCGGAGCAAGAAGAAACGCTAATTTTAAGGAAACAAAGCTGTTCTTCTGGATGAACGGACAAGGACCTGCGCTCGAGTATTATCGCGTGGGCGGCGCAAAGCCCCGGGAAATGGACGACGTTCCCAAAGAGGAAATTTTCGTGGCTATTAAAGAGGCTTTGACAAATCACGGAGCAATATCCGTAGACGAGCTTAAATCCTGCGTTGCCGAGTGCTTTGGTTATAAGGCGGTCAGAAGCAAAGTTTCCGAGGCGATTGAAGATGCGTTGCAGTATTATAAATCCAAAGGCGACTTGATTGTCACGGACGACGGGAGAATAGCGCTTAAAGGAGAGCTTTGATAATATCAACTTTAAACGTGCGATAAGCTATATTTAAATATTGCAACTATTTAACCTAAAAAGCAACGGACTTTTGTCCGTTGCTTTTAAACCAATCAATTCAAATCCGTTAAATGATTTAATTAAAATTACAGCTGATTTTACAGCTTTAAGGGGAATATGCCTGTCGGCGCTTTTGTTGACAATTCCTTTTATATGTTATAAAATATTCAGTACTATTTATAAGGAAGACAGGGCAATGAAATACGTTGGCGTCGATATCGGCGGAATGAGCGTAAAGTGCGGAATAGCAGAGAGCGACGGAAGACTGTTATTCAAAAAATCCGCGCCTATAAGGACGGAAGTCGAGGACGTTGTTATACTTAAGGATATTGCCGCTTTAATTGACGAAGTTCTGCGCGAAAGCGGAACGGACAAATCGGAAATATGCGGGCTTGGCATCGGCTGTCCCGGCTCGGTAAACGACGGCGAGGGCGTAGTAAGATACAGCTGTAACATAAATTTCAGAAACACGGATATGGTAGGCATTATGCGCGGTCTTACGGGAATTGAAAACGTGCGCGTAAGCAACGACGCAAATTGCGCCGCGCTCGGCGAAACCCTGTTCGGAGCGGGCAACGGTGCAAAAAACAGCGTGCTTGTCACCCTCGGCACAGGAGTAGGCACGGGTATAATAGTGGACGGAAAGCTTTTGACGGGCAATAAGTCCGCGGGAGCAGAGGGCGGACACATACAGATAAATATGGGCGGAGCCGTTTGCGGCTGCGGAAAAAGAGGACATTACGAGGCGTACGCTTCGGCTACGGCGCTTATAAGTCAGGTTAAAGCCGCCTGTATCAAGCATCCCGAAAGCCTGCTCGCTAAATATGCCGAAGAAAACGGAATAGACGGAAAAACGGTGTTTATATGTGCGGAGCAGGGTGATAAAACCGCTATTGCGACGTTAAAGAAATATATTAAGTATGTCGGACAAGGGCTTGTTGTGTTTGCAAATATCTTTTTCCCCGAGGTCATAATAATAGGCGGAGGAGTTTCCAACGCGGGCGACAGACTTATAAAGCCGTTGCAGAGAATGGTGTCAAAAGAGGCTTACGGAGCGCAATACGCGCCTAAGATAAAGGTGGTTGCCGCAACCCTCAAAAACGACGCGGGTATAATCGGAGCAGCCGCGCTGTGTATGTGACGATACTGTATGGAAAGTTTTAAGGATAGATTTTTTAAGCTGCTTGCGGAGGTTGAAAAGCCCGCGCGCTACAGCGGCGGAGAGTGGAATACTCCCGATATGGATAAACCGCGCAAGGCGGATATGTGCTTTTGTTTTCCCGAGCTGTACGAGATAGGGATGAGCAATCTCGGCGTACAGATTCTCTACGATATAATAAATGCGGATAAGGATTTTGTTGCCGAGAGATGCTTTGCTCCCGCGCAGGATTTGGCGGACAGGCTGAGAGCGGAAAATATTCCGTTGCTTTCAATCGAAACAAAAAAACCGCTCAAGGATTTTACCGTTCTCGGATTTTCGATAGGCTTTGAATTGCTTTATACCAATGTGCTTTATATGCTCGATTTGGCGGGCATTCCTTTTCTTGCGAAGGACAGGGGGGAGGATTATCCGATACTGCTTGCGGGCGGTCCGTGCAGCGTAAATCCCGAGCCGTTTGCGGATTTTTTTGACGTTATAGTTTGCGGCGAGGGAGAGGAGGCGGATATCGCTATTTTGCGCGCCGTTGCCGACGGCAGAGAAAAGGGGCTTTCAAAAGCGGAGATTTTGGCAAATATAAAGAATATAGAGGGCGCGTACGTGCCTTCGCTCAAAAAGGACGGCGAAACGGTTAAAAAGGCGGTCGTACGCGATTTTGAAAACGCGCCGTTCCCACGGCGTCCGCTTGTGCCTAATATCGAGACGGTACACGACAGAGCCGTGCTCGAGCTATACAGAGGATGCGGCAGCGGATGCAGATTTTGTCAGGCTGGATTTTGGTACCGTCCCATTCGCGAGCGCAGCGCGGAGAGCCTTGCAGATATAGGCAAGGATATGATAGACAGCGCAGGCTTTTCGGAAATGTCGCTATGCTCGCTGTCTACGGGCGATTACTCCGAGCTGCAAAGGCTTGAGGAGCTTCTTGTTCCGTTTTGCAACGAAAAGCATATAAATCTTGCCTTGCCGAGCCTGCGTATAAGCTCGTTTAAATCGGATATGGTAAGACAGTCGCGCAGAAGCTCGCTCACATTTGCTCCCGAGGCGGGAACGCAAAGACTGCGCAACGTGATAAACAAGAATGTAACCGACGAGGAGATAGAAAATCTTGCGGAGGCGTTTGAGGTGGGTTATGAGAGTATAAAGCTGTACTTTATGCTCGGTCTGCCAACGGAAACGGACGAGGATATAGCGGGCATTGCGGAAATATGCAAAAAACTGAAGAACTTGTATTATCTTAAACGCCGCAAGCGCGGTCTTAATATCTCGGTGAGCTGCGCCGTATTCATTCCGAAGCCCTGCACTCCGTTTCAGTGGGAAGCACAGATTAGCTTTGACGAAATGCTGCGCCGTCAGCAGTATCTTAGAGGACTGTTAAGAGAGATAAAGGGCGTAAGCTTTTCCTGGCACGGCGCGGAAACCTCGGTGCTCGAGGCGTCGCTCGCGCGCGGAGACAGACGGCAGAGCGCGCTTTTGATACGCGCATACGAGCTCGGCGCAAAATTCGACGCCTGGACGGAGAGCTTTAATTGGGACATCTGGAAGCAAGCGTTCAGCGATTGCGGTCTGAGCGTAGACGAGTATATAAGAGAACGCGGAGCGGACGAGGTTCTGCCCTGGGACTTCATCGATACGGGAGTATCTAAAAAATATCTGCGCAGAGAACGGGATATGGGATACGCTGGGATTACCACCAAAAACTGTCGCGACGGCTGCAACGCCTGCGGCGCAAACCGCTTCGGGAGGTGCAGTATATGCTGACGCTTAAGTATTGCAAAGCAGGCAGCGCGTGCTTTATTTCGCATATCGACCTTCTACGTCACGTGTCCCGCATACTGAGACGGGCGGGAATAACCGTAAATTATTCGCAGGGCTTCAATCCGCACGCGCTTGTGTATTTTTCTCCGCCGTTGGGCGTGGGCGTTTCGTCTGTTGCGGAGTACCTTACTATTGATACCGATATGAATGAGGACGAGGTTTTTGAAAGATATAATTCGGCAGTTCCCGACACCTTAAGAGCAAGCGGAATATTCGTTTGTCCTAAAAATCCCAATTTACAGGGGAAGGTTGTAAGCGCGGACTATATTTTAGACGTTCCGTATAAGCCGATTGATTTAAGCGGCGGCTTTGAGATTTCATACGGGAAAAAGGGGCAGACCGTTACGGAGGACGTGTCGGACAAAATTTACAGCGTGTTTGACGAGGACGGAAGGCTTGGACTCAGGCTTGCGCTCGGAAACACCAATCTGCGCCCCGACAGGCTTATCCCGAGACTGAACGAAATGCTCGGTGCCGAAATCTCCATAACGGACGTGCGCAAGCTTCGGCAGTATGTCGAGGTCGGCGGAGCTTTGATAAACGTCGACGATTATCTTAAAACGAATTTTTAAATATAGAGGCAAAATTTGAAACAGCTTATCTTTGACTACACTCCTTACTGTACGCGCGTCGCGCTTGTGGAAAACGGCGAGCTTGTAGAATTTTCCGTAGAGACAACCAGCGTTCGCGGAATAGTGGGAAATATCTATAAAGGCAAGGTTGAAAACGTCTTAAACGGAATGAAAGCCGCCTTTGTCAACATCGGTCTTGACCGCAACGGCTTTATGTACGTAGGCGATTCGCTTGTCGATAAAAGCAGACTTCAGAGCGTTATGCCTAAAAAATCCGCAAAGCTCTCCGCCGGCGACGTGATTATGTGTCAGGTGGTAAAGGACCAGTTCGGACAGAAGGGCGCGAGGCTCACAACCGATATAACCATAGCGGGAGGCTATTTGGTGCTTTTGCCTGCCTCCGAGTTCATAGGCGTTTCACGCAAGATAGAAAACGACAAGCGCCGCGAGTATCTGGAGCAGCTTGTAAAATCCATATGTCCCGAGGGCTCGGGCTTTATCATACGCTCGGCGGCGGACAAGGCGAGCGACGCGGAGATAATTAAGGACGCGGAGCAGCTTTGGAGCATTTGGGAAAAGGTTCTGGCGGATTTTTCGCACGCGCCCGAAAAAAGCGTAGTTTTTGAGGAAGCGACCTTGTTCGAGCGCGCGCTAAGAGACACCATTCACGAGGACGTGGACGAGATAATCGTAAACGAGGCGTTTATTGCGGACAAGCTCAGCGGATACGTAAACAATGCAAAGATAGAGGTTTACAGAGGCGAGCGGAACATTATGGCGCACTACGGCGTGAGCGCGCAGATAAATCAGCTGTGTGAGCGAAGAGTAACGATGCCGAACGGCGCGTATATCGTGATAGATAAAACCGAGGCGTGTACCGTAATAGACGTCAATACCGGCAAGTTTGTGGGTACGAGCGACCTTGAGGACACGGTGTTTAAAACCAATCTGGCGGCGGTTGAGTGCATTGCGAAGCAGCTTCGCATAAGAAACATAAGCGGCATAGTAATCATAGATTTTATAGATATGGCGCGCGAGGAGCATCGCGCCGCTATTGTGGAGGCTATGAAGCAGGCTCTTAAAAACGACAGGCTCAAAACCACTACGGTGGGAATGACGCCTCTGGGACTGGTGGAGCTGACCCGCAAAAAGACGCGTCTGCCCATCGATGATTTTATGCTTCAGCCCTGCAAGCAGTGCGGCGGCGGATTTGTAATAAGCGACGCTCAGCTGGCGTTTATGCTGCGCAACGAGCTTGTGGATTTCATTATAGCGGGAAGGTGCGACACCGCATACGTCGGGGTTTATCCCGACCTTTACGATATGGTTTTGCAAAGCGGAATACTTAAGCGGCACGTGGATACCGCCTGGGCTGATAAGAAAATCTATCTATACGCCGACGAGGAAATTTCTCGTGACAGATTTGCCATAAACGAAACCGCGCCCGTAATAACTCCCGAACGTATGACCTGTATTACCCGCTTGCACGAGTGATTGACTAAGGGACGTTTTCGGTGCATCGAATGTCCTAATATATAGTTGCGGCAAGTTGTGTTGCAAAAATCTGTATAACGTGATAAAATGGTAACAAGGTGATTTATGAAAGCTTGGCATATTGACAATTCCAATAAGTTAAAGATGGAAGAAGGCACGCTGACTCCGCGCGAGGGCGAGCTTAAGGTTAAGATATCCAAGGTCGCGCTGTCGTCAATGGATATGACCTGCTTTGCAAACAGAGATGACGAGCAGGTTACCATTCCCGCGCACTCCGCGATTGCTTATATGGGTTCCGATTGCGAGGAGCTCGGCTTAAAGCTTGGCTCGCGCGTGCTTATAAGCCCATATATCAGGACGGTGGAGCACGGCGAGACGGTTATTAAAACTATGGGCGTAAATATCGACGGCTTGTTAAGGGATTTTGTCTGCGTTCCGTCCGACAACATCTTTGCTCTTCCCGACGGCATAGCCGACGAGGAGGCTGTGTTTGCGGAGTATATCGCAATGGGTAACAAGGTATTTTCCGCGCTCCGTTGCGAGGAGGGCGACTACGTTGTAATAGTCGGCGCAGGTACGCTGGGATTGGTGCTTTGTCAGATGGCGATTTATTATCAGATGGTGCCTATTCTGATTGATTTGGATTCCGACAAGCTGGAGCTTGCAAAAAAATGGGACGTTTATTATACTCTCAATCCCACTTACGATAATTTGGAGCGCAAGGTTACCGAAATAACGGGCGGACGTATGAGCGAGGCGGCTGTTTTCACCTCGGAGGGCGTCGGACTTAATGCCGCACTCCGACTTGTCAAAAACGGAAGCGAAGTGGTTATAGCGGGCTATCCTACCTATGATAAGCATAACGTGGATATGGAAACCGTACTCAAAAAGCAATTAAAGCTCAAGGGGGTTTGCGATGGAGCAGGGGAAATGCCCTCCGCCATAAATCTGCTTGCAAACAGTATAGTCCATACGAAAGGAATAATCACCGCGCGCGCCGATTTTGAAGACATACCCAAAATATTTGAGGATTGCGTAAATTATCCATATAAGTATAACACGGTGCTGTTTACGGTAGATTAAGGAATTATTGATTAAAATCTGTTTAGCGATTTTGCTTGAAAGAGGAAAATTAAAAGCTTAACTGATATAAAAAAGCACTCCAAACCGAGTGCTTTTAAAATACGTTATTTAGAGAAGCAGTAAACTAATCCTTGTAAATTCCCAGAGAACGTATTGTTTTAAGCATAAAATCCATTGTTGCGGATACGGTATTGCTGCGCTGTTCTATAGCGGATTTGTCATCTGTCAATGACGCGCTTACCGTGCTGAAGGCAAGCGAACTTGAGTTTTTCAAGGTGTTGAGCGTAGTAACGTTTCCGTTGATATGCTGTTGTGCCTCCGCTTTTAATTCCTCTGTGCGCAGTAAGTCGTCGGTTTCAAGCAGGAGGGTAGGTATAGAAGCGTCAGCTATTGAGAAATGGTCCCACACGGGATTGCCGTTTTCGTCCTTTACAAGCTGTCCGTTTTCAAATTTCTGCGTTTTGAAGTGCGTCGGCGCAAGCAGTATTACTCCCGTGGCGTTGTAGCCGTGCGCGGCGTAGTCCATAGCGTGTCTTACGGCGGCTCCGCCTCCGACGTCGTGTCCTGCGATAAAGAATTTTATCTTAGGATATTTAAGCATAGTTGATATGTTCGGATTATAATTGCCGTACGCCTGCGGATATGCAAGCTTAGATATTGCAACCAAATATCCCTGCGCTGCAAGCGCGCGGGCAAGGTATTCGTATTTTTCGGGATTGACCAAAGCCCCTGTAAATAATACCATTCCAAAATCGGGGCTGAAGCCCTCGGGCGCAAATTCCACTGCGTCCTCGCAGTCTGTTACCGTCACGCTGAAGTTATTTTTTACCGCATAGGGATTTTGCGGTTTATCCTCATTCCGGTTGCAGCCGACGGCAAAAACACCGAAGCAAATCAGTGTGATAATTATAAGCAGAATATTGAGTTTTGTGAAAATGCGTTTTTTCATTGCTATCAATTACTTTTTAATATTATTTTTACATTATTGTAGCAGATATAAGAAAATATTTCCATAGCTTTTTTCAGAATATATGCTATACTTAAAATATGAGAAGGTCGGGTAATAAAACGTTTTTTAAAGGGAAGGTAGGTGCGGACGCAAAGGTGCAGGATACAAAAACCCTTGCAATGCTTTTGCGCGAGTACGATAACGGCGGCGCGGTTCCGTTTCATATGCCGGGGCATAAGCGCAATAAAAAGCTTGAATATCTGAACGGTGCGCAGACGATAGACGTCACGGAGATAGAGGGCTTTGACAATCTGCACAATTCCAAGGATATGCTTAAATATGCGCAGCAGCGCACGGCGGATTTCTTTTGCGTTAAGGAAAGCAGGTATCTCGTAGGCGGTTCTACAAGCGGAATACTCGCGGCAATCCGCGCGACGACGCACGCGGGCGACGGTGTGCTTATTGCGAGAAACTGCCATAAGAGCGTATACAATGCCGTCGAGCTGTGCGCTTTGAGGCCGTATTATGTGATGCCCGCATATTTTGAGGAGTACGGCTTTTACGGCTCGGTTATGCCCGAGGACGTACAGCGCGAGCTTCTGATACACAGGGATATAAAGCTTGTGGTTATTACAAGTCCAACATATGAAGGCGTGCTGTCCGATATAAAGTCTATTGCGGAAATCTGCCGCAAGCATAACGTGCTGCTGTTTGTGGACGAGGCTCACGGAGCGCACCTCGGGCTAAGCAGAAGATTTGAACAGAGCGCGCGCAATCTCGGCGCGGATATAGTTGTAAACAGTATGCATAAGACGTTGCCGAGTCTTACGCAGACGGCGGTGCTGCACATCTGCTCGGATAGGGTGGACATAGCGGCGGTGGACAGAAATTTAGCGGTATTTGAAAGCAGCTCTCCGTCCTACGTGCTTATGTCGTCCATAGACGGCTGCGTGCATTATCTGACTCACGAGGGCGCAGGAGCGCTCGAGGCGTGGAGCGATATGGTGGATAAATTCCGCAGGAGCTTTGCCCGTTCTAAAAAATTTAAAATTTTCAACGGAGCAAGAGAGGGCAGAGTATTTGCATATGATAAGACCAAGCTTGTGTTTTTGACGGTTGAAAGCTCGATGAGCGGAATAGATTTTATGCGCACGCTGAGGAGCAAATACAAGATAGAGCTTGAAATGGCAAGCTCGAACTATGCTTTGGCTATGACGGGAGCGGGCGACGGACTGTCAACCTACCTTGCGCTTTCCGAGGCGGTTTTCGAACTCGAAAACGAGGCTGGACAAAGGCGCGGGTTGGTAAATATAAACGGAGTGAAACTACCTAAAAAGGCATTTGAACCATACGAAATCGATACTTTAGACCTCGATTTTGTCGATTTTGAAAATTCTGTAGGACACGTAGCCGCAGAGAATATATGGGCGTATCCTCCCGGCGCGCCGATAATATGCAAGGGCGAGATAATAGCCCAGGACGTTTTAAGGCACGCGCTGTTTTTGTATGAGTGCGGTGTGAACGTGGAAAGCGAAAGACGGGCTTTCCCCGATAATATTTTTACCGTCGCTCAGCCGTCTATCTATGACGTAAACTGATATACGTGCGTCGTACATATGAAAGCGAATTGCGTTAAACAGAGGTTGCCGCTATCAGTGCGCGCTTGCCGCTTGACAGGTAAGGTATTTATATCTATAATGTAAAAGATATTTATTTATAAAATATAAGAAACATAAAGGAGCATAACTATGAAAAGAATTATTACACTTAAAACGCGCAATCTCGGCGAGAGCAAGAAAAACGGCGGCTGCGGCGAATGCCAGACCTCTTGTCAATCCGCTTGCAAGACCTCTTGCGGCGTTGCCAATCAGAAGTGCGAGAAAGCGGCAAAATAAACCCGATTTTACAGAAATGAGATATCGCCTATCGTAAGGATAGGCGTTTTTCAAGTTAAGGTTGCGAATATATGGTACATACTTTCAGACAAAACGGATACAACGTAGCGCTTGACTCGGTGAGCGGAAGCGTTCACTGTGTGGACGACGTGGCTTTTGACGTCATAAACGCCTACGAAAACACCTCGCGCGACGAGATTATACGTACAGTCAGCAGTAAGCACAACGTGAGCGAGCAGGATGTTATCGAGTGCCTTGAGGACGTTGACGGATTAAAAGCGGAGGGGCTTTTATTTGCAGAGGACACCTTCCGTCCCGACGTGGAGAAGCTTGCAAAGCGCGATACCGTTATAAAAGCGCTTTGTCTGCACGTTGCTCATACCTGTAATTTAAACTGCGAATACTGCTTCGCCGCGCAGGGGAAATATCACGGCGAACGTGCGCTTATGTCCTTCGAGGTCGGAAAGCGCGCGCTTGATTTTCTTGTGGAGAACAGCGGCACCCGTCACAATCTCGAGGTTGACTTTTTCGGCGGCGAGCCGCTTATGAACTTTGACGTCGTAAAAAGACTTGTGGAATATGCTCGGTCTATAGAGAATGAAAAGGGCAAGCATTTTCGCTTTACTCTTACGACAAACGGAATGCTTATAGACGACGACGTTATTGACTTTGCCAACCGTGAAATGGACAACGTGGTGCTCAGTCTTGACGGCAGGCGCGAGGTCAACGACCGCTTCCGCAAGACGGAGGGCGGACAGGGCAGCTTTGACGTTATCGTACCTAAGTTTCAGAAATTTGTAAAGGCGCGCGGAGATAAGAGCTATTATATGCGCGGCACCTTTACGCATTTCAATCCCGATTTCACAAAGGATATTCAGACAATGCTCGACCTCGGCTTTAACGAGCTGAGTATGGAGCCTGTCGTGTGTCCTCCCGCCGACGCATACGCGCTTACCGAGGAGGATAAACAGACAGTGCTTAAGGAGTACGAAAAGCTTGCGGTTATGATGCTCGAGCGTGAAAAGCAGGGCAAGCCCTTTACATTTTATCATTATATGCTCGACCTCGAGGGCGGACCGTGTATATATAAGCGTATTTCGGGCTGTGGCAGCGGCACGGAATATTTAGCCGTTACGCCTACGGGAGAGCTGTACCCCTGTCACCAGTTTGTTGGCAACAAGGATTATCTGATGGGCGATATATGGCAGGGCGTTACCCGCACGGATACACGCGATAAATTTAAACGCTGCAATGCTTATTCTCGTAAGGAATGCGACGATTGTTGGGCAAGACTTTATTGCTCCGGCGGTTGCGCCGCAAACGCATACAATGCAACCGGCGATATAAACGGAGTTTACTCATATGGCTGTGATTTGTTTAAAAAACGTATTGAAAGTGCAATAGCGTTACAAATCGGCGCAAGCCTCTCAACCGACTCGCACACTTCGTGTGATTAAATTATAGCAATAAAACATTTGATTGGAGGTAATTATGCAGGAACAGAATACCGAGATGTCAAAAGCAACCCTAAGACGCTTGCCGTCTTATCTGAGATACCTTTATCAGCTTGATAAGCAGGCTGTGCCTACGGTGTCCAGTACGACCATTGCAAACGGATTGGGACTTAATCCCGTACAGGTGCGCAAGGATATTGCGTTTGTTTCATCCGTGGCGGGAAAGCCTAAAACGGGATATATCACCAAAGAGCTTATTGCCGACCTCGAAGGATATTTAGGTTATAACAATACGCGCGACGCGGTGCTTGTCGGCGTAGGCGGACTCGGCAGAGCTATTATGGGCTATGACGGCTTCCGCAATTACGGACTTAATATAGTTGCCGCCTTTGACGTCAACCAAAGCGTTATAGGCACCGAGATAAACGGCAAACCCGTCTATCATATGGATAAGCTGGACAGCACTGTAAAAAGATTTAAAATACAGCTGGGAATAATCTGCGTTCCCTCCGCCGCGGCGCAGGGAGTGGCGGACAGTATGGTAAATGCGGGGATAAAGGCTATTTGGTGCTTTGCTCCCGTACATCTTAATTTGCCCGCGGGTATAGCAGTTAAGGGGGAGGATTTGGCGGCTTCGTTGGCGTTGCTCAGTATGCAGTTAAAAACACCTTCATTCAGCGAATAACTTTGTCAGACGCGTTTTTGCTTACAGTCACGTACGGATATGTACGTTTGGCTGTTCGCAAAAACGCGTCTTTCGCGTTCTTCATCTGAATGAAGACGTTTTTATCAGCAAAAACGATGTTTTTGTATTCCGTGATTATAGCTATCAGGTTGGTGCGGTATGAAAATAGGTTCTATAATAGAGTTAAAAGTAAATGACGAATACTATCTTTCAAAAGGTATAGAGAAGGGCGCGCACGGAGTAGTTGCAGGGGATAATCAGGATGAAATTTCGGTTATATTCTTTAATGAACATAATGTAGGAGATTATGCCGTTTGCAACGTGAGTTCAATGGACGTAGAGGAAACGGGATATACATTGCCTTTAGAGTTTTTGTCGGAGCTTGACGATGTTTTCGGCACTCTTAAAAAGCAATCGGCATTTACTACGTCTGAATTTAACGAATATGACGATATAGAGGTTGTTGTTGAAAAAGAGGAGTATTCAGAATACGGCGTGCATAAGGGTATGCGCGGCGTAATTATGGAAAGCTACGCGATAAACAACCAGTGGTACGTTATATTTACAGACGAAAACACAGGCTGTGATATTGCCGATATCTGTATAGATGAAAAGGATATGATTAAATTAAAATAACCACGCTTTAATCAATTAAACAAATCTTCAAGCTTAACGTTTAAAATTTTAGCGATAGCATATATTTCTTTATCTGTCGCAATGCGGGTCTGTCCCTCAAGCTTGGAATAGCTTGACGGATTTATATCTACGCCTTCAATTTGAATTTTAGCAATAAAATCCTGTTGAGAAAAATTTCGCTCCTTACGTAGCATTGCGATTTTTGCGCCTACAATATTTGCGTTACCTAAAACTTTTCGTTTTTTCATTTTTAATTATCAAACTTGATGCTTTTAATAAATGTCAATATGCTTTTTTTGCCGTTTTCCGATAAAGTGTTATAAACCTTTATAAGCTCGGTCTCATCCTGTGTTAAAAAACTGTCGCTATAGTGTATTATACCCTCGTAGTCGCTGTTGCCAATCAGATAATCGACGGATACTCCGAAAAATTTTGCAATCTCTATAAGCTGTTCGATGGAGGGCTGCGTAATGGAATTTTCCCAATTATGATAGGTTGATTGACTTATGGATAATGCCTTGGCAACACCACGCTGCGAAAGCTTTTTCCCCTCTCTCAGTTCATATAATTTAATCATAATTAACCTCTTTGTTTTAATACTATTAAAAAATTTAATAATTACGCAGATAAATACAATAAATATAATATTTTAATTGTAAAACGATTTAAAAATATAATCAATCTTTATTGAGTATATATTTGTTTTCCGAAAGATAACTAAAATAAAAGTCCGCAGAAGCGGACTTTTAAATTTAAAATATATTTTAAGAATTCTATCAATACTTAAGTTTATCTTCAAAATAAGCGACAAGACTTTCGATAGGCAGACGAACCTGCGCCATACTGTCGCGCTCGCGGACGGTCACGCAATCGTCATCAAGGGATTCGAAGTCAACTGTTACGCAATAGGGAGTGCCTATTTCGTCCTGTCTGCGATAGCGCTTTCCTATTGACGCGGAGCTGTCGAAATCGCACGCAAAATGCTTGGAAAGCTCGGAGTAAAGCTGCTCAGCCTTTTCGTTAAGCTGCTTTTGCAGGGGAAGTATCGCAACCTTTATTGGCGCAAGCGCGGGGTGGAAGTGCAGGACTACGCGGGTGTCGTTTTCTCCGACGGTTTCCTCGTCGTAGGCGTTGCACAGGAACGCAAGGAACGCGCGGTCCGCGCCGAGCGAAGGCTCTATTACGTAGGGCACGTACTTCTCGTTTGTAACCGGGTCGATATAGCTCAAGTCCTTGCCGCTCGTCTTAATGTGCTGATTGAGGTCGTAATCCGTACGGTCGGCAACTCCCCAAAGCTCGCCCCAGCCGAAGGGGAATTTAAACTCGAAATCGGTTGTCGCCTTGGAGTAGAAGCAAAGCTCCTCGGCGTCGTGGTCGCGAAGCCTGAGATTTTCTTCCTTTATTCCAAGCTCTGTCAGCCACTCGCGGCAGAAGCTTTTCCAGTAGTTAAACCACTCGAGGTCGGTGCCGGGCTTGCAGAAAAACTCAAGCTCCATCTGCTCGAACTCGCGTATGCGGAAGATGAAATTTCCCGGAGTTATCTCGTTGCGGAAGCTCTTGCCTATCTGTCCTATTCCAAACGGAAGCTTTTTGCGCGTTGTGCGCTGTACGTTTCTGAAGTTCACAAATATTCCCTGCGCGGTTTCGGGGCGCAGATATACCGTTGACGTGCTGTCCTCGGTTACGCCTATAAACGTCTTGAACATAAGATTGAATTTTCTTACGCCCGTGAAGTCGCTCTTTCCGCATACGGGACAGGGGATATTATGCTCGGCTATATACGCCTCCATCTGCTCGTTGCTCCAGCCCGCGATGTTCTGTTCTATGCCGTGCTTCGCCATATAGTCCTCTATAAGGTTATCCGCACGGTGACGGGATTTGCAGCTCTTGCAGTCCATAAGCGGGTCGGAAAAACCGCCGATATGTCCCGACGCCTGCCAGGTCGTCGGATTCATAAGTATTGCGCTGTCAAGCCCTACGTTGTAAGGGCTTTCCACTACAAACTTCTTCCACCAAGCCTGCTTTACGTTGTTTTTAAGGGCTACGCCGAGGGGACCGTAGTCCCACGAGTTGGACAGTCCGCCGTATATCTCGCTGCCCGGATATACAAAGCCGCGGTTCTTTGCCAGCGCTACTATTTTGTCCATTGTCAGATTTGCCATAATACACCTCTTTTTGCACGCCGGTTTGCGTACAATATGTAATAACCTGTATAAAATGATAAAGAATATCTACGTTAAAGTCAAATGATTATATCCTTATATATCCGCAAAATAAAAAAGGGATGCGACTGCATCCCTTTTACCCTCGCAAGTCTTACTTGCAGCAGCAGTTGTTGCCGCCGCCGCACAGGCAGGACAAGATGAGAATGAGCCATACGAGGTCGCAGCTGTTGGTGCAACCGCATCCGCCGCAGCCGTTACCGCCGCAACCGCATCCGCAGTTGTTTAAGATGAGCATAAGAAGTATCAGGTCGCAGCAATTGCAACCACAACCGTTTGAGCCACCGTTTGCAAAAAAGTTCATAGTATGTACCTCCAGATATTTTAGGATTTCTCCTACATTACCTTACGCATTTTAAAAAAAATGTGTTACCGAGTATTTAAAATAAAAATTTCAAATATATTTTGATGTGAAGTATTTAAAGCGGATGCTCGGAATAGTAGCAGGCTTATTATGCACGCTTATAGTGGCGGGCTTATGCACCTATTGCTTTAAATTCGACCTCAAATGGTATCTTGCCCTCAACAAACCCGCGTTTTTGGTGCCTAACGGATGGTTTACCGTTTTCGTGTGCGCCGCTTATATTTCCTCCATTGCCTCAATCGGGCGGCTTGTAGAGTATAAGCATATTTTCCCGTCAATGATATTTTTTGCGGTTATGGGCATTGGCTGCGTTCTGTTTGTACTTTGCTTTTTTACGCTTAAAAGCCTTATAGCCGCGCTTGTATGTATAACTATAGTGCTTGCTATGTCCTATACTCTGTTCGTGCGTTTTTTAATAAAGGATTACAAAATAGCAATAGAGTTTCTGCCCACGTTTATTTTTAACATATACTCGTTTATGTGCGTCATATTTATCGCGCTTGCCAACTGATAAGGGCTTTTTATTGTTATCTTTATCTTGATAATAATAAGTTTATTTGATATACTACTTATAATTATATTTGAGGTATGTGTGCCTTGCACACGCTGCTGCTATGCTTCTTGCAATGGATATAGGTAATACTAACGTTAAAATCGGGGTTTTCGACGGCGATAATATAGTTGCATCCTGGCGTATGTCTACAAAAGCCAAGCGTACCGCCGACGAGTACGGTATGGTTCTTTACGACCTGCTCAAGCAGCAGGGCGTAAGCTTTAAGGATATAAAGCACGCGGTTATGTCGTCGGTCGCGCCCGCGCTGAACTATACTCTGGAGCATATGTGCGGCTATTACATAGGAATAAAACCGCTTTGTATTTCGCATACGCTCGACACGGGCATATCAATCGACTACGACCATCCCTCCGAGCTCGGCGCGGACAGAATAGTCGGCGCGGCGGCGGCATATCACTTTTACGGCGGTCCCGTAATCGAGGTGGATTTCGGTTCGGCTACGACGTTTAATCTCGTCGCCGCCGACGGCAGGTTTATGGGCGGAGCGATAGCGCCCGGCATTATGACAGCCACCGAATCGCTTGCGGCCGCCACTGCCAAGCTTCCGAGAATCGAGCTGTCCGCTCCCGAAAACGTAGTAGGCAGAAATACGCGCGCCTGTATGCAGAGCGGCATAATATTCGGATATACGGGACTTGTCAAATATATGCTTGAAAAGTACCGCGCTTTGCCCGAAATGCGTTGCGCTAAGGTTGTCGCGACGGGCGGTCTGAGCGAGATTGTTGCAAATACGGAGCCCAATCTCTTTGACGTAGTGGACAGAGCTATTGCGCTTAAGGGATTGAAATACATTTATGACAGAAACAGATAGAAGGAGATTGGTATGAGCGTAAAGCACGTCGGAGTTGCTCTGCTTGGGCTTGGAGTCGTAGGCGGAGGCACATACGAGATACTGCGCGATAAGCGCGAGATGATACTGAAAAACGATGACGTTGACGTCGAGATTAAGGCTGTGCTTGACAGGAACGAAGCGCGCATAGCGGAGCTTGGCATCGACAAGAGTATTGTCGCAAGGGATATAGACGAGATTGTAAACAATCCCGACATTCAGATAGTCGCGGAGTTTTTCGGCGGCGTAGAGCCTGCCAGAAACTTTTTGCTTAAAGCTTTGTATGCGGGCAAAAGCATAGTAACCGCAAATAAGGAGATGTTTTCAAAGTGCTGGCAGGAGCTTGAACAGGCTGCCGAGGCAGGCGGAGGCGGACTGTATTTCGAGGCGAGCTGCGTCGGCGGAGTGCCCGTAATCCGCGCGCTTACGGACAGTATGCAGGCAAACCGCATAACCTCGCTTAAGGGCATTGTAAACGGCACTACAAACTACATTCTCACGCGTATGAGCGACGAGGGCGTGGATTATGCCTCCTGTCTTAAGGAGGCTCAGCGGCTCGGCTATGCCGAGGCAAATCCCTCCGCGGACGTGGACGGCTTCGATTCCGCATACAAGAACAGTATTTTAAGCTCGCTTGCATATCGCAGACGCGTTCCCGTGGACAAGATAATCCGAGAGGGAATTTCAGATATAAGCGTAAAGGATATAGCTTACGGCAAGGAGCTTGGCTATACTATAAAGCTGCTTGCTATTTCGGGGCAGAGGGATGGCAGAATAGAGGCGAGGGTGCATCCTGCGTTTTTGCCAAATTCCCATCCTCTTGCGTTTGTAAAGGGTTCGTTTAACGCTCTGTTCCTTTCGGGCGACAGCGTGGACGACGTTATGTTTTACGGCAGAGGCGCGGGCGCGCTGCCTACGGGAAGCGCGATTGTAAGCGACATAGTGTTTTGCGCGCGCAACGAGGAGCACAGGCGTTATCCGTTTGAAAATATAAAGGATGTTGACGAAAACGCGTTTCTTAATGATTTTTCTACTATGTACTACGTTCGCTTTGACGTTAAGACGGGGGACGGAACGCTCAGTAAGATTGCGGGCGTTCTCAGTAAAAACAAGATATCCATAAAATCCGTTTTGCAAAAGGCGGACGACGAGCTTGTACTGATAACTCACGAGGTGAGGGAGAGCGTAATGCGCAAGGCTCTTTGCGAGGCGGAGCAGCTTGACGGAGTTGACAAGGTTGCCGCGCTCATCAGAGTTGAGGAGTAATATGCAAAAAAAATTCAAAAGATTTAAACGCGCGTCGGGAATTTTGCTTAATATTTCTTCGCTGCCGGGAGAATTCGGCATAGGCTGCTTTTCTCACGACGCCGACGCGTTTGCGGATATAGCCGCGGATATGGGCTTTTCCTGGTGGCAGATTCTGCCCATCACAACCGTGGGCTGCGGCAATTCGCCGTATTCGGGAATATCCACCTATGCGGGCAACAGAATGTATATATGTCCGCAGGAGCTCGAGCGGGAGGGACTTCTTTCCTCCGACGAGGTAAACGCCTGCAAGTATCACGGCGAGCCGTACAGAACGGACTATGACTTTGCAAGGCTTAACAGCGAGAGGTATCTGCGCCTTGCGTACTCGCGCGTGACGTCGGAAATCAAGGCTGAAATCGAGGCGTTCCGCCGCGAGCAGGCGCATTGGATTGAGGACTACGCGTTGTTTATGGCTCTTGCCGACGACAACTCCACAGCCTGGTGGAAGTGGGAGGACGGTCTTAAGTTCAGAAAGCCCGAGGCAATCGCAAAAGCCAAGGAGCAGTATAAAGAGGATATCGAATTTTATATATTCGAGCAATACGAATTTTTCAGGCAGTGGAACGCGCTTAAGGCAAGGATAAACGAAAGAGGAGTCCGCATAATCGGCGACCTTCCGTTTTACGTCGCTACTGACAGCGCGGACGTCTGGGCGCATCCCGAGGATTTCGACCTTGACGAAAATCTTTTGCCCAAGGCGATAGCGGGTGTTCCGCCGGACGCGTTTTCAAAGACGGGACAGGTTTGGGGAAACTGCCTGTACGACTTTAAGAATATGAAAAAGGACGGCTTTAAGTGGTGGCGCAACAGGATTTCCCATTGCCTTAAGCTGTACGACGCCTTGAGGCTGGACCATTTCCGCGCGTTTTATAATTACTACTCCATTCCCGCAAAGGATTTCGATACGGCGGCTAACGGACACTGGGAGCTTGGTCCTGCCGACAGCCTGCTTGACCTTGTATATTCCGACAATCCCGACGCGCTGTTTATCGCGGAGGATTTGGGACTTATCGACGCCGATTGCAGGGAATATATAGACAGCCTCGGCATACCGACTATGCGCATATTCCAGTTCGGCTTTGACGGAACGCCGAGCGTGCATCTGCCTTACAGATATGACGTAAATACCGTTGCATATACGGGTACGCACGACAATAATACAACGCTCGGATGGCTGTACGAGCTAAACGAGGGAGCAAGAAATTACGTTCTTAAGTACTGCGGCTTTAAGGGCGCGGGCTGGGGCGCGGGAGGTCCCGACTGCGGCTCTACCAAGGCTATAATAAAGACGCTTATGATGTCGTCCTCTACGCTTATGATATTGCCGTATCAGGATATGCTCGGCTACGGCGGCGATACGCGTATGAATATCCCCGGCATTGCGGAGGGCAACTGGACGTATCGCTTGCCGTATCATCTTATGACTACGGTGGACAGAAACTATTTTCTTGACCTTAACAGCACATACGGCAGAATGTGAGGAGCAAAATGATACTGTTTTTTACGCGCGGAGAGGTGGACAGCGATAAGTTTATAAGGTTTGGATATTCCAATTACCGCGACCTTATAGGCGATTACGAATTGCCCGAAAGGGTTGAAATAATCCGCGAACAGGGTAAAAAACCGCGTTTCGATTGCGATGACGTATACTTTAATCTGTCGCATTCGCACGGCGTAACTATGCTTGGAATATCCCACGCGCCCATAGGCGTCGACATAGAAAAGATACGCCCTATAGACTACGAAAAATTTAAGTTTATATCGGCGGACGGCGATGAGGATTTCTTTGAAAAGTGGACGGAGCGCGAAAGCTATCTGAAGTTTACGGGAGAGGGACTTTCCGCGCTTAGGTGCGAAATACCCGAGGACGCGCATTTCGAGCATTTTCCCGTATACGACGGCTATCACGCCTGCGTATGCGCCGAGGAACAGAATATCCGCGCCTTTGATATAGACAGCCTTTCCGTTGTGGAATATTGAAAACTAAAATACTAATTAAAACAACCACAAATAAATCTATTTAAGAGGTCCATTATGATTTTACAAAGAGTAAGAGAGCTTATCTCGGAGCAGATGTCCATTGACATTGACAGCATTAAGGCAGACAGCAATATCCTGACGGATTTAAATGCCGACAGCCTTGACATTGTAGAAATGCTTATGCTTGTAGAGGAGGAGTGGGGCATAATCGTTGACGATGACGATATGCGCGGCTTTTCTACCGTTCAGAGCGTAGTCGATTATATAGAAAAGAATAAAAAATAATTTCGCAATATTATTGCAACTGAATAGCCGAGCGGATGGTGTTGCTTACATAGGCTTATATAGTAGATAAAGCTTTTTCGGCAAAGTCCGCGTCGGATACTGCTGCTTTTGCAAGCGCGGCTTTTATGCAGTCCGCCTCGCTTTGCATATCGAAGGAGTGACGTAGCATAAATTCTGCGGCGCATAGTATTTCCCGACATTGCAGGGGAGTTAGCTTCGCGCCGTTTGCATTTGTCATATGAAAAGCGCCGAGGGCAGTATCGCCGAGTAAAGCACTGAAGCCCTGCCGTTGCGATTTGGCTTTGATTATATTTATAAGTATATCGCTGAATATTTGGGGAGTTAAAATAGTGCCCGTTATGTTGTTTTCGGCAAGCTCCGCTACTGTGTTTTCTACGCTTTTCAATTCTACGCTTATATAAGGGTAGTCCTCGTTTATATCCGTCACTATCTTGCGCCACAGCTTGGAGGTGGCAAGCTCGTCCGCTTTGTCCGCAAGAATAAAGCTTCTGATGTTTTGCAGCTCGTAGGCGATGCGCGCCGTGCGTTCTATTTCAAGCTCGCTGTAGCACTCGGTGTCATATGCCTCTCTTCCGAATTTCGGATTGCTTCTGAAGCCCTGTTCTCCCGAATATATTCCGCTAAGCTCGTCGGTTACAACAGTACTGTCGCCGATGCGGCAAACGCGAGTATGCAACGAAAGCTCTTTGCAAAGCTCGCGTATCAAAAGCTTGTTTATATCGCCGAAAATCAAGACCGCGTCGGACGCTTTCGCTTTTTCTATAACCGATTTATTGTTTTCGGCAAATCCGACGTTGTCAAATCGAAATTCTCTTTCAAATTTGTTCTCTATCGCTTTCAGTATTCGATTAGCATAATCAAAAGCAATGTCCGTATTTTTATCTGTAAGTGCAAGTATTTTGTAAATCATAACAATTCCTTTTGGTCGTTTGCGCACAGCCTGAATTCAAAGCTGTCCTTAAGCGCCGTCCAGCTTGCCTCTATCACGTCGGTGGAAACTCCCACGGTAGTCCAGCTGCTCCTGCCGTCGGTAGAGGTTATAAGCACGCGAACCTTTGCTCCCGTTGCCGCCGCGAAGTCCAAAACGCGCACCTTATAGTCCGCAAGCGTTATGCTTGCTATATCGGGATAATGGCGCGTGAGTGCTTCTCTCAACGCCTTATCCAGTGCGTTGACGGGACCGTTTCCGCTTTGCTTAACCGTTGTCGCGGTATCGCCAACTCTTATACTGACCTCCGCCTCGCTTACGCCGTCGGGCTTGCTCTCGGTTATTCGGTAGCCTATGGGCTCGAATTTAGCTTTATAAGCTCCGAGCATTCGTTTTGCAAGCAGCGTAAAGCTTCCGTCCGCGGTATCGAATTGAAAGCCGTCCCTTTCAAGCTCCTTTATCCTTTTCAATATTTCCTCGGTCTTGGGATTTGTCTTGTCGAGGTCGGGAAACAGTGCGTACAGCTTATGTGAAACCGCGCTCCGTCCCGATACGTCGCTTAAAACAAGTCGCTGTTCGTTGCCTACGCTCTCGGGCAGTACGTGTTCGAATGTGTGCGAGTCCTTAAGCACTGCGTCCACGTGCATTCCCGCCTTGTGCGCGAAGGAAGACAGCCCTACGTAGGGCATTCCTTCGTCAAGTCGCACGTTTGCAATCTCGGCTATCTGCCTTGCGGTAGCTGTCAGCCTTGTAAGGTCGCAGCCCGTATCGATATTCATTTTAAGCTGTAAATCCGCAATTATGGACGACAGATTTGCGTTTCCGCATCGCTCGCCGAAGCCAAGGAACGTACCTTGCACGTGCAAGGCTCCCGCCTTTACCGCCGACAGGGCGCAGGCTACTGCAAGACCGCAGTCGTTGTGAGTGTGTATTCCTGTTTTAACGCTCGGCGGCAGCTCGGATATTACGCGTTTCACAACGTCGTAAATCTGCCAGGGCATAGTGCCGCCGTTGGTATCGCAAAGCACAACCGTATCCGCGCCCGCTTGAGCCGCTGTTTTAAGCACGGATATCGCATAATCGCTGTTTTGCGCATATGCATCAAAAAAATGCTCGGCGTCAAATATGACTCGTTTGCCGTGCGACCTGAGATAGCTCACGCTGTCGCAGATTATCGCGATATTTTCGTCGGGAGTTACTCCAAGTACGCGTTCTGCCTGCAATGCTCCCGATTTGCCGAATATACAGACCGTTTGGGTATCCGCCTCTAACAGCCCGTTAAGGGCGGAATCGCACTCCGCGCTGTTGTCCTTTCGCCTTGTCGAGCCGAAAACCGTAAGCTTATTGTTTTTTACGGTCTTTAAAAACTCGCGGTCCTTGGGGTTTGCCGCTCCGCATTCTATAAGCTGTATGCCGAAACCGTCAAGCAATTCCATTATACTCGACTTGTCGCGGTGTGAGAAGCTCATTCCGACCGCTTGCGCTCCGTCGCGGAGCGTTGTGTCCAAAAACTCTATTTTATTTGTCATATTTTGTATATTAAAATCGGTTCTGTGCAAAGCCTGTCTTTAATTTTCCATTTGCAGCAGCTTGTTGGTTGCGTCGAGATAGGCTATGAGAGAGGCTTCGAGTACGTCGGTGGATATGCCTTTGCCCGTCATCTGTACGTTTCCGTTTGCAAGCTTTACGCTTGCGTCGCCAAGCGCGTCCTTGCCCTCGGTTACAGAGTGTACCTGATAGTCAATAAGCTTGAAATTTTGTCCCGTTGCCGAGGAAATCGCCTTAAAGCCTGCGTCTATAGGTCCGTCGCCGCTCATTTTGTCGCTGATGATTTTTCCCTCCGACTCGAGAGTTACCGTTGCCGACGCGCTGTTTTTGTATGCCGATACGTCATAGTCCTTAAGTGTGTATATCCTCTTTACTATGCGGCGAGTATAGCCGCTCAGCAAGGCTTCGATGTCCACTCTCGAAACCGTCTTTTTGCGCTCCGCGAGCGTCTTGTAGGAGGGGAATACGCTGTCTATCTGTTCGTCTGTAAGCGCGTATCCCATTTCCTCGGCAAGCTCCTTAAACGCGTGCTTGCCGCTGTGCTTGCCAAGCAGCAGGGCGTTTTCGGGTATGCCTACGTCCAGCGGATTTATTATTTCGTAGGTCGCTTTGTCCTGCAATATTCCGTGCTGATGTATGCCTGATTCGTGCACGAACGCGTTTGCGCCTACAACCGCCTTGTTGGGCGAAAGCCTTACGCCTATCACTCCCGATACCAGCTTGGATGTGCGGTATATTCTTTTTGCTATTATATCCGTATGCAGCCCGAAAAGATTTTCGCGCGTTTTAAGCGCCATTACGACCTCCTCGAGCGCGGCGTTTCCAGCGCGTTCGCCGATGCCGTTCACGGTGCATTCTATTTGACGCGCGCCCGCACGTACGCCTGCGAGCGAATTGGCAACCGCCATACCTAAGTCGTTGTGACAGTGTACGGACAAAATGACGTTTTCAATTCCGCGGACGTTGTTTTTAAGGTGCGTTATCATTGCGGCTATCTCGTCCGGGGCGGAGTAGCCCGTCGTATCGGGGACGTTTACCGTTGTCGCGCCCGCGTCTACCGCCGTTTGAACAGCCCTTGTCAAAAAATCGTAGGAGGTGCGCGAAGCGTCCTCAAAGCTGAATTCCACGTCGTCGATAAGCGTGCGCGTGTAGCGAGTGTATTTATCTATTATTGCAAGACATTCCTCCTCGGAAATATTCAGCTTGCGCTTGAGATGTATTTCCGACGTGGCGATAAATA
The DNA here is from genome assembly GCA_910577815.1 of uncultured Christensenella sp. Taxonomy (GTDB): domain Bacteria; phylum Bacillota; class Clostridia; order Christensenellales; family CAG-917; genus CAG-475. Next base: position 111,890 of record CAJTNO010000002.1, on the reverse strand, counting down.
TATGGATGCGGGGACGCACGGCATTTTTTACAGCCTCGTAGGTGCGGTCGATGTCCTCCTTTTTGCAACGGCAAAGCCCCGCTACGGACGCGCGCTTGCACAGCGCGGCTATCTCCTGCACGGCTTTAAATTCTCCCTCGCTTGCGGCAGGGAAGCCCGCTTCGATTACGTCAACTCCAAGCTCCTCGAGCGCCTCGGCTATGTCAAGCTTCTCGCTGAGGTGCATACTGCAGCCGGGAGATTGCTCTCCGTCGCGCAGGGTGGTATCGAATATTATTACCTTGTTTTTATCCATATTATCCTTTTAAGCTAAGCGTCGACGATTTTATAACCTTATCGATAAATTTAGATTTATAATATATCAAAACCCCATAACCGTCAATTTAAAAAATTATCCAAGGCTTGAGAGGTATGCCGCAGGGCAGGATAAAAAATAGAAAAATATGCATAAAATATCGCATAATTGCATAAATTGTGCATAAATAACGCAAATAATGATTAAAATAAAAATTTTCTGAAAATTTATGCAAAAATCAGTTGCATTATTTTATTGATAGTGATAGTATGACAGCACAAACAAAAAATAATTTTTAAGCGAGGATAAAAGGATGAAAAAAGCAATTAAAATTATGACTGCCATAATGTGCGTAGCGGTTGTTATCGGCGTGTGCTTTGCGCTCGTTGCGTGCAACAACGGCAATGACTCAAACTCCAAGAAGATAAATATGGTAAACGCCGAGCTTTCAAGCGAACAATACGCGTTTATATTCAATAAGCAAAAGACGGAGCTTAAGGAGCAGGTAAACGGCTTGCTTGCCGAAAAGGCGGCGGAAATCGAGGCAATTAAAATCAAGTATCTCGGCGCAACCGCCGAGCAGTTAAACGGCTTCGGTACCGCATACAAGACCGAGCCGAGCAATTCCGAGGACGAGTTTGTAGTTGCAACCAATCTGGATTTTGCGCCGTTTGAGTATCAGAACGGAAATAAAATCGCAGGTATAGATATCGAAATAGCAGCACTCCTTGCCGAGGCGCTCGATAAGACGCTCGTAGTGGTGCATATGGATTTCGAGGCGGTTGTAAACGCGGTTGAAACTCAAGCGGTATACGATATAGGTATGGCGGCTCTCACGGTAACGGAGGAGCGCGCTAAGGTTGTGGATTTCAGCAATCCTTACTATGATACGACGCAGGTTATCCTTACCAAAAACGGAAATACGGTATTCGATTACTGCACAACCTCTGAGGAGGTTAAGGCTGTGCTTGCGACGCTCAGCGGAAACAACGCCAAATGCGGCGGACAGACAGGCACCACGGGACAGCAGTTTGTATTGGGTAACGAATCGCTCGAGTTTGACGGATATTCCAATCTCGTCTTCAGCGGATACGATTCTCCCGCGCTTGCTATCGAGGATATGCTGAACGGCAACATCAATTTTGTAATAGTGGATAAGGCGGTGGCAATTTCGCTGCTCAAGAGCTTCAATGCCTGATAGGATTTAAAGTGGATTTTTCAAAACAATGGAGCGTGTTTGTCCAGACATTTGTGACAAACGAAGGATATAAGAATGTATTGCTGGGTTTAAAAAACACAGCATACATTGCTTTATTCGGATTTTTGATAGGTATTGCGATTGGTACCGTTATCGCGTTAGTCAAGGTCAGTGGCAAGCAGAGCAAGACCGCAAAGGTCATTTCGAGAATAGGCGATATATACGTAGGATTTTTCAGAGGAACGCCTATAATCGTGCAGCTGCTTCTGATATACTACGTGCTTTTTCCGCTTATGGGAGTGCAGGTGGATAAGCTTGCGGTTGCCATAATCACGTTCGGCTTGAACAGCGGAGCATACGTAAGCGAGATTATGCGCAGCGGCATTCAGTCGGTGGACGTAGGACAGCTCGAGGCGGGACGTAGCTTGGGAATGTCTTACACCTCGGCGATGTTCAGGATTGTTATTCCGCAGGCTATAAAAAACAGTCTGCCGTCGCTGGGAAACGAGCTTATAGCTCTTGTTAAGGACACGTCCGTTGCGGGCTTTATAGCCGTATTCGACTTGACGCAGGCGTTTAAGCTAATCGGGTCCTCGTCATACGCGTATATGATACCGTACATAGTGCTTGCGCTGTTCTATCTTGTTATAGTGCTTGCGCTGACTTTGATAATCAAGCTGATAGAGAGGAGGCTGCGTAAGAGTGAGCGACATTGAACAGAGTGTATTAAACGACGGCATTTGCGCGTCTGCGGAACCGCTTATCAGGGTTGAGCATCTTTCCAAGGAATTTGGGGATTTGCTTGTTTTGGACGATATTTCCGCCGAAATCGGCGAGGGGGAAAGGATTGTTGTCGTCGGTCCCTCGGGAGGCGGAAAATCCACTTTTCTCAGGTGTCTGAACTGCCTCGAGGACCCGTCCTCGGGAAAGATATATTTCGACGGAGTGGACATCGCCGACTTAAAGGTAAATATCAATACTCACCGACAGAAGATGGGTATGGTCTTTCAGCAGTTCAATCTGTTTAACAATATGACCGTTAAGCAGAATATAATGCTTGCGCCCGTAAGAATAGGCATAAAAAATATGCGCAAGGCTAAGCTTAAAAACGCGTTTATACCCTTGCATAACGCCTGGTACAACGCATTCGGAAAGGCGTATAACGCCAACGTGGTTAAGCGCATCGAAAGGCTGAACGGCAGGGTTGTCGAGCTTAAGCAGCAGCTTGAACCCATTGTAGCGGAGTGGGAGAGTACCAAGGGCTATAAGGAGATTGCGGGGAAATCCTACGTTGATTACGATAAAAAGCTGACTGCAAAAAAGCTGAAGCTGACCGATAAAATCGAAAAGACGGAGCGCAAGATAGTGCATACCGTGCCTTCGTCGCCGCTTGAAAGACAGCCTCTTGCTCAGACCTCGGCTAAGCAGATTAAGCAGGACGCCTCCGAAAATGCGGACAAGCTGCTTGCAAGGATAGGCTTAAGCGAAAAGTCGGAGGTCTATCCCTCCACTCTGAGCGGCGGACAGAAGCAGCGCGTGGCTATTGCGAGAGCGTTGGCAATGAGTCCCAAGGTTATGCTGTTTGACGAGCCGACTTCCGCGCTCGACCCCGAGATGGTGGGGGAGGTTCTCGACCTTATAAAGCAGGTCGCAGACGAGGGGATGACTATGGTTATAGTTACGCACGAGATGGCGTTTGCACGCGAGGTGGGAACGCGTATTCTGTTTATGGCTCAGGGCAAAATCCTTGAGCAGGGCGCGCCCGATAAATTTTTCTCGGAGGAGGAAGAGCATCATCCGCGACTTCAGGAATTCCTTAAAAAAGTGTTGTAGATAGCGGATTTTAACAACTGACTGTATTTGCAGGTTAAACGACAGGCGGCATATTTTGCCGCCTGTCGTTTGAATTTACAGCTTGATTGAAAATTCCGTAAACGACGGCGTAAATGCTTTTCCGTCAAAATCGAGCGTGTTCACAATGTATCCCAATCGGTTGACCTCGGCTACCGCCGCTACCGAGCGATACGTTATCAGTCGGTAGACTCCGCTTGCGGGATTTAACGCGGGCGATACAAATGAAACTGCGTTTACATACGGCTGTTCTCCCGTAAGCGAGCCGTCGGCATTGAATATTCTGTCGTAAAAGCTCCCGTCCATATATCCGACGTGTACAATTAAATCATTTTCGGTCGTACAGTCGTAAATATCCATAAAACCGCCGATTAAAAATCTCGCCCGATACGTATATGCTTTGCTGTCCGTTTTATCGTCGTATAACAGCTGATAGGAGTCTGTCTTTACTCGGTATATGCGGTAATTTCCGTAGCCTCCGCTGCCTCCCGTCTGCGACGAGCAGAACAAAAGCTTATCCTCCGCGCCGAAGTCCAACGCCGCTATGAAGGGAGAGTAGCCGTCCTCAAGCGCTATTTCATACGGAGCGTGATTTTTAAATTCTACGCGTACTTTTAAGTCGGTTATATAGTTATCTCCGCTTCCGTACAGGGTTGCTGCTCCTCGGTTATTTCCGTCCGTAACCGCCACCGTTTTAAATGCCTGCTGCGCTCCCTCGGCGCGCGCGATTTCAGGCGCGCCAATCGTAAGCAGGCAGACGGTTATGAGCATTAAAGCCAATTTAAATAATTTTTTCATAGCTTAAGTATGCGTAATTTGTACATTAAATATCAGTTTTAAACAAATAAACATATTTGTCGTTGCGTAGGGGTTGTAAGAGCTGCGAACGGTAAGCGCGATTTGAAGCTTTGTTTGATTTTTGCCTAAAATCGCCTTATTTGCGCGCAGCTGCGTTTTTTTTGAGTTTGTTTGAAAATGAATAATCTAATTTTCTTTACAGGTTTACTAATAAGTGATATTATACTATATAACTATAATAGGAGCGGTGTGTTTTGAAATACGGCGAACTCTCTCGGCATCTTAATAATGCGGCGGCGGGCGTGGAGAAATTTTCTCCCGTCTACGTAGTTGCGGGCGCGGACGATTATCTGAGAGAGCAGGCGGTGAAGATGCTTTGCAAAATCGCCGACGAGGACTTTGCTTCATTTAATATTTCACGCTTTTCCTCGGAGAACGGAGTTGCCGACGCCGTGGAGACCTTGCATACCTATCCCGTTTTCGGACAGTACAGGGTGGTAATTCTTTCTGTTTTTCAGAAGCTTACCGACGAGGATAAGAAAGCCCTTAAGGCGTATATCGACGCGCCCGACGATACCTCCGTGCTTGTCGCCGAATGCGACGCGGACGCGGCTAAGTCGTTGAAGGGTAAGAGCGTTGTCAATGTCGACTGCTCGGCGCTGTCCGATGCGGAGCTTGCGGCGGAGATACGCAAGATTTGCTCCGCGAAGCCTGTCTGCGAAATAGACGACGGCGCGATAACCGAGCTTGCCGAGCGAACGCAGAGCGCGATGTCCCGCATAGTAAGCGAGCTTACAAAGCTCAAAGCCTACTGCGAGGGAAGAATAACGCGCGACGACGTTGTAAATATGGTGACGGCGGATTTCGACTTTCAGATTTACGAGCTTACCGACGCGGTCAGCAAGAAGGACGCGGATAAGGCGTTCAGGGTACTGGATATTTTTTATAAGAACGGCGTGCGTTCTATGCGCATAATAAATCAGCTGTACGACAGGTATCGCAGGATGCTGCACGCCGAGCTCGGAAAGGGACTCGGCAACGACGAGCTTGCGGGCTTGCTGTCTATGAGCGGCGGAGCGGTTTATCATATGCGCAAGGTATCGTCTACGTATTCGCAGGTAAGACTTAAAAGGAGCGTGGACTGCCTGCACGCGTTGCAGTGCGACGTGCTCAGCGGCAGACGAAACGAAAGCACCGCGCTTACGCAGGCTATGTTCGAGCTGCTGTTAATTTGAATTATCGGAGTGTATATATGGCAAACGCAAAAATCAATAAAAAATATTATCCCATCATTTGGATTGCGCTGTTAATTGCGTGCTTTGCCCGCAATGCTTATCAGATTTATCTGACCGTAACGATGTCCGAGCCCGCAGGCTCGCTCAGCGTGTTTGTTATGATAATCCGATATATGCTTTCCTACGGCGTTGTGCCTATGGCTATAGTATTTTTATGCGCGCTTGTGGTCTGGCAGATAGGCGCGGCAAGATATGTGCGCTGTATTCCGCGCAACGATTTCTGCTATCTTGCTATGGCGGCTACGGCGGCGGTGAAGTTTTTGGTGGGCATTATCGAAATATTTTCCATACTCGAGCCTTCTATAGCGGTTATTTCGTCTACGGTGCTTGAATTTACGCTGCTTACCGGGGCTATGCTCGCGCTGTACTTTTTTGTTATTGCAAAAATGTATAATCTCAATCCCGTAGAAAAATACAATTCGTTTAAGATGTGGTCTATCGTCTATATGGTAGCGCTCGGAATTCTGGTAATATCCGAAAACGCCATATATATTTCCGTTGTAGACAACGGAGCGTTTTTCGCGTCCTTCTGGCAGATTATGCACGATATGGGCTATACGATAGTCGTTGGCAGCCTGCAGGTGAGCGCAAGCATTGCCGCAATCTGTATATATTTCGCATACGTTATAGCCGTTATCGTCATCGCTCAGCTGTTAAGAAAAAAGGCGGAGCTTTTCCGCAATCCCGAAACGCGCGGAGAGTTTTACGAGCAGTATGACAACAGGGCCTATAAGCTTCGCAACGACGCCGACAGCGTGTTTGAGGAGGCGAGGGAAGGCAGGGCGTCCAAGCCCGACGATAAGGTCTTTGACGAGTTCGATATTTAACCGCTTCGGTTTAAATATGTCCGCATATCGGGCTTTGACAAACCGCGGCGCGTACAGCGTAAGATAATATAAATAAAAACTCATTTTTCATAATGTGAAAACCGGAGGATAAAATGCAATACAATTTCATTGAGTTTTTCAAAAACATCGATTTGTATGCCTTGATTGACTTTGTCGTTTTGTTTGCGGTGCTTGCTATCGTGATTTGCTTTTTCGTATACAAGCGCAACATCAAGGTTTTAATCCTGCTGCTGTTGGGCTGCGCGCTGGATATTCTTATAAATATCCTTGCCGAGCTCATAGGTCATTCCGCCCTTGAAATAGCAAGATACATAACGCACTTTATCGTGCTTTTCGATATTGTCGCCGCCTGCGTGGTTTATCAGAACGACCTTAAAAACATATTCCAAAAGGTGTCCACGTCCCGAAACATCGAGCTTCACAACAGCAACGACGAGCTTCGCGCTTCCACGCTCGAAATTCTCACCGCCTGTCAGGATATGGCTAAGCAGGACGTCGGCGCAATCATCATTATAGACTCGTCGGGCGATATACACGAAAATATTCTTGATACCGGCACGCGCCTCGACGCGGTGCTGTCCGCGCCTCTGCTGGAGAGTATTTTCAATACCAAGGCTCCTTTGCACGACGGCGCGGTCATCGTGCGAGGCAACCGCATTATCGCCGCGGGCTGTTTCCTTACGCTTACTCAGCGCAACGTAAACAAGGAGATGGGTACCCGTCACCGCGCCGCTATTGGCGTTACCGAGGAAACTGACGTTCTGTCCATCGTCGTCAGCGAGGAGACGGGCATTATTTCCGTTGTAAAGCACGGCGAGATAAAACGTTATATGACTATGGATAAGCTTAACGACGAAATTGAAATGGCGTACGGCATTTCGCCAAACGTCACTCCCATTATCGCAAGAGAACACAAAAAGAAACATAAAAACAGGAGATTTCAATGATTGCTATAAAACCCGTGGATATATTGCTTCCGCGCAGTGCGGATTATTCCAAGTGGGCGGTTGTCGCCTGCGACCAGTTCACGTCACAGCCTGATTACTGGGATAAGCTCGACAAGCTTGTGGGCGAAAATAAAAGCACTCTGCGTCTTATCTATCCCGAGGTCTATCTCGGAGAGGAGAATGCGGACGGTCGTATAGCGGATATACATAACACTATGCTTCGATATCTCGAGGACGGCGTATTCGAGGAGTATAAAAATACCTTTGTGCTTATCAAAAGAAAGACCGCGTTCGGCAACGAACGCCTTGGGCTAATAGTGGGCATAGACCTTGAGGATTACTGCTTTACGCATCCGTCGCACGCGCAGATACGCTCTACCGAGGACGTCGTTATGGACAGAATTCCTCCTCGCCTGAGAATAAGAGAGGGCGCGCCGCTTGAGCTTCCGCACGTCATCCTGTTGCTTGACGACGAAAAGAAATGCGTAATAGAGCGGCTTGCCGAAAGTACGCGCGAGGTTCTTTACGACTTCGACCTCAATATGGACGGCGGTCATATAACGGGATACAAGGTGAATGCGGACGAGGCGATAGCTCTCTTTGAAGCGTACGCGGACGCAAAGCTCGCGGACGGCAAGGATTTTCTGTTTGCGGTGGGCGACGGAAATCACTCGCTTGCCACGGCGCAGGCGTATTGGAACGAGCTTAAGCCTACGCTCAGCATCGAAGAACGCAGGTCGCACCCCGCAAGATTCGCGCTTTGCGAAATGGAGAATCTCTATGACGACGGCATAGCTTTCGAGCCTATTCACCGCTTCGTTTTCGGCGCGGACGAGCGACTTATCGCCGAGCTTAAGAGCGGAATGTCGGGAGAGAGTGCAATAAAAGCGGTCGTAGACGGCAAAGAGGTTTTATTTAACGCTCCCGTAAATTGCGCGGAGGCTATAAGCGCGGTGCAGAGAATAGCGGAAGGCTTTGTAAAGCAAAACAGCGGCTGCAAGATGGACTATATTCACGGCGAGGACAACCTTATGTCGGTTGCCGCAAGCAATAAGGGCGTGGCTATCATTATGCCTTCGCTAAAGAAGGACGAGCTGTTTGCGTACGTATCCGCTCACGGAGCGCTTTGCAAAAAGACGTTCTCGATGGGCGAGGCGCAGGAAAAGCGTTATTACGTGGAGGCAAAGCGCATTTAGCCGCGTATAAATTTAACAAGTGTAATTGCCGTCGGGAGTGACGTAAATCCGCCGCGTTAAATACAATAAAAGTGATATCAATTCGGAGAATATAATAAATATGAAGGTATGTAAATTCGGCGGAACATCAATGGCAAACGGCAAAACCATAAGCTTGGTCGCCGATATATTAAATGCGGACAGGGAGCGCAGATTTACCGTAGTATCCGCGCCCGGAAAGAGGGATAAGGCAGATATAAAGGTTACCGACGTGCTTTACGAGTGCTATAACGAAATAGAAAGCAGGGGCGTTTGCGACAGGGCTTTTGAGATAATAACCAAGCGGTTTTGCAATATCGCGGACGAGCTTACGCCTGATTTCGATATTAAAGCCACGTTATCCGAGGTTAAGGCGGAAATGGAAAAACGCCGCTCGCGCGAATACTGCGCGTCGCGCGGCGAGTATCTGAGCGCGCTGCTGCTTGCAAAAAGATTGGGCGCGGAATTTATCGATACCGCAGGACTTATTCATTTTGACGATAACGGAATTCTGCTTTTGGAGCAGTCTATAGAGAGCCTGAGAGAAAGATTGGACGGAGTGGAAAAAGCTGTTTTGCCCGGCTTTTACGGCTCGGACGGCGACGGCAACGTCAGGACGTTTACACGCGGAGGCTCGGATATATCGGGCGCTATCGTGGCACGCGCCGTCAACGCAGACGTGTACGAGAACTGGACGGACGTAAACGGCTTCCTCAGCGCAGACCCGCGAGTGGTTGATAATCCGCAGATTATAGATTACCTCAGCTACCGCGAGCTTAGAGAGCTTGCTTATATGGGCGCGGAGGTGTTGCATCCCGAATCTATCTTTCCCGTGCGTAGCGCGGGCATTCCTATCAACATCAAGAATACCTTTAATCCGTCCTATAAGGGGACGATGATTGTCGCAAACAACAAGCTCCCGAGAGAGCATAAGGTTATTACAGGCATTGCGGGCAGAAAGGGCTTTACGATTATCAATATAGAAAAGGATATGATGAACAGCGAAATCGGCTTCGGCCGAAAGGTGCTCGAGGTGCTTGAGGAGGAGGGTATCTCCTTCGAACACGTTCCGTCGGGCATAGATACGCTGTCTGTGGTTATACGCGACGAGTATCTAAACGGAAAGATGCAAAAGGTGCTTGCAAAATTGCAGGAGACCGTAAACGGAGATAATATCGATATTCACAGCGGACTTTCGCTGATTGCTACCGTCGGTCACAATATGGCTTCGCGCCACGGCACTGCGGCAACACTGTTCGAGGCTTTGGCTTCGAGTCATATAAACGTGAGAATGATAGACCAGGGCTCGTCGGAGCTTAACATCATAGTCGGCGTGGATACCTTCGATTACGAGAAGGCGATAAACGCGATTTATCACGCTTTTTGTCACGAGAGCGCGCCCGTTGCGTCTTATAGATAAAATTTGCAAAAAATATCGCGCTTTTGCTTTTAATTAAGTAAATAGTTTGATATTATATCAATTAGTCAATACTTGCAAAAAAAGCATACTCAGGAGATGAATATGGACAATAAGATAATTAACGCTATAAGCGAATACGCAAAGCTGTTCGGAAGCAAGGGATATATCGAAAGCGGATATATCGCCGTGCGCGAGAGCGACGGTATTGCTATTACCGTAGCTAAGGCTGACCTTAATAACATCGGCGAAAACGACGTCGTGTTTGTAAACGATAAAAATATAGAGTCCTTTGAGGGTAATTTTCGCGCGGCGGCGGTTATTCTGTTCTGCGCTATCCGTCAGGACAAGATGTCCGAGGCGGCGGCGATTGTGGACAGCGACGCTATTTTAAAGTATTCAAGCAAGCGCAAGCCGTTACAGCCCGTTATGGATAACGTGGCCAAGCTGTTGGGCGTCACCGTAAAGTGCGCGTCCAAGAACGTTGCGGCGGAAATCGTTACCGCGCTTTCCGGTTATCGCAACGCCTGTCTTATGCCGGATGCCGGCGCGGTTATAAAGGCTCGCAGTCTTAAGGAGCTTATTGAGGCGGTCAACGTGCTTGACAAGGCTTGTATGGCGGAGCTTCTTGCGGAGGATAAGGGAGGTACTCAGCATCTCAATCCTTTAAACGCATTGATAGAGCAGGTTGTTTATAAATTTACTACGCGCTCGGAATATACAGGTAAACCCGAGGCTCAAGACGCGGAGAAATCTCAGAGTGTAGAGAACGCGGCAGGAGCGGCAGAGGTAGAAAAGGCGGATACTGCCGCAAGCGGAGAGAACGGCTCGCAGAGTGAAAACGAATCCGAAAACAGCGACAGCGCGCAGGAAGGAGAAAATCAAGACGTTACGCAATCCGCACAAAACATTTCCGGGGAGAATGACGGCAACGGCGGCTTGGAAATAGTAAGAAAGGTTACGCTTGAGAGCGGAAAGCTTGCCGCTTTAGCGTGTCCGAGGTATGTCAGCGCGGTTGCGGCTATCGGCAAGCCTATGACTGTAACAGCCGAATATAAGGATAGACTTGGCGAGGAAATCAACTGCCTGCCGTCAAGAATGATTTTATCCGACAAAGCGTTTGGCAAGGCGCTTGAGCTTGCAGGCGAAACCAAAGTTTGCTTTATAGCTCAGCACGGCGTTATAGTGATGGGAGATAGCGAACAGGAATTGAACGACGCCATTGCGCTGACAGAGGAAGCCTGTAAGGCATATTTCGCATAAGAACTTTAAATCCGATTTTAAAAAGCAAGGCTCGTCCTTGCTTTTTTATTTTAGTTTATCAGATATATATAATGATATATTTAATTAAAGATAATATATCTATGTATATATAAGACTTTGATAAAGATATAAACATAAATCAAAATCGAATTTGACTTTAATTTTGAGTTAAGCATTAGGATATTTTCCATATATTTACAGCAAAATATACATTTCGTGTTTTTGCGCCAAAATAGCGGAAAATCTTGCTTATTTGTACTCAATTCGTTTGACACTGTTTTTTTAATTGGATATAATTTGCGTATCGTATGAGTAATCAATCGCAACTGCACAGTCTTGGGGCTATGCGCCTCATTTAACCACAATATGTAGTGGGAAGGAGTGCAAAATGCAGCTTCTTAAAGAGCGGATTTTGAAGGACGGAAAGGTATATCCCGGAAACGTCCTCAAGGTAAGCGGATTTTTAAATCAACTTATAGACGAAAAGCTCTTGTTTGCCGTAGGCAAAGAAATTTCCACGCGGTTTTGCGCTCATAATATCACCAAAATACTTACAGTTGAAGCATCGGGTATTGCTATAGCCTGCGCCGCCGCGCACTATATGAATGCGCCGGTGCTTTTTGCTAAAAAATCCAAAACCTCAAATCTGTCGGACAACTGCTATTTTGCGGACGTCGTATCCTACACCCACAACAATACCGCGACTATCGTTGTCGATAAGGATTTTATATCAAAAGACGACAGAGTTCTAATTGTTGACGATTTTCTTGCGAGGGGAGCGGCTATACAGGGCTTGAGAAGCATTATAGAGCAGGCGGGGGCAACGCTTGTAGGTTGTGCTATTGCTATCGAAAAGGGTTTTCAGGGCGGAGGCGACGCGCTGAGAGCGGAAGGCATTAAGGTTGAAAGTTTAGCTATTATCGATTCTATGACGGACGACGCGCTGACTTTCAGAAAAAGCATCTAAAAATCAATAGCCTAACGGCTTAATAAGGAGAACAAAATGAAAAAGAAAGCTTTAGCACTCGTGTTTGCTATCGTTATCGTGGCTGCGCTCTGCGTAGGTCTGGTTGCCTGTAACAACGGAAGTAGCGATGATGAGATAGTTTTGCCTGCATACGAAAATATCGAGTCTGTCGATTATTCGGAGTTGACTATTCCAGCCAATTTTAAGGTTGGTATGATTTGCTTGCACGACAATAAGTCAACCTATGATAAGAACTTTATCGACGCTATGTACAGAGCCATCGATGAACTTGGGTTATCAAGGAGTCAGTTGATTATAAAGGCAAACATCCCCGAAGACGCTAGCTGTACCACTGCTGCAACTCAGCTTGTAGAAGCGGGATGCAATGTTATTTTTGCGGATTCTTTTGGACACGAGAAATTTCTTGTACCTGTTGCAAAGGCTAACCCCAATGTGCAATTCTGCCACGCTACCGGAGTGAGCGAGCATTCGAGCAGTTCTCTTCCCAACCTTCACAACGCTTTTGCTTCCATTTATGAGGGACGTTATCTTGCGGGCGTTGCTGCAGGTATGAAGCTCAATGAAATGATTAAGGCAGGTAAATTTACTGCTGCAGAAGCGAAGATTGGATATGTAGGTGCTTACACCTATGCTGAAGTTATTTCCGGTTATACCTCTTTCTATCTCGGTGCAAAATCTGTTTGCCCCACTGTAAAGATGGATGTGCAGTTCACCGGTTCTTGGTATGATTACTCCGCTGAAAAAACTGCTGCGGAGACATTGATAGCCGGCGGATGCAAGCTTATCAGTCAGCACGCGGACTCTATGGGCGCTCCTTCTGCTTGCGAGGAAAAGGGAGTACCTAATGTAGCTTACAACGGAAGCACGGTCACCTCTTGTCCCGAGACCTTTATTGTTTCTTCAAGCATTAACTGGACTCCTTACCTTAAGCATATGATTGCTCAGGTTGCAACCGGAAAAGCTATCAAGGCAAACTACACCGGTTCTATTAAGGATGGTTCCGTTATATTGACAAATATAGGTAAGAATGCGAGCGCTGAAGGCACTGTCGAAGCAATTGTTGCAGCAAGAAAGAAGCTTGTAAGCGGTGAGCTTTATGTGTTTGATTGTGCAAACTTCACGGTAAACGGAAAGCATCTGACGACTTATATGGCGGACACTGACGGAGATTATGCTGCCGACACGGAAGCAATATTCGACCTCGGAGACGGCCATTATGTGTTTAAAGAGTCATATCACCGTTCTGCACCTTACTTTGATTTGAGAATAGACGGTATCACTTTAAAGAACGAAGTAATGTAAATATTGAAACGGATTGGCGGAGTGCACACTCCGCCATATCTGTTTTTCAGGTGATTTCGGAGGAAACCGCCGTGCAAAATGCTATAGAACTTAAAAACATTTCTAAATTTTTCGGAGATGTCATCGCAAATAAGAATGTAAATCTCGACGTTAAAAAAGGCGAGATATTATCTATTCTCGGAGAAAACGGAAGCGGTAAGACCACTCTTATGAATATGATTGCGGGAATATATTATCCCGATGAAGGCGAAATTTTGATTGACGGCTTGCCTGTTACTATACGTTCTCCTAAGGATGCGTTTGCTCATAGAATAGGAATGATTCATCAGCATTTCAAGCTTGTGGATGTATTTAGTGCAGCAGACAACATTATATTGGGCGAGGAATTTCAAGGCTTCGATATAAAGGAAGAAAAATCTAAGCTTTGTGAAAAATTCGCTAAAGAGAATTCTGAATTTGAAAATTACAAACCCGAGGACCATCCCGGGATTTTATCATATTTATCTGCACCTAAATTTCATTCCGAAAAGGAAATCAAACGTGCTGTCAGTGTTTTGCCGTTAGTTAAAATAAGTAAACGCCTTCAATTTAATTGGCTGTCTCGTAACAGAGCGCAGACTATTCAAAAGATAGCCTATAAATATGGATTTGATATAGATTTAAAAAAGAAAATATACGATATGTCTGTTTCCGAGAAGCAGACGGTCGAAATTATAAAGGTTTTATACCGTAACGCTGATATCCTCATTCTTGACGAGCCGACCGCGGTCCTTACCCCGCAGGAGATTAAAAAACTGTTTGACGTTCTGCGTCGTATGAGAGAGGACGGGAAATCGATTATTATAATAACTCACAAGCTCAACGAGGTTATGGAAATTTCGGACAGAGTTGCAGTTATGCGGAAGGGCGAGCATATCGCAACCGTAAATACTGCCGAAACCTGTGAGCAGGAGCTTACCGAAATGATGGTAGGCAAGAAAATAGAACTCAATATAAATCGAACTGTTCCGCAGAATTCCGAGGACAGATTGGTTGTCGAGCATATTTGTGCAACAAATCACGACGGAGTTAAGATACTCGATGACGTTAGCTTTGAGGCTCGCTCGGGAGAGATACTCGGTATAGCGGGTATTGCAGGTAGCGGACAGCGTGAACTCTTGGAAGCTATAGCCGGACTTCAGAAGCTTAACGGTGGAGATATCTGGTATTATGACCCGAGTAAAAACAATGAAAAGGTCGATTTGCGCTCCAAAACTCCAATGCAGATAAGAAATTTGGGAGTAAGATTATCCTTCGTACCCGAAGACCGCCTTGGTATGGGACTTGTCGGAAATATGGACCTCATCGACAATATGATGCTGCGTTCGTACAAAAATATTAAAAAATTAGATGACGAGGATACTGTTACACAAAATAACTCAGATATAATCAATGTTGCAAAAGATGAGCAAATAGATAACACAGAGTGCAACGTGAAGGCAGAACAATCGGAAGAAGTAAAAAACAATTCTAACGCTTTTGTTGCATTTATGAAAAAATCGGGGAAAGCGGTAGCCAATGTTGCAGTAAAGGCGTGGTCGGCGGTATTCCTTGACAGAAAGAGCCCGAAAACGCTTGCGGAAACCATTGTCAAGGATTTGGAGGTAGTTACTCCAAGCACGCGTACTCCTGTGCGCAGACTGTCGGGCGGAAACGTGCAAAAGGTACTTGTCGGCCGTGAAATTGCTGCGGCTCCGACAGTGCTTATGGCGGCTTATCCCGTAAGAGGCTTGGATATTAACTCATCCTATACTATTTATAATCTGCTCAATGCTCAAAAGGAGAAAGGCGTTGCTGTTATATACGTAGGCGAGGATTTAGACGTTCTTATTGACCTGTGCGATAGAATTATGGTTATATGCGGCGGAAAGATTACCGGTATAGTTGACGGTAGAGCCGCTCAAAAGGAGCAGATAGGTCTTATGATGATGGGCAGATTAAGTCAGTCCGAAGGTAATGACAGCGTTAAGCCAATAAACGGCGACGAACAAGGCGAAGTTGAAAGGGAGGACATTTAAGATGACAAAAACAAAAAGTGTAAAAGAGCCTATTCTGCATTTAGTCAAGCGTAGCAGTCTTCCCGGTTGGAAAGCGTGGATAATACGCGCGCTTGCAATTTTAGGCGGTTTTATATTTATTTGCATTATTTGTTGTGCGGAGCTTAAAACGTCACCGTTTTTAATCATTAAGTATATGTTCCAAGGTGCGTTTATGACAAAGACAAATACCAATGTTTTTTTTCGTGACGTGGCTATTCTTTTGATGATAGCTCTTGCAGTTACTCCCGCTTTTAAGATGAAATTTTGGAATATAGGTGCAGAAGGGCAGGTTCTTATAAGCGCTTGGGCTTGTACGGCCTGTATGTTCTATCTTGGGGGAAAGGTATCAAACGACACACTGATTTTTATAATGCTTTTAATGTCGCTTTTGGCAGGAATTGTTTGGGCGGTAATCCCCGCTATTTTTAAGGCTATATGGAATACCAATGAAACTTTGTTTACTCTTATGATGAACTACATAGCTTTGCAGGTAACGTTGTATTTCATAAAGGTTTGGGTTCCTACAGGAACGGGGTCTCTTTCTCCGTTGCCTTACGGTAATCTTCCTCAAATTGCAGGCGGAGATTATTTATTAAGTATTATAGTGTCTATAATTTTTACTATTGCGGTTTTCGGATATTTGAAATTCAGCAAACACGGCTATGAAATATCGGTTGTAGGCGAGAGTGTTAATACAGCGAGATACATTGGAATAAGCGTTAAAAAGGTTATAATAAGAACTTTGGTTTTGTCTGGAGCAATCTGCGGTGTCGTAGGATTTTTATTGGCGGGCGGTATAAATCATATGGTCAGCGATACGACAGTAGGAGGTCGCGGATTTACTGCGGTTCTTGTTAGTTGGCTCGCTCAATTCAATCCTTTAGCTATGGTCTTCACTTCCGGTATTGTGGTATTTCTGTCTAACGGAACTACAAAGGTTATGGAGAACTATGGAATACCAAACGCATTTCTTGCCGAGGTTTTGACGGGTATTATGTTCCTTATAATAATCGGTTGTGAGTTTTTTGTCAGATACAGAGTTATATTTAATAAAAATATATTTAGCAAAAAACAAAAAGCTACGGTATCTTGCGACTCAAACTCGTTACACGAGCAAGTGACCGTCAGTGTAGATGAAGCGACGAGGTCGGATAGTAGTAACGAAGATTTATTAGATAAAACAGAATCTGTGCTTACAGATGATGATAGTACATTAGTAAAAAGCGATATCAGCGATGTTAAAGCTAACGAGGAGGTAAAATAAAATGTTTGTTAATTTTTTAACTACTGCGATAAGGTTTAGCGCAACCTTCCTCTATGGCTCTACGGGTGAAATAATCATTGAGAAGGGAGGTCATCTTAATCTTGGAATTCCCGGCATAATCAGCGTTGGCGCCGCCGTGGGATGTATTTTCGAATATTATCTTGTTAAGGCTATGGGTACTAGCGTGCCTGCGCTTCTCATTTTGATACCGTTGCTTATGACAATGATAAGCGGCGCGCTTATGGGGCTTTTGTATAGCTTTCTTACCGTTACGCTCAGAGCAAACCAAAACGTCGTCGGTCTTGCGATGACTACCTTTGGAGTTGGACTTGCTGGTTATCTGATTTCAGATATTCAAGCGGAAATGGCAATAATTGCAAGAGCAAGCAAATTTTTCAGAGATATGTTTGCTGTGCAAAGCGATAATTGGTTTGTACAAATTTTCCTTTCTCACGGTGTGCTTGTCTATCTTGCTATTATCATAGCAATAGTAGTTCAAATTATATTGAGCAAGACCAGAGTAGGACTTAATTTACGCGCTGTGGGCGAAAATCCCGCAACTGCGGATGCGGCAGGTATAAATGTTACAAAGTATAAGTATGTTTCAACCTGTATAGGTTGTGCGATTTCCGCAGTCGGCGGTCTGTTTTGTGTTATGGATTATATGGGCGGCAACTGGGAATACGTTCTCGAGGGCTTTGGTTGGCTGTCAATAGCTTTAGTTATATTTACGCTATGGCGTCCCGCGTTGTCGATTTTGGGCTCTATAGTCTTTGCGGGCTTGTATATTTTGGCATTTGGATATATTGAAGGCATAAGCTTTGCTCAAACAGAAATAATAAAGATGCTTCCATACTTAGTTACAGTGTTAGTTTTATCTATATCGAGTATGTTGAATAAGAAGAATACGCAGCCGCCTGCGGCGCTTGGGGTGTCCTATTTCAGAGAGGAGAGGTAGCATTTAATAATAATTGATTTGAACAATAATTTAAAAGCTCGCATTTTTGCGAGCTTTTTAAGTTTTATACTGTTAATTACAGTGGGCGCATATCCTTGCCGTCGAATGCCGCTATGCGCGAATGCTTTTTGTCAAGCAGTCGGGAGCATATTCTGTCGCCGTACTTTGTCTGTAAATCGTCTGCGCCGAGATTGGTTGTTATAAGCGTGCATAATCCCGCGCGCGTTCTTTCCTCGAGAACGAGAAGCAGATATTCTACAGTAACGTTTCTGTATGTCGGTTCTACGCCGAGGTCGTCTATGACAAGCAGGTCGGCGGTAAGTACGTCGTGTAGTTTATGCGTGCGCTCCGCTATGGACGAGGTATGCGCTAAAAGCATTTCGTTATTGAATTCAAACGCGGACATAAACTTGCAGCTTTTGCCGTTATCTACGGCATTTCTTGCAACCGCGCTGGCAAGACAGGTTTTACCTGTTCCCGTGCCTCCCGAAAAAACCACGTTTTTCAGATTGACATCGGGTAGCTTATCGGAATACTGCTTCATAAATGAATAGTAATTCTTTAAATTTTGATACTGCTGTTTGTCATTGATTTTTTTTAGGTTGCAGTCGTCAAAGGTGAACGGAGCTTTGTTGACTATATCGCATTCTTTTTTAAGCGCGTTTATATATTCCTTCCAAACGCAATCGCAAACCTTTCTGTTGAATACTCCGCTGTCTTTGCATACGGGGCAGAGCGGGGTGTATTCAAAGTCGCTTTCGTCTATTCCGTGTGCCTTGAGCGCGGCTTTATAGCTGTTAAGCGCGGCTTGAACTTTGCTTTCGCTTATGCCGTTTTGGATAGATGCTTTAAAACGTAGATTTACATAAGCCTCGTGCGCCTTTGCTATTTCGGGAATGGCAAGAGCCTCGGACAGTCTATGCTCAGCCTCCGCTTTAGCTTGATTTATTTTGAACTGACGGTTATCGGTTACGTATTTTATAGCTCTTTCTTTCATTTGCTCCTCACAGGTCCGAATCGCTGAAGGTGCCTATACTTCTCACGATTGAATGCAGTTCCTCCGGAGTATATACTCTTTCAGTATGGTCGGAGGCTCTTGGCGTTGTGTTTGCGGAAATTACGGGAGTCCGCTTTGCCTGCTCCACGGTTGTAACTCCCTTGGATTTATAGTTTGAAAGCAGTTGATTGATATAGGGAGTAGGATAAGTCCTTCCCGCCGACTGCTCGGCGGCAAACAAAATAACCTCGTCGTCAAAGCCCCAGACTACCGACCAGGTGCGGTAGTAATCTCTGTCCGCCTGAGTTACGGCTCTCGCGCGTCCGCATTTCTCTATTATCTTCTTTATTTTGGCGTCCTGCTCAATCTGTAAATTTAAGTATTCGTCTATGCTTATGGAAGTCAGCAGACCTTGCGCGTAGAATTTGTTTACTACGTTATTCATTGCCTCGAGAGTGCGGATATTTGTAATAAAGCAGTGGTGCGCTATTTTTGTGAGAGCGGCGTCATCAAAGCCTTTAACAGTCCAGGGGACTATATAGACCTCTATTTCGTGGTCGAGGGATTCGTAAAAAACTCCCAGCGTTTTATTTACGGAAAGCGCTATTTCGCGCAGATGCTCCATATGCGACTGATAATCGGTTATTTGCTCCGCGGTAAAAATAGAGGTGCGGTAAAACTCGTCCAGCTTTGCGTCCAATTTTTTGAAATTCTTGGAGCCCTTAAGCGTTTTAATTGCGGCAAGTATGGCTTCGAGCTCATATCCCCAGCTGCGCGACCATTTAAGCAGCATCTGCTTTTCCTCTAGCTCGGCATTTCCTTTTCTGCCCAACGCGGAAAGCACCGTGCGCATTTGCTCGGTTTGAGTGTCGTACTCCCTTAGCTTATCCTCTACGTCCGACGCGGTGCGAACTCCGTCGTGCACCCAGTTGCGGGCGACTGTCAGTATATACGGATAGCGCACATTCATCCCTTTAAGGTCAATGCAGTACTGCACTATCATAAGCATAGCGTCCTGCTCCATTTTGCTGTCGTCGAGAAATGAATAGTATTCGTTATATTCGTTTGGAGTAAGCATTCGCTCGGGGTACAGTCTTTGGAGGTGCGTATTGAAATCATTCCATTTGTCGCCCTTATATTTTTTAGGCGGCTGCATAGATTTTTTAAGGCTTAAATATTTAATCTCAAGAGGCTCGCGGGAGATTATCTGAATAAGTCCGTTGTCTTCAAAGAAGCTGTAAACCGAAAATATCTCGGCTTCGGTCATATCCAACCGCGCGCAGAGCGCGTCGATAGAGTTGTCCTTTGCGGGATTGGCGCAGAGGTACAAGCCGTAAAGATAGACCTTTATTTGCTTTTCGTCGCAGGAGGGGAGATACTCGTTGATGAAAAGATTGTCCACAAGCGTGAACGTTTCCATAAGATAATCGCTTGAAAATTTTGCGAAGCTCATACTGCCCTCCCGTTTGATAAAATGCTGATTTAGATTATCACAGTCCGAGCCGAAAAGCAAACGATAGCCAAAGCGTTTATAAATAATACTATATTTAGTATTATATGCTCAGTGCGGTACACATCTTTATATAAGTCGTTTGAATTTAATATTTTTTTCATATTTAAAATTAAAGACATATATTGCAAGCGGTAACTTTTTGTCGCTTGCTATTGCCGTAAAATTAAGCGTATGATATAATTATCGTAAATTCGGGAGAGAGGACAATATGAAGGTTTGGGCTAAGGTGATGAAAGGGGATAAAATTCTGCGCGACGTCGTATATGAGAATGACGTGCCGCTTACTCAAAGCGGATTTCAGTCGCTTATGCAGGAGCTTTCATATAAGCTTGATATTGCGACTCCCGTAATACTTGTAAATCATCTGAAGCATCTTGAGAGGTTTAACAGAGTTAAATTTCTTGCTCGGGATTTTATAGAGGATGTGGACTTCGATTTGTTGATTGTCGAGCGCGTGCTTGACGAGAAAAAGCCAAAGCTTTATTTGAATTATTGATATGAAAGGGGGAAATATGAAGTTAGGCTTAAAGATTACCATTATAGTTCTGTCGTGTATAATACTTGCGGTTGTTATTACTGCGACCGTCGGCGGAGTAATAGCGGGCAGAATAAACGATAAGACCGCGCCTTGCGATTCGCTGTCGAGCTGGCAGTCGTACATAAAGGACGACGCTCTGCTTAAAAGCGTAATTATACCCGGCTCGCACGACGCGGGAACGGCGGGAATGCCTTGGTTTTCCGTGACGCAGGATAGAAACATTGCAGAGCAGTTGGCTTGCGGTACGCGCTATTTCGATTTAAGGATTAAAATGAAGAACGGAGAATGCCGCATATATCACGGACCGTCCTACAGCCTGTATCTTAAGGACATTTTGCGGGATATACGCGATTTCCTTGATGCCAATCCGTCGGAATCTTTAATACTTGACGTACATAAATTCGGAAACGGCGAGGCTAAGGTTAAAACCGTGGAGATGCTCGACGAGTATCTTACGGGAAAGCTTGTCACGAACACGACAGATAAGGGCGAGCTTGAATTTATCGAGGCACTTACCCTTGGAGAGACAAGGGGTAAATGCGTGCTTATATGGGGCGACGTGGACGAATATTCGTTAAATGACAATCGCTATTTTACCCGCAACGACGATGAGGGCGACAGGGACGTCGGGTGCTTACAGTCCTTCTACAAGATGAAATGGAACGGTTATTATTCTTCTAAGAAATATATTTCAAAGGCAATTCCGTTTTACATCGGGCAGTACAAGGACAGTATAGGCGGATTGTTTGTGCTTCAGTGTCAGCTAACGGACGGTACGTTTGTTATGGGACCGAGATACAGGGAGGGCTTGCACGAGAAAAATATGAACGAATGCGTGCTTGCTTTTGCCGGTAGCGGAGACCTTGAATATTTAAATGTCATTATGAGGGATTTTGTCAGTCCCGCCAAAAACTGCTATGCGCTCACTCTCAATCTTTCAAAAGAGCTTGTTAAGCCCGAGTGCGTTGAGGATTATACGTCAATGCTGAAAGAGCATATAACATACGACTATAATCATTAAATCTATAACATTAAAATCGATTAAATCGATACGGTTTTTCCGAGTCGCATATCGGCGGCTCGGATTTTTTTAATTCTATTGTAAATTTGTGGAATATTACTAAGGCTTTGAAAAATACTAAAATCAAATTGGAGGAAATATGGCAACATTAGGAACAACAATGACAACGGCGGGGATTGTAAGAAGAATCGACGAGTTGGGTCGTATAGTAATCCCCAAGGAAATGAGAAGAACTATGCACCTCAAAGAGGGCGACGAGATGGAGATACTCTCCAGCGGCGACGCGCTTACGCTTCGCAAGTACAGCAGCTTCGAAAGCGTTTTGCCTATAATAAGGTCTACAGCTAAGCTGTTGTCCAAGGCGACCGACGCGACAGTTTTGTTTGTTGATACGTCTGCGGTTACAGTTGCGGAGGGCAAGAACAGAAAAGAGTATCAGGGCTTGGAGCTGAGCGATTCGTTTGCCAACGTTGTCCGAGCAAGGCGCACCGAGGTGCTGCACGGCGACGATTTAAAGGATATGTTTTACGAGCGCGACGCAAGCTGCGCGTACTGCGTGCTTGAACCCGTCGTTGTGGGCGGCGACCTTATGGGCGCGGCGCTTATGCTCCTCGACGGTTTGCCCAGCGACATTGCAAGAGCATATCTTCATTTTTGCGTAGAGCTTATAGCGTCCGCTCTCCAGTAAAATGAAAAAGAAAGAGATAGACGCAATCAAGCGCAATAAGGGACATATGCTGTCGGGCGCGGCGGTTCTTGCTATAGGCAGTGTGCTTGCAAAGGTACTCGGCGCGCTTTACCGCGTGCCGCTTACCAATATACTCGGCGCGGAGGGTATGGGAATGTATCAGTTGGTCTTTCCCGTTTTCGCGTTGTTTATGGTGCTTTCTACGGCGGGAATACCTACGGCGCTCTCACGTATGGTTGCGGAAAAGCGCGCCGAGGGCGCGCCCACCAAGAAATATCTAGTGTCCGCTATTATCGTGCTTGCTACGCTCGGTACTCTGCTTGCGATACTGACGTTTGCGCTTTCGGGACAGCTTGCAAGGTGGCAGGGCAACGCAGAAACGCGCACAGGCTTTATGATTGTAGCGCCGACGCTTATACTTGTAAGCCTTATAGCAGGTTTCAGAGGCTGGTTTCAGGGAGAAATGTATATGCTCCCTACGGCAGTGTCCAACATCATAGAGCAGGTTGTCAAGCTTGCAGTCGGAATAGGACTGTCCGTTGCGCTTCTGCCTCGCGGCGTCACGGCGGCGGTAAACGGAGCGTTGCTCGGTATAGCTTTATCGGAGGCGTGCGCGCTTGCATATCTCATAATAACTTTCCTTGTAAGAGGTAAAAAGCTGAAGGGCGAGATGCTGCACGTCACAAGAACGGAGGCGCACGTTATGTTTAAGGTTGCGTTTCCTATAGCGATAGTGGCGGTGCTTATGCCGCTGTCGGGATTTTTCGACAGCGTAATAATCGTAAATATGCTTAAGAGCTCGGGCGTTGCTCAGGAGCTTGCAACCGCGCAGTACGGCTTGCTGTCGGGACCTGTAAACTCTCTGATAAATATGCCGATTGTCATAATAATGTCGCTTGCGGTGGTTGTAGTGCCGTCCGTGTCGGTGTCGCGAGTGCAGAGGGATATAGACGGAGTTATGCTAAAAAGCAGACTGTCTATAAAGCTTGCGTATTTGATAGGCGTTCCGAGCGCGTTCTTTTTTATGGTGTTCGCGCCTCGGCTTCTTCCCGTAATTTATCCCGCGCTTACTCCCGCGCAGTTGGATATTACGGTAAAGCTTTTAAGGGTGGTATCCGCAAATATCGTGCTGCTGTCTACAATGCAGATATATGTTTCACTGCTTCAGGCGCTTGACAGGACAAAGAGCGCGGTTATAAGTCTTGGCTGCGCTATAGCCGTTAAAGTTATACTGAGCGTGGTGCTTACAAAATATATAGGCATAATGGGCGGGGCGGTGGCGTCCTTCGCTATGGCGGGCGTCGCGTTTTTGGGAGTTAATATCGCTTATTATAAAATATGCGGTATACATCTTGAAAAAAGTGTTGGTCTAAATCTGCTGTGTGGTGTTATAATGGGACTTGCAGGACTCGGCATAAGCAGTCTTGTAACAAATAACATAGTCGCGACTCTTGTCGGCTTTGCGGTGTGCGCTTTGGTTTATTTGTGGCTTGCGTTCCTGTTCGGGATTGTGGGCGCGGAGGAGATAAACTATCTGCCTATGAAAAGACTGCTGCGCGCCGTACACAGGGTAGTGAGATTTTGGGAGTACAGAGATGACGCTTGAAAATGTATTGAAGGGAACACACCAGTATTATAAATCCGCTGACTTTTTGTCTACGGATTTTTTTAATAAGCGGATACCGCTTGTAATAGACGGCATATCAAATGCGGATATCGCCGCCATACGCGACAGACTGTCGGACAGCTACGGCAACGTAGAAGTCACGTGTGTTGCGGGTGATAGAGCATACTTGAAAACCGTGGAAGAGCTTGATGCGGATGACGCGCCCGAGCGCATAATTATAGAGGGCTGCCCGGTCACGGAATGCAAGCGATTTGACTTTTCGGATTTCGTACAGATTATGCGCAGACTGAGAGCCAAGGACGGATGCGAGTGGGACAGAGCTCAAACGCACGAAAGCATAAGGATAAATCTCATAGAAGAAGCCTATGAGCTTGTTGAGGCGATAGACTATAAGGATGCGGCAATGATGAGAGAGGAGTGCGGCGACGTGCTTATGCAGGCGGTGTTTCATACGGAGATTGCGGGCGAAAACGGAGAGTTTACATACGGCGATATGCTCACCGAATTGTGCCGCAAATTGATAGACAGACACACTCATATTTTCGGAGCGAATCACGCTTCAAACGCAGAGGAAGCGCTTGTGTTTTGGAACGAGGCAAAGAAGAAGGAAAAGAAGTATTCGTCGACCTCGGACGCGATGAACAGAGTGCCTAAAAATCTACCCGCACTACTGTATGCCGAGAAGGTACAGAAGCTTGCGCGCAAGGTCGGATTTGATTGGAGCAATCCCGAGGACGCAATAGATAAGGTGAGAGAGGAGCTGGAGGAATTGAAGCTTTCCGACGACGCGCACAGAGTGGAGGAAGCGGGGGATTTGTTGTTTGCCGCGGTAAATGTGGCGAGGCTTTACGGGATAGAATCCGAGATGGCGTTGCGAGAAGCAGGCGGAAAATTCCTGCGCAGGTTTACCCGGGTGGAAAAGCTTGTAAGCGACAGCGGAAAGCAAATGAGCGATTATTCTCTTGACGAGCTTGATAAATTCTGGGAGCAGGTGAAATCGGAGGAGAACAACAATAAGCAATAATTACTTTCAAATCCTACGGTTTATAAAATAGATAAACAGATAGTATTCTAAAATACGATAAATTTTACAGTACTTTTCTAAAAAACACGCAAATTTATAATACTGTATTTATTAAAAACGTACTGAACAGTAGCATTTTCAAAAATGATTTTTAAAGGAGAGTCTATGCGTATAGGAAACGTAGAGCTTAGCGGTAATCTTGTTTTTGCGCCCATTGCGGGGTTTTCCGACGCAGGCTTCAGACATCTTTGCGCGCGTTTCGGCGCGGGCATAACGTACACCGAGCTTATAAGCGCAAAGGGCTTGGTGTTCGGGAACAAAGGCAACGACGACCTGCTCGCTACGCTTGACAAGCCCTGTGCCGTTCAGCTTTTCGGACACGACCCCGAGTTTATGTATAGGGCGGCAAGGGACGAAAGAATTGCAAAATTCGATATAGTGGACATCAATGCAGGATGCCCCGTCAAAAAGGTTTTCGGTAACGGAGACGGCAGCGCTTTGATGCTGAATCCTACCTTGCTCGGAGAGGTGGTTCAGGCGGTAAGAGAGGGCTCGAAAAAACCTGTCACGGTCAAGATGAGAGCGGGTGTCGAGGAGGGTAAACCGCTTGCTGTCGGGTGCGCGTCGGAGGCTGAAAAAATGGGCGCGGCGGCAGTCGCCGTACACCCTAGATACAGGACTCAGTTTTACAGCGGAAGCGCCGACCATTCGATTACGCGGGCGGTTAAAGAGGCGGTAAAAATTCCCGTAATTGCAAACGGAGATATAGTCGATAAAAGCAGTCTTGAAAGGGTCAAGGATGAATCGGGCGCAGACATCTTTATGATAGGTCGCGGAGCGCTTGGCAGACCGTACATTTTTGCGGAGCTTGACGGGCGTGATTATGAGTTTGACAGAGGCACTTGCGTGCGCGAGCATATAGAAATTCTGCGCGGATATCTGCCCGACAAAGTTGTCGCAAACGTAATGAAGCTACAGCTTTGTCATTATGCCAAGGGCGAGGATTTTGCCAAGACCGTTCGCGTTGCGGTAGGCGAGGCAAAGTGCTTGGACGATATATTCGCAATAGTCGATAAGTATCTTGATTAAAAATCATTTATTATAAAACACAGGATTTGAGGTGGATATGTTTAACATAGTTTTGGTTGAGCCTGAGATTCCGCAGAATACGGGCAACATCGTGCGCACCGCCGCGGCGACGGGTAGCAAGGTGCATCTTATAAAGCCGCTTGGATTTGATATAAGCGACAGAGCGCTTAAGCGCGCAGGCTTGGATTATTGGCATCTTACCGATTTTATAGTTTACGAAAATCTTGACGAGTTTTTTGAGAGGAATAAGGACGGACGGTTTTGGTATCTTACCACAAAGGGAGCAAGGCGCTACGATAACGCCGATTTTAAAGAGGGCGATTATCTTGTGTTCGGCAAGGAGACAAAGGGACTTCCCGAGGAGCTGTTACACGACAATTACGACAGAGCGATACGCATACCTATGATAGCGGAAGCGCGCAGTCTGAATCTTTCCAACTCTGTGGCTGTCGTCGTTTACGAGGCTATACGTCAGACGGGCGGCGCGCATTTGCTGGAGCAGGGACATCTGACAAAATTTTGATTTATCCATTATTTGGGAAAATTTCAGCATTGTTATTGATATATTTATATCTATATGCTATATTATTACAGTATGATATGCGTGCGCACGCGTACGTATATCTATAAAGATTAAAATATATTTTCGATAAGGAGATAAAATTTATGGCAAAACTCACAATCCGCGACATTGACGTCAAGGGCAAAAAATGCCTTTGCAGATGCGACTTTAACGTACCTATGGTTGACGGCGTTATCACCGACGAGAACCGTATCAACGGCGCGCTTCCTACCATCAAGTATCTTGCAGATAACGGCGCAAAGGTAATACTCTGCTCGCATATGGGCAAACCGCACAACATCTTCACGGAGGGCTTCGGCTTGACAAAGAAGGAGAAAAAGGCGGTTGAGAAGCTTCCCGAGGCGGAGAGAGCCGCGGCTACGGAGGAGTATCTTGCAAAAGCGGCTAAGAACGACATAAAGAAGTTTACGCTTAAGCCTGTTGCGGACAGACTTGCACAGCTTTTCCCCGGCAAGGTCACGTTTGCGGCAGACCTCGTAGGCGAGGACGCCCACGCAAAGGTTGCGGCTATGAAGGACGGAGATATCGTTCTGCTTGAAAACACCCGTTTCTATGCAGGTGAGGAGAAGAACAGCGAGGAGCTTTGCCGTCAGCTTGCCGATTTCTGCGACGTATACGTAAACGATGCTTTCGGTACGGCGCACCGCGCGCACGCGACAACCGCGGGTATCGTACAGTACGGCTTTGCAAAGACTGCCGTAAGCGGATTCCTTATTGAAAAGGAGCTTAAATTCCTCGGCAATGCGGTTGAAAATCCCGTTCGTCCTTTTGTTGCCATTCTCGGCGGAGCAAAGGTTGCGGATAAGCTCAACGTTATAGACAATCTGCTTGCCAAGTGCGATACTCTGATTATCGGCGGCGGTATGGCTTATACGTTTATTAAAGCTCAGGGCGGCACTATCGGAACCTCGCTTGTCGATGAGGAGAAGGTTGAGTATTGCAAGAATATGCTTGAGAAAGCAAAGTCGCTCGGCAAGACTATCTATCTGCCTGTAGATACTATGGTTGCTTCGGCTTTCCCCGAGCCTATAAACGCCCCTATCGACGTCGAGTGCGTTGAGAGTATGGCAATCCCCGCGGATAAGATGGGCTTGGATATCGGCGTTAAAACGCAGCAGTTGTTTGCGGACGCTATAAAGAGTGCAAAGACGGTTGTGTGGAACGGACCTATGGGCGTATTTGAAAACCCCACCTGCGCGCAGGGCACTATAGCAGTGGCAAAAGCAATGGCGGAGACGGACGCAACGACTATAATCGGCGGCGGCGACAGCGCGGCGGCGGTAGCTCAGCTCGGCTTTGCGGACAAGATGTCGCACATTTCAACGGGCGGCGGCGCTTCGCTTGAGTTTTTGGAGGGCAAGGTGCTTCCGGGCATTGCGTGCCTTAACGAGTAATAACGCGACTGCGCGTAAGTTTGCAAATATCGGATAGATATTTATATAAAAATAATAACAGGCGGACTAATTCCGCAAAACAATATTCAGAGGTAAAAATTATGGCAAGAAAAGCAATTATAGCAGGCAACTGGAAAATGAATAACACCATTGCGGAGACAAAGGCTCTCATAACCGAGCTTATTCCGCTTGTAAAGGACGCGGAGTGCGACGTAGTTATATGCACTCCTTACACCGATTTGGCAACCGCGGTTGAAATGACTAAGGGAACCAACATCAAGGTCGGCGCGGAAAACGTACACTGGGCGGAAAAAGGCGCGTTCACGGGCGAGATTTCCGCAAATATGCTCAAGGAGCTTGGCGTAGAATACGTAATAATCGGACACAGCGAGCGCCGTCAGTATTTCGGAGAGACCGACCAGACCGTAAATGCAAGAACAAAAGCGGCTTTGGCTGCAGGACTTAAGCCCATCGTTTGCATCGGCGAAACTCTTGAGGAGCGTGAAGGCGGCAAGGTTGAAGAAGTACTTGTACGTCAGACCAAGGGCGCGTTTGACGGTATCGACAAGGATGAGCTTGACAACATCGTAATCGCATACGAACCCGTTTGGGCAATCGGAACGGGCAGAACCGCAACCTCCGAGGTTGCAAACGACACTATCGCTATTGTAAGAAAGACTATGGCGGAGCTTTATTGCCCCAAGTGTGCGGAAAACAGAGTGCGCATTCAGTACGGCGGCAGTATGAATCCCAAGAACGTCAAGGAGCTTATGGCTATGCCCGAGATAGACGGAGGTCTTATCGGCGGCGCGTCGCTTAAGGCTGTGGACTTCTCGCAGGTAGTAAATTTCTGATTAGGATTTAAGGATTAACTATGAATAAATTGGTTCTTGTAGTTATGGACGGCGTCGGAAAGTCCAAAACCGGACTCGGCGACGCCGTTACAATGGCAAATACACCTACTCTCGATAAGCTGCTTGCGGAGTGTCCGCACACCTACATAAAGGCACACGGCACGGCAGTAGGCTTGCCCTCCGACGAGGATATGGGCAACAGCGAGGTCGGACACAACGCCCTCGGCTGCGGACAGGTATACTCTCAGGGTGCGAAGCTTGTAGAAGAAGCGATTGAAAGCGGCGATATTTACAAGTCCTCCGCCTGGCAGGAGCTTAAGGACAACTGCGTAAAGAACGGCGGAACGATGCATTTTATCGGCTTGCTCAGCGACGGCAACGTGCATAGCAATATCGGACATCTCCTCGCGCTTGTTTCCCACGCCAAAAAGGACGGAGTAAGGCGCGTACGCATACACGTACTGCTTGACGGCAGAGACGTGCCCGCAACCTCGGCGCTTACCTACATCGACGCGCTTGAAAATACGCTTACGGGACTTAACGACAGCTCCTTTGACGCGAGAATTGCCTCGGGCGGCGGACGTATGAAGATAACGATGGACAGGTATTTCGCCAACTGGGATATGGTAAAAGCGGGCTTCTATACGCACGTTTACGGCGAGGGCAGAGGCTTTGCCACCGCGACGGAGGCTATCGAAACCTTCCGCAACGAAGCTCCCGGCATCATCGACCAGGATTTGCCCGCGTTTGTGGTAAAAGAGGAAGGCAAGCCCGTCGGCGCAATGGCGGACGGCGACAGCGTTATTCTGTTTAACTTCCGCGGCGACCGCGCTATAGAGCTGTCTATGGCATTTGACAACGTTCAGTTTAACGGCTTTGACAGAGGCGATATGCCGCGCGTTCTGTATGCGGGTATGCTTCAGTATGACGGAGATTTGCATCTGCCGACAAGATTTCTTGTCGAGCCGCCGCAAATCAAATACACTCTCAGCGAAAAGCTTGTTGAGCTTGGCGTGAAATCGTATGCCGTATCCGAAACTCAGAAATACGGTCACGTAACATATTTCTGGAACGGCAACCGTTCGGAAAAATTCAGCGACAAGCTTGAGGTCTGGGAGGAGGTTCCCAGTGACAAGGTATCCTTTGACGAGCGTCCCTGGATGAAATCCGCAGAGGTGACGGATAAGGTCATCGAGGCTATAGAAAGCGGTGAATACGGCTTTATACGCTGCAATTATCCCAACGGCGATATGGTAGGACATACCGGAAGCCTTGATGCGACTGTGATAGGCGTAGAGGCGGTGGACCTTGCTCTTGCAAGACTGCTGCCTGTTGTGAAGCGCAACAACTACACGCTTATCGTAACGGCGGACCACGGCAATGCCGACGAGATGCTTGAGAAAAACAAGAAAGGGCAGATAGCTCCGCGTACGGCGCACAGTCTTAACGTAGTTCCGTTTATTGTGTATAATGCGGATTGCGAAATAGCCGACGGCGAGTTTGGATTATCCAACGTAGCCGCAACTGCTATGCAGCTTATGGGATTCGAGCCTGACGCGCACTGGGATAAATCGATAATCAAATAAGCTTAATTGCTACTATGATAAAAGCGCTCCGTATCAACGGAGCGCTTTTCCTATATGTTAAAATGTCATTTAAGCCGTTTAGATTGCTTAAATCAAGCTTGAGCTTCGGTTGTGGGCTGTGCCTCGGCGGTAGCCTCCGCGTCGCTGTCGATGGGAGGAAGAAGGGGAGTATCGTCAGATTTTTCGCCCTTGTACAGAAGCTTGAGAAGTAACGGAGCAACAAGCGCGGATATTACTACCAACAGCAGGACAAACGGCATTATTGCGGGGTTTACGAGTCCGTTGTCAATTCCCTTTTGGGTGCAGACTATTACGACCTCAGCGCGCACCATCATTCCGATACCTATGCGCAGGCTGTCCTTAAACGAATACTTGCATATCAGCGCGCCTGCTCCGCAGCCAAGTACTTTTCCCAGCAGACCTACCGCGATAAACGCAATGCCGAAGCCCGCCATTGTTGCGGTAATTCCCGAAAAGTCTGCTGTTATACCTATGTTTGCAAAGAACACAGGCGCGAATATCATATAGTTGCTTACTTCCACCTTGCGGTCTATATATTCGTGTTCGTGTACGGTGGAGAGTATTAGCCCCGCTATATAAGCGCCTGTAATATCGGCGACTCCGAACCATTTTTCCGCGGCGTATGCAAAGAAAAAACATACCGCAAAGCCGATTATGGGAAGTCGGCGGGTGTGCGGTCTCCACTTTTGAATGCGGTTGATGAGGAAGTGCAGTCCCACTCCCACAACCGCCGCGGCGGCGAAGAAGCCTATCATTTTGCCTATTACTATTCCTACCTCGCTTGCGCCCGTTCCCTTATCCAGGCTTATGAACAGCGACAGTAAAATTACGCCTATAATGTCGTCGAGGATAGCCGCCGTTATTATTGACGTGCCTACCTTTGAATTGAGCTTGCCCAATTCCTTTAGGGCGGCAACCGTTATGCTGACAGAGGTTGCGGACAGTATCGTGCCGTAAAACAGGTTTTGAATTGCAAATTCTCCCGCTCGCTCGAAGCCTCCGTTAAACGCGGTCGCTACAATAAAGCCGAGCCCCATCGGCACAACAACTCCGAGTATCGTTATAACTACAGAGGGAATTCCGCAGGTTTTAAACTGCTTGAGGTCGGTTTCTATACCCGCGGAAAACATTATCAGTATTACGCCTATTTTGGCGAGGAAGGACAGTCCCTTTAAGGTGTCCTCCGTAAAAATCGTTTGGTCGGGAATAAGCTTAAGCAGCCCGAGCAGGATGCCTGCGACGAGCATTCCGACAACCTGCGGAAGCCCTATTTTTTTGCCTAAAAGCGAAAACAGCTTGGCGCAAAGCAGTATCAGCGCCAAGGGGAGGAGAATTTCGTAGGTTTCCGAGCTTCCCATAACAGATAAAGCATTTGTAAACATTTTACGTCACCTCGTTGATTGTATTGTTATACTCTTTTGCGTTTCACAAGTCAAGCAAAATGACGTATTTGCGCGTTTTATGGGATGGCGGTGCGCAAAACGCAGTTTATTATTGACAATATGGATATATATTGATAAAATATTATAAATATTTAAATTATGTTCGCGCGGGAGCGCGCATACGAGGCTGATATTGGATACGCTGTCCATTATGATGTACATACTGGGAGTGATTGTAGACTGCGCAAAGCTTGTGGCAGTCATAATTGCGTTTCTTACGGTATTGGCTTTTATCAAATTTTTTTCTATGAAATGTCGCGGTCTTTTGCCCAGCGTAGCGGCGACCGCGTTTGTTTTTTCGATAGTCAGTGCCAATCTTGCGGATATGCTTGGAGTTTTCTCGCTCATATGGGCTAAGCTGTCGTCGGTGCTCACCTTGTTCTCCGGCGGAGTGACGGTTCTTTTCGTGCTGTTTGCGATTTTGCTTTGCTGCGCGATATACAAAAAGCTTGACATTACCAAGTACAGCTCCGTGGGGGCTTATAAATTTAAGTGCAAGCAGGGGGGAGCGAGCTCCGACGAGGGCAGTCTGTCTAATTCATATCTGGCGATAACCCCTGTGCTGTTGTCCTGATTGGTTTTTATTTTAAAGCGTAAGCGTGCTTTTAAGCGCGTGCTTGCGGCTTAGTTTATTTACTTGCTTTAATGTTGAAAATTATTAGAGCCGCGCGGTCAGTATTTACGCGCGGATAAAAAGAGTTGCGTCCCGTTAGGACGGTTACAAAAGGAGTTTTTTATGCTTAAAATAAGTCATCTTGTAAAGACGTATCCAAAAAGCGACAGGATTGCTGTCGACGATATATCGTTTGAGCTGCGCCCCGGCGAGATTTTCGGATTTCTCGGACAGAACGGCGCGGGTAAATCCACTACTATAAAATGTCTTACGGGCATTCTGCCCTTTGACAGCGGCACTATTGAAATCTGCGGCTATGACATTCAGAAGGAGCCTATAAAAGCAAAGATGCATATGGGCTACGTTCCCGATAACCATTCCGTTTACGAGAAGCTTACGGGAAGGGAGTACGTAAACTACGTTGCGGACCTCTACAAGGTTCCGACCGATATACGCACCGAGCGTATGGACAGATTTGCAAAGCTGTTCCGTCTTGAATACGCGATAGACAAGCAGATTAAATCCTATTCGCACGGAATGAAGCAGAAGATTTGCATAATCGCGGCGCTCATTCACGAGCCTAAGCTGTGGGTGCTTGACGAGCCTATGATGGGACTTGACCCGCAGTCTACGGCGGAGATTATAGCGCATATGCGCGAGCATTGCGCAAAAGGCAACACGGTATTTTTCTCCAGCCATAACCTCGACCTTGTAAAAAAGCTTTGTCACAGAGTTGCCATTGTCAACGAGGGTAAGCTGATAGACCTGTTTGACCTTGCGGGCAATGAGGAGAACAAGGCAAATCTCGAGGAAAGGTTTTTCCGCATTACGGGAACATATGAGGACAGACTGTTTGAGGATTATATCGCGCAGGAGAGCGCGGATATGCGCCCCGATATTCCCGTAAAGGAGAACGCAGAGGAAGCCGATAATAAGGATACAGATGACGAAGCTGCGGCAGAGGAGAAAATAGATTCCGCCGCCGTAGTAGAAGGCTCCGCCGAGGCTGCGGAAGCCGCTGAGGGGGACGAGCAATAATGAAGGGCGAATTTTCAATGCAAAGCGTGAGAACGCTTTTCAAGCTGGATTTGCTTTCCCGATTCGGCTCTACGCACAAGCGCGGAGTCAAATACAGGATATTGCAGTATTCCAACTATCTGTTTTTCGTAGCGATATATGCTCTGCTGATTTACGGCATATATATGCTGACGAAGATGTTTGTAACCGAAGGCGGACTTACTACAGAGTTCCTTACTATTGCCGCTACTATTACGCTTGTGCTTGCAACTGCTATAAGCACGGGTACGGTCATAAAAAATCTGTATCAGAACGGCGATAACGAAATGCTTTTGCGCTTTCCCGTAAGCGGAAAGGAGATACTTGTAGCAAAGACGATTTACTGTTATTTGCACAATCTTATAGTCTGCTTCCTGCTGATGCTGCCGTTTTACATTTCCTTCGGCGCGGTGGCGGGCGCGAGAGTAGGCGATTATTTCGCATACTTCGGCGTTACTCTGCTGTCTACGTTCCTGCCGTTTTTTATAGCGAACATAATAGCGGTTCCCGTAATGAAGCTGATGAACGTGGTAAAAAATCAGTTCCTGCTTGTGCTGATTATCACCATCGCGGTGATTTGCGGAATATTCGCGTTTTATCTTACGTCCTTGGGTACGTTCCTCAACTATCTGAGGAGAGAGAGCGAAAGTCTCTTTTCAAGCGGCACGATTCAGTACTTCAAGGAGTTTGCGCAAAACGCATATCCCTTTAATTTCTATGCCGAGCTTGTGCACGGAGGAATTTACAACGGATTGTCCTCCGGACAGCTTGCGCTCAGATTTTTGTATATATTCCTTATAAGCGCGGTGCTTGGAGTTATCGCGTACTTTGTATGCACGAAGGAGTATTATAAAACCATTCTGTACGGCATCGAAACGGAAAAGGCTTCCTTTAAAAAGAATATTAAAGATAAGCAGCGCTCGGTTGCCTGGGCGTTGTTAAGAAGAGAATTTTATCTCATACTGCGCAGTTTTAACTACTCCTTCCAATATTTCGCTATGGCGTGCGCGGCTCCCGTTATGGTATTCTTCTGCAACCGGCTTGCGGCGTCTATGGGTACGGAAAGTCTCGGCGCTAACATTATGCCCGGACTTACCCTTATGGTAATAATCATATTTGTCACCATAGTCGTATCCTTTGCGTCTACAAGCATATCGCGAGAGGGCAACTGCTTTTATCATACAAAGATAATTCCCGTCACCTACACGACGCAGACGTTGGTGAAGTTTGCGCTTTACGCGGGCGTTGCCACCGTTTCGGTAATCCTCAGCTGCTTGGTGTCGGGTATTTACTACACGACGGACGCCGGCGGACATCTGCTAAGCGCAATGGACGTAGGCGCGATATTCTGCATAAGCGAGATACTTGTCGTCAGTCTTACAAGCCTGTATATGCTTATAGACATCAAATCGCCTACCTTTAACGTGGGCGGCGACGGCGAGCTTGTAAGCGCAAATAAAAACGTCGCTCTCGCAATGGTCGTGGGTATTGCCGTTGCGATACTCTACGGCGTATTCGCTATGGTATTCAGCTTTATTCCGTTGTCTATCGGAAGCTGGCAGATAACCGCCGTGGGCGGAGATATAGGAAATATCTATCTTATTCTTTCTTTAATTTCGCTCATACTGTTGGGAGCAAGCCTGTCGGCTCTGTTTGTAAAGCTCAACAGTAAATACCATAAAATTATACCGTAAGAGGAGGATAGTATATGAAAAAAGTTATGATTGGTATCCTCATCTTGATACCCGTACTTATACTTGTAATAGTAGCGGCGGTGTCCAACTTCCTGAAGATAGCAGCCTGGATAGCCGTCGACGATATTTCCGTAGTTTATAAAGACGACCAAAATCAGGAAGCGGACAGCATTACTTTGGTATTCGATTCCAAGGTGTCGCTTTACGATATGAATGATTTTGTCAAGGTTAAGGTTTTCCCCGAGTACGCCAACAGATATTCTATAGAGTGGCGCATATCGGGCGACGTCGAGTGTATCGACAAGGAGTACGAAAAGCTGTATAACGAATATCGCGCGGAGCTTGACGTATACAATAAATATCTGTCCGACATAGGCGCGATTGACGAGCGCATACGTATTCTCACAGAGGAAAGCGAAAGAGAAAAGAAACTGCTTGACAGTACAATCGCAAGCATAAAGGCGGATAAAACTCTGACGGCATCGCAGAAGAATGCAAAGATTGCGGAGGCGCAGAAGAAATACGATACCGAGCAGCGTGAAAGAGACGCCAAAATCAAAGCCGCCAACGAACAAAAGAACAGCATTAAGCGTCCCGAGCTCGGCGCGGAGGTCGAGCCTGCCGCAATGTTTGTTGACGAAAGCGGCAAAGAGGTAACAAGCAATACCTCGGGCAAGCTTAAAATCAATTCGTATTGCAGATTTACCGTTGTGGTTCAGGTTGAAAACGTAAGCAGAACGCTCAGCGTAACGGCTTTGGGCTATAATGTGGACAGCATCAGCATTGTCAACATCGGAGAGGATGACAATAAGCTCACAGTCGGCGAAAGGATGATTGTAGACGCAAAATACAATCCTATCAGCAGTATCGTTACAAAAACCCGCTGGCATAGCGATAATCCGAGCGTTGCGTACGTTGACCAAAACGGCGTTATTACCGCAGTCGGAAAGGGCAAGGCGAATATAACCGTAGAAGCCAACCGCTATGACGAGCAGGATGTGTTTGTAAAGAGCGAGATTTATACCGTTGAGGTAAGCGAGGGCGCAAGCAAATTCGGCGCGGAGTTTACTACCTCTAAAGCGACGTTTACCCTTACGGAGGTAGGTATCGCGATTAAGGATGTTGATGTTTCAAAATCAGACGGTTGCACGATATCGGGCGATATAGTTACGCTTACCGATACAGTGGCGCATATTGTTACTGCAAAGGGTACAGTTACTGTAAACAGATGTGCGGATGACGATATAATAATAGAAAACGCAAGCGTTTACAACGCAGCGAGCGGCTATGTATTTGCCGTAAGCGAGCTTACTCTTAAGCTTAAAGCCGTATGGGCGGACGCGTTAAAAGAGGGCGCGCCCGAAAATGTCGTGTGGTCGGCGGAGTCGGACAGTAATATCGCAAGCGTAAACGGAGGCGAGGTTACCGCAAGCGGAAGCGGCATTGTAAAAATAATTGCGCAATGCAACGGAAAGAGTACAAGCATAGTACTCAACCTACAGCTTAAATTGGTATCTATGAAGCTACGTACGGACAATGCCTACTTCCGGGTGGGACTTGCGCAGGAAACAGTGTTTGCAGCCGAAAAGTTCAGTTATATTGACGTTAGAAGCAATCCCGAAAAGGAGCCTAACAGCGTGTTATTGCGTATAATCGGCGAGCCTAAGCGCACCGACGAGGACACCGACGCTACTTTCAATACCAAGTTATATGTGTTCTACAGCGCGTTCACTTATGAAATTACCGAGGGCAAGGAGTATGCGCGTTTTGCGGACGGAGCGGAGCCTAACAGACTTATCTTCAATCCCGAAAAGCTCGAGGGCAAGGGCAAGCAGACTATAAAGGTGCTTGTGCGCGCAAAATATCCGAGATACGAAAGCGAAGCGACGCTTATACAGGACGAGGTTGATATAAAGGTTATTTACGGAGTCGAGGTAAACAATATCGCCGAATTACGTCAGGCGTCGGCGGACCAGGAAACCTATGCGCGTGCGGACGGCAATCTGCAACCCCGCAATCGGGTTTGGGAGCATACCAACACCTCGGACGGCAGAGCGGATAAGTACAAGGTATTTGAAGCCGAGCACAGCCTTAATACGTACGGAATTTCGATGATGACCGATATAGCCTTTGAAATACTTGAGGACGGAACACCGCTTAAAATTACCGACGGAAATCAGATAAAGATTTACGGAGACTTGTACGGAAACGGTCACCTACTCAGCGCCGAGCGCGACCAAGTGGAGGGCGTAAACGGAATGCTTCGTATCGCCTGGAGTCACGTAACGGTAAGCAATATCGGTATCCGCGCAAACAGAATGGATAAGGACGGCACGTTGTCCACCGACGAAACCTCGGGATTGCAGGGCGAGTGTGTTCAGATATACCAATCGGATGACCAGTGGAGAAACCGCATTGTCGACATACGTATCGAGTTCAGTATTCTTGAAAATGCGAGAAGGGCGGGACTCATTTATAACGGCGATTGCGTGCTTGACGGTCTTGTTATACGCAATATCGATTCAACCGCATTCTATAATCCCGCGCGTATGTACGTTTACGAGGAGGAGGGCGAGCTTATAACCTATCCGATGTATCCGCATCTTACTATTAACAACTGCGTGTATTCCAACTGTATACAGACGATAGGCTCATATCCGTATGAGAGGTTTACAGTTGTTCCCGCATCGGGCGACGCGGGAAATCTTTTCCCCGATTGCAAGGTGGGCGACGGCAGATTTATCAGAAAAGATAAGGTTAAAAACGCCGAGTATTTCAAGAAGCATTTTGCGTCGGCAGGCATAAATATCCAGATAAGACAGACAGGCTTCCTTGACATTTATAATTGGCAGAATGTAAAGAACGCAAGTCTTATTGACGTCGGCGACCCCGAAACAAATAAGCTCATAGCTTCGTTTGCGGGCGAGATAATAAAACAAAATCCGGCGTTTGAGGATTGCAGATATGAGGATAAGGAAGAAAACGCTATGTATCTTCATATGGGCTTTATGTCCACGGGCATTTCGTTTGAACAAGGCATAATGGACGAGCCGAGTTATCTTGACGTTACGTTTGAGGACAAGCGTTTTGCGGAACCTGTCCGCACAAGGGAAATCCCGCTTGTTATCAAGGATAATATCTTAATAGGAGCTGCCGAAAAGATTATTAAGACTTTCGAAATAGTGTTCTACTGCTATTCGACTGAGCTGTCGGATATAACTCCCGATTCGAGATTTGAAATAACAAACAGCTTTATATCGAGGCTGCACGGCTCAAATAAATGATATAGCAGTTAGCGGCAGGATTAGCTTTTATATGCCTAAGCCGCAAATGTAAGTGTAAAATAATTACTTAAGTATTAAAAAACCGCAGCCTTGCGCCGCGGTTTTTAAATTAAGCTTTATTGCCTTGTAAAAATGCGCTTATAATGATATAATTATATTAAATATACTTATTGTATTATTATATAGTAAACGGCGGCAGGTTTATATGTCAAAAAACAAGATACTACTTTTGGACTCCAACAGTCTTATGCACAGGGCGTATCACGCCCTGCCGAATCTTAAATCGTCAAAGGGACTCTATACCGGCGCCGTGTTTGGTTTTTTAAGTATACTTTTACGTTTGATTAAGGAGCAGCAGCCCACGCACATAGCGGCGGCGTTTGACCTTAAGGGACCGACATTCCGTCACGAGATGTACGACGGTTATAAGGCGACGCGCAAGCCAATGGACGAGGAGCTGCGTCAGCAGGTGGAGCCGTTAAAATCGCTTATCACGGCGATGGGAATAAAAATAGTAAGTATGCAGGGCTACGAGGGTGACGATATACTCGGTACGCTTGCAAAGCGGTTTGATGACGAGTGCATTATTGTTACGGGCGACCGCGACAGCTTTCAGCTCGTAAGCCCCACCACGCGCGTATTCTGGACAAAGCGCGGAGTTACCGATATAGAGGTTTACGACGAGGCGCGTCTGTTGCAGGACGGCTTTACCACCTCGCAGTTTATCGATTATAAGGCGCTTATGGGCGATGCCTCGGACAATATTCCGGGCATTGCGGGAGTGGGCGAAAAAACCGCAAAGGCGTTGCTTGCGGAGTACGGCTCGCTTGACAGCGTACTCGAGCACGCCGCCGAGATAAAGGGCAAGGTCGGGCAGAACGTGGTTAACGGCAGGGAAATGGCGCTGCTTAGCCGCAGGCTTGCGCGCATAAATACGGACGTTCCCGTAGAGTGTACCTTGGACGATATCAGCTTTACGCCTATATATTCGGGCGAGGTAAAAAGCAAGCTTATGGAGCTTGAAATATCCTCGTTGATGAACAGAATGACGTTTGACGCAAACGAAGTAACCCCCGAGATAAAGGCGCTTGAAAAGACGGTTGTTAGGCTCAACAGCACCGAGGCTATAAGAGAAACGCTCAAGGGCGAGAGCGTAGCAGTTTATATAGACAGAGAAATCAGCTTTGCAACGGACAGTAAAACCGAGTACGTCATCGACTGCGCGGAGGACCTTTTCAGCGAAGGACCTTACTTTGACGACGCACTCGATTGCGTGCGGCAATGCTCTCGAAATATGCGGCTCATCTGTTATGATTATAAAACGACGTCTAAAAAATACGGCTTTGAAAATTCCGAGTTTTTTGACGTAATGATTGCGGCTCACCTTGCCCGCGAGAGTATGCCTATAAAAGGTATTGCGCAGGTTCTCGGCGCCGAGGGCTTGGAAAACGGCGCGGCGGAGCTGTTTGTCGCAAGCGAAAAGCTTGAAGCTCAGTTGACGGAAAAAGGACTTAAACAGTTGTTTTATGACGTTGAACAGCCGCTTTGCGTGGTATTGCGCAATATGGAGCAAAGAGGCGTGAGAGTGTCTATGAACAAACTGAAGGAGCTTGAGGATAAGTACGGCGGAATTATAGACAGGCTGTCCCGAAGTATATTTGAAAAGGCTGGATGTAATTTCAATATATCATCGCCCAAGCAGCTCGGCGAAGTTTTGTTTGACAAAATGGGCTTGCCGCACGGCAAAAAAACTAAAACGGGCTACTCCGTAAGCGAGGACGTGCTTGCGGGACTGGCGGGTAAAAATCCTATAGTAAAGGATATATTGGAATACCGTCATTACACAAAGCTGCAATCCACATACGTAGTCGGCTTACAGCCGCTTATCAACAGAGGACGTATTCATACAGATTTCAACCAGTGCATTACAACCACGGGCAGGCTGTCGTCTACAAATCCTAATTTGCAGAATATCCCTACCCGAAGCGAGGAGGCTAAGGACATCAAGGGTGCTTTTCTTCCGAGCGAGGGAAACGTGCTTGTTTCGGCGGACTATTCGCAGATAGAGCTTAGATTGCTCGCTCATATGAGCGGCGACGAACAGCTTATAGAGGCGTTTAACAAGGATGACGATATACACGCGATAACGGCGTCGCAGATACTCGGAATTCCGCTTGACGCCGTAACTCCCGAACAGCGCAGGGATGCCAAGGCGGTCAACTTCGGCATAATTTACGGCATCAGCGGCTTCGGTCTTGCGGAAAACTTATCCATTCCCCAATACAAGGCAAAGGAATTTATCTCAAATTATTTCACTATGCATCCGCTTGTGCGCGCATATATGGACGGGTGCGTAAGCGAGGCGAGAGAGAAGGGCTACGCTATTACTCTGCTTGGACGTCGCAGAAATCTGTCCGACCTTAACGCCTCCAATTATCTTGTGCGCTCGTCTGCGGAGCGAATGGCGATGAACACTCCGCTTCAGGGCTCCGCCGCCGACATAATAAAGGTGGCGATGCTCGGCGTGGAAAAGCGGCTTAAGGACAAAAAATCCAAAATGATACTTCAGATACACGACGAGCTTATAATCGACACCGCTAAGGACGAGCTTAATGAGGTTATGGATATTCTTACCGAGGAAATGCAAAACGCCGCCGCTTTAAAGGTTCCGCTTGTAGCCAAAGCAGGCTATGCGGAGGATTGGGGTTCGCTTAAGTAGGTGTAATATGAGGATTGCTGTTATTGGCGGAATAGGCTCGGGTAAGAGCGAGGCTATAAAGGCTGCTGCGGAGCTTGGGATACATACTCTCAGCGCAGATGAAATAAATTCCAAGCTGCTTTGCGACGCCGATTATATACGGGAGATAGCGGCAGGCTTTCCGCAAGCCGTAAAAGACGGAGCAGTTGACAGAAGGCTTTTAGCCGATATCGTGTTTAGCGACAGCGCGGCGCTGAAAAAACTGAATTCAATAGCGCATCCTAAAATTTTAAAGCGTATTACGGACGACATCTCCGACCCTCTTGCGGTTGAAATGCCTCTTTTATATGAAATAGGCGCACAGAATTTGTTTGACGAAATAGTTTTGATATATACGCCAATCGGGCTGAGGCTTGAAAGACTTAAGCAGCGAGGGATGGACACCGCACAAGCCGAGCGCCGAATAAAGGCTCAGGCCGACGGGGAAAGCTTAAAGGCGGCGGCTACAAGGATAATAGATAACAGCGGAAGCCTGAGCGAGCTCAGGGACAACGCACGCGTAGTATTTTCCGAGCTTACAAAAAACAATATAGATTTAGAATGATAAAAAAATAAGGAGTACGAATATGCAGGAAAGATGCTGTTGCTCAAAGGAGAGCACGGGAAGCATCCCGATTATGAGGATAATAGACAAGCTTGACGCGCTATATGCAAAAAACGATATGGCGGAGGCGGGCAGAGTGCTCGAGTATTGGGAAAAGGAGGCGCGCGCGTTGAACGACAGGCGCGGACTCAGCGAAATACTAAGCGAGGAGATAGGCTATTATCGCTCGACGGGAGATAAGCAAAAGGGCTTGCGCGCGGTGGACGATGCGCTTAATCTGCTTAACTGTACGGATATAGGCGACAGCGTTGCAAACGCTACCATTTATCTGAACTGCGCCACCACAATGAAAGCCTTCGGAAAGACGGCGGAAGCTTTGCCTTACTACGAAAAAGCACGCGATGTTTACGAGAGATTACTGCCCGAGGACGATTTCCGTCTGGCGGGATACTATAATAACTATGCTACCGCTATGGGAGAACTCAAGAGGTTTGGCGAGGCTCGCGAAAACTATGAAAAGGCGATAAGCTTGCTTAAAAATAAAGGCGTTTTCGGAGAGCTTGCCGTGACCTACGTAAATCTTGCGCAGCTTGCATATGATGAAGCGCAGGAGAGCGGCGGCGAGTGCGACGACGAGGTGGATAAGCTGCTCGAGCTTGCCTATGCCTGTCTTGACGAAAATGGTCTTGAAAGAAACGGAAGCTATGCCAATATCTGCCGCAAGTGCGCTACCGCTTTTGAATTTTTCGGCTACTTTATGCAAAAGAGCGAGCTTGAAGCAAGAGCAAAGGAAATATACGATTCAGCCAAATAGATAACGGTTATTTTTATGAAGGGTTTAGAGGAAGCAAAAAGGTTTTATATGGAATGCGGCGCGCCTATGATAGAGCGCGAGTTCGGCGAATACGTCGGACGAATAGCCGTAGGGCTTGCGGGACACGGCTCGGAGTGCTTCGGCTTCGATGATGAAATATCCCGCGACCACGATTTTGAAACAGGCTTCTGTATGTGGCTGACGCGCGAGGACGAGGCGGCGATAGGCTTTAAGCTTACGCGCGCGTACGACAGAATAAAATCCGAATATTGCGGAGCAAGGCTCGAGCATACAAGCGCGATTGGCGCGAATTCGCAGGGAGTATCTATAATAGGAGATTTCTACAGAAGGTATACGGGCTGCGACGGCGCGCCCGCTACGCTTAAGGATTGGCTGTTTACCGAAAGCGCATATTTTGCGGAGGCGGTAAACGGAGAGGTGTTCCGCGACGATTTGGGGGAGTTTAGCAAAATAAGAGAGCGGATTGCAAACGGAATGCCCGAGGACGTACGTCTTAAAAAAATCGCGGCTGCCGCAGTCAGAATGGCACAGACGGGGCAGTATAACTATCCGAGATGTATCGCTCACGGCGAGGAGGGCGCGGCGGCGCTTGCGCTTTGCGAGTTTGTACGCAATGCCTGCGAAATGATATTTTTACTTAATAAAAAGCACTGTCCTTATTTTAAATGGACGTTCAGAGCCTTAAGGCAGCTTGACATACTGTCCGAGATGTGCGCGCCATTGGAATTTTTGCTGACTGCCGACAACGATGAAACGGGCAGAAAAGTAAAGCGCGAGATAGTGGAGGATATTGCGCTTGCGGTGGCTGATGAGCTTAAAAATCAAGGACTTGCCGATTGCGAGGGCAATTACCTCGAGCCTTACGGCTTTGCCATACAGAAAAGGATTAAAAACGCCGAGCTCAGAAATATGCACGTGCTTGTCGGATAATATAAGAATAGTCGATAGTTGAATAATTATATAAACAGCGCAACTATGGTATTTTCCACAATGGTGCGCATTGCGTCGTAGTCTATATAAGGATGATTGTCAAATACGTATTCGTGCGAGAAGGACTGAACTATATCCATCGCAAAGTGTATTCTTTCGCCGAGATTCGGAGAGTCCGCGCCCAAAGAAGCAAGCCTGTCCGAAATCTGTAGCGTAAGACTGTCCTCTATTTCTATAAATTTTGCGTTTACCGCTTCGTCTGAGTGCGAAAGCGAGTGAAGCGCTTCGTGTATTTTCGCGCCTTTTTTATGCAGATTTATTGCGATATCCAAAACGTTTTTCGCAAGAGTGTAATAGTTGATAGGAGCGCACAGACCGTCTATCAGCTCAAATATCGGCGAAAAAGAATTGTTTAAATGTATGGACAAAACCTCAAGCAGTATATCGTGCTTGTCCTTAAAGTATCCGTACACTATGCCTGTGGACACGCCCGCGCGCTTTGCTATCTGAGCGGTGTTGGTGCTGTAATAGCCTACCTCCGAAAACAGCTCGTAGCCCGCGTGTACGATTTTATTCTTTTTTTCGATGGCGCGCTCCTGTTGGGGAGTGCGTACGTCCTGACTCATATCCGACCTTTTTTGTTTAACGCGCGTTTGCGTATTCTATAATTTAAAATTATTATAAGATATTTTAACGCGTTTTGCAATATATAAAAATGCAAAATGTGAAAAAAATTTCATATTTTTTATTTCAAACGGTTGACTTGAAAAAATCCGAGTGATATTATCATATCGAAAATATGAAATAAGTTTCACATTCGTGCATATACTGCCGAAAGGAGAGAGAAATGCCGCTTATAGTAGCGCCGATAGGCAAGGACCTTACGATAGTAAGAATTCTGACTGACGAAAAGA
Organism: uncultured Christensenella sp.; assembly: GCA_910577815.1. GTDB lineage: Bacteria > Bacillota > Clostridia > Christensenellales > CAG-917 > CAG-475. The sequence continues at coordinate 67,169 of CAJTNO010000002.1, read as the reverse complement.
CAAAAAAGCATCTTGAAAGCCTTGGGATAACGCTGTCCTCTACAATCAGGATAGTATCTCAAAGCGGCGGAAGCACAATTTGTATGATTAAGGACGGTCGGCTCGCGCTTGACCGCAATCTTGCGACAAAAATTCTTGTGGCATAAAGGAGTTGCTATGAAAAAAACACTTGACCGATTTATTATAGGACAGTCTGGCGTTATCACGGCTGTCGGCGGCGACGGAAGGATAAGGCGCAGGCTATTCGATATGGGCGTAACTCCCGGCGCGGAGGTAACGCTCAGAAAGATGGCTCCGCTCGGCGACCCGATAGAGGTTACTATGCGCGGCTACGAGCTTACGTTGAGAAAGACGGAAGCGCAGGCTGTTACCTGCGAATGCTCCGAGGACGAGGAACGCAGACTGAAAGAGAACGGCGAACAGAAAAAGCAAAAGAGGTTCGGTCTGTTTTCAAAAAGAGATAAAAATTGATTGGAGGAGGTAACGGACAGATGATTAAGTTTGCGCTTGCGGGAAATCCCAACTGCGGAAAAACTACGCTGTTTAACAGTCTTACGGGTTCTACCGCGCACGTGGGTAACTGGCCCGGCGTTACTGTTGACAAAAAGGAGGGCGTATATAAAAAATGCGCCGAGCCTATATCTATAGTGGACCTTCCGGGTATATATTCGCTCTCGCCTTATACACCGGAGGAGGTTATATCCCGAAATTATATTCTCGACGAAAAGCCCGATTGTATCATCAATATAATAGACGCCACAAATCTTGAGAGAAATCTGTATCTGACCACTCAGATTATGGAGATTGACGTGCCTATCGTCATAGCCTTGAATATGATGGACGCAGTCGAAAAAAACGGCGACAAGATAGACCCCGCGAAGCTCGAGGAGAAGATAGGCTTGCCCGTGGTTGCTATAAGCGCGCTCAAGGAGAACGGACTCGATGCGCTTATGCAGCGCGCATACGAGGTCTCTAAGCAGACGAGGGCAGGCTCCACCGTTATGTCGGCTTCGCCAGTAATGCACCTTATCCGCGACTGTAAAATTGCGCTCGAGGGACAAAAGGTCGATAACGCGCTCTTTCACGCGATTAAGCTTGTGGAGCTTGACGAAATCGAGGTTCAGATGCATCCCGATTCCGCAAAAATGGTGGAGGAGTTTAAGCAGACCTTCGAGGATGATACCTTCGGCAGTGATTTCGAAGCGATTGTTGCGGACAGCCGATATAAATACATATCCAAAAATTATTCGACTGTAGTCGTAAAAAACAAGAACGGCGAGAGGGAGCGTATATCCCGCTCGGACAGAGCCGACAGGGTGCTTACGCACAAGATATGGGGAATACCTATATTCCTATTGATTTTGTTTGCAATATTCCATCTGACGTTTTCGGAAAACTTTTTGTTTATAGGCTACGGACTTCCCGAGGGCTGGACATCGCTTGACGGCACTGTCGCCGCGGGGCTGTTCGGGGAGGGCGGAATTGCCGCGCCCGGCGTGTTCCTGCAAAATCTGCTCGGGCTTGCCACTGACGCGATTACAAACGGAATACGCACGGCTATGGAGAACGGAGCGGTCGCGCAGTGGGCTACGGGCTTTATCTGCGACGGAATACTCGGCGGTCTGTTTTCCGTGCTCAGCTTCCTGCCTCAGATTTTACTGCTGTTCCTGTTTTTCTCCATACTCGAGGACAGCGGCTATATGGCGAGGGTAGCGTTTATATTGGATAGAATATTCCGCAAATTCGGACTGTCGGGAAGGGCGTTTATGCCTATGATTATGGGCTTCGGATGCTCCGTTCCCGCCATAGTAAATACGCGTACGCTTGCCGACCAGAACGAGCGTACCGCAACTCTCAGAGTTATTCCGTTTTTCAGCTGCGGCGCCAAGCTTCCTATTCTTACCGCCGTCGCGGGAGGTATTCTATCCCTCGCAAATATAAACAATGCTGATATAATTACGTACAGTATGTATTTGCTGGGAATAGTGGTTGCAATATGCGCAATTCTGCTTATGCGACATACGACTATGAAGGGCGACGTGCCTCCGTTTATTATGGAGCTGCCCGCATATCACGCTCCGCAATTTAAAAATCTTATGTTGCATCTGTGGGATAAGCTCAAGCACTTCATCAAAAAGGCGTTTACGATTATACTCGTATCCACAATTGTCATCTGGTTCTTCAGTCATTTCTCCTGGAACTGGCACTATCTGCCCGACGCGGAGATGAACAACAGTATTCTTGCAAATCTCGGACAGCTCATTCAGCCGTTGTTTACGCCTCTCGGCTTCGGCAGTCAGCTCGGAGCGTTCGGTTGGGTGTTCGCGGTTGCCGCAATTACGGGACTTATAGCAAAGGAGAACGTCATAGCTACGTTCGGTACTCTCGCGGCTTGCGTAGTCAGCGGCTTCGTTGCCGACGAGGCTATGAAAGGCGTGGACGCCATTCAGGCGCTTATAGGCGCGACAGGCGTAGGTATTCCCGCATTGATATCGTTTATAGCGTTTAATCTGCTTACTATTCCTTGCTTCGCCGCCGTGGCTACCGCAAGGGCGGAATCTCCCTCCAAGAGTTCGTTCAGATGGACGCTGCTGTTCTGGGTGGCTACCTCGTATATAGTAGGCTCTATGATTTATCTGATAGGCTCCTGGTGGTGGACGTTATTTATCTTCCTTGTCGTATGGGCGGCGGTAATTGCGCTGATTGTGCTTGATAATAAAGGAATAATTCACATAGGCGAGTTCTTCGGTAAATTAAAGCGCAAGCTTAAGCGTACAAAATCGGAGTAATTTATGGGCGCAGTAGAAATAGTAATCATAGTATTTGCCGTGCTTGCCGTACTCGGAGCTTTGGCGACATATATTGTGCGAAAAATAAAAGGAAAGCCTACCGGCAGCTGTGCAGGATGTCCGTACTCAAAGAATTGTAACCGCTCCTGTCACGCGGAAAACGTTTCGGATGATAACGCCGATTCGATAAAAAAATAAACTAATAATTTTGTTCTTGTATCGGCAGGAACGACATTCCCTCTCTTTTAATGAGTTAAGGCGGCGGCATATGCCGCCGCCTTAACAATTATATAATATCTAAACTACAGAACAGTAAATAAAAATTGTTGCGGTACTTATTTGGCTGCAAGCTTTGTCTTTGCTTCGCGCACGGCAATGGCGAGCTGGTCGGGGCAGGAGGTGGATTTGAAGCCGCAGGTTACGCCTTTCAATATGCTTTCTATCTCGTCTACGGTTTTTCCGTTTACAAGCTTGGATATTCCCTGAAGGTTTCCGTTACATCCTCCTCTGAAGCGTACGTTAGTCACTACGTCGCCGTCAAGGTCAAACGTAATTTGCGATGAGCAGGTGCCTCTTGTAAAATATACGTATTCCATTTTGTCCTCTAAATTTGATTGATACCAATATTATAACAGTTGTTTATGTTTAGTCAATAATCAAAAAGAGCGATTTTTGCATATAAAAGACTATATTGTGTATGTGCGTTTAAAAGATTTTAACATAAAATTAAACTTTTTGCTTTAATTCGGTTGTCTTTTGGCGCATTTGAATTTATAATAACATAGCTATCTGGGTGTAGCGCAGTTTGGTAGCGTGCATGAATGGGGTTCATGAGGCCGGAAGTTCAAGTCTTCTCACCCAGACCAACAAAAAAATGTGTGCCATATGGTGCGCATTTTTTTATTAAAATGCGTGACCTATTTGGCAACATTTTTTTCGTTACTACCGCGCAAAAGATTGCTTTGCTATCAGTTCGGATAAAATTACACGCCTCAAATATAATTTCGCAAAATCTTTTGCTTGTTGGGCGCTTTGCGCCAAATAGTGCATATTAGCATTTTCGTACTAATAACACAATGAAAAATGTGTGCCATATGGCACGCATTTTTGTAATAAAGACTGTATCTGTTTGGCAATTCTTTATATTAAACATTTATTCTACATCTAATAATCAAAATAAGTGAATAACAGACGGATACAAAACGTTTGACAATGCTGTCCCGTTGCGTTAGAATATGAGCAATGCGGTTGTGGCGGAATTGGCAGACGCGCAAGATTCAGGTTCTTGTGAGCAGTACGTTCATGTGGGTTCAAGTCCCGTCAACCGCACCACCTAAATTAAAAGCCGTCAAAATTCCACTGTTTAGTAGGGTTTTGGCGGTTTTTATTTTTTTGTTTTTACTTAATTTAACTATTTTGAAGCAATATTTACTTAATTTTGTGATATTTTTTGTGATATAAATTACAAATTTTCAATCGCTTTTACTAAGTCGTCATTTATTAAATGCGAATATGTCTTTACCACTTGCTCGATGGTATCGCCTATGAGCTTGGCTATAACAGCAAAATTTGTACCGTTGGACAATAACATCGATACGTAGGAATGACGAAAATCGTGTATTCTTATTTTAGAGAGATTAGCTAATTTAGTATACTTGTCCAGAGCATATTGAATAGGGTTTTTACTTATCGGATGTTCTGAGCCGAAAATAAAGTTATTGGCAATACCGTTTTTCTTTTTATATTCCAACCAACTATCAAGTATGGCGCGAGCGTGCGCGGGTAAGGGAACCTTATGCGGCTTATAATTCTTTGTCGGAGTTATTTTGTACGGGGTGCCGTCCAATGTGTAGCGATTGTAAGTTGTTTTAATTGTTAAATCCTTTCCATTGTAGTCTGCCGGTGTAAGAGCTTGCAATTCTCCGCAGCGTATACCGCTGAAGAATAAAGTATAGAAGATAGCCTTATATCGCTCATTATCGATAACAGAGTAGAATTGCATAAACTGTTCTTTTGTCCATATAGTGTATTCACGCTTTTGATAACGGCGTTTAGGAGCATCTACAGTAGAAAGAAAATCTTTTATGTTATAACGTTTTGCACACCAATGTACAAACGCACAAAATTCGCTCCTAATCTTGCGTAGCTGCGTTTGAGAATAAGGTTGTCCGTTTTGTTTAACCTTACTCCAAAGTGCGTCCTGCCACGCGTAGACGGTCTCTGCCTTTATTGTGGTCATATCTTTGCCGGTGAAGAATGGGGTTATATGGATTTTAAAGCTGTTCATCACCGTATACAGAGAGCTTTCCTTGACAGTAGCTTTCAAAGAACCATAATAGTTTTCAAGAGCATAATCAAAAGTTAGCTGTTGTTTACCGTTATATCTTTTAGGCGGGGCAATATATGTTGCCATAAATTCGGTATACGCTTGCTTTGCCAGAGCTTTTGTTTGATAACCGCATAGTGATTTTTGAACCTCGCATCCATTTCCATCGACAATACGAAAGATGACGTCGTATACAACGCCTTTCTTTTTTGTTTGTCTTTCCCTAAATGAAAATGCGTAACCTTGTGCCATATTCACCTGTTATAAAAATTGTATTTAAATATTAGTTCTCTTGTTTTTAACTTCCCAGTAACATATCTGTTGTTTTAATAAAAGAGTCTAAGCCAATGATTTTGTCTATTAGTTCATAAAACAGTTTATTGGGCACTAGCTGTCTATATTGCACCCAAGTTTGCAATACATCACTTTGATAACGACGATTATCGTCTTCGCTTAGTAATTGTTTGAAAATTAAATTGATAACGGGCAGTTTATGTATATCTAAGTTAGGAATATCTTTAATTAAATTCTGTACATATTCTTTTTCAATATTGATAGATTGCCTGGTGGTGAAATTATAAATACGCTGACCGTGGGCGCATAAGTTTCTCATACTTGTTAGGATTTTTAGCATAGTATATAGTTCTCTTTTATCAATAGAACATTTATATATAGTGCTAAGTTTAGTGCATATGGTGGTTTTAGTTGTATCGTTCAGACATTCATAAAACATAGCAAAATCTCCAAATGTTAGAACGCGGAATAGTATCCAGACAGGAATTTCGTTGTGATTTTTGTATGCGTGAATTAAACATTGATAAGCTCCATCAAGTTGTTTTTGGTCTGATAGGGCGTAAGAGATAGTCGAATTTATGCGTTTTTGTAACTTAGCAACTTTCTCCATATTTTTTATATTAAAATTATTTGCATTGTTGTATCCTAATGAGCCGAATTCGTTTGCAAACTCATAAGATATAATTGCTTTCAAGCTATTTTCAATATTTAAAATATTTTTTAGTATTATATGTCTGTAATCTCTATCTAAATAAAAGACATACATTAAATGCGAAAATTCAGTCTCGGTACGGAAGGTATCAGGATTTTTATTAGTTAAAAATAAATCTTTGTATGCATTGATTATATTGTAATAGCCATATCTGTATAAAAGAGATTTGGCATCTTCCACATTATTGATTTTTAGACGTCTGCTTTTAAGTATTTCAATTTGCTCATCCAATGTAGTAAATGGTTTGTTCATAAAAATAATTACGCCGGCACTAAAATAGCACCGGCAATAATTAGGGTGACAGTCACATAGTGTGTCACACATTCTGTATCTAAATGATACATTATAAATTTTATCTTGTCAAATGCTAAATTATGCAATTATTATGTAATTTTTTTAAATCAAATAATTATGCCGGTAATTCTCCTTTATAATGTTTATTTGCAGTAAATAGCTTTGCTATTACTTTTAATAATATTTTTTCTTAGTTTCTCTTAATATTCCTACAATTCTAACTTCGCCGAGTTCACATTGCTCCTTAGTAACAACATAACTCTGAGCATTTGGATTGTTCGCTTGAAATAGTATTGTGCCGTTATCTTGGGGAATATAGCGTTTAAGGGTAGCGTAATCTCCGTCAATAATGACTGCCACGATTTGTCCTTTCTCTGCATAGTCTTGGTGTCTTATTATCGCAAGCGCGCCGTTCGGAATATCAGGTTCCATACTGTTACCAACGACTTTTAGCACGAAATGATTGCCGTCACCATATACAGGGTCTTCAAACACCCATTCATCGGTGGGGGATTGATTTGCATTGATAGGCTGTCCTGCTGCGATTTCGCCATATAACGGCAACCGAATAGGTGTTTCAAGCGGATAAATATTTGAGACATTAGAAGGCAGGGCGGACGTTACAGAACGTCCGAGCAGATAGTCAACGGATACGCCGAAATAGTCGGCAAGAAAAATTTTAGTACTATCAGGGATTTGTCGTGTGCCGTTTTCATACTGACACATTGCACTTCGAACTACTCCAACTAATCTTGCTAATTCTGCTTGCGATATATGCTTTTGTTCACGTAATTCTTTAATTCTATTGTTCATTGTGTTCACTCCTTGTAACCATTTTAACACAACATTTAAAATTTAAAAGAAAAATGTTCACAAATCGTGCATAAATCTGTTGACATATTGTGAACGCAATGATATAATGTTCACATAACAAGAACAAGGAGGCGGTAATATGACAGACTATGAAAAAGAACAGTTGCTTGAAATGTTGAAGTTAGCGATTGAAAATCCTACCACAGACAAAATCGTAATAACTATCAAGCCAAACAAGAACTGTTCAAAACCAAGTGACGACAAATAATCGTCGATAGGCAGAAGGGCGGGCAACCGCCCCTCGTAAGACCTATTGTAACGCATTATAAAAATAAAAGCAATAGGAGAATTTTTATGGAATTGAAAATTGAAGTGACAAAGAAAGATGGTGCTAAAACTGTTAAAACGATTTCAAGCAAAGGGGGCAAGAAATGTCATTAAAGGAATTTCGACTAAACGCTAATTTAACACAAGAAGAATTGGCAAAAAGAGTGGGACTTAAGAAAAACACGATTTGTGCTTATGAAAAAGGAAAGCGCAATCCTACTATCAAAAATTTAAGTAAGGTCGCCAACGCGCTCGGCGTGTCTGTAGAGAAGCTGTTGAAATGCTTTGAGAAGTAAGGAGGGAAATATGACGTTATCAAGACGTGAAGAAATTCTAAGCAAGGACATACTTGGAGTTCAAGACGTTATGGAGTTGAATGATATGCAGTATTTTAACGCGGCTAAACTCATTCGCAACATTAAGCGTAAAACTACGTGCGGACTTGACATCAGAGGCAAGGTGTCAACCGCTGTCTATCTTGATTATTTTGAGCCTAAGGCAAATGAGGTTGTGAAAGAAGAAAGGAAAGAGCGCGTGGTTACTCCAAAGAAAATCAGAACAAAGGAAATACCTCCGTTCAGATTTAAGGACTATCAGGGAGTACAGCAATGAGTATAGGCAAGTCAATAGACAATGTAGCAGATGTATTGCTTGCACTTATAGCCAGGTACGGTGACACAGTTAGCATTATGGAAGCTATAACAAAGGAGCAGAGCAATGGAAAAGAACAGTAAAGCAATTTATTACCTTAATAAGCTTATTGCACTTGGAATGGAAGCTAAGCGTTTGCAGGAAGAGTGTAAGCAGGAAACGGGAGTGGAGCTTTGCGGTCTCGGGGCAAGATGGAGTATTACAGAGGGTAAATTTTTTGTGCAGACATTTGAGAGTATAGACAAACTTGGATTGCCGGTAAGTGCAGGTGATGACGAAAGGTTTGTTGAACTTAACGGCTATAAAGTTATTGAGGTGTGATATGGAACGTGTTAATAAGGTTGAAATTATACGTAGCTGTATACAGTCCGATGATATCTTTGATGTCATTATAGACGGATATCGGGAAGACATAGTTGGGGTAGATGCTCTTTACAGATGCTTAGATGAAATATTTAAACCTAAGAAGAAAGAGTGCCTGCATTTAGATGAATTTCTTGTTCCGTGCGGAGTCGGGGAAATAACGAGTGCGTGGGATGAGAGATTTAAAAACAATTAAGGAGGGAATATGAAAAGATTTAGAACATTGAAAGCAGATGAAGTAGATGCAAGGGTTGGAACCTGTAATCAAAATGGATTTAGTTTGTTGTTATATAAGGATGCTCGTTGCGACCAAAACATTCTTGATGAGGCTGTAGGTCCAGAGAATTGGCAACGTCGCCATTACGAGGTTAAGGGCAATATGTTCTGCTCCGTCGGAATCTACGACGATGCAAAGAAAGATTGGATTTGGAAAGACGATTGCGGAACGGAAAGCAATACCGAGAAAGAGAAAGGCGAGGCATCTGATAGCTTTAAGCGCGCTTGCTTTAACTGGGGAATTGGAAGAGAACTATATACTACACCGTTTATTTACATCAAAGGCAGAACAGAGCAAAAGAATAACAAATATGTTCCATCCTTCCGCAACTTCAAGGTACTCATTTTTGAATGTCAGGATAGCAAGATAAGCAAGTTGCAGATAAGTGGCGATGGCGAAGTTATTTACGAGTTTGGTATGCGTTCAAATAATACTAATAAACCGTCTGAAACAATGACTTATGAGAAAGCTTGCAAGTATCAGACAAAAGATAAACGAGCATTTAACGAACTTAGTGACGATGAACTTCTTCAGATTATAAAGTCATCAGCCGGGCAGGAGTCGAAAGTAGCAGCAAAAACAATAATGGATTACCGAGATATGCAACCTATATCAGAAGAAGATGGATTGCCGTTCTGAGAGGTGAATTATGAAACATACGGGGCAAGCAACGGCAAGCATTACGGTGGTCGTTGAGGAGCTTGTAAAGCGCGGAGACGAATTTGTTGACATAGAGGTTAAGAAGCATAGAGAAAAGCGCACATTGAATGCTAATGCCTATTTTTGGACAATGGCAGACAAGTTGGCAAAGGTGTTGTCTATACGCGGTACACGCCCTCTCAAGAGCTTAGACATTTATAAGGAATACATAAAAGATATAGGAGCCTTTGTTTATATACCAGTCAAGGAAAGTGAGATAGAACGCTTTACAGAGATATGGACGGCAAAAGGCGAGGGGTGGCTGTGTGAGGTCACTGGAGATTGTAAGCGTACGCCAGGGTATTGCAATGTAAAGTGTTATTATGGTTCGTCTGTGTATAACAGTGAGCAAATGGGCAGACTTATAGACCTGCTAATTGCAGATTGTAAGGATAACGAAATAGAAACGAGAACTCCGGATGAATTGGCGGAGTTAAAGAGCTTATGGGGTGAGAAATGACATATCAGCAGATTAAAGCAATAGAAGCGAAGAATAAACAGCGTATTCTGTCAGTCAATCCAAGTATAACGGAGGAAAGCGGGATTTACATTCTGACACGCGAAGAGGGCGGTTTCAAGTTTGGATATGTAGGGCAGGCAAAGCACTTGCTTACGCGCCTTGCACAGCATTTAAGCGGTTATCAGCACATTGACCTATCTATCAAAAAGCACGGATTGTACAATGAACAAAATCCAACCGGATGGAAGATTGAGTTTGTGTACTGTGCTCAAGAGGATTTGGATAAGACGGAGCAATATTACATATACGATTACGCTCTTGCAGGTTATCAGATGCGTAATAAGACGGCAGGTGGACAAGGTGAGGGTAAGTTTGGGATAGCAGAAAGCCGCCCTGCAAAAGGCTATCACGATGGGCTTAAGCAAGGCTATGAGAATGCCAGACGTGAGGTTAAGCATTTATTCGACTTGCATCTTAAAGCTGTTATAAAAGCAAATAAGTCAAATAAAGTTCAAGAAAAAGCTTTATTGAAATTCTATGATTTCATAGGAGAAACCGATAATCTAAACGGTTAAAAAGGAGAAAGTTATGGCGGAAATAAGAAATGAAAATCACATAGTAATACACGGATGGATGCGTAACGAGCTTGGGCTTAAGGGGAACGAATTGTTAGTATTTGCGTTAATATACGGCTTTTCGCAGGACGGGGAAAGCGCGTTCAGAGGTAAGCTCCAATTTGTCCAAGATTGGGCAGGTATTAGCAAAAAGACCGCAATAACTATTCTTCAAAATCTATCTGAGAAGGGCTTGGTAACTAAAGGAAGAAGTGAATATGGAAAATTTGAATACGGTGTAAAAACTACACCTGCACAAGGTGAAGAAATTACACCATCAAGGTGTAAAAATTACACCGACGAGGTGAAGAAATTACACCGCGAAGGTGAAAAAATTACACCTCCATCTAATAATACTTCTGATAAAGATATTGATAATTATAGAGATAAAAAAGAAAGGGATTACTGTGTAATCCCCAAAGAAAAAGCGACACGCTTTATTCCACCCACACTTGAAGAAATACGAGATTATTGTCAAGAACGTAAGAATATGGTGGACGCAGAGAAGTTTTATGACTTTTATCAAAGCAAAGGATGGATGGTCGGTAAAAACAAAATGAAAGATTGGAAAGCGGCAGTGCGAACTTGGGAAAGAGAAGATAAAACATCAGCCAGGACATCAAACAGAGAAAGCAAAACGATAACAGGTAATCCGTTCTTAGACTTGCTAAACAAAGAGAATGGAGAAGCGGGGGTAATAGATTTATGACAAAAGCAGAGACAAGCAAACTACTTGCAGCAATATATGCGATATTTCCAAGAGCATATGAGAAAGCAGGAGCGGAAGCAACGCGTGATGCTTGGGAAATTATGTTCGAAAACGAACAGTATGAGGTTGTTAAAACTGCGGTTAAGAAAATTTTGCAGACAAGCAGATATGCGCCGACAATCTCAGAGGTAAATGCAGAAATAGCAAAGTACAAAGACGGGTTGAGAGCGAGATTAAGTCAATACAATTTTTATTTCGGGGATATGGCTCCGGAATGCAAGCAATGCACAGTGAAAGAGAGGTTGGAGGTAGTCGTAAAGTGCGGAGCACGAAAATGTCCGAGAGAAACATCAGCTTATGAGAAGCAGCAGTGGTATCTGACGGATAAGCAGGTACAGCAAATCAAAATTATTTTGAAATAGTAGAGGAAGAGCAATGACAATATTATACATAGTTTTGGGAGTAGCAATCGGGTTGGTGGTCGCATTAATGCTCGTGGAGATAATTAGTCTGATTGTAGACGCTGTAGATGAAAAGAGGAGAAAGAAGTAATGGACAGAAGGCGAATGACTAATCAAACGAGCAGGACAGGCTCGAAGTAGCAAAGGTTCTTGTAAAGAACGGGTACAGCGTAAGGACGGTAAAGGTCAAGGCAATGCCGACGAGCAAGACGGTGAAAACGGTGTTGGAGTATTGGGAGGAGAAAGAGCAATGAACAAGCAAGAGCAGATTAAGAAGATAGAAGGAATTGCACTTTTGGCAATAGACATAGCCATTGGTGATAACGATTTAGCAGGTTCGGAGGACAAAGAAGAAGCAGCGCAATATGTGGCAGAGGATTTGCATAAAGCAGGCTACATCAACGGCGCGGACTTTGTAAGATTTGTCAGAGATATATTCCCACAACAAGATGCGTGGGGAAACGACTATATTTATGTAGACAGATTTGAAGAAGCCCTGCAAGAGTATCTGAAAGGAGAGTGAGCATGTGGAAACATTACAAGGAAGTAAAAACAAAATGAAACCATTGACGATAGAGCAACTGAAAAGCCTTGAAGTAGGCGACTGGGTGTGGATTACAACTCCTACAAATAGTGGTGAATATTATCAAATAGGCTATTCGGATTATTTAGAGAATGAGAATGTGTTTGTTGCGTATAGTTTACACTATGAACTTAATGTGCTTTATTGCGATTACGGCACAAAGTGGCTTGCCTACAAGAACAAGGAACAGGCGGAGTGCAAGGGCGAGATTGTGGAGTTGCCGTGTTTAAGGGATATAGAAGATTTTATAGAAAACGACGGTACTCGGGTTAGAATGAAAGAACTCAATTATATGGAAAGAGGCAGAATTTATTCGATTCCATATGTAGAGGGGCAATTTGAAGAAGCTGAACGCCGACTGGCAGAACTGACAAAGGAGTGAAGTATGACTTACGAAGAAGTATTACAAGAAAGAAAGGATTGCGAGGAAGGCAACAACGAGTGTTCTGATTGCAAGATTTACAATGAGGGTTGCTCTTGTGTCCGCGCAGTATTGGAACACGAAAAGCAAGCCGTGAGAGAGTTTGCGGAAAGGTTGAAAGAAAAGATTGACAAAATTGAGGAACATTGTCTTGAAATGCACAACTGGCAAGGACAATCCGCAGTTTGTGAGGTTGAGGAAAATATAGACGAACTACTTGCGGAGGTGATTGGGGAATGAGTAAAGCAGTTATGTTATCAATTCAACCGAAATGGTGTGAGCTTATAGAAAAAAGGGAAAAGTTAATCGAGGTACGCAAAAACCGCCCTAAACTGAAAACTCCATTCAAGTGCTATATCTACTGTACAAAAGGATTTCCGATTGTTTTTGGCAGAGGAAATAAATGGTCGTCAAGTCATTACCATGAAATGTCTGATTGGGAAAGGCAATTTCATGATGATTGCAATGAGTGGAATGGCAAGATTATCGGCGAGTTCGTCTGCGATAGGATAAACCGATATGGCGATTATGACGGAAACACTGATAGTCCATATTTTATTACTCCCGAAGATTTGAAGCAGACTTGTTTGACATTTGGTGAGTTGGTGAAATATGGGCGCAATGACATTGTTTATGGTTGGCATATCTCCGACCTTGTTATATACGACAATCCGAGAGAACTGGGAGAGTTTTGGGTTCGCAGTAATCACCCAGATTGTGACCTATGTGCACACGTGCCAGTTGATATGTCTCCTGATGAATTTGTTTGGCACAATGATTTTTGCGGCGAATGCCATAGATTAAGTTATAAATCAATGTGGGCAACGCATTTTAGAAAAAGGATAACACGCGCTCCTCAAAGTTGGATGTACTGCCAACCGATTGAGGCAAATTAGGAGGGAGATATGGAAAGATTGACAAACAGAGATACAGATTACGAATATGAGTTTTGTAAAGATTGCCACTATTTAGGTGAGCCTAACGGTTGTAATCGTAGCGATGGCGAATGTGAAGCGTATTTCAAATTTACAGAGATTGCAAACCGTCTTGCCGAGTTAGAGGACGAACTCGAAAACGGCACGCTCCTCAAAGCACCTTGTAAAGTTGGCGATGAAATGTGGATATTGAATGACCCGTATTTTGTAGGGGATATATTCGCAATGAAAGTAGAGGCAATCGAAATCCGCTCAGACGAAGTGTATCTATGCGGTTATCACAAGGAAGCAAGCGAATACCTTGAAGCCAGAATAAGTTTTGCGTTTAAGACCAAAGAGGAAGCAGAGAAGAGGTTGGAGGAGTTGAATGATGCAGAAAGAAAAAAGGTATAAAGACGCGCGGCTTAATATTGCAGTGGACGAATTGGCGCAGTATCGCGAGTTACAGAGACGAATTGAGTTTTTTAAGAAACGACGTAAATCGTATGAAGAGGAATATACTGTATTGAAGGCTGTAGCTTATGACGGAATACGTGTTGACGGTGGAGAGTATCGCAACAAGGTGGAAAGCGTAGCGATAAAATGGGAGGACCTTAATTCGGAAATTGCTCAGATGCAGTTAGACTCTGAACATCAATTAATTTACATACAAGTGAAACTAAATGCACTTACGGCATTGTACCGAGAGGTGCTATGGTCGTATTACATAGAGTGTAAAGCACTTATAGACGTGGCACGTAATATGGGGTACAGTTTTGAGGGAATAAAGAGATTGAAGCTAAAAGCCTTGAAAAAATATGCAAATTATTAAAAGTGTACACACATCGTACACATATATCGTGTTAGTATGATAGTGGTTAAAAGTGTATGAGAGTAGTGTAATCTTCTGTATAACTTAAAAAAATAATGTGAAAAATAGCGCGCTCGAAAGGGTGTGCTTTTTCATTGTAAAAAGGAGATGGTTGTTTGTGAATGTAAAATATGATTGGGTAAAACTTCGCCGTAGATTTATCACAGGCGACTATGCGACGGTTAAAGAATTTGCAGAGAAAGAAAAAATACCTTATGCGTTGGCGAGAAAGCACTCTGCAAATTGGTTGGACGAAAAACGAACAATCAAACGGCACAAAGAGAACAAAATCATAGAAAATGTTCTTAATAAGCAGATAACATCGGCAAGTTATATAAACGAGCGTCATATTTCAGTGTTTAACAAAGCATTGGATATGGCTGAACATTGTTTGGAGGAGTGTGCGTCGGAAGACAAAATAAATTTAAGTCGATTTGAGAAGATAGTTGACAGCTTACAGAAGATACAAAAGGGACAGCGACTTGCGCTTGGAATGGACAAGGACAGCGTAAGCAATCAAGAGGACCGTGTAGCAAGTCTGTTTGAGCAGGTGAAAGAGGTGTTTAAGGATGAACCAGACGGCGCTAAATAAGATTTACAGTCCGAAGCAACAGAGCGTACTGCGTTTTCATTACAATCACCCTTACTATATGCTTATCAATCACGGAGCGGTTCGTACAGGCAAGACGATAATAGACAATGATTTATTCCTTGATGAGTTGCGACGCATAAGAGGACATGCTAAATGCAAGGGCATAATAGACCCGCTGTATATAATAGCAGGAGCATCAATAGGGAATATTGTACGCAATATTCTAAATCCGCTTACTCAAAAGTACGGATTTGAGTTTAAACTTAACAAATATAATCAATTTAGACTTTTTGGAGTTGTTTGTTGTTGTGTTGGACATGATGACATTGGTCAGTTGAAGCCTATCACAGGTATGACAGCGTATGGCGCGTACATAAACGAGGGTTCACTTGCAAACAGAGAGGTGTTTGACGAAATAACAAAGCGCTGTTCGGCAGACGATGAGTTTCACGCTCATATTATCGTGGACAGCAACCCGGGCGGACCGCAACATTGGTTAAAGACTGATTATATTGATAAGGAGAACGAAAGCAACGGCAAAATCAAGTGCTTTCATTGGAACTTGTTTGACAATCCGTTTCTGTCGCAGTCATACAAGGATAACCTCGTAGCAACGACACCAAGCGGAGTTTTTTACAACCGCAAAATAGATGGGCTGTGGGCAACGGCAGAGGGCATTGTCTATCAGGATATGTCGGAAGAGAATTACATAGACGAGTTGCCAAATATTTCACGATATTTTGTTGGAATGGACTGGGGATATGAACACTACGGAAGTCTGACATTGTGGGGTGAAACGACGGCGAATGAGAATGTATATGTACTTATCAAGGAGATATCTGCAAGACACAAAGGTATTGACTTTTGGAAGAAGCAAGCGGAGTGGGTGCTTAAAAGCTATGGATACGGTATTCCGTTCTACTGCGACAGCGCGCGACCTGACCTGATAAAGGAGTTTAGGGACATTAAGTGTTGGTGTCCGCCGATAGACAAATCGATTGAAAAAGGAATTGAGTGTGTAGCCGAAAGGAAAAAGGCGCGCACTCTTTTAATTTATCGCCCCGGCATTAACATATACGACAAGCAACAAGCCGTGTATGTATGGGATGAAAAAACGGGACTTCCTGTCAAAGTCAACGATGACGTAATGGACAGTGAGCGATATGCGGTTTATAACCACGATAAACGAAAAGGGAGAAAGAAATAATATGCTTTACGATATGAACTGGCTTGCTTCGGGCAAGCCTTTTCCGCCTACAAGCGAGATTGAGCGTTTGGCGGATTATAGAGACCACAAAGCAATGTTTAAGGGCGACCTTGATGTGGTTTTTGAAGCGTATAAAACGAGGTTGAGAAGCATTGCGGATAAATTCGCCGTATTGGGATATACGCTTGGAGACTCGGAGTTTGGAATAGACCTAAATTACTTTCAGCTTATCAGCACAAAGACGATGGACCTACTTGCAGGCGACCCGCCCACGGTGAGCGGAGCAGACGGAGTCGACGATATTAAGGCGCATTCAAAGTTTGCACAGAGACTTAGGTCAACGATATGCGACGCATCTCGCTTTGGGGACGGACTTATACGTGTATACAAGGACAAATGCGGAAAGGGCAACTGTGCAGTGATTTCGCCCGAAATGTGGTTCCCTATTGTGGATAGGGAGACGAATGAGATAATCTCGCACTGTATCTGTTGGGTGAACAAAGAAGAAACTTCGTTTATGATGAGAAACAAAGTTTTTCTGAACGTGCAAATTCACGACAAGGGTAGATACACGCGCCGTCGCTTTGAGCTTAAAGACGGACAATCCAACAATTCGGCAAATCTGCCAAACAAGCGGGTTGTAATGTATGACAGCTACAAGATAGGAGCAGAATTGCCCGTCATTGGCAATGCGGTTGAAAGCACAGGGCTTGACGATTTTGCGATAGTGCCGTTTCAGAACTTTGTACCGAGCGACAGTGTGTACGGAATATCCGATTACGACATTATCGTGTCAATCATTGCGGAGCTTCAAGTGCGATACGCAATAGAGGATTTCGTGCTTGACAAACACAGCGCGCCAACGCCTTACGGACCTTCAAGTGCGGTCAAACAAAACAAGGACGGGAGTTGGTCGTTTGCGACAGGCTCTTTCGTAGAGGTTGGAGAGGGGGAGCAAGCGCCCGGATATATGACGTGGGACGCAAGCTTTCAGGCAAATCATACGCAGATTGAAAAGCTGGAAAAACACCTGTTCAGTTTGTCGCAGATGGGCGCAGTGCTTGACGACGACGCTTTTGGTGCGTCGCAGGGCTTTGAGGCGCTTGAAACCAGAATGACAAACGCCAAGCTGAAGGCAAGACGTATGACGGACGACCTCACCGATTCCGTTAAAAAGGTTATTGCGCTGATGTCGCAGATTGGTTATGCACGGATATGCGAAAGCGATTTGACAGTGCAATGGAACGACGGTTTGCCTACAAACGAATACAGAGAAACGGAAATTGCCAACCGTAAGGCAACACTGTTCACAAAGAAAAGACTCCTGAAGGACCACTTTGGATTTAGCGACGACGACGCAGAAAAGGAAGTAAAGGCAAAGCAGCTGGAGCAGGCTGAAGAAATGGCAAGCGGCTTTGCTTTAGGCGCGGGCGGCGGAGATATAACGGACGAGGTTGACGAGGATGAACAAGCAAACGCAGAGTAGCGCAGACCTCGCTGAAGCCTATCGTAAAGCGCAGGTAAAAATACTGTCATCGATAGATGGAACTAATCCGCAGACAATCCGAATGAAATTTGAAAAAACCTTGCAAACGGTCGTTACCTCATTAGATACGGCAAATGCCAAAGCTGTTGAGCAGAACGTGGCAGACGGCGCGACAGCAAGTCAGCGCAGGTTTGTCAGCCGTATGTCGGCTATGTTTGACGGCAGGTCATTCACAGCAAAGGATTTATCAGCTGTCGGACTCGATATAAAAAACCAACGTATAGCACAGGATGTGTTGGATAGGAAAGCGCAGTATGCAAAGGATACCGCAGTGTATCGTCAGAACTTTCTTGAACTGAGAGGCAAGCTTGTTGGAGTATCACGCGCGTTGCAGGGAGAGGTCAACGATACATTGAAAGACTTGTCGGGAAAAGCTGAGAATACAATAACAAACGCAATAAGCGAGCTGAAAAGCAGGCTCAAAGAACAGGGATGCTTCAACGTGCAGTATTCAAACGGTGCAAGCGTGGGTGTAGATAAATACGCCACTATGGTATGCCGTTCGGCGAGAACGGAGAGCGCAAACGCCGAGAATATCCGCATATCCAAAGCATTTGGCACCGACCTCGTAGAGTGCATTGGAAACGATGTAACCTGTGAGGTTTGCGCTCAGTATCGCGGCAGGGTGTTTAGCGTAAGCGGACAGGATAAGCGTTATCCGCCGCTTAGGGACGGAACAAACTCTCCGCTTAAAAACGGATATGACCTGATACATCCTAATTGCCGTTGCGAGTTTAGAGCATACTTTGAAGCTTTGCACAGCGAGGAGGAAAACGAGGCAAAGCGCAAATTCAGCAACCGTCCGTTTGATGGGGACAAGCGCACGGCTGAGCAGGCAAGAGCTTATCAGGAGTGGCAGACGGTGCAACGCAGAGCTATAGACGAGCAAAGGCGTTGGAATGAGCTGCAAAGCTTAGGAGAAAATAACCCTTACAGTGATATAGGCGCATTACGCCGTGCATTGCGCTCGGATAAAGACAGCTTCGCTTATAAAAAGAGCCATTATGCCGTGCGCGATTTCAAGCAATACGAACGTTGGAAGCGCATACTTGGCGAAGAGAATATGCCTAAAAATCTTGCGGAATTTCAAGACTTGAAGTATAATAATCCTGATAGATTTGAAGCTCTTAACAACCAAGCGGACAACGCATATCTTGATATGGATTATGAGACTATTAAGAAGAAAATCGGGAAGTTGTCAAATGTAAAAGTCCGCAAATGGTATGACAAAAACGTCCGCGCAATTGCAACAGCCGATTACAGTAATATGACATTAGAGGAGCATGCAAGAGCGGCATTTGAGAAGCGTAACGAGATTAGAGAGCAAGCTCGTGATTTGATGGCAGATGAAGATATGAGGACTAAACTTCAAAAAGTTAGACCAGAAAAATCATTTGATGAAATGATAGCTCATAAAAGGGAAAAATATGGTGGAACAATTGAAGATATTTACGAAGGTATAATTAAGACGGCTTCAACGACAAACGATTTGGTCAATAAAATTTTAGGAGTGAATGACGAAGATGGCTAAGTACGAATATTACATTTGCAGTGCAGAAGATGAAAGCATTTTTTATAAACAGTGCGCTGCATTGGAAAAGCATATTCCAAATTTGCAAAAAGAACCATTAGTAATGGCTGATTTGCTTTGGCAACCATATAAATTGGACGGGAACGAAATAAACGTTTTTTGTGATTTTTATGATGGTGTCCACGTGCAGTCGGATATACCGCTTGAGCCGTACTTTGAAAAGAATTAAAGCACTCCAAAAAGGATGCTTTTTCAATGCTAAATCAAGGCAGTCAAACGGCTGTCTTTTTTTATACCCAAAACCGTCCTGTGATGACATTTAAACCCACAAAATTTATGACCGACACGTCATATAAACTGTCGCCGCCGTGGCAGACACCACCTATAAAAACAAGAGCGGAAAGGAGCAAACTTATGGAATTTTTGAAACAACACATCACACCCGAACTGTATCAGCAGTTGGAAGAAGCACTCAAAGGCAACGACAAGGTCAAGCTCGGCAATCTTGCAGACGGAAGCTATGTGTCTAAGCGCAAGTACGATGACGAGGCACAGAAGGTAGCGGACCTTACGGCACAGATAGCGGAGCGCGACAAACAGATTGTAAGTCTTGGCAAGTCTGCAAGCGACAACGATGAGCTACAAAAGCAAATCAAAGCGTTGCAGGAGGCAAACGACATCGCAACCAAAGAGTGGCAGGCAAAGATTGAAAAGCAAGCATTTGACTTTGCTTTGACGTCAGAGCTTAAAGACAAATATCACGCAAAAGACGTGATTTCAGTTTTACCGCATTTGAAAACCGATGTAATCACTCTTAAAGACGGCAAATTTCTCGGTCTTGACGAGCAAATGAGTGAAATTGTTGTAAGCAAGGGCTTTCTTTTCGGCGACGATACAACTGCGCAGGGAACAGGTTCTCCTGCAAACCCTCCCGCGCCTAACGACGGCGGAGCGTGGGATTTCAATTTTATCGCTGTCAACAACCCTACAACAAAATAATTTAAAAGGAGAAAAAAATTATGAATTACGCAAAACAGTATCAACAGGCTCTCGCCAACGCTTTTCCTAAGGTTCTGCATTTCGGCGACCTCTGGAACACCCCTAACAAATCAATCTACAAGACGGATGAAGCACACGCCAACACCGTATATCTGCCTGTGCTTTCAACCACAGGACGAGTAAACGGTTCTCGCGGTGCGGTTAAGACACCGGCACAGCGCCACTCTAACGATTGGGAGACGAAAGTACTTTCAAATCACCGTATATGGGACACTCTCGTCCATCCGCAGGACATCAACCAGACGAATATGGTTGCAACATTGCAGAACATTACCAAGACCTTCAACGAAACGCAGAAGTTTAAGGAAATGGACTGTTATCTCGTTTCAAAAATTTATTCCGATTGGGCAGAAAACAGCGGTAAATCTGCCGATAGCTCCGCGCTTACAGCCACTACAATCCTTGCATATGTTGACAAGGTTATGGAAGCTATGGACGAGGCGGAAGTTCCCGAAGAGGGCAGATTACTTTATGTAACACCTACGGCAAACACTCTTATCAAGAATGCAGTTGAATTGCAACGCTATCTCGCGGCAACCGACAAAGAGGTTTCCCGCACAATCAAGCGTATTGATGACCTCATCATAAAGAAGGTTCCGTCAAACCGAATGAAGACTGCTTATAACTTTACAGAGGGTGCGGTTCCCGGCGCAAGCGCAAAGCAAATCGATATGATGTTTGTGCATCCGCTTTCCGTCCTGCCTGTAACTCAGTATGCGCAGGCATTGCTTGACAATCCCTCTGCGCTCACCAACGGACAGTATTATTACTTTGAGGAAGCGTTCGAGGATGTATTCATTCTCAACCAAAGAACGGACGCGATTGCATTCCACGTTGCCGAAGTGGCGGAATAAGGAGGTGCGATATGGTTACTGTTAAAAGAGGAAACATCGAACTCAATATCGACGAAACGGAAGTCAACAGGTTCCTTGCAAACGGCTACGACCAAATTGGCGACACCGGTAAAATCGTCAAAGAGGCAACGGGCGGAAAAACGGTGTCTATCGAGGAGTACAAAATGCTTCTCGCCGAAAATGCCGAGCTGAAAAAGAGGCTCGCCGATAAATCGGGAAAGAAAAAGCAATCTGATTAAACGGCTTCAGTGCCGAGTAATCCTCGACAAGTAAATCAAGCAAAAGCGGTGCAATGAAGTACCGCTTTTACGTTCGCAAGAGTATGGCGGTGCAACTCCGCAAGCGGACAAAGGAGTAAACTATGCTTGAAAAAGGAAAGAACACCTATGCGACTATCAAGTTCGCAGACGAGTATATATCAACACAATATCCGCAAAACAATCCGCTACGCGTGCATTTCTCTGTTCTGACTGACGATGAAAAGGAAGCTTATCTGCGTTCCGCTTTGCAGGAAATTGAAAAACTGCCGTTTTTAGGAAGAAAATATATTGTATCTCAAAAATTTCAATTCCCTCGCATACGAAGCGGAAGTATGCACGGAATTACTCCGACCTATGCGTCTATGTTTGTAGGGAATGTCTGCGAGAATATAATCCCCGAATGTGTAATGCAGGCGCAGGTTGAAAACGCTCTCGGAGTTATTGCAAATGAAATCTCGGCGGTCAGCGATAAGCAGTTTATGACGTTGCAATCGCTCGGCATAATCAAAAATACAAAGTATAACAAGCGCGAGGCAGGAGATTTGGGCTTCGGCTCAGACATTACAGGTGCAACATCAAAGCGCTGTCCGTTATCTTCGAGTAAAGCTTATGCGCTTTTGCGCGAATGGTTGGGAGGTGTATATGTATGCTGAATGCAATTTATGATTATCCAGTTGAAATAACAAAAGTCGATGTAAAAAACTTGCTCGGTATTGATGTAACGGACGAAATATTTGAAGTGCTTATCGGTGCGCATATTTACATATATGACGTACTTATATATCCGACCTTTAACGAGGATATAAAGCGCCGAATCATTGACAAACACAGAGAAGTCCTTGAAAAACCGCTCAAAAAGGCGTTGCTTACGCAGTTTGATTATATGTATCGCAACGGAGACGTCGGAAACTGGAACGGCTTTTTGCAAAGCGACGGCAATTCCGTTGACAGCAAAGAACAACAGGAAATCCTTACAAAGATGTTTGCTCCGCGCGTCATCAATATTCTCAAAGGCGCGCCAATCGACTTGTTGTATGCAGGAGGCTGATTATGAACGGATTGAAATTCGCCCACAACTACAATCTCATTTGCGTTGCACAAGATGCGAAAACAGGGCATAAACTTTTTGAGTTCAAAGCACGAGAATATTCCGAGCGCGAAAACGGAGCAGGATTTGTGTCAGGCGGTATTGCAAGCGGAAGTCAGAAGTATCAGATTAAAACAATTGACAAGCGCGTGAAAAGGCTCAGACCTTATGCAAATCTTGTCGTTGTCGAAGATGTAGAATATATGTTAACTTTCGTCAAAATTCGCAAGGTGCATCTGCCATTTGCTTATGGGTGGCAACGTGGCCAAAACGATGAATATATCTTGGAGCTTCAATAATGAAAATTACTACGGCTATGCTGACCTACGAGTTGACCACAATTCTCAAAAAGAATGCTCCTGTCCGAGACGGTGCGAAATATCCGGGCGCGCGTGGAGCATCGCCATATCCCGGCAACCTCAAACAAAACGGTATTCAGTTCTTACAGACGGCAAAGGGCGCTGTGTGCGAAGTTGGCAGTGCGAATGCGTCATATGCTCCGTATACAG
The DNA here is from genome assembly GCA_910577815.1 of uncultured Christensenella sp. Classification (GTDB taxonomy): domain Bacteria; phylum Bacillota; class Clostridia; order Christensenellales; family CAG-917; genus CAG-475. The sequence goes on along the minus strand of CAJTNO010000002.1, from coordinate 43,946 downwards.
AGACGCGCAGTAAAAAACCTGGTTGGCAAAAGAAAAGCAATCTCGAACTCATAAATAGAATTCAATCACTCGGATTAAAGGTGGAACAATGAACAATGCAATATTAAAAACGTATCACAATAAGGATTACGGTCTTATCGACCTTGACGCGCTTGCGTCCTACTATAACGAGGTTCTCGGCGCGTCCTTTGTAGTAAAGGCAAACTGCATTCCGATTCCGCTTCAAGACGACCGAACTACCTGTACGCTGTATGCGGCGCGTGTTCCGTTTTCCATTGCGGACGTGCGCTCAGAAACGCTTACTCTTACGCTTAATTTCCGCGTCGCGTGGTTTCCCGAGAACGAGCGCAAAAAAGCACTTGAAGAAATGAAACGTCTGCTCGGTTATCAGCGATTCGTCATACAGGAAGAAATTACTCAAAGAGATTTAGCTCAGAAACCAAATGCGACGAGCGGTAAAGAGAACTTTGAAATAAAAGATACCAAAATCCTGAAAACTTTCAACTGTACGTCATTCCTTGAAATGCCACAGCCTGTCGGTGTTCCTGAAATCGACTGCGGAAAAACTGTCCTGGATATGCAAATCACTGGTACGGTGCTTGTAACAGATGCCGACGGAGGTGCGGTTATGTCCAATGATGTCGTCACGTTTGCAAGGCTCGCGGAAAGTTCGGACAAGCCTGTTCCTCTACCGATAATCTATTCATCTACAAATGAGGGCTACAACGTGGAAAATCAAGCGGGAACGGGCGAGGAAATACAAGTTCCCGTACCGCTTACCGCACAGGGCGGATTGTCTATACAGGCACTGTATCTTGCTCGCGATTTTGAAAAGAAGTTGCTTGTTGGACTTAAAAATAAGGAGCAGAAGCAAATAGAAATTTCCGAAGTATATGATAGTAATCTGACCGTTACCCGCGTGTATAATGTGCTGAGTATGAGTGAGGCTAAACAGGCGGGGGCGTATATGCAGTATACGCTCGAACTACAGGCATATACTACGCAAGTTGACGGGGAATAAGCTATGGAATTCTTTACATACAAAATTATTGACGAGCGGAAAGATGAAAGCAATCCTGCTAATCCCGAACAAGTAGGAGAACCTGACGAGGAGAATCCCACTAAAACCAAAGACGTTGTAAAAAGCGGAATGGATTTTTCATTGCTCAAAAAAATGGGGAAAGAAGGGCTTAACCTTGCAATCAGTCATGTGGGGGACTTTACAGGAAGCTCGGCAATGCAGAACAGAGTAAATGCAGGCGCGCAGCTTGTAGGTACGGCAATATCTATAGCGCAGAATCCGGCTATGGGCATTGCTACGCTCGCATTGCAAATGGCAAACAAGGCTATTGAACTTGCCAAAGAAAAGCGTATTGACAGTATAAACGTTACGGAGGCTACAAAGCGTGCAGGTGTGAGCTTTAATCAGAGCAGATTGTAAAAAAATTCATAAATACTTGACTGTCTATATTTTTGCTGATATTATCATTTTGATAACGAATTTGTTATCAAAATAAAAGAAGGAGGTTAAAATATCTATGTATGATATACAGTTTTATCAGAATCATCGAGGAATTTGTCCAGTATTAAGTTTTTTTGAAGAACTTGAAAAGACCGGACGAGCTAAAGACTTAGATAAAATTAGTATTTATATAGATATGCTGGAAAGTAAAGGAGATAGACTATTATCAAATAAAGAAATTGCCAAATATCTTCAAGAGGAAATATATGAATTAAGACCAGGTAGATATCGTGTACTGTATTCTAAAATCGACGAAAGCTCTTATATATTATTACACGCGCATATTAAAAAAGACAAAAACGAACAAAGTCGCCAAATAAAACAAGCTATAAAAGAATTAAAAGATTATAAAGAAACATAATTTAAAGTAAAGAGAAATGAGAAAATGGCAAAAGGAGCGAACGGATTATGGCATTAAATAAAATGAATTGGAAAGATTATAAAGATAAACGTAAGGCGCTCAGTATACAAGAGAAGAATAGAGTAGAATCAAATGAAAATTTGGCAAGAGTAATAACTGATTTATATGAACTTCGTTGTTCAATGGGTATTAGTCAAAGAAAGCTTGCTGAAATGACGGGACTTAAACAACCTGCAATAGCACGAATGGAAAAAATTGAAACTATTCCGAGATTAGACACTATAACGAAAGTTGCAAATGCGCTTGGATATAGTTTGATTCCTGTGAATAAGGAAAAAAATGAACCCCAGATAACAGTCGTTATAGAACACGATTGTTCTAATTGCGCAATATTGCGTACAGCGAGTCAATTCTATATCAATCAAACAATGGAGGTATATCAATGATACAGTTGGTCGGTTCTAATGTGGAAAAGATAAATTTTAAAGCAAACGATATTATAGGTGTTAATTTTAAAGTGCCTGTAGAATTTTCACGAGGGATAGGAAAAATAGATGAATCAAACTATTACATTAGATTTATTATAGATATAAAAAGTACTAAGGAGTTTATTTTTCCTTTTGATTTATACTGTTCTATGAAAACGGTATTCTATTGCGAGGGAAAAGAGGATGATATTAGAAGATATTTAAGTCAAGAAGGTACAGCGATTGCTTATGCTAATCTTAAGAATGTAATTTCTAATTTAACTGCAAGCGCTATGGTGCAACCTTTAATGATACCTCAAATTGATATAGCTCAGAAATTTAATGAATTATTTGTTGATATTGAAAATGAAAATATTGATGGTTAAACTTTGAACTAAATAATTAAACAATAGAAGCACTCTCAAAAGAGGGTGCTTTTCATATACAAAAATTTATTTCAAGGAGTTTCATTATGAAATTTGAAAACGGAGTTTTATCAACAACAATACCCGGTCAATATGACGGGCAAATTCACTCAATTGAGTGGTTTCACAACGGCAAGTGGCGCAGGATAATCGACACTGTCTATCCGCTTCAGGATTCCGAAGTGCTCGACGATACGCTTGACTGCGGCGGATTCTGCTTTACCAACGAGTTGAAGCCCTATCCTGATGAGTGGATGACAGATGAGAACGGCAAGCTGATTATGGATAAGAATGGGAATAAGATTGAAAATCCCAACAGTATTAAGTTCCTTAAACAGCTTGCGCCTATACGCATTATTTGGGATAGCGAAGAGGATTATAAGGCTGTTACGAGCGAGATGAGCGATGTTGAACGCAAAGAGGCAGAGGCGTTTAACAAAGACTTGGAACTCCAAATCAGGGGCAAACGGAAGGTTAAAAAGCCTATCTATCGTTACCGCATTGTTGACGAGGTGAATATTCACGGTGAGGGAAGGCTGTTTAAGTTCACCGTCAAGACTGTTGAAGCGACCAAGCTGTTGGAGTTGGTGCAGTGCGATACTATGACGTTTACGAGAAAGTTGGGACGCGAAGTCAAACTTGGTTTGATTTCATCCGGTTTGCATTACACCAAACTTACAGATTATTCGGAATTATTTAATCAGGGAATTATTAAAAAACCGAATGGTGCGGCAAATGAATATTATAATTATAGATGTACACTTGAAACCAAAAGCGACATCAGAACTCCTATAAAGAAAGGCGACTCATTTGAAATTCCTCTTTTGAAATGGTATTGTTCCAAAATCCAAGGCGCATCATCGTATGCGAAAATACGAGTTGTTCTGTATGATGAAACAAAAAACACTGAACAAAATTTATTCACTTATGATGTGCATGTAAATGATACAGAATATAATAAACCTCATCCGCAACTTTGTAATGAAGCAGGTAGTTTTGCTATACGTTATTATAATATTATATGGGATTGTTATGTTGAAATTCCTTTTTCTGTAGTGGAGGTTTTAGAAACTGCGGAGAATGTCCCAAGTTATACGGAATTGACCATCTTAGATGTGTTAGAGCGTATTTTATATGCAGGAGAAACGCGCAGAGAGGGCATAGAGAAACAAAGATTTGTGCTTGACGACAGCATACAGGAGAAGTTTGCTAAACGGCACGCGCCCGAATTTTGCATTACTCGCGCCACTATGTGGGAAGCTCTTAAAATGGTCGCGGGACACTTGCATTGTATTCCTCGTCTTAATTGGGATGAAACGACTAATTCATACAGAATAGTGACATTTGATGAATTGGGGCAAATGGAAGAGTGTAAACTTAAAGCAATGCATAACAACAAGCCTATTGCGTGGGATGTCAGAAAATCTCTTGACAACTATTGTGGGGAGATTAACACTTATGTGGATAATCTTGTAAATAGCAGAGATGAAGCAATGGGGTGCATTGTAGAACCGTATGCAGGTGGATGGAAGTCCGCAAGAGCAAAAGACGGAGAATTAGTTGTAAATGGAAATACAGCAGTGTTCAATATGTCACGACCGAATATGCGCGTATCTAAACTTGAAATAAAATATGGGGACAAAGAAGCGGATATTACGAAGTATCTCTTTGAAGCGGCAGAATATAAAGCGCTATCCTCATTTATTGGAACTTATCCAACTTCTACTGCCTATGCATTGAAATACGAACAGGGAGGAACCGAAATATCTGAACTAAATCACACCAGTAAATCTATCGGCTCATTTGGAGAGGTGTTTAATACAGAAGCAATGATAAACATTATCAAAAAAGAGGGAATTGATAGTTTAGAATCATCAAAATTCAAAGATATTCAATATAGGATAACTTATTCTCCGATTATCTCTGCTCGTGTAGTTCAAAGAAAATCATATATTGGAGATTGTAACGGTTATTCACGTAACTATAATGTGGCTGGTAATACTATTGAATCGGAGTATCTAGGCGAACACTTAAAAGGTGCTATCGCTCGTATCGGCAATGATATTGAGTATCGAACTTATATGTTTGAGCGTGCTAATGATGTGCCTAAGCCTGGAATGCTACTTGACGGCAAATACATTATGAAAGTCACGACCCAAATGAGTACAGTGCGTTTCATCAAGGCTACGCTTATACTTTGCGGAGATTACAACCAAAAGCACGAGTACGTGGCTATTGATAGCAGTATACGTTATTATGATGTGTCTGAAAAACAGTCGGTTGAGCGTCATATAAACTATAGCGAGGACGTAGTCATAGGAGATGAAGTCGAAATGAGTGAGAATTCTCCTATGGCAAGCGTGGATGCTGTTAAAACTTTTGCTAAAATTTTCAGTGGCGAAGCAACTAACGAGCAAGTATCGTGGGCGTGGAGCAAAGGAACAACCAGACAATACGGAGTTTATTTACCTGTAGCTCCAAAAGCAGTTTTGTTACCGTGTTTATCGCAATCAGAGGGTAATAGTCTCGTATTTAATTTTGCTTTTGCAGACAATTACAGTGCGGGTTGGAAGATTAATTATCCGTTAGGAAGTTCGGAAGCGGTGCAAACTCAAACGGATTATGGTAATGTTTATGGGGAAATAGAAAACTTCCAAATAGAATTGGGTAATAAGTTTGGCATAAAGAATTATGATGGTTATTTTAATGATATACCATCTTGGAAGGGAGAAAAGCCCAACGGACTGTTTTCAAGTGGTAATAATCCGCTCATAATAGATAAAGACAGCAGGGAAAAACTCAACATAACGTATCAGTTGCATTGCATAGCAAACAGAAAAAACATTGTCATAGGTTCTGAACTCTGTAAAAATAATCCTCTCGTTACGTCAAAGAAAACCGAAATTATCTCTTGCTATTGGTTACCAAGTTTAATAAACAAATTCGATAATTATATTGATGTGTCCAACGGCAAGAAAACGGAATTTTTAATTAATCCAATAGGCGTAGATTATAAATCGGGATTTACTATTCCGCCTATTAACAATAACTGCGGCAAAGATAAAGTATATTCAATAGTATGGGTTGCTATGGATAATGATTCCGACTATGCTCAAAAAAATGCAAGACTAATTCTCGGAGAAAATTATTATAACGGTGTTGGAAACGAAAGTAGAAGGATATCGTTTAGTTTTGTTACTAATTGAATTAGCGTGTAATTTATAAGACCGCTTATTTTAAGCGGTCTTATATGTATTAGATAAATCAATAACATAATGTGCTAAGGGATTTTCATAATTATCATATAATGGGTCTCCTAAATGAAATGTGATGCTTGATAGTGTATTGAATTCATCGCATAAAGAGATTCTTATAGAAAAATATATCCAGGAGTCAGGTTTAATGGTCTTGCGTTCATTGTTATATCCTAATAAATATTCAGCCTTTACATCATATTCAAATTCTGTGTATCTCGATATTGTACATTGTCCATCATATTTAATACCGCCTTCCCAGGGACCGTGATAAGAAATAATGTTTGGACAAGTACATAGTATATTGGGAAAGTAAATTTCGTCTAAAAAGTATGAATAAGAATACCAAACACGGAAAGTATAAATATTCCATTCATAATGATAGTTGATGCCTAAATATTCAGTACTGTATTCGTAAAATTCATTACATACAAATTCACATTTAACCGCCGGCTCATTACTTGGATTCTTGTCTTTATCATCACACGCCGTCAAAGCGAAGCAGCCAAGACACATTGTGCAGATAAGGAGTAAACAAATAATTAACTTTTTCATAATAATCACCTCTAAAAGCATTATAGTCGGTTGATAAAAATAATGCAAATAAATTTTGTAAAACCTCTTGACTTATGGGTATTCAAATGTTAATATATGAATATCCAAAATAAATAGGAGGTAACAATGGTACAAAAAAAGATGGGTAGACCGACACAAGACCCAAAGGATAGAACAAAAAATGTTCGCTTATCTGATTCCGATATAGAGAAATTGGACTATTGCATTAAAGAAACAGGCAAAACGGGCAATGAGATTATCCGAATGGGAATTGATAAAGTTTATCAAGAATTAAAAAAATAGAGCGCTTGCCCCTCGCCAAAGTTGCAAAGCACTCTACAATCCGACAAACTGAATTGTCTTAATAAAGTGTACCATAGACGATGATGTTTGTCAAATCAACAATAAACTAATAGGAGATTTGGCAATGAAAGAAATTCAAGTATTCAATTTTGAGCAAAACGAAGTGCGCACACTTCAAGTAAACAATCAACCATATTTTGTGCTGACAGATGTATGTCAAGTATTGGGATTGACTAATCCAAGTAAAGTTGCACAAAGATTAGATGAAGATGAACGGTCTAACTTTAAGTTAGGTCGTCAGGGTAAGGCAACAATTATAAACGAAAGCGGATTATACGCCGTGATACTTCGTTCGGACAAACCGCAAGCAAAGCAATTTCGCAAGTGGATAACGGCAGAAGTTCTGCCTACGCTCCGCAAGACAGGAACGTACACAGTTAAGAAAACCGCAGAGGACAAGGCGCGTATGCTTGCAACACGCGAAGAGAACATCAAAGTCCGCAAAGCGCAGTTGCTTTTCCGAGTGAGCGAGAAATGCGGAGTAGAGAGCTACAAGCAAGTTCTTCACAGCCACATAACTTTAATGCTCACGGGACAAGAGCTGTTGCCACTTCCGAAAGCAGAGCATACGACGTACACGGCAGGGCAAATTGGGGAGATGTTGGGTATCTCGGCAAATATGGTGGGCAAGCTCGCAAACCGCTACGGCTTAAAGACAGCAGAGTTTGGCGAAACTGTTTGGGACAAATCGCCATATAGCGCGCATCAGTGTCAAACATTCCGTTACTACATATCCGTCGTACCTGTCTTGCAGAAGTTGATTGAGGAGGTGGCGTGATATGATAGAGATTAAGTATATAAAAGGACTTGAAGCACCGTATCTTTGTTATGACTTTGATAAAAACCGTTATCACTTGGATTTGCCGATAGAATACTTTGACGACGAGGAGAGGTTAAACGACATTGTGCAAAGAGCTTCGGCGGAAGTGGCAGAGCGGGAGAAGGCAAAGAAATTAGCTTAAAACTAAAAAATATAAAAGGGCATCGACAACGGTGTCTTTTTATTTTGGAGAATTAAAAAGGATGCGGTGAGCATCCTTCTTAGGCTTGCATTTGCAACGATGGAAAACAGTAATAAGTATTGGCAAGCCTTATGTCGCCATAATACAGCTTTAAATTTTAAAAAGCAACAGATTTCGATAATAATATTTGTATTCGACAAAAGTAGTCAAAAATCGACAAGTAAAACACAAGCACACTCAAAAGGGTGTGCTTTTTATATACAAAAAATTAAAAAGGAGAAGCAAAAATGAAAATCAAAATGGATATCAACCGTTGGCGTACTTCTGCGGATGTGTCGGTTCTTGAATGTGAGCCGATGTATGCAGGCAGTATGTATGTCCACAAGCTGTTCATAGAGGCGAACCTCTATGAAAATGAAGTTTTGCAAGCAGAGTTCAGAGTAGAGGGAAAGTCGGTTGCGCAAGTATCGTTGCTTTATAAAGAATTGGTAGACGAGCAGTTCGCGCTTTACGAATCTTTGATTCCGTCAAAGCTGTTCAAAACATCTGCGCCAAAGCAGGTTGAAGTCATCATAGGGCTGTTCATATCAAGTAATGGTGAACTTAGCTCTATTCTTACGACACAACCGCAATCTTTTACAATAGAGGGAGATGGGCATTTATTTGAAAATCAAATGACGGAAGAAGAGAGAAAATCGTACGATGAAAATTTAGCTGTGCTTATTGGAGCGGTAAACTCCATTAATAAAAGCAATATCTCAGTTAAATGGGGAACAGATGTATCAAATAATGGAAATGTAAGCAGTTTAATAATTTCTGATGTTTCGATTGGGGATATTTATGTGAATACGCAAACACAAGATGTGTATGTCTGCAAATTTAAAACGGATACGTATTCAACTTGGGAGCTTAAATTCAATGTGCGTGGTGCGCAGGGAGAAAAAGGAGAAACCGGAGCAACCGGTGCAACAGGAGATACTGGACCGCAAGGAATTCAAGGACTGCAAGGACCACAGGGACCAGTAGGGCCACAGGGACCTCAGGGAGAAGGTTATAGTGTCTTTAAGACATATTCAAGTGTAGAAGCGATGAATGCAGATGCTACTAATGTTCCAACAGGTAAGTTCGTCCTAATAGCGAGCAATGAAAATGACCCTGATAATGCAAAGCAATATGTGAAGAATTCAGAAGGAGGATTTACTTTTCAGGTTGATTTGTCGGGAGCAGTTGGAATTCAGGGACCACAAGGCCCGCGAGGACCGCAAGGATTGAGAGGAACAACGGGGTTGGCGGCAGGATTTGGTACTCCAACCGCGACCGCAAGAAAGCTAAGTCCCACATCAGAACCTACAATTACTATTAAAGCAACAGGGAACGATACGAGCAAGGTATTTAATTTTGAGTTTGGAATTCCACAAGGATTGCAAGGATTGAAAGGAGATACAGGGGATAGAGGTCCTCAGGGAGATAGAGGTGCAAGCGGAATAGACGGGCGTGATGCGCTTGTATGCAATATCTATCAATATAAGGATTATCTGCCATCTATTGATGACAGTTTAAGAATAGCGTCAAATGACTTTAATAGATTACCTGTTGCAGGAGAATATGCGGGAATACTTTTAAATGTAAGGTCTATAAACTATTTAGTGTGGGGCTTGGTAACGACAGCGACAGATGTAACCACTTGGGTGCAAGTAAGATTAATAATCAAGCTAACAGGTGATACTGGAATGGGGCTTATGTATAATCAGACATACAATTATGACCCTAATGTGGATAACGATAATACGGAGTTTTATAATGATTATTTTAATACAAAACCCATAGAAGGAAATTCGTTTATTACAATAGGTATCTCATCGAAGAAAGTACCGTACATTTGTTTGTGGGTCGTGCAAAATGTGGGAGAATATTCTTGTTTTTGCAGTATTGCGGGAGCAATTCCTCTTAAAGGGACGTCAATTCACATTGCTACTTCGTTTTTTAAAGAGCCTTATTTTAATGCCGAAGATTATTATTGTATAGCTAACAATGTTATAGGCGTAGAAGAAGGCGACGTAAATATCGGCGATTTTGTAATCTGTCAAGAACAAGCGATTATTGGACAAATAATTGAGGCAGCAAGTTTTAATGGTGAGAGCTGTTGGAAAATAGGCAATGCTTTTTCTATAAAAGGACAGGATGGCGCCAACGGAGTAGACGGTTTAGGACTACCACCCGGCGGAACAAAAGGTCAGATGCTCGCCAAAAAGAGTGATGCGGATTTTGATTTTGCGTGGGGTACTTATCAAGGTGGAAATGGCGGAGGCGAAGGCTTTTTAATCGCTGTTTCAGACGAGGATATGAATTTGTTGCTTACTGACTCAAACCTGAATAGATATGTAAAATTTACGTCAGAAAACTCACAACGCTTTGAAAAAAATCGTTTGTATGTTATTCAATCTGATGGCGTTAAGATAAATAGAGGAGATGTAATCAATAGGATTAATATTGATACAAATTGGGTGCCAAACCTTGCGTCATTAGATTGGAATAATGTTGATTTTGAGAACCGCGACGGCGACTTAACAATGAAATGCAAAAACCTTATTATATGTGTTAGAAATAAACAGGAAGGGGCACTTTTATCAGCTTATATGTTTGAACAGAGCGGATTATATGCTTATTTGCTTGGTGGTTTCGATGGGGAAGAAATCTTTTATATAGCTGGTGATGAAGCGATAGTAGAGAGTTTTGGTATTTCGGCAGGTTGGCTTGATGGACTTATTCAAAATGGATTTTATGAGTGGGAAAATGAAGTCGAAATACGCGATGTGCTTGCTTCTGATTTTTGGGATGAATACATAACAAAAAACTCGGAAGGTATAATAGCGGTGCCTTTATATGCAACAACCGAAGAAGTTCCAACTAAGGTAAGTCAGTTAAGCAATGATTTGGGATTTGTTAAAAAGTCAGAATTTCAATCCTTTGATGGAAGTTTTACACGAGTCAATAATGTATCAAGCCGATTCAGTGTGCCGGAGCGAGGAATTTATGAAGTTTTGTTTCAACCTCAAATCATTAGTGAAGCTGGTAATTTGTTTGAAGCACTGCATACTTGGTTCCATTGCATAGTGTATATCAGTAATGACGAATCTTCTTTTACGCAGATAATCTGTAACACTTGCGAACTTGAAGAATATAAGTTTACTTTATTGGCTGAGTATACTGCTTATAGCGGTATAACTAAGGAAATAGTATGTATGCACTCAGACACGGGCAAACCACAAGATTGTAAATTCAAGTGGCGCAAGGTCGGCAATATATAAATGGGGGTGAAATGAGTATGAATAGAGTTTATGATTTATTGAAACTAAAAAAACAACAACCAATCAATGATGAGAATAATAAAGCGTTTAATTCCAAGTTAAATATAATCGTTAAGGAAATTTGGAGTTTGAAAGGACAGTTAAAGCGGACGGACTATCAAGCAATAAAATTTGCAGAAGGAGAAATGTCAGAAGAAGAGTATGCGCCTATAAGAACAAAACGTGCTGAGTGGCGAGCAAGAATAAATTTGCTTGAAAGTCAAAAAGGAGACAAATTATGAAAAGGAGTTTTGTATTGGATTTTAATAAAAAAATTGGCTCGCTCATAGAGAGTGAGCCTTTCTTTTTGCTTGAAGATGAAGAGTTGTATTTAGAGTTTGTTGGAAATATTAACGATTTGCTTTTGGTTTCTGTTAAGAATGGGGAGGCAAATAAACAGCTTGTGGTCAATAATCGTAGCTGTGTAATACCGTCTGAGTTAATTGTTGATGGTCAACTTGAAGTCGTTGTCAGCTTGTATAACGGAAAAACTGTAATAGGAAGATGTACTTGTGAGCCTATCGTTATAATAAGACCGTCAGTAGATGTTTTTGAAGGACATCCGAAGATTGCAGAACTTGAAAACGTGATAGCGAAGTTGAAGGCGGAGATAACATATTTAAAAGACACAGTCTCTGATTTGCATAATAATGTCGGAAAACTTTGGGAGATTATAGAATCATAATTCATTTATAACTTGCAGTAAACAAAATAATATGCAGAAAAGTCGTCTATTAGGACGGCTTTTCATTTGCTTGTAAATTGTAGCATACGTGTGCGCGCGTAAAAATATCTTAGTCCACGTCTTGCGCACGAGGCACGGACAAAAGGAGAAATACTATGAATGAAGCAACAGTACAAACAATTATGAATTACGTTATTACGTTCTTATCTACAGGCGTTGGAGCAACAGTGTTGACGATAGTGATTAAAGCTATTGTCAGTGCAGTAGCTAATGTAAAGACGAAGAAGTACAGTAAGCTGACCGAAGCGGATAAGACCGAAATCGTTGACCGCGTGGCGGATAAAATATTGTATACAATACAGGACGGCGTGCAGATAGACACGGACGGAATGATAGACCGCGCCACCAATAAGAGGCTCACGGCAATAGAGAACAAAACCAACGAATTTACGGAAGCCGTGAATAAGGTGCTTGAGATTATAAAGGCTCAGGGCAGCGTACTTTGTGAGCTGAAAACACCGTCACAGGGCGCAAGAGGTCGTTTGCAGGAGCTTATCGAAAGTGTTCCCAAAGCAATAGACAGCATTCCGCAGATAGAACAGCCGAAGCTACAGCTAAAGCAAGCAGAGGAAATTGCAGACGCGAAAAAAGAGCATAAGCTTATGTATTGAGGTGGATTATGAAGAATAATGCAAAATCCATACTCTTAACGGTTGTGGAATGGCTTGTGTTAATTGCACCGACTTCGGGTTATGCAATTTACTGCTATGAAGATACGTTGCAGTACACGATGACAGCACAATCAAAGGGCTGTTTTTGGACGCTTATAGCCGTCGCGATACTCGCGGCGGTTATATTTCAGATATTCCGCAAGAAATATGACAGGTTTGTGCAAGGCTACATACAGCAAAAGACAGACCTTGAAACTAATCCCGATAATAAATTGCTGATAAAGGCGGTTGCTCGCAAGGCGGAGCTTGTAGATAATCTCGACTATGTTGTAATACTGATTCCGATACTGCTACTTTGTACGGTTTTGTACGCGTTCCAAACTGCCGTAGAACAGCTTATAACTCTGCTTACGGTGGTTTCGGGTTCAGTTATTGCTAAGATAGGTTTGCACGCTATAAGGCTTAATGTGCAGCGACGGGATATGCTTAGGAGGATAGATAAATGACCGAGGACACAAGAAAGACAAGAGCCACTATGAAAGTGATAGTCAATATTGCGGTAGTTGTGTTGGTTGCGCTTGCGCTAATGCTGTTTAATTTGTTTGTATTGGATGATATAACGGGCGGAGTGCAAAAGGACGCTAAGTATTGGGTAATCAAAATTATAACGGGAGTTGCAACGCTATTGCTTATGTTTTCCACTGCCAATATAACGGAGGAGAGTCTGAAGCGTAGAAACAGAGATTATTTTGCGCGGCTCGTCAGCTTGGACGACCACTATCAAAAGATAATGCAGAATGGAGAAAACGAGCAGATAGAGCAGTATTTGCAAAATCTCAATATTAAGGCAAAGTATTTAGCGCATATTAAAAGGTTTAAGCTATTGCTTGCTCATACTAATAGTAAAAAGAGGAGAGAAAAATACGAGCAGTATTTGCTTATGTCACCGCAGGAGGTTTGGGCGTTGGAAAAGCCGCGGGTGCGATATAACAGAATAACATGGTCGGACCTTGCGGCGGGAGCAATGAGCGTAGACGAAAACTGCGAGGATAACGACCTGCATTTGCATAGAGTGAGAGAGGGCATAAAGAAGGTAGTATGGAAAGCCCTATTCATAGTCGGCGCAGGTTGCTATATTCCGGATTTCGTATATCATTTCAGCGAGTTTTCAACCACGATGATAATGCCGTTGATACTGCGCTTTATAGTAATCCTATTTGCAGTATACAGTGGAATAACATTCGGATATCAGATGATGGAACGACTGCTGTTGATTTTAAAGCGTAAGTTAAAGATATTCAGCGACTTCAGACATAGAACGGATAGTGTTGACATAGTATCGGATTTGAAGTATAAGGTAAGTATAGAAAACGATAGATTTGTAGAGAAAATTCGGGCAAAATATAGTAGCTAATTTCAACCGAATGTTGTATCGTTTGTGATATAAAATCAAAAGATACTATATCTTGTGGTTTATAGCATATATAAAAACTATATATAGTGCCACGAACGACTCCCGTCAACCGCACCACTCGAAAATGCACGTTGACAAAACGTGCTTTTCTTATAATTTAACAAAAATTTGGGGGAGCAAATAATATGGAAGCTTTATATCTTGAAAATAGTCCTATTGCCTATTACATTGACGATACGGCAAACAACGACTGGGTTGTTTTCGTACACGCCGCTTTTGTCGACCATAGGATGTTTGAAAAACAGTTCCGCCATTTTGCGGGCAAATATAATCTGCTTGCCGTTGATATTTTAGGACACGGCAATTCAATGCGCGCAGGAAAAGACGATAGCATTGAAAATATGTCCGATTGGATAGACCGGATTTTTCAAAAACACAATATTGCCGCCGCTCATTTTGTGGGAGTTTCCTTAGGCTCGGTCTTTGTGCAGGATTTTGCTAATAAATATGAAAATAAGGTCTTGTCGCTCGCCTGCTTCGGCGGATACGATATCAACAATTTTGATATAGAAAGACAAAAAGCCAATTCAAAAGAGCAGATGTCAATGATGATGAAGGCTGTATTTTCCGTTAAGTGGTTTGCAAAATCCAATAAAAGAATTTCCGCTTATACAAAAGATGCGCAGGAGGAATTCTATAATCTAAACGCACAATTTGATAAAAAATCGTTCAGATATTTAGCTAAGCTGCAAAGCTTTATAAATAAATATCCGTCAAAGCAAAGACAGTATCCGATGTTAGTCGGATGCGGAGAGCACGATATTCCTATGGAAATCGAAATCGTAAACGAATGGGCGGAATATGAAAAATGCGATAAGATAGTTTTAAAAGGGGCGGGGCATTGCGCAAATATGGATACTCCGGACGAATTTAATAGCTGTCTTGAGGTTTTTTGGAAAAATGCCAAGGCAAAATAAACAGACTTGCGCAAAAATGAAATATCGAAGAAAGCCGTTTATACTAAATGAAACTAATATTAGATAATAAATAAGTTCAAACGTTTGACAAATGCCGCGCATTTTGGTACATTTATTGCTGAGCCGCTCGAAAGTGGTTTAAAGACAGGCAATTTGTCTGCACCTATGTCGGCGAGACTGGTTAGAGGAGGTAAAAAATGTACGCTATTGTTGAATGCGGCGGTAAGCAATACAAGGTTGAGCAGGATATGCTTGTCAAGGTCGAGAAGCTCGACGCAGAGATAGGCGCGTCCGTAGAGCTTAAGGTTCTTATGATTGCCGACGGAAACGGAAGCATCAAGACGGGTTCGGCGCTTGAAGGCTGCAAGGTAAGCGCAACTGTAAACGCACAGGGCAAAGCTGCTAAAATCTTGGTATTCCATTACAAGTCAAAGAAGCAAATCAGAAAGCGTCAGGGACATCGTCAACCGTACACCGAGTTGAAGATAACGTCTATTGAGGGCTAAGATGGTCAACGTGAAGTTCTCTACGTCCGAGGGTAAGTTTGTTGGAGTGGAGTGCACAGGGCATTGTGACTACGTCGCAGAAGGCGAAGACATAGTGTGCGCGGCGCTCTCGTCGGTTATACAGACTGCCGTACTCGGGTTGATGAGCGTAGTGGGCATAAACGTCGGTTATGAAACCGACGCGGATACAGGATATCTGAAAGCTATACTGCCTAAATCGCTTAGCAAATCCGACGCGCACGACGCGGACGTGATTTTGAGGACTGCATATCTCGGAGTGTCCGATCTCCACGAAACATTTTCGGACTATATATCTTTGGAGGTAGAATAGTATGTTTATTAATATACAATTATTCGCGCACAAGAAAGGAACGGGTTCATCTCACAACGGTCGCGACAGCGAATCCAAGCGTCTGGGACCGAAGCGCGCCGACGGACAGTTTGTGCTTGCAGGCAACATTCTGGTAAGACAGAGAGGAACTAAGTATCATCCCGGCAACAACGTGTCGATAGGCAAGGACGATACTCTGTTCGCGCTGATTGACGGAGTAGTCAAATTCGAGCGTGTGGGCAAGGACCGTAAACAAGTTTCAGTGTACGCACAGGAAAACTAAAAACCTAAGCACCGCTAAGCGGTGCTTTTTAATAACCGCACTTAAAGCGACAAAAACCATTGAGTAACGCAGGATGAAATTTGAAATCGAAAAAACACCGTACTTCGACGTCGGTCAGACTTTGTATTGCGGACAGGTATTCCGTTTTACCGAGGATAAGGACGGCTTTGACGTTTATGCGCTAAATCACAGAGCGAGAATAGAGCAGAAAAGCGACCGTTACGTTTTCGATTGCGACGACGCGGATTTTTTTAAGCGTTATTTTGATTTTGATACGGATTACTGCTTTATCCAATCAAAAGTGGAGGATAAAGGTCTGCTTACGAAAGCAATAGAGTTTGGGCGCGGTATACATATTCTCAGACAGGATGCGCTTGAAACGGTATTTTCCTTCCTTATTTCACAGAATAACCATATTCCGCGCATCAAGGGAATTATAGAAAGGATGTGTGCAGGCTTGGGTAAGGATATGGGCGGATATTATGCGTTTCCGACTCTCGAAGCAATGGCGGGCGCGGGCGAGGATTACTTTTCGTCGATAGGCGCAGGCTATCGCGCGTCTTACCTGGATAGGACCGCAAAGTCGCTTTTGGACAAGAACTTCGACAGCTTTAAAAATCTTGACACCCCCGACCTGCGCAGCGCGCTGATGGCGTTGCACGGAGTGGGAAGAAAGGTTGCGGACTGCATATTGCTGTTCGGGTTTAATCGCTTTGACGTATTTCCCGTAGACACCTGGATTAAAAAGGTATTCGAAGCGGAGTATAAGGACGTGCCTGCCGACAGGCTGTCCGTTATGCTTGTGGACAGATACGGCGAGTATGCGGGCTTTGTCCAGCAGTGGCTGTTTTACTATAAGCGCGAGCTTGACAGACAGTAAGTATAAAGTTTGATTTTCAGTTTTTTAAAAATCTAAAAAATTAGTGTCTAAAACGGGGGTGTTTTTTTATAAAAAACCGCCGTTTTCGTTCTTTTATGACAAATGCAAAAAAAAGTATAGACAAATCGGTCTTTTTAAGTTAAACTATTTTATATAATTTAAGGATTATAACGACCTATTTAGGTTGCGGAGGAGAAGATTATGCCATCAACAAAAAAATACGTAGTTCTTGCGGATATCGAGAGTGTAAGAGTGCCGTTTACGGTGTTTGCTTCCGCGCTTGAGGAGCTTTCACGTATAGGCGAAATTGCGGCTTGTAAGTTTTACGGCTATTCCGCCAAGCGTACCAAGGATTACGGCGAGTTTATACAGGAAAACAGCTACGACGCGCTTTCCGCGCTTCCCAAAAAGAGAAAGGGCAAGCTCGATTTGCGTCAGGTTATTGACGCGGCAAGACTTGCGCAGTTCCCCAATATAGACGGTTTCTTTATCATATACGGCAACGGCGACATCACGCCGCTTATCGCATATCTCAAGGCATACGGCAAGGACGTAGTCGCAGGCGTTATCGAGCCGGATAAAAACTCCGTGCTCTGCAACAAGGTAATTTATCTCGACCCCAACGCGTCCACACAGACGGTTCTTAACGCAGGCTATAAGAAGGTTGACACCTCCGCATATTCCGCGCCCAAAAAGACGGCTGTCGCAAAGCCCGCCGCGCAAAAGAAGGAGCCCGTACAGCAAGCGGCTCCCGCACCTGCTCCCGCTCCGTCGCAGAGCAATGACGACGATGCGCAGATGAAGCTATTGCTTGACCAGTTCAACAAGATTATCAACGGCGATAATTAAATTTGGTGCAACTGAAAATTATCAAATTCTTTACTGCACCCATAGAGGTGCAGTAAATTTTTAAAGAGGTTTTTATGTCGAAACTAACTTTTAATAAAGAGCTTTGCAAGGGCTGCGGTCTTTGCGTACAGGCCTGTCCCAAAAACGTGCTTGCCGTGTCGGACAAAGACAGCAACGGCAAGGGCTATTACGTAGTTGAAGCGGTAAATGAAAAGGACTGCATTGTCTGTGCGTTTTGCGCTACTATGTGTCCCGATTGCGTGATAACCGTAGAAAAATGATTTCGGTAACCGAGCGGCTTGCGCCGTGAAGGAGATTATATGGCAGAGAGAAAATTGATGAAAGGCAACGAGGCTATAGCCGAGGCGGCAATACGCGGCGGCTGTAGATTTTACGCGGGTTATCCGATAACGCCTCAGAATGAAATTCCCGAGTATATGAGCTGGCGTTTACCTGAGGTTGGCGGTCGCTTTATACAGGCGGAAAGCGAAATTTCGGCAATCAATATGGTATACGGAGCGGCGGGCGCGGGCGCGCGCGCAATGACAAGCTCGTCAAGCCCCGGTATAAGCCTTAAGCAGGAGGGAATAAGCTACATCTGCGGAGCGGAGCTTCCCTGCGTGATAATAAATATGGTGCGTTCGGGACCGGGTCTTGGCGGAATACAGCCTGCGCAGAGCGACTATTTTCAGACTGTAAAGGGCGGCGGACACGGCGATTACAGAATGCTTGTGTACAGTCCCTGTTCGGTGCAGGAGTGCGTGGACTTGTTATATGACGCTTACGACAAAGCGGAGAGATACCGTTTGCCGGTTATGATACTCGGCGACGGAATGCTCGGACAGATAATGGAAGCGGTTACGCTTCCCGAAATGAAGGATTTGTCATCGCTTCCTAAAAAAGCTTGGGCGGCAGACGGCAGCGGCATAGGTAAGGACAGACGTATAATAAACTCGCTTTACATAGTGCCCGACGAGCTTGAGGCGATGAACAGAAAGCTTCAGAAAATTTATGACGATATGTGCGAGCGCGAGGTTATGTGCGAGGACTATCTGACGGAGGACGCCGAGATAATCATAACCGCGTACGGCACGGTTGCGCGTATAGCAAAGAGCGCGGTTGACGTGCTGAGAGAAAACGGAATTAAAGCGGGGCTTGTACGTCCTATAACGCTTTATCCGTTTCCTAAGGCTAACTTTGCAAGGACTATGGAAAATCCCTGCGTAAAGGAGGTCGTAGCGGTGGAGCTTAGTATGGGGCAGTACGTGGAGGATGTGCGGCTTGTAGCCGAGGGTAAAAAGCCCGTAAAATTTTACGGAAGGTCGGGCGGAAACGTAATGTCGCCCGAGGACATTGTGGATTTTGTCTTAAAGGAGGTAAAGTAATATGTCTACGGTATTTGAAAAGCCTTCGTTTTTGACGGATACGCCGTTTCACTATTGCCCGGGTTGTACGCACGGCATAGCTCACAGGCTGGTGGCGGAAGCGCTTGGCGAAATCGGAGCGGATGGGCATTGCGTAGGCGTTGCGCCCGTCGGTTGCGCCGTATTTGCATACAATTATTTCAACTGCGATATGATAGAAGCCGCGCACGGCAGAGCGCCCGCGGTTGCTACGGGCATAAAGCTGACCAATCCCGACAACATAGTATTTTCATATCAGGGCGACGGAGATTTGGCGTCGATTGGAATGGCGGAAATAGTACACGCCGCTACGCGCGGAGTAAACATAACGGTAATATTTATAAACAATGCCATATACGGAATGACGGGCGGACAGATGGCGCCTACAACCTTACTCGGTCAACGCGCGACAACCTGTCCGAGCGGACGTTCGGCAGAGGTAAACGGCTATCCCATCCGAATGTGCGAAATGCTTGCCACTCTGGACGGACCGAGCTACATAGCGCGTTGCTCGCTTGCGGACGTCAAAAACGTAAGGCAGGCTAAAAAGGCTGTGCTTAAGGCTTTCCAGAATCAGAAAGAGGGCAAGGGCTTTTCGTTTGTGGAATTGCTTTCCACCTGTCCTACCAACTGGCATCTTTCGCCCGTGCAGGCTCTCAAGTATGTGAAAAATCAGATGACGGCGCAATATCCGCTCGGTGTTTTCAAGGAGGTGTGATATGGAGAAGATTATCGTTGCAGGCTTCGGCGGACAGGGCGTTTTATCGCTCGGACAGCTTCTTACCTACGCCGCTATGTATGAAAATCAGTACGCCACCTGGCTTCCGTCCTACGGTCCCGAGATGAGAGGAGGCACGGCAAACTGCTCGGTGGTTATTGACGCGGTTAAACCCGTCGCTTCTCCTATAATAGCGGTTGCGGATACGCTGATTGCTATGAATAAGCCATCTCTCGACAAGTTTCAGATGAACGTGCGCAAGGATGGATTGATTATCATAAACAGCTCGCTGATAAACGATAAATGCGCAAATACGGAGGCAAGAGCCGTATATGTCGACGCAAACAGAATAGCTCACGAAAACGGCAATAATAAGGCGAGCAACCTTGTAATACTCGGCGCGTACATAAAGCATAGCGGACTGTTTCCCAAAGAAGTCATACTGTCCACAATAGAAAAGGTATACGCAAATAAGCCACAGTTTATCCCCAGCAACAAGGCTTGCTTCGAAGCGGGCTACGAGCTATAAGATTTCTTTAATTAAGTGAAAGTTTATTAAATGTTTTATTAAATAAAATCCGCCGTTATTACGGCGGATTTTATATATAGTGTGTGTTTATAGCTTTGCTGTGTCGGAGTTTTTATAAATACAAAATCTTATAGTATAACCGTTGTCGTCTATAGGCTCGGACACCTTTACGCATTGCCAGTTTTCAAGCTTGTCGAGGTTGTCGAAAAATACCTCTGCGCCCCCGTCGGCTTCGACCTTGGTTATAACAGCCTCCTCGCAGTAGGGCAGCATAGTATGATACATCATAGCACCGCCTATTACATATGCGTCGGTCGTATCGGAATCGCGCAGCAGGCTTTTGAGCTCCTCCAAGGATTTTGCAAGTACATAGCCCTTGTCTTTTGCGTCGCCGTCCTCTCCGTCGGGATTTAACACTATGTTGACACGTCCCTTCAGCGGCATTCCTCCCGGGAATGAGCGCAGAGTGTTACTGCCCATTATTACAGTCTTTCCGCGGGTGTGTTCCACAAAGTGGCGCATATCCGCCTTGAGATGAAAGAGCAGGTCGTTATTTTTGCCTATTCCCCACTTGCTGTCAACCGCGACTATAAGCTTCATACCGCCACCTCTATTTTGCTTTCGAGCTTAGTAAACTGATAATTTTCAAGCTCGAAATCGTCTACCGTGAAATCATAGAAATTTTTAATATCCTTATTCATCTTAAAGGTAGGGGCGGGATACTGCGGATTTTTAAGAATTTCCTCAACAATCGGAATATGTCTGTCGTAAATGTGCGCGTCGCTTATGACGTGCACAAATTCGCCGACCTCGAGTCCGCTCACCTGCGCCATCATATGCACAAGGGTTGCGTACTGCACTACATTCCAGTTGTTTGCTGTTAGAGTATCCTGACTGCGTTGATTGAGTATTGCGTTAAGCCTGTTGCCGGTTACGTTAAAGGTCATAGAATATGCGCAGGGATAGAGATGCATTTCGTGCAGGTCGGCAAAATTATAAATATTTGTCATAATCCTGCGCGATTGCGGATTGTTTTTCAAGTCGTAAAGCACTCTGTCAACCTGGTCGAACATCCCTTCGGGGTATTCGTGCTTTATTCCAAGCTGATAGCCGTAAGCCTTGCCTATAGAACCGCTCTCGTCCGCCCAGCTGTCCCAAATATGCGAATTAAGGTCGTGCACGTTATTGCTTTTTTTCTGCCAAATCCAAAGGAGCTCGTCAACTGCGGATTTGAACGCGGTGCGCCTGAGCGTAATTATAGGAAATTCCTTTGACAGGTCGTAGCGGTTTACGATGCAGAACTTTTTTACTGTGTGCGCGGGCGTGCCGTCAAGCCATTTCGGACGAACGGGCAAATCCTTATCGGAGATACCGTTATCGATAATGTCGCGGCAGGTGTTGATAAAAATTTGGTCGGCAATGCTCATTTATACCTCGCTTATTGGGGGATTATTTCATTAAATCGACACTTTAAGCAATAAATTTTTAGCGTTAAAGTGCCGATTTAGGTGATTTTAGTCTTTTATTACAAGCTGCTTGTTGAGTGACTTTACCAGCTCGACTGGCAGCTTTATGACCTTTCTGTCATAGGTGACAAGTCCGTTGATTTCTTCCTCTACGTCGCTTACCTGAGTGTACACGGTAGCGGACAATCCGTTGTCTATGTTGGGGATTATGCGCTTCTCGTACAGCTTTTTAAATGCGTTTGCAAATTTTTCGGGCGACTTGTATATGCGGTAGCCGAAGGATTTTTTTGGGCTGAATACGTGGTCCTTTGTTTTGATGGAGTATCCGCCGAATTCGCTGAGCAGCAGACAACGCTTGTCCTTGGGCATAACAATGGGCGTAAAGTAGATGTGCATACTTTTGGTGTCCGAGGTGTCCTTGCCCTGGTCGTTCCAACCGGAAACGCTGTCGATAAGGCGGGTAGGGTCTATCTCCTTCATATCGTTTGTTATGCGTACGGAGTCGAATTGCCCCCATCCCTCGTTGAAGGGCACCCAGGTGGACAGAGATACGCAGTTTTTAAGATAGTTCATTGTTATGCGCACCTCTTTTTCAAATTCGTCGCGACCTTCCTTGTCCTGTCTTGCAAGGCGCTTATAGCCCTTTTCGGTGTTGTCCTTGATGTGGATGTTAAGCGCGACGGCCAGACCGCCTATAAATACGAATTTGTACTTTGTGCCGCCCGTAACCATATCCTGCCAAACCAGAATGCCTTCCTTATCGCAGTGATAGTACCAGCGCAGAGGCTCTATCTTTATGTGCTTTCTTATCATATTGAAGCCCATAGATTTTACAAGCTTGACGTCGTACTCGAGAGCCGCATTGGAGGGAGGCGTAAGCATACCGTCCGACCAATAGCCCTGGTCGAGTACTCCCGTATGGAAATAGGGTTTGTTGTTTAACCCCATACGCTTGAAGCCCTTGCTGTCCGTAACCCAGCTGAATTTGCGCATTCCGAAATAGGATTTTACGGTGTCGTCGCCTATCTTAAAGGCAAGGTCGTACAGCTTGGGATTTTCGGGACACCACAGCTCGTAGTTGTTCATAGGAATTTCTATGCTGTCCCCCTCGCATACGGCTGTTGCCGCTACCTTGCCGTCGTCGAGAACTATGATTTCAACGGGTGCGTTTGCCGATTTATCAAATATGAGCTTTACTTTATCGTTGTCAATGTCGGGGACGATGGTGACGTCCTTAAGATAAACCTCGGGCATACTCTCGAGCCATACGCTCTGCCATATTCCCGATTGAGGCGTATACCATATTCCGCCGCGCTTGGTAGCCTGCTTTGCGTGGGTGTGATACGACGTATCCGTAGGGTCGGTGACAACAAGTTTTATATCGTTTTCGCCTGCTTTTATAGCGCTCGTTACGTCTATAGCAAAGGGCATATATCCGCCGCGGTGTTCGCCGACTATAACGCCGTTTAAGGTTATACGGCATTCGAAATCGACAGCGTCGAAATGCAAAAGCGTATGCGCCTTTAAGAACTCGGACGGCACGCTGAACGTGCGGTGATAGTAAAGCGCGTCGTTTGGCGTTACCATCGTTCCCTCCGGCAATCCGGACAGCAGGCTTTCTGGAGAATAGGGGACAAGTATTTTGCCCTGATATTCTCCGTTAAAGCTTTCGCTTTTGCGCAATATGGCATAATCCCATTTGCCGTTCAGCGTTATGTAACTGTCGCGGGCAAACTGAGGACGCGGATATTCCGATAACGGTGTTTCTGTTACTTCAAATGGTGTGCGAAGTCTTATTGTTTGCATATTTTCCTCCATATTAAGTGATATTATATCATAATTATATAATAGTAACAATAAGTAATTGAAATTTTTTGAGTTTGACTATCCATCGCATTTGTTGTACAATTATAGAAATATTTTGCCGTACAGGAGGCGTATATGAGGATGTTCATCGGCTCGGACGTACACGGTTCGGAAGCCAATCTTATAAGATTTTTTACTCGGGTAGACGCGTCGCTTGCAGACGATAAGGATACGAAGGTAATACTTTTGGGAGATATCTACAATCACGGTCCGCGCAATCCGTTTCCCGAGGGATATGCGCCGATGCGTGTAGCCAAGTTGTTGAATGATGCGATGTCCTTTATCACGGTTATAAAGGGCAACTGCGACAGCGAGGTGGACCAGATGATAAGCAACTTTCCTATAATAGGCGATTTCTCTATGGAGTGGCAGGGACACACGCTTTATTTCACGCACGGACATAAATGCAATCCCGAGCTGCCGCCCACGGGAGCAAAGAGAGGAGATGTGGTTTTTTACGGACATTTTCACAAAGCCGCGCTTACTGAAAAGGACGGAGTGCGTTACGTATGCGTGGGCGCGCTCGGCTTAAGCCCCGAGGGTGTGGAAAGGTCGTACGCGGTTATAGACGAAACCTCCGTAACGGTAAAGGCTTTGGAGCGCGACGATACGATTTTAAAATTCGATATTTGATTTTAGTTTATAAAAACGCGCCGCAGTTTACGGTAATTCTCATAGGGAATTTAATAAAACGCAAATAAAAAGATTTAGGCATAGCGTTAAGCTGTGCCTTTTCTGTACTTTTTTCGTGGACGAACTAGGCTACTCGTAGCCTAGTGAGATATAGATATGTTTTATATTTCCCGCAAAATTCAATCGGTTGCGTTCTTTCATTTTTCGGGATATAATGACAGTAAGATAAACAGTAATTTAGAGGTGTATATGGACGAAATTTCTCTCCGTATAATGACAAGGGAGCTTTGTCATCAGTTATACAGAGATTGGGGAAACGACCCTTCGATTTATATGGATATGAGTTTGTTTACAGCATACAAATATGATGAAAACGCCGTAAATAAATATTTTGAAACAAAACAAAATCCATCTCGCATTCTGTTTGCAATAATGAAAAGTGGAAAACCGATTGGAGAGTTGCAATTAAAAGACATAAATCAAACAAGTCGGGAGTGTACATTGAGCATCCATTTGCAAAATGATACAGTGAAAGGTAAAGGATATGGCACACGTGCAGAGCAGTTGGCAATACAATATGCCTTTGAAGTGTTGAATATGGTTGCTGTAAATGCTGATACGATTATAAAAAATACTCGTAGTCAACACGTGCTTGAAAAAGTTGGATTTAAGTTTATCAGAGAAGAATACGGTTTCAAATATTATAGATTAGAACGGTAAATTTCAATTTATCTTTCTAAAAGGTTTGTACTAAAAAGCTCTCGAGCATATCGTTCGAGAGCTTTTGTCCTTGCTTGAAAGTATAACTCTTAATAATTTAGTTTTTTAATTCCCTATGGGAAGTGCGCTTTAAATGCGGCGCGTTTTTAATTTTTAAATTCAAACGCTTAGATAAACGGTTTTACGCTGTTCGGATATATCAATCCTCAGGCGTGTCGACGTTATCGGCGCATACGTTTATATCGTCGGATATCTTCTCCGCTGCTTCGTCGGGGCTTTCCTCGGAGGCGCAGTCGGAGCTTTGCTCGCCTGTATCAGCGGTTGCGGAGGTGCTGTCGGATATCGTTTCTATCTCGTGCGAGCCTGCAATTAAGGCGAGATGTTCTTCCTCCTCTTTCACTCTCTGCTTGCGCTTTTCACGCATAATCTGAAGTATGGCAAACAACAGACATACCGCTATGCCCACAAACAGATAAGCGGAGCCTACCGATTTGCCCACTCCCGTTACTCCGAGTACTATGGACAGAACTATTACGACCGCCGCGGGTATAATCGAGAGCTTGGGATTTTTGGTTATGTACTTTCCTCCGAGCGAACCGAACAGCGCGTATACGACGCAGGAGAAGGCAGGCATTATCCAGGTTTCGCGCTCGACAACTCCCTGAAGATTGCTGAAGGCAAGGCAGAGTACGAGTATCGCTATAATTACTACGGTCACAAGCGTGCTTGTCGCTACGGCTATTGTGGAAATTACCTCGTGCTCCTCCGTGCCGTTTTCGGTGGGATATATCTCGTGCGCCTTTACTACGCAGGGAATTTTAAGGTTGGACAGATTGCCGGTTACAAACGCGAGATACTCGCTGTTTGTGCCTAACATAGGGGCATAGAGTACGGGTTCGACGATTCCCGAGAGAAAGTTTATTATAAACGGAATTATCACCGCAGATGTGCCGAAAACTCTCCAGTCGGGCGTTACGCCGTAGTGTATGCCTATAGCGAGCGGAATTGCAATGAATAAGAGTATTGCGCCCAACGTCCATAATCTGCCGATAAGATGATATTTGCGGTTAAAATCGTTTGCAATGTAATATTTATTCATAATCCGCCTCCTAAATCATAACCGCAGACAGTGCGTTTGCAACGTCCTCGGCGGCTTTGCCCGCCTCGGGAGGTATGGTCGCCCAGCCGTATTTCTGCGCGCAGAAGCTTATAATCGCGACAACTGCCATAGCTATTATCATACTGAGGGGAGTCGCAAAGCTGTCCAGCCATTTGTGCTTGGTTTTTGTTATGAGCAAATCGAATATATACATAAGTATCATCGCAATAACAAGCGCGATAAAGTTATAGTATGCGTCGATATACTGTCCGTTTTTGGACGGAGAGGTCAAGCTCATAGCAAGATAGCCGAGCGTCATACCGATAAAGGTCACCTGAAACAGCAGCTCGCCTATATTTACTCCGCCTTTCTTTGTTCCTCCGCCCGCGGATTTGGTGAGTAGCACTCCCACCTTCGGCTGAAGACGGCGATAGAATACCAAAACGAATACGGGACCCGCCATAATGGCAAGCGACATAACCGTTGCTATAGTCACTAAATCCTGCGCGGTCATTCCGCGAAGCATAAGTATCTCAAGCCCCTTTAACGAGCCTGTTATAGCGTTTGCCGCGCCGTCCGCCATCTGCGTTTCGTATTGCAGCGAGCCGATAACCGATAGTCGGATTGCGGGGAAGGCTACTCCGAGAGAGCCGACAAGCGTCACGATTCCAAGAGCTATACCGATTGCCGGCAGTATCGAAAATGAAATCGAGGAGGTTATCACCTTTTTGATTTTGAGTATATCCATACCCAGCTTTTTGGCGCGCATAAGCGACGATACCAGATAGAATACTGCAAGCGCGACTATGAAAACAAGCACTATCGCATACAGTATGTACATCAACGGGTCGTCGAGATTAAAGTCCGCGCAAAGCAAGTTTATTAGCATAAACAACTCCTCCTTTATGTATAAATATGCAATTATTATACATTGCGAGCGCGCTTTTGGCAAGAATTATTTTTTTAAGCTTATAAATTTTGAGAAAATATGTGATAATCATTGATATCTTAGCGCGCGGGTGCTAAAATATAACCAAATATTAAACCCTGTTTTTGGAAGTTGTAGAACATTGCGCGTTAAGTGCCGTTTGAACGGGGGGTGTCAGCGGACGAAAAGTCTTGACTTGCGGTGCAGTGTTCACTCCCGCTTCACTTTTGCGAGAAGTGCTTCCTGAGGAGGTGCTTTTTGATTTATCAAGAGGCAGTAAGCTATATCAAGAATATCGAACGCGCAGGCTCGGACTACGGTATCGAGCGTATGCGTATGCTCCTGAATATGTTGGGCGCGCCGGACAGCCGTCTAAAATTTGTCCACGTTGCGGGAACGAACGGGAAGGGTTCGGTCTGCGCATATCTTACTTCTGTACTCAAAGAGGCGGGCTATAGGGTGGGAACGTACAATTCCCCGTCGGTGTTCCGCTACAACGAAAGGTGGACTATAAACGGCAATCCGCTTGACGACGAAAGCGTTGCGAAATATATAACGGAAGTGCGAGGCGCAATAGACGCCGAGAACGAGAAACGCAAAGCGAGTAAGGATTGTGATAATAACACATTATCTCCTCTGCTTTGCGGAGAGTTTTTGCCGACCGCATTCGAGATAGAAACTGCCGCGGCTATGCTTGCGTTTGAGGATATGGGCTGCGATATCTGCGTGCTTGAAACGGGACTCGGAGGCAGGTGGGACGCGACGAACGCAGTGCTTAAAAAGGAGCTTGCGGTTATCACGCCGATAGGGCTTGACCATTGCGCTTTACTTGGAAACACACTGCGTGAGATAGCGGAGGAAAAGGCGGCGATAATCAAAGCCGACTGCGTAACCTGCGAGCAGTGCGAGGAGGTTATGAGCGCAATTCGCAATCCTTATGAAATTGTTTGCGGAGAGAAAAAATACTATAAGGCAAACGTGAGCGTCTGCAAAAATCCGCGGCTGATATCGGGCGACAGGAACGGTCAGAAATTTGCATACGGCGATGAAATTTATGAGATTGGTATGCTTGGCGCGCATCAGCTGCAAAACGCATCCATAGCGGTGTGCGCAATAGAAAAGCTAAGAGAAATAGGCTGGACAATAAGCAAAAAAGCGTTGCGCGACGGACTAAAAAAAGCGGAGTGGCACGCAAGGCTCGAAATAGTAAAAAATGCAGAACAGAGGTTTAATATATGCGTTCCGCAGGGAAAAACGCTTGTTTTTGACGGGGCGCATAATCCGCACGGCGCCGCCGCGCTTGCGAACGCGATTAAGAATTACTTTGCCAAGGAGCGCGTGCAGCTTGTGCTCGGGATACTTGCGGACAAGGACGTTGACGGAGTTTTAAGCATACTTGCGCCTGTAGCGGACAGGATTACGGCGGTTACTCCCGATTCGCCGCGCGCTCTCGAGTGCGACAAGCTTAAACGGAAGGTTGAAGCGTATAAGCAGTGCGATACCTGCGGCAATATCCGCGCGGCGGTTGAAAATGCGCTAAACGGCGATTGCGACGTTACGGTGCTTTGCGGCTCGCTGACGCTGTTCGGCGATTTGATACAATAAGCTTTTTATGAATAATATAAGGATTGTTAACTATAGAATTTATGAAATACGATTTGAAGATAAGAGATAAAGTTTTTACGGGCGGAACGCACGTGATGGCAATAATGAACGCGACTCCCGACAGCTTCTATATAGGAAGTAGATTGGGGGACGACGCCGTTAAAAGAGCGGGCAGGTTTATCGCGGACGGCGCGGAGGTTTTGGATATAGGCGGACAGTCCACAAGACCAAACGCCGAAAAAGTGGGCGCGCTTGAGGAGATGAGCAGAGTGCTTCCCGTAATAGAGGAGGTGCGCGCGGCATATCCCGATATACCTATATCGGTTGACACCTTTTTTCCCGAGGTCGCGGAGGCGGCGGTTGCCGCGGGCGCGGATATGATAAACGACGTGAGCGGACTGGCTTATGACGGAATGGCGGAGGTTATAGCAAGCACAGGAGCGTCTGTGTGCCTTATGCACGACAGGCGAAAATCGGTTTTCACCGATTTATTTACAGATAAAATAACAGGTTTAAAAAAAGGTGTAAATAAATTGTTGAAAATTGGTGTAAAGTGTGATAGAATATTACTCGACGGGGGAATAGGCTTCAATAAGAACAATTTTGAGGATTGGGAACTTTTAAAAAATTACGATAAATTGATAGAGGAATTTCCGAATTATCCATTTTTACTGGGAACTTCGCGCAAGTCGATGTTCGGCGGCGAGGTTGCGGACAGACTTGCCGCGACGCTTGACAGCACGGCGACGGCGGTAAAATTCGGAGTGCTGTTCGTACGAGTACACGACATAGCGGAAAATAAAGCTATGATTGATATTTTTGGGAGGTTATAAAATGGACTCAATAATTTTAAAGGATTTCGAGGTGCTTGCCTGCCACGGCGTAAACCCCGAAGAAAAAGTTGACAAGCAGAGATTTTTAATCACTGCGGAAATCGTAACGGATTTTACAAGCGCGTCCGAAACGGACGACATCAGTAATACCGTCAGCTATTCCGAGCTTAAAAAGGATATCAAAGCCTTTTGCGACGAGAACAGTTTTAACCTTATCGAAACTCTCGGGGTGAAAATTGCCGAGAGGATTTTGAAAAAGTACGCCGGCGTAAAGTGCGTTGAGCTTACGGTAAAGAAGCCCGACGCGCCTATGAGCGGAAATTTCGATTATGCAGGCGTAAAGATATCGCGCAAGTGGCACAGGGTTTATCTGTCGCTCGGCTCCAATCTCGGAGACAAAAACGGGTATCTGGATTTAGCCGTAAACGCGTTGAAGGCGGACGATAATTTCAAAGGCGTGAAGGAAAGTAAGCGTATGCGCAGCGCGCCGTACGGCGGCTACGCAACCGAAGAATTTTTAAACAGCGTTGTCGAGTGCGAAACGCTTTACAATCCGCGTAAGCTGCTCGCCGTGCTTCAAGGCATAGAGGACGAGGGCGGTCGCGACAGAACAGTGGTGCATTGGGGCAACAGAACGCTCGATTTGGATATTCTGTTTTACGACAGAGAGGTTATATGCGAAAAGGATTTGTGCATTCCGCACCCCGATATGGTAAATCGCTTTTTCGTGCTTTATCCGTTTATGGAGTTCAACTGCAATTTTGTGCATCCCGTGCTTAATAAACGTATGTCCGAGCTGTACGATTACTATAAGAATAATAAGATAAGGTATTGCTGATTTTTAAAACCGCACTATATATAGTGCATTGTACATAATGTGTACGACCGAATGCGCCGCTTTAAGCAGAGTTTTAATAAAGTCAAAGCGATATAAAATATTTTGTCAGTCCGCCAAGTGTTTTTTTGGCGGATTTGACATATAATATGTTTACAACCGATTATAATTGTGATAGTATTATTACAGTAATAAAAGCGGGGAGTTCCCGTAAATGGAGGTTTTTTATTATGGCAAAAAAGAGCGATTACTTTGGTCTTAGCTACGTAGTAAGCGTAATACTTGCAATCATCCCGATTACTTCGTTGATTTGCGGCGTCATCACCAGAATTCAGGAGGGCAAAATCGTTGCGGGTATCCTGCGTCTGCTGCTTGGCTGGAACATTATCTGGATACTTGACATTGTATTTATGATTGTCAAGAAAGAGATTTTCCGCATTCTTCCCTGCTAAGATTAAGGATTAAAAACAAAAAAGCACTCGAAAGAGTGCTTTTTATATTGCAAATGAAATGAGAATAATAAACGGCTATAAGTATTTTAACCGTATATAAATATAGCGCGCTTTGTATTTATACAAAAAAAAAGAAGTGTGAAAACATTCGCGTAATGAATTGCACAAAGACCAAATAGTTATTGCCGTAATAACGTTTTGGTCATAAACAATTTTGACCTCTGATAAGAAGGTTTATTTTTACTTTAAGTACTCGGGATTAAAACCTCTAATCATTGGACATATATACTATACTACCCGATTTCCTGTAAGTCAAGTAATTTACTCAAAATTGTGTAAAATTTATTTAGAGGTAAAAGAGTGATAGATATAGGCAAATCTTTAAAATTTCATCGCGAGGCTAAAAAATATTCGCAGTCTGCATTGGCAAAACTTTGCGGTATAAGTCAGCAGAGCTTAAGTCGTTGGGAGAATAACGAAAATATTCCCAACGCTTTGGATTGCGCAAAGCTTGCAAGATTTTACGGAATTACCATTGATTATCTTATCGGACTTGAAAATATAGACGGCAGTAAAAACGAAATTTAAACATTTTATAAATAAACTTAAAAGCCCCGAGCAATCGGGGCTTTTGATTTAAGCTTTAAAATTGCATTATCCTAACGGATATATGCTTATCGTACCGAGCGTATTCAGCACAAGCAGGGTAATATACGTTATATAGCCCGCAAGCATAACCGCACCCTGCCAGCGTTTGAATTTGCCCATTATCAGCGCGGGTATCACGGCAAATGCGGCGGCTGCAAGACAGAAGGGGAAATCCAGTATCGCCGACTGCGGAGAAATGGGAAGCGGAGAGCCGAATTTCGCGGCGGAAATTATAGCGCATATCGGCAATATCAGCGCGATGTCTATGATGTTTGCGCCTATTACGTTGCCAACCGACAAATCCGATTTCTTTTTTACTATTGCCGTAATTGTTGTTACAAGCTCGGGCAGGGAGGTGCCTACCGCGAGAATGGTTACGCCTATCAGGTCGTCGGAAACTCCGAGCTTGGACGCAAACATAGAGCCGTTGTCGCACATAAGCTGCGCGCCTATAACTATCGCCGCCGCGCCTATTACAAACAACAGCACGTTTTTTACGATGTCTTTGCGCTCGATGACCATTCCCGTCTTCTTTATGGTTATCTTTTTAGATTCCTGCTTATTTATGTAGTAAGCAAGCACGCCGTGCTTTTCCAAAAACGACGGCTTCTGCTCCGTCTTTTCCGTCTTGACCTCCTCGGGCGCGTCCACTGCCGGCATTATCGCTTTTGAGTGTCGCTTTGCGCTAAGCACGTTTTCAATCATAAACACCGCAAATACCGCGAGTACTATAAGCGCCTCCCACCAGGTGACGGTGCCGTCCGCCGTTGCGCTCACCGCCCACAGCGTGCTTATCGCCACAAGCAATATAACCATTTTTGCGGCGTAGTCCTTGCGCTTGAATTTGGCTGGTATAAACAACAGCGAGATTGCCATAATCAGCGCAATGTTGCAGTTTACCGAGCCTACGGCGTTGCCTATCGCCATTCCCGCATTGCCTTGTCCCGCGGCTATGGACGATACCAATATTTCGGGCAGGGTGGTTGCAAGGCTCACTATCGTCGCGCCTATTATAAACGTGGGTATGCCCGATACCTCGGCTATCCAGCTTGCGGCGTCTACAAACCAATCTCCGCCCTTTACAACAAGCAGGATACCAAGTATAAGCAGTATGACGCATCCCGCCATACTGCTTGCTTCCATAATGCATAAAGTTGTTGCCATATTCCTCTCTCGGCGCACGATATGACACTTTTTGTGCCGGATTTATCCTGCGCCCTATGCAAGATTAACATAGCATAAAAGCATTGTCAATATTCAAACGCGCATTTGCCGCTATGCGCGCAAAATAAAAACGCCCGATTATGGGCGTTTTAGGTATAATTTGTTATAAATTTTCCGTTTAGCGAAATGCGTGCTTAAGCTTATGCGTTTTCCTGCTTCGAGTCTGTATCGGCGGCTCCCGATATACCGTCTATCTTAGCTGCCGCTTCGGCGTTTTTCTGCGCAAGCAGTAGGTCGCGTATCTCGCGCAAAAGCTCTACGGTTGTGTCCGCAGGCGCGGGGGCGGGAGCTTCCTTTGCCGCCCTCTCCTCGTCTATCTTTGCCTGTGCGGCGGCGGCTTCCTCCTCGGTTATCTTGCCGCGGCGGAGCTGCTTTTTAAGTCTTTCGCTCTCTCTTTTGCCAAAATCTCTTGCTGTATTGATTACCTTTATTATCGCAAACAGCACAAGCGCGGTCAGCAGGAAGGTGATTATCGCCGATATCACCGCGCCCCAGTCGAGTACCAACGCTTCTACAAGTATGTTGCCGGCTTCGTCCAGTACGGCGGGGCGGAGTACGGTCTGAAGTCCCGTTCCGTCGCCGAGAGGTATCCAGTTGATAAGCGGCTTGAGTATTCCGTTTACTAGCGCGGTCACTATCGCCGTAAACGCCGCGCCGATTATCATACCTACCGCAAGGTCAAGCGCACTGCCGCGGCTTATAAACGCTTTAAATTCCTTCCAAAGTTTAAACTGTGGCTTTTTCATATTTTCTCCTATCCTTTTGATGGCATAATAATAAACAATTTTAAGTATTTGTGTCAACAATATGCGTTTTTTTTGTTATCCGATTGACATATTTTGACGTTTAGTGTTACTATTATCGCGCTAGGGGTGCCGAATGGCTGAGATTATACCCTTCAACTTGTGAGATAATCCTCGCGTAAGGAAGCTGCCGCAATTATTTCCCGTCAGGGCGGTGCGGTATAAGCATATTATCCGCTTTTTGACCTCCTAAGCACAGGAGGTTTTTTTATGGATTTCGATAAGCTGTTCGAGCAATCAGGATTTGTCCTGCTCTATCTGACGGTCGCACTTGTAGGCGCGGCGGTCGTTACGGGACTTTTGGTGTTCTTCTTTAAAAAAGACAAATTGGGAGATTTCAAAAAGTATGTCATAGGTATAGCAACAGGCTTTGCAATCTGCGCTTTTACTCTTATGACCTATCTGAAGGCGCAATGCAATAAGATGGATGATACCGTAATGAACGATATGATTTTTATTCCTATCATTGTGGAGCTGTCAATCGCTATTGCAGGCGTCGTAGCGATGCTGATTTGTTCGCTTTTCAACAAAAAAGCAGTTAAGATTTCCGCATTGATTACCGGTATTCTGCTTGTCGGCGGCTTTATTGCGATAATTGTAGAAATGTCTAAATTCTACGATTCCGTACAGGCGAAATATAACGCGGATTTAATCGGACTTATCGTTACCGCAGTCGTCGCTATTGCCGTTATAGTAGCAATCTACTTTTGCGGAAGTAAACGCAGTATTTCGGATACGCGCTCTATAGTTTACGGCGCCGTTGCTATTGCTCTTTCGTTTGCGCTGTCCTACATCAAGTTTTTTGAAATGCCGCAGGGCGGCTCGCTTACCTTTGCAAGCTTACTGCCGCTTATGATTTACTGCTGTATGTTCGGCACGCGCAGGGGCGTCGTTGCCTGCCTTATCTACGGAGTTCTCCAAGCCGTTCAGGACCCTTGGATTATTCATCCTATGCAGTTTCTGCTCGACTATCCGCTTGCCTTCGGTATGATAGGCGTAAGCGGAATTTTTATAGAAAAAAACGTATTTAAATTTACAGGTAAAAAACAACGGCTCAATCAGATTTTAGGGTTTACCTGCGGCGCGCTCGTTGCGGTTGTCGGAAGATACGTCTGTCACGTATGTACGGGCGTATTCGCTTTCCATACCTGGGCGGACCTTGTAACGTATTCGTCCGTTACGGTGTACAGTATGGCGTATAACAGCTTTGCGTTTGCGGATATGGCTGTAGCGCTCGGCGCGGGAATTATGATGCTTATGTCTAAAGCGTTTGTCACGCAGATGACAAGGTCGGGCGATATCGGAAAAGCTTCGATTAAAGCTCCTGTGCAGGAGATAGAGGAAGAGGATGACGGGTTTGTCTATCTTGACGATATTAAGGCTGAAAAAGAGGCTTCCGAAATATCCGACATCAAAGAGGATTTGTAAGCTTAAAAATCCGATAAGATAAAAACGACCGCGGTCTGCGGTCGTTTTTATTAAAAGGAGATTTATAAAAGGGATTTACTTCGTTTTACACTATATATACAATTCGAATTGCGGGTTTATTGGATGTTTTATAAAAAATTTAATTATTTTATCTTTTTATATATCGGAATACAAGCACTCCGCCGTGCTTAACGCATATATGCACCTTGCCGCCAAGCGATACGTTGCTTAGTCCGCGCGCGTCCGCGCCCGTCAGCAATAAATCCTCAAGCGGATATTCGAGGTTGTCGCTACAGGTCACTATTGCGTTGCCGCCAAAGGGCAGTATTGATATCGTTTCGCCTTTTTGCGTCGGCAAATCAAATTCGCCCTTAACAAAATACAGGTCAAGTCCGTCCTCCTCGGCTTTGGCGGTCATTCCGAGGTCGGCGGCAAGCTTCATTATCGCAAAGTTGCAAAGCGTATGGTCGTAGCGTCCGCCAAGCACGCCGTAAAATACGGCTTCGTCCGATTTAAGCTCCTCTCGGGCATAGTATACCGCAAGCTCGCCGTCGCTTGCGTTTTTGTGCGGATTGTGGCTGACTATTGTTGCCTCGGTGTCCTCGGGCAGGGCGAGCGAATCAAAATCGCCAAGCAGTACGTCGGGCTGTACGTCGCACCAGTTATAGCCGCCGTCGCAGCAGATTATTTTATCCGCGTTTATTCTTCGCTTTATCGGCGTTCCGCAATTCAAGACTATTGCTGTTTTCATAATACCGAATTTTATCACAATCGCTATGTATTTGCAATAAATAACTTGTAATATGCTGTCAGCCCGTCAATGCTGTTTTTAATATGTAAAAATAATTAGAACATAGTTGTTGTAAATCGGTTTGGCGTAAGCTATAATACAGAGTAAAGAAATATTATATAAAAACAATATAGTTACAAATATATTAAAACAAAATATAAATATAAAATACAAGTACAGAGCTTGTTAAATTATCCACTACGGAAAGTTTACAAGCCTGTATGACGTAAATTTATTAAAGAGGAAAAATGAGTAAAGCGGAAATAGTTATCCCAAGGGGATTTGAAATGGGTCATTATGACGACGAGTTTACGGGCGTAACGGTGTTGCTTGCCAAAAAGGGAGCAATCGGCGGATGCGACCAACGCGGCGGCGCTCCGGGCACGAGAGAAACGGATTTGCTGCGAAACGAGAAGATGATGCAAAAAATCAATGCCGTCGTTTTATCGGGAGGTTCGGCGTACGGGCTTGCCGCGAGCTGCGGAGTTATGGATTGGCTGAAGCAGCACGGTTACGGATACAGAACCGCGGGAAAGCTTGTGCCTATCGTATCGGGCGCGGTTTTGTTTGACCTCAATCAAAAGGAGTATCATTATCCTACCGCCGAGTACGGCTATAAGGCTTGCGAAAATTCGGACAAGCTCCCTGTATTCGGCAACGTCGGCGCAGGCAAGGGCGCTACGGTGGGAAAAATCAGAGGACTTAAAAACGCGTGCAAAAGCGGAATAGGCGCCGCAACCGTAAAAGCAATGGGAGTTACGGTGACTGCTGTAGTTGCCGTAAACGCTATGGGCGACGTGTATGACGGAGAGAGGATAATTGCGGGCGCAAAGGGTAAGGACGGATTTATAGATACGCAGAAGGTGCTTGCAAACGGCGAGGTTGCCAAGCTTATTACAGGCGCAAATACTACTATAGGATGTATTCTCACCGACGCCAATATCGATAAGGTGGGCGCAAATAAGCTGGCGAGTATTTCGCATAACGGGCTTGCAAGAGCTATCCGTCCCGTGCATACGGACTACGACGGAGATACTATGTTTTGTATGGCAAGCGGTAAGAAGCCTGTTGTCAATTTTGCGATATTGCAGAGCGCCGCTGTAGAGGCAACTGTCAAAGCCATAGTAAACGCCGTTAAGCTGGATAAGGAATACGAAATAATTTTCGACGAAACGGACGAAGAATAAATAACTATAGAATTCAAAGGTAGTAGATTATGTGCCTATTTAAGCCTAAATTGATAAAAGCATATGATATGGTTGAATTAACTGTGGAGAAAGAGCGGTATTCAGAGTGCGGAATTCATAAAGGAGCCATAGGCTGTGTTATGGATGACAAAGCGGTTAGAGACGACATCGAAGTGGATTTTTCTTGGATTGATGAGGATGGCAATTATTGCGGAGAATGCTTGTCCGCAAATATAAATGATTTAAGAGTTGTTAAAAAATCACCTGTTGAAACAATGAAATAAAATAACCCTCCCACTTACG
Organism: uncultured Christensenella sp.; assembly: GCA_910577815.1. Classification (GTDB taxonomy): domain Bacteria; phylum Bacillota; class Clostridia; order Christensenellales; family CAG-917; genus CAG-475. Next base: position 6,624 of record CAJTNO010000002.1, on the reverse strand, counting down.
TGAGAGGGTTTGCGTTGGCAGGAGCTATAGGAATCGAACCTACACAGTGGGAGTCAGAGGCCCAAGTGCTACCACTACACCAAGCTCCATCGCTGTAAGCATTATATATCATACTTTTAAATTTTGCAAATACTTTTTGCATTTAAAAAAACAAATTGCGCAATACTTGACTTTTTTATGCGTTGTTGCTAATATTATTGCGTTAAATCTTTAAATGAAATAAGATATAACAACTGGGTGTCGCGCAGTTTGGCAGTCGGGAGGTTATGTGGCACTACCTTAGACGCGGCTTCCAAACAACAGCATAATAAAAACGGGGTGTAGCGCAGTTTGGTAGCGCGTATGGTTCGGGACCATAAGGCCGCGAGTTCAAGTCTCGCCACTCCGACCATAATATCCCACCAACGGGTGGGTATCAGATAGTATCCACCCGAGCAGGGTGGATATTTGTTTAAGATATATGCTTAAGATTGCGCGCGTAGGACTACATCACTTTGAGGAGCCTTGTATTTCGGGAGAGAGAGGCAGCGGCACGATTTTCTTTTCGGGCTGTAATCTCGGCTGTAGATATTGCCAGAATTACGAAATTTCGCGCGGAGGCAAGGGAATTGAAATATCCGAGCGTCAGCTGTTGGACTGTATGCTGTATCTTAAGGATATAGGAGCGCACAACATAAATCTTGTTACTCCGTCCAACTATACCGGCTTGCTTGTGCCTGTACTTGAAAAATCCAAAGAGGTCGTAGGCTTGCCCATAGTATGGAATAGCAGCGGCTACGAAACCGTAGCCAACCTCAAAAAGCTTGACGGACTTGTGGATATATATCTGCCTGATTTCAAGTATTCGGATGACGGACTTGCCTGGGAGTATTCCCGCGCCAAGGGATATTATGAGCTTGCGGTGCGCGCAATCACCGAGATGAAAAGACAGCGTCCGCGCGACGTGTACGACAATGACGGAATTATGACAGAGGGCGTTATAGTGCGGCATCTGGTACTGCCCGAGGCAAAGGAAAATACCAAACAGGTATTGAAAGCCATAGCGGATATAGACAGAAATATGACGGTCAGTCTTATGGGGCAGTACTTTCCTACTCCCGCGGTGGCGGCGGATAGCAGGCTCGGACGCAGGCTTACGCGAGAGGAGTATGAATACGCAACGGAGGCGTTTTTTGAAGCGGGCTTGAAAAACGGCTTTTGTCAGGAGCTTGAAAGCGCAACCGAGGAATACGTCCCCGATTTCAACCTCGATGAATTGAGCGATATATTGAAAACCGCTTGCAGATAGGTTATAGTTATATTGTAAATGCAACTATGCGCCGCTATAGCGGGCGTTATAAATGTAATTATAAATAACTGATATGTTGTATATATAAGACAGAGGATATACGTATGAAAGCAAAAGTCACCTTGCTTGACGAAATAACCTTAAATCGCGCGCTTGTGAGGATGTCGCACGAGATAGTAGAAAAAAATAGGGGCATAAATGACGTTGTGCTTGTAGGAATACGCACTCGCGGAGTGCCTATGGCAAAGCGCATAGGTGAGAATATAAAGCGCATCGAGGGCGTACAGCTTAATATAGGCGCGATAGATATAACGCATTACAGGGATGACAGAACGCTGTCCGAGCGCACCTCCGTAAACGCCACCGAGATAGACTTCGATATACAGGATAAAAACGTAATTTTGTGCGACGACGTGCTTTTTACAGGCAGAACCGCAAGAGCGGCTATTGAAGCGGTGTTGCATTTCGGCAGACCTAAATCGATTCAGCTTGCCGTGCTTGTAGACAGAGGACACCGCGAGCTTCCGATACGCGCGGATTACGTAGGTAAAAACATTCCTACGTCTTTGCAGGAGCAGATAGCGGTTAAATTCAGCGAAACCGACGGAGAAACCAATATAATGCTTTGCGAGGATTAAAAGTAGGTTATAGCGTTAGGCTATAAACCAATAAATTGAAAATAAACGTACATAGAATATACTGTTCTATGTACGTATTTATTATATCAGCAGTATAATTCTATGTAAACCGCAATTATTTGTCAATAAATTTCGGGTAAATACGCATTTTTGCGCGTTTTTTAATACTTTCATACTTGTATTTGTCATTACTTTTCCCTGTAATTTCCTACGATGTTCATAGAACAGTATATTCTATGCATAATTCCATTTGCGGGAATTATACTACGGGGGTATGGAATTGACGCGCAAAAGAAATAGAAAATTCTTTGCAATAATCGCACTAATATTTGCGTTTGTTTTGACAAGCGCAATTCTTTCTTTTAGCGGACAAAACTCACTTAACAGTAATGCATATACGGCAGGCTCCGCGCCTGCTTCTATAGGCTCTTTGACTTTTTCAAATTACGAAACAAGAGAGGACGGCGGAGTTATAAATGCCGCAGTACTTGATAAACTTTACGGCGCAATTCTCGGTGCGGATACGGGTACTTATACCGATACTTTAAACAAAGTAAAAACTTCCACAAGTAAAACCATAGGTTCGGGTACAATATCCGGAGTTGACGCAAGTGAAAATGTGCAACCGCATTCAATCAATTTCAGCGAGATAGCAAACGGAAATCCGATTACGATTGAATTTGGCGGATATAAGTGGAACGTAGTATATCTTACTACCAACAGCAATGCAAATTCAAGCAACGGCGGCAATGCAGGTGATTTGATAGCCACGCTGTGGATGGCGGAAAACGACACGGCTGTAGGTAATAAGCCGTGGTCGTTTGGTGTCATAAGCAGCAGCGCGACCAATCAGACGTATGCCGCAAACGAATACGGCGCAAGCAGAATAAGAATAGAAACGCTAAACAACGGCAATATAAACAACGCAAACACGCAGTATGCTAATAGCTATACTGCGCAGACGACGGTGAGCGCAAGCAACAGAGCACAAAATCCGTATGCTAAATTTACAATGTCCAACAGTGCGCTTGAGGGGAGCGTGGCTGAAAATACAAGCCTTATAGATTTTTTGGCAACCCCGGCACAGGTAAATTATCAGATTGCAGAGAACTATGTTTGGAGCTACAATGGTAAAGGTATAATGTATTTGTTGCCCAACGAAGCTTGGGGCAACGGCACGGACGGCGTGACGGGACCGAACACAAGCCTCACGCACACCAGCGGCAGCAAGGGTTGGGGCACGGGATCTGCTACTACTCCCAACATCAACGATATGCGTCAGGTAATTGACAACACTCGTTACTACGAGTGGAAAGACGACTATTTATGGCTGCCAAGCCTGACGGAGACAGGCTACTACAATAGCGGCACTGACTTGGGAACGAGCTTATGGGGTATTCCCAACGGGAACGCAATACTTAAGTCGAGCGGTATTTCGTGGCTGCGTTCCAGCAGTACTGCTGGTGCGGCGTACACCTGCTATTTGAGCGCCTCCGGGGGCTGGAAGAATGCGACCTCCTCGACTGCTTACGCTGTGCGTCCTGCATTGCATTTAAACCTTACAAAAGCACAAGAAGCAAGCAAATATGAAATAAGCTTAGGTAATACCATCTCAGAAGTGTATGACGGCACTGCTAAGGGTATTGAGGGCGAAGCTTGGTATAATGACGTAAAAGATTCCGTCACAGTTGAATATTATGACGCTGACACTCAAACCAAATTAAACAGCGCACCTATAGTCGTAGGTAACTACAAAGCCAATCTTACCATTAAAGACGGCATAAATAATATCATATGGTCAGACGGTTTAACCGGAAAAACTAGAAACGTAGACATATTCATTACCCCTCAACCTATTGACTTCCCAACCTGGTTTGATAATGATAATTCAGAGGATTATGCAGGAAACGGGACGCTATATTATACGTTAAACTCTTATGACAGTTCGCTTATAGATATTAAAGTTCCAAGTAATTTAACAAATAAGGTGACGTTTGGTAATGGCGAGGCTACAGCAACAGGCTTAGAGGCAGGCACCTATACGCTTGATGTCAGTTTAACCGATACAAAAAATTATCAGTGGGCTACTTCCGGTAATAAGTTACAGTTTATAGTTGCACAAAAGACGATAAACATTACAGACTTATCGGACGGAGGCAACCGCACGCTTGTCAGCAGCAGGGATTCTACGTTGGCATTAAGGATGAAAATAGATATCAATACTCCTGTGCATAACGGCAAGCAGGTAGTGTTAAATGTAATTGCGTCAACTGACGGATTATCCAAGACGGTAGGAACTGTAACGTTGGACCAGTCAAGCAGGGATATACCTGTAAATTTGACGTTTACGGGAACTCCAAACGGCAGAACGTATCAGCTTAAGTTTGAAATTGACGATACTCAGTTAGACGGCAAGAACTATGCTTTATCTCAGGACGGATTTACAACGACTGTCGAACTAAAAGCGGGCGTGCGTTCAATGCTAACCTGGCAGCTTCAGGCAGACGGAGCGGACGTATTCGGCGAATATACCGACGCAAGCGTAAATCAGACGAGCATAGCGTTTGGCGGAAGTCCAATCGTATATGACGGAAGACACTACAGTTTTGAAGTATGGCTGCCGGACGGCTATACAATGGACAATAGCTTTGGCGTGGGTGGATACAAGGTAATACCGGGTACGTCAAACGGAAATGGAATAAATGCAGATAGCTATACGACACAGGTACGGCTTTTAAGCGACGGGAATTCGCAAATCTACGAGATAACCTGGGAGATACAAAAGGCTAAGTTTGATTTATCCAATGTAAAGTGGGTAGGAGACGGAAAAATTCCGTATACGGGCAATACCGTATCCGCAGTATTAGAGCCGTCTGCGTTACCTGCCGGACTTATCCCAAGCTATGCGGGCGTATACGAGGGTAAGAACGTAGGAGATAAAGGCACTGCATCGGTTTCGTTTACTTTAAGCGGAAATTATATAAATAATTATATTCTGCCTATACAATCGGACGCATCATCATACATTTACAACAGCAGTAACGGTTCTGCCTTTGAGTGGGACAAGTACTGGGAAGTTGTAAAAGCGGTTATCCCCATAGATTGGCAGAATACAACAGGCTTGGATAAGAACGGAAAACAGTTTACCTATCCTATAATCAAGGGAGACCAGTATAAAAACGTACTCACGTATCATTTCTATGAAACGGATGAAAGCGGAAATATACTCAATCCAAATGACTACCTTACTATTAACGATATAGAGATAATGGATAACGTAAGGAAGTTCTACAAGGTAAAGCCTGTGTTTGCAAATGCATCTCAGGCAAATAACTATGATTTGCAGGACGTATATTCAACGTATTTTGCACTTGGTGAGCTTTCCGAAGCGGTTGAAGTCGACCTTGCAAATAAGAGCTTGCAATACAATGCAAAATCGCAGGCGGTAACTATAAATATACTTGTCGGTACTATAGGAGTGGACTTGTTAGACATAGTCTACTATGACAGAAACGGAGTTGCTGCGCTGTCCGATATACCTATGAATGTGGGCGAGTACAGGGTAGAGATAAGTATAAAGCAGGGAGTAACGGGCTATTACCTTACAGGAGCTAACGTAAATAATGGCACTGCGGTAATAGAGTATGAAATTACAAAGAGGATAATAAATAATTCCACGTGGGTAACGTCTCATAATCCACCGTCCTTGCAGCTTACTTTCTATGAATTGCAGGGAGTGCTGTATGAGTACGAGGATATGAACGGTAATCCGCTTGTGTTCTCTCAGCTCAAAACGGGCAACACGTATAAGGTACGCGCGCTTGTAAAGGACAGAAATAACTATGAATTTGCCAATGATTTCAACGGAGATTATTACACAACGGATTGGCAGGAGTTTACTGTAAGCGAAAACGAGCAGTTATACGACCCGTTAGACCCGAATAATCCGTTCTATCCCGAGGACCCGGATAATCCTAATCCGAAGCCCGGAGACGAGGACGGCGGAAGCTTTATAGATAAGATAAAGGAATTCTTTGAAAAGCTGATAGAAAGTCATTTCCCGCTGTGGCAGGTGATAACGTCCTGCGTGGCAATACTGTTAACCTTAATCTTTATGATAAAGGCAATACAGTACGGAAACCGCAAGAAGAAAGCAAAGGGCGAGGCAAAGAAGTACAATGCTAAGACCTATGCGGCAGGATTTTTACCGATATTTGCACCTAATATAGTATGGCTTAATCTGTCCAATATGGTATGGAGCATAATAGCGTTCTCGCTGTGCGGAGTGATGCTGCTGATGTTCCTGATAGCTCTTATAACGCGCAGAGGCTGGAAGAAAGCGGAGCTTGCCAAGGAAACGGCAATAGAGGAGAGCGAACAGCGCAAGGAAGCTAAAATATTAGAGCGTGAAGAAGCGCAGGAAAACAGACAGCGCGAACTGCAGCAGACTATAGCGCAGGCGGCGCAGGGCGGACAGCTTGGCGATAGCGCATCCATTATAGAAGAAATGCGCCGAGAGATGGAAGCTCGTGAAGAACGCTATCGTCAGGAAATGGCGCGCAGAGACGAGGAACAGTCCAAGCGTGACGAGGCAATGAAGATGATGTTTGCCAATCTTATGGGCAGACAGCAGGCTGAAGGAATGACTTTTGCAAGTATGGACGACACTGACTTGCTTGCAGACAAGGTATTTGAAAG
>CAJTNO010000001.1:358753-575007 GCA_910577815.1 uncultured Christensenella sp. | reverse complement strand
AAAATTATAATGCTGATATAATAAATACGTACATAGAACAGTATATTCTATGTACGTCGGAATGTAAAAATTAACCTTTCTGATTCAATGAAATAATATTGTTAAATATCCTCGTCAAAGGGACTGTCGCTGTCAAAAGGGTCGTTGTCCTTGTCCTCGATATCCTCGACGTCGGCAGGCGGAGGAGTTTTTTTGCTCTTTGGGCGCAATACCTTTTCTACAATAGGCGTTATCCTTGCATATACAAATTGCAAGACGTAATCTATAAGCACAAGAGCTATAGTTCCGACAATAGCTATAACCCAATAATCGATTTTATCCATTATTGACGCGTCAATCATAATCGTATTGCATACGAAGTATAAAAGCGCGAGCGCGCCGTTTATGTAAATTATCTTAATAGGCAGCGAGATAAACCATTTTACCTTTTTATTGCACATTATGCCCGTAATGAGTGCCATAGGACCGAAATATGCGACAAAGCCCGCCACTGTATAAATATCGCCCGCTATGACAAAGCCGAGCGAAGCGGCAGCGGCGTAAGCAAAAAAGCCGGCAAAATAATAACGCTTGGTAAGCGGAACCATAATAGCAACGCTTGCGGCAACGTAAAACGCAACCGTACTGAAGCGGACAAGCACGCTAAGCCAGACAAACAGCAACGCTATTGCCGCCGAAATGCCCGCCAACGCGAGCTGATATATGGCGTCCTGCCTGTTTAATTTTCTGCGAGTTCTTTTACCCATAAGTTAGTTTATATATTATTAAATAAATACATATTATAAAGCCCTAAGCTGCGACATCCGAGAAATAGTGCAAAAGGGAGGCTTTTACCGATGCCTACGTACTTATTGTACGCGACGATAAAAAACTCCCCTTTAAATCCGGTCGCAAAGCGCGCACATTAACAGCATCTGATAAGGTCGCCGCCCATACACTCGCAGCAGCAGTCCGCACACCAAAGAGCCTGACACGCCGCGCAGCAGCCGTCCGACGTAGCAGCCGCATTCTGCGAATAACTGCGGTCGGTAGCCGTGTCGTTATTGTTTTGATACACGTTGCCGCTGCCCTCCTTATCGTAAGGACGCGAGCCGTCTATCTTCTTTTTGAGGTTGTCTATAGCGCGCTGATATTTGGGATTGCCGGGGTCCATCTGCAAGGCTATTTCCAGTTGCTTGCGGCTGTCGTTAAGCCAATTCTTTTCATAAAAGACTATAGACTGAAAATAGTGCCACTCCGCGCCGCGATAAGAAATCTTATCCAGCTCCTGCTGAGCGCGCTCCGGACTCTTGTCGCGGATTGCCTGCTTTACTCCGTCAAAGGACGACTCTCCTTCGCCGGATACGGTGGCGTTATCGTGCGACATATCCATAGCCTGCTTATAAGCCTGCTCGACCTGCTCGAGCATACGCGCCGCCTGCGCGCCGCTTTCGCCCTCGTCAAAGATATGCTCCTTGTAATAGTCGCGCTTGGCTTTGTACGCCTCGTAAATCTCGTTTTGAGAAGCGTCCCTGCTTATTCCCAGAATTATAAACGGGTTAGTTGGCATTTTTCATCTCCTTTGAGCAATCGCTCCATCTGCATTTTGATACCGAGATATACCGTATTGCTCAATACGCCCTCGTATAGCTTGATATCCATACGGTTGTAGCAACCGACCATTTTATTGTAAGTCGAATTAAGTAAAAACGACAGTTCATCCATATTTGCGGCAAGGTACTCCTGCTTAGAGGCGCACTCGCCGTAGTTGAGCAATAGCGGATTGTATCTTTTCTTTTTGCTATCCTTCTCCACGTCGTCAACGGCGTCGAGCAGGTAAACCATTCTTCCGAGATTATAGGTAAAATCGTCTATGTCGTTATCCGTTTCTATAAGCTCGCGCGTTATGTCGCGCATAAGCGAAGCAAAGCAATCCGCAACCCTGTCTATGCTGTCGCACCTGTCCTTTTCAAGCGCGTTAAGCTTTGAAAAGCTCTCCTTCATAAGTCTGTCTATTTCGGGCAGTCTTTTCGCCGCCGCGCGCTTGCGCATCGCAAGCGTCCATTTTATAAGCACGCGGGACTTCTTTCCGTCGCGCACGTCGTCCTCGGCATTGTAGTAGACAAGCATTGCGGCAAGGTCCGCCATCTTAAGCGACAGCTCGTCGGGGACGACTATAACCTTTTTCTTGCCGTTGTACGCGCACAGCTTGCGCTCGAATTTAACTTCCGTTCCGCTCAGGCAATGGATAAGTATGTTGTAAAAGGTTATGTCGTAGTTGGTGCAAAGTCTGCTTACCTCCGAGCCCGTCTTGTGCAAAGCCTTACATAATCCGCAATAAAACGCATTAAAGACGTTAAAGTCCTTTATGTACATATTGTTTTTATCGGGTATTACGTATCCAAACATTGCTCGCTCTTTTACACTCGCCGATTATAGGCGGATTTCTTTATTTAATTTATCGCCGCATACGGCATAATAAGCTTACATATATTATCGCAAAAATATCCGCACCGTATTCTTATTATAACGCACAAACCTTAAAAAGAGGTTAATCCTACCTTCTTTTTTACCTTTCTGAGCGTACGTTCCGCAAGCACCGCGGCTTTCTCGGCGCCATCCTTAGCTATTTTTGCAATATATTCCTTATCCGAAATATAGCGCGCGTATTCCTCGCGTATGGGCTTGAACCTTGCGGCTACAGCCTCGCCGACCGCAATTTTAAAATCTCCGTAGCCCTTGCCCTCAAACTCGCGCTCCACCTCGGCAGCCGACTTATTTTCTATCGCGCTGTATATCGTTATCAGATTGGATATGCCCGGCTTGTCCTCTCTCACGCAGATTTCCGCGCCGCTGTCCGTCACCGCGCGCTTGAAGCGACGTACAATAGTTGCCTCGTCGTCGATAATGGAAACCGTTGCGTTCTGGTCGGGGTCGGACTTGGACATCTTTGCCGTAGGGTCCTGAAGCGAGCATATCTTGGCGCCCGTCTTGGGAATGTATCCGTCGGGAACCTTAAAGGTTTCGCCGTATCTGTTATTAAAGCGGATTGCCAAATCCCTTGTCAGCTCCAGATGCTGCTTCTGGTCGATACCCACAGGCACAAGGTCGGAGTTGAACAGCAGAATATCCGCCGCCATAAGCACGGGATAATCCATAAGTCCCATATTTACGTTGTCGGCGTGCTTTGCGCTTTTGTCCTTAAACTGCGTCATACGCGACGCCTCGCCGACGTAGGTGTTGCAGTTGAGTATCCAGGCAAGCTCGGCGTGCTGACGCACGTGGGACTGAAAATATATTATCGCGTTTTCGGGACTGATTCCGCAAGCCAGAAGCTGCGCGAAAAAATTGATAGCGGTCTGTCTGAATTCGGCAGGCTCGCGCCTCACCGTAAGAGCGTGCAGGTCGGCAATGAAAAATATGGAATTGAAATCCGCCTGCATCCTCTGCCAGTTCTGCACCGCGCCGAGATAATTGCCGAGCGTAATCGTACCCGTCGGCTGTATTCCGCTAAGTATAATTTTTTTCTGCGCGTTCTGCGTATTGCCTGTAGTCATATTTGCCTCTTTAATTTTTTTGTACGAATTTAAGCACCGTGTCGCCGACCTCTGTTCTATCGACGACTGACGTATGTATTTCGGGTTTATATATCAGATTTGATAAGCTTTCCGGACACTCGAGCGCAGTAAGCGTCTGCAATTTTGCAAGCGCCTTAAACGCGTCGCTTTCCCTGCCTCCGAGCGCGTTGAGAACGCTTTTTGTAAACTTATACGGATTTGCCGTGGACACGATAACCGTAGGGGTATCGTCCTCCGTTTCGCAGGAATAGTCGTTATAAACGCTCGCCGCCACCGCGGTGTGGGTATCCATAACGTAGTCGTCAAGGTCGAAGAAGGTAAAAATCGCGTCCTTGACGTCGTCCTCGTCCGCCCAGCCCGCTTCGAATACTCCGTCGCGGATTATTTCGGGATTTATTTCAAATTCGCCCTTTTCGGCAAGCTCCGCATAAAGACGGCGGACGAGCGCGTCGTCGCGCCCCGAGGTCTCGAAGATAAGTCTTTCGAGATTGCTGGATATAAGTATATCCATAGACGGCGACGAGGTCTTGTAGAATTTTCTGTTCACATCGTATCTTCCCGTATGGAAAAAGTCGGTAAGCACGTTGTTTGCGTTTGACGCGATTATAAATTTGTTTACGGGAAGTCCCATTTTATACGCGTAATAGCCCGCAAGCACGTTGCCGAAATTCCCCGTAGGCACTACAAAGTTTATACTATCGCCAAGCTCGATTTCCCCGCCGTTTACGAGGTCGCAATAGGAGGAGATATAATAAGCAATCTGCGGAGCAAGTCTGCCCCAGTTTATCGAATTTGCCGACGACATTTTATAGCCCGCTTCCGCAAGCCTTTCGTTCATTTCCCTGTCGTTGAAAATGCGCTTTACCGCGGACTGAGCGTCGTCGAAATTGCCCTTTATGCCCGCTACGTGGACGTTTTTCCCCTCCTGCGTAACCATTTGCAGGCGTTGGATGCCGCTGACTCCGTCCGACGGATAGAATACGATAACCTCCGTACCCTCAACGTCCTTGAAGCCCTCGAGCGCGGCTTTGCCCGTATCGCCGCTTGTAGCTACAAGCACAAGGGTTTTATCCTCTCTTGCAAGCTTGCGCTTTGCGCCCACAATAAGATAAGGCAGCAGAGTGAGCGCCATATCCTTAAACGCGCAGGTCGGACCGTGCCACAGCTCCAGCATAAACAGCCCGTCCTCTATTTTGACTACGGGACAGGGGTCGTCGCTGTCGAAGCGCGAATATGCGGCGTTTGTAAAATCGAGCAGCTCCTCAAAAGTGAAATCATCAAGATACAGCGACAGAATTTTAGCCGTGCGCTCCTGATAATCCATCTTGAGAAGGCTGTCCATAAGACTGCCGTCTAAATGCGGGAAAGACGACGGCACAAATAAGCCGCCGTCGTCCGATATACCTTTTACTATCGCTTCGCTCGCGGAAAACTCCTTAGAAGTGTCGCGAGTGCTTGTATACTTCATATCAGCCTCGATATTTCTGCATAAATTCGGGGAATTTATCCTCGTCCTCGCTTACGGTAAGCACAATTTTGGTTTCGGTCTGCTGAGCCACCGTAAACATATCGTTGAAGAAGTCCTCCATTTCGTTAACGGTCTTTTGCATAATGCGGTGCGCGCCGTCAATATAAAGCGTTTCGATATCGTGATTGCCCGCAAGCACGCCCTTTATAAAGCCTATGAGAGCCTCCTCGGATATAGGCGCTTCGCCGCGCTTGAGACAGCTTGCGTTTACAATGCGCACCTGATAGCGTATGGAATACATATATCTGTCCGTATCGGTAAGGAACACAACGTCGCCCTTTGCGCTTTCCACATTGGCGTTAGCCATATCGATAATCTGCTTTGTTTTGCCGGTGCCCTTGGAGCCGGTAATAAGTTGAATCATAATTCACCTCCGTGTACTTATATTTTATAGAATATACGGCGCGATTTCAACCCTCAATTTAATATTTTTTCAAATATTTTTGCCGTCCTGCAAGATATATTACACTTGTATCGTTTATTTTGCCGTTTAAGCGTTCATATATGACACGCACTGCGCGTGAAGCTGCGGGTTAGCAAGCTGAAGCATAACGTCAAGCTCGCCGTCGCTTATGCAGGTAGTACGAAGCTCGGCGTACTCCTTATCGACCATTTCCTTGATTTTGGCAACGGTGTCGGATTTTTTATCAACGGTTGCCTCCGCGGGCAGATTGTAGTAGCTGTTAATCCAAAACGCTATGCCCGCAAGACCGCTGAAGGAATCCACAATAACGCGGGGCTTGCGTCCCAGTATCTTTTCGGTATCGAAAATATTGTAAATTTCCTGGTCCTTCAGCATTCCGTCGGCGTGAATACCCGCCTTGGTCACGTTAAAGTTTTTGCCTACAAACGGAGTACGCGGATGTATGTCGAAGCCCATCTTTTTCTCGCAATACTCGGCGATTTCGGTAATAACGCTGAGGTCCATCCCGTTGGTGGTTCCCCTGAGCGCGGTGTACTCTATAGCCATAGCCTCGAGCGGAGTATTTCCCGTACGCTCGCCTATGCCGAGCACGGTGGTATTTACCGTAGAACAGCCGTACAGCCAGGCGGTGGCGGAGTTTGTAACCGCCTTATAGAAATCGTTATGCCCGTGCCACTCGAGCTGCTGAGAGGGGACCTCCGCATAATATCTGAAGCCGTAAATTATGCCCTGCACGCTTCTGGGAACGGAAGTTCCCGGATAGCTGACTCCGTAGCCCATAGTATCGCAGGCGCGTATCTTTATGGGAATGCCGCTCTCCCGGCTGAGCTTCATAAGCTCTATTGCAAACGGAACGACAAAGCCGAAATAATCCGCCCTCGTAATATCCTCGAAATGACATCTCGGAACAATTCCTCTGTCAAGAGCCATCTTTACAATGGACAGATACTTGTCCATAGCCTGCTTGCGCGTCATATTCATCTTTTTGAATATGTGATAATCGGAGCAGCTTACAAGAATGCCCGTTTCCTTAATTCCGAATTGCTTTACAAGCTCGAAATCCTTCTCGTTTGCGCGTATCCAGCTTGTAATCTCGGGGAATTCATAGCCCAGCTCCATACACTTGGTGAGCGCGGCAATATCCCTTTCGCTGTATAAAAAAAACTCGCTTTGACGGATAATTCCGTTTTTGCCGCCCAGGCGGTGCAGCATCTTGAAAATATTTACGATATCCTCGGTTGCAAACGGCTCGGACGCCTGCTGTCCGTCGCGGAAGGTAGTGTCGCTTATGTAAATATCGTCGGGGCAGTCTATCGGCACGTGCCGCATATTGAACGCGATTTTGGGTATCTTGCCGTAGGTAAATACGCGCCTGTTGAGATTGGGTTGAGTTACGTCCTGCAAGCTCGGCTTGTACGCGTGTTCTTCAAGGATGTTTCTGTTCCTGTTGTAACGAATTATCATAAGTCACCTCCTTCAGTATAATTATATGATTATTCTATTTTTCCAAATTAAATGTAATACTTATTCTATATTTTCCAGCATTTTATTCTGAACCGCTATCTGCAAAGCGGATATCATCTCATCCATTTCGCCGAGCATAAACTTATCCAGAGAGTAAAGCGTAAGCCCTATTCTGTGGTCTGTAACTCTGCCCTGCGGAAAATTATAGGTGCGGATACGCTCGCTTCTGTCGCCCGTACCCACCTGAGCGCGGCGGTTTTCGGCGTATTCCTTCTGCGCCTGCGACTGATAGTAGTCGTATATTCTCGATTTTAAAACCTTAAGCGCCTTTTCTCTGTTTTTTATCTGACTGCGCTCGTCCTGACACTCAACCACAATGCCCGTGGGCAGGTGAGTCATTCGGATTGCGCTTTCCGTCTTGTTTACGTGCTGACCGCCCGCGCCTCCCGAGCGGTAGGTGTCAACCTTTATGTCGTTTTCGTTTAAATTTATTTCGACGTCCTGCGCCTCTGGCAGCACCGCCACTGTAACGGTGGACGTATGCACTCTGCCCTGCGATTCCGTTTCGGGGACGCGCTGAACCCTGTGAACGCCGCTTTCGTACTTGAGCTTGCCGTAAACGCCCTTGCCCGTAATCATAAACACAAGCTCCTTTGCGCCGCCAAGTTCGGTGTAATTCATATTTACTTCCTCAATCTTCCAGCGGTTTGCGTCCGCAAAATGCCTGTACATCTTCATAAGCTCGGTGCCGAACAGCGAAGCCTCGTCTCCGCCCGCGCCCGCGCGTATCTCCATAATAACGTTGTTATTTTCGTTGGGGTCCTTGGGCAGCATTGCAAGCTTTATTTCCTCTACGTCCCGCTCGAGCGCCTCGCGCAGCTCGTCCGCCTCCTGCCTCGCAAGACTCTTCATTTCCGCGTCGGCTTCTGTGGCGATAATGGAATTGCAATCCTCGAGGTCGCTTTTATGCCGCTTGTATTCCGCGTACTTCTCCACTATCGGCATAAGGTCGGAATGCTCCTTCGACAGCGCCCTGAACTGCTCCTGATTGGAAAGTATCTCCGGCTTGGACAGGCTGTCGCCAATCTCGCCGTAGCGTGCTTCTATTTTATTCAGCTTTAAAAGTAATGCGTCGCTAATCTTCATATTTTTCTCTTAACTATGGCAATGCGCTCTATTCCCGCCATATCCTTTATTATGCGAGTGTCGTAATCCGCAAATATCTCGGCAACCGCGTCCGCCTGATTTATTCCGAACTCCAAAAGCAAAGCTCCGTCCTTTGCAAGGTGTCCGTCAAGCCCTAAGGCAATTTCACGGTAAAACCTAAGTCCGTCATCTCCGCCGTCAAGCGCAAGCAACGGCTCAAAGCCCTTAACCCTGCCGTCGAGCGTTTTAATATCCTCGGTGGGAATGTATGGAGGGTTGGAAACTATCACGTCAAACTCGTCCGCAATATCCGTCCACATATCGCTCTTGATAAACTTAATATCCGCGCCGACATTGAGCGCGTTCGCCCTTGCAACCTGCAACGCGCCTTCGCTAACGTCGCTCGCGCTGACCTCCGCCCCGCTCTTAAGCGCGACGGCAAGCGCAATGGCTCCGCTGCCCGTACACAGGTCAAGCACGCGTATTTTTCTGCCCTCGGATTGCATCGCGGACACCTCCGCAATCGCCCTTTCCGCAAGCTCCTCCGTTTCCGGACGGGGAATGAGCACGTTTTTATTTACAGCAAGTCTTATTCCGTAAAAATCGGTATTGCCAAGCGCGTACTGAAGCGGAGTGCCGTCGGACATAAGCTTTGCTATTTCCATAACCTTGTCGTATTGCTGCTTTGTAAGTGCCTTGAGCTCGGAAAGCCCGCTGCGCCTTACGCCCGCGGTTTCGGCAAACAACCAATCCATATCCGCCGCGTCCGCGTCCTTTGCGACCTGCTCCGCATTCTTTCTTGCAATCGCGTACGGAACGCTGATTTCAAACTTCCTTTCGGCAAGATTAGGATTTTCATCCATCGCCATAACTGTCTTAAACGCCGTGAGCGACACCTCGAGCATATCGTCCGTCGGCTCCTTTGTGGTAAGCTTCTGAAGCGCCATTCCCGGCGCGCGCAATATACGCACAAGCAGACAGTCGCTTTTTGCAAGCAGCTTCAAAAGCTCGTACGACACTCCCGCCACGACGGGCAAAAACAACAGCTTAAAGCCGAGCTTTATAAGCGCGTCCAACACCTTATTGCCTACAAGCAGACCGCATCTGTCAAGCATAAAGTTTATAAGCACAAACACAAGTATGCTTACAGTCACCACAAAAAACAGAAATGTCGTACCGCAACGGCTGTGCTCCCTGCGCATCTTCTTTGCATTTTCCACTGTAAGCTCAAGCCCGTGCTCATAACAGCTTATGACCTTATGCTCCGCACCGTGATACATAAACACTCTGCGCACGTCCTTCATCAGCGTTACAAGCAAAATGTAGCATATGAATATTGCAATCATTATGCCGCCCTCTATAAGGCTGTACCACAGACTTTTTAACGGGCTGCCCGCAATAGCCGCAACATTATCGCAAATCAGACCGGACAGAAAGTTGGGCAAAAACACAAACAAGCCCACCGCAAGCACAATGCCGAGTACAACCGAAAATGCCATAAGCACGTTCATCGGATTTATTTTAAACTTATCCGCTACCCACTTATCGAACTTGGACGGCTCCGCAAAATCGCCGTACACCTCCGCGGAGCGCAGAATAATTCCCGTACCCTGAAAAAGCTGAGTTACAAGATTCACAACGCCCCTGATAAACGGAAGACGGAAAAATACGTTTCTTTCCTTCGCGCTTTTTATATACTTGCTTTCAACCGTAATATCGCCGCCTGCCGTACGCACGGCGGTGGCTATCGAGCGGTTGCCCTTCATCATAACGCCCTCGAGAACGGCCTGTCCTCCTATCGAAGTGCGCCTGACGGCTTTGGATTTTTTATCTATGTTATCCTTAGACATATTTTAAATAAACGATGTTATAAAACTATCCGAAGTCTTAAAAAAATTGCAGGGGTAATAGTTTTGATTACCCCTGCATTTCCGGTTAGTTGAGATTGTATCTCTTCTTGAACTTGTCAACGCGTCCGCCCGTATCAACCAGCTTCTGTTTGCCGGTAAAATAAGGATGGCACTTGGAGCAAATTTCAACCTTCATTTCGGGAACGTCCTTAGTGGTACCCGTCATAAAAGTATGACCGCAAGCGCACGTGACCTTGACTTCGTGGTATTGAGGATGAATACCTTCCTTCATTGCTGTTCTCCCATATACTTTTTTTTACACCCACACGCGCCGCATTACGCGTATATGATATAAAGTTTCTTTATTATAAACTCAAATCAAACACTTGTCAACGTATTTTTTAAAGCGAAGCTATATTTTTCAGCAGAACGTCGCGCACCTCGCAAAGCTCCTTATCGTCCAGTCTGCGCGCCGCCTTATCGGCTTTTATCTCTCCCGACAGCGACACTCTGACGGGGTTTTCGGCAAGCACAAAATACTCGTCGGCAACCAAAAGGCACTCGTCTATGGCGTGGGTTACAAATATAACAGTCCGATTTTCCCTCTCGTGCAAGGCAATCAGCTGCTTTATAAGCCTTGTCTTAAGCGCAGTGTCCAGCGCCTTAAAGGGCTCGTCGAGCAAAAGCACTCCGCTCGGATACAGATACGCCCTCGCCATTGCCACGCGCTGCGCCTGCCCTCCGCTGAGATTGCGCGGAAGCTTTCCCGCAAGCTCGGAAATTTCAAGCGCGGCAAGCATATTTTCTATTCTGCGCCTGCGCTCGGCTTTATCCTTACATATACCTCTCAATATCAAATCGAGGTTTTTATACACCGTGATTGAGGGTATTAACCTGTCGTTTTGAAAAATATAGCTCACCTCGGCTCCGCCCGCGTCTATTTCGCCGCCGTACGGCAGAAGTCCCGCCACCGCGTTTAACAGAGTGCTTTTGCCCACTCCGCTTCCGCCCAAAACCACGCTTATTTTATGCTCGGCAAAGTCTACGGAAAAGTCGTCGAATATCACGTTGTCGCCGTAAGCTACCTTTAAATTTTCTATCTTTACGTCCGACATCTCAACACCTCCCACAGCTTTTTGAGCCCTACAACCGCCCACTCGAGCACAAAGCTGAATACTATTGCAATCAAAGTCCAGGCAAGCAGATAGCTTATCTCCATAGTTGCGTAAGCAACCTGTATTCTGTCGCCGATGCTGCGCGCTACGTTGGTAAGCATTTCGGACGCTATAACCACCTTCAGCGTCAGAGACAGCGTGGACCTGCCCGTATCGAACATACAGTCCGCAATGGACGGCAGATATATAAAGCGTATTCTATCGGTCGGGCTTACCTTATACAGCCTTGCCATTTTAAGCAAATCGCCGTCCACTCCGACGATTGCGGAATAAAACGCAGAGTACAGTATCGGAAACGCGATAAGAAAGCCGACCGCAATCGCCATAGAATCCTTACGCATAAAGGAGTACAAAATGAATATAACCGCAACCGTAGGCGCGGCGCGCAAAAAGGAAACTATCGGCGAAAGAACGCGGTGCATAGGCTTAAACAGTCCCGAAAGCGCGGCGAGAAAGAGAGCAAGAACAAAGGACGTTATAAAGCAGATTGCGGTGCGAAGCAGCGTGGCAAGCACGCTGAGCCAAAAGCCCTGCTCCGCGCCGAGTTTAAAAAACCTTGCAAGCACCGCCGACGGCATAGGCAGGACAAAGGCGTCGTTTTTCACCTTAGCCGCTATAGCCCAGACCGCCATAAGAATTGCAAACGACAGCAGCGGATAAAAGATATTCAGGGCAATTTTTTTTGCCTTTTGTTTATCTACCGCTATTTTTTTCATCCGAAAATCTTATCCTTGACGCTCTCCCAGTCTATGTCGTTCAGGTCTGCGTCCTTGGGCATAACGTTATTTAAAAACGCTATAATCTCGGCTTTTGCGCCGTCGTCCAGTCTTTCGCACTTAATCGCGCATCTCTCTAAGCTTGCGGACGGAAACATCGCCGCCGCATACAGGTTCTGCTTTGCAAACTCCTCCACCTCGGTCGGATTATTTACAACCCAATTCTTGCTGTCCTCAAGAGCCTTAAACAGCGCGTCCATAAACGTCTTATCGCTTGCAAGAGAGCTGCGCACAAACAGTCCCGCCTGCGGATAGTTGCTTCCGTTAGTCTCGGGATTTACGCGCGAATACTCGGTCTGCATATTCATCTCGGCATTCAGCGAGAGTTTGATTTTAGCCTGCGTAACCGCGGGCTCGCCCATAACGGCAAAATCCACCTTGCCCGACGAGAGCTCGGACATAGCGTTGTTAGCCGCGGACACATAGCTCACAAGAACCTGATTTTCATTGGGAGTTCCGCTTAAAATTACCTCTATTCCGTTATTTGCCATAACGTATCTGAAAATGAGTCCGGGCACGCCCGTCTGACCGATGCACGCAATTTTTTTGCCCTTTATGTCATCCATAGTCAGAGTGTTGCTTCCGTCCTTTTTACCTACCATAAACAAACTGCCCTCAACCGCTACGCTTACAAGCTTATAATCCTTGCCCTGCTTTATAAGCTTTGCGCCGGCGTTGACCGGCATAATTACAACGTCGGATTTACCCGATGACATCTCGCTTGCGATATTATCGGGATTGACAACCTCGTACTCCATTTCTTTTCCGCCGATTTTTGCATTATCGGAGGACAGCCTAAGCATAGCAAGCGCGGGCGTACCCTGCGGAGCGGAAAAGCGAAGCGTGTCGCCGTCGTTATTGCAGGCGGTAAAGCCTACAGATAGCGCCGCAATCATAACGATTGCAATCACCGAAATCAAAAGCTTTGAATTTCTTTTCATATTTATATACCTCTAAAAATTATTACTATTTTAATTAGCTTGCGCGTTTAACATACAATTTTGCACGCAAACCAAGCGGTTTATATGCTATTCCACAAGCTCGAAGGTCGTAAGCGCGGATTTTACGGAAAGCGTCTTAATTTGTCCGAGCCTGCCTGTAAGCGCGGATATTCTCTCTCCCGTACCCTCCACAATAAGCGCAATGGTATTCACTCCGTTGCGCGGAACGCCCATTCTGCCCGCAATAATATCCGCAAAATCGCTGAGCACCCTTTGCATCTCCGTAACAACCGAACGGTCGCCCTTAACCACAATACCCACAACACCTATACGCTTCATACTATCTCCTGAGCTTTTATTAAATCCAAACGACATTGCATAAGCGCAAAAAAACGCTGCCGCGTAAGACGGCAGCGCAGTAAGCTACGCATAAATATCCTTAAAATATCCCGTCCTACACTCCGACATCAGTCACTTTCAATCATTACGTCGGTATTCACCTTCGCTCCGAAGCCGCCGTGACAGTCATCGTTTTAGATTCAATAACAATATACTCCCTTCTGTGCCAAATGTCAAACAAATCGTTATTTTGTAGCCAACATAGATATCAGTCCGATAATTCCCACCAAATCGCTGTTTAAAATCTGCTTCTCGTATTCGGAATAAGCCTTGTCGGACAAATTTTCGGACACAAGCTGCCAATTTGCGATTTTTTCCACAAGGCTTTTACTCTCGGAATCCACCGCATAGAAATCCGCCAAAAACTGCTTAATATCCCTTATAGCCTTGTCGCAAACCTCAATAGCCTTGTCGTTTGCCTCGGCAACTCCGTTTACCATATAGTAATTAAACCAGGCGTCCGCCTGCGCTACGAGGTGCGGATTGTAAGGATTTTTAATGCCGAAATTATCGAAGCCGCAGCCTCCTACCGCGCTGATGACAACGGCAAATGAGCATTCGCCGTTTTTGTACGACCTGTACGCCTGCTTTGCCTTGTCAAGACCGAAATTCATAAGTATCGCGCCTACAATAACCTTAACGTCCTCCTCGCCTAAAAGCTCGGGATGCTTTCCGTTAAGGTCGGTATTTTCAACGTCCTTAAGCCAGACGGACATATTAAGAGCCATATCGAGCGCGAAAAGCGGCAAGGTCTTTTGATACTCCCCGCCTACCTGCGCGCCCAATTTATCTACAAGCTCGCAAAGCCGAGCGTAGCTGAAATCATTGCAAGCCGCCAGCACAACCTTTGCGGTTATAATCGCGCTGTTTACGTTTACGGTGTGCTCGTCAAGCTCCTTGGACGCCACGTTTCTCAGCTGCTCGATAAGACTGTCGTCAAACACCTTGCCCGCAGAGCTGAGCACGTCGCAAACAGAGGGAATAACGTCCACAAACATATATGCGTACTTTGCATACTGTACGACCTGCGCATAGAGCGCGGAGGGAGCATAGCCCTTATCAAATTTATCTATAATAAGCCCCATAGCGGTGTTGAGCTTTTCTATTTCACCTGCGCCCAGCTTGTCTTTAAGTCTTGCGGCGTTTCTGATAAGCGTATCTATAACCGTTCTTATCTCGCCGTTGGATATATTGGACAGCGCGCCGTCCGCGCTGAAAAGCGCATTGAATATATTGTCGGTTATGGAGCCTATTGACATATTATAAGCAAATTCCACTATTTCCGACATTGGCGCTCTCGCGGCCTCAAACGCCTTTAAAAGCTTATCCTTTTCCTGCGCGGAGGGGACGAATTCCGTTTTAATAACAGCCATATTCAAGCCGTTAATCTCGATATTTTCGACAGCTTCCACGCTTATTCCCGAAATTTTTTTCAATTCCGCAAGCCGTGAAATTATAGCGTCCACCGTATTTCCGCTGTCGGACACGAGCGCGCAGAGCAGGTCGTAGGTCAGATTTGAAATATCCGTAGGCGTAAAGCCCACCGCGCGCATAAGCGGAATAAGCAGCTCCGCATTTCCCTCGAAATCCTTAAGGAGCTTCTGTCCGTCCTCGGATAATACATAATTTTTAAGCGACGTGAGCTTGCCTGTCTGCAAGGCGGAGCCTTCAAATACGTCGCAAATCAAATCCGCCCAGCCTGCCGCGACAACGTAATCTCCCGCATTTTTAAGTGCGGCTACGTCGGCGTTGTCCATTTCTCCGCTCCATTTTTCGTCCGCCGCATTCAACAGTCTGTCCTTAAGAGCAGCCACGTTATCCGCGCGCAGCTTTGCGTCCGCGTCGTTATCGTTTCGATTGTTGCACGCAAAAAGCGCTACCGCCGTAACGGCAGTAAGCATAACTGCAAAGAGAACGGATATAGCCTTGCTAAGATTTTTTTTCATACCGATGTCACCTCTTAATCAATGCACGGATTTTTTTACAGTATATCTCTTTTTAAAGTTAAATACAAGAGGCACCAGCGCATAGCCCGCCGCCATCACCGCGCCGACAAGCGCGACAACCCACGCCTCGTACATAAATTCAAAGTATAAGCCGAACAGCCTTAGCGCGTGTATAAGGCAGGCGGTAAGCAACGCCGATATTGCAAACGCAAGCACATAAGCCACTAATGCCACCAATCCGTACTCGGCAAGCTCCGCGCCTAAAAGAGCGCGCTTGGACATACCGGCGTTTAACAGCGCGCTTCTGCCCTTTTCATCCGCTCCGCGTCCGACCTGCGCCGCAAATACCGTAATTGCAAAAATAAACAGCGCGACTACGATTGCCAACGTACCTATTAAATCAAAGACCGCGTCTGAGCTTTGCATTTCCCATCTGTAGGCGGAAAGCACGTCCACAACATAGTAGTTATTATCGGCAAATCTTGCCCTAAGCTCGTTGACTGTATTGTAAATATCTCCGTCCGCCTTAATGAGCACGGTGTCCACCGACACACCGAAAAATTCTTCTATAAGCTTTTCGGACATAACTATATAGTTGCCCGAAAACAGTCTATGCTCCAGAATACCGCCCACCGCTACCTCGCGGCTTTTACCGTCTACGGTCAGCGTGAGAATATCTCCCGTCTGCACGCCGTACAGAATATTTAACGCCTTATCCAAAAATACGTACGGATATGAAGTTTCCCGTCCGCTGTCGTCCGCTGCGGTTTTAACGGCGTCGGAGGTCAAAAGGTTTTCGGTTATTTCACGCGGAGTAACATATGCAAAATCTATAATGTCAAGCGCGTTTTTAGAGCCGAGTATATTCATCGTCTTTTCGCCGTCGCCTACCCCGAGACCGCCCTGCTTCCAGATTATTTTGTTAGAGGAGGCAACGCCGTCGACCTGTAAAAACTGCTCGGAATCCACGCTCGACTGCACGTTTGTAACAAATATCATATCCGAGAAATCCGCAACGTAATCGCTGAAAACGCTTTTAGTCATAGCCCACGCCATAAACAGAAGCATACTGACCGTCATACCCACGCCGAGCATAACCACCGACCTTGAAAAGCTCCCCTGTCGCCTGATGCTCACGCCTGCTATTTTCGCGCTCGGATTGGATATCTTATCTCCCGCCCTCGCGGATATTCTGAGTACGGGAGCAAGACACACCCCCAAGGCGGCAAGAGCAAGTATCAAGCTGAAAACGGAAGCGACCGCCGTAGCGGCAGGCACGGCGAACTCGACAGCTACGCAAACGGCAGTAAGCGCAATAAGTATCGGACAAAGTATTTTTGCAATTCGCGACCGCTTGACGGCGTTTATCTGATTTTGTCTTATCGTTCCCTTAAAGGAGCGTAAAATAGGCAGCAGCGAGCTCGCTATCGCGCTTATAAATCCGATAATTGCCGCAACAAACAATCTCCACGCCGAAATACTGAAAACAATGGCGGGCGACAGAGTCATTTTGAGTATTCCCGTAAAAACTCCGACCGCAAGCGCGGAGCCTATCACCGCTCCCGCCCCCGCAAGCAAAGCGCTTTCAAGCAGGAAAATGCCTATAATCTGCTTTTTAGTCGCGCCTATGACGGTGTATTTTGAGATAAGCGAAATCTTTTCGCCCTCGCTCATCATAAACAGCAGAACAATAACCGCCACGGCGAGCGCAAACACCGCAACGCCCGCAAGCACTACAGGTGCGGACAGTGCGTCCGCCTGCTCCTTTATATACGAGCCTCCCGTTTTTGCAACCAGCATTGTGGAATATTCGGGAAGCTCCGAAATGCGCTTTATAAGACCGTTTACGTCCGCTCCCTCTTTAGCCTTTACGTAAATCTCATTGCAAACTCCGCCCATAGATACGCCGGTAAGCAGTCTGGAAATTCCCTCCACGCTGCCCAAAAGCAAAAACGGAGCGTCATTCAAAAAATATCCGCTTTTCTCAGCCACCGCGCACACGTAAAACGCCGCACTTTTGTCCGAGCCGACGGAAAGCTCTATTCTGTCGCCGACGGACAGCGCAAATTTATCCGCCGCCGCTTCGGATATAACTATATTGTCGGTGTTCTCGCTCAAGCCGTTTTTATCGCCGTACTTAACCTCTATATCCTGCAAATATTCAAACTGCGATTCCTCAAAGCCGCGCAGCTGAACGTACTCACCGTTAAGCAACGCGTACAGCGTGAGAGACGGACAAATATATTCTATTTCGTCAAAATTCTTTAACGGAGCGGTTACGCTTGTAATTCTGTCGGAGGAGGAGTTTGTGGAAATGATGATATCGCTTCTGCCCGAAGCCGACGTCTGCGTAGAATAGATATACTCATAAACCGCGGGGCTGAAGGAAAGCATAGCAAAAATCATCGCCACGGCTACGGCGATTGCCAGCACCGTCACAGCCGAGCGAAGCGGCTTGGACGTAATATTTTTCAGCGCGAGTTTAAACAAATTCATAATCAGACAATTTAATTAAACCACCAATCCGTCGCTTACGCGCACTATACGGCTTGCATACTGCGCGTGCGCCTCGGAGTGCGTAACCATAACCAGCGCGACCTTGCGCGTCTTATTTATATCCGCAAGCAGCTCCATAACCTGCCTGCCCCTCTCCTTATCCAGACTGCCCGTAGGCTCGTCGAGGAATATAACCTTGGGATTTGTCACAAGCGCGCGGGCAATCGCGGTACGCTGCTGCTCGCCTCCGCTCAGCTGACGCGGATAATTTTTCTTTCTGCCCGCAAGCCCGAGATACTGCAAAATATCCTCTGCTCTGTCCTTGTATTCGCTCTCCTTCTGCTTATCGAGCATAAGCGGAAGCGTGACGTTTTCATAAACGGTGAGATTGGGCACGAGATTGTCAAACTGATACACAAAGGAAAAATCCCTGCGCCGCATAGCGGCAAGGCTTTCGTCCGAAATTTCCGCCAAATTCTTACCAAGCAAAGCCACGCTACCCTCGGTGGGCTTATCGATGCCCGCAAGAATATAAAGCAAGGTGGACTTACCCGAGCCGGACTCGCCGAGTATCGCCACAAACTCGCCCTCGGACAGGCTGAAATCCACGCCCTTGAGAACCTCGGCGGTCACCTCGCCCGTAACAAATGATTTCTTTATATTTTCCGCATTCAGCACAAGCTCGGACATAATCCCTCCTGCTAACATTAAATAGATAATTTATAATAATTGAGTATACCACAATAGCGCGCCTTATACAACATCAAATAGCGGACGTCGCAAAAAGTTAAAAGCGCGTTTACAATAGCCGAGGACGTATGATATAATGCGTCTATGAAAAAATACGAGAAAGGCACAGTGGAATACGAAATACAGCGCGCTATGCTTACGGGAATAAAGCCCCGTCTTTTATTGCACGCCTGCTGCGGTCCCTGCCTTGCGGGAACGCTTGCGAATATTGCGGAGCATTTTGATATAACCGTATATTTCTATAATCCGAATATTATGCCAAACGAGGAGTTTAACAAGCGGTTACAAGCGCTTAAAGACGTGATTTTGCATTTTGAGAACATCAAGCTGATAATTCCCGAGCAAAGCGAAAGCGATTATCTTCCGCTTGTAAAGGGCTTGGAAAATGTTCCCGAGGGCGGAGAGAGATGCAAGGTCTGCTTTGATATGCGGCTGAACAAGACAGCCGAATACTTTGCGGATAACAGGTCGGATTTTGATTTTTTTACAACTACTTTAACTATAAGTCCGTTAAAAAATGCGGAGCTTATCAACGCTATAGGACAAAAAGCCGCCGAGCGCTGCGGCGTCAAATATTTAAATTCCAATTTCAAAAAGAACGACGGATATCTTAAATCCACTACTCTGTGCAGGAAGTGGGAAATATACCGCCAGCACTACTGCGGCTGCAAGTTTAAAACGGAAGAATAATAAACTATATAACTGAAACAAAATTGAAAACAGAGCATAAAAAAATCGCGCTTTACGCGATTTTTTATTTAATCGACAATACTTTAAACTTCGTTCTGCGTCTGCAGCATACTCTTGACCTTCATAAGGCGCGTTGTTGCTCCGCGTTCGTTCTCGTCGAGCTTCATAGTAATGTACTTTATGGTTTCCTCAAACTGCGGTATCATAACGTATTCAAGCGCGTTTACTCTGCGGCGGTTGCGTTCAATCTCGTCCGCAAGCATATTGCAGGTCTTTTCCACCTCCGCAAGCTTCAAAAGCTTAGGCAAAAGCGTAGACAACGAAGCTACCGCGCTGTCAAGCTCGCCTGTGACCGATGCAAACGAATACGGATATAATTCCTGAACATCTCCGCCCGTGATATTGAAAACGGGAACTTCAACGCTCATTACGTTTTGAGAGGATACGTCAAGCTTGATTTTTGTACCCGGGAGCGCAATAGCCTCCTCTATGACTGCGTCGGAGGAAACGGCGCGCGCAAGCATAAAGTCTTTAAGCGCATTCTGAAGCTCGCCTTCGACCTCCTCTCTCAAGCGCTTGTTTTCACGCACGTAAAGCATAAATCTGCGTATCATTTCGTCGGATTTATCCTTTAACAATTTATGTCCGCGAGTGGCGGTTTTAAGACGCGTTTTAAGACGTCTCAATTCCATTCTCGTCGGATTAACGTTGAGTTTCGCCATTTACTCAGCCCTCTTTCTTATCCAGATACTTTTCGAGATACTCGTCGCGGATACGCTTCAGCTCGCCTCTCGGAAGCAGCTTAAGCAAATTCCAGCCGAGGTCCAAGGTTTCTTCAATCGAACGGTTTTTGGTAAAGCCCTGCGAAATGTACTGCTTTTCAAACTCGTCGGCGAATTTCGCAAATTTCTTATCCGATTCGGTAAGCGCGGAGTCTCCCAGAATGGAGCTTAGCTCCTTTGCCTCCTTGCCCTGCGCATATGCGCTGAACAGCTGATTCATAGTATCGGCGTGGTCCTCTCTTGTCTTGCCCTTGCCTATGCCCTTGTCCTTAAGACGGGAGAGCGACGGCATAACGTCGATAGGCGGCACTATGCCCTTTTTATACAGCTCGCGGGAAATTATAATCTGTCCCTCTGTTATATAACCCGTAAGGTCGGGAATGGGGTGCGTTTTATCGTCCTCGGGCATTGTGAGGATAGGTATCTGAGTTATAGAGCCCTTTTTGCCCACAATTCTGCCCGCGCGCTCGTACATACCCGCGAGGTCGGTATACATATAACCGGGATAACCGCGACGTCCGGGAACCTCCTTACGCGCCGCCGACACCTCGCGCAATGCCTCGGCGTAATTGGTGATGTCGGTAGTGATGACAAGGACGTGCATATCCTTTTCAAACGCAAGATATTCCGCGGCGGTGAGAGCCATACGCGGTGTGGATATACGCTCAACCGCAGGGTCGTTTGCAAGGTTTATAAACATAACCGCGCGCTCGATTGCGCCCGTCTTTCTGAAATCGTTTATAAAGAAATCGGCCTCCTCGAAGGTGATGCCAACAGCGGCAAACACAACCGCAAACTTCTCGTTGTTTCCAAGCACCTTAGCCTGTCTTGCAATCTGCGCGGCAAGCTCGGCGTGCGGCATACCCGACATAGAAAACACGGGAAGCTTTTGTCCGCGGACAAGAGTATTGAGTCCGTCTATAGCGCTGATGCCCGTCTGAATAAACTCGTCGGGATAATCGCGCGCGACGGGATTTATGGGCTGTCCGTTGATATCCATTTTCTTTTCGGGAATAATGGGCGCGCCTCCGTCGCGCGGTCTGCCCATTCCGTCGAAAACTCTGCCGAGCATATCCTCGCTAACGCCGAGTTCGATGCAATGTCCCAAAAATCTCGCCTTTGACGTGGACATCTTTATTCCCTGCGAAGGCTCAAAAAGCTGAACGAGTGCTTTATCGCGGTTAATTTCAAGCACCTTGCCGCTGCGGACTTCACCGTTTGCCTGACGGATTTCAACAAGCTCGTTATACTTAACGCCCTCCACACCGTCCACAAGCATAAGCGGTCCGACTATTTCTCTTATGGTATTGTATTCTTTAAGCATCAGAATTCCTCCCTATCGCCGACCAGCTCGGACATTTCCTTCTTGATTTCAAGCAGGATTTCGTCAAACCTGCCCATTTCCGTTTCGGGGATATATTTAGCTCTGCCTATCTGCTCTCTTACGGGAAGCTCGAGGATATCCTCGATATCCACGTTTTGGTCGAGCGCGTCGCCTGCAAGGCGGTCGAACTCGAGTATAAGCCTCATCATAAACTGCTGTTTATCGAGCGAGGTGTACGTATCAACCTCGTGGAATGCGTTTTGATGCAAATAATCCTCTCGGATAGACTTAGCCGTTTCCATAGTCAGTCTGTTTGCGGGAGAAAGCGCGTCCATACCTACCAGACGTACAATTTCGTCAAGCTGAGCCTCCTCCTGCAGGATGCGCATACACGCCGCGCGCAGAGCGAGCCATTCCTCGCCTACGTTTTCGCCGTACCATTCGCCAAGCCTGTCGGCGTAAAGCGAATAGCTTGCAATCCAGTCCACTGCGGGGAAGTGACGCTTGTACGCAAGCGAAGCGCTCAAGCCCCAGAAAACCTTTACAATTCTCAGCGTAGCCTGCGCAACAGGCTCTGAGAGGTCACCGCCGGGAGGCGAAACCGCGCCGATTGCGGTAATGGAACCCGTAACGTCCTCCTGTCCGAGAACCTTAACCATACCCGCGCGCTCGTAGAACTCCGCAAGACGGGAGCTGAGATATGCGGGATAGCCCTCCTCGCCGGGCATCTCCTCGAGACGTCCCGACATTTCGCGCAGAGCCTCCGCCCAGCGCGACGTGGAATCCGCCATAATTGCCACCGAATAGCCCATATCTCTGAAATATTCCGCAATGGTTATACCCGTATATATAGACGCCTCGCGCGCCGCAACGGGCATATCCGAGGTATTTGCGATAAGCACCGTACGCTTCATAAGCGGTTGACCGCTGCGCGGGTCGATAAGCGCGGGGAACTCGTTCAGTACGTCCGTCATCTCGTTGCCGCGCTCGCCGCAGCCGACGTAAACTATGATATCCGCATCCGCCCACTTTGCAAGCTGATGCTGAACGACGGTCTTTCCGCTTCCGAACGGACCGGGAACAGCCGCAACGCCGCCCTTTGCTATAGGAAACAGAGTATCTATAACTCTTTGTCCCGTGACTAGCGGAGTAAGAGGCGACATTTTTTCTTTATAAGGTCTGCCCTTACGCACAGGCCACTTTTGGAGCATAGTTATTTTTCTCTCGCCTGCGTCGGTAGCGACCACCGCTATAGTATCGTCGACGGTAAATTCGCCTCTCTTTATTTCCTTTATGACGCCGCTGACACCGAACGGTATCATAATCTTATGCGTAATAAGTATATTTTCTTTTACTGTACCGATAACGCAGCCCGGCTCTACCTGCGAGCCTACCGCGATACACGGAGTAAACTCCCAAAGCTTGGAGTGGTCAACCGCGGGGAGATAAACTCCGCGTTCGATACGGTCGCCCGCCATCTCCTTGAGCTTTGCAAGCGGACGTTGAATTCCGTCGTAAATGCCCTCTATAAGTCCCGGACCGAGTTCGACGGACAGCGGTTCTCCCGTAGACACGACGTCCTCGCCGGGACCGAGACCGCTCGTTTCCTCGTACACCTGAATTGAGGCTTTATCTCCTCTCAACTCGATAATCTCGCCTATGAGCTTTTTATCGCTCACCTGAACGACGTCGAACATCTTGCTCTCCGCCATACCCTCCGCGACGATGAGCGGACCTGATACCTTTACGATTTTTCCTGTTTTCATATTAGTCCTCTTTGCTGTCGATAAACACGTTTGCGCCTATCGCCTTTTCAACGTTGGCGTCAATGCCCTTAAGTCCCAGATTCATACTGCCCTCGGCGGACGGAATGGGTACTATAACGGGATACGCGCGGGATTTATATCTTTTTATATACATATCCGCGGCGACAGCCACCTTTTCTGTTACGAATATAACGGAATAGCTGCGCGCCAGAGTATGCACGGTTTCCCTTGCCTGAATTTCGCCCTCTACGGGAAAGACGTCAACGCCGATAGCCTTGAACGCCAGTACGGAATCCTTATCGCCTACTACCGCGATTGCCCCCTCACGCATACAGTTCACGCATCCTTTCCTTTATTTTTGCCTGGTCCACGCCGTTTTTGATGCCGGCGACCGCAAGCTTTGCAACGCGTATCTGAGTAACCTTGGTAAGATAGAACGCGACAATCGGCGCAATGCCGAACAGGTCGTTCTTCTCGTCCTTGAACAGCTTAAGCAGAGCGTCGTCCACCGCGACCTCGAAGCCCACGAGATTTCCGTCGTCCACTGCTTTAATCACCCAATCTCCGTACTCCGTACGCTTGCACTTTTCCTTCAGCGCGTCAAGAGACGCGTCATATATGGACGGCAGAAAATCAAGCTCTCCGCCCTCTATAAAGCCTTCGATGAAATATGCCTTAGAAAGTCCCAAGCGCTTACATCTCAAAAACGCGCCGATATTAGCGCAGTCCGCTTTAATCGTGAAATAACGTCTTTCGAGCCTTGCGCTTTTCTTTAAGGTAGAAAAGATATAGGCATACAACGCCTTATCAACGATACAGTCCGCCTTGTGCGGAGATACCGTTTCCGACTGAGCAAGGCTTTTAAGCTCGCTTACCGCGCTCACGAAATGCGCGGGAACGTCGGTTTTTGCATCCTGTGCAAGCCAGCCCTTTATCTCGTCAAACTCATAACTGCCGTTTGGAGCTTCCGTAGGCTTCTTACCCGTAATACTGCTTTTAAACGCGGTCTTCAGATTTAAAAAGTCGTATTCCGCCAAAAACACGTCAAGCGCGCCGTCTGCGTTGAACTCCCTAAGGAATTCAGCCGCGCGAGCCTCCTCCACTCCGAACAGAGCGTCGAAATTGCCGTCTGCAACCGACGCGCCCGAGCCGAAGCCCATATCGGTAAGAGCCTTAAACGCGGCGTCGGTAGAGGTACAGTCAAGCAGCCTTCCCACCGATTGCGATGAAAACAGCGTGCTTTCCATACTCTTTACTCTTGCGTTTTGGTATACGAATTTATCAGACATATCAGCCGAATATTTCCTTTGCTATCTGCGTTTCCAATTCCTCGCGGAGAAGCGCGATTTCCACCTCGAATGTGAGGTTTTTATCCACTCCGTTGCCGCTTAAAATCATACCGTCGAAATCGCCCGAAATCTTTGCAAGCGTAAGCGTTATGCCCATATCGCCCGCCACCTGCGCAACATCGCCGTCGTTAAGACAATCCCTTTGTCTTTTGCCTACGGTTATGACGTCGCCGTCCTCGGCTGCCGAGCGAAGCATTGCAATAAGCAAAGCTCTGCACTCATCCTTGCCAAGAGAAGCAAGCTTATCGGCGGCGCGCCTAAACACCTCGTCGAGAAGTCTTGTCTTAGCGGCAAGCGTAAGCTTTCTCGCGTCAAGCTCCGCAACGGTTTTGGAGCGCGACTCTATATCCGCAACCATCTTATCCGTTTCGGACTTGAAAGCAAAGATATACTGCTTGCACTGCTCCGCGGCGTCGGCAAGTATATCGTTAGCCTTATCGGTCTGCTCCTTGACAAAGGAATTGGCGCGCAATTTTGCGTCAAGCAAAATCTTTTCTACTATGTGTTCCTTACTCATATTACATAAAACTAATATCAGGTATCATAACCGCGAGCAACGAAACAAGCAGCGCGAGAACCGCATAGGTTTCAACCATAACGGTAAGGATAATTGCCTTGCCGCTCTCCTCGGGACGCTTTGCAATCATAGCGATACCGCTGCAAGCCGCCTTGGACTGGTAGAGCGCGGACACAAGTCCGACGATAGCCATAGGCAAGCAGGCGGCAAACAAGGACAGTCCTGAACCTAAATCGAGAGCCTTAATACCACTAAACATTTCAATCTTGACGAAAACCAAGAATGCGACCAACAAGCCGTAGATGCCCTGCGTACCCGGCAAAAGCTGCATAACCAGGCATTTGGAAAACTTATCGGGGTCCTCGCTCGTAACGCCCGCAGCGGCTTTACCCGCAATACCGACGCCGATTGCCGAACCCATACCCGCCATACCTGCGGCAA
Source organism: uncultured Christensenella sp. (assembly GCA_910577815.1). GTDB lineage: Bacteria > Bacillota > Clostridia > Christensenellales > CAG-917 > CAG-475. Next base: position 549,686 of record CAJTNO010000001.1, on the reverse strand, counting down.
GAGCCGCGCCGAGAATGGCAATAAAAGTACCTATACTCATTTTGTTACCTCCTCATATCGAGATAAGTGTATTTTGTATTTGTTCCGTAGGGCATAAACGCGTGACCGCCGCCCTCGTAGAATTTCCCGTAGAATTCGATGTATTGCAGCCTGCAATTATGCACGTACGCGCCAAGCGTGGAGATTGCAATATTGAATATGTGACCGACAATGAAAATCGGCACGCAGAATATATATCCTATTGCCGCGACGTTTGCGGGGAAAAATCCGATAACGACGCTGCAAATCTGATTGACAACCAACGCTACGACGCTTCCCGACAGTCCGAGTCCGAACAGTCGCGCATAGGACAGCACGTCTGATACGATATTTACACCGTCGTACAGCTTCGCAAAACCGCTGAAGAATCCGAGAATTTTTTTTGCGCCCTTCTTACCGCGTATACCGGAAAGCACAAGCAGGAACGCTCCGAGGCAGGCAATTCCTATGCCCACGTACTTGATTGCAGGTATTCCCTTTGCAAACAGCAAGCCGACAACCAATATTATAACGCCCGCAAAGATGAGATACCAGGTACCGACCTCGCAGAGTGCGTCAAGCACCTTTCCTCGGCGTATAAGCTTTATTGCGTTAAGCAGCATTCCCACCAATATATGGATAAATCCAAGTCCGAAGGATATGCCGAGAAGTATAAGCGGACTGTTACCCTCCAGCGGATTTAAAACCTGCATACTTTCAAAGAAGGTTCCCTTGATATCCAACCCGAACCAACCGCCGAACAGCGTACCCCATATGACCGTGCTTATGCCGCCCATAGCTATAATAAGCAGAAGTCTGCCCTTGCCGGGAACGGGGCGCTTGATTTTATAAACGATAAACGCGCCGACGGCAAGCAGCAAGCCGTATGCAGCGTCGGCAATCATCATACCGAACAGCAGGAAATAGAAAATCGACATTATCGGATTAGGGTCTATATCCGTGCGGTAGTTCGGCACGCTGTACATATTAGTAACGTCCTGATACGGCTCCACCATAGCGGAGTTTTTGACGTAGGTGGGAACAACCTCATCGTGCTCGGGATATACAAACTCGTACACGAGCGCGTCGGAAACGTTGTCGAGAACGTCCTGAAGCTCGTCCTCGTAATCCGCAGGATACCAGCCCTCGAGCACAAAGCATTCCTTGGTAGTGGCAAAGCCGTCAAGCGCACGGTTTGTGGACAGCTCCACCATATAGTAGTCGTGAAGCACCTTCAGGTCCGCAACAAACATCTCCTTGACGAGCGCGCGGGTAGTAAGCTCCTGCGACTCCATATCAAGGTCGTAAATTTCGTCCTCTATGTCCTCTATGCGCTGCTTCGGAGTGCGCTCCATACCGCAGTCCATAGCGGTAAAATCCAACGATTGCAAATGCGCCCTCATCTGCTCGGCGACCTCGTTATGCGCAACCGCGATAAACGGCTGAAGCTTTAGCGGCTCGCCGACAAGGCTGATGTCTACAAGCTCGTTGTCCTCGCCGTATTTAAGCAGCTCCTGCGTGCGCTGAGACGGAACGCCTCCGAGCACAACGGCAGTCTTTTCGGTATTTTTATAATAGGAGTAGGGTTGATTTAAGCCCTCGTAAAGCTTATGAATTTGGATTTCCGCCTGCAGCTTGCCCTTTTGCTGAGCAATCTCCTTAAGGCGCGCAGCAATATCCTCGAGGTCGGCGACGTTAGCCATAAGCTCAACCTCGCGGCTGCCTACCTCCTCAAACTGGTCGTAGCCGAGCGTTGCCATATAGCTTAGCGACGGAGTCTTTATAGGAGTAAAAACATAAGGATATTCCGTCTTTTCAGTCTTTTTTGCAAGAGCCTCGGCGATGCGCTTCTGCTCCCTCAGAAAGTCAAATGCAAATTTTATTCTGGCTATATCGGCGTTTATCTTTTCGGAAGATAGCGAATTGTCAAGACGCGCGGTATTTTCGATGTCGCGCGTTTTGGCAATCTCCACGTTTTTGGTCTTGTGGAGTGCCTCGAACAATTTTTTTCTTTCCTTGCGATGCCCGATAAGCACCAGCTTTTTCATTTCAACAATCATTTCAGCCTAACCGAGTCAGTCAATATATTTTTTAAGCAGTATTTCAACCACCTTATCCGCGCTGTCCTCCACTGCGGAGTTCTTTTCATCCGCAAGAAAGTTTGCGTCCTCCGCGCCTTTGTCGAGAATGGACTGAGCGCGCTCCGACGCGCGCTTGCGCGCCTCCGCAAGTGCGGATAATCTCTCCTCCTTGCATTCCTTCACGGTTGATTTTTTTTGAGCCTCCGCCTCCGCTTCGGCTTTAAGCACTATATCCTTGCCGCGCTGATAGGCCTGCTTTTGCATAAGCTCCGCTTTTTCCTCAGCCTCGCGCACTTCCTTAAGCACAGTATCAATCATACTATTTATCCCCTTCTATCGCGGATATCATATCCAGACGTCTTTGATGTCTGCCGCCCTCGTATTCGGCGGTATACCAAGCCTCTACTATCGCCGCCGCTTCGTCGGGAGAAATAACCCTGCCTCCGAGCGCAATGATATTGGCGTTATTGTGGTTTTTGGTAAGCTTAGCCATATAAGTGTTGGTAACTACGGCGGCGCGCACTCCTCTCACCTTGTTTGCGGCAATGGAAATGCCTATGCCCGTTCCGCACATAATTACGCCGAGAGTGCATTCGCCGGAAGCTACGGACCTTGCAACCTTTTCGCCGTAGACGGGATAATCGACCGAGCTTTCGTCATAACATCCGAGGTCCACCACCTCCGCGCCGAGACGCTCGAGCGTTGAAACTACGCTTTCCTTAAGTATAAAACCGCCGTGGTCGCAGCCGACAGCAACCTTTGTCATAGCCATTCTCCTAAACCTTTTATAGAATTATACTACCAATGTTTGGAAAAATCAATAGAAAACGAACCGCTCCGCTCGCTTTACGGGTTTTTAATGTTGCATTATGTCATAATATGCAAAGTAAACAAAAGTGTTAAGACGGATATAATTCCGTAAAAATTTAAAAAATATCCGATTTACCAAGTAAATAATCGGTTGAAGTATCAAAAAAATCCGCAAGACGAATAATGTCAGAAATACTCGGCTCTCTTTCCGATGTTTCCCAACAAGAAATTGAATTTTGACTTACATAAATATATTCAGCCAGTTTTTTCTGCGTCAAATGTATTGACAATCTCAATTCTCTTAATCTTTGACCTAATACGTTTTTCATAGCTACATTATAAATACGCAATCAAAACCTGCGCTAAAAGTTCCGAAAAACGGATATTTAGCTACATAAAATAGAAATGCCCCGCAAATACGGGGCATTTACAAATTTAAATTAAACTGCCGTTTACGCTATCTTTTTAAGACGGGACTTGCGTACTGCAAACACAACAATCGTCCACACCGCGGCTATTGCAACCAACACTGCCGCAACCGCAATCAATGCTATCTGCCATACGGGCATCGTTGCAGGAGTAAGGTCGATAAACACAAGCGCTCCGAGATATTCGGTAGTATACTCGATTTTACCGTTGTTTACGGTATAATTCTCAAGGCGGCTAAGTCCTCCGTTTTTATTTACGGTATAGATTGCCTTGCCGTTAAGGTCGCCCACCGAGGACGGAATATTAACCTTTACGTCGATATTGCCGTCGCTATACTCTACATATGTGTTGTTGCAGTACAGCTCGAGCCTTACGACCGAAGCAAGTGTTGCGTTTTTATCTATTAGCGGCATATGACTGTCTATGCTGTTCCACAAATCGATATCCGAGCCGCCGCTGCTGCTCTTTGTAATCTCCTTGGACACAAGAGTATTTACAACCGCTTCTGTATCGAGGCTTACGGAGGCATTGGACGAGGACACGCTCTTTGTAGTAAGCTCAAGCACGCCCTTGGAGCCGACAAGACGGTAGTTGTGCATATCGAACTCACCCTCTTTTATAACGACCTCAAACGGATATCTGCCTGCGGAAACGATGTCGCTCTTGAAATTCACTTCGGTCTGCGATATAGGCAGATGGATACTCTCGGGAGCGTCAGCCATATTGAATATAGAATACTTGATTTCGTATTTATCCTTACTGCCGTCGAAGGGAGCAACCAAGGTCTTGCCGTCGCTGTTGGGCGCGCCCTCGGTGTAGCCCTCGGAGGATATCGTCACCGTAACAACGGATTTTAGTATAGTATAGGTAGCGATTGCCGACTCCGCCGCATAGTTGGGATTGTTCTCTGCAAACTTGTCGTTGAGCGCGACAACTACGCGATAGGTGCCTGCGCCGCGCATTTCGGATACGGGTTCGTACTCGTTTTTGGCATTGAGCATCTGATAGCTGATATCCGCATATCCGTCTCTTATGCTTATTCCCACTCCCGACAGATAGCTTATCATATTGTCCGCGCCGCTCACCTTGTACTCGAAGGAAGCTCCGTCATAGTACTTGGACGTGGACACCGCCTTAAGCTGAGGACTTGCCTTAAGGATATTTATTGTTATATCCTTGTCGCTTGTCCAGATATTGAAGTAGGTGTTGGGGTCGTGCTCGTCAATGCGAATCTCGCGTCTTACGTTTACGCGTCCCTTGTATGTGCCGAAGTTTACAACCTCGCTGTAGTCGCCGAGCGTAATCGTATCAGCCGAGCTTGCACCGTTTACGGTCTTGGAAACCTGATTCTTTCCGTTGTAGGTATAGGAGAACTCGGTCTTTGACGGGTCGCTGAGGCTTACTCCGACCATACCGGGCTGAACAAGCTCGAGCACGGAAGCGGAGCTCTTATAGCCGTAGCCCTCTCCGTAGGTCATCTGAATTAAATCGCCGTCCTGTACGTATATGATGCTTTCGCCGAGCAAGACGTTATAGTTTGGAGTTACAACGTTGTAATCCACTCCCTCGGGAGCAAAGAAGCGCGCAACGTACTCCTTGTTTTCGCCGAGGTCATCGCTTATAACCGCATATTTGCCCGCCTCGGTCCATTCGCCCGTGAGCTTATTGAATACGCCCCACTTCACGACTGGAGTATAATCTATTCCGTTTTTCTTAAACACGATATTAGCTGTCTCGCCGGGAGCAAGACCGTGCTGTCCCTGCGCATTGAAGAAGAACAGCTCTACGGCAGGGTCGTTACCCGCGTAGTACTTGGTATAGCCCTCGCCTCTGGCGGTTACGAAAATATCTCTCTTTACAACGGTGAGCTTGCTTGTGCCGTCGCCCTGATAAACGGGATTGAACGCGTAGTTGTTTACGTTTACGTAGTCAAGCGTATAGCTTAGCGTCGTCTGTCCCGCCTGAGGATTGGACAATGCAAAGTTAGCTCTTGCGGAGGGCAGCGCGGTTATTCCCGAAAGCTTGATATAGTATATCGACTTATCGTCGCCGAGAACGTCGCCAACCACCTTGTCAAAGCCGTTAAGCTTGTCGCCGTCCTTGTTTATCGTATAAATTCTGGACATCAGCGCATCCTGATAGTTGCCAAGCTCAAAGCCCATCATTCCCGTGTACTGAGAAAGCTGCAAATACAAATCCTTCTCCCATTCGATAAGGTCATAGGTGCCTGTTGGATTTTCATCCGTCACGTTGCCGTGAGCCTTATATTCGATTTCGCCGACGATAGTATTGACAGCGGTGCCGTACTCGACGGTGCCGTCCTTAAGCTCGGCGTCGATAGTACGCTTTGTAATATGTCCTCTTATACGCGCGAAGCCGATTTTTCCGTCTATGCGGTAATTGTCAACGTCGTCGCCCGTAATTCCGCTCGGAGTGAACAATACATAGTTGGCCGTAGTATAAGCCGTATCGAACTCCGCGGATACAGACGTAATTCTTACGTCGTCGCCTTCGACAACTCCGATAATTCCGCCGTCGAGATATTCATAATCCTTGTTTTCCTCGCCGAGGAAGTGCGTAGTACCGTCGTACATCTTGGTAAACACGCTTTCGTTGATTATTTTAATTCCGTCCGCGCTTATGGAAACAGCCTTCTGATTTATCTTACCCTCTCCCTTGAGATAGGTCATAGCGGTCATATTTCCCGTGACTGTTCCGCCGTACGCCGAGTCTATCGCATAAACCTTCACTCCGTTGAGAACGTAGCTTCCGGCGATTGCGCCCGCATTTCTTGCCGCCTCTATATCGGTTGCATTTTCATCGTTTATCTCGATGTACTTATCCGTTGCAGGCAGTGGGTAATAATACAGTACGTCGCCTGTTCCCGTATACTTCTCACCGTAATGCAACGCTCCGTTTGCGTCAACGTAAGCAATATAATCCTCTCCGTCCTTTTCGGACTTGGCGATAACAAGCTCATAGTTGACCATACCTCTGTTGTTGCGGAGCATAGGATTGTAAACTGTGCCTTCCTTTGCGCCTACGCCCAAAAACTCGCCATTTTCGTTTTTAAGCACGTTCACGTTCTTATCGATAAAGTGCGAATTTCCCGGCACTGCCTGAACCGCATAGCCGTCCGCCTCGTTGCCAATCATATCGCCCCAGCTGAACTTCATAGCGTTATTGCTGACGTTTGTAGTGCCGTTATATGTCTTTTCGCCGAGGTCCACGGTTACCGCAACAGGTCGCGGAAGAATGCTTGCGTTACGTCTTTCGGAGAACGCGGGCAAAGAGTAGTTATTCAACAGGTATTCATATTTTTCGGAGGCTGCAAGACGAACGTCCGAAATGGATACGGGGATATTCTGGCTTACGGTATTCTTGGCAAACATACCCGTTGCCGTAACTCTCAGATAATCCGCCTCGTTTAATCCGTTTACGTTTACTACTCCCGAATTTTCAAGAGAAATCGTAATATCCGCCTCTCTTGTACTGTCGTAAACCTTGTCCTTGATTATTACGTTGTTGGACAGCAGACGCAGAGTTTTGCGGTTGACCGTCAAGGCGCCGATAATCTCATACTCGTCCACTATGCCCGACTTGGCGGCAACGGCATCGTACTCGCCCGTTTCCTCGTTAAATCTTCCGCCGAGCATATCGTAGTTTGCAAGCAGACTCTCATCGTCGGCATTGATGTAAACGCCGCTGACAAGAACGTTATGCGCAATCACATTGCCGTCCTTATCGGTTGCGACGTTGGGATTGGGTCTTCCGTTTGCGGACAAAACATAGCTTACCGTACCTGCAAGATGCAGCTTTTCAAGCTCGCTCTTGAGCTCCTTTGCAAAGCTTGCGGTAATGAAATCCGTCTTCATATCGGAGTTCATTTCTCTGGTTTGCACCTCGGTCGTGCCGTCATAGTCCTTGTCCTCGAACTTGATATTCGGCTTAAGCTTCGCCTTGTTGATAGTTACCTTAAGCGCGTTGTCGTTCGAATAGAATTCGTTGAGCGCGTTCACGTCGATTGTGTAGTTGGAGTTGCTTACGGACGAGGTAGCATTCTGACCGTCGCCCATCTCGGCAAAACGAACGGGGTGCTTGCCCGCGTTGTAATTGCCGTCGCTTATTACGGATACGAGATTTACGTCAACGACGTCGCCGTCTACAATCTGACCGTCTTTAAGCCTGACCTCGGTTTCCTTGATAACGCCCTGTCCCGACTGACCGCTGTAATCCTGTTCTACGGGCTTAATTTCGTCAAAGGAGTTTACGCCGAGAACCTTTTTATTGATAGTAGCGGGGATTGAATTGATACGCACGCTGATAGCGACGCCCTCAATTACGGTGATAGTTATATCGGGGTCGTAATAAGCGCCGTCGTTTGTTATCTTAATATCGGAGCTTTTAATTCCGGGAATATCGAAGCGCATAACGATGTTAAGCACGTAATCGCCCGCGTCGGAGCCTTGGAATCTCGGCTCGTTGCTGATAGACGAATTCGCCTGTCCCCAAATCTGATTGAGCATTGCGGAGCCGCCGTATTCGTCGGTACGGTTGGCAATGGATACGTCCGATTTCAGAAGTCTGTCCGTGCCGTCGTAAACCTTGGATACGGTAAAGTCGGATTTGAGTATAGCGATAGCGCCCATCGATATATAGATATGATTTGTATTATTTATGTTATCTATATAATATATAATAACTCTTACATTATCTGTAATAAGAGCGTTCGAGCTCAAATTCTCGCCGTCATAAAGCTTATTTTCGAGATTGACGTTTGTAATTCTTCCGAGCTTGTAATTGTGCGCCGCATTGCCCTCGAGGCGGAGATAGGAAAATATGATACCTGCGTCGGTGCTTACGCCCATCGAACCGGTAACGTCGTACTCCGCATTGAAGGCGAGGCGGACGTTATCCGTAGCTCTTGTAAGCTGCTCGGTTATATCGTAGGCTATCGTTGAGCCGAAGAATACCGAATTTGTACCGTCATACGCCTTGTTTACGCCTACGAAACGGTTGACATCGAGGTTAACCACGCTCGGATTTATCACAAAGCGCACGTCGGATGCAAGCTCTGCGGATATAACGAAGTTATTGCCCTCGGTAAACGTAAATGCCGAGCTTACGGTATAGCTGTAATAGTCGCCGGCAGCGCCCGCAAGTATTACGCCGTTTGCGTCGGTAGCGTCGTCGTATCTCTCGCCGATATAGCGCAGCGCGCCGTTTGCGGCATAGCGACCTCTTGCGTAAACGCCGCTTATTCTCCTTGCGAGTTCAACATAGCTGAGTCCCGCATAGCTGCTTCCCGTACCGAAGGGCTTGCCGTTTACCGAAACGATAGCAAATCCGAAGTTGAATATGCCGTCCTCCTGACCGTAGGTTTTCTGGAGCTTTTCGGATGTAGGTCTTACAACAATCTCGGCGGGATTCACAGTAGCGGTAAAGCGGTCGACAATAACCTTATCGTTTACGAGCGCATTGTTTTTATATAGCGCGGCGTCAAAGATATTTACGTAATGGCTGCCTACGGGAATGTAGGAATTGAGTTCAACCGAGCCGAAATTGAAATCCCAGCGTACGTCGTCGAAGTCCACCGTCTCGCCGTCCTCGGTGACTATCTCGAATTTATCCTTAAGGCTCTGATAGCTCATAAGATTTGCGGTAAGCTTGTCGCCGTACACAAATTCAAACACGGCGCCGTCCTTGACCTTTATGATAATCGTACCCTGCTCGGTTACGTACACGGTATACTTGTCGGTAGCAAGTGTGATTATCATATTATCGGTGACAAGTATATTTCCGTCTTCCGGATTGCCGAGAATTATATCGTAAACGTAGCGACCCGAATATCCGCCGCTCGTCATAGGAATGAGCGTGCCGTCGCCTCTGAGAATAATAAGTCCCTCGACCGCCGACGCGATTTCGTCCGCAAATTTCACGTCCTTGCTTGCAAGCGAGTAATCTATGCGCACGGAGCTTATGTCGGGAGTCTGTCCGTATTTGATAACCGTAGACTGTCCCTTTGCGTCCAGCGTTACGTTTCTTTTTTCTATTATAAATCTGCTTTCGCTTCCGATAGTCAGCGCAATCGTATAGTTGCCGTTTACGTCAAACGCGCCCGCGGAAGGAGCAATATACGTATAACTGCCCGCGTTTTCGCCCTTGGAGCGGGTAATACGTCCGTTGGAATCGTACAGATATACGCCGTCGAGATTATCGGTTTGCTTATAGTTATTTCCGAAAATGGTATACAGCAATGCCTCTATGCCGCCGCTGTACCAATCAAACTGAGCGGAATCAACCGCAAATCTGATAATCGGGTCGATATCGCCGTACTGCTTGCTCTCGTCCCATACGCTGACGGCAACGCGTCTTTGCGTTATCGTATGGAGGATGTTTTCCGTAAACACAATATCGAAGTTACCGCTCTGCTGATTGTTCGCGTCGAGAATTCTGAACTGGTCGTCGTAGGTAATTCTGTACTCTCCGACGTCAACCATACTGTTTGCGGGATTCCAGTTGTTTATCGCAAGCTTAAGCGAACCGACGAGATACTCGCCCGTAGGAGCGGCTCCGCCCTCGAAATCGAATCCGGAAATATTGGCGGAAAGCTCGATTCTGTCGCCGTACATACTTGACGTTGCTTCCGGAGTAATTATCACTCTGCCCTTGAGTATCGTAAACTGAATGGGAATTATCTTGCCCGTAACTATTTCGTTTTCGTTAAGCTCCATAACGAAAGCGGCGTTATCCTCGGGAATGAATATACGGATATAATACGTACCGACGTCGATAGGCGCGTTTTCAAGTCTGTTGCCGTCGCCTGCCGCGTGGTCATAGGAGGTAAAGTATTCAAACTCGAGATACTCGAGCGCGGCGGTATCGCTGTTGCCGTCCTTACCCGAAAGAATGACGTGTTCCCTCATATTGAGCTGACGCGCGTCGTAGTACTTATTATAGCCGGGAGTCTTTTGAAGAACCTTTCTTGCCGACATACCGAAGGATATCGCGGAATTGAGCGCGGAAAGCACGTCGTTGTCGTCAATGGTAAACGTAATAATATAAGTATCGTCAGCGTCACCCTCCTCGAAGGTTACAAACGAATCGAACGCGCTGTCCGCCTTAATCATTGTTTTATTGGGAGTTTTGTTGATAAGCAGATTGATAAGCTCGGAGCCTGCTCCGCTCTTGCCGAAAACGTAAGGCACGTAGCCCTCGTCAAGCTTAACGGTAAAGCTGACGGTCTGACCGCGCTTAAAGGAGTACGCCGACTGCCCAGCCTCGTCCGTATGCGCTATAGTTCCGTGCTTTCCGAAGCTCTTATCGCCTATAACTGCGTCAATCATATCCGAGGACACGACGTAGTTGGTGGTATCGATAAGCACGTAGCAGGAATACAGGTCGGAAATACGTCCCGCCTGGTCCACCACCCAGGTGTAGATGACGCGCATACCGCTTCCCTTACCCGAGAAGAACTCTATCGGATATGCAGACGAGCCGTTGGACAGCTGACTCATATCCGTAATGGTGCATTTATCGAGCAAGCCGCTTGCGGTTGCGTCCGCCGCGGTTTTGAAATTCTTATAGCTGCCCTCGACCAAGCCCTTAAGAGCGGCAAAGTCCTCCGCCGAGTTTATAAACTTAAATCCCGTAAACACCTTTACGTATGGAGCAAACAGGTCGATATCCGCCGCATAGTCCTCAAATAAGAGTGTGGCGTCAAGCAGATAGTTATCCGTCTTCCAGACCTTGTTAAGAAGGTCGAGGATATATTCGTTGTTCTTGGTAATATAACCGTTATCCTCGTCCTGAAGCTCGGGAGCGGACGGGTCGTGACGGTCGATAAATATTCTCGCCTCGGGCTTGGATATGGACATAAGCGTACTGTCGTCGTTATCCGCTTCGTTCATATCCGCATAAGCGACCGTATAGAGGTTGAAGCCCGTCATCCAGGCAACGGTCGGAAAACGGTTGTCCGCATTGTTGTTATCCTCGAAGGTAACGGTCAATACGCCCTCCCAGGTTACCTCGCCGTTTTCCTCCTTTTGATTTACGCTATATTCAAAATAAATTTTGGTTTTCTCAAGGTAAGTGGAAATAATAAGCTCCAGTCTGCCGTCTACGGGCTCGACCTTGCCCCTGCTTGTAAACAGCGAGATATTGCCCTTTCTGTCGAGAGTGATGATATATTCGCCGTCGGCGTCCTCGAAGCGGAGCGTGTTGCCCGAGAAGTTTACGTTAGGCAAGCTCAGCTTAAGGGTAGCTTCGCCCAAAGCCCACTGCATCATATCGACCGAAGCGTACAGATTTTCTATTCTGACAGGCTCGCTCTCTCCGGGAAGCGTATAGCTGAAATCCAGATTATACTCGGGCTGAATATAGTCCGTGCGCACATATTGCGAAACCACCTCGCCGAGGTTGCCCGCTATATCGCACTTATAGAATGTGAACATATAATAGCCCACGCCCTTCTGAGTGCCGATATCCGAAATGTTGTTTACGGTATATTGCGAGCTGCCCACTCCGTTTACAACGGCGCAGCCCTCTGCGAAATTATATGAGAAGGAGTTAAGAGAGCCGTAGCCTATAGGTAGCATCCCCTTACTCTTGATAGCCGCATAGTTGGCAAAGGAATGCGGAGTAAGCGCCTTTAAATCGTCAAAGGTATCCGCTTTTTTTACGGTATAGAACCAGATGTGCGGAGCGCCCTCGTCGTCCTTATCCTCGCCCGACGACGCTTCCGATTCAAACATATCTCTCTTATACCAATATTTTGTGTCCAGGGTAGACGCGCCCGCGAAGCCGTTTACATAGCCGTCGTTTTCAAGCTTGGTTTCGCCGTTGCAGTTTGCCGCGAGAGGCGCGGTATAGTCGATACCTCTGAATTCGGTTGTAGACGTGCAGCCCGCGTTCGGCTCAAAAGTGCCGTTATCGTTATAGGAACCGCCGTAATCTCTTACGGTTACCGTAACGGTTGCGTTTACGTCAAGATACATTTCAACGGTTACGTTTGCTCTGCTGTTCTTTGTTACGTGAGCATAACCGACATATTTCCCGTCAACGGTTATTCTCTGCCACCTCGTGCCGTTGGAGAGGTACATATTAAACGTGTAAGTAGCCTCTCCCTGGAAATTTCCGCCGGGAACGACGGTCATCTCAACGGATTTAATACCCGAAGCGACGTTTTCAACCTTAGATTTTCTTGTGGGGTCGGTATCGACAATCCAATTACTTCCGCTGACGGTATATCCGGCTATACCCGCGTTATTCAGATAGGCGGAGGAAGCCTTTGACGCGTCAAACGGCTCGGATTTTCCTATACCCGCGTAATTGTATGTATCCGCAAATTCGATTCTAGCCGATTTACGGTATTGATTTGCAGTAGCTTCCGGCACAGCCAAAGCCGTAGAAACATATGAGTTAAGCACCGCATTGGTAGGCGTGTTTGCCAGATTCGGTCGCTTATCGGTATAACCCGCAAGCTGTGAAGCTATCGCGCTGTAGTATACGGGCATATTAGCCACGTTCGCAACAAAGGGCGAATACTGCTCAACCACACGGGTGCCCACCTTAGTGCTTCCGTTAGTATCGCTCCAGGTCGAGCCTTTGCCCATAAGCGACTCCGCAACCTTTACGGGCGCGCTACCGTCGTTTATAACGGTATTTGCATTGTCCGCAGCTCCGTTGTAAGAAATTGAGTAATGAAACTGAATGTTGGATACGACTATAGAAACCTCGCGTCCGCCTGTTCCGACCGAGGTAACAGCTCTGCCCTCGAAGTCGCATCCGAATACCAACGCGAGATTTTGCTTATCCTTGGTAAGCGTCGCAGTATTGGTATTTTTGCTGCCCTTATCCACACCGTTGCCATTTATGCTGATTGTTTCTTTTGCATATGAGTTTGCGTAAGTACTCTCATAGGTCTGAGTACCGCTGAGCGTTTCGCTTGTAGCCACCGCGCCGAAATAGTATACGTTTTTACAGTCGTTACTCAACCAACCGCCTTTATCCGAAATAGCCAGATTAAGCGAAGCGTAAACCGTAAGAGTCATATTGGAATTTAACGCAATGGTATTTAAGAAATTGCCCAAATCGACGTTGACTACCATTCTGAACTTATTTTCGCTGACAGAATTTTGAGTACCGACGTAAAAAGCATTAGCTCGTCCTATATCCGAAAACACTCGCACCTTGTCCGCCTTGGTTCTGGTAACCTGGTGGTTGGTTGCCGACGGAGTAAATTTAAAGGATTCCGTAGCAGACCAGCTGGTAGTAGTGCCGGAACCGGGGAAATTAAAATTTGTCGCAGTCAGTCCCGCCGCATTTATCTGACTGCTTGCGCTTCCGTAGGATGCGTAAGCCGAGCTGTTGTCGTCGCCGCCGCCGGTTTCTATTCCCGCATTGGCAATGCCGTATAAGCCGACGGGATTTAACGTCAGCGTCAGAGTAAACGTCAAAGCAAAACACAGCGCGATAACGATAAGTCCCGCAAATTTTGCCGCAGTGCGTCTTTTAAAAGTGTTGTCTGTTCTCATAATTTCCACCCATATGCACGCGCTATACGCGCGAGTATAATACATTTATACGCTATTATACTACACCCTATAACCGAGCCCTGTCAATATATGATTTCCTGCAAATTTTGCCATTTAACAAAACCCGCCGAAATCCGACGTTATGCGCCGCGCTTACTTACAATAAAATACCGTTTGTAAAAATTGGAAAAATTTGTAAAATATGCCGTTAGATTGCCGAATTTTAAAAGATATTCTACACTCGACAAATTAAAATTTATTTTATTATTCTCAATATAAAACCTCCCTAAAAGGGAGGCTGCGATTATAAATTTACCGTTTAAATCAATTACGAAAAAACGCTCAACTCTTAGCGGAGCTTCGCAAAACGTTTCTTCTTATCTTTCCCGAAATGGTCTTGGGCAATTCGTCAACAAAATCTATAATACGCGGATATTTGTAGGGCGCGGTCGCCTTTTTTACATAGGTCTGAATTTCCTTTTTAAGCTCCTCGCTGCCCTCATAGCCCTTAGTCAGCACTATGGTAGCCTTCACCACCTGTCCGCGCACGGGGTCGGGCTCTCCCGTAACCGCGCACTCCAATACGGACGGATGCTCCATAAGCACGCTTTCGATTTCAAACGGACCTATTCTGTAGCCGCTCGACTTTATTATATCGTCCGTACGCCCCACAAAAAACATATAGCCGTCCTCGTCGCGCCAGGCGGTATCTCCCGTGTGATACAAGCCCTCGCACATAGCCTTTTTTGTTTCCTCGGGATTTTTATAGTATTCTCTGAACAGTCCGTAAGGTCTGCCGTTGCTTATATCTATACAAATTTCTCCCGCAGTACCCGCCTCCACGTCATTACCGTCGCAATCCACAAGGCGCATCGGATAAATCGGCGTAGGCTTGCCCATACTTCCCGTCTTAGGAACGCATCCTCTTAAATTTGCGATAGTAAGCGTGGTTTCGGTCTGTCCGAAGCCCTCCATAATGCCGAGCCCCGTAGCCTCCTTAAGCCTGTTATACACCTCGGGATTTAAAGCCTCTCCCGCCGTAGTAATATATTTCAAGCTGCTCAAATCGTACTTGCTTAGGTCGGCTTTTATCATAAAACGGTAGATTGTAGGAGGCGCGCAAAACGTAGTTATTTTGTGCTTTGAAATCATATTGAGCAGCTTAGATTGCTCAAATCTGTCAAAGTCATAGGTAAAAACGCAAGCACCGCACAGCCACTGACCGTACAGCTTTCCCCATACGGCTTTACCCCAGCCCGTTTCCGCAACCGTAAAATGCACGCCGTCCTTCTGCACGTTATGCCACCACTTTGCCGTTATAAAATGCGCAAGCGAATAGGTATGCTCGTGCAACGCTATCTTGGGATATGCCGTAGTGCCCGACGTAAAATACATAAGCATTGCTTCGTCGCGCATAGGCGCGCTTCCGTCCGCAGGTCTTTCGTAAACCTCGCCGAATGCGCAAACCTCGCTGCCGTAATCCCGCCAACCGCAGTCAAGCGTTTTTATACGCTCCTCGCTCGCGCCGTTACGCAAGCCCGTATGAACGCCGTCAACCGCTATCTTAATTTTCACGCCGTCGCATTTTTTTGCGGCGCGCTCCGCCTCCTCGAGCACTCCGCCGAAGGAGGTGCATATCACGGCTTTGACCTCCGCCGCGTTAAATCTGTATACGAAATCCTTTTCCTTAAGCTGGTCGGTTGCAGGTATTACAACAGCTCCGAGCTTATGCAGAGCCGTAATTATAACCCAAAACTCCCAATGCCTGCGCAGCACCGACAGCACCTTATCTCCCTTTGCAATACCTATGGACTTAAAATAATTGCACGCCTGCGCGCTAAGTCGCATTATATCGCCAAAGGTGAAAATCCTCTCCTCCGTATCCGACGTCCAAATCATAGCTCGGCGTTGCGGCTCCGATTTTCCAAGCTCGTCCACAACGTCAAACCCGAAATTGTATGTTTCAGGCGCGTGATATTCAACGCCCGTAAGGCGTCCCTCGCCGTCAATAGCTTCAGTTAAAAACCGTTGATAAAGTTCCATATACAAGTCTTTTTCAGTTTATACAAGTCAACCAAACCGCATCGGGTTTGGTTGACTTAAAAGGTATCAAAAAATGCGTTATTACAGTTTTTTATTTATTAAGGTTGCTTTTAAGTCTGTCAAGCTCGTCGCGAAGCTCCTTGGGAAGCTGCTCGCCGAACTTAGCATAAAACTCCTCAATGCCCTGCGCGTCCTGCAACCAGAGTTCCTTGTCTACGGTGAGCAGTTCTGCGATGTCCGCCTCGGTCATATCCAAGCCCTCGAGGTTTATGTCCGCGGGATTGGGCACGTAGCCGATAGCGGTTTCCACTGCCTCCGCAGTGCCTTCGGTACGGCGGATAATCCAATCGAGTACGCGGAGATTGTCGCCGAAGCCGGGCCACAGGAAGTGACCTTCGTCGTCCGTTCTGAACCAGTTTACGTTAAATATCTTAGGACGCTTCTCCGCCTTTGTACCCATCTCCACCCAGTGGGCAAAGTACTCTGCCATATTGTAGCCGCAGAAGGGAAGCATCGCCATCGGGTCGCGTCTTACAACGCCTACCGCGCCGCTTGCCGCCGCCGTCGTTTCGGAAGCCATAATCGAGCCTACAAACACGCCGTGATTCCAATCTCTCGCCTCGTAAACCAGCGGAGCGGTCTTTGCGCGTCTGCCGCCGAATACGATTGCGTCAAGGGGAACGCCCTGCGGATTTTCAAACTCGCTTGACAGGCACGGGCAGTTGATTGCGGGAGCCGTAAATCTGGAGTTAGGATGCGCGCCCTTTACGCCCTCAGCCTGCTCCTTCTCGCCCCAGGGATTGCCCTGCCAGTCGATTGCGTTCTTGGGAGGATTCTTGTCAAGACCTTCCCACCAAACGGTATTGTTTTCGAGATTGTGGCACACGTTTGTGAAAATTGTGTTCTTTCTCGTAGACGCAAGAGCGTTGGGATTGGATTTGTTATTCGTACCGGGAGCGACTCCGAAGAAGCCGTTTTCGGGATTGATAGCGTAAAGTCTGCCGTCCGCGCCCACTCTAATCCAGGCGATATCGTCGCCGACGGTATGTATCTTATAGCCCTTCTTTGCAAACTCCTCGGGAGGAATGAGCATAGCAAGGTTTGTCTTGCCGCACGCCGACGGGAACGCCGCCGCGATATATTTGGTTTCTCCGTTGGGCTTTTCAAGACCGAGGATGAGCATATGCTCGGCCATCCAGCCCTCGTGCCAGCCCTGATAAGAGGCTATGCGGAGCGCAAAGCACTTTTTGCCGAGCAACACGTTTCCGCCGTATGCGGAGTTTACCGACATAATGGTATTATCCTCGGGGAACTGACAGATATATCTCTTATCCGCGTCAACCTCCGCCTTGGAGTGAAGTCCGCGCACGAAATCGTCGCTTGTGCCAAGCTGGTCGAGAACCCTCTGACCTATTCTTGTCATAATAGCCATATTGAGCACGACGTAAATGGAATCCGTAAGCTCGATGCCGATTTTGGAGAAGGGAGAACCGACCGCGCCCATAGAATACGGAATAACGTACATCGTCCTTCCCTTCATAGCGCCCTTGTAAATCTCCTTGAGCATAGCATATGCTTCGTCCTTCTGCATCCAGTTATTGGTGGGACCTGCGGTCTCCTTCTTTTCCGTACAGATAAACGTACGTCCCTCTACGCGAGCCACGTCGTTGGGGAGCGTGCGGTGCAGATAGCAGCCGGGCAGCAGCTCTTGATTGAGCTTAATCATTTCGCCTGTAGCAACCGCCT
The DNA here is from genome assembly GCA_910577815.1 of uncultured Christensenella sp. Classification (GTDB taxonomy): domain Bacteria; phylum Bacillota; class Clostridia; order Christensenellales; family CAG-917; genus CAG-475. The sequence goes on along the minus strand of CAJTNO010000001.1, from coordinate 532,024 downwards.
CCTCGCGCAACGCCGCAAGCTGAGCTTCGCTGCCGTCGATGACTACAACCTTATCGGGCTGACAAAGCTCGACGCTTTCGTCTACAAATTTTTCAACGCCTTTGCTGAGAAATTGCATAATACCTCCTGTGCCTTAAGACACGAAAATTATTTTCTGTTTTTTCGGATAAATAAACATTACATATACTTTATTTATCATATATATAAAATGATACAATAAAAAGGCTTAAATGTCAATAAAAATCTCTCGTCGCGCCCTCCGACCGCTCGGCATAAGAAATAAACAGCATTCTCCAATAACGCTGTTTAATAACAAATTCCACAACGCCCGACGGGACTATTTCAGGCATTTCGGGCAAAGCAAACGGTATTTTAAAGTCAACCACCACAGTTTATAGTGTCGAAGCTCCGCGCGGTACACAACGGATAGATTTTCGACACAATCCAAACAAATTCGCTTGTGTTTACGGGCGACAGTCTGTAATATTATTACTCGCGGACAGTTCGGATTTTTCAGCCTGTCAACCTGTTTAAGGCTTTGCGCCTTCGGTTCGCGCACTCGGGAAGTTTATGGCGAATGAATTGATGTTAGCTAAATCCAATAAGCTCGACAGCAAGGAACAAAAGCTTGTTATTCTTTTCGTATTCGACAAAATGTCCATTCCCCTGTCCGAGGCGACCGTTCTGGATATGTGCACGTCCGACAACAGCTGGCTCACCTATATGGAATGCAAGCAGTATCTTGCCGAGCTTTTAGACACAAATCTGATATACCGCGTACCAAAAGCAAACACACTCAATCTTACGCAGGACGGAGTTTCCTGCCTGAGCCTGTTTTATATGCGCATACCCACCTCGATACGCGAGGAGATAGCCTCGTACGTACGCGAGAACAGAATGCGTTTCAGAAAAAAACAGGAATACTTTTGCGATTACTCTAAAAACGCCGACGGCACCTATACGGTAATAATGCGCATAGACAACAGCAGCGGCACGATAATGGAATTGAAAATGGTGGTAGCAAACCGTCAGCGCGCGATGTACATATACAAAAACTGGCTTGACAAGGCAGCGGGCGTATACACAATGCTACAGGAAAATTTAGTAGAATAGCCAGTCGAAATTCTCTTTTCCCGCGCCGAGCTCAAAATGATATTTTACAATACCGAGGTCTGTTTTCACAAACGGACCTCGTCCTTTTTTAGCATAGACGTTTCTACCGTTCACCGAAAATTTAAACCTCTGCTGATTAAGCGCGGTCGGAGCAAGCAGCGCGCATTTTACGCCGTCCACAAACCAACCGGGAACGTTCTGAACGTCGTCGGTCACCTCGTCGAACTTCTTGCTAATATGCGGCTTTCCCTGCGTTTCGCCGTAACCTATAGCGATGACAAGCGCAAGTCTTTCGCCCTGCCCCAGAGAAAACGCGTCCTTTACCTTTGAAAAGGTCGCGCCGACCCAACAGGTATTTAATCCGAGCGTTTGCGCATATAAAACTATCTTTTCGCCGTAATATCCGCATTTTTCAAACAGGTCGCGGGTATTCTTTCCGACAAGCGCGATGTAGTTTTTTACACCGTAAAACTTACCGTATCTCGCCATTAAGCAATCAAAGGCGCGAGGCTCGTCAAGCACAAGCTGCATACTCAGTCCGCTTCTTTTATTGCAATCCGCAATGTACTCCTCAAGGCGTTCTCTCACCTCTCCGTCTATAGGCTTATCCGTATATCTGCGTACCGAATGCCTTAGCTTAACCGCTTCAAGCAAATCCATAAAACGCTCCTCCTAAGTAATTTATAAACCTTCCGCGGCGCGAAAATATGCCGTCGCTGTCTTATGCGTAAGCTTATGCAAAAAATTCCAAAGCCTCTTTGTATCCCTCGAAGCCCTTGCCGCAAACCGTCTTTCTCGCCGCCATAGATATATAGGACATTTTTCTGAATTCCTCGCGCGCATATATATCCGTAAGATGCACCTCTACCGTGGGAATATCAACCGCCTTAAGAGCGTCCAGAATGGCAACCGACGTATGCGTATACGCTCCCGCGTTTATTATTATGCCGTCATATTTTTTATATGCCTTCTGTATAAAACCTACTATTTCGCCCTCGCAGTTGGACTGCTTAACGCACACGCTCTGTCCGAGCTCAGCCGCGCAGTCCTTTATAAACGAAACCAAATCCTTATAGCTTTTTTTGCCGTATTTTTCGGGCTCGCGTATTCCGAGCATATTGAGATTCACTCCGTTTATAACCAGAATCCTTTTCATAAGCTTTTCCTCTTTTCACTGAAATCGGCAATTATGCGCTCTATTGCGCCGTCAATCTCGCCGTCGTTATCCACAACGACGTCCGCCGCCGCAAGATACACGGGCTTTCTCTCCTCATAAAGCTTTGCCGCGCTTTCGGCGTCGGGCGATAGCGGACGGTCCTTTGTTGCAAGCTTATCCGCGTCTCTCTGTATCATATAGCATACGCCGTTTGCCTTCATCATAAACACGTTGCGCTCGTCAAGCACCGCGCCGCCGCCCGTGGAAATTACTATTCCCTGCCTGATGCATACGTTCTCTACAACAGCGCGTTCGAGCTCTCTGAAATACTCCTCTCCGCTGTCCTTGAAAATCTGCGGAATGCTCTTTCCCGCAAGCCTTTCTATTTCGGCGTCGGTATCCACAAACTGCCTGTTCAGCATTTTTGCGGCTATCCTGCCTATAACGCTCTTTCCGCTGCCCGCCATACCTATAAGCACAAGATTTCTGCGTTCGGACAGCAGCTTTTCGACAATCTCGTCTGTAACCGCGCTGTCCGCCTGCGGCAAGCCCTTTGCCTTCTCAAAAAAATTGTGGGATATACGAGCCTGCTCCACAAGCATAGTCAAGCCGTTTGCCGCTTTTAATCCAAGCGCGCGGGCATCCTTTATGAGCAATGTTTCAAGCGGATTATAAATACAGTCGAAAACGCCCTCGAGGTTTTCAAATCGGCTGAGCTCGACGGGCTTTTCATACGAATGCGGCATCATACCCACGGGAGTGGTATTTATAATAATCTGCACGTCCTGATGCTCGTAGCAGTTTTCATAATTGATTTCGCCCGTGCGCGATACCACCTTTACGCTCTGCGCGTGTGCCGTACGGCAGATATACTTTGCCGTCTGACAGGTTCCGCCGCTCCCCAAAATCAACACGCTCTTGTCCTTCAGCGAAATTCCCGCTTTTTTCAGCGCGTATTTCATTCCGTCCGCGTCGGTGTTGCGACCTATAAGCTTTCCGTCCTCGCAGACTACGGTGTTGACGCTCCCCACTTCCTTAGCCGCCTTGGACATTCCGTCAAGCAGCGGCATTATCGCCTGCTTATAAGGTATTGTCACGTTATAGCCGTCGTATTCGCGGCGGTTCACAAAATCCGCCAACGCGCAATCGTCAAAAAGCTCCTTGACGTCGTATCTGTCCCGTCCGAGCTCCCTGTGTATCTCGGGCGACAGCGTATGGGGTAAGGTTTTTCCTATGACACAGTATTTAGACATTACAGCTCCTCGTATGCGCCTAAGAAAGCGAAGTTTTCGGCTTTGAGCGCAATGCCCGCAAGCAGGTTTTGCACCGCCGTGGAACGTACGTCCGCTTCGAAATCGAAATAAAACGTAAATTCAAACGGACTTTCGGGAATAGGTCTGGACTCCAGCTTTGTGAGATTCAACCCGAGCGCGCTGAATTTATTAAGTAATCTGTTAAGGCTTCCCGCCTCGTGCTCGAGGTTTACGGTAATGCTTATCCTGTTTGCGCCCTCGTACACCTTCATTTTTTTGGATATGGCGATAAATCTCGTATAATTGAAATTACTGTCGTTCACTCCGCTTTTAAGCGTCTGCAAGCCGTAAATATCCGCGCACTCCTTTGAGGAAATGCAAGCGATGTCCTTGCGTCCGCTCTCCGCAACAGTTTTAGCCGCCACGGCTGTGTTGTCGCATCGCGTTATCTTTACGTCGCCGAGACCTGCAAGGAACTCGCCGCACTGCGATATAGCCTGGTCGTGAGATACTATCTCCCTTATATCCTCAATTTTCACACCCTGCGGCGCAAGCAGATAATGCTTAATCCTGAGCTTTATGCTTTTTACAATATGAAACCGATGCTTTCTCATAAGGTCGTAAACGCCTATCACGCTTCCGACGGTGCTGTTTTCGACGGGCAGAACACCAAACTCGCAGAAGCCCTTTTCCACCGCAGAGAACACCGCGTCCCAGGAGCGGAAACAGGATATAGAAGAAATTGGAAACAGCTTTTCGGCGGCTATACAGCTATACGCGCCGGCAACTCCCTGACACGCCACGCTTGCCTGAACGGGAAACGGCTTAAGTCCGCCGTTCAACGCCTCTCTAATCTCGTCCTTAACGGGAGAGCTTCCGTCCACAATTCCGTACTGATACGCCTTGCTTGTTTCAAACATCGTTTCAAACACCTGCTTACAGTACAGCTTCATAGTATCGGGCATATCGGCGGTAACTCTGCTTATTATCTGTTTTTCCCGCTCGTAATTTTCAACCTGAAGTCCCTCCTTCGCCTTGTTTTCGGCAACGTCAACGGCAAGCTCCATACGCTGAGCGTACAGCCTTGCAATCTCATCGTCGATAACATCGATTTTAGCTCTTACCTCTTGCAAATCCATATTGTTTTCTCCGCACTTTGTTTTTATTTTATCGCAAAATCAATACTTAATGAGTATGATTTGCAAATTTTAACCTTATTTATTGTTATAAAGCTGTATTCCCTCTCTCAGCTTAAGCAGCTCGTCGAGAAGCGCGAGCGACACCGCGGCTTCCACGCAGGGAACCGCGCGCGGAACTATACACGCGTCGTGTCTGCCCTTGATTTTAAGCTCCTGCCCGGTCATTGTTACAAGGTCTACCGACCTTTGCGCCGAGGCTATTGACGGCGTCGGCTTAATCGCAACGCGCATAAGCAGGGGCATTCCGTTGGATATGCCGCCGTTGATACCGCCGCTACGGTTGCTTAGCGTAACAATTCTGCCGTCCTTTACCGTATATCCGTCGTTAGCCGCGCTTCCACGCATATCGCAAAGCCCGAAGCCGCCGCCGAATTCCACTCCCTTTACCGCAGGGACCGCAAATAACGAATAGGCTATTTTACTCTCCAAGCCCTCAAACAGCGCGTCGCCTATCAATCCCGCTTCTATGCCTGTAACCGCACATTCTATAACGCCGCCTACGCTGTCGCCGTCCGCCGCGGCGAGTCGGATTTTATCCTGCATTTCTTGTTTTACGCTTTCGTCCAAAAGCGGAAAGACAGAAGCCTTCAATCTCTTTTCGCATTCGCCGTCAATTCCCGAAAGCGCAAGCTTATCATCGTCCTTGTAGCTCCCGCCCTTGACTCCCGCAATCTCCGATATATACGCGCACACCCGTATACCCGCACTCTCGAGAAGCTCCTGCGCTATGCCGCCGGCTATACACAGCGGCGCGGTCATTCTGCCCGAAAACCTGCCTCCGCCGCTTGAAATCCTGCCGTCCTTGGCATATGCGGCATAGTCTGCGTGCGAGGGACGCGGTACCGTCACGGCATTTCTGTAATCGTCGGGACGAAAGTTGCCGTTTACTATTTTAACCTCTATTTCACCGTCGGTCACGTATGTGCTTCCGCATTTCCTGAGTCCCGAAACTATCTGCGGAGCGTCCTCCTCCTTTCTCGGAGTAGCCCACAGCTCGCCGCGGCTTTTTCTGCGCTCAAGCAAATTATCCACGCAACGCAAGCTAAGCTCGCAGCCGTCAAGAACGCCGCCTAATCTAACGCCTATTTCAGGCGCGTGAGATTCGCCGTATATTTCAATCTTAAGCTTTTCAAAATTAGAACGCATTTTATCCTCTTATCTTTTAATACAGTTCGGCAAATTCCGCCAAGCTACAGTCGCCTTACCTTAGCCCCTATCCGCTCGACGTCCTCTAAAAAGGTTGGATAGGATTTTGCTATGCACTCTACCGAGCGCACGGTACTCTCGCCGTCCGTCGCAAGCGCGCAAACCATTGCGCTCATTGCCATTCTGTGGTCGTTATAGCCCCACACCTCGCAGGGTTTATGCTCTCCGCCGTACACGGCGAGCGTGTCATTATGATATTCGGTCTTAATCCCGAAAGCGGACAGCATTTCGCGCACCGCGCTAAGCCTGTCGCTCTCCTTGTCGCGCAGTCTGTCCACGTGATAAATGCGTGACGCTCCGCGCGCAAACGACAGCGCAGTCGCCATTATCGGCACCGCGTCGGGACAGTTTTGCGCGTCAAACTCGATTGCGGTAAGCTCGGATTTTTTAGCTATATAGTCGCCTTCGCACTCCGCAATATCAGCGCCCGCTTTTTTAAGCAGCTCGACAACAATCTTATCGCCCTGAAGCGACCTTGCGTTTAAGCCCTTAAGTCTTACGTTTCCCGTCAAAGCTCCAAGCGCAAGCATAAATCCCGCAGACGACCAATCGCCCTCTACCACGTCGCAGTGAAGCTTTTTGTAACTTTGATTGCCTTTTACGCAGTAGCCGCAATCCGTGTCGGATATTTCAATCCCATAGTCGCGTAAAACGCCCAAGGTAATATGCACATAATTTTCGGAAACAAGCCTGCCGTTGACTTTTATCACGCTGTCGCCGTCAAGCAATGGCAATGCAAAGAGCAAGCCCGTGATATACTGCGAGCTTACTCCGCCGTCTATTACAAATTCTCCCGCGGTCAGTTTTCCGCCCACCTTAAGCGAGCCATCCCCCGAACGCTCTATAACAGCGCCGCGAGCCGTAAGCGCGTCGATAAGTCCGCCAAGCGGTCTGTCCTTCAATCTGCCCTCGCCGTCAAAAACGCACTCCGCGCCGAGCGCGCACGCAACTGGCAATAAAAATCTTAACGTCGAGCCGCTCTCTCCCGCGTTCAAAACGGGAACATCTATAGCTTCATCGACCTCGGACAAGCCTAAAAATCTGTTTATAAACGGCTTGAGCGCGTTAAGACAACGGGACGTAGCTTCCATATCCTTACCGCCCTCTATCCTTAAAGGGCACCCCGAAAGCGCGGCGCAAATCATTTTTCTGTGCGCCGCCGATTTTGACGGAGGGATTATGACCTCTCCTGTTATTTCGGATTTACTTAAAGCTACATCCATTTAAAATCCCGCCTTTATCGACACAAATCAAACGGTTAAACTATTTATTTGCGTAATAAAGCTTTTATAGTCGAATATATTTTTCAAACTGTGCAAGCGTCATTTTACAGACCTCGCATTTACCTACCGCCGCTATCTTAACCGCGGATATTTCGTCCTTGCCCTCTGCCTTCTTGTCCATAGCGACAGCGGCAATTATTTCATCCGTTATTTCCGGCAACTCGAAAACCCCCGCCTTTTCAAGCATTGCGCTTATAAATTCAAAATCACTGCGCGGCAATTCTCCGCTCTCATACGCCGCTCTCAACATAACACCGATACCGTATGCTACCGCCAAGCCGTGCGCTATGGCAAAATCGCTCTGCTTTTCTATCGCGTGTCCTACTGTATGTCCGAGATTAAGCAATCTGCGCAATCCGCCTTCCTTTTCGTCGCGCGCTACTATATCCGCTTTATATGCCGCGCACAGTGTTACAAACTCGCAAATATTTTCACCGTTCAAGCCGTCCGACATTATGCGCGCTATTCTTCCGCCGTCAAGGCAGGCGTATTTTATACCCTCGCCTATGCCGTTTATCCACTCGCGCTCGGGCAATGTGGACAGCAAAGATATATCCGCCGCCACAAGCTTAGGCTGATGAAACGCGCCGAGCAGATTTTTACCGAATGGCAAATCCACGCCCGTCTTGCCTCCGATAGAGCTGTCTATCATTGCAAGCAAGGTTGTGGGAACCTGTATGACGTCAATTCCGCGCATATAGGTAGCCGCGGCAAAGCCCGCAATGTCGCCGACAACTCCGCCGCCGAGCGCAACTACAGCGTCAGTACGCTTAAAGCCGCGCTCGCCCAATGCCGATATTATATCGAGATAAGTTTTTGCGGTTTTTGAGCGTTCGCCCGCTTCAAATACGAATGTATAAACGTCATAGCCTTCGCAGGCAATCGCTTCCACTGCGCGCGAAAGATATAGTTTTTCTACGTTCGTATCCGTCACAACAAGCACCTTATGTGCGCCCGTTACCTTTTTTATTTCTTTTCCAAGCCTGTCCAGCAAGCCGCTTTCCGTAAAAATGCTGTACGGCGCACCGACGTTAACGCGAATTTCGCTCATTCTTTTTCTCCTTTAACGCCAAATCCGCGCGTTCCTTACAGGCTGTACCCTGCCGCAACAGCTCGGCAAGCCCACGCTCGTCATCGCTTTTTAAAGCTATACGCATCTCCTCGAGCCTGTTTTGCATTCCCTCGATGCTTGAGAGTAAATTATCCTTATTCTGAAAAAACAGCTCCGTCCACATTTCGGGATTCAGCCTTGCAACTCTTGTCAAATCCGCAAAGCTCCCCGCGGAATATCCCGCGTGCCGTGCCGAATGTGCGTCGCGCACATAACAGCTCGATACAACGTGCGCAAGCTGAGAGGTATAGGCTATCATTTCGTCGTGTCTGTCCGCCGAGCAGATTTCCACTCCGCCTGCTCCGATATCTAAGCTAAGCCTTGATAATAAATCCACGGGACTGTCTTCCCCGATTGGCACAAGTATAAAATATGCGCCCTTAAACAGGTCTGCATCCGAGTAATCTATACCGCTGAACTCGCGCCCTGCCATAGGATGCGTTCCTATAAATTTCAGGCTCGGATACTGCTTTTTCAAGCGTTCCATTTCCGTACAGATAACGCGTTTGTTTCCGCAGGTGTCCGCAACCGCCGCACCGTCCTTAAGCAACGGACATATACGGTTCATCTCCGATATCGCAACGTCGGGATTGAGTGCAAAAAGCACAAGGTCCACACTCTTATAATCATCAGCACTCAAAGCGCGCGAATGCGCTTTAAGCCCATCGGCTTTTTTCAGTACGCTTTCGTCCGTGTCAAGCCCGTACACCTCGTGTGACGTGTACTTGATAATAGCTCTGCCCAAAGACGCGCCGATAAGCCCCAAGCCGACGATTGCAATCTTCATCAGTCAAGCTCCTTGTCAACCGACGGAAGCATTCCTCTTAAGGAATCCACCACGTCCTTAAATTGCTCCGGTCTAAGAGATTGCGCGCCGTCGCAAAGCGCGTGCGCAGGGTCGTTATGCACCTCTATCATAAGTCCGTCCGCGCCCGCTCCCACTGAGGCAAGACTCATAGGCTTTACAAATCGGGAAATGCCCAAGGCGTGCGACGGGTCCACTATGACAGGAAGATGTGTGCGCTCCCTGAGTACGGGAATTGCGGACAGGTCAAGCGTATTGCGCGTATAGGTTTCGTAGGTTCTTATTCCGCGCTCGCAAAGTATTACGTTGGGGTTGCCCTCGGACATAATGTACTCGGCGCTCATCAGCCACTCCTCTATGGTAGCCGCTATACCGCGCTTAAGCAAAATAGGAGTTTTCAGCCTGCCGAGACGCTTGAGTAAATCGAAGTTCTGCATATTTCTCGCGCCTACCTGCAACACGTCCACGCCCTCGAAATCGTCGATATGCTCCTCACTCATAATCTCGGTGACTATGGGCATACCCGTTTCCGCCTTGGCTTTCTTAAGCAGGCTGAGTCCGTTTACGCCCATTCCCTGAAACGAATACGGAGAGGTACGCGGCTTAAACGCTCCGCCGCGCAGCAACGTCGCGCCCGCATTTTTAACCGCAGTTGCCACCTCTATTATCTGCTTTTCGCTCTCGATAGAGCAGGGACCGGCAATAATCTGAAAATGTCTGCCTCCGAATTTGTGTCCGCCTACGTCCACTACAGTGTCGTCCGGATGAAATTTGCGGTTTGCGTTTTTATATGGCTCCTGAACGCGAGTTACGCTCTCTACAATGTCGAGCGTGCGGATAAGGTCGATATCTACTTTTGACGTATCGCCTACAAGTCCGATAACCGTAGAGTTATCGCCCTCGCTCATATGCACCTTAAGTCCTAAGCCTTCAACCCAGTTGATAAGGTTTTTAACCTGCTTTTGCTCCTGATTCTTTTTGATTACAACAATCATAATTTCCTTTGGGGACAAGCCCTGTAGATTTATTTAAGCCCGCTTTATTTTGTATATAATAATACATATAGAGTATTATATCAAGATAAAGACGGTAAACTTTTTACGATTATAAAAAAACGGACACCGTTTGGGTGCCGTACTGAGTTTATTTCCGCACACCTAAACGCAACTACGCTTCGTAGCCGTAATAAAAGTAAAACGCGAAAATGTATGTTTTTTGCATATTCATAGGAATAGTTTATAATTATACATCTCATTTGTCAAGAAATAATTTTAAGGATTAAATGAAATTTGTTGACTATATCAAAAATGCGGAATATACTTTTTATATCAAATTCTTTGGATAGGGTAAAACCCAACCGGTGGTAATGCCGCTTAGCGGACGAGTCCAACAGCCCCAACAGCCGATGCGGTGAGATTCCGCAACCGCCTGTCAAGTCAGACTGGGAAGGAATTTACATAATACGCTTTACGTTCGCGCCGCGGACGCTTTGGCGTATATATGTCCTTTCTTTCTCCGCCTAAATCGGAGATTTTTTTATGGAAGAAAAAAACGTCAATCAAACTGCGCCCGAGCAGGCAAAAGCCTCGACAAATACGGATACTAATCCGTTAAATATCGATACCGTTGAAACCCCTGCCTGCAATGCTGTCCCGACTGTAGCCGTCTCCGAACGCAAGCTCAAGCGCATAGGCAAAATGACTACCAAAACAGTAGCCTACACCTCTGTAATGACCGCGCTTGTATTTGTAGGCACTATAATAGGTTACTCAAGCGACGCGTTTTATTTTAATCTCGGCGACTCGGTTATTCTCATCTGCGCCGCGCTATTCAATCCCGTATCCGCTATGCTTGCGGGAGGACTGGGCGCATTTTTCGGCGACCTGACCGTATATCCAGCAACAATGGTCTTTACCCTGATAATAAAATCCGTCGAGGGCTTGCTCGCGGGCATATTGTTTACGCTTATAAACAAGTGGTATGACAAAAAAATCGCAAGCGCCGACAAACAAAATAAAAAAGAAAACAAGAGATTATATGCTTTAAAAATTGTATTCTCCTGTCTTGCGTCGCTGCTTAGCGTAACAGTGATGATGCTCGGCTACTTTATGTGTCAGACTCTGTTTTACGGGACGCTGTCCGCCGCGCTTGTAGCCTTGCCCTTTGACTTCGCGCAGGGAGCAATATCTCTTGCCATTGCAAACCTTGCGCTGTACGCACTTAAGCTGGACGGCTTCAGATTTAAGCTTAAAATAAAGCTTTAACTATTCTGCAAGACATATTAAACCAAACCCGCGATTTTATAAATTACGAAATCGCGGGTTTATCTGCTTTATTACGCTCTATAAAGTTTCTATTTATCTATTAAATATAGTATTGCCGTCGATATCTATCGCTACAATCAACGGAAAATCCTTAACCTCGAAACGGTACATTGCCTCCGTGCCGAGCTCGGAATAAGCTATAAGCCGCGAGCCTTTTATACAATCCGCATACGTCGCTCCCGCGCCGCCTATAGCGCATAGATATACCGCTTTGTTTTTGATTATCGCGTCGTAAACGGCTTGCGAGCGGTCGCCCTTTCCTATGCTTGCGCCCACTCCGTTATCGTATAAAACGGGCGCGTATTTGTCCATTCGCATAGCGGTGGTAGGACCTGCGGATATCGGTTTGCCGTTTTTATCGAAGCAGGCTCCCACGTAATAAATAGCCTGTCCGTTAAGCTCTATCGGCAGCTCGCCGCCGCTTAAAACAGCGTCGTACATCCGCTTATGTCCGGCGTCGCGCGCAGTGTAAATAATTCCGTCGAGAAGCACTCTGTCCCCCGCCTTTAGCTTTGCAAGCTCACTTTTATCAAACGGAGCGGTCAGTCTTATATAATCCATAGCTCACCTCTATAGCGTAACGCTTGACAGCCGGACAGCGTTGCACTGTATATTTACGGCAACCGGAAGCGCGGAAATGTGCGTGGGATATTTGCCGATATGCACCGCAAGCGCCGAGGTATCGCCGCCGAAGCCCTGCGCGCCTATCCCCAAAGCGTTGATTTTTAATAGCAGTTCCTGCTCCAACGCCGCAAGCGCGCTATTCTCGCTCGGCGCGCCTATTTCCCTTAACAGCTGTTCCTTGGCAAGCAGCATCGCCTTTTCGGCAGTGCCTCCTATTCCCACGCCGACCACAATAGGCGGACAGGGATTGGAGCCCGCAAGCTTTACGGCGTTTATAATACTCTCCTTTACGCCGTCAATTCCTTGCGACGGAGTAAGCATATAAAGCCGCGACATATTTTCGCTTCCGAAGCCCTTGGGCAAAAACGCTATCTGCAATTTATCGCCCTCGGTTACCGTTACGTGCGTAACGGCAGGAGTATTGTCGCGCGTATTCACTCTGCTTATAGGGTCGAGTACGCTCGCGCGGTAGCCGTTATCGCGATAGCCTCTGCGCACGCCCTCGTCTATAGCGTCCGTAAGAAGTCCGCCGCTGATATGCACGTCCTGTCCGAGCTTCACGAAAACAACCGCCATCCCCGTATCCTGACACACGGGAAGTCCGCGGTCTTTGGCTACCTCCGCGTTTTCCATAAGCATTTCAAGCGCGAATTTTGCGTTTTCGTTGCTCTCTTTGTCATACGCGGCGCGCATTGCGCTCGAGCACGAAGCCGTGAGCCCCGAGCAAGCGCGGGTAAGCTCGCATACCGCGTCCGCTATACTTTTAAAGGTGATTTCTTTCATAATCAAAATTATATCCTAAAAAGCTTATATTTTCAACACATTTCGATATTGAGTTGTTTTATCGCGCGCGATGTAGTAAAATGTCGGAGTAGACAAAATCATATCGGAGAATTATATGGATTATCAAAAACTCTCTCTTGAAAAGCATTTTGAATGGAAGGGTAAGCTGGAGATGACCTCACGCGTAAGAGTGGACGGAAAGGAAGCGCTGTCGCTTGCGTATACTCCCGGAGTCGCGGCGCCCTGTCTTGCAATAAAGGACAATCCCGAGCTATCCTATTCGCTCACCCGACGCTGGAATACCGTGGCAGTCGTAACCGACGGCTCGGCAGTACTCGGACTTGGAAATATAGGACCGCTTGCGGGTATGCCCGTTATGGAGGGCAAGAGCGTTCTGTTTAAGGAGTTTGCGGATATAGACGCAATTCCCATCTGCCTTGACACGCAGGACGTGGATGAAATCGTAGCGGTTGTAAAGGCGATAGCTCCAAGCTTCGGCGGCATAAATTTGGAGGATATCTCTGCGCCACGCTGCTTCGAGGTGGAGCGCAGATTAAAGGAGCTTTGCGATATTCCCGTATTCCACGACGACCAGCACGGCACGGCTATAGTTTTAGCCGCCGCGCTTAAAAACGCACTTAAGCTTGTCAAAAAGGACATTTCAACCGCGCGTTTGGTTATCAACGGAGCGGGAAGCGCAGGTATTGCGATAGCGGAATTCCTGATTCTTCTCGGCGCAAAAAACATAATAGTTTGCGACAGACTCGGCATAATCGACGAAAGCGAAAGGTTCAATAAGGCGCAAAACGCGCTCGCAAGCAAAACCAATCCAATGAAAATAAAAGGCGACTTAGCCGATGCCGTAAAGGGCGCGGACGCGTTTATAGGAGTAAGCACGAAGGACGTGCTTTCACAGGATATGGTGCGCAGTATGGCAGAGGGACCTATAGTGTTTGCTATGGCAAATCCATCTCCCGAAATTATGCCCGAGCTTGCGCTTGAAGCGGGAGCGAAGGTGGTTGCCACAGGCAGAAGCGACCTGCCCAATCAAATAAACAACGTGTTGGCTTTCCCCGGAATTTTCAGAGGAGCATTGGACACGCGCGCAAGCAGTATCAACGAGGAAATGAAAATAGCCGCAAGCAATGCGCTTGCCGCGCTTGTCAGCGACGGCGAGCTTAACGAAAGCTACATTCTGCCGCAGGCATTCGACCCTCGGGTAGCGCCCGCGGTTGCCGCCGCTGTAGCGAAAGCCGCAAGAGAAAGCGGAGCGGCAAGAATTTAATAAGCTTGACAAAAGTCGCTAAGCTGTTTGCTTAGCGACTTTTTATTATCGTTTAGATTAGCATTATACTTAAATCACAACTTTGTGTTAAGCAAGTCCGCAAGCTCGCGCACGTTATGCGCAAATAATTTTCCCCCTTTAGAACGCAGAAATTCTTCAGTTCGATAGCCGTAACAGACGCTTATACAAGGCAGTCCTGCTCTGCTTGCCGCAAGAATATCGGTTTCACCGTCGCCGACAAACAGTGCTTCGCCCGAATTAACCCCGAGCTTATCCAAAGCGCACAGCAGCATATCGGGCTCGGGCTTCAGCTTGAGTCCTGCGCCGTCGCCTACAGCCGCGTCTATAAGCCCCGAAAACAATCTTTCGTTTAATCTCTCCACCGCTTCCTGAACTTTGTTTGATACTACCGCGGTCTTAATTCCGTTTTTCTTGAGCGCACCGAGCAGAGTTATAATTCCGTCGTACGGCTTTGTGTTATCCTCGCCGTGTTCTATATAAAATTCTCTGAACACTTCGCCGACCGCAACGCATTTCTTCCGGAATTCCGCTTGCTTGGCTTGGTCGGACTCGATGCCCTCCTTTAAAGCGTCGGGCATTGCCTTTGCAATAAGCACACCTACTCCGTCGCCTATAAAAGCCTGCACCTCCTCTCTTGTGCGCGCCGCATAACCGCAGGCGTTAAGCGAATGGTTAAGCGCAAGATACAAGTCCTCGAGAGTGTCGAGGAGGGTGCCGTCCATATCGAAAATTATCGCTTTGTACTTTTTCATAATTCAATTATAGCATTTTCAACATAATCGTCAACGCCTAAACATATTTTGTGGATATGAAAAAGTCTTTAAAGATAACCTTTTTATATATAGGAACAGCTATAGGCGCGGGATTTTCGTCGGGCAAGGAAATAGCATTGTTTTTCGGGGACGCGTCGCCGCTTAACGTCGCGGTATCCTCTGTATTTATGGCGCTGCTTTGCGGACTGTTTCTAATTGTAGGCAAGCAGGGACTTATGCCAAAAAACAAGCTTATGGCATTTTGCATATTCTTCTCTGCCGGAATTTCCGTTTGCTCGATGTGCGCGGGCGGCGAGTTTGTTATGCGCTCTATGACAGGCGTTCCTATGCTCGGCTTGATTATGATAATTCTCGGCGCGATAATCGTAGTAATGGGAATTGAAAAAATCAAGTTTGTAAACTCAATAGTCGTGCCTCTTATCGTACTGTGCGTAGCTCTGATATTTTTCAAGCTCGACCCTCAAAATCACACCTTGCCTTTTACTATCGTAAAGCCCATACTGTACAGCGGTCTTGACGTGCTTTTAGGCGGAGTAATCATTTCCGACGAGGGTAAAAATATGAGCTATAAGGAAATTATACTCACCTGCTTGCTTATCACGATGTGTATGTTCGGATTGCTCTATATGCTGCAAACGGTAGTTTTAGCGGACGGATTGGCGTCTTCAATGCCCGTTTTGGCTGTTTCCGAAAGATTCGGACTGAAAGCCATATGCGGAGTTCTGATAGCGGGAGCAATATTTACCACACTGGTATCCGCATTGAAAATAACCTCCGACTATGTGTCCTCGGCTTTTGCCGCAACAAAAAAACTCGCCGTACTCGACGAGCAGAAATATAAAGCTGTAATAGTTTTCGGCTGTCTGCTAATTGCCTATCCCATAAGCTTTGTAGGCTTTGACAATATCGTAAACACTATGTATCCGTTTATCAGCCGGTGCGGCATTGCTCTGACTGCCATAGTAACTTTAAAGCTGTTTATGAAATGTACAAGACGCGCGATAGGATATGCCGTTAAAGCAAGACAGCGCAGGCTCAGTGACTGCAACCGCAGCCGCCGTCGCCGCAATGTCCGTGATGAGAATGAGAACGGCACTCTCCCTCGCCGTGACTATGCCCGCACGAGCAACCGTGAGCATCCTCGCCGTGGGTGCAGGCGCAACCGCCGCGCTCCGGATGATGCTCGTGATTGCAACAGCAATCGCCGTCGTGTTCATCCTCGCAGGAGCACCCGTCCGAGTGCAGACAAGCGTCCTCCTCAAGCTCCTCGCTCTCCTCTTGCCAAAGCCCATCAAAGGGCGACCTGCGGTCGTCCTCCTCGTCCAAGCCTTTGAGATATCGATATAGCGGGTCGTCGGAAAAATCCTCCTTCAAATCGAAATCTCCGCCAAGCTCCTCTACCGCATTGCGAAGCTCCATATACTCGTTATAGTCGGGCTCGTACTCGTCGCAGAAGGTTTTTAAAACCTGTATACCCTGTTCGTCGCCGTAGCTTCCTATCAGCTTTGCAAACAAAGCTACGTCGTCGCCCTTATACAGATAGCTCACAAGCCCCATAAATACAGCCTTGTTGCCCTTATACTGCGCAAGCACCTCCATAAGCATCTTTCCCGTATCTCCGTCGAGAGAATACGACCTGCCGAGCATTTCATCTACGATTTCCCCGCAGTCCTCAAGCAGATATTCGTACGCCTCGAGGCGCTGTCCGTAAGGCAACGCTTCGTCAAGCATTATGTCAAGCGCTTCAAGCATTTGCTCTCTTGTCTTTTCCTCAGTCATCTTCCTCTCCGAATACGATTTTGTAGTATTTGTCATATAGCTTTGAATTGAGCTTATATCTTTCTATCACGCTCTCGCGGGTTTCATCCTCCTCGTATACCTTGGACAGGAATACTCCTACAAGCGTGTCCGAGCTGCGCGCAAGACTCAGCTTCTCTCTTGATTTTGAGGAATATACCGTTTTACCCTCCGTAGTTACGTCTACTATCCCGTTTATAAGCGAGGTAAGGCGTTTAAGAAAATAATTAGGGTCCTCGTCGGTGAATATAATGTCGGCTATGCTTAACAGCACCGCGGTCCGCATAGTGGAGGTCATACGCTGTAATGCGCGGGGCGGCATAAATCTTATATGCTTAAATCTGTCCTGCGCCACTATATCGAACTCAACGGGATGTAATCCGTCGTTCAGCAGGCTGAACGCGTCTATTACCGCGTTCATTACGCCGTATTCCAGCTCGCCGCTCACAAGGCTGTTCTGCAACACCTCGTCCGCACGCTTATAATAAATCAAACGGGATATAAGCGCGTTTTGCAAGGTTTTATTGTTGCCTTCAAGCGCCCATTGAACGTAATAATCGAGGTTATCGCCCACTGCGTTATGCGTTTTGTCGAATTTTTCAAGCTCGTTATCGTCCATAAGCATTAAATCGCGCAATACGGACATATTTTCAAGACAGCCGTCCTTTGGAAGCATAAGGTTATATTCCACCTTTTCAGGCTCGCCTGCATACAGCTTAAGATAATAATATGCGGGGGCTTCCTCGCCGTAAAGCGCGTTCATATCGCTCATAACCGCACGCGCCGCTTCGCGCTGTCCCACATTGTACAGCGCCTGCGAGTACCAAATCATAAGACGCTTTGAGCTGTGAAATCTCGGGTGGTCGTATATAAGCTTTATCAGACGCACTATATCACCGTGCATCTCGAGGCTGACCGCTACGGGCAGCACCATCAAAAGCGTTTCAAGGTCGCCGTCGGGATTTTCAATAAGAGGCTTTGCAATTTCATACGCCTCCTTTGAGCGCTCCTTCAACATATACGCGCTTGCAAGCGTGCATCTTACGGGAGAGGTGTCCTTTCCCTCCTTAATCATACGCTCGCCGAACTCTATGACGGAATCCACGTCGTTGTTTATCGTAAACAGTATAAGCTTGGATTTTGCAATCAACTCGTTATAATCGTCGGGAATACCGTCGATTATTTTCATTGCGGCGTCTACGTCGCCCTCGCTTGCCAGCTCGTACGCCTTGGCAAGCATACGCTCGTAATACTCCTCGGACGGAGGATAAGACAGATACAGGTCGGGACCGCCGTCCCCTTCAAAGCCGAACATTCCGTCAAGCGCGTCTATAATATCCACCTCTCTGTCGTCCGTATAATACATTGCTACCTCGGGCTGATTGAGGCGCAGAAAGTTAAGCGCAAGCTGACGGCGAAGATGCAGATTTTCATAATCCCGACTTTGGTGAAGACCTTTATATAACGCCTTGTTTGCAAGCTCGAGCTCGTTGCCTTCACTTAACAAACAACCCAGCACGCTGTAAGCAATCGCCGAGCGTTTATTTTGCGCCAATGCGTTTCTTACATACCGTGCCGAGCCGAATATATCGCCCTTGCGATACCTGTCGAGCGCAAAATCGACAAGCTGCTTTGCGCTCAGATTAAAGTCGGATATCCTTGCCATTTAGTTTTTTTTCTTTTTCTTTTTTGGATTCTGATAGGGCTTAGGCTGCTGCTTCTGCTTTTTCTGAGCAAATCCGCCGCCCGCTCCGTAATAATCGCTTCTTCCGTTTTTCTTTGCAAGCTGACGCTGCAGTTGCAGGTTCTCCCTGTCGGAAACCTCCTTGCGGGCGTGACACTTTGTCATTCCGCGATGAGCCATAGCAACAAACATCTGCGCGTAAATGTTGCAGCCGACCGCAATCATTACAATGTATACTATTATACCTACTATCATTCCGCCGACGCCCATTATTATGAACGGAACAGCGGAGGCTACTCCCATTACGGCGACCATAACGGGGCTGTTTACTATTATGACGATAGCGTTTTTAAAGCACTGCGCAAAGGTAAGCTCGTAGGTGCAGAACAGCGAAAGCATCACCATAGGCACAAGCATAAGCGGAGCGCCAAACAGCCAGCTGAACACTACTGCGCAGTACTCACCCGCACCGGCTACGCCGAGCGTCTGCTGAGAAAGCAGATACATAAGCGAGGTAACCATACCTAAGCCTATAAGCACCATAACGGTAACCGTAATCAAAAAGCGCCACCAGTATTTAGAAAAGCCGTACCAGAAGGTCTTTACGGTTTTGGAGTAATAGTTTTGGAAATAGCTGCGCTTTGCGCAATAGAAATTGCCCGCAAGCCCGAGCGAGCCTATTATAAGCGTCGCGCCGAGCATAAGTATTACAGGCTCCTTAACCTCCCATATGAGGCGCGCTACGCTTTCGGAAAGGCTGTCGCCGCCGCCCGGGAAGCCGATGCCTATATCGCCCATAAAATTGTATATTCCGCCGAGCATAAGCTCCTCGAAATAGGACGCAAACCAAGCGAGTATAATTATAAACGGCACGGTAAACAGCACGAAAAACAACGAGCTTTTAAACAGCGTGGACAGCTCTCCTCTGAAAACCTTAAACGCTCTGCCGAAAAAAGTATCGGGATAATCCTTGACGGGACGCGCTTCTGCCAGTCCCGCAACAAGTATCTTCTGCGGCTCCTCAGGCTCCGTACGTACGGGAGCGTCCGTATATAAATTTGCAAGCAGCAGCTTCTTTGGCGCACGCTGTTTTACGGGCGCGGTATTTTGGTTTGCCATAGCAACTCCTTATTGTAATAATCAGGTATATAGATTGATTATACTATATAAATATATAAATAGCAAATCAAATCTGAAAGCTTTAAACGTATATTTAACGTCTGAGAAAATTGTCGGATGATGTAATTATTATAACGCTTTAACCGCAAAAGACATAGAATATATACGACGGTATGGAATAAAATAATATAATTGCGCACACCTTGTACGCAAAATGAATATTATGTATAAATATGCATATATATAAGAAAAAAATTGACAATATTCGCTGTCGATGTTATGTTTATGTACATATAAACTATAATTGTGAATATGGGAGTTAATATGAAAAAGTTTAACATCGCAGTGGTAGGCGCGACCGGAATGGTCGGAGGAAAATTTCTCGAGGTGCTGAGCGAGAGAAATCTCCCCGTAGAAAATTATTATCTTTTTGCATCTGCAAAAAGCGCGGGAAAACAGATAGATTTTATGGGCAAGCCCCATACCGTAATAGAACTGACGGAGGAAAACGTAAAGGCTCTTAAGGGCAAAATCGATTTTGCTCTGTTTTCCGCAGGTGCGGGAGTAAGCAAACAATTCGCACCCGTTTTTGTAGAGGCGGGAGCGACCGTCGTGGACAACAGCTCGCAGTGGCGTATGTACAAGGACGTTCCGCTTGTAGTGCCCGAGGTCAATCCCGAGGACGTAAAATGGAACAGCGGAATAATAGCCAATCCAAACTGCTCCACCATACAGGCGGTGGTCGCGCTCAAGCCGCTTAAGGACGCGTTCGGACTTAAGCGCGTAATCTACTCGACATACCAGGCGGTATCGGGAGCGGGCGTCGCCGGCTACACCGATTTGGCAGAGGGCGTAAAAGGCAACGCGCCTAAAAAATTCCCCTATCCCATCGCATACAATATGCTGCCGCATATAGACGTGTTTATGGAGGACGGCTATACAAAAGAGGAATGGAAAATGATTGTGGAAACAAGAAAGATACTGCACGACGACGCGCTGAAGGTTACAGCGACAACCGTGCGAGTACCCGTATTCTTCGGACACAGCGAATCCATAAATGCGGAATTCGAAAAGCCCTGCACAAGAGCGGACATCATAGAGGCGTTTGAAAATATGCCGGGAATAATTGTTGCGGACGACCCCGCAAACAACGTATATCCGACGCCCTTACTTTGCGAAAATCACGACGAGGTGTACGTAGGACGTATCCGTATAGACGACAGCGTTGAAAGCGGCGCGAACCTTTGGGTTGTTGCGGACAATATCCGCAAGGGCGCGGCGACAAACGCCGTACAGATTGTTGAGCTTCTAATCAAAAACGCATCGGAGGGTTAAATGGTATTTAAAGGGGTAGCCACCGCGCTGATTACACCTTTTACCAATGACAATAAAGTAGACATCAAAAGTCTTAAAAGACTGCTTGAGTTTCAGCTTGAGGGCGGAGTGGACGCGGTCGTTGTACTCGGTACGACGGGCGAGCCTGCCACAATGTCGCAGAGCGAAAAGGCGCAGGTTATAGAATGCGCGCTTAAAACCGTAGACGGGAAAATCCCCGTAATAGCGGGAGCAGGCTCCAACAGCACAAGCGCAGCAAAAGACGCTTGCAGATTTGCCGAGGGACTGGGCGCTGACGCGCTGCTTGTCGTGACGCCCTATTACAACAAATGCACCCAGGACGGGCTTATATGCCACTACACCGAGGTTGCCGGAGCTACCGACCTGCCCATAATATGCTATAACGTGCCGGGACGCACGGGAGTTAATATGCTGCCCGCGACGTTTTCCAGAATAGCGGATATAGACAACGTATGCGCGATAAAGGAAGCGAGCGGCAATATGGAGCAGATAGGCGAATGCCTACGGCTCAGCGAGGGCAAGGCGGAGGTATACAGCGGCGACGACAGTCTGACCGTGCCGGTTATGGCGATGGGCGGACAGGGAGTCATAAGCGTAGCAAGCAACGCCTACCCCAAATACGTTGCGGATATGACAAAAGCCTTTTTTGCGGGAGACCTTTCAAAAGCCGGCGCAATGCAAAAAAATATGCTTCCGTTTGTGCGCGCCCTGTTCAGCGAGGTAAACCCCATACCCATAAAGCGAACGGTGAGCGAGCTGGGGCTTTGCGAAAACGTCTTAAGACTTCCGCTTACGCCGTCCAAGTGCAGCGCCGTCGCTACTCTAACGGAATGAAAATCAAAATATAACCGTATTTAACGATATTAAAAAAGTCCGCTTTAAGCGGACTTTTTTATTTAATTGTTTTTATTCTGCCTCCACGTCCTTATCGGAGGTATCTCCCGCCTGCGGCGGATTCGCAAGCGCCGAACCCGCAAACGCGTTACCGGATACTCTTTCAAGCTGATTGCCGTCCGTAAACGCAAACAGAATAAGCGACGTGCAGTTTGCAAAAGCGTTGGACTCGATATTCTTCAACGCCGAGGTCGCCGTTACGGCTGTAATCTTATCGTTATCCTTAAATGCGTTTTCCTTAATTGTCGTTACGGTAAAGGTCATTTCCTCGCCGCCGACTGTCGCCGTAACCGATGCGGGTATTTCGATATTGCCCGCAAGCGCAAACATCTGTACCGCTACAACCGCGCGTCTTTCGGCGACGGTTCCGTCCTCGTTTCTGATTATGCTCAGCCCGTAACGCATTCCGTTTGCTGCAACGTAGTAGACAAGTCCGTCGTTTGCAATTTCGTTTGTATCGCAATTCCATACTATCGGACAGCCATAGGAATTCCAAAGCGAATCCCAACCCGTTTCCTCCGTCTTGCTCTCGTCAAAGTGGCAGTAAACAGTAAGCGCGGGACATACCGCAAACGCGCCGTGTCCTACGGTCTTCAGACTGTCGTACAGGTCGAAGCGAGTAAGGCTCTTTGCCTGATTGAATGCGTCTATGCCGAGATACGTCAGCTTATCGAGCGTACCCTCTACCGTCTTAAGCATAGTGCAATGCTCAAACGCGTTATTTCCGATAGATGTTATGCCGTCGTGCAGCACCACCGTTTCAAGCGCGGGACAGGTGCTGAAGGTCTGATTGTTGATTGCGATACACTTTGTACTTGCGCTCAAATCTATAGACTTAAGTCCCGAGCCCGCAAACGCAAGCGAGCCTATAAACGTAAGGTTCAGTGATTTGGTAAGGTCAATACTCTCAAGGTCCACGCAGCCCATAAACGCGCCCGTTCCTATTTGCTCGAGCGCTTCGGGAACGTAATTTGCGGTTTTGATAATGAAATTACTTGCACTGGAGTAATAATGCGGAGGTATAGTGAGCCTATCGTTGTCGAGTATATTTACCTCTTTAAATATCGTATCCGGCAGATAAAGGTCGATTTCATCACGTTTTACGGGCAAAGTAATATCCTTTTGTATCTCCACGATTCTGTACATAATGAGATTAGCCGCATCCTTTACGTAGTCGCTTGCGATAATCAACTCGTTGCCCGCGCGCATATTTACATTCTCAAGAGTCTTGAGCTTGACCGGCTGAATAGTCCATTCGACAGGCTCGCCCGCTTCATTGAATATAAATTCCTTATATTCCTTGCCTTGCAGAACCTCGAAATTAGCGTCGTTAATCTCGATTTCCACAGCCTGAGAATGCGCCTGAATGGCAGTGTAAATATTTTGCAGATTGGAGCAGCCCTTAAAGGTATTTACTCCGATACACTGAATGGTTTCCGGCAGATACACTGTCGAAAGCGACTTATAGCCCTCGAATATGCCTGCTGGTTCGCCTTGCATAAAGCCAATCTGAGAAACGGAATATTCCTTGGCGTTTTCACCCTCGCCTATCGTGCATTTACTGGGCAGTACAAGAGTGGTTGCGCTCTTAGGAGCGAAGCACTCCACAATACGCGCAGTATTGTAGCTGTCGTTAAATCTCTCGTATCTGAACATCGACTGGTCCGCCTCGAGGATGACGGTATAGCATACGTTAAATCTCAAGCCGTCGGGATATACCGTTTCGTTGCTTCTCGTATATGCGATTTCCACAAAGTGCATTCCGAGCTCGGAGGTGTCGAACTGCGGGAAGCTGAAGTTATTTGAGGTTATCGAAACGGGAAGCCTGCTTCCGTCCTCACCCACAAGGCTGAGCGGATTGTCGCGCAGATAGTCGGTAGCCCTCGCGTTTACGGGGATGTTAATAGGCTTATCCTGCTCTATCGCCTCATAGCGCGAAACCTTTACATTGTAGGTATACTTAAATTTGAAGGTGCCTACGCCGTAGAAATCGACGTAAATATACGCGGTAATTTCGTTGCCCTGCGCCTTGGTGCTGAGATTGTCTATTCTGGTAGGCGCGATAGATTTAACCTCGCCGTTTATATCGATATACTTAAATACAACGTTAAAGCCCGCGTATGAAGTATAATAGGTAGGAATATCCGCTCCCGCAATCTGACCGTTTAGTCCTTCAAACCAGAAGTAGCGTGTATCGTTAATATTATTCTCATCTCTGTTAAGCAGACCGTTGGCATTCTTATCAACGCCGTCCTGCTTAAACGAATTGCCTTCGTACGGCTTTGTCACTTCATAGAAAGTAGGATTGCCCTTTATCGCATTGTGAATAGTAACGATAAACAGTCTCGGGTCGTCGGGGTCTGTCGGACACGATGCGCCGGAGCCGCCATAGGTATAAGTTAGAACGTATCTTGTCGGACCCTCCTTCCACAGTGAGGAATAATCATAATCGTCGCCCTCGCCCTTTTCCTTTTTGATTTCCAAAAGACGTATGCTGTTTCCGCTCTCGCTCAAATCGGCATATCTTACGACGCCCGTATTGCTTCTGATAATCAATGCGTTATTGACGGGAGCCGTGCCGTAAGTATCCTTAAACGCGGTGTCGTAACCTCCTTCCTCCGAGGTCTTAAGCAATACGTCCGATATTATTTCGCGGTTGATTTCTACGGAGCTTATATCCTCTTTTACAAAGTGGTCCTTGCGCATCTTATACAGATTGAACCAATCGCGCGTAATCTCGTCGTTGGGAGTTGAACCAATACTTTCAAGACGCGCAAACATATCTATTACCTTTGCGCTGAAGAACAGCTGTAAATCGTCCTTCATTTCGCCCTTGGAGTTTGCAAACGCATACTCTCCTATGGACGGTGCGCCCACAAGCGTATTGCTGTCGGTCTTTACGTATATATCGGTAAGGATAATGCCCTTAAGCATATTCGCGCCGTTAAACGCATAATTCTCGATGCGCTTTACATTTGGACCTATTTGCAGGGTTTCAAAATAGCGGGCGTACTGACCGAACGCATAGGACGAAATCGTATTTACTCTTTCGGGAACGATGAGGTTATTTGCGTTTGCGTCGACGGTAGGTCCGTAGTAGTCCGTAAGTATTCCGTTATAAACGGTAAAATAATCATTGTATTCGGACTCGGTTCTGATAATCTTAGTATCTCTTAACGCGTCCTTCTCTATCTTTTGAATAAGCGACACATTGCCGAAGTCTAACCTTTCAAGCGCGGAGCAGCCGAGGAACGCCTCCGCCGCTATGTGCGTTATTACGTAATCCTTATGCAGGTCGGGAATATCTGCCGCCGTCGAGTTGGCGTTGAGATATCTGTAGTACACGTTTCCTATAATGATAGCGCCGAGAGTGCCGTCGTAAAGATTGCCGCTCTCGCTAAGGAAGGGAGTTCCGTTAAATGCGGTCTCGCCTATATCCAAAAGCAGACTGCGCTTCGCATCGGTGTAATCGGGAGTCTGCTCGCCGCCCTCGGTTTCGTCCGCCGCAGCCGAGCCCGCGGGAGCCTCGGAAATAATCAGCGTAGTGAAACGCTCGAGTCCCGCAAGCGCGTTATTGCGTATCGTTGTTACCGTAGCGGGCAGAGTGAGCGACTGAAGCATAGGACAGCGTGCAAACGCACCGTCCTCTATGCTTGTAATGCCCATAAGCTCTTTATTGAATTTTTCAATCTGCTCCGAGGTCATATCCGGATGAGTTGTCTTAGAATAGTAGCTCTCGGGATGCGATAAGTCTATAACCGTCTTATCGGAAGAACCGACATACTTATAAATCATTCCGCCGATGACGATAAACTCCGCGCCCTTGTTGATTTCGGTAAATCTGTCCTCGAAGGCGGTATCCCAAAACGCGTTGTCGCCTATATTTTTAATGCTGTTGTTTTCAGGCATAACGATTTCCGCCAGATACGTAGCGTGCGCGAATGCCTGCGTGCCTATCGTCGTGAGATTGGACGCCTTGCTCAAATCCAGCTTGGTAATGGCCTTGGCGTTTGCAAGCGCGCGTTCGCCTATCTCGGTTATCTTGCGGACCTCGCCGTTTACCTTTATTTCCGCGGGAACGATGAGTTCGTTCACAGTCCAGTCCTTAATCTGGTCGAGCCTTATAGAGCCGTCCGCCAAAATGGTATAGCCGTCCTTAAATACGACGTTTGTATAGTAGTTGCTTATTCTGTTAAGATAAATTTCGTCATATGACGAGCCGGATGCCGGCTCCGCAAATTTCCACTTGACGTAGGTGACAGGTTGGTCGTCGTTTACCTTATTATGGCTGCGGTCTACGGGTACCGTGCATTGATAGTCGGAATATAAATCGTCTACAACCAAGCTGTCGCCGCCCTTTGTCAAAATCTTTCTCGAATCCGTAGGACGGTAAATTTCACTGAATTTCAGCATTACCTTGTCGCCTTCCTTATTGACCGTAACCTCGGCGACATAATTATCATAAGGTTGGTCGAAATGGAAGCCCGTAAACGTAATGCGGTTAAGCTCGCCTGTGGAAAGCGAAAAACGGGAAGAGCTCTCTATAACAATATAGTCCTTGGTGTTGGGAGTGATAGGACGGTTGTTATCATCCTTTGAATCCTCCAGATTTTCAACAAACACGCCGCCCATAGTATAAACGGTAAACGAATACTCGGTAAGCACCCAACGCGCGTAAAGCTCCAAATCCTCGGAGCCTACGTTGCCCGAAAATCTCCAAAGCGTATCGGTGGCTTTGTTAAACCATCCCGCAAAGGTGTAGCCGTGATAAACGTTTATTTCTCCGTCCTCGGGCTGAGGAACGCGTCCCAATCTGCGCTGCACCGAAACGTTGCCGTATTTACCCCCGTCCACAAACAGCAGGTGGGGGTCGGAAGCATTATCTCTCAAAACGGCGCCGCTGGGAACGTTCAGGTCGTAATGCACCTTAACCACGTCGTCGGTGAAATAGAGATTAAACGTCTGGTCTGCGTCGACGGTAAGCGGGAAACCGTCCGTCGCGCTGTATGACTGACTTGTGGACATCGCGCGCTCGAGAGCCTTGCCGCCGAGAACAAACGGAAACGCGCTGAGAAATTCATCCCAGCTGTCAATGGTTACGCCCTTTTCGAGGTCAACGCTGACCTTTGACTGCGCGCTGTTCAAAGCGCCGAAATACGGATATGCAATTCCGCCGTTATTCATATCCTTAAGATTAAAGGTGTACTTTGCAAGCGAAATCGCTCCCGAACGGTCCTTAAGATGAAGCCGGAAAACTCCCGACACGGTGGTATTGTCGTCAAGCTCGGCTTTTACGTGTATATCGTGATGACCTGCAACGGATAAATACTGTCTGTCTTCCTCGTCAACCATATCGACGGTAACGCCGCCGCTTGGAACCTCTCTGATTATCTCCCCGTCCTTATCGTAGTAGACAAGCGTGTAATGCACGTACTCCGACAATTCAAACTTGTCAACGTAAATGCTGTTGAGGATGGATGACATCTCTATCGGAAAGGTAAACTTAATACGCACCGACGCGTTTTCCGGTGATTCTTCGCCGGTGTTACCGCCAACGTTATTCGGAAGCCCATTCGGGTCAACAGGCTTCTGATTGCACGCGACAAGCGAGAACAAAAGGATTAAACCTAAAACCAGGATAAAAATCAAATTGCAACGTTTTCTCATAATTTCCACCTTACGTACACGCGCGTATGCGCATATACTAATACACAATTATATTACACTAATCCAAATATTATGTCAACATATGGTTTTGTTACAAAAATTACCACCATATAAAAGCGGCGTTCTAACGCCATATTTTCTGTGAATTTTCAAAAAAAATTTAAAAAAGAACTCAAAGCTATTTTGTTTTTCTTAATCAAATCGATGACAAATCGCGGCAATTTTAATAGTTATCGGCTTATAAAAAAATGCGCTCCGCCTTTAAAAGACGGAGCGCAGCACAGCATATTTATTCAAAAATCAATCTTCTTATCTCGTTGTATATTCTGTCGTTGTTATCAAAATTCATAGCGGACACAAAATACTTTTCGGCGTTCAGATGACACTCGCGCGCGCCCTCCAGCTGCTCCTCTGCAAACGCGGTTTGCATAATAACTCCGTTTTTCTCCTCCTCTATAGCGGAGGTGTTGAGCGCGCTTTCATAGACCTTAAGATTTATGTTTTCACATACGTCGTTCTTAAAATGTCCGACGTCGCCGACTATAGCATAATCGCCCACCGTTATTCCGTCCGTGATATTCGGCTCAAGCGGATTAAGTATTATAGTACCGCCCTCTGTAAGCCGTTCAATCTCCTCGAAAAAAACTTTTTTCGCCGCCGCGCTTCCGTCCACTCTGTAAATGTTTTTATTTCTTAAATGGTCGTAATATATATTTTCTCCCTTGGGGCAAATTGCGTGCGTAAACAGCCTCCTTCTCTCACCTGCGCTCTTGCATTTCTCTCTCAAATCGGACGCAAACACCGCCGCATAGGCTCTGATTTTTTCAACCTTCAAACCCTGCATTTCAAGCTGAATCTGATTGGCAAAATGACACAAAGCCACTTTTAAATGCTGATATGCACGCATAAAGTGCCATTTTTTGTTTTTAAACAGTTCTTCTATCTCATCCTTAAACTTGCTTAGCTTCTCGTGCGAAAGGCTGCTTGCAAGGTCGAACAGGAAGTCCTTTATCATAGGCAGGTCCGCGCCCGAGGCGTGCGGAGCGGTCGCGTCCACTATCGCGGCGTCAAGCTGCTTTATGTATACTCCGTCTAAGCTGTCGGGGTCTCCCGAGCAGTACCAAAGCTCCCGGTCCATTCCCTTATTCTTTGCCTCCGCCGCTATTTTTTTCAGTATCGACGACTTGCCCGTTCCCGGTCCGCCCTTTAACAGTATTACTCTGCGTTTATTGCTAAGCTCGCTTTCGTAGCTGCTTTTAAATCCGTATGCCGTATTGTTTCCAAGAAAATATCTCTCCATATTTCACCTCGCAATATGCTATGTGCGACAGGCTGTTTTTTGTGAATTGTATTTGTTTCCGTATACGTAACATTCCCCGCGAGTGGTTGCATAGCATACCGTATGAGTAAAAACAATCTGACAGTGCATCAATCCGACGAAAGAATGTTCTTCCTTGAACGCCTGCTGCTTAAGACGCAGTTCAGCGTTCCCACTCACGTATTTGCGCCCAACATCTCTGTGGACGCGCAGACTCTTGCAGACATAGAGGACGGCGCGCAGATAGTGCTTGGCAAATGCACCGACGAAGCCCGCGCCATTTGCGAAAGCCGCGATATAAAGCTATACAATATAATGCAGGACGAAAAATTTCAGGCTGTAAACTCGAGGCTGACCGCCGAAGGCGCGCTTATGGTTATGATAGAGCATTCCGTCAAGTCGATTATCGATTGCAACGTGCTCGTGCTCGGTTTCGGACGTATGGGCGCCGCTGTGGCGAAGCTGCTGGGCAAGCTTGACATTTCTCTTGACGTCGCAACCACATCCTCGCTACGCCCCGCGTACGCGTTTGCCAACAACGTTCTGCCTATGCGCGACTTTGACTTTGCGCCGTACGACATTGTTATAAACACCGTTCCTCTCGCAGTAGTGAACGACGCCGACCTTACGTCGATGAAAAAGGACGCGGTCTATATCGACCTTGCCTCCAAACCCGCCGTCAACCTCGAATACGCAAGGTATCTCGGAGTGGACGCAGACATATATCCCGCTCTGCCCGCCAAAACCTGCCCCTACAGCGCGGCAAAGGCGATGCAGGAGTACATTTCGGAGGTGTTAAAATGACAAAAATAGGACTTTGTATAACCGGCTCTTTCTGTACATTCAAAAGCATACTGGCGGCGATAGACGACCTTGTCGCAAACGATTTCGACGTAACGCCGATATTCAGCTTTAACGTGTCGTCGTTGGATACCCGCTTCTATAAGCAGGCGGACTTTGAGGAATTGGTAATTCAAAAAACAGGCAAGCAGCCCATAAAAACCATTGTGGACGCCGAGCCTATCGGAACGTCTAAGGGACTCGAGCTTATGCTTGTCGCGCCCTGCACCGGAAATACCCTTGCAAAAATCGCGCACGGCATAACGGACACGCCCGTAACTATGGCGGTAAAGGCTCAACTGAGAAACAACCGTCCCGTAGTGCTTTCGGTATCGTCAAACGATGCCTTAGGCGCAAATGCGCGAAACATAGGCAGTCTGTTAAATACCAAAAACATATACTTCGTGCCCTTCGGTCAGGACGCTCCGCTTAAAAAGACAAACTCTCTGATTGCGGATACAAAACTGATTGTTCCCACTTGCAGAGAAGCCCTTTCAGGAAAGCAAATTCAGCCCGCATTCTGCACGCTTGTATAACGCACTGTCAGTCGCCCGCGCATTGCGCGGGCGTTACTCATTTATATTTATTTACAAATTTCAAATTATATTTGCAATATTCGCCTATTAAGTACTATAATAGTTGCGTTATGAAAAGAGCGGCGGAACTGAATCTCACAAGCGGCAGCGTTTGGAAAACGTTGCTACTTTACTCTCTGCCGTTATTCGGCAGCGCATTGGTTCAGCAGCTTTACTCGCTTGTGGACCTTCTCGTCGTTGGCAATTTCGCTCAGGAAGGAGCGCTTGCGGTAGACGCGATAGGCAACGCCACCGTGGTTGTAAACGTTCTGCTTTCGTTTGCGCTTGGAGCAAATGCCGGCTGCGCCGTCATCGTCGCGAAATATGCGGGTGCAAAAAATAACAAAAAACTCCGCGAGACGGTAAATACCGCGCTTATTTCCTTCTCTGTCCTATGCGCAGTTATAATGGCGTTCGGATTTGGATTCGGCAATCTGTCGCTAAAGGCGCTCAGCGTTCACGGCGCGTATTTTGGCGATTGCCTCGATTATCTGTATATTTACGTCGGCTCGCTTCCGTTTATATTCCTGTACAATCTCGGATGCGGAATATGCTCCGCGCTCGGAGATTCCAAAACACCTTTTATCTTTCTCGTAATATCTTCCGTACTTAATATTGCGCTCGATTTTCTGTTTGTATGCGCCTTCCATATGGACGTCGCAGGAGCAGCGTGGGCGACCTTTATATCGCAGGTTATCTCCTGCATTCTGACAGGCATTGTACTCGTCAAAAAGATGAAAGCCGTCAATTCGGAGGAAAAGCCGCTTAAATTCAACAAATCGATACTTAAGGAGCTCACAATCGCATCCGTCCCCGTCATCCTTCAGCAATGCTTTGTCTCCGTCGGAAACTTCTTTGTAAACAAGCGCATAAACAATCTCGATACGACGGGCGACGCCATTACGGGCTTTACAACTGCGTTTAAGCTTGTATATATAGCCAATTCCTCCGTTATCTCTCTGACAAACGGGCTGTCCAACTTCGCGTCGCAAAATAAAGCCTCAAATCAATATTCACGCATAAAACAGGGTTTTATAGCTATACTCGTTTACTCGCTGATAATTTCAACATTTTTTACGATATTTATGGTATCACTGCCCGAACAGCTTACATCGGTATTCATACAAAAGGATAAGCTTACCGATGCCGCTATGCAGCACTCGGTGCAGTTTTTGACTATAGTGGGAGCGTTTCTGCCCTTGGTGTGCGTAAAAATCGTTGCGGACGGAGCCGTTCGAGGTTGCGGCGGAAATCTCGGATTCGCAATAAGCACGTTTACCGACCTTATCTTGAGAGTTGCTCTAGTCTATGTGCTGATAGACGCAGGCTGGGGCTTTTCGGGAGTATGCTGGGCGTGGGTTATAGGCTGGGCTGTAGGGACGGCTATCGCGCTCGGCTTCTGGTTCGGCACAAAATTTCTGCGCGGAGTAAAATACTTTGAAAAAAAGTCAACAAATCAAACCGCTACTCCGCCCGATAAAAATTCCAACTTGTGATAATATATAAAAAACTCACGCTGTTGCGTGAGTTTTTTATTATCTTTATGAATTATTTTGCATCCTTTACGCCTTGTTCTGTTCCGGCATAAACTATTTTACCTACTCTCTCTACTTTTTCAAGTGATTTTAACAAAGCATTGCCTTTAAAGCTTTCAGCAGCATCACTTGACTTAAACCAGACTACTATGACCATTGTATCTTTATCTTTTGCAGCGACTATTCCTTCTTCAAAATCAGAATTGTTTTTTAAAGCCGAATAAAGTGTTTTAACAGTAAAATCTGTAGAATTCTCATTGACCTTAATTACTGTATAGCCTTTATTATTAAGCTTTTTCTCGACGCTGTCCGCATTGCACGCCACAAGGCATACACCGAGAATAGCAACAAGCGCTACGATAGCAATAATAGCTATTAACTTTTTATTGATTGCTCTGTTCATAGGATTATCCTCCCTAAATTTGATGTTTATATTATATTCTTTTAATATTGAATAGTCAATATTTGCAGAATAAATCTAAAGCAAAAAGCACGGATAATTTTAATTTTTCCGTGCTTTTTGTCTATATAAAATTCAAAATCTTCAAGTCAGTCTACATATCAGTTCTTGGCGTCGGCAACAGCCTTATCGCTGCCTACCAACAAAATACTGCCGTTGCGCACTATAGAAAAGCCTTTATCCGCAACCTTTTTGACTTCCTCCTCCACAACTTTTGCATCTTCGTCGTTTTTCAACTTTACAATGCTTACGAATTGCATTTCGGATTCCGAAGTGCTACCGCTTGTCAAGGACGCAATAATTCCCCACTCCGCCGTAACGTTTGTATTACCCAATGCCGACTTAAGCTGTTCCTCATTCATCGCAACTACATTGTAACCCTTATCTTCCATAAGCTTAGTATATTCTTCTTTAGTCAGTATCGGATTATTATCAGTATTGTCATTGCACGCCACAAAGCTCACTGCAAAAATAGATATCAACGCCGTTATTGCTATTATTGCTACAATTTTTTTGTTAATTAGTCCTTTCATAAATACCTCCGCTTAAGAACTTTGAACTTATTATATTCTAATAAACTTAGAATGTCAACAAATATTATCTAAGTATCTTAGAATTATAATATGTACGGAAAACGGATACGCGATTTACGAAGAGAGAACAATTATACTCAAAAGGAGCTTGCAACAATTCTGCAGGTTGATTTCCGTACCGTAAGCTTTTGGGAGACGGAACGCTTTGAGCCTAACATTGAGCAGCTTATAAAAATATGCGACACGTTTAACGTATCTGCAGACTATTTATTGGGCAGACAGGAATTTTAAATTACCGTATTACACAAACACTAAAAAAAAGCATATACTTACATATGCTTTTTTTAAATTAAGTACTATACAAAAACAAAAAGCACACAATTACTGTGTGCTTTTTGTTTTGGAAACCGGCATCGACATATCCTCCCGGGCCGTGTCCAGCCAAGTACTTTCTGCGCAGCTGAGCTTAACTTCTGTGTTCGGTATGGGAACAGGTGGGACCTCAGCGCCATAGACACCGGTATTGTTGAAGGTCGTGCGCTTGCGCGCATCGTACATTCACAACTGCATAACAACATTAGAGAGTTTTGCTGATTAAACTTAATTTTTAGGATTAGGCAAATTGTATTTTAGATTGAAGCCCTCGACCTATTAGTATCGGTCAGCTTAGCACATTACTGCGCTTACACACCCGACCTATCAACCTTGTGGTCTACAAGGGGTCTTACTTGTTAAACAATGGGATATCTTATCTTGAGGCTGGTTTCACGCTTAGATGCTTTCAGCGTTTATCCAATCCGTACATCGCTACCCTGCTATGCCACTTGGCGTGACAACAGATGCACCATAGGTACGTCCACTCTGGTCCTCTCGTACTAGGAGCAGAGCCTCTCAAATATCCTACGCCCACGATGGATAGGGACCGAACTGTCTCACGACGTTCTGAACCCAGCTCGCGTGCCACTTTAATCGGCGAACAGCCGAACCCTTGGGACCGACTACAGCCCCAGGATGTGACGAGCCGACATCGAGGTGCCAAACCTCCCCGTCGATGTGAACTCTTGGGGGAGATCAGCCTGTTATCCCCGAGGTAACTTTTATCCGTTAATCGACGGCAATTCCATACTCTACCGCCGGGTCACTAAGTCCTACTTTCGTATCTGCTCGACATGTCTGTCTCGCAGTTAAGCTCCCTTCTACCTTTACGCTCTTTGGATGATTTCCAACCATCCTGAGGGAACCTTAGAACGCCTCCGTTACATTTTGGGAGGCGACCGCCCCAGTCAAACTGCCCACCTGGCAATGTCCACCAGCCGGATTACGGTCTAGTGTTAGAGGTCCAATGATTCAAGGGTGGTATCCCAAGGGTGACTCCGCAGAAGCTGACGCCCCTGTTTCCAAGTCTCCCACCTATCCTGTACATAAATCACCGAACTTCAATACCAAGCTACAGTAAAGCTCTACGGGGTCTTTCCGTCCAGTCGCGGGTAATACGCATCTTCACGTATACTACAATTTCGCCGGGTCCCCTGTTGAGACAGCGCCCAAATCATTACGCCATTCGTGCGGGTCAGAACTTACCTGACAAGGAATTTCGCTACCTTAGGACCGTTATAGTTACGGCCGCCGTTCACTGGGGCTTAAGTTCCGTGCTTCGCTTGCGCTAACACATCCCCTTGACCTTCCAGCACTGGGCAGGCGTCAGCCCCTATACATCATCTTACGATTTTGCAGAGACCTGTGTTTTTGGTAAACAGTTGCTTGGGCCTCTTCACTGCGGCCTGTCAGTTTCTCTCCGACAGGCACCCCTTCTTCCGAAGTTACGGGGTTATTTTGCAGAGTTCCTTAACAAGGGTTATCCCGTCCGTCTTAGGATTTTCTCCTCGCCCACCTGTGTCGGTATGCGGTACGGGTACCTAACAACATATTTAGCAACTTTTCTCGCCAGTGTGAATTCGTCTAGCTTCCTTACTAATTTTCATTCCCCATTTCGCTCAGCCGTCCAGCACGCGTACTTCACTACGTGCAAGCCTCGCTAATGGCCGCAGTCAATCCAACGCCACGGTCTGACTATCCTCCTGTGTCATTGCATCATTTAAACGTTGCTCGGTAGTGCAGGAATATCTACCTGCTGTCCATCACCTACGCCTTTCGGCCTCGGCTTAGGTCCCGACTTACCCTGGGGGGACAAACCTTCCCCAGGAAACCTTAGGCATTCGACGGGGAGGATTCTCACCTCCCTCGCGCTACTTATGCCGGCATTCTCTCTTCTATGCAGTCCACAGCTCCTTACGGTACTGCTTCGGCCCGCATAGATTGCTCCTCTACCAATGTAATAAATACATTCCTAAACTTCGGTGACAAGTTTTAGCCCCGGTAATTTTCGGCGCACCCTCTCTCGACCAGTGAGCTATTACGCACTCTTTGAATGAGTGGCTGCTTCTAAGCCAACATCCTGGTTGTTTTAGAATTGACACATCCTTTACCACTTAACTTGTACTTAGGGACCTTAGTTGTAGATCTGGGCTGTTTCCCTTTTGACAACGAAACTTATCTCACGCTGTCTGACTCCCTGAAAACAATTATCTGACATTCGAAGTTTGATAAGGTTCAGTAAGCTGTGAAGCCCCCTAGCCCATTCAGTGCTCTACCATCAGTAATCTATTCAGAGGCTAGCCCTAAAGCTATTTCGAGGAGAACCAGCTATATCCGGATTCGATTGGAATTTCTCCGCTAACCACAAGTCATCCCCGGTCTTTTCAACGAACGTGGGTTCGGTCCTCCACAGTGTCTTACCACTGCTTCAACCTGCTCATGGTTAGGTCATCCGGTTTCGGGTCTACGTCACGCAACTAAAACGCCAGTTTCAGACTCGCTTTCGCTGCGGCTCCGTGACTTAATCACTTAACCTCGCTACGCAACGTAACTCGCCGGCCCGTTCTACAAAAAGTACGACACCACACATTAAATTGTGCTGTGTCTGCTTGTAAGCATAGGGTTTCAGGTTCTCTTTCACTCCCCTCCCGGGGTTCTTTTCACCTTTCCCTCACGGTACTATACGCTATCGGTCACCAAGTCGTATTTAGCCTTATGAGATGGTCCTCACACATTCCCACCGGATTACACGTGTCCTGTGGTACTCTGGATACCCGCCATCTGAAACGGTTTTCGCCTACGAGACTGTTACTCTGTGTCGTCCAGTTTTCCAAACTGTGTTCGACTAACCGTTTTTTGAATTATGCAGGTCCTAACCCCGACGAAATAAATTTCTTCGGTTTGGGCTGACGGAATAAATTCCGTACATATTCGCGTTCGCTCACCACTACTTACGAAATCGTTTGTTTACTTTCTTTTCCTCCGGGTACTTAGATGTTTCAGTTCCCCGGGTTCCCTTCACATATACTATATATTCATATATGGATACCGCCGCATTACCGGCGGTGAGTTTCCTCATTCGGACATCTACGGGTCAAAGCTTATTTGCAGCTCACCGTAGCTTATCGCAGCTTGTCACGTCCTTCTTCGGCGCTTGGTGCCAAGGCATCCACCCTATGCCCTTATTAGCTTTAATCATATACGTCTAACCTAATAAAGATTCATATTAAATGAATTGCTCTTGTTAATTTACTCAGCAAAAATATCTTAGTGAATTGGTATACCTTTGAAATTTTACGTCAAATTGTATTACTCATTAACTTTTTAGATATTTTACTCTCTTTTCTTCATCGGCAAACCCTGAGTTGTTTGCCGATTGCTATGCAGTTGTCAATGTGCGATGACCTAAGTCGAAAAACGCCATCAATAATTGATATTTTGGAAAGGAAATAATGCGAATTGAGCTTGTACGATTTTGGTTGGTTGTACTTCCATCGATTTTCGACCTCTCGGTCGACAGTCGTTTTCACAACTGCCTTCACAGGATTGCCTTTCGGCTCCTTAAAAGGAGGTGATCCAGCCGCACCTTCCGGTACTGCTACCTTGTTACGACTTCACCCCAGTCACTGATCCTACCTTAGGCGGCTTCCTCCTTGCGGTTGGTGCACCGACTTTGGGTATTACCAGCTCCCATGGCGTGACGGGCGGTGTGTACAAGGCCCGGGAACGCATTCACCCCGACATTCTGATTCGGGATTACTAGCAACTCCGACTTCATGTGGGCGGGTTGCAGCCCACAATCCGAACTGAGACTATCTTTTTGAGATTCGCTTGCTCTTGCGAGTTTGCAGCTCTTTGTAATAGCCATTGTAGCACGTGTGTAGCCCAAGACATAAGGGGCATGATGATTTGACGTCATCCCCACCTTCCTCCGTGTTATCCACGGCGGTATGAACAGAGTTCCTAACTTAATATTGGCAACTGTTCACGAGGGTTGCGCTCGTTATCGGACTTAACCGAACATCTCACGACACGAGCTGACGACAACCATGCACCACCTGTCTATATGCCCCGAAGGGAAACCATATTTCTATGGCGGTCATACGATGTCAAGTCTTGGTAAGGTTTTTCGCGTTGCTTCGAATTAAACCACATGCTCCGCTGCTTGTGCGGGCCCCCGTCAATTCCTTTGAGTTTCAACCTTGCGGCCGTACTCCCCAGGCGGGATACTTAGTGCGTTTGCTACGACACGGAAGGAGTGAATACCCCCCGCATCTAGTATCCATCGTTTACAGCGTGGACTACCAGGGTATCTAATCCTGTTTGCTCCCCACGCTTTCGTGCCTCAGTGTCAGTTGCTGTCCAGATAGTCGCCTTCGCCACTGATGTTCCTCCTAATATCTACGCATTCCACCGCTACACTAGGAATTCCACTATCCTCTCCAGTACTCAAGTCTAACAGTTTTAGATGCAGCACCCGAGTTAAGCCCTGGGTATTACACATCTAACTTATCAAACCACCTACACACCCTTTACGCCCAGTCATTCCGAACAACGCTTGCCCCCTACGTATTACCGCGGCTGCTGGCACGTAGTTAGCCGGGGCTTATTCCTTTGGTACCGTCATTTATTCGTTCCAAAGAAAAGAGCTTTACAATAAAATTACCTTCATCACTCACGCGGCATTGCTGGGTCAGAGTTGCCTCCATTGCCCAATATTCCCCACTGCTGCCTCCCGTAGGAGTCTGGGCCGTGTTTCAGTCCCAATGTGGCCGATCAGCCTCTCAGCTCGGCTACCCATCGTAGGCTTGGTGGGCTGTTATCTCACCAACTACCTAATGGGATATGAGCCCATCTCTATCCGATAAAATCTTTTACCGCTGCACGATGCCGTGCTGTGGTCATATACCGTATTACCAGTCGTTTCCAACTGCTATCCCGTTGATAGAGGCAGGTTGCTCATACATTACTCACCCGTTCGCCACTAACTTTCATCCCGAAGGAATCAGTCCGTTCGACTTGCATGTGTTAAGCATGCCGCCAGCGTTCGTCCTGAGCCAGGATCAAACTCTTGAGTTCAATCTTGACTGTCTTTTAACTTTTTGTTCAAAGGTTTTTAGACGTTAATTTAATAATGATTCAATTCGCATTAAAAAATAATCGCTTTCCAAAATATTCAATTATCAAGGTTCGTTGCCGTCATTTTTGTGACAGCTTTTATATGCTATCATAAGCTACAATCTTTGTCAAACGGTTTTCACACATTTTTTTAAGATTTTTTACAAGTTTTTCAACCTGCCGCCGGACATCCGCTTGCCTGAGCCTGCAAATGCGGTCGCGATTTATGATAGCCTGCTTATCATATTACATACGAAAAATTTTGTAAAGCGTTTTTTTACACTTTTTAATAAAATTTTGAATTATTTTTTCCGTTGGATAAACCACCACTATATATAGTCAAAATATATACATATATACACTACGCGTGTGCGTATACACGCGTATATTTATAGTATGCGCGCACGCGCGCGAGAAAAAGCCGTAATTGTGAAAAAACGTTTTAAATTGATTTGGAATTATAAATCAAACGAATTATTTATTACACCTCCGCCGAGGCAAAGCTCGTCGGTGTATATAACCGCATATTGCCCTTCGGCAATCGCACGCTGCTTTTCGTCGAAAATAATTTTGACGTCGCCGTTATCGGATACGGTTGCGGTTGCGCATTGAAGAGGCTGACGATGTTTTATTCTTACCTCGCATCTGAACTCGGAGGAAGGAGGCGGAGTGATAAAATTAAAGCCCTCTGTCTTAAGTCCGCGCTTAAACAAAACGTCATCCTCTCCCTGAGATACTATAAGTCGATTGTTTTCGACGTCTTTTTTAAGCACAAACCATCTTTCGCCGTTTCCGTCTGCGCTGCCGCCTATGCTCAAGCCCCTGCGCTGTCCTACGGTATAATAGTATACTCCGCAATGCCTGCCTACCACCCTGCCGTCGGGAGTTACTATATCTCCCTCTCTCATAGGAATATACTTTGACAAAAACTGTCGGAAATTACGTTCTCCGATAAAACAAATGCCCGTGCTGTCCTTTTTTGTCGCAACAGGAAGATTAAGCTTAAGCGCAGCCTCCCGAACCTCAGGCTTGGTAAGCTCTCCGAGCGGAAATATAACGTCGCTCAGCTGCTTGGAGCTCACCTGATTGAGAAAATAAGTCTGGTCCTTGTTGTCATCCTTAGCGCGCAAAAGAAAGTGTCTGTCACCGTCGTGCCGTACTCGGCAGTAGTGTCCCGTAGCAATGAAATCCGCGCCCATCTGTCTCGCGAAGTCTGCAAACGGACCGAATTTAACCTCGCGGTTGCACAGCACGTCGGGGTTGGGAGTTCGCCCCTTTTTATACTCATCCAAAAACAGCCTGAACACATTATCCATATACTGCTTTGAAAAATCTACAGAATAATAAGGAATACCAATGCCGTCGCAGATGCGGCGCACGTCCGTCCAATCCTGCTCGCCCGTACAGCAGCCGTTATCGTCGGTCTCCTTCCAGTTGGACATATAAAGACCTACGACGTCATAGCCCTGCTCCTTCAGCAAAGCCGCCGCTACTGCGGAGTCCACTCCTCCGGACATTCCCACTACTACGCGCTTTTTTGACATAATAACCGTTTTATCCCTTAATTTTGCAGGTCATAACATCTATTATCGCCTATTGCACGCTATAATTATGCAATAGACAAATAGCGACATCTGCGTTTACACAAGAATTTTAACATTATAAACCGTCAAAGTAAAGCGGACTTTTATGCTTTACATATCAGAAGATAGGAAATTTAATTTACCTGATATCTACCACCTGAAACAACGCATAAAAAGACAGTTAAAAGCCGCATAATTTTGATACGGCTTTTAACTGCTCTTTAGCGTTACATATTACGCATTCCAGTTTACCTTTATAGGCGGATTTATCGAGGGCACCGAAGCATACCAGCCGCTATGCCAGCCGCTCGGAGCGGATGAATACCCTTTTACGTTGATAGTCATTCCGCTTGAGGTAAACGCATTCATCCCCACGTAAGTCAAGCTATGCGGCAACGTAACGGTTTTAAGCGCACTCGTTCCCGAAAACGCGTATTGTTCTATCCTTTCAACGCCGTCTTTAATTTCAAGCCGCGTCAGGCTCTCGCACCAACGGAAGGCGTTTGAGCCTACCGTTTTGATATTCGCCGGGATAACGACGCTTGCAAGCTTCTCGCAATTTACAAACGCAAACGCGCCGATTGTGTTATAGCCCTCAAAATCCGAAGCAGAAAGAGAGATTATCTCGCGGTCGCAATCGAGTACTATGACGTCGCCATTGTAGACGTATTTTACAAAACCGTTTGATTCCTGCGTGATTTTTCCCTTGAAGGGAGTGCTTTCGCTCCTTCTTATCTCAACATCCTCGTTGGGCATTTGCGAAGCTCCGCCATATACTATAGGTCTGAAGTCAACGCTTGACAGATTTGTTATCTGCACTATTGCCACAATACCCGCAAATGCCAGATTGTCTATAGACGTTACGCTTGAGGGAATTACCAATGTATGCAACGACTCCCATCTTGTATTTTGGCTTGCAATGCGCTTTCCCGAATTGATAATAAGATTTTGTACGGGACACTTTTCTATATTAGTCGCTCCGCTGTACAACGAATTTATTATTTCGGCAGGACAGGACAAGGTTTTAAGACGGGTTGCTCCGTTCAGGCTCTTGGCATTTGCTGCAGTCACCGTGGACGGAATGTACAGTTCTTCTATTGCCGAGCCGTCAAAGCACGAGCTGCCGTAGCTTTTCAAGCCCTCGGGCAACATCAGACGCTTGAGCGACGTGCAATTATTAAACGCCCTATCCCCGACCGTAGTGAGCGTAGACGGAATATCAATTTCCGAAAGCGAGGCGCATCCGCCGAATGCTCTTGCTTCAAATTTTAGCAAGCCTTCGCACAGAGTTACGCTTTCAAGATTTGCGCAATCCGTGAAGCACACGGAATTTACAGGCGCATCGATAACTACCGTTTTAAGCGCGCTTCTGCCCGTGAAGGATACTTTTTCAGTACCTGCGGCTCCGTTTATTTCGAGATACTCGAGGTTGACGGCGTGCGTGTTTCTGAGATTCATAATCGCAGGACCGACAAGGCGCTTGAGTCCCGTGCAATCCTTAAGAGTCTGACTGCCGAACACCTCAAGTCCTGCAGGGAACGTAAGCTCCTCAACAAGCGGATTACTCTCGAGAGCGCCGTAATCGCCCAAGGTTTTCAAAGTGCTCGGAAGCGAAATGTTTTTCAAATTGGACATATAAGAAACGCCCCAGGAGTCAATGGTTTCCACGCCCTCGGAGACAGTTATGCTTTCAAGCGCGGCATTGCCGTAGAATGCCGCCTCGCCTACGGTTTTGACCGTT
The DNA here is from genome assembly GCA_910577815.1 of uncultured Christensenella sp. GTDB lineage: Bacteria > Bacillota > Clostridia > Christensenellales > CAG-917 > CAG-475. The sequence continues at coordinate 490,493 of CAJTNO010000001.1, read as the reverse complement.
GACGGCACCGTAAACGACTTAGCCGTCGCGCCGAGCGGATATAAAATGAGCTTTGTTCCGTCCTTGGAATATAGTACTCCGTCCTTGGCGGACATAGTAGAATGCGTATCGTTAACCGAATACTCGCTTACCGATTCCAAACTCGAAAACCAGAATGCGTCGGGAATTTCGGTTATCGTATCGGGAATTTTTATGCCGACTACCGTCGGTTCTTCCCCTAAATAAAGATAAGAATCTGTATAAAACAGCTCCATATCATCTGGCAGTATTATTCGCTTTTCCGAGCCTTTGTAGATAACAGCGACCACGTCGTCGCCCTCGCGGTACAGCTCGTAATCCTCGGCTGAAGTCTGCACCCATTCGGAAAGCTTATCCCACTTGGCATACAAGGTCATATTTTTTGTAAGCGTAAGCGGAAAGCTTATTCGACTGCCGTTGCAAGCGGGGTTGTCATACCAGCCTCCGAATTCGTAGCCGCTCAAGGTTGTAACCGGCTCTGCTTCAATTTCGGTGCCCGTATATGACATTACCGCGCTTCCTCCTTTCGCGTCAAAGATGACTGTATAGCCTTCGCTCGGCTCCGGCGGAATTTCGGGACCGTCTCCAGCCTCTATCCACCGCGCGTAAAGAGTAATATCCTTACTTAGCGTGTACGGAAAGGTTATCCTACTGCCGTCAAATTTGGGATTGTCGTACCATCCCGCAAAGCTGTAGCCGCTGCGCGTGGTCTTTGGCTCGGTCGCTATCTGCGACAGAGTCTGCGACGCTACCGCGCTTCCTCCGTTTGTCACATACGTGACTGTGTAATCGTTCTGTTGCTGTCCTTCGTTACAGGCAACAAGCAGAGCAACCGCGATGATAAGTGTGGCTGTTATCATCAAAATCTTTGTTGCTTTTTTCATAAGCACCTCCTATATTCAAGCCTTAAAAGGCGAGTGTCTTAAATATAAGCTTGAGCGCGGAATTTCCCAGTATACGGAAAATAAAAAGTGCGCCACAACGTAGCGCACTGCATCCGCCGCGTTGTTGCCACACAACTTTTTTAACACTCGCCAAAAGCCGAACGTATGCGACGAAAATGCCGATTATATTGTCGGTTTAAAGTGAGTGTTTTATTCCGTTGTGTGGCAATTTGATAATAACATATCAAGCGGCACGTTTGCAAGTGCAATAAACTTTTATTGCACGTCTTTAAATTCTGAAACAAAAATATCTATTTAAACTAAGTCAAAACATCATTTATAAAGCTCGTCGCTATAGCGTTCTCCGTTATCCGGCAGAATTACGGCGATATCTCCGTCAACCTCCGCGCGCAAACGCTTTGCGGCTAAGTACGCCGCGGCGGAGGAAATTCCGCATTTATAGCCGCTTATCCTGTAAAGCTCCTTAACGCAAGCCATAGCCTTTTCATCTTCAACGGCAATTATCCCGTGCAGCTCTTTAACGTCGAGAATTTGCGGCACGAAATTTGCTCCTATGCCCTGTATCTTATGCGCTCCGAAATATCCTTTGGTTAATAACGGGCTTGAGGACGGCTCTACTCCTATAACACGGCAATCGAGTCCGTTTTCAGATATGTATTTGGCAAAGCCCATCGCCGTTCCTCCGCTGCCGACGCCGCAAACAACGTATTTTGCACTCGGCAGCTGTTTAAACAGCTCGGGAGCAGTGGTCCTGAAATGGGCTTCTATACTCGCGGGATTTCCGAATTGATTTGCAATAAACGCTCCCCTTTCCCCTCTTATACGCTCCGCCGCCGCGACGGCTCCCGCCATTCCTTCAGAGGCAGGCGTAAGCACAAGCTCGGCGCCGTAACCCGATATCATTTTTCTGCGCTCGGCACTCATATTGTCCGGCATACATATAACGGCGCGTAAACCGAGTTCTCTTGCCGCGTATGCGATTCCTATACCCGTATTTCCGCTTGTAGCCTCCGTAACCGTGCCGTTCTCTCTGAGTTCTCCGCTTTCAAGCGCGGCTTTAAGAATATACAGTGCGGCTCTGTCCTTTATAGAGCCTGCGGGATTAAGACCTTCTACCTTTCCGTATATGCCGCTTCCCAAATCCGTTATAGGCGTGTTGCCTATGCGCGACTTTATTAAATTTATCCGCTCCGAAAGCGCTTCGCTTATCCTGACCATACTATAATTATATATACGCGCGCACCTGCGCGCAACATTCTTTTTTATTTTAATACGCTTTACGACAAATAATTATTTATATACAAATACATTTTTTATGATACAATAATTCCCATAACGATATTGCGAGATTTGACGAGGTGATTTTATGAAAATATTCGATTTGAACGCGCCGAAGCCCAAATATCTTATAACGCGCAAGAAAACGCATAATATCCTTGTTGTACTGCTCAGTCTTGTCGCCGCGCCTATTCTGTCCGCAATTATGATTGCAGGCAGCGGAATCAATCTTGTTTCAACGTCGATATCTAAAATAGGCTGGCAAAACAATCTGCTTCCCGTAGTTTATCTTTGGGGACTTTATAATTTCGCGCTGTTCGGATATCTGCTCAAGGTCGCGCTTGACGAAGGTCAGTATTCCAAACGCTGCAAAGGTTTATTCTATTTCTTGACCGCGGCAAGCTGCATTATTCTGCTTATAGGCATTTCCATTCCATTTATAACGGACGACGTACCAAAGCATATGCTTATGCGCAAGGTTCACAACGTATTTGCTACGCTGGGCTTTATTATGTTTGTAGCCGTAATTATCTCGCTGAGCACTACGGCGTGTTTCCGCAATAAAACGCAGGCTATGATAAGCGGCGGTCTGCTCGCCTTCTTCATTATCTCGGGAGTGTTTGCGATATTATGCGTCAATACCCCTCAAAAGGCTACCTTCATAACTGCGGCGGTGCAAATGTATATCTTTTCAATGCTTCACATACTGTTGGCGTGTCAGTATTTTCTAAATACCCTTTTGCCGAATGAAAAGCAATCCGAAGCTAAGGAAGTATAAAGCGCACTTAATATTGCGGGGCGAACGGTATTATCACCGCTCACCCCGTAAGTACTATAATAAATTTTATCTAAATATCGATTTATTATCATCGAGTAGGCATTTTAAAATCCTTAAGAGCCCTGTTGAGATAATCGTTAAACGGTTTCATCGCCTTGAATACCTCCGTCGCCGTCCTAAAAAACTCGTCCTCGTTTAACACAAGCTTATCAGGCACGTTATACTCCAAATACCAGGATTTATATTTAAGATATTCCGCTTGCGGATTTTCCTTATCGTATCCTGCGGGAACGTTCTTCAACGCGTTACCCTTTACCGTAAAATACTTTTTAAATTCCTCGGCGTTTATTATTTCGCTCCACTCGGCGGGATGCTCCGCTATATAACTGCGCACCATTGCCGTAGCGTCCGAAAACATATCCGCAAATAATCCGCCGCCCAAAAAGCTTCCGCCGCCGGGCTTTATCATTATATAATAACCTACGGGAACAGGAAGCTTTCCCATCGATGATATGTGCGCCCTGAACGCAGGATTATACGGCGATTTATCGTGACTGAACCTTGTATCGCGTACAAGCTTGAAGGTAAGCTCCTTCGGCACGTTATGAAGCACGCTCTGGTCAAAATCTCCGATACTGTAAATAAGCTCCTGAACCAGCTGTTCAAACTGCTCGGTCGCATATTTGTTTTCCTTCTTGTGTGCGTGATACCATTCTCGCGTGTTGTTTGCAGAAAGCTCCACAAGGTATTCCAGCATTTTTTTGTTATCCATACTCCGCTCCTTATATTTTTATTTAAGCATATGTTTACTTGGTTTGTACATTGTATAAAACACCCAAGCTATCTTTTTTATTGATTTGAAAATCGCTTATTGCTTTATAAAGGCTTTATATGCTTTTTCAAGCATAGCGGAGCTTTCCTCATCGGAGATATCCGCGCCTCCCGTCGCTATCATCGTCGCCACTCCGTGCGTGAAGATTATAAGCATTATGTAAACGTCCTTTACCTTTTCCTCCGATAAAGATAATTTTTCGGACAACTGCTTGGTTGCCTGCTTATCCCCCATCCATTCGTAAATATCGTCAAAGCTGTTAAGTCCGTTAAGCTTTTGAAGAAACAGCAGCTTAAACAAATTGGTTTCGTATTTTGCAAACGCTACGTTTGCTCGTGCCATACTCTCAAGTACCCCCGCTTTGTCTACGCGCGAATAAATGAACTCGTTATAAAACTGCATAGCCGCGCCCAATACGGCTTGCTTCAGCGCCTCCATATTTCTGAAATAACTGTAAATCGGCTGCACGGAATAGCCCATCCTTTTGCCCACGCTGCGCGCGTTGACGCTTTCAAAGCCGTTTTCCCTTGTCATCTCCAATGCCGTTTTTATTATCTCATTTTTATCTACAGTCCGTTTGGGCATATATCCTCTATAATTACGTATGTTATATAACATCTGTAATTATAAATATAATCTTATGCTTTGTCAATAGCATTAAGTAAAAACAAATGCAAACCGCTTATTTTGACAGAAAACTATGCTTTGTGCGATTTAAAAGCAAATCGTTGCAAATCGGACGCGCATTCAGTAAAAAATGAGCAAAGAGTAAGTTCTTCGGCTGAGTTGACATACAAGCTGCGGCGTGGTATTATATAGCTAATTAAACGGACAGTTCGTTTGCGCCATCCTGTCGTTAAACAAAACCAGGGCATCTGAATGGGAAGAGTCTTTTTTTAGGTGCAGTCGTTTTGTCGCGACTGTATTTTTTTGCAAAAGGAGAGATATGTATTATTTAAAAGCTACGGCTTGTTTTGACAGCGCGCACTTTCTTCACGGATACAACGGCAAGTGCGCAAATATCCACGGTCACCACTGGATTGTGGAAGCAAAGATAAACAGCGACAAATTACAGACAAGCGGCGAAAAGCGCGGTATGCTTTTGGACTTCGGCGATTTTAAGCAGATAGTAAAAGAGATTGCCGAAGGCTTTGACCATACGCTGATTTACGAAAAAAGCACTCTTAAATCCACAACCGTTGCCGCGCTTAAAGAGGAAGGCTTTTCATTGGTTGAAACGGATTTCAGACCAACTGCCGAAAATTTTGCCGCGCACATATACTCCGAGCTTTGCAGCAAGGGTCTGCCTGTTACCCGCGTGACCGTTTACGAGTCGCCCGAAAACTGTGCGGAATACGGTGAATAATATGTCCTGTTTTAAAGTTGCCGAAAAGTTTGTAAGTATAAACGGAGAAGGTCCGCGCGCAGGCGAGCTTGCCGTATTTCTGCGGTTTTGCGGCTGCAATCTGAATTGCAGCTATTGCGACACTCGTTGGGCAAATACCGCCGACGTAAAATACGAGCTTGCTTCTGCCGAGGAGCTTGTCGAATACGTGAAATCGACGGGCGTAAAAAACGTTACCCTGACGGGCGGCGAACCGCTTTTGCAGGCGGATATTGCGCGGCTTATAGAAATGCTGGGAGCGTTAGGAGCAGAAGTCGAAATAGAAACCAACGGAAGCGTGCCGTTACAGGATATCGTTTCCCTCTCGCCCCGTCCCGCCGTTACCGCCGATTATAAGCTTCCTTCAAGCGGAATGGAAAAATTTATGCTCACCGAAAGCTTTTCACTCCTTACGCTACGCGACTCGGTCAAGTTTGTGGTCGGAAATAAGTGCGACCTTGCGCGCGCGGAAGAGATTATAAACAAGTACGGACTTACCGACAGGTGCCGCGTTTATTTCAGCCCCGTGTTCGGAAAAATCGAGCCCGAAGAAATAGTGGAGTTTATGAAAGAGCGTAAGCTTAACGGCGTGCGCCTGCAATTGCAGTTGCATAAAATCATCTGGAATCCCAATATGCGAGGGGTATAGGAGAAAATATGGATATTAAAGAAATTGAAAAACATATCCGCGGATTATTGGTTGCCATTGGCGAAGACCCCGACAGGGAAGGTCTGCGCGAAACGCCCGCCCGCGTAGCGCGAATGTACGAAGAAGCTTTTGAAGGGATAAAGTACACTAACCGCGAAATTGCGGAAATGTTCGGAAAAACTTTTGAGGTTCCCTCCGACCCGAATTCGGGCGGCGCGGTGGTCATAAAGGATATAAGCGTGTTCAGCTATTGCGAGCATCATATGGCGCTTATGTACGATATGAAAGTCGATGTGGCATACGTCCCGCGCGGAAGAGTTCTGGGACTTAGCAAAATCGCGCGCATCTGCGATATGGCGGCAAAACGCCTGCAATTACAGGAGCGTCTCGGACGGGACATTGCCGAGATAATTTCGCTTGCGGCATTATCTCCCGACGTCGGCGTAAGGATTGAAGGCTGCCACAGCTGTATGACCTCGCGCGGAATAAAAAACGTATCGTCAAAAACGGTTACCAAAACTTATTTCGGAGCGTTCAAAGACGACGTTTCCCTGCAAAATCTTTTAGGAGATAGATTATGAAAGCATTAGTTTTATTAAGCGGCGGCGTGGACAGCGCCACCTGTCTCGGACTGGCGGTCCGAAAATACGGCGCGGAGGAAGTCTCCGCCCTTTCCGTTTACTACGGTCAGACCCACAGCAAAGAGCTTGACGCCGCGCAAAAAGTTGCCGACTTTTACGGCGTTGTTTTAAAGCGGCTCGACCTTTCGGTCATATTCGAAGGTTCAGACTGTTCGCTCTTGGCAGATTCGCACAATGATATACCTCTGCAAAGCTATGCCGAACAGCTTTCCGTAACGGGCGGCAAACCCGTATCGACCTATGTGCCTTTCAGAAACGGACTGTTTCTTTCGGCGGCGGCAAGCGTGGCGCTGTCGCACGGGTGCGAGGTAATATATTATGGCGCGCACAGCGACGACGCGGCGGGCAACGCCTATCCCGATTGTAGCGAAAAGTTCAATTCCGCTATGAGCGAAGCTATTTATACGGGCAGCGGCGGACAGCTTAAAATTCTTGCGCCCTTTGTAAACTTAAACAAATCGCTGGTTGTAAAAATGGGACTTGAACTCGGCGTTCCGTATAAATATACCTGGAGCTGTTATTCGGGCGGCGAGAAACCCTGCGGAGTATGCGCTACCTGCCGCGACCGCGCCGACGCATTCAGAGCCAACGGAATAGAAGACCCCGCAATTATAGGAGAATAATATGCCAAGAGAAAAACAGAACGAAGGTATTACCCTGCTCGGAAATAACAACACTGAATATCCGAATACTTACGACCCGTCCGTATTGGAGGCATTTGCAAATAAACATCCCGGAAGGGACTACTTCGTAAAGTTCAACTGTCCCGAATTCACAAGCCTTTGCCCGATTACCGGTCAGCCCGATTTTGCCACTATATACATCTCGTACGTACCGCGCGAAAAGATGGTTGAAAGCAAGTCTTTAAAGTTATATCTTTTCGGATTCAGAAACCGCGGCGATTTCCACGAAGACTGCGTAAATATAATTATGAACGACCTTATTGACTTGATGGACCCATCCTATATCGAAGTATGGGGCAAATTTCTGCCCCGAGGCGGAATTTCCATAGACCCATATTGCAATTACGGCAAAAAAGGAACCAAGTGGGAACAGGTAGCCTGGGACAGGCTTTCGCACCACGATATGTATCCCGAAAAAATCGACAACAGATAATAAAATAGCGGACGGACGTCCGCTTTTAATTTTGTTATAAAAAAGCCTTGCCGATAACGACTTTGATGTTTACAACGTCAGCTTGATACAATAGCTAATATTTGTTTGCGCGTTAGAAACGAGAAAATGCACGCGGCATTTTCATGCTTTTCTAAAAGAAAAGGACGTTATGTCAACGTGCATTTGCGAGTGTGTGTTTTACGAAATCTCGCGTTTTTATAGATGTGTGCTACAAAATCTCGTTTTTCTGTATTTTGAATCGCTTTACCTTAATATGGTCTGCAGGCGTTTTATATGCTGCGCAACATCTCTATCCGTTTTTTTATTTCCCCGACGCCTTTTTGCCGAACGATACTTCTTCGCTCGCCTTAAAGTTATATATCGGTTTGATGCGCTTGACTATCTCAACTGTCGGATCGACGTTATCCACGATGTCGTCAATCGTTTTATACGCCATAGGGCTTTCATCCAATGTGTTAGGGTTTACCGACGTCGTGTAAATGCCCGACATCTCTTTTTTGAACTCGTCCATGGTAAGCGTTGCCCGCGCTTTGCCGCGGCTCAATATCCTGCCCGCGCCGTGCGGTGCGCTTTGATTCCAATCGTCGTTCCCTTTGCCTACGCAGATAAGCGAGCCGTCGCGCATGTTTATAGGTATAAGCAGTTTCTCGCCCTTACGCGCCGACACCGCTCCTTTGCGCAGTATCATATTGTCCGTATCGATATAATTGTGTATGGTGGTGAATTGCTCAACCACGGTCAACCCCAAGCCGCGCACGATTTCATCTACCATTGCTTGTCTGTTCAGTACGGCAAAGCGTTGCGTTATCTTCATATCGTGAATATAATCGTCAAACAGTTCGCCTTCGACGTATGCCATATCTTGCGGCACTTCCGACTGCTTATTCTTTGCCGCTTGTATCTCTTTTTCTATTTCTTGCGCGCGGCCTTCCGCTTTAAGCTTCTTTATTATTTCTTGCAGTTGCGATTGCGAGTTGCCGCATAATCTGCGGTAACCTTCGTTTTGATAGAGTTCGGCTATCTCTTTACCCAAGTGACGACTTCCCGAATGTACGACGATATAAATATTTCCGTCATCGTCTCTGTCTGCCTCTATAAAGTGATTGCCGCCGCCGAGCGTACCGAGACTGACATAAGCCAAGTCCGTATTTACCTGTTTCGCGCAACAAAGCTCGGAAAGGTCTATCTGCTGTGTGTATCCGTGAGGTTTATCGCGGTAATTGAATCCCGACGGTATTTTCGCGTATATAAGATTATCGAGCGCGGCAAGGTCGATATTCTTTTCAGCGATGCGCACAAGTTCCATTCCGCAGCCGATGTCCACACCTACCATATTCGGCACGATCTTATCCGCTATAGTCATCGTTGTGCCTATAGTACAGCCTGCGCCTGCGTGTACGTCGGGCATTATACGGATTTTCGATTGCTTAAAAACGGGCGAATCGCACATCGCTTGTATCTGTGCAACCGCTCCGTCGTCTACCACGTCGGTGTAGATTTTCGCTTCGTTATATTTGCCATGAATGATTTTCATTGCTTACTCCCTTTATTTCATTACACCATTTTTTTGTGATTTTAGCAAGACGAACAGCGGCTTACTTTGCTTTGCCTTTTTCATTGCTTTCCGCGCAATGAAAAACAGTACCGTCACAATTACGGTCGGTACACCGAAATATAATGCAACTATTCCCGGCGGAGTGAAATAACTTGCCAATTTTCTCAGTTGCATTGCGGCTGGCAATAGTTCATATATCCCCTGTGCGATGCCGTACAGCGTTCCCCGGAAACCTTGCAATATAATCGAAAGTATTTCAATAAATACTGCCATTGTTTTCTCCTTACTTATACTGCTCCGCCATTGCCGCCAAAAACTCTTTTACTTTGTCCGCTATCAATTGCGGAGCAATCACTTTTAGCATATTGCCGAACGAGCAACACCAACCGAGAAACGGTTTGCTTACCTGCACGTCGGCCGTAAATACTACCGAACTGCCTTCGCCGTATGCTATATATATGTCTTTTCCGAATTTGTCGAAAATATGGTCTACAAGCGATTTATCTGCTTGAAAGGTTACCTGTGCGTCTTCGCCATTGAACATTCCAAACAACGCCCTTTTATGGCGCGATAAATCGAATTTCTTTGACTCTTCCGTTTCAGTTATAGGAGTGTACTCGATTTTCATATCTTCCATACGATCGATTCGGTAATGCCCTATATTGCCGTGTTTATCGTCATAGCACATAAGGTAGTAGTTGTCGTTGGAGAACACGGTCGAAAGCGGATTGACCACATACCGCCGCTTTTCTTTGCGATATACCCGTTGGTGGCAAATGTCATAATCGAAGTACAAAAACGAGATTTGCCAACGCTGTTCTATGGCGTCGCCTATTTTGTCAACGGTATAGAATATCTGCTCGTTGTCGCTTTTGGGCGTGTGAAATTCGACAGTGTTCCTTTGCAAGACTTCCGCTTTTTTATCGCCTGCGAGCTGCGCTATTTTTCCGACAAGCACTTTTGTCTTTTTGTCTGTGATAAAACTTGCGGCTTGCACGGCATCCATTAAGATTTGCAATTCGGGAATATCAAAACTGCGATCGGCAACGTAGTATTCGTTGCTTATCTTTCGGTTACACATTATCTCATAGCCGTTATTGTTCAGCATCGCTATATCGGCATAGACTGTTTTGCGCGTGCAAGGATAGCCGCATTCTTCGAGTTTGGCACGAAGCGTTTCCGTTCCCATCGGATGATCTTCGTCCGTTTCGTGTCGGAGGATTTCCCATATTTTCAGCGGTCGCAGTTTTTTATCTTTTTCCATTATGCACATACCAATGTTTCCGCCGACTCATCACTTGCAAGTTGTTTGGTCTATTGTTACGCTTATTTCCGTCGCGGTGATGCACCACTTCGTTCGAGCACAGCGGTCTGCCCATTTTCCTGCTTGCGACATCTCGGTGTACGGCTACATACCCGTCGCTTCGCGCTTCGGGACTGTTCGGCTTGTATACTTGCTTGTAGCCTTCTTTCGTATAGTATGACCTGTGTCTTTTGGCAAACATATCGAGAGTACCTCCTTTATAGATTTTTACTCTTTTAGTATAGCATTTTGCGGCGCGTTTGTAAAGAATAAGGTGGGTTTATTTCGTTACACATTTGTTTTGTATTCTTTATTCAAATCTTGTCGGGGGATACTTTTAGTAGTGGCAAGCAAGAGTGTGTTTGACGAAAAATTTTTACTGTTTTCCAAATAAAAAATGACCGCGAACGGCATATTTTCCGTACTCGGTCATTCGTTTTTTGTTCGTCAGCTGTATTTCGGGCAAAAATTTCCAAAAAACGCCCCAAAAACGTGAAAATCGGTCTAATTGTCAGAAGACTTTTAGACCGACACACTTGGCGCACCGTTTGAAAACAAAGTTGAACTTTCGAGTTCCTCAAGCGATACTACTTCTTCTTTGCCATTAGCGTTGTAGACGATTTTCATACTGTCGTCATATAGGTAAATCGAGTTAATAAATGTATCTATTATCTTGCGTTTTCCGTCTTGTTTGGATATGTCTATCTTGCGGAAATTGTACAGTGCCATTCGGAAATGGTCTTGCGTGAATATCGGGGCTTTTAACTGTTCTTTGGCAATAGCATCCGTTATCTCTGTTTGTTCTTTTTCAAGATCGGACAGCCGCTTTAACAGTATTTCAGTTGCGTAACCTTTCTGAACGGCGTTTACTATATTCTCAATCTCTTTTTCTTTCTGCTTTAACTGCTCTTGCAGTTTGGGAAGCAATGTGCTTTCCGTGTACTGTAATTCGTATAGCTTTTCAGACAGTTTCTCTATAACGCCGTCATCTTTCAAAAATTCCATTGTCTTGTGGACGATAAAATCTTCCAACTTGGTCTTGCTTATCATTTTCTTTTCGCAAAGATGCTTTTTCTGCCGTACGCAAGCATAATAGCGATATACTAAGCCTTTTGTTTTACTTGTACCTGCCTGAGCGACCATCATTGCGCCACAACGTCCGCAAAAGAGTTTTGTGGTTAGCAAATAGTCATCTGTTGCCGTATGCCTTGCCGGTGATTTTGAGTTTTTGGCAACTTCCAACTGTACTGAACTGAAAAGCTCTTCGCTTACAATAGGCGGAACACCGTCTTTGATAATAACACCCATATGGGAATACTCGCCGATATAAACATGGTTGGTTAGAATATAACGAATAGCATTATAACTTAGTCCCTTTCCGTTAGAGCGTGTTACTTTGCGTTCGGACAGAATGTTATAAATATTTTTTGCAGTCTTTCCATCATTACACATTTTGAATATCTCTGCAACAATAGGCGCCGCTTGCGGGTCTATATCTAACTTTCTTTCGGCATTGATAACATATACAAACGGCACGTTTCCGCCATTCCAAAGACCTTTCAAAGCGTTTTCTTTCATTCCTCGTGTTACTTTCTCGGAAAGTTCTGCGGAATAGTATTCCGCCATACCTTCCAAGACGGATTCAAGAAGTATGCCTTCCGAGCCTTCCGCAATCGTTTCTTTTGCGGACACAACCTTTACACCGTTTTTGCGGAGCAGGGCTTTATAGTGTGCGCTGTCATAGCGGTTGCGTGAAAAGCGGTCTAACTTCCAGACGATGATACAATCAAAAGCATGTTTGTAGCTGTCTTTTATCATACGCTGAAATTCGGGACGTTGGTCTGTCTTTGCGGATAACGCTCTATCTATGTAGTTTCCCATAACTTGTATATCGTTATAGGTTGCGTATTCCATACACTCTCGCAGTTGACCTTCGATACTCGCTTCCGATTGATTGTCGCTTGAATAACGTGCATAAATTACTGCTCTCATAGCTAAGATAGCTACATATTATTTATTCTTTATGCAAGAAAAATAATAATCACCACAGTCACAACAAATGATTTGTGGTGTTAAATTAATATCAGAATTAATATTAATTAAACTTTTGCAATTTGAACATTCAAATACTTCGCAAAACTCTTTTACAGCAAAACTAGTTGATTTAAGTTCATCGATTGATAGTGATTGAGCCCAGACTGTAAAGTGAGTGCTAGGATTAATTGTCCAACGTTCAACCTGTAGATTGTCAAAAGCAGAAACGTATAACTTTTCATATGCCTCGATTTTATCTATTGGTTTTTTAAATGAAACTGCTGATTCTTTTGCTTTTTTAATTGCTTGTCTGTAATGATAATTAACAGGAGAAAGAACTTCTTCTAAACTCCAACGACCTGATGTAGAATAAGGTACTTTTAATCTATATTTAGCACAAATATCAGAAAAGAATTCTTCCATATGATAACGCATTAAACTTATTGCTTCGCTTTTATCGCCTTTTTCCAGATGCTTATTTATAGCATCCCAAATATTGCTTCCCACTTCTACATATGGTCCGTGCCCAATGTCCCATGACTTAAAATGAATAATATTTTTTTTTGTGACAACGCCTTGCGTTTCTAATTCTTTTCTCCATATATAATCGTGCGTCGTAATAATAAATTGTTTTTGAGGAAATTGTTCCTTTAGCAATTTACAAAAGTTTTTTCTGTGATCAATATCTATTGACATAACAACATCATCAAGAAGAATTAAATTTAATTGACTATTTGAAATCTTTTCTGATAAAGCAAAAAATAAACAAATACCCATACTATCTTGATGTCCCTCACTATGCACAGCATTAGGAGGATACATATTCCCGTCTTTAAATTTTACTTGTAATTCCAAACTTGTAGAATTTCTGTTAAAAGTACTTGAAAAATTTTCCTCATCAGATTCATGTATGATTTTGTACAATTGAGAATAACGATCTTGTATAGAGTTATACATTTCATTTAAAGCATTTGTCTGTGAAGCTACATACACATTTAAAAGCGTTGTTGCTCTATTGGCATAACGTGTATATAAGTCTATATTCCGTTGTAATTTAACTAGCAGACTGTAAGTGGAATTGATGTCAATAAGATTTTTAAAATTCGTTTCTTTATTATCTATTGCCATACTAGCAGAAATCTTACATAATTCATCAATATAACATGTAGTTATTATTTTTTCATACTGTTGATCTAAGAAAACTTGTGCTAAATTTGAAGGAAATTTTTCATTCTCAACGGCATTATAAAGATTTGTGACATCCGTAAGAATATCTTGTAACATCTTGCTGTCAATAAAGTTTGACAGTTTATTAAAATCAACCACGGAAAGCTGATGCTTTATAGTGGCAAGTGTTTGTTGCAATTGCTTAATACTATTTTGATACTCATTAAAAACTTTTCTAGTTCCTTTGAGCTTATTGATTTTCTCTTGAAGAATACTTAATAGTTTATCTTTACTTTCAATTTCTTGACCGCACAGTGGGCAAATATCGGATTTTAATAATATTTGTCCTTGTTCATATAACATAATGGAATTGATATCATCCTCGTATTGCTTTGATAAAGATACTTTCTCATATTGTAATTTTGCTTCTTTAATTTGGTTAATTAAACTATTTGCTCCAACGCAAAAAGATTTATAAATATCTTCAATCTTTTGTAGCAATGTGGTAACTTCCACTTTAGGAGTAGTTGTATTTGTTAGTGTTATATTCGAAACAATAGAATCTTCTTTTAACTCAGCAATTAGGAATGTTCCTAATTGAGAACGTATGTCATTAATAGCATCTAGCCAGAGGGCTTGCTCAACGCCAAGTGCCTCAGAAATTTTGTTGATATAAGTTTTTTCTTGAGTTCGACTTGTTTTTAGCTCGTCATCAATTGCTTTTTTTTACTTTTTGCAAAGCACTTCTATTCTTTTCTAATGAATATAAATTTAAAAGTTTTTCAATGCTTTTTGATCTATCTTGATCTGTCGCATTTATAAATTGTAAAATCTCTCTACGTGAAAGGTAATGTGCTTGCGATTCTGCAAGTTTGCTTATTTTTTCAAAATCAGACTTGTATTTTGAATCACATACCAGCACATTGGGATTATTTAAATATCGTTTAATTTCAATTTCTTCTGCGTAATTCGGTAATTTTACAATAGCCTTAACCCAAGCTTGATTTATATCTTCAGTTACATATTTTCCGTGTTTACCTAATGTTAAACTTTTAGATCCAGTACCGGAAAGTCTTGTAATATCGCCCTTTATTAGAAAATCGATAGCATCAATAACTCCACTTTTCCCAGTGCCATTGTCTCCATAAATAACAGCATTTTTAGCATTAAAATCTAAATGAAGATTTTTGATGCCACGCAAACAGTTAATTTCTATTGATAAAAGAATCATTTTTATTCTCCTTTTATTAACCGACTGAATTGATCTTGACGCTTCGCATCACTATCGTTTGAAGACAGAATATCTAAAAACCTATCCAATTCTTCGGAGGAAAACATTTTAGGTATTTCTTCATTTAATTTCATATTTTCTACTATCAGTTCTTCCATAGTACACCTCAGATTTGATAGCATATTTCTTGCTGATACCACATATTTGGCGCAACATTTGATTGATATGCTTGCTCGAAAATGCGATATAGTTGTGCATAGGTTATTTGTTTTTTAATTATAGTTTTTATCTCGCTTGTTTGGAAAGGAATAATCTTCATCCCTTCCACAAATTCCGATCCGTCCATTGAGTAGTAGGGTGTGGTTTTTCTGCTTCTAAAATCAGACGTTACATTGACGTGAAGGAATGTAGTCGCAAACAGACAGTAAGCTTCTTCATCTCGATGGGTAAGCAAATAATCGCCCAAGTGTCTTGACACAGGTTCCATCTCCATACGACGCTGGTTATTTTTGTTCGCCAATGTCATTTCAATTAGTAGAGTGTGGGCAGGATAATCTGCCGTAGCGGCATATTTGTATGTAATATCTTCGTGACCGCCTGCTGCATGAGTAATAGGAAGCAAATCTGCGTCTAGCGATAGATTCATATATTCGAGAACTTTTCCTTGTCTGCCTGAAATCTTGTACCACACAATAGCGAGAACATACTCGAATATAGTAGGGACGTCAGCGTTATTGGTAACAATCGCTTGAATATCATTATCGCTGCGTTTTTCAAACATTGTCATTAAGTTAACGAGCACATCATCCGTAAAACGAGTATCAATCATTTGATTAAAGCGTTTATATCTATCTTTTTCGACGAAGTCTTGAATGTCAAAAAGGCTACGAACTTGAACTCCGTATAATTCTTCAGCTTTATGAAATAGCTGTACTGAGGTTACTGCAAGCGTTGTTTCAATCGCCGATAGCTCGCAGTTAAAATCTAAATTATCGGCTTCTGAAAACGCTATATTTAATAGACTATCCTTTACCAAAGCGAAATAGCAATTCGGTATAATATCAAACCTGACTTTATCATCTTGAAAAATAATGGTATCGCTCGTCTTAAAGTAACGCTTATTTAAATCATAATAGTCATCCAGCAAACTCTTTGCTTTAAATAGGTGTAGTAATTTAAAAAATTCTTCTTTAAAAGCAATATCATCATTTATAGTTATAATGGCTTTGTTTTGTTTGACTGCTCTAATACCGACTGTTTCAATTCTACTCCGTGATATGGAATTAAAAAGGTACATTTTCCAATATGAGCGTGCTTTGCCTGAAATTTTATCTACAGCATTAAATAATTCAATCGCTGCTTCATTCGTGTGGTAAGTACGAAATTCTTGTAAAGTATGATAAAGTTTGGCGTAAGGAATGTCATAGGTTCGACTTTTGCGGTTCATTCCTATTTCTTGGATCAACGATTCGTCAATATTAGAAGCATTAATGAAAATATCCTTTGCTTCTTGATAATTTTCCATTTCGGAAATTACGGATATGATAGCATCATCGATTGTAGCATTATTGTTTCTTATGGCTTTAATATAGTTAACGATGCGTTTGGTTTTATCTTTATTAATAGCAAGTGGCAAAAGATATGTAAATTCCGATTTGCTTATTTCCCCAACCTCAGATAATATATATGCCAAAACTACAAAAGGACGCACGTTATCATCTTCAAATGGGCATGAAGATTTTAATAATTGTTTGAAATAGATAAAGCTGTCTGCAGGAATACGGAGCATATTATCTCTTGAGAAATTTCCGCTTTTAGCGATAGAAAGTAGTGCATAACCGGCATCTGTTAGTCTACGCTCTTTATCTATCAGTCCCAAATCTACTAGTCCTGAAGTTTTTTGTCTTGCATCTTTATCTTTTCGCAGAGCGTTCTTTTCTTCAATAAAACCTTGTTCACGAATAAATTTATAGTAAGCGGTCTGTATAGAGTTGTTAGAACTCCATTTTTCATTGGCATATTCTGTTTTAAGCCAAAACTGATCGAGCAATTTTAGCTGTTCTTCGATCTTTCTATTAAATTCCACCATTCTGAAACTTGTTGTTCCGAGTGACCAGCAGTAACTTTTGTATGTTGGCATATTTTACTCCTTAATAATTTACAATCAATACTTCATCTGTTATAGAAGCTCTGTCTTTTGTTTGATAGTTAGAATTGGAGTAACTGTAATTCAAATAAATAACTCTGTATTTATCTATATTCCTGTTAATCCAATCTATCAATATTTTGTTTTCTTTGCCCTTTGCACGTAATACATTTGAGAGCGCAAATCTAATTCCTCTATCATCTAATTCATCTAAATATTTCAACAATGCGTGTTCGTGGTTCTCACTCCAAGCATGTTGTTCGTTGTAGGTAGCACAAGAAATAAGATATGGGGGATCTGCATAAACAAAAGTTTTTTCATTCCAGTTTTCATTAGGTAATTCACGGAAATCATAGTTCTCAAATGTATAATCTCCGCTTTTTAGTCTGTCTATGAAAGCTGAAAGCTTATCTCTCATTTTTTTATTAAAATCCCTTTTCCCAACCGGCAAATTGAATTCGCCTTTCTTATTAAATCTTATTTGATTATTGAAAGAGTAGACTATTAATACATATAGCATTATATAATAGCGATAATCTAAGGTTTTATTTTTATTAAAGTCTTCTCTTAGTTTTAGATAACCTGCGGAGTTATACTTTGCTAACCCATCTGCACTCGTACAACCATAAAAATCATAACCTTTTTGCTCAGAGTTAGACAGTCCATAGTTATTTATTATCGAATCTATTAGCTCATATGTTGATTGCTTATCTAAATTCTTTAAAGCGCCAAATACAAACTTAAGAAGCGAATTATTATCATTGAAAATGACTCTATTGCAAGGCACATTTATTCCGACATTTCCGCCACCACAAAACAAATCCACAAACAGATTTATATCTTTGGGAAAATGTGGAAGAATCTGAGGCAACAGTTTATATTTACCGCCAGTATAGTTCAAAGGGGATTGCAATATTGGTTTCTTATTATAATCGTAGCATTCGCATAAAAACAATCGCTCTTCATTATTAGTGATATTAGATTTACCGGCACTAAAAGCACGATATTCCTCTGAAAAAACTTTTACTCGACCTTTTTGAGATAATACTCTCATAATGTCTTCGTCTTTTATTTTTGCATTAGAACGCCCATTGCCTTTATCTGCCATATTGTTATATGACAAAAGTATATACTTGGCTTTAATTTTAGATATTAATTCTTCAAAAGCTATTGTCGCGTTTGAAGTACAATAATCACTTTTGATTTTATTACGATCCATTTTTAATGCGACACCGGATACAGTAGGTTTATCCCAACGAGCTACATTCTCTAATAGATGATAAGCGTCGCAATATTGGCGTGAATTATAAGGAGGGTCTATATATACTAAATCCGCTTCAATTCTTTCGACCAATTTATTCGCATCCTCATTATAACATTGATTGTTTTCATTATTATCATTAGGTGCCATTGGAACGCTTAATTCTAAATGCTTGGTGAATTCAGCACCTTTTATATATGCATCATAATGCCCGCATGTATTAGCAATCTTATCCATTGCGTATAAAAGCGATGTAATTAGAATCGCTCTTTCTCTTTCATTAATCTTGCTTTGATTAAACTTATCTTCAATGTCTTGACGAATGTATCCAATCTTACGACAATCTTCCAAAGAGAAAAAAGTATCGGCGAAATTTATCGACATATAATTCTCTTCTTGAGGCACAGTAGCATTATAATAGCAAATTAGATTTATAATTTTTTGCTCATCATATTTTGATGGACTGAACCATGCTATATGGCAAATGTAGTTAAAGTATAAAAGGTCATTGGTGATTAGTTTTTTATCTTTGAAAGCCGAAGCAACAGAGCCTGTACCAGCAAAAATATCGGCAACGGTATTTATTCCTGAACATTCAGTTTTAACTATACTTTTTATAAAATCCAAGAGTTTATACTTGTTCCCTAAATATCTTCTATTATTTATTTGTGTTGTTTTAAATTTGGTTTCTTCAACTAGTTGTTCATTTTTTTCGGATAAAGTATTTTTAATTTTTTCTAATGTAGACGCATCCCAAACATACCTTCCAGTGAAAGTAGTAGGCACAGATATAAAATCATTCTTTAATAAATAATAAAAAGTTGATTTGCTTATATTCAACTGCTGTAATACTTCGGTTGAAGTCAACCCCGTCGCCATACCTATCTCCTAATGCAACTTATTTTTTCTATTTATTGGACATTATAGCATATAATATGCCTTATATCAACAATAAATAATACATAATTCAAGCAATTTTGGATGCACATTTATAGTTGCATCTAGCTGAGCAATGGTTACTGATTTGCTTTTCTAGATGTTTCTATATTAATTATAAAATTTACAGTGTCCCATTATTGGTACATTGTGCTATGTATAATATACTTTGTATAAGTGAACTGAACAATGCTCAGCAGTTTCTTTATGAAATTCTGCATATAGTGTGTAGTTTGGGCAGTACAACTGTCCGTGCCTTAGCTTATGAATTGCGCAGGGCTTTATAAAGTTATGCAAAACTCGTGAGCCGTTATAGGCTTTTATAGTGATACAAAAATTTAATAGAATGGCTAACCACCATAGGGCAAGCATACTGCTAAACACGGTTATAAGTCGGTGAGCAATCAGCGACTTTTTCACGTTATCTTTTACACTCTGTCTTGCCTGTGGTCAAAGATAAAAATAAGAAATATTGGAGGTAAACACCATGGCAATAAGACCGCCATAATCAGGAACGTAACAATGATACTTTTTACAAAGTATAGCCCACTATACTTCGCAAGCGAAGTGTGGTCTCTGCGAGGCTTTTTTGTCCACGCAGACAGAACTAAAAATTAAAGGAGGAATACAACATAAGTTACTTAGTATGCCATATGGAAAAGTATCATAAAACGGATATATACCCTGTGGAAAAAGAAAACGAAAGAGATGAAAACTATGAAGCAAACAATCCGCAGATAGACAGCAAGATAACAAGGCATAACTATCATACGTTAGAAAGGAAATGTACTTACACGCAGTTTATCAATAAGCGGATAGAGGAATTGAATTTGCCAACCAAACCGAGAAAGGACGCCGTGCTAATGGCGTTTTTCGTAATAGGCTCGGACAGAGAGTTTTTCAAAGACCTAACCCCTTATGAGCAAGAGAGATTCTTTGAGGATTGCACCCATTACTTTGCGGATAAATACGGCGAGGAAAATATAATATCCGCCGTTGTCCACGTGGACGAAACAACACCGCACATGCACTTAAATCTTATGCCTATAAGGAATGGACGGATATGTTGCAAAGACCTGTTCAACCATACTGCTCTTACAAAGTTACAGACAGACTTCCACGAAGCCGTTGGAAAGCGCTGGGGCTTAGAGCGAGGAAAGGAAGGCAGTGATAGCAAGCATTTGTCCACGGCAGAATACAAAGCGAATAAGATTATGATAAACGCTTACAAAGATGCCTCAGAGATAAAGTCATCTGCTCAGTCTGAATTGCAGGAAATTAAGGAAGCCGTAAAGAAAGCGGAAGCCCATTATGATGATACTATTTCTCAAATACAGACAGCCAAAGAACAGCGAGACAAGCTCGTAGCGGAACGAGAGGCAGAAGCGGACTATGCACAGGAATTGGAGCGAGCAAAGAACGGAGAAATTGCGCATAGCAAAAGCGGAATGAAAGCACAGATTGTTGCACTAACGGTGGAGAACAAAAGCCTTGCGGAAGAAAACAAGCGGTTGAAAAAAGACAATAGTTTTCTGTTTGATTCCTACCAAAAGGAAAAGCGAATGCACGATAACTATGACAAGGCAATTAAAGCAATTTCGTTGTTTAGTGAAAAAGAACCCGAAGCATTTGCAAGAGTATTTTACCGTGCGGCATCCATACTGCAACCGTTCATCCCTACGGATGATCGTCCTGCGCCCATTGCAAGAAACCGTCTAAGAGAGATTGAGGAGGAAATTAAGCGAGAACAAGAAAAGAGCAACAAGAAACATAAAGACAGCAACGACAAAGATGGGAAGTAGTAAATAAGGAGGAAAACACCAAGATTTAATGCCGAGAAAGAAAACATCACCTCAAACAAACTTTGATATTCCCGATTATCAAATAGAATCGCTGGCAAGAGTTTTGCTACCGATAATGCAGGAATATCTATCATCAGAGCAAGGACAAAAAGACTATGCCGAATGGGCGGCAAAACGACAACTTAATAAAAACACCGAAAAGAAAGTATCCCAATAAATTGTATAGGGACTACCGTTGAAAAAGACGGAATAAAAACCGCCACAGTGAGCGGAATATAAAACAAAATATAAACCTATGAAATTAGGTAGCCGTACATAAATCGATAGGAACGGCAAGGCAGGTAGAGCAAAACACTCTACCTGTCTTTTACTTTATTCGGAAGTTTTCAAACTCTTTCATAAAACAAAATAGCCCGAACGTCTTTTTAACGGTAAAGAAGTTCAAGCTATTAAGAGTTGGTGCACCCGGCAGGATTTGAACCCGCTTCGTCAGAATCGGAATCTGATACTTTATCCAATTAAGCTACGAGTGCAAAATTTCAATTACCATTCTATATTTTTTTATTGCTTTTGTCGAGATATTTATAAGCTAATTTATAATTTATTTAATTATCCGCATTTACTCAAGCAGTCATTTCGTTTGACTTTGAGATTTTTTTGTGTTAAATTTTAGTCGCTGAAAGCTAATATTGCTATACTCTATGATACACGTTGTGCTTTGCACGTAAATCTGATTACGAAAATGAGTTGCGGATGCGTGTATTTTTTTATGCAAAGAGGCGGAATTATGCTTAAAACTACACAGAGAAAACCCATAGATTTCGAAAACGATAAAATAGGCGGATTACTTTTTAAATTTGCCATTCCTTGCATATTCTCGCTGCTTATCAGCGCGCTTTACAACATAGTAGACCAGATTTTTATAGGCAACAGCGAGGTGGGATATCTCGGAAACGCGGCGACGTCGGTTGTATTTCCGCTTACTATGCTGGCTATGGCGTTCGCCTGGTGCTTCGGGGACGGAGCCGCCGCCTTTATGAGCTTATGTCAGGGCAAAAAGGACGATAAAAGCGCGCATATCGCGGTTGGAAACAGCATTCTTTGGTCATTTATAATAGGCTGTCTGTTTATGCTTGTATGCTATCTTGCGCGCAGACCTATTCTGTATCTTTTCGGAGCGTCCGACAAATCTATAGATTATGCCGAAACATATTTCAATATAGTTATGGCGGTGCTACCTTTCTTTATGGTTTACAACGCCGTAAACTCGACAATCCGAGCCGACGGAAGTCCCGCGTATGCAATGTTTTCTACTCTGACCGGAGCGATTATAAACATAATACTTGACCCGATTTTTATTTACGTGTGCAAGCTTGGCATTGCGGGCGCGGCGTGGGCTACGATAATAGGACAGATGGCGTCGTGCATCCTTACCTGCTGTTATTTTTTCAAGTCCAAAACCTTCAAGCTTAAGCTTAGCAGCTTTAAGCCTGATTTTAAGGTATTCTCTAAAGTGCTGAAGCTTGGCATATCGACCTTTATAACTCAGATTTCGATAGTGGTTACCACACTGCTCTATAACGTAATTCTGAAAAAATACGGAGTGCTCAGCAAATACGGCGAGGATATTCCTATTGCCGTTATAGGCATTGTGATGAAGGTGTTTACCATTGTCATTAGCATAGTTGTAGGCATAATAATAGGCGCGCAGCCGATTATCGGCTACAACTACGGCGCACAAAACTACGCGCGTGTACGCAAGACGCTTACCATATGTCTGATTATCACGGCAATCGTAGGTCTTATATCCACAGTAGTATTCGAGGCGTGCCCCGACGCGGTAATATCGCTGTTCGGCTCCGAATCCGAGCTGTATCGGGAGTTTGCGCGCAAAACCTTCCGCATATTCCTGATGCTTGTAACCTTTACCTGCATAATAAAACTGTCATCCATTTTCTTTCAGGCAATCGGCTCTCCCGTCAAATCTGCGATATGCTCGCTGGTGCGCGATACCGTGTGCCTCGTTCCGTTAGTGATTGGTCTTCCCGTAGCTATGGGCATTGACGGCGCGCTATGGGCTGCGCCGATAGCGGACGGTATAGCTATGGCAGTTACCGCAGTATTTGTTATACAATTTTACACAGAACTCAGAAAAAAAGAAAAAAACGTGTTGACTTAACGTTTTATCTGTGATAAATTTATTCTTGTTTTTAAAAACCGAGCTTTAAGCTCTAAGGTAACAATGTAAAAACCAAATAGACAAAGCCACTTAAAGGCGATTTTTTCTTAGGATTAACCTCCTAAAAAAAAACGCCTTTTTTTCTTTTTTACTAACTGAATCAGCCTATATTCGGTTGGCGATAAGCTTAAAAAGGCACTTGGAGGAAGTATGGCAAAATACGTATTTGTAACGGGCGGAGTTGTGTCCGGACTTGGAAAAGGCATTGTAGCAGCGTCGCTCGGACGTCTGCTGAAGCTGCGGGGATATAAGGTTGCGGCGCAGAAATTCGACCCCTATATGAACATCGACCCGGGTACGATGAATCCCACTCAGCACGGCGAGGTTTTTGTAACTCACGACGGCGCGGAAACCGACCTCGACCTCGGTCACTACGAAAGATTTATCGACGAAAATCTGAACAGATTTTCAAACCTGACAAGCGGAAAGGTATTCTGGTCGGTGCTTAACAAGGAAAGAAACGGCGAATATCTCGGCGAAACCGTGCAGATTATCCCGCACGTGACAAACGAAATAAAGGATTTTATAAACAAAAATGCGGACCTTACCAGTGCGGACGTAATCATTACGGAGATAGGCGGCACGGTAGGCGACATAGAGGGACAGGCGTTTATCGAAGCTATCAGACAGTTTGCCTCTGACGTAGGCAGAAAAAACTGCCTGTTTATACACGTCTGCTTAGTTCCCTACATAGGAGGCTCGGACGAATACAAATCCAAGCCCGCGCAGCACTCGGCAAAGGAGCTTCAGGCAATGGGCATAAGTCCCGATATTATAATCACCCGCTCGGAGGGCGACTGCGGCGAAAGCATACGCAAGAAAATCGCGCTTTTCTGCTCGGTAAAGGAGGATTGCGTAATTGCCAACACTACTGCAAACTGTCTTTACGAGGTGCCGCTTATGCTACACAAAAACGGACTCGATAAGGTTGTCTGCCGCGAATTGGGATTGAAAAACAAATGCGACCTTGCACCCTGGCGCGCTATGGTGAAGGACATACACTCTCGTAAGGGCTTAATAAAAATCGCAATAGTAGGAAAATACGTTGCTCTGCACGACTCCTATCTCTCTATTGTAGAAGCGTTAAATCACGCTTCCTATGCCAACCACACCAATATAAAAATAGATTGGATAGATAGCGAGGAGATTACAAAATCCAATATATGCCAAAGACTGTCGGATGCGGACGGCGTACTGATTCCGGGCGGCTTCGGAACGCGAGGCACGGAAGGAATGATAGAAGCCTGCCGCTATGCGCGCGAAAACTCAATCCCCTACTTCGGCATATGTCTCGGAATGCAGATTGCGGTAATAGAGTACGCGCGCCACGTTGCGGGCATAGAGAACGCCACCAGCGGAGAATTTAAAAAAGACGGCTCGCACGTTATAGACCTTATGCCCGACCAGAACGGAAAGATTATCGGCGGCACTATGCGATTGGGCGCATATCCCTGCGCCATAAAGGAAGGCACGCGTATGTTTAGCGCATACGGTTCGCCGCTGATAGAGGAAAGACACCGTCACAGATATGAATTCAACAACGAATTTCGCACCCGTCTGTCCGACGCAGGATTGATTATCAGCGGCACATCCCCCGATGAACGTATCGTCGAAACGGTAGAAACAAGCTCAGACGGCTTTTTTATCGGCGTACAGTTCCATCCCGAATTTACATCGCGTCCGAACAAGCCTAATCCCCTGTTTTCCGAGTTTATAAAAGCCTCGCTCGAATTCAACGGAAAAAAACATAAAATATAATCATTTTACAATACAAACGTATGATTATCGGACAAAATGTTTGAAAAATGCGCATTTTATGGTCTCAATCGTTGACAATAAGAATAAGCAATATTAAAATAAGGTTACGATTTTAAATAGGAGCAAAGATATGCATCATATAATTGTCAATCCGAAGGGCGGAAAAGGAAAAAGCCTTAAAGCGCTTACAATCGTAGAGGATATTTTAAAGAAGCATAACGTAGAGTATACCGTACACCGCACCGAAAAGGCGGATGACGCTACAAACATTACGCGCGAAATCTCAGCCGTTCCCGACAGCAAAATACTCGTACTCGGCGGAGACGGCTCATATAACTCCGTACTTAACGGCATTGAAAATTTCGAAAACGTCACCTTAGGCTTTGTGCCCTGCGGAACGGGCAACGACTTTATCGCGGCAAGCAAGCACCCCAAAAAGGTTAAGCAGGCAATGGAGCTTATACTCAAGGGCAACGAGCAATACATCGATTTTATACAGCTTGAGGACAGACGCTGTCTTAACATTCTCGGCGCGGGTATGGACGTAGACGTTCTGCTTAAGTACGCCGAAATGAAGCCGTTTCACGGCAAGGTAAAGTATTACGCATCGCTTATATATACGCTTATACACACCAAATGGCACAAGCTGCGCATAACCATAGACGATAAAGAGCCGATGGAGCGCAGTACATTTATGATAGGCATAGGCAACGGACGCAGTATCGGCGGCGGAATGCCCATCTGCCCCAACGGAATAGTTGACGACGGCAAGCTTGATATAGTTATAGTAAACGAGATGAAGCGCGCGCTTATCCCCTTCAGGCTACTCGGATTTCTCACAGGCAAGCACGTAAAGAAATCCTACACCGAGGAATATGAAGGCAAGCACGTAAAGATAGAAATTTTGGACGACAGTCAATTTGAAGCGGACGGCGAGGTATTTAAGAGCGACGGTATCGACTGCCATATCGTAACAAACACGCTAAAGGTATTCAGATAATAGTATAAAATGTCCGTCATTTTTAATGACGGACATTTTATTATTTAATAATTTAAACTATAGTTCCCTGCATCCAACCAATTCGACAATTTGCGTTTTGGAAACAATATGTTTTATCCTTAATTTTACCACTCGAAACACTTCCCTCCCTAATCTATTTTTTTATAGCCTTTAGAAACTATAATTTCCCATAAAATGCCTTTCTCGTCTATTACGTAATCGTCATACATACTGACTAACAATACTTTTGTATTTTGCGCGGCGTCTAGATACTCTGCAGAACCTACTTGAACCTTGTTTTTATCATAAATCCTTATCTGATTCTGGTCTTTTAAAACTTTAGTAATATTTTGATTATACTCTATACTTACATCAGTATCTTTTAAATAAATCTTTGTTTTACTAAGATTCATTTCTTCTCCGAACAATAACATAAGTCTGCTTACAGCCTTCAATAAAAACACATCGCATTCTTGCTTTTTTATATTTTGAAAGTCGTTATAACTCTCAAAATAGTTAAACGAATCATATTCTACAGACGTAATATTCCAACCAATATATTGTAATTCATATTTATCTCTATCACTCGTAACAGGATTAAACAATACTTGATAAAAATCGCCATAATCGTTAATAGTTGAATAATCACCGTAAAATTCT
Source organism: uncultured Christensenella sp. (assembly GCA_910577815.1). Lineage (GTDB taxonomy): Bacteria > Bacillota > Clostridia > Christensenellales > CAG-917 > CAG-475. The sequence goes on along the minus strand of CAJTNO010000001.1, from coordinate 463,779 downwards.
TTTATATTGTATTTATCATTCTTGTTGCAAGCACATAACAATACTGTCGACATAAATAATACTATAATCGCAGTCAAATATAAATTTTTTAAAGCTTTCATTTTAGCCTCCTTAATTTTAAGACCTATATTCTCGTCCAACATAAATGCTCCATTCCGAACCGTCTGTTGCCCTAATGTCTTTTTTAATCAAATTGATACTTATTTTCTTATAAGAGGTGCTATTGATAATACTATACGGATTGTCATAACCATACCGACAACTTGCTATTTCATAATTATCTTTGAATATTTTAATATATTGCCAATCATTATCAATTTCCATATCTTTAGGATTAAAATAAATATGTTGCCTCGAATTTTTAAAAAATATATTATCTTTATATAATTGGATTTGATTGCCCATAAACGACAATAAAGAATCCAATTCCGTTAATAATGCTGTATCAAAATTCTGTTCCTTACATTCAATATTTTGAGGATTATTTTTATCTTCCAAATGCACATAAACAAAGCTAATTGCTTTTACTCCAACTATTTTCCAATAACTGCTTTCATTAGAATCCTTTTTAATAAAGGTTACATCAAAATACTTTTTCTCAGGCGTATTATACTCTCCATAAAACTTACTTTCGCTATAAAAATCCTCAGTATTATCATTATTGCAAGCAACAAGAATTACAGGCAATGTTATAATACATAAACATATCAATGCAATAAAAACTCTCCTTATTTTATTCATAATTAATCCTCCTTATTTAAAACTAATTTAGTATGGAATTTATCTTTCTATATATAATAACAATTTAGCTCGAACTTTTTTCCCAGTAATTGGAAATATTTAATATTTTTTTAATTTTAACATATGCAAATTATCTATACAAGCGTCAAATTTGCTTATCTGTATGGTTAAAATAATTTTTAGCAAAAAAAATACCCGATTGATATTGATTTCAATCGGGCTTCTGTTATCTTACATCTCTATTCAAATTTTGATAATGTGAGCGACGCCGTACTGGTCTCTATATAAATTTCCGCTTTGCCGTCAAGATAATAGTATTTATTGCCGTCCATTCTAACTTGACTGCTGAATGCATTGTATAACTTTCCAAACAAAGTTTTGTATACCATTTTAAATCCCTTATTTTCTGGGATATTCAGTCGCACGCTGCCCAGATCGACGTCAGCAGATAATTGAGCCAGTGCGGCGCTGCACACCACTTCGACGTTTGCTTTTATGATATCGACATCCACATTTTTAATTTGCCCTTCAATTTTAACTTGCCCGTCTAATACAAGGTCTGTTTTGCCGCTTTCAACATTGACTTTTTCCGCATCTGTTGCGTTTATCGTAATATCGCCACCGTAGAAGTTTTCTACATCAATTTTAAATATTTTTCCATCAACGTCAATATTTACGTTTCCGTGCTTGGTATTTATACCTATCTCTGCAATACGAATACCGGCGGGCACTGTCACATACAGGTTTTTTCTTAGATTACCAAGCTTAAAATATCCCGCTTCCGCATATTTTAATTTCAAATCATTGTTTTGCAAAAGATAATGCAAGGTTCTCGCTTCGGTGGGTTCTTCGCCCTCGGCTACCTCGTAAAAACTGACGGTCGTAGCTTTCTCATCGGAAACTATATTGACGTCGCCTCGTATCCATTCGACGTATATTAAATATACCGATTCTGTTTCAGGAAGTTCGCATCTGTCACAGACAGTATACAAGTCGGCAGACGGATAAATTATTCTGGTGTCACTTTCTATGTCCAAAAAGTCACACGCGCAAAAGGTAAAGGATATAATTGCTATAGCAAGCGCGGCAATTATAAATTTAACAGTCCTTTTTGCTTTCATATAACTACCTGTTACATTATCTGACGGTAAATAGCCTCTATTTCCTTTCTACCCCACACCTGCGGACAGGGATAAAGCGGGTTAGCCTCCTGCATAGCGTGTTCTATCATCTTAGGCAGTCTTTCCTCCTCGATAAGCGGAGTTCCCTCTCTGGACAGTATTTTGTTTGGAATATTCATTGAAGCGTTAAGCTCCTCTATCCACTTGATAAAGTTATTTGCCTTTTCCGCCTTGGTTGCGCCTCCGAGACCTATGCAATCGGCAAGCTGTGCGAGCTTCCTGTGCGCGCTCTTACCGTAAGCTTTAAGCACATAGGGTAAAATTACCGCGTTTGCAAGACCGTGAGGAACGCCGTATTCACCGCCGAGCGTGTGGGCTACCGCGTGCACATAACCTACATAAGCGCGAGTAAACGCGCGTCCCGCAATATATGCGGCATATTGCATTTTGTTGCGCGCCTCGAGGTCGGAGCCGTCGTCGTAAGCCTTTTTAAGATACTTATGTATAAGCTGAACAGCCTCTACCGCGTCTTTCTTTGTCTGACGTGTGTTTTCTCCGCCTATGTACGCCTCAACCGCGTGTGTAAGCGCATCCACACCCGTGGTAGAAGTGATGTGCGGAGGAAGCGATTTTGTAAGCTCCGGGTCCATAACCACGTATCTGGGGATGAGCATCGGGTCGTTGATAGGATATTTTTCGTGCGTTTCGGGATTGGATATAACCGCGGCAAGCGTCGCTTCCGAGCCTGTACCCGACGTTGTAGGAATTGCAACCAACGGCGGAAGCTTTTTGGATACCTTAAGCACGCCCTTCATCTGCGGGATAGACTTTTTAGGTCTTGCAACTCTCGCGCCGATACCCTTTGCGCAGTCCATAGCGGAGCCGCCGCCGAGCGCCACTATGACGTCGCAGTTATTGTCCTTATACATTTTGAGTCCGTCTTCTATATTGCCGATAGTAGGATTAGGCACCACGTCGTGATAAACGCAGCCGCTCATTCCCTCCGCCTTGCACGCCTCGAGAATCGGGTCCGCCATACCCAGCTTATACAAACCTCCGTCCGTAACTATGAGAATACTTTTAAAGCCGTTTTTCTTAAGAAAGCCGGGAAGCTGCTTCACCGCGCCCGCGCCTGAGAGCGTGTCCTTGTTTTGCTTCCAGGGCAAAAACCACATTGCGCACCACATTGTCTTTTGAAAAATACGGCATCCGGCTTTATAAAATACGTTCATACTATCCTCCTGTCGGAAGCTATCCGACAAATAATTACTGACAATAATTTTAACACTACAATATGCGGATGTCAATAAATGAGATACTGTATGGAAAAAAGGCACTTCTGTGAACAATCCAACGTACATTTACATACTTGATTGCAAACAAAAACGCCTTTGATAAAGTATCAACGCAAATGATGCAGTGATAGGGATTTATAAAACTGCGCTATTTGCATTCAGACAAGGAAAAGACACTTTTGCGAACAATCCAACGTACATTTACATACGTGATTGCAAACAAAAGTGCCTTTGACAAAGTATCAATGCAATTAGTGTTGGACAATAGAATTTATAAAACTGCGCTATTTGCATTCAGACAAGGAAAAGACACTTTTGCGAACAATCCAACGTACATTTACGTACGTGATTGCAAACAAAAGTGCCTTTGACAAAGTATCAATGCAAATAGCGCGTTTTATTACTTGAGCTCGGAGAAATACTTGATAGTACGCACCATCTGGCTGGTGTAGCTGTTTTCGTTATCATACCAAGAAACAACCTGAACCTGAGTATTGCCATCCTCCATAGGAGCAACCATAGTCTGAGTTGCGTCGAAGATAGAACCGAACTTGCTGCCGATGATGTCGCTGGACACGATTTCGTCGGTGTTGTAGCCGAAGGACTCGGTTGCAGCAGCCTTCATAGCGGCGTTGATGCCGTCCTTGGTTGCCTGTCCCTTAACAACCGCGATAAGGATTGTGGTAGAACCGGTGGGAGTGGGAACGCGCTGAGCGGAGCCGATGAGCTTGCCGTTAAGCTCGGGAATAACAAGACCGATGGCCTTAGCAGCGCCCGTGCTGTTGGGAACGATGTTGCAAGCGGCAGCTCTGGAACGACGGAGGTCGCCCTTTCTCTGCGGTCCGTCAAGAGGCATCTGGTCGCCGGTGTAAGCGTGAACGGTGGTCATAATACCGGACATAATGGGCATATAATCGTTGAGTGCCTTAGCCATAGGGGCGAGACAGTTGGTCGTGCAGCTTGCGGCAGAAATGATATTGTCGCTTGCCTTGAGAGTCTTGTGGTTTACGTTGTAAACGATTGTGGGAAGGTCGTTGCCTGCGGGAGCAGAGATAACAACCTTGCGAGCGCCTGCGTCGATATGAGCCTGCGCCTTTGCCTTGGAGGTATAGAAGCCGGTGCATTCAAGCACAACGTCTACTCCAAGCTCGCCCCAGGGAAGCTCCGCAGCCTTAGCCTTGGCATAGATTGTGATTTTCTTGCCGTCAACTACGATGTAGCCGTCTTCCTTGACAGAGCCGTCCTCGTTGAGAACAGCCTCGCAGCTCTCTACAGAGTGATTAAGAGCATAGTTGCCCTGAGTTGAATCGTACTTCAAAAGGTGAGCAAGCATCTTGGGGCTTGTCAAATCGTTGATAGCTACGATTTCATAACCGTCCGCACCGAACATTTGTCTGAAAGCAAGACGACCGATACGTCCGAAACCGTTGATAGCGACTTTTACGTTTGCCATAATTATTATTCCTCCAAAGGGTATTCTTTTAAGTGACCGTTAAGTCCTACTCATTTTACAATTATTGTAAGAAATAAGCAAGCGGTTTTAACAATATTGATATATATTTATCGTATTAAAATATTTTAATAGATATATAAATAACAGAATTTTGAAATTTTTTGTAATTTAATAAGCGATAGCGTTCAATCGGACAGAAAAGCTATTCTACCGTACACGATTATACTAAGATAGTCTATAATCCAGGCAAACGGAAACAGCGCGATGCACAGCAATCCGAACATAAGCGTGGATTTATTACGGGTTTCGAAATATCTTATTATTCGGTACAACGAAGCCATAAGCCATCCGAATATAAATTCTACGCTCAGCTTCTGCCAGAGCCGCAGGCGGTCGAAGCGCCCCGTCAGGGTAAGCTTATCGTCCAGATTGGGTTCTACGGGAATAATGACGGTAAATGCGCTGCCCTTGCCTTTTTTACTTGCAACCGTAATTGTTCCACCGTGTTCGCGCACAATCTCCTTGGAAATATAAAGACCGAGACCGTTGCTTGACGAATCCGCGCGAGCCTTGTCCTCCATATAGAACTGGTCGAAAATAAACGGCAGACTCTCCTTGGATATACCCTCGCCCTCATCCTTGACCTTTATCCTCAAGGTCTTTGCCCAAAGCTTAAAGGATACCTTTATTGTAGTTCCCGCCGGAGAATATTTTATTGCATTTGTAATAAGATTTTGAATTACCCTGCCGAATTTTTTAGGCTCTATGCGTATCTGCGCGTTGGGAGCGCGCTTTATCTTAAGCTCGATGCCCTTTCTCTCCGCAATGGGCTTAAGCCTGTCTATGCCTGTAAAATAAGACCTCGCATTGTGCAGAGTCATCTTAGCGGGCTGATTTTCAAGCGCCTGGTGCGACTCGTCCACAAGCGATAAAACCATATCGTTCATCTGCTCGGTTTTCTGCAAAATCAACGAAGGATAATCCTTGTCGTCCATACCGTCGCTCATACACTCGGCATAGCCTGCGATTATGGCAAGCGGAGTTTTCATATCGTGCGCGACGGAGGCAATAGCCATATTGTTGCGGCGCGCGCCCTCCGACTGGATATCGTTGTTTTTTACAAGCATAAGCCTTAGCGTTTCAAGCCGTCTGTTTATAGCGTGATAAACGCCTACCCCGTCGGTTTGGATAGGCTCGTATATATTACCTTCCTGTAGCTTCATCAGGTTGGCTTCGATTTTGGCAAGCTTATTCTTTTTCATATTTTATCGCATAGGTTTTTTAATGCTGCACGTTCGGACGATTGCGCTCGCACCTATTCTATTTCATCGCACGAAATATCAATTTAATCATTGACATATACGCGCAGCGTATTCAACAAGTAAAAGATTGTGCGAAACGCAGTTTGTTTTACAACGATATAAATGATTGATAGCAAACAATCTTTTACGCGTTAGCGGATGAAAAATCAAGATAAGTCATTACTTTTGACCTTGCCAGGTCAAAAAATGACGTATTCGCCGATTTTTCATCAATATTGCCACTTATACCCAAGCCCCCAAACCGTCACAATATTTGTTATACCTACCTTGGCAAGCTTATCGCGCAGGCGCGCTATAGTGACGGCTACAGTATTTTCGTCTATGTACTCGTCAATTCCCCAAACCTCGTCAATCAGCTTCTGCTTGGGTATAATCTGATTTTCGTTTACCGTAAGATAATCGAGTATCTTAAACTCCTTTGCGGTAAGCGCAATCGTTTCTTCCTTGTACTTTGCCTCGAACCGTTCGGACGAAACGGTAAAATCCCCGTAATGCCGCGTACCCTTGTTCTTATTGGCATTAAACTCGTAATATCTGCGAAGCTGCGCGTTTACGCGCATAACCATCTCGTTAAAGGAAAAAGGCTTGGTCAGGTAGTCGTCCGCGCCGAGCGCAAACATTCTCTCCTTGTCCTCCTCCGCCACCTTTGCGGACACCACTATTATTGGAATATCCATCGTATTCCTAAGCTTTCTGCACACCTCGTAGCCGTCCGCTACAGGCATCATTATGTCCAGTAAAACAAGGTCGGGCTGCATTTTACCCGCCAAATCCAACGCCTGCGCGCCGTCGTATGCCTGATATACCACGTGTCCCGCGCGCAAAAGGTAGTTGCGCATCATATCGGATATTTCTACGTTATCTTCTGCAATAAGTATCTTTCTCATAAGCTCCTCTTAAGCATTATACTATCATTCCGCAGATATTTCAAGTCCGTCGGAGCTTTGCGCGCTTGCGCTTTCAATCTTTTTTTCCGCTTCGGCAAAATATCTTTTATAGGCTTTTTTACAATAACGGCTATGCTTGTTAGGTTGCGGCTCGCCGTTATAGCTCATATTATATTTGCCGTTAATACGCCAGCCGTTTAAAAGCGCGATGTTAAACGCGTCGGTAGGACAGTTGAAGGAACAGCGCGTACACATAAGACAGTCGCCTTTAAACTTAAACGCTCCGTCCTTTATTTCTATATTGCCGACAGGACAATTTTTAGCACACAATCCGCAACCTATACATTTATTTTCATCAACCTTAAACAATCTGCCGTTTATACGCATTGCGGGATGCTCGATGCGCAAAATACAGGCGGCGAGATGTCCGAAAGCCACGCCCTTAAGCAAATGCGGAGTATATGCCAGCACCTCCCTCGCCTCGACGGGAGCAAGTGCGCAAGCCGTATTCCACATAGCGGTAGCCATAGTATCCGTATGTCTGAAAATCATATTATACGGCATAACGTAATGATACTCCGCAAACTGTTCGTAGCCTTTGCGCTTTAAAATTCCTCTCATTTTGTACGAGGAGATATTATTTAATCTCAGCGGCTCGCCCGAGGATTTTATCACAAAATACTTCTTTTTGTTTGCGCTCGGCAGCTTACGCGCAAGGTCAAGCATAATCTTGGGCGCGTTGAACGCGTGCACCGGATACGCAAAGCCCGCGTAATCGAATTTATTTGCGTCCGGCAAATCGTCAAGTCCCGCCTTTATATCGTACAGCGTAGTTTCAACGCCGTTTTTCTCAAACTCGGCTTTATAAAGCTCGCAAATCTTATAAGTGTTTCCCGTCCCCGAAAAGACGTAAATTATCGCGTTTTTCATATTTTTATTCCTCAAATTTTTTCGTACTTGGCATTGCGGTCCTTGTCAAAATAATAGATACAGTCCTCTCCCCTTGCGTGGGTATCGTACCACACCTGCGCATAAAAAGGCATAAACTTGGACAGTCTGTCATAATCCCAGGGCTGCGGCTGACAGCATTCGGGACACCAATGCCCCGCCTTAAGCACAGTATAAGGAGAAGCCCAAAACCTGTGTCCGTCGTGACACTCCCATTCGAGCTTGGTGTACAGGTCTCCCTTTGTCATATTTTCGGACACGCACCTGCCCCCTCTGAACGCCGCCGCAGACTGCATATCCACAATGCTCAGCTCGCTATCGGGCTTGCTCTCGTCGTAGCCGTGGTCAAGCCTGTAGCCGTGCCGACCAATCAGCTCTATATCGCGCATCTCGTCGTAATCTATACTGCCGTCGGCAAGCTGTCCCTTTGCAAGCACGGGATAATTATCCCAGTCGGTAGGCATACAGGATATGTTGTCCTTGCTGCCGAAAAACGCTTTTACGCGTCCCGCATCCTTGCTGTTTATCCACTTTCTCGGAGCGTTCTCATCCTTGAGTAATCGCTCAATCGCAAGTTTAGATATAAGTTTTGCGGGTATTATCCTTGCAATATGATAATAACTGTGCTTTTGCAGTATCTCCTGCCAGTAGTCCTTTACGTCCTCCTTCTGAAAATCCAGATAATCGTTTAACACTCCGCTGTCCTCAAACCACATACAGTGGAAATTCCTTAGCGAGTTCCACTGCGGATTCATAAATTTTTCCGTAGAACCGCCTATAATCTTAAAGCCCTCGTCAAACGTATCGTAGCCCGTAACACGGTTGCGCGCGCCTCCGCCTATGTTATAGCACTTATGCCAAAACTCCTGCGCAAGCTCGCCCGCTACGTCCTTTGCGATAAGATTTTTCAGCAAAAGTCCGCTGTCGCGCGCGGTCACCCACTCTATGGGCGCGTTAAAGCAGGTATGAAACATCAATCCGTCCTTCATATTGTTGGTTAGCATTCTGTTGTGAAGCATTCCCGTCTGACGCAATACAACCCAATATTTGAGGTCGCTGTCAAGCACATATCGCTCGCCCTTTATCTTGCTTGCGGAATAATCGTCGTATACGCTGGAAATAAGCGGGTCGCCCACACGTCCCCAGGGATGCTTGTAATTGCGGTTGCCGTAAATTGCAACCGTTGAAATATGCACAAACTTAGGCTGATTTTCCTTTATCTCGCAAACGCAGTCTACAAGATTTGCAGTGCCTATGCGATTGCACTCGTCCGTTTCCTTGGGATAATGGTCGGCAAGCGGAGGTATAACCGCCGCAAGATGCAGGATGTAATCGGTATCCTTTACAAGCGCGCGGCATTTTGCTTTGTCCGCCAGATTGCCGAATATAATTTCCACGCGCTGTCCGTACTTACGCCTGCAATCCCTTGCATATTTGCGTTCTCTGCGTTCGTTTAAAAGCAGAAGCTTAACCTTTTTCACGCAGTCAAGCTCCATTATCTGCGCCATCGCTTCCATTCCCATATTTCCGCTCGCACCTGTGAGCGCAACCGTCTTTTGCATAGTCCTCCCTTTCGCCCGAACACGGGCGGAGTTATTTTACGGTTTTATACTAAACTGCAATTCTTTCAATTTTTCATACTTTTTTCTTACAAAAACATTACAAACATCAAAAAGGATACAAATGCATTGCCTTGCAAATAAACGACAACAAGCAAAAAACTTATATTTTATTTCCTAATATAAAATCCGATTATTATCAGAAAATTTTACATAGTTCTGTGAATTGTAAAATGAAATTAAAAAACCAAAGCATAATTTACTTAAGCATAAAAATAAATCCACCGACGGCGTCGGTGGATTTTAGTTTAATACATACGGTTTATTCGGTGACTATCTCAATATTTTTGATGTTAATCTCATCGCCCGTAACAAGATAGGTGTTATAGCTTCCGCAATGCGGACACTGCTTGGCGTATTCCGTAGTCTTATAGGTTTCCTTGCAATCCTGACAGTAGGAAATTCCCTCGAGTATTATAAGCTCAAGCTCGCAATCCTCAAGATACTTGGATTTTTTCTTGGACCACTCGAAGCAGTCGGTAAACAGGTCTGGCACTACCGAGGATACCTCGCCCACCTCGAGGGTGAGCTTGGCAACCTTTTCTACCTTGTTTTCTTCGGCGACCTTTTCGACCTGCTCGATTACTCTGACTACTATGCCTAACTCATGCATTTTGCGAATTTCCCGTATTAGGATTCTGCTTGCGGAATTCCTTTGTAGTCTTTTTGTACAGACGGCGTTTCTTGGCAAGCATTCTCGCTTCCTTGGAGCCGCGGTGCGCAAGTATCTTGAAGCTGCGTTTTACCGCGTACTTGAACAGACCGCCGACCTTCTTCTCGGCAACCAGCATCGTGGAGTGCTTCGGATGGTCTCTTAAAAGATGTATCGCGTCAAACTGGCACTTGGTTGTGCAAAGTCCGCAGCCTATGCACTTGTTGGGGTCTACATAAGAGGCGCCGCAGCCGAGGCAGCGGTTGGTTTCAACCTTGACCTGCTCCTCCGTGAGCGTCTTGTGCGCGTCCTCAAAGGAGTTTTTATAATCGATGGTTTCATCCATTCCCGCTTCCTGTCTGCCCGCCTTGTCGTAGGACGGGTATTTAAGGTCGTTTTTATCAAGCGGAGTGTACTGTCTTCTGTCTCTGCCGATAGTCATATGCGCGGCAGGACGTACGTGACGGTGCAGGCTCTCCGCCGCTTCGTGACCTGCGGCTATTGCGTCGATGACAAATCTCGGACCTGTAAACACGTCGCCGCCCACAAAGATATCCGGGTCCGCAGTCTGATAGGTGAACTTATCCGCAACGGGATAATTTCCGTGCCAGAACTCGACCTTTGTACCCTCGAGCAGCTTGCCCCACTCTATGCACTGACCGATTGCAAATACAACCTTGTCCGCTTTAACCTCGATTGTTTCGTTCTCGTCGTATAAGGGCGCAAATTTTTCGGTTTCGGGGTCGACGGTGCGCAGGCATTTCTTAAATACAATGCCCGTAACCTCGCCGTTATCGTTTACAAGAACCTCCTTCGGTCCCCAGGAGTTATTTACGGTGACGTTCTCCTCGATTGCCTCCATAATCTCCTCGTCGTTGGCGGGCATCTCATCCTTGGTTTCGAGGCAGAACATATTTACGGATTTTGCGCCGAGACGGTGCGCGTTTCTCGCGCAGTCTATAGCGACGTTTCCGCCGCCGACGACAACGACGTCGCCCTCGAATTTAACGCCCTTATTCTCAAAGGATTCGCGCAGATAATTTACTGCGATGTCGGTACCCTTTGCGGTGTCGTTTGCAACTCCCGGACGTCTGCCGCCCTGGCAGCCGATGGCGATATAGAACGCTTTATAGCCCTGCTCCTTAAGCTGTTCGATTGTAACGTCCTTGCCTACCTCCACGCCGCACTTGATTTCGGCGCCGAGCTGTCTTATAATTTCAATTTCCGCCTCGATAACGTCCTTCTCGAGCTTATAACCGGGAATTCCGTAAGTCAGCATACCGCCGGGTATCGCGTTCTTTTCAAACACGGTGGGAGCATAGCCCATCTGCGCGAGATAGAACGCCGCGGAAAGTCCCGCGGGACCTGCGCCGATAATGGCTATTTTCTCCTTAAACTCGCCGTAAACCGACTGAACGAGCTTTTCGGGCATATAGCGGTTGTCGGATTTGATTTCAAGGTCGGCAACAAACTTCTTGATTGCGTCAATGGATACGGGCTTATCAATCATTCCCCTTGTGCAGGCGTCCTCGCAACGCTTGTTGCAGACGCGTCCGCAGACCGCAGGGAAGGGATTTTCCGTCTTAATCATTGCAAGAGCTTCCTTATACTTGCCCTGCTTTGCAAGATTTATATAAGCCTGTACGGGTACGTGAGCGGGACACGCCGCCTTGCAGGGCGCGCTGCCCGTCGCATATGTGTTTGACATTCTCGCCGTATCGCGGTAAGCCTCGTCCCAGGCATATTTACCCCAGATATTGTTGTCGGGAAGCGGAGCGTGAGGATATTTGACCTCTTTTCCGTCCTTGTGGCAAAGCTTCTGTCCGAGCTTGACTGCGCCGGCAGGACAAATTTCAACGCACTTGCCGCAGGCTACGCAGCTTTCCTTATCGACGTTTGCGGTGTACGCGCTTCTCGAAAGGTTGGGAGTATTGAAAAGCATAGAGGTACGGAGCGCGTTGCAGATTTTGACGTTGCAGTTGCAGATATCGAAAATCTTTTCCGAGCCGTCGATATTGGTTATCTGATGCACGTAGCCGTTCTTTTCCGCAAGCTCGAGAATTTCAAGCGCACGCTTTTTATCAATGTAATGCGCGCGACCCGTTTCAACGGCGTAATCCGCCATATCGCCGACCTGTATACACCAGTCGTCCACGTCGTCGGTACAGCCGTCGCCGAGCATTGCGCGCGACGCGCGGCAGGAGCAGATACCAGCGGACAGATGTCCGTCGTATTTTTGCAGCCAGTGCGAAATATGCTCGATATCGAGAGATTTGTTCTCGGCGTCTATAGCCTTCTCAACGGGAATGACGTGCATACCGATACCGTCGCCTCCCGGAGGTATCATCTGCGTAATGCCCGCGAGCGGGATAAACGTCATACGCTCGAAGAAGTTTGCAACCGCAGGATTATTCTGAATGCGCTCGACGGTTGAGTTGAAAAGCTCCGCAGAGCCCGGCACAAAGAAGGGCACGCGGTATCTCTTGATACGCGGCTTGTTCTTAAGCTCGCCGTCGTGTCCGTAGTTATCGCCGTAATCGTATTCGATTATACCGATATTGGACATCTCCTCATAAAGCTCCTTGAGCCTTGTAGGCTCATAGCCCTTATGCATTTTGAGAAGCTCCTCGAAAGTGTAATACTTGCGCAGCTTCATCTTGCTGCACAGCTCGCACATTTCGGGCGTGAGAACCTCCTTAAGTCCCCAATACTCGGGCGCGTCCGAGCCGAATCCGGCTATCTTATGTACGACCACGTCCGTGATTTTCTTGCCGAGCTTGACGTAGCACTTGTCAACGTTTTGCTCGCCCTGATACTTGCTTATGACTTTTTTGTCTTTACATTGCTCAGGCATTGTAATTTTTCCCTCCGCTTGAGATTATTTTTATAAAATAATTTACGACCTCGTCCAGATTTTCCCCCGTTTTGGCGGATATCGGGATGACTGTCGAATTATTATTTCTCAGTTTTATGTTTGCGACGCACCTGTCCATATCGAACGTAAAGTAAGGCATTGCGTCTATTTTGTTGATTAACACAAGGTCGCACTTGCGGTAAATCAACGGATATTTGAGAGGCTTGTCGTCGCCCTCGGGTACGGAAAGTATAGTCATATCCATACTCGCCCCCGTATCGAACTCCGCAGGACAAACCAAATTGCCCACGTTCTCCAGAAACACAAGGTCGAGGTCGTCTATGCCAAGCTCGTCAAGTCCCTGCTTTGTCATAGCGGCGTCGAGATGACACATTCCGCCGGTGTGCAGCTGTATGGATTTGCAATTCGCTTTGTCTGCAACCTTCACCGCGTCCACGTCGGAATCTATATCCGCCTCCATAACCCCTATGCGGAAATGCTTTAACAGTCTGTTTATAAGTGCTATTAGCGTAGTGGTCTTGCCCGCACCCGGCGAGGACATCACGTTTACAAGAAACACTCCCTTTGATTTAAGATAACCGCGCAGAATTTCCGCTTCTCTGTCGAGGTCGTCGAAAACGCTCTTGGACAAGTTTATGACTTTGACATTTCCCATAGTTGTTATTATATAACAAATTATCAAAAAAGAAAATACGTTTTCAATAATTTTTAAGGATTTCCGACATTTTCCATCATTTTAACGCGCTTCCTAAATTTAATTTCAAGATAACAGCACACTTTATAAAATATGTCGACTTACGCTCTAATATGTAGCCTTGCAATATCCGACGATAGATTGCAAAAAAAACTCATTTTTCGTCTTAATTTTACAAAAAAGAGTCCCCATAAGGAGACTCTTTTTATTATTTCCGATTTTCGGATATTTTTAGAAGAATCTGTGCACGAGGTCGCGGCTGTACTCGACGGTTTCTTCCATATCGCCGAATGCCATAACCTCGCCCGCATAGAAGGTATTGGACTTGCCCTGCATTGCCTCTACCTTGTCGTACCAGCCGTCCGCATAGTCCTTGGAGCCTACGTGCGGGAAATAGTACCAGTCGTCTATTCTCTCGATTTGCTCTACCTTTCTGCCGCACTTCTCCATATCCGCAATGGTCGTGTCTCTCGCCTCGTCAAAGGGAACGTCTTCCATACCCTCGTGGTTGCGCAGAGTAAACGTAACAACAGGCTGCTCAACAACCTCCTCTGCCGGCCAGCGGTGATAGAATACCATCATATGTCCGCGGGTTTCGTTGGTCATATTCTCAAAGAAATAGTAGGAGATTTCGGGGGTATTGCCCTCTGCGGTTCTGACCGCCATAGTGAAGTACTTCTTGTTTTGAATTTTGCCGAACAGCTCCTTTTCCTCCTCGCGGGCGTCGCCGTAGTCGAGGAACATCTCGAGCGGAGTGCAGATAATGAGCTTATCAAACTCCTCAACGTTGCCGTTGACGGTTACGAGAACCTTGTCCTCGCGTCTTTCCACGTTTGTAACCTCGGAGTTAAGGATTGCGGGATTTTTGAGGTGGCTGTTTACGCCCTCCCAGATGGACTGCGTGCCGTTCTTCCAGGTCCAGAGCTTGCCCGTTCTAAGGAACTGCTTAACCGTAAACGCGTCGAGGTACTTAAGTACGTAAGCCGCGGGGATTTCGTCGAAGTAACCGTAGCCGAAGGATGTGAAGGGTCCCTTCCATACCGTGGTTGCGTCCTCGCACTTGTTGAGCTTGAGGAACTCGGAGAAAGGCATACTGAGGTCCTTAAGGTTGGGGTTTTCGCCCTGAATGCGCTTAAGCTTCATTTTGGGAGAGGGACACATACCCTCGTACTTGCCCTGCGCAACGCCGCGGTGACCGTTTACGTCATAGCCGTAGTATTTCTTGTCAAGAAGCTTTGCAAGCTTCTTCATCTTCATAACCTTTTTAAGGAGGGCAGAGATAGGAGTCGGCTGGTCGGAGCCGTCTACAAGCTTGAATTTACGTCCCATAGGAGGTCCGTCAAGGTGCGTAGTTCCACCAAACTCCTCGCACTCCGCAACGGCGAAATACGTATCGCAGCCCATAACCGCGCCCATTTCTATAGTGCGCTCTTCCCACTTTCCGTCCGCGGTCTTAACCTTCATCTTGGGCGAAAACGCCTTGCCGCCGACGTGGTCGGATTTCTCATAGATGACGTAATTGGTGTATCCCTTCTTTTCAAGATACATCGCGGCACTCGTTCCGGCAGGGCCGCCACCGATGATACATATCCTCTGATTTAAATCTTTCATTGTTTTCCTCCTTGTATGGAAAAATATATTTCAATGGTTATATTTTACATCCCGTATAGTAAAATGTAAACATTTTAATCGAATTTAATTTATAAAATCCGTCATTTTATTAGCCGTTTTAACATATTTACACCGTTTATACAGCCAATCGCATATTCCCAAACAAACTTTATTATTCAGACGTTCATTTTATGCGACTCATAAAAAAATGCGACAAAAACTTTTAAATTCCGTCGCAACAGGTAATTATCGGCTAATATAGTCGTTAATTTCTTTGCGCAAATAATTCTCCAGCGCGTCTACGCCCTCGTCCTTAATAGCCGACGTAAAGAATACGGGCACTCCGGTCTTACGCATACCTACGTTTTCCCTCGCGCGCTCAAGCGAAAAATCAAACGCAGGCTGCACGTCCGACTTTGTTACCACTACCAAATCGGCAACCTCAAACATAAGCGGATACTTAAGCGGCTTGTCCTCTCCCTCGGGAACGGACAGCAGAACCATATTGGCAGCCGCACCCGTATCGAACTCCGCAGGGCAAACAAGATTGCCGATATTTTCAAGGATTACAAAATCAAGTCCGTCCAATCCGAGCGCGCACAGCGCTTCATAGGACATCTGACAGGTAAGATGACACGCTCCCGCGGTATGGATTTGTATTACCTTTACTCCCGTCGCTTCGCTGACTGTATAAGCGTCCACGTCGGAATCTATATCCGCCTCTATAACGCCTATTCTGAAATCCTTCTTCAATCGGTTTATAAGGTTGACCAAAAGCGTCGTCTTTCCGCTTCCCGGCGACGACATCACGTTAAGAAAGAATACCTTTTTCTTTTTCAGTTCGTCCTTAATGGACTGCGCCTGCTCATTGTTGCGCGAGCGTATATCCTCTTTTATTTCAACTACCTTTATCTGTTCCATAGTTTAATTATACAGCAATAAAATGATAAATCAATACTGTTTTAGATAGTCGCCTTTATAAATTACATATAAATGAAAACGCCGTTCTTTCGAACGGCGTTCTCTGGCGGAAACGGTGAGATTCGAACTCACGTGACCTTTCGGTCAACCGCATTTCGAGTGCGGCTCGTTACGACCACTTCGATACGTTTCCATTTGTTGATGTTGGTTGGTCCCGAGTGGGAGTGACGAGACGCTGTGCGTCTTGTCAAACGACCACTTCGATACGTTTCCATTATTTTTGTTATCAGTTTGTTCCAAGTGGGAGTAACGGGGCGCTGTGCGCCTAGACTTCGACCACTTCGATACGTTTCCATTTATTGTTGAGATTATAATACAAAAATAAGAATATTGCAAGTATTTCATATCTTTACCTTAAATAACATTAAAATTCCTTTGCTTTTTACTAATATTGACACAAACTTCCGAATATGTTAGAATAAATCATAATTAAAAAACGGAGGTGTTTATGGCAACCTATTTGATTGACTATGAAAACACAAAAAATTTAACAGGTATCGACAAGCTTAACGAAGAGGACAAAGTAGTAATTTTTTATAGCAAGAATTCAAACTCTTTAACGTTTGAAACACATAAAGCTATAATGGCCTCTCCCGCAAAGGTAGACTACAAGTACGTAGCAGTAGGCGGCAAAAGCGCACTGGACGTTCAGCTCTCTACATACCTCGGATATCTCATCAAAGAGAACAAGACCACATCGAACTACTTTGTCGTATCGGGAGACACCTGCTTCAACTACCTTATCGGCTTCTGGAAGGACGAGAAGAACGTACATCTCGAAATACTTCCCGCTTTAAACAGCAAGCCCGCAAAAAAGGAGACCGAAGTAAAAGCTCCTAAGAAAGAGGAAGAAAAAGAGAAGGAAGCACAAAAAGCTGACGAAAAGGCAGCGCAATAATTTAGTTATTATTAGATTAAAACCGCCGCAATGTCGGCGGTTTTATCATTACTAAACAATATAATAAAATTGTTATATTATTTAAATACAATCTAAAATGGAATAATAAAAACACCGCCGAGCGGTGTTTTTATTATAGCTTTAACCGAATTATTTAATAAAAGCGGAAAACGCCTTATGTGCCGAATACACGTCCGCCTTAGATACAAGCTCGTAAGGAGAGTGCATAGAAAGCACTGGCACACCCATATCAACCGTATCTATATTATTGTTGGCAATATACTTTGCAACGGTTCCGCCGCCGCCGAGGTCCACCCTGCCGAGCTCGCCCGTCTGCCAGATAACGCCGTCCCTTGCAAGCACGGAGCGCAGATAACCGATAAATTCGGCAGACGCGTCGTTAGAACCGGATTTGCCGCGCGCGCCCGTAAACTTATTCATAGTAACGCCCTTGCCCACAAAGCCCACGTTCATTTCCTCGAAAGCGGAAGCATAAGCGGGGTCATAGCCCGCGGTGACGTCAGCGGACAGGCACATAGAATGCTCGCGCAAAACCGCGGGATTTACACCGTAGCTCTTTGCAATCTCATCAAGGATATCGCGGATAAGAATGCACTGCATTCCGGTATTGCCCTCCGAGCCGATTTCCTCCTTATCTGCGAGAATGGTAAGTACGGTTTGCTCTGTATCCGTTTCGAGAGTTGCGGTAATTTCGGGATAAGCGCAAACTCTGTCGTCGTGACCGTAGCTTGCCACAAACGCGCGGTCGAGACCGACGTCCTTCGCCTTTACTGCGGGAACAGCCTCAAGCTCCGCGCTTAAGAAGTCCTCCTCTATGATGCCGTACTTTTCATTTAACAATCTGAGCACACCTATCTTAACAGCGTCCTTTTCCTCGCCGTCCGCGGGGACACCGCCGATTATTAGATTTAAATTTTCCGCCTGGAAGCCGTCCGCAATGGTTTTGGTATTAAGCTCCTGAGAGAGATGCGGAAGCAGGTCGGTAATGTAAAACACAGGGTCGCTCTCCTGCTCGCCGATGCAGATATTTACTTTTTTACCGTCCTTAAGCACAACGACGCCGTGCAAGGCAAGCGGAATTGTAAGCCAATGGTATTTTTTGATACCGCCGTAATAGTGAGTTTTTAAAAATGCGATGTCCGACTTCTCAAAAAGCGGAACCTGCTTCAAATCGAGTCTGGGGCTGTCCACGTGGGCAACGAGAATGCGAACTCCGTTTTTTGCAACATCGGCAGTTCCTGCGCGGAGAATGAACAGCGCCTTTCCGCGATTGTTAAGATACAGCTTGTCGCCCTTGTTGATTTTATCTCCGAGCGTATAGGGCTTATATCCCGCCGCCTCCATCATTTTAACGGTTTCGTCAACAGTCTCTCTCTCAGTCTTGCCGTTGTCGAGGAATTTTTTATAGCCCTCGCAATATTCGGCTATACGCTTGCGCTCCGCCTCGTCGGCAATAGCGTAGATGTTTTGTCTTTTATAGGTCAAATCCATAAAGCACCTCGTGTTTAATATTTGCGAGGATATTATATAACCATACTCGCAAAAAGGCAAGAGATTGACATACAAACAGAAATCACGCAGTATTAAAGCCGCTTTAAAATACGAAGCTCCGCGATAAACCCTTGCGACAAAAATCAAAAGGTGTTATTCTTAAAGCATTAAAGCAAGGAGTTAAATCCAAATGGCAATCAGAGAATTTCTCGCATCACGAAAGGCGGATTGCAAACGGCTTGTCGAGCTGCTCGGCAGAGAGTTTGCATACGTAAGCGTCTTAGGCAGCGACGTCACGACCAAGACCGTTGTCGTAAACCGCAACACCTCGCGCGTGGAAACGGACGCTGACGCAGACAAAGGCTTCACGGTAAAGATGACGGACGGACGCGCGTTTTTCGAGTATTCGCTTGACGACGTCAGCGGCGATATCGACGGACTTGCGGCAAAGATTATACGCGAGTGCGGCGTAGCCGACAGCCTTAAAAAGGATATGATAAAATCCTGTCCCATTGCGGACGAGCCTTTGACAAAGAGCTTCGAACGCAAAAACGATTTAGGCGA
This sequence comes from uncultured Christensenella sp., assembly GCA_910577815.1. Classification (GTDB taxonomy): domain Bacteria; phylum Bacillota; class Clostridia; order Christensenellales; family CAG-917; genus CAG-475. Next base: position 444,606 of record CAJTNO010000001.1, on the reverse strand, counting down.
TTTTACGGACGCGCAGCTGCTTGAGGCTTGCACCGCTATAAAGGACGCTATAATTTCCAAAAGCGAAAACGTACTAAACGCCTCGGCAATTCTGCGCACGCTTGACGTAAACAAGATATTTATAAGCAAAAACCGCTCGCTCGAGCAGGCATACACCTGGGTAAACGGTATTATGCTTGTCAACTACCGCGAGGGCGATAAAATGGTAGGAGCGCGCGAGGGAGAATGCTCGCACCTGCTCGGCGAGGTGCTTGCGGGTATGCCACAAAAAGTGGATAAGCTTGTAAACAAAGCACAAAAGCTGGTTACCGCACAGCCCATAATCCCCGGCGTTTACGACGTTATAACCGACCCGTCGGTAACGGGACTGCTCGCGCACGAGGCTTTCGGTCACGGAGTGGAGATGGATATGTTCGTAAAGGACCGCGCGCTTGCAAAAAGCTATATGAACAGACAGGTAGCCTCACCCATATGCAATATGCGCGACGGAGCAGGCTCCACGCTGTCGGTAGCAAGCTATTTCTTTGACGACGACGGAGTACTCGCCCACGACACGCAGATAATAAAGAACGGAATACTCGTATCGGGAATAAGCGACCTGATAAGCGCAAGCGAGCTCGGCACAGAGCCGACCGGCAACGGCAGACGGCAGGACCATACGCGCAAAGCGTACTCGCGAATGACAAACACGTTTTTTGAGCGCGGAACAGACAAGCTCGAGGATATGATAGCCTCTATCGAGCACGGCTATATGATATTTGAAACTAACAACGGAATGGAGGACCCCAAAAACTGGGCAATCCAGTGCGTGGCGGAGTACGGAATTGAAATAGTTGACGGCAAGCTTACGGACAACTACGTATCCCCCGTAATAATGAGCGGCTACGTACCCGACGTACTGAAATCCATATCTATGATATCCGACGACTTTGTAGTGGAAGGCGCGGGAATGTGCGGCAAAGGACATAAGGAATGGGTGCGCGTATCGGACGGCGGACCGGCATTAAAGTTGAGGGTGAAATTAGGGTGAAAAACTTAGAAAATATTATTGAAATACTCAAACAAAGCAAAGCGAGCGACTACAGCGTGCTTGCAACCGACGAATTTTCGTACGAGCTGTTTTTCGTACACGGAAGCTTGGAAACGGTACGCAAAAGCGAGCATTCGTCAGCGCAGGTCAGCGTATACGTGGACCACGACGGTAAAAAAGGAAACGCAAGCTTCGGTCTTGACTCAAGCGCGAACGAAAAAGAAATTTCCGCAAAAACCGAGGAAGCCGTAAGCAGAGCGCGTATGATTTACGACGCACCCTACTCCGTAGTTGCCGACGATATGGCAATAAACGCGGAAATCCCGTCAAACATCGCGGGCAAGGATGAAAAGCAAGTGGGCGCAGAACTAGCCGAGGCGGTTAGCAAAGCCTGCACAAGGCAGGGCTGCGGAATAAACGCGCTTGAAATATTCGTTACAAAAACTGTAAACACGGTGCGAAACAGCAAGGGCGTGAATAAAACTCAGACCAAATATTCGGCAAGTATAGAAGCAATCCCGACCTGCGACGAAAAAGAGGAATCCGTAGAACTGTTTGAAACATACACCTTCGGCTCGCTCGATTTGGACGGAATAACGCGCGAAATAGCCGCGCGGCTTGACGACGTAAGCGCACGCGCAAACGCAATCAAGCCCGAAGTCAAATTGGATTGTCCCGTAATACTCAACGCATACGAGCTTAAAACTTTCTTTGAAGAAATTGCCTCCGATGCGAATTACGCAAGCGTATATATGAACTTCAGTCTGCACAAGGAAGGAGATTTATGGCAAACCTCGCCAAACGGCGACAGCCTTAACATAACGATGCGCGGCGTAATAGAAGGAAGCGCTTACAGCAATTTCTTTGACAGAGAAGGCACCTCCCTAAATGATAGAAAGATAATAGAAAACGGAAAGATTATAGCAGGCTACGGCACAAACCGCTTTGCGCAATATCTCGGCAAAGAGCCTACGGGCGCGTTGCAATGTATGGACGTCGAATGCGGAAAAACGACTGTTTCCGAAATGCTTGCCTCCCCTCATCTCGAATGCGTATATCTAAGCGGTCTGCAAGTAGATTTATACAACGACTATATCGGCGGAGAAATACGCCTAGCCTACTACTTTGACGGCGAAAAGAAAATTCCCGTAACAGGTATTGCAATGAGCGGAAAGCTCAGCGAGGTACTCAACAATCTTACGCTATCAAGCGAAAGCGCCGTTCTCGGCTCATACAGAGGTCCTGAGAAGATAAAAATATCGGGAATGCAAATCTTTTAACACACTTCGTGTGCATTAAATAAGTGTAATTTATTAAAACAATTACGGGGTTCTGTTATTCAACAGAGCCCCGTGTATTTTAGTCTTTTGCGCGCGGACTTCGTCCGTTTGACACTTCTTACTGTGCAACCACACGAAGTGTGTGATATGCGCGTTTTATCCGCTTGAATACCAAGCAAAAGATTATGCGGAGCGCAGTAAGAGTTTACAATGTCGGTAAAAGTGGACAGCTAATAATCTTTTGCGCGCGGACTTCGTCCGTTTGACACTTCTTACTGTGCAACCACACGAAGTGTGTGTTATGCGCGTTTTATCCGCTTGAATACCAAGCAAAAGATTAGGCGGAGCGTAGCAGATGTTTACAACGTCGGTAAAAGTGAACAGCCAATAATCTTTTGCGCGGTAGGAAAGTTAAAATCAAGCTATCACTTGCGCAATGCCTACTTGTAGGCGTTGCGTTGTGATACGCGCTGATTTTAACTTAACTGAGCCATAAATACAACAATCCAATTACAATTCCAAACGATACTATAATAACAAGAAACTGCGGGAGCATAGCGAGCATACCCGCACGGATAATGGCTCGGCGTTCCTTTTTAGTATACATATTTTTATGCTTAAGGCGCTCCTCCTTAGAGGGGCGTTTCGCACGGTTAAGGAATGCCATTCGACGGTATCGCGGCAACTCGTCGCCTGTCATAGGAGCAACGGTAATTCCGCTGTCCCAATCGTCTTTTTTCTTATCTTCAGCCATATATATAGTTTATCACAAATGCGGCATAAAATCAACAAAATGAAAAGCACGCCCTAAAGCGTGCTTTCCTTTAATACTATTGGTATTATTGTTTTGTCAAATTTGCAAACGGATAAGTACCGCCACTCAACTCTAATCTATACGGACTAAACGAGTATTGTCTGTATATTAAGTATTTGTTTCCATCATATTCAAATGAAATTACGTCATCTTCATATGTCAGATTTGCAACTTCTACTCCATTGAAGGTAATGCTGTTAGCAGATATTACTAAAGTTCCCTCAGCAGGTGTCATTCCGGAATCATTCCAAGTCCAAGTACCATATAACTCAGTATTTGTAATAATTGCGTCGCCGGGTTCCTCCCCTCCGCCCGCATTAGCATCAACCATTACAATTTCCAATCCGTCATAGTCCAACTCCGCGCTTGAAGTGAATACCCAGAAGGTATAATCAGTCCCATTAACAGTAAAGCTGATGCTGCTATAGTTCTGTACTACATTTGTAGCTTGTTGCTCATTCAATGTAACAGATTTTGCTGTAATAACAAGATTAAGTTCCTTAGACGCCTCCTCTGCCTTCCAGCTTCCGATAAATCTATCATTTGTAATAATCGGCTTTTGCAATGTAGCAACAGAGTTGCCTGCTTCGGTAACGTTTATCTCGCCGTTTTCCAATGTAAGGACATAAGTAAGACCGCCAACGGTAATCGTTATACCTTGCGAATCTGCCGCAACAAGCGTAGCGTCTACAAGCTCGTCCGAAGTCTCGTTGAAGTCAACTTTAATTGTTTCTTCATCGATAACAACCTTCATAGTATCGTTATCATTTGTCCAAGTGCCGAAAAATTCCTCGCCAACGGTAGGAGCGGCAGTATATATGCTTTCGCCGCCGTCCCAGGTAAGCTTAACGGTAGAATTTTCACCGATAGTCACAGTATAGACTGTATTTCCCGCAGTAAATTTTAAAACCGAACGGTCATATTTCAGCACCAAAACAGGAGAATATTTCTCGCCGTCGATAGTAATTTCTATAGTCCCCATAAACGAATCGATTTTCAGCGTTTTATCTCCGCTAATCCAACTGCCTATGAGTTTATTAAGTTTGTCCTCGCTGTTATCCTCCTTACACCAGTACGTTCCGTTTATATGCGCGGTGGCATTGTCAAATATAAAGTCGTAAGTTCCGTCTGCAAATCCGTTTGATACAATACCCGTTACGGTTATTGTATTGTCATTTTTATTCACCGTATAAGTACCGACCTTGACAGTTGACGAATTTTTTATTGCGGCAATCTGACCAAAGCCGTCAAGCTTGATTATAGAACCGCCGGCAGTAAAGTTTTTATAAGAGCCTTCAAAATTATCGGACAACAATTTGTCAAAGGTTTCGCCCTTAAGAACCGCTCCGAAAGAACCGAAATTGCCTTTAACAACCAGGATATCCGCGCTGTTAAAATAGTAATTGCAGGTTTCATTAGGTCCGTCGCCCGAGCTTGTAACTTCAACCTTGCCGAAGCCGTCAAACCTGAGCGTTTGAGTAACGGGCGTACCGCCCTCGTCGGAGGTCGCAACATATGTGCCGATAGCGGAGTCCGCTATAGCAAAAGTATAGGTTGAATAATAGCCTGAATTGTCCTCTATAATCTTTATAATCATTTCAGACTTATCAGCAAGAGTAACAGTAAGAATATCGCCGTCGTTCTTTTTAAGCTCCTTGTCAAGCGTAATGATTTCGACCTGCCCGTCGGAATTTTCAAGAGCATAAACAAACTCACCGTCAACGGTATGCTTATAGATGGTTCTGCCCCCCCCTGAAATTTGGAACTCAAACCTTGAATTCTTCATCCAAACGCCGTTTACATCATTACCGCCTATATTCAAATAGCCGTCGCCGACCGTTACGGGAGCGGTAATGGTATTGTTGCCATCGACGCAGGTAAGCACTATGTCGGCACCGTCCTTAGTCAACCTCACATACTGATATTCAGGCACATCGTATGAAGATATTATAAGCGCATAACCGGAATAGCTTACGACCATTCTGCCGCTTGCATTTTTAACATAAGTGCCGCTAAGTTCAGACGCTTCCGTCTGTTTCACTGCGGAATATTCCACATTGCCGTCGCTCGCTATCTTAGTGACCTTAAGCTGATTACCCTCGATAGCTAAAGTCCAGCCGTTGCCAAAACTCGGCTTTGGATATTTCATCTCGCCCGTATCGGCGTCAAAAGTTAGCTTGCTCATATCGCAATAATCCGTGCCGACAAACAAATAATTCTCGTCAAAGAAAACTACCGTCTTTTTGTCCTCGTCTACCCAAAGTCCGGAATAATCCTGCGCACCCACAAAGCAAGCCACAAAGGTTTTATCCTCGTTAAAGGTCATTTCGGCATTGAATTTTGTTGCGCCGTCAAACCAACCCGTAAACTTATAGTCCGTCTTGCTTAAATCCTCGGGGAGCTTATCTGCCGCGATAGCCGTGCCGTAATCAATCTCAACGGTTTTAATCACCGTTTCGCCGTCCATAAAGCTGACAGTCACCTTAGCGGAAGCATATTTAGCCGTAGCGGTAACGTCCTCGGTAGGAGTATAGCCCGCCTCCACCTTTGTTTCGCCTATGTACCAGCCAACAAACACTTTGCCTTCCACGGTTTTCGCGGTAGGAAGCTGCTCCGCAGTCAAGCTCTTACCTTCCTCCAAAGTCACGGTTTTAGCAGGCTCCGAGCCGTCGTCAAAGGTAATGGTATATTTAACGGTTTCGGTTTGGTCGTCGTTGCAAGCAACCAGAGTTGCAACGCACAGCATAAGCGCTACCACTGCCAATACGATAGAAAATACTGATTTTCTCTTCATAAATACTTCTCCTTGTCCATAGTTAAAATAAGATTTAAACAAATTTTAGAACAATAAATTGAACCGCCTATATCCAAACCTAATTTTATTTATATAATTCTATAATGACAATGCCGATGTGTCAAATAAAAAATTTTGGAAATTATAGCGAGATGTTTCGCTTAAACGCTATATAACTTTAACGCTCGGCACAAAAAACGCCCGTTTTCTGATTGTCTTAGATAATTTAAAATATCTGCAACAACCAAAACGGACGTTTATAATGACAATTATAATATTTAAAGCTGTTTTATTGCGGATAGAGGTGGCAGGCTACAAAGTGTCCGTCGCCGTAATCCTTAAACACGGGTTCAACCTCGCTGCAAATATCCATACATTTACTGCAGCGGGTATGAAATTTACAGCCCTTGGGCGGATTTGCGGGCGAAGGAATATCGCCTTGCAAAATGATACGCTTGATTTTTGTATCCGGGTCGGGAATAGGCACCGCAGAGAACAACGCTTCTGTGTACGGATGCATAGGATTTGCAAACAAATCCTTTTTGCTTCCGAACTCAACCATATTGCCGAGATACATAACGCCGACCTCGTCGGATATATGCTCTACAACAGATAAATCGTGCGATATAAAGATATAAGCAAGATTTTCGGCAGTCTGCAAGTCCTTAAACAGGTTTATGACCTGCGCCTGAATGGAAACGTCAAGCGCACTCACGGGCTCGTCGCAGATGACAAGCTTCGGCTTGAGCGCAAGCGCCTTGGCAATACAGATTCGCTGTCTTTGTCCGCCCGAAAACTCGTGAGGATATCTTTCAAAATAGTGAGGCTGCAAGCCGCACTTCTGCATAATATCCACTATGTAATCCTTATAATCGGATTTAGGCACGATTTTATGCGTCTTTACCGCTTCTCCTACAATTTCACCTACGGTCATACGCGGCGAAAGCGAGGAATAAGGGTCCTGGAATATCATCTGAAAATGCGGACGCATTTTTCTCAGGGCTTCGCCCTTGAGCTTTTCGATATGCTTTCCGTCAAAGATAATCTCTCCCGCGGTAGGAGTATAGAGGCGCAGAATAGTTCTGCCGAGAGTGGTCTTTCCGCAGCCCGACTCGCCGACTATACCGATAGTTTTACCCTGCTTAAGATTAAAGGATACCCCGTCAACAGCCTTCAAATATACGTTTTTCTTTTTGTTAAATGAGGTCTTGATTGGGAAGTACTCTTTAATATTTTTTACCTGAAGCAGGTATTCCTCTCCGTCTCCCTTTGCCTGTGCGCAAGAGGACTGCGACGGACAACCCGCGCAGGTACCCGTACAGTCAACGGCTTCGATTTTAGGAATAATTATGCCGCTGTCCGTATCCGCGCTTACGCTATCCTCGGATTTTTTATCCTCCGTATTCTCGGTCAAGCTATCCGCGTTTACTTTGACTTCCTCCGTCTGTTGCGTGCTCGCTTCGTCTTTAGCAGTAATCTCGACGGCGTTTTCCGCCTGCGCGGTATCCTGTAAATTTTCCGTATTCAACTCATTATTGGCAAGCTTACTCATTTTCGCTCTCCTTTTGCAAATCCATATACCTATGGCACGCCACAAAGTGAGTGGGAGACACCTGCACCATCTCGGGGTAATCACCTCGGCAGGCTTCGCAACGCATATCGCACCTGTCCTTGAAATAGCAGCAGGACGGCATATTTATAGGATTAGGCACGTTGCCGGGAATACTGTAAAGTCTGTCCACCTCTTTGCCTACTACGGGCTTGCTCTTTTGCAGACCGATAGTATAAGGATGCAGCGGATTATTGAATATTTCGCGCACCGTACCCTTTTCCACAACTCTGCCCGCGTACATAACGACAACGTAGTCCACCATTTCGGCGATAACGCCGAGGTCGTGAGTGATTAGCATAATGCTTCCGCTAATCTTATCCTTAACCTCTCTTAGCAGGTCGAGTATCTGCGCCTGTATGGTGACGTCAAGCGCGGTCGTAGGCTCGTCCGCAATTATGAGCTTGGGACTGCAGCTTAATGCCATAGCAATCATAACGCGCTGACGCATACCGCCTGATAGCTGATGCGGATAGGATTTATACACGTGCTCGGGCATAGCTATACCAACCAGCTTAAGCATCTCTATACTGCGGCGTTTAGCGTCCTCTTTATCCGCGCCCTCCACGTGCAGCAGAGTCACCTCGTCAAGCTGATAGCCTATGGTAAATACGGGATTAAGGCTTGTCATCGGCTCCTGGAAAATCATCGCGATTTCCCTGCCTCGTATAGAGGACATATGCTCAACGGGCATCTTGGCGATGTCAAAAACCTCCTCGTGCTCCTCGTATCTTCTTCTGAATTTCGGTTTTCCGTGCTTATTGTAGGCGCGAACCATAATGCGCTCGCCGTTCTCGTCAAGCACTGGATTTCCGTTTTCGTCGAGCTTTTCGGTCATTATAGGCTCGACGTTGCGCTTCATCATAAGCGGTCTGCCCTTTCTGTCGTAGACCTGCTCCTTGATATAATTGCCGTCCTCGTCGGTCGCAATAGCAGCGTTTTCAAATACGGGATTGCCGCTTTCGTCAAATTTCTGTACAAGCAAGGGTTCGCCGTCGTCCTTAAGCACCTGATTTCCGTTTTCGTCCAACGCGGGAATAAGCACAGGCTTTCCCTCGTTCATCTTATATACGGTAACGGGCTCGGGAGGAAGCGGCTTACGCACAGTCGAGCGGAAGCGTATACTGCCGCTGACAATCTGTCCCATAGGTCCCTGAACAAGCTGCATCAAGGACAGGCTCGTAACGGATTTACCGCAGCCCGATTCTCCGACAACGCCGACGGTGGAGCCTTGCGGAATATCAAAGGAAACTCCGTTTACAGCCTTCGCAACTCCGTTATCCGTAAAGAAATAGGTATGCAGATTGTCAAACTCCACAATATTATTGGGGTCGCGCATTTCGGTGACGTAATCCTCGCGCTTATAGGACTTGCGCTTTTTCTGAAGCTCCTTAATAGTGCGGGTATTGTCCTTGGCAATCTGGCGCGACTCTTTAGCGGATATATAATGCGTGTTTTTATTTTTACCTTCGCTACTCATATCCTACCTCCTTGCCTTGGGGTCGAACGCGTCGCGCAGACCGTCTCCTACGAAGTTGAACGCAAGAACGGCAAGCACGATACAGATACCCGGCGTTATCCACAGATTGGGATAAAGCGTAAGGATGGTATTATTCGCCGCCGCGTTAATCATATTGCCCCAGGTTGCATACTCTGCGGGAAGACCTATATTAAGATATCCGAGCGTAGCCTCGGTGAGGATTATTCCGCCGAGTCCGAGCGTCATAGAAACTATGAGCTGCGGAATTACGTTAGGTATAAGGTGCTTGAATATCTTACGTCCGACAGTCAAGCCACTCGCCTCGGCGCTGAGCATAAAGTCCTGCTCACGCAGCGACAGTATCTGACCGCGCACCAGTCGGGCTGTGCCCGCCCAACCGAACAGAGTCATCATCGCCATAAGTATGTACAGTCTGCTCGGACCGTAAATATCGAGCTTTTCAAGAGCGACGCCCGCAATCATAAGCATAGGCAGGGTTGGCACGCAGTTGAAAATATCAACTATACGCATTATAACCTGGTCAACCCACTTGCCGAAATATCCCGCGATACCGCCGAGTATTACGCCGATTACCGTTTCAAGAATGATAACTACAAATCCGATAGTCAGCGAAATTCTGCCGCCGTACATCAGACGCGATAAAACGTCATAGCCCTTGTCGTCCGTACCCAAAAGGTGCTTGCCGGACGGCTTAAGGTAGTTGCTCGGATAGGAGAAGGTTACAATATAAACCTTGTTGCTTCCGTCTATGCTATCGTCGAATACGGAGTAATCTCCGTCATAATCGATTTTGACTTCTGATGTAGACTCCTCGCGAACGCTGCTGGAGTTATCCGCCTCCTTTTCTCCCCAGATAAAGGGCAGGAAATCGAAAAGCGGTCCGAAAAACGAGAATATAAACAAAGCAATCAACAGCACAAGCCCGGTCATTGACAGCTTGGACCTGAAAAATCTTTTAAGTACAAGTCTGCCGGGGCTCAGCGTTCTTCCCGTTCTCTCCTCGGTGCTTTCCTCCTCTGAAACGGCTTCATCCGAATTGTTTGCTTCATCCTTTAACTGCTCGGTATCGCCTTCGGATACCTCGCCGTTATCTACTGTATTTATATCTTCGGATTGCTCCAAAATATCGGTGTTCTCCGAATCAACTACGTTCTGCGCCTCGTCGGGTGCAACGACTTCTTCCTTTTGAACAGCGTTATCGGTTATCTCCTCCCCAACGTTTACAACGACGGTGTCGGTAGGATTTTCCGCAACGATTGGCTTTTTAAAATCATCCTTTTTCATTTGCACCTCCTATCGTCCTATCTTGACTCGCGGGTCGACAACCGCGTACATCAGGTCGCTGAGCAAAGTACCCACAACCGTAAGTATTGCAATAAACATATTATAACCCATAATAAACGGAACGTCCGCTACCACTAACGCCTGATATGCCAGCTGTCCTATGCCGGGAATACTGAAAACCTGCTCGGTAATCATTGCTCCGCCGAATAAGCTCGGCAATATTCCCGCAAGCAGGGTTACAAGCGGAACCATCGTATTTCTGAATGCGTGCTTATATATAACGGTTTTTTCACTGAGTCCCTTAGCCCTCGCGGTACGCACATAATCGGCGTTTAGAGCCTCGAGCGTATTCGTCCTCGTATACCTCATAAGCGAGCCTACGGACAGTACGACCAAAACCAGCATCGGCAACACCATATGCCAGAGAGTATCGCCCATTCTGACAAACCAGCTTGCATTGACAGGCAACGACGCGGAGTTAAGTCCTCCGACCTCAAACCAACCGAAGCCTACCGCAAATATTCTTATAACTATTGCGCCGAAGAAGAATGTAGGCAAGCTTATGCCCATCATCGTGAGTATCGTAACCGAATAGTCAACAACTCCGTACTGATGAGTAGCAGCCTTGATACCGAGAGGTATAGCAATCAGGAATTGCAGAATAGTTGCAATAAACGCGATTGCAAAGGATATGCCCATATTGTCAAGTATTATCTTTGCAACAGGCTCCTTAAATTTAAAGGACATACCGAGGTCGCCCTGAAACAGATTGCCGAGCCAGGTAAAGTAACCGTCCAAAATCGCAACGAATTTCTCTCCGCCTGTTGCCAGTCGGTATTCGACGCCGAGGTTTACAATTGTCCCGTCGCTGAGCGTAACCTCTATCTGACGGATAGTATCCAAACCCATATTCTCCGTTTCTATAAGGCGAAAGGTGCCGGTCTCCTCGGGTATGAATACGACGTTCATCTCTATAGTTGATTCGTCCGTAATTTCCTCAGGCGGCACAAGGTCTCGTGATTTAACGGTACCAATCTGAAATTCGCCGTTATATCTGAGCGTCAAACGAATACCGTCTCCGTTTTCATACGCAGCAACGGCTTTTGTTTTATCCTTATCATTTACCGAGCTTCCTCCTGTATACCATTCCAGATAAGTCAAGCTTCCGTATTGAACCTCGGATTCATATGTATCTTGTTTGGTATTAACCGTCAATTCGGTACCCGCATATTTACTGCCCTCGCCAACCTTTAGCGTAAGAAAGGCGTCGGGCATATTAAGACCGTACAGCTCCTTGATATGGTCAATATCCGCCTGCGTCATCGTACCCTGTTGCAATGCGGATGAGTACTGATTATCAACGTAGTCCGTAGGCATCATTCGCGACAATCCGTAAATGATGACAGACACGCCGAGCAGTATCACCACCGCAAGCACAAGTCTTTTTACGATGTATTTAAGTGTTTCCATTATTGTTCCTGCCTTTTATTGGCTTTTCGGCTGAAGCTTAACAGCTGCGCCGTTTATTTACTGTCTTTTTAAGCGCTTATATCTACGGCATTTTTGCCGTAGATATAAGCATAAATTTTATTTTTTTAACTATTTAATATAGTCAATCTCCCATATACGGGCAAGCAATCCGCTGAAAGGCGTAACTTTTGTAGGTAGAGTACTTGGGTCAAGCATATTGCTTTGATAAGCAAATAAGTCCTTACGCTGATAGATGGGGAACTCGACCGCAAGCTCCATAATCACATCAAGTGCTTCGTGATAGAGTCTTGCTCGCGCGCCGTCGGGCTTATTATCATTTATAGCTCTCGCCGCATCAATTATTTCGCTCAGTTCAACAACCAAATCATACTCGTCACCCCAAGCAGCGGCATTGGTCTGACCGAGTATCTGAGAATAGCCCCAGTTTTTAACCGAGCTCGCCTGCGAATCCATATGGTATACCTGGAACATATCCGGGTCGATAGTACTTGACCAGGCTGCCGCCCATACGGCGAGCTTGCCTGCACTGAGGTCGGACAAAGCCTGCTGAGAGGTTACGACCTTTACGTCAAAACCAATTCTGTTAAGTTTTTCCGCCGCAGCAAGGAACATCTTATATGCGGGGTGGTCAGTGCTTCCGCCGGCAATTGTAAATTTATAATCGAGCTTATCCACACCAAAGCCAGGAATATTTTTGGAGTACTTACCGGTATTCGGATTTTTTTCGTAGCCTGCGTCTTCTAGCAACTCCACTATATCAGTATCAGAATTGTCATAATCATAATATACGCCCGGTGTACCTATTCCTCCAGAACTCCTTGAAACATAAGTTGTTGCTCCTTTAGGATAAGCCCAACTTTCCAAACTCATAGGACGGAGCAATACTGAACCGAAATTACCGTTATAATAGTCATCTATTATACTTGGAGCGTCGAAAGCTTTTATAATTGCACGTCGCACGTTTACCTCGGGAACAAATCTCGGATTTATGCCCACATAACCGTATCCGTTTGTGTTAATAGCAACGGTTTCAAGTCCTTTGTTATCAAGCAAATCCTGATTCGATTTTTTTGCAGATGGGTCTCCAAAGTCTATGTCGCCGTTTGACAAAGCATTGACAATCTGGTCGGATTCGACAACTTTATATCTTACATATTTTATTTTTGCATTTTCTATCTGCTTACCTGTGGTGTAAAAAAATTCATTGCGCGCGTAATACACCATATTATTGTTAAAGAATGTATCCTTAGTGCCAACGCCGCCATTCACGCCTGAAGCCATATAAGCGCCTGCACCCATAGGCAGCTTAATCTTATCGGGAGAATTTATAACCTCGTTCATAAAGTCGGAGTTACCAAACTCTAAACCGAACTCACCCTTTTCCGCGTTAAATGCCGCGATATAATTCTTCCCTCTCCAGTCTGTAGAGGAATAATAATACATTGGCGCAACGGTAAATCCAAAGTTGTAAATTGCCTTTGGGTCTATGCCGTTTATTGTTATGCGAAGTACGTCATACTTTTCATCAAGAGTTTTGCCATTAAATTCTTTGCTTTCTGTACGGGTAGTAATACCGCTGATTGTAGGAACCAATTTATCGCTTTGTTTAAAATAATCAGTTTTGGCGTCCGCTTTGAACTTTTCAAGAATAGTAGCGGCTGTACCCCAATATTTGGCTACAGTTTCAAACTCTGTAACAGGTACCGAATCTAAAGCGTCTTCAACAGCAGCCTTTTCTTCCTTGCTAAGCGTAAGCTTGCTATTCGTATTTTTTATAACGGACATAGGAAAGTGCTGTGTGAATTTAGCCTCGAATACCGCCTGTATGCAATAGTTCTTTATAGCTTCATCTACGTCTTCTTTCTTACCTGTAACATTAAACTTACCGTTGCTTTCGGTTGCAAGACCTTTTCTTACAAGCTCCGGGCCAATCTGTGACGCGTAATAAACTCTGTCTGCATACTCCTTGTCAAGCTGATAATTTCCTTTCTCGTCTTTGATGTAAGGACCGCCTTCATACTTGCGGGCAAGCAACGAATTGTCACCGCCGTCGTTAAGGAAAAATACCTGCCATTTCTCGGTAAATTTCCAATCCTTATAGTCCTCAACGTTTATCGCATTCCAGTCGCTGACAAGCTCCTCATAGAAGGTTTTACCGATATAAGCAAAATCTAAAATTCCCCTTTCTTCGTCGAAATTACTGGGCATCGTAGGCCTGTCACCGGGATTTATTCCCGTGCCGCGCGTTTTAACATAGTCGATGTCGAGGTCAATTCTTTTATTGGCATCAGCAATAAATCTTGCCTCGAATGCCGCCGTACCCGAACTCGAGCCCGCGTTCAAATCCTGTTGTCTGTATTGCTGAAGTCCCACAATATCCGTAGAATATATGGTTGCCGCGCCGGTATAAACAGGGTCAAGATACACATAAAGGTTAAACAGTACGTCCTTTATAGTAAGAGCTGAACCGTTTGAAAACTTTATGCCGTTTTTGATAAGGAATTCATACGTAGAAGTATTATCGTCGTTTTCGGTAATAGTATAATCCTTGGCAACCGTAGGCTCATTCTCACCGACTACAATCTGTCCGTTCTCGTTGGTGTTAATCATACCTATCTGCGTCATACTGATAATAGAGCTATCATAGCCTGACGTAGAAAAGAACGGGTTAAATACGCCGTCGGGCGTTGAAATACTCATAGAAAACGGACGGTTTTCGGAATCCAACGGATGATTACACGCAGTAAGTGAAATGCTTAGCGTGCAAATCACGGTCAGCGCAACCAAAAACGCCACAACTGTACGTTTAGTATGTTTCATTGTCTCTCTCCTTTGCTTTAAAAGCACTTCTATAATTAAACGATTTGACTTACAACAACATTGCTGTAATCGCAATCGATAATATCCTTTATATTTGTCTTATTGTAGCCAATAAGCGCGTTTGCCGTTATCGGGTGATTTTGGTTTGGCAGATATGACAGCTTACCCGAGACGGTCACGTTCTTCATCCTTGCTCCGCTCTCGGCGCTGCCCGCTATAAGTCCGACATACGCGTCAACCTGTGTAAATGACGAATTAACTTCAAACGTCACCTCGATATTTTCAAACTTAACGTCGTGTATATAAGCCGTTTCACCCAATGAACCGAATATTCCGCCGAAGTTCTCGGTATTCAATCTGCTCGCCTTAAGATTGCGCTTTACGCCGGAAATAGTGTAACCGTTTCCGTTCAACTCGCCCGTATAAGAGGCAAGACCCCACAGACTATTTTCAATATACTCCGAGAAATCTATATTTTCCCTCATATAAATGTTTTTGTTTGCCTGTATAGCTCTTACAAAATCGCCCTCATTATCTACAAATCTCCATTCACCCTTTATAAAGTCAACATAAACATTTATATCCTGTTCGGTAATAGTATACGGCCAATCAAATTCCTTGTCACCTTCAACCGAGGTATAGTATTTACCAAGGAAAGTATAACCTGTCTTTGAAGGCGTGGAGCTTCCGGACGGCTGATATAGCTTATTTCCCGGGATACCCTCAATTCTTCCGGAATCTCCTGTTACAAATTCCCCAGTGGCTCTGTCTACAAACTGTATACCCGTTTTCTTTTTGAAGTTGGCATAAAGCGTAGTATGCTCGTTTACTCTGTCGTTTTTGAAATCCCACTTATCGCCGAGGATAACAAAACCGTTTTCATCCTTGACGGGAGCGCCGTCCTCCGAAGTTTCCTTCGCAAGGTACCACCCCTCTATGTAATATCCGTTAATAACTCTCTCCGGAAAATCGTTGGAATATCCCGGACGGATGCTTACAAGCGAGTTTTTAAACACTCCTAAGTATTGCGTAGGCGTATTGCCTGTAAGATTACCCTTGTTATAATCAAAGGTAACCATATAATCGTAATATGCGGGACCGCTTCCCTTATTGCAGGCAACCAATATAGTTGCCAGCATAAGCAGTCCCAGCACGATTACGGTCAGCTTTAAAATTGTCCTTCTGCTCTTAGTCATTATTTTCATCCTCTGCAACTTTAGCTTCAACTGTATTTACAGACTCCTCCGAAGCTGTCTGCGGACTTTCACTGTCCGAAGCCTCGTTTGCCGTTGCATCGTTTTCTGTTATAATGCTGTCCTCCTCGGTCGTTTCCGCCTTGGAGTCATTGTTATCGGTCAAGCTTTGAGTATCTGCGGTTACATTTTCCGCAGCATTTTCTTCGGTTAAAGCTTGCTCTGTTTTTTCTTCGGCTATCTCTGCGCCTTCCGCAGAAGCTTCGCATTCGGTCTTATCAACCGAATTTTCTCCTGCTTCCTTGTTGCTATCGTTGTCGGCATTGTCGGAAGCACTTGCCTGCTTAGTCGCACCCTTCTTTTTAATCAGAATTACTGTCGCAACCGCTGCCGCAATAAGAGCTGCGCCGAGTATTACTCCGATAGCGATACCTGCCTTTTGTCCGGCAGTAAGCTCTTTTGCCGAGCCGTCACCGTCAATAGGACCGGGTTCAACGGGGTCAACGGGTGAAGAAACAACGTTTATTCTTATTTCTGTGCTTACAATCTGCCCTGTTGCCGCGTCTTTATAGGTAATAATAACGGCTTTAGTGTCCTTTGCTATGACTTCGGGAGTTATGGTGTAATTCGTGCCTGTAAGCGCAACCTCGGAGCCGTCCTCATAAATAGCGGTCAGCACCATACCCGTGGCGTCGAATTTCTCTCCGACCTCGTATCTGATTTTATCGGGACGGTTGGCAAGCTTAAGCTCCGCAATTCTTACGGGATGACCAAGCTCCGCCTTTCTCGCGCGCAATGCTTCCTCAATGGCTAACAGTCTGCCGTAATACTCGGACGCAAGCTCGATTTGCTCGGGCAA
Organism: uncultured Christensenella sp.; assembly: GCA_910577815.1. GTDB lineage: Bacteria > Bacillota > Clostridia > Christensenellales > CAG-917 > CAG-475. The sequence goes on along the minus strand of CAJTNO010000001.1, from coordinate 427,931 downwards.
CGATATCATATTATACGCCAATCTCGCCTCAGCCGCAAGCTTACCAATCGAGCCGGTTGTATTTATCTGCTCGTACGACATAGTCTTGACGTCCTGAACGCTCGGCAGATTGTCGATTGCATCAAAAGCCTTATGCGTAGTATCGTCGGGCATATTCTTCTCAGTATACTTGATAGTAGTGAAGAACAGCTTCCATACTCCCTCGTAGCCTCTCGCATTGAGCGGAATAGTCACCGTAAGCTCAAAGTCGTCAACGGGAGACCATACTGTCGGGTCGGCATTTACGGCGTAATCCTTGAAGTTGGTGTAGAAATTAGTGACCGCATAGCCTCCGTTAAGGCGGCTGAACGCCCTCTTAAGCTGCGCGTCATCTACATCGTTCTCGGTTATTACGGTAGCGAGCAGCTTGGGTGCATCAACGCTGTTGAAGATATACTCCGAGCAGTTGGATTTGAAGAAGGCATAAGCTCCTACCGTCTTAACCGTATAAGGAATAGTTACCTTATTTAGATTTACCGTATATTCAAACGCGCTTTCGCTGATTAAAACGGTATTGTCGATTATCGTGTATTCCTTGCCCGCCTTGTTTACAGGATACTGCTCAATCGCATATCCGTTGGGAACTCTTGAATACAAAACGCCGTCCACGTCAAAGAAGGTCTTATTTCCTTCCGCGACCTTAATCTCTGCAAGCGTGGAAATTCCCGAGAATGCGGCAGGAGAATAAGCAAGCTCCTCGCGCGCCTTTTCGTCCTCCAAATCGCCCTTCTCGTCATAGGTGTTCCATTCGTAGGTATAGGTACGGGCGTCAAAGGACGCGGGCAGCGTTACGGTCGTAAGCTTGCTGTTGAAGAACGCGTATGCGCCTATTCTCTTAAGCGCGCCGAATGTAACCGAAGTAAGCTCCGAGCAATTAAAGAACGCGCTTTCACCCACGATATTCGCGCTTACGAGGTTTGCGGAGGTCAGCTTTGTATATGCAAACGCGCCGTATCCTATTTGTTTAACTCCTGCCAAATCCGCAATGGCAAGTCCGGTATATGCAAACGCGTACTGGTCAACGTACTTTACGCCGCCGAGATTGATTGTCGTAAGTCCCGCAAGATTATAGAACGCATACTGTTCTATAAAATCGACGGTTTCGGGTAAGGTTACGGTAATTGCGGTATCCACCTTGTTTTCCGAGTAAAACGCTCTTGCTCCTATTCTCTTGGTGCCCGCACCGAAAACGACAGACGTAATACCCGTGGAGCCTTGGAACACTCCTTCTCCCATACTTGTAACGCCGCCGAGCTCTACGGCAGTAAGCGTAGATATATTCATAAACGCATTTGAGCCAAGCTCGGTTACCATATTCAGAATCGCTGTAATCAGCTTAGTATTTGCAAAAGCATTTGCGCCTATCTTCTCTATCTTAGCGCCGGGAACTGCGGTTATTGCGCTGAATTCAAACGCGCCGTCGCCTATCTCCCTGACGTTTGCCATAGCAACGCCTGTGAGCGCGGAACAATTCTTAAACGCGTTCTCTCCAATCTTAGTTACGCCTGCAAAACTATCGTCCGCAGTAACGGATGTCAGATTTGTACAGCCCTCGAACAAGCCTGCGGGTATCTCTGTAAGACCGCTCGGCAATTTTACGGAGGTAATTGCGGTGTTGCCTGCAAAAGCATATCCGCCTATATTCCGTACGTTGCTCAAATCCAAGGACGCGATATTGACGCCGGAAAGCGCGCCCGTCGCTATGGACGTGACGGTGGAAGGCATTGTCAGCGAGGTTATAGAGTACGGAACCGCTACGAGCTGCGTCTTATCCTTATTATATAATATTCCGTTATCGTCAACCGAATAATTTGCGCTTGTTCCGCTGATAGCAAATCTGTTGAAGGAATCGCAATCTACAAACGGAGTTTTGCCTTCAAACGAAATAACCGTATTAGCGGAAAGCGTAAGCGTACCGAGAGTGCTGTTGTTAAACGCGCCTGCGGCGATGCTCATATTTCCGTTAGGCAAAGTGATGTTGCTTATTGCAGTATTCTTAAAGGCGTTTGCGCCTATATAAGTCAGCTCGTTTGCAAATTCTATTGCTCCAAGCGCGGCGCAACCGCTGAAAATATCCTCGGGCAGAACGCTTCCCTTATAGGAGTAATCTCCCGTAAGACTTAACAGCGATGTGCAGCCCTCAAACATTCCGCGACCGAGCGCGGTATCCTTGCTCATCGTGACGTATTTGAGCGACGTACAATCCTTAAACGCGCCGTTTGCAACAACGCGAAGCGCAGAGATATCGATACTCTCCAAAGAGATACAGCCCTCGAAAGCTCTTTCATAAACAGTCGTTATGCGCTTTTGGTTTGTAATATTTTTAAGTTTGACACAGTCCTTAAACGCGTTACGTCCGAGCGTAATAGTACCTGCATAATCGTCGCCAAGCTCGTTCTTATCGGAGTCTACAAACATTCCCAGAGTAACGGTTTCAAGCGCAACGCAACCCGCAAAGGCATTCTCCTTGATAGTGGTGCACTGTCCGGGAATGACAACCTCTTTCAGATTTACGCAGCCGAGGAACGCGTTTTCGGGGATTTCCGTAAGCGTAGCAGGTAAAATTACCTTTGTAATCTTGTCGTTACCCTTAAAGCATTGCTCGTCAAGATACATAATATTGAGGTTGCTCGGTATTTCTATCTCGCCTTCGCCGTAGTAATGATACAGCGTAAGATTATTAACGTAATAATCTCTGCCGACCACAACCTTGACGGACTTGACTACGCTCGGCTTATCGACGGCTTTAACCTCGATATAAGCCTGTCCTCGCTTTATAGCCTTAATTGTGCCGTCATCGCTTACTGATACGATATCGGGGTTGCTTGACGACCAGGTTACGTTAGGTTTATCGCAATACCAGGGATTCCAGTTCCAGGTCAGCTTAAGCTGCTGATTGGGATTGAGCTCCAGCTCGGGAGTTGCGCTTCCGGGAGGATTTAAGGACGTTATATTGCCGTCGCCGTTAAGCACCGCGTTGAGACTGATGCTCTCGAGCACGGGCATTTTACCGCTTCCCGAACCGCTTATAAGCACGTTAACCACCGCATAGGTCTTCCTTGCCGACGCAAGCGAGGTGGTATTTGTAAGCTTGAGCACCGCTCGACCGCCTGCGCCCGTAAACAGCTCGTTGCCCTGCGCCTTAACTCTTGTACCGTCATAATTCCAGGTAAGCGACTTAAGCACGGTATTTGTAGGATTAGTCACAGCGTTGAAGGTATAGAGCGTATAAGGAGCAAGCACAAGATTGTATTCGCCGTATACGGTACCGAGGCTGTCAACCTTTTCCCCTACCTTTTTAAGATTGGCGTCGGGAACGAAATCCACGCTGACGGGGTCGCTCATTGCGTCCTCGCCATTGTTTCTGCCGGGAATAATCTGATATACTACGGAGTTAAGCGCATAGTCCTCTACCTGAAGATACATCTTGCCTGTCTTGATGTATTCCTCGTAATAATCGGTTATTTCAAAGGATACCGTAGACGCCTCGCCCCTTTGTCCGCTGACGGGAATGGGATATTCCGTAAGCAGCGTAAGCACGTCTTCGTTATCGCCGAGACCTGTGGGACGCGACTTGATATAGCAAGGAACCACGGAGGACACAAACTGATTGTCGCGCACCTCCACGTCCATAAATATACGGTATTTAACAACCTTATTTTCTGTATAAGGCATATAACGTATCTTATAGCCTATCATTTCGGGCTGCTCGTAGTCTACGGTAAAGGGGAACTCCCAGGTATTGCGCTCGGGATTTTCTCCGCCCTCGTAGTCGAGCTTACCTCTCAACGAAACGGAATAGGTCGAATTGTTTGCAAGTCCCCATTCTCCGGGATTTATCTCAAGCATAATCGCAGAGCCGCGGTTTGCGCCGCCGCCGGCATATGCCTTTCTTACGTTAAGAAGCTTATCCTCATAGATAATTTCGCCCGTAGCGTCGTTAGTTATGACGACGTCCATTTCCGCAGCACCTCTCAGCAGTCCCGCGTAAACCATATAAAGCTCGTAAATGCTATGTCCTCTGTCGTCGTCGAACATAGAAATTGCAATTTTTTCTCTTTCGGGATAAACCTCTACCTCGTCCTCGTCCTGAGCGTAAATGTACGAGCCGAGAGGAACTACATACTCGTCCTCGTAGTACATACCCACCGCCATTGTCGCAGCGGAGGACGCTTTAATTTTTTCGTACTCTGTAAGCGAGGTATCCTTATCGTCCTCGGCTATTTCATATACGTCGTAGTCGAACATAGGAGCCGCGGTCCAGTCGCCGTAGAAGCCGAGATAGGGGACGCCGAGCGTAACCTTGGTGTTGTCTATTCCCTCCATCGACACAAAGCCCTCGATATACATACCGTTGACAAAGTTGGTGTCGAGATACTTCTTTGCGCCGGCGTCAAGAGTAATTACAACTCTTACCGCAAGCGTAGAATTCGGCTGAACCTGAATATTGCCGCTGACCGCCTTAAGGTTTAAACTGTCTGTGCCGACGGAATATTCTATGGAGCACATATCATTGAGCATATACGCCTTTTCGGCAACCGTCTTTCCGTCTGAGGACATAGTTTCCGTCATTACGTAGGTTACGGGCTTATAGGACTGTACGGTATCTGTGATGTTGTGCATTATGAAATCGAGAGTATAAACGCCCGTCTTTTTAGCGGTATCGTACAGCTCGATTTTGGTCTTATCTCTCTCGTTCTGATTCTCGTCGAGAACCGTTATATATCCCTCCGCGTTGATAGCGTCGGCGATACCCGCAAGTCCCGCGCCCTGCTTTCTGGGCGAATAGGGATTGTTGTCCTCGTTCTTGGCGATGGTAGCGGTACTCATCAGTCTTTGATTTACAAGCGCATTGAGCTCTTTACCGCTCAGGTCGGGATACTCAGCCTTGAGATACTGACGCAAAAGCGAGATAGCGCCCGCCATATTCGGAGCCGCCATAGACGTTCCGCTCAGCTTGTCGTAGCCGCCTGCAACCGCCGAGATAATCTCGCCGCCGTGAGCGGTGATTTCGGGCTTGAGCTGAAGGTCGGGAGTCGGGCCCCAGCTCGAGAACTCCGACATAAAAGGACCTGCCAGATAGTCGGAATTTACGTTTATAACGCCAAACGACTTACCCGAATTTATAACGTGCTGAGCAAGCACCTTGCCCGCGTCCATCGAAATCGAGCAGGTAGGTATCGGGTCCTCCACGTCGCCGAGCGACATTCTTATAGTACCCGCCACGTTATTGTAAATGATACACGCCTGAGCGCCTGCGCCCATTGCGACCTGCACTTTCTCGGCAAACGTAGTTTCGCCGCGCTTAACAAGCGCGATAACGCCGTCGTAGCCCTCTTTCTTTGCAAGCTCCTTATCGAGCTGCCTTCTGATATTTGCGGTATATTCGTTAGGTCTGCCGAAGCCCTCTATGCTGACGTACTTAAACTTGAGCGGCTGTCCCTTCGCTACGGGAGTACCCCTCATTTCCGAAGCGATTGCATAAAGCTGGTCGATGAAGTTAAATTCCTGACCGAACTCATTGCTGGAGTTGGTGATAAAGGCAACCTGATTTTCGGTATTGTTGCCGAGAATATAGCTTGATTTTCTTCCGTTGATAGAAGCGACCGAAAGCGCCGAGGAATATGTCGAAGGCGAGCCTACCGTACCGCTGTCGGGGTTGCTTGCAAGGTTAGTTCCGTTGCCGCCGCCGAAGCCCGAGCTGTAATCGTTGCTCGCGGCAACTACAAGGCTGATACCCATATCCTCGATAGCGCCGTAAACTCTGTTTAAAAACTGCGTCTGCGCGCTGTCGCCCCTCTCCTCCGAGAAGCCCGCGGACGAGCCGAGGCTCATATTTATAACGTCGACGCCAAGCACGGCGCAGTCGTTGAGCGCGGCGAGTATACCCATAGTATTTGCGCCGCCAAGAACCTCGCTGTCGAGATTATCGGTAAACACCTTGCATATGACAAGCTGCGCTTCGGGCGCAACGCCTACAAACGTTTCACCCGTCTCCTCGTTGACAACGTAATCGCTCTTACCGGCTACAATACCCGCAACGTGAGTGCCGTGCGAGGAGTATGCGGGATAAACGTTGGGGTCGTCGTCGGCGTAATCGTACGCAAACGGAACCTTTTCGTTATAGTAGAAATCGTCCGCAGTGCCCTCGGCAAGCAGCTTTCTCCTTCCGTTGTTATCAACGGCGTTTACTGCGTTTTCAATATCGGTTTTCTTAAGTCTGCCGCCGTCCTTGGGCATATTCTGAAACGCCTCGTGCGTCGCGTCAAGACCTGTATCGAGCACAGCGACAACCATCCCCTCGCCGTGATAATCGATGCCCTCGGTGTTATAGATGCCGGTGGTATAGACGTTTGCGTTATTTTCAACCGCAACCTTGGGCACGTCGTAATACTCTGTGTAATAAACGTCCGCAACACCGCTCATTTTGCGGATTGCATTATATGCCTCCGCGTTTACCTTAATGGCAAGCGCGTTGGTAATGGCGCTGTATGTGTACTTAAGCTGATAGTCTATGCCGTGTCTGCTAAGTCTGTTGAGGAAGGTGGTATGGTCCGCCTTGATGGACGCCTGCACCTTCTGTCCCTCTACGCTCGCCGTATAGGACGAAAAATCGTTATAGCGGGTGCTTGTCTTAAAGGCGTCGTAAAGAGTGCCGCCCGTAAGCTCTACGATAACCCAGCGGTCCCCGTCGTAGGACGCGGTATTTTTCTGCACCAGCTCGTGATTGAGGTATTGCTCGCGGATTGAATCGAAATTCATATCCGACTCTACAAATCCCGCGTTATCGGTCGGCAGCTGTTGATTGTTGTTGGAAATTTTAGCCGCGGCAATATTGCCTACGTAAATAACGTTGAATATTGCGGTGAATACCATCACCGCCACAAGTACCAAAGAAATCGCACTGAGTTTTTTATCTGTCTTTGACATTTATCAGCCTCCGAATGTTTGCTATAACGACAGCACACCGTCCTAATTTATAATGTGAAAATATAAATATTTTATCTCGCGTATGTACTGATAATATTTCAGATTTGTATTTTACAACAAATCCGATTTAACGGCAACTGTTTTTAAGCACAAAAAAACTCATTAAAACGCTTTAAGCATTGCAAGATTATACAGAATTGCCCTGAATTTTGCATAATATGCAGTCTGACCTGTATAAAATTTTATAATTTTTTTACATTTATTTCCAATTAAAAATCGCCTCGTCCGACAAACCGTTACGCTTAACAAGTAAACCGTATTCAAAACTGCATAAAAGCTGCATAAGCTATACACTGTAACAGCCTTTATATACGCGCGCACGCGCGTATATTATATTGATAGAAAAGCCGCCGATTCTTAATCGAAGCGGCGGCAAAATTCAACAGCCGAATCATTTTAAATTTTCGGGATTCAGTCCCTTAAGCTCGTCTATGACAAAAAGACCGTCCTTTCTTATAAGCACGTCGTCAAACCAAATCTCGCCTCCGCCGTACTCGGGAGTCTGACAAAGCACAAGGTCCCAATGCAGCGCGCTCTTATTTCCGTTTGGCGCGTCGTCATAACAGCAGCCGGGCGTAAAGTGAATGGAGCCGCTTATCTTCTCGTCAAAAAGAATATCCCCTATCGCCTTTGTAACGTATGGATTTACGCCTATTGCAAACTCTCCCACATAGCGCGCGCCCTCGTCGGTATCGAACAATTCGTTAGCCTTTAAGCTGTCGTTTGCGGAAGCGTTTACAATCCTTCCGTCCTTAAATTCGAGTCTTACGTTTTCAAATTTGAAATCGTTTTCTATAGACGGAACGTTGTAATGTATATAACCGTTCACGCTGTCCTTGACGGTAGCGGTATAAACCTCTCCGTCGGGAATATTGCAGCCGCCCGCGCATTTGACCGCTCCGATACCCTTTATAGAGAATGTTAAATCGGTATCTTTTGCCACAATACGGACTTTATCTGTCGAATTCATCAATTCAACAAGCGGTTGCATTGCTTTACCCATTTTCTCGTAATCAAGACAGCAGACGTCGAAATAGTAATCCTCAAACGCCGACGTAGACATTCCCGCAAGCTGACTCATACCCGTAGTGGGATATCTCAATATGACCCAACGCGTGTGCGCTACGCGTCTTTCGCTATGCACGGGCTCGAGATAAAGCCTGTCATATAAGCGCATTTTTTCAGAGGGAACGTCGCTCAGCTCATAGCTGTTTACGTCGCCGCGCACGCCTATATAGCAATCCATTTTATCCATAAAATCCATATCGCGGCGCGCCCATATTTCAAGCTGTTTTTCATCGGTCCCGTTAAGCACCTCGCGCAAAATCCGCTTGTCCACTATATTTACAAACGGCATAGCTCCGTGTCTGTAAACGGCGCGGATTATGCACTCGGGCAAGCGCCCGCAATCGCCTATAATATCAATCCATACCTTGTCGCCTTTGCCCGCTTTTATGGAATATCCCACAAGATTTTCCGCCAGCAGCTCCTGTCTTTTATCCGAAATCATATATTCCTCCGACTTATATTTATATAAAGATAATAGCACATTTCAGTCGATTTTGCAAATATGTTATGCTTGCATAAATATTCATTTTCTATACATAATTTTTTACAAATATTTGGAAAATTTTTTTATTAAAATTTAATTTTTGTAGAAATTTTTCGCCTTATACGCCTGTTTTTGCAGGTTTATAGACATTTGTACAGTTATCTTAAACAGTTGTCTACCTTTAAAAGAAGATTAGTAAATTTGTTGCGGCTATAAGTCAAATATAAGCTCATTTATACTCAAATCAGTTGTATTTTTGCCGCTGAAGTTGTATAATACATAAAGCAAAATAATTTTGTGGAGGCAAAATATATGCCATTGGTAACAACAACTGAAATGTTCAAAAAGGCTTATGAAGGCGGATATGCCATCGGCGCGTTCAACGTAAACAATATGGAAATCATCCAGGGTATCGTTGAAGCGGCAACCGAGGAAAAGGCTCCCCTCATTCTCCAGGTATCGGCAGGCGCAAGAAAATACGCTAACACAACCTATCTCACCAAGATGGTAGACGCTGCGGTTGAAACAAGCGGACTCCCCATCTGTCTGCACCTTGACCACGGCGACAGCTTTGCGCTGTGCAAGGACTGCGTAGACAGCGGCTTTACGTCCGTTATGATTGACGCCAGCGCACATCCGTTTGCTGAAAACATCAATATTACAAAGCAGGTAGTAGAGTATGCGCACGACCACGGCGTAGTGGTAGAAGCGGAGCTCGGCAAGCTTGCAGGCATCGAGGACGCGGTAAACGTATCCGCAAAGGACGCCGCATTCACCGACCCCGACCAGGTGCAGGAATTCGTATCTAAAACCGGCGTAGACTCTCTTGCAATAGCAATCGGCACCTCTCACGGCGCGTACAAGTTCAAGGGACAGGCTCAGCTTCGCTTTGACATACTCGAGGAGGTCGGCAAGCGTCTCCCGGGCTTCCCTATCGTGTTGCACGGCGCTTCCTCCGTTCCTCAGAACCTCGTAAAGATAGTAAATCAGTACGGCGGCAGTATGCCCGGCGCGCAGGGCGTTCCAGAGGATATGCTGCGCAGAGCGGCTTCTATGGCGGTATGCAAAATCAACATCGACAGTGATTTGAGAATTGCGGTAACCGGCGCCATCCGCGAGCATTTTGCGCTTAACCCGTCTCACTTCGACCCGAGACAGTATCTCGGACCTGCAAGAGAGGCTGTAAAGCAGGTTGTAAAGCACAAGATAGTCAACGTACTCGGCTGCAACAACAAAGCATAATCAGCTAAAGTCAGGTAAACAACCTTTAAATCCCCATTTCCGCCGTTTCTGCTGTTTATACAGTAAACGACCGAAAATGGGGATTTTTTGCGTCTAATATTCTGTTTTGTATAAGTTAGGTGTTTAAAATACTTTAAAACGTTCAAATCTATAACTAAATCAAATCGTCCTTATCTACAAGCTTTTCGTTTCTGCTGCCGTCGCGTCCGATTATTATGTGCTTATCGCCGTTCTCGTCTATATATTCCTTTTTTATTAAAATCTCGCCGTTTTCCTCCGCCTCTTTACGGATAATCGCAAGCTCGTATTCGTCCTTATTGCCGTATTTGGCAAGCTCCTCTTTTCTGCGCTTCTCCATCTTCCTGGAGCGCGTAAAATACAGCGTAACGGCTATAGCAACGGCAAGTATCACAAATCCGTACATAAACAGGTCGGCATACTGCTGCGGCATAAAGTAAGCTATAACAGTCAAAATCGCGCCTGCAACGATGTTTCCGAAGAACACCGCGAGCGCCGCCTTCCATACGGGAAAATCCAAAAAGCTGCCTATGCAGGAGCCCGTCCAGGCTCCCGTCATCGGAAGCGGAATTGCAACAAACAAAAACAAGCCCAAAAACTTTTTAGCGTCAACGGACAGCGGCTTTCTCTTACGTTTACGCTTGCCGCTTGCAAGCTGCTCAGCCTTAAGCTCCTCTTTTTCCTCCGAATATGCGGATTCTGCCCTCTCCGCAATGGTTGCCTCCATACTTTTCGCTATTTTGGAAAACCATTTGGATTTCTTCATTCTGCGGATTAAAGGACGGAACAGCAAAATCAGCGGAATAATCACCGTAGTAGAGCCAGCTACACAGCAAAACATACCCGCAATCATCTCCTGAACGCTGCTGAACATTCCCGTCATAAACACAATCGCTCCCCTAAGCTCGATTATGGGGATAATGGATATGACGTACAGCGTCAGGTAGTCGTTATTAAATATCGACCTGAAAAAATCTATTATTTCGTTCATAGCTATGTCCACGCCCGCAGGATAAATCCGACCGACAAAATTCAGTATAGATTACGCAAAAAATTATGTCAAGGCGATTTGGGCTATTCCGCTTGCCAACGTCTGCGCATTTAAGTATAATTTTGTCTATATAAATCTATATTACAAAACGGAGAAAAAATGCAAAAAATTCTCAGCGCGATGCGCCGCGCGATACAGGATTACAAAATGATAGCGGACGGCGACAGAATATTTGTCGGACTATCGGGCGGAAAGGACAGCGTATTGCTGCTAAACGCCCTTGCCGCCTACCGCAGATTTTCTCCCGAACGCTTTACTCTTGAGGCTGTGACGATAGATATGGGGTTAAAGGATACAAAATCCGAGGAAATGGCCGCGCTAAGCGCAAATTGCGCCTCCTTAGACGTCCCGCATCACATTATTAAGACGGATATTGCGGAAATAATCTTTGAAGCCCGCAAGGAGTCAAATCCTTGTTCGCTTTGCGCCAAAATGCGCCGCGGCGCGCTTAACAGCGCAATAAACGACTTAGGCGGTGGCAAGCTCGCGCTCGGACACAACGCCGACGACGTAGCGGAAACAATGCTTATGTCGCTTTTATACGAAGGACGCTTTTCCTGCTTTGCTCCTACGGCATATATGGATAAGACGGGAGTATCGCTTATCCGCCCCTTTGTCTACATAGAGGAGTGCGATATATTCTCTACAGTCAAACGGCTTGAATTGCCCATAGTAAACAATCCCTGTCCTATGAACCACGTATCCAAGCGCGAGTACGTCAAGGATTTGATAAAATATATCAGTAAGGACATTCCCTTTGCCAAGGACAGAATATTAGGCGCAATCTATCATCCCGAACGCACCGACTTCGACGGCTGGAAAAAATAAAAAATTATTCTTAAAGATTTATATATTCAAACTGATAAAATTAAAACATTACAAAACCGCGATATTTAGATTAAGAACGCGAAAGGGGCTTTTTGACATCTCCGCCCAACGTACAAATACGTACGTGACGGAGTGGCAAAAAGCCCCTGACAAAGTTACTAGCTAAATAGCGCGGTTTACTTAAATAAGCTTCAAAACACAAGTTTCGGCAGCATCGCCCCTGCGCACACCGGTCTTAATAATTCTGGTGTATCCGCCACCCTGTCCAAGCTCTTCCTTGCGGGCGTCGTACTTGGGAGCATACTCCTTAAACATCTTTTCGATAAGGGGATGCTTTACGTCCTTGATACGCGCTTTATAAGCGGACTTGGACTCCTTTTCTCCCTTTATCTCCTTGAGGTCTACAAGCTCAGCCATAAGTCTGCGGCGTGCCGCAAGCTTTTTGGGACCGTCGTTAGTAACCTCAACGGTGCTTTTAACTCTCTCGCGCTTAGCATTGGTCTCGGTTATGGTCTTTGTAACCTTCACGTCGTCCTTGTAAGCTCTCATAGCGATAGTAATATACTTTTCAGCAAGGCTTCTCACCGACTTTGCGCGGTCAACGGTGGTGCTGATTTCACCGTACCACAAAAGCTCGGAAACCTGATTCTTAAGCATTGCCATTCTTTGGTCAGTGCGTTTACCTAATTTTTTCGGCATAATGTCCTCCTATTTAGTCCTCTTGCATTTTCAAGCCCAAACCGAGGTCTTCGAGTTTTTTAACGACTTCCTCGAGAGATTTTTTTCCGAGGTTTCTCACTTTGAGCATATCGTCTTCCGTACGTCTTGTCAAATCGTCGACGGTGTGGATGTTTGCGCGCTTCAGGCAGTTGTAGGAGCGCACAGACAAGTCAAGGTCTTCAACGGACATTTCAAGCACTTTAACCTTGCTGTCCGCCTGCGGCTCGACGAGTATGGCTTTTTCCGCCATATTCTCAACGAGGTCCACAAACAGCTTGACGTGGTCGTTCATAATCTTTGCGGCGAGAGAAGCAATCTCCTTAGCGGAGGTCGTGCCGTCGGTAGTGATTTCAAGCGTGAGCTTATCAAAATCTATACTCTGCTCGACGCGGGTGCTCTCGACGGTGTAGTTCGCCTTGACAACGGGAGTGTAGATAGAGTCAATCGGGATATATCCGATAGGCTCGAGCACTTCCTTGTTCTGAGTAGCGGGAACGTAGCCTCTGCCGCACTTGACGTAAATTTCCATATCGATGGAAGCGCCGTCATCGAGCGTGCAAATAACCTGGTCGGGATTCATAACCTCGATACCGGTAGCGCACTCGATATCTCCTGCGGTAACCGCGCCTACGCTATCCGCGTGGAGAGTACAACGCTGCTTGCCTGCCTTTTCGAGGCTGCTTACAGCCTTAAATCTGACCGTTTTAAGGTTGAGGATTATCTCGGTGACTTCCTCTTTTACGCCCTTGATGGTGGAGAACTCGTGTTCAACCCCCGCAATCTTAATTCCGACTGCCGCCGCACCCGGGAGCGCAGAGAGAAGAATACGACGCAAGCTGTTGCCGATAGTAGTACCGAAACCGCGCTCGAGCGGCTCGACTACGAACTTGGCGTAGTTTTTGCTCTCGTTTTCCTCAAATGATATTTTTGGACTTTTAATCTCCATCATAACCGTTATCCTCCAATCAGATTATTTCGAGTACAACTCGACGATGAGGTGCTCTTGAATGTCGAGGTCGATATCGGCTCTCTCGGGGAGCGCCGCAACCGAACCGGTCAACGTGGCGTTATCAAAAGTCAACCATTTAGCAATGCTGAGGTTTTTGGTATCCTTAACGGCATCCCACATCGTGCTATTCTTCTTGTTCTCCTTGACGGCGATAACGTCGCCGACCTTAACGATGTATGAAGCAATGTCAACGGTCTTTCCGTTTACGGTGATATGTCCGTGGTTTACAATCTGACGCGCCATAGCTCTGGACGTGCCGAGTCCCATACGGTAAACAACGTTGTCGAGACGTCTTTCGATGAGGATAAGCATATTCTCACCGGTAACGCCGCGCATTTCGGAAGCCTTGTTGTAGTACATTCTGAACTGCTTTTCGGTTACGCCGTAAAAGCGCTTTGTCTTCTGCTTCTCGCGGAGCTGGATGGAATATCCGCTCGCCTTCTTTCTACCCTTGCCGTGGTCTCCCGGAGGAGCGTACTTGGTAAGAATGGGACATTTGTCGCTGTTGCACTTGGTGCCCTTCAAATAGAGTTTGCAACCCTCGCGTCTGCAAAGACGGCAATCGGGTCCTGTATATTTAGCCATAAATCAAATCCTCCTCTTACAGTCTTCTCGCCTTAGGCGGACGGCAGCCGTTGTGGGGGATGGGGGAAACATCCTGAATGAGCGTGACCTCCATACCTACGTTGCCGAGAGCGCGTATAGCGGACTCTCTGCCCTGACCGGGACCTTTTACATAGACTTCAACGGTTCTCATACCTTGGTCGTAAGCAATTCTCGCCGCGTCCTCGCTGACCATCTGAGCCGCGAAGGGGGTGGACTTACGGCTGCCGCGAAGCTTGAGCTTGCCGGCAGACGACCAGGATACTGCGTTTCCGTTCATATCCGTAATGGTGACGATAGTGTTGTTGAAAGAAGCGTGGATATGCACCTGACCTTTTTCAACGCGCTTTATATCTTTTCTTTTCTTAATCGCTTTTCTTGCAATACCTGCCATAATCTCGCTCCTTATTTCTTACGACTTACAGCGCGCTTCGGACCCTTTCTGGTACGGGCGTTCTGCTTGGTGTTCTGACCGCGAACGGGCAAGCCCTTTCTGTGGCGGACACCGCGGTAGCAACCGATTTCCATCAGTCTCTTGATGTTAAGACCGACCTCGCGCTTGAGGTCGCCCTCTACGTGCAGATTTTTTTCAATGTAGTCACGAATAAGACTAACCTGTTCCTCGGTAAGGTCCTTGACTCTGATGTCGGGATTGATGCCGGTGGTTTTCAGGATTTTCTGAGACGTCGGAAGACCGATACCGTAGATATAGGTCAAACCGTATTCAACTCTCTTGTCGCGTGGAAGGTCCACGCCGGCGATTCTTGCCATTTTCTACCTCCGAATAGTGTAAAAATATGATTTTATATATGCCACGCATAGGTAGTTGTCAAGGAATGTGGAATGTGACAACCAGCCGCCCTACGCTTTTTGCCCGATTAAGCCTCTATCGCGCAAGCGCAATAAAGGACTAAACGTCTAAGGCTTAGCCTTGACGCTGCTTGTGATTTGGATACTTGGAGCAGATTACCATAACTCTGCCGTTTCTCTTGATGACCTTGCATTTGTCGCACATAGGTTTAACACTGGGTCTGACTTTCATTTTGAACCTCCAAAAGTCCGTATTTTTATATTTTGACTTACTTATTGCGGTAGATAATTCTGCCCTTAGTCAAGTCATAGGGCGACATTTCAATTTTAACCTTGTCGCCTTCGAGGATTCTGATGTTGTTGATACGCAGTTTTCCGCCGAGATACGCGAGTATTTCGTGTCCGTTGTTGAGTATTACTCTAAACTGGGTTTTAGGCAGAACCTCAACCACTTTGCCTTCGGTTTCGATTACGTCTTCCTTTGACATAGAACCTTCCTTATTGATTTTTTTCGTTATAGAAACGGAGCGCGCTGAACAGTTCCGCATCGAAAACCTGCTGTCCGTTCTTAAGCTTTTCGGCAACCTTGGCAAGGATATCGCCGTCCGATTGCAGATGCTTGATATTTTTTATTTTTGCTCTCTTTATACGTCTTAGGTCGCCGTCGGCGATTTTCACTCTGTCATCGCCGAGTATTTCGACGACGCAGTAGTATTTTCCGCTGTCGCGGCCGGCTTTGGAGTAAACTATCTGACCAAGTTCCATATTACAGTGTCAATATCTCCGCGCCGTTTTCCGTCAGCGCAACGGTGTTCTCGTAATGAGCGGACGGCTTTTTATCGAGCGTTGTACAGCTCCAGCCCTTTTCCACCGTCTGCCAGGTGCCGAGGTTTATCATAGGCTCGATTGCAAGCACCATACCCGTCTGAAGCTTTACGCCGTGTCCCGCCTTGCCGAAGTTAGGGACGGGAGGGTCCTCGTGCATTTCTCTGCCGATGCCGTGACCGACCATACTCCTGACTACTCCGTAGCCTCTCTCCTCGCAATATTGCTGTATCGCGTGGGAGATGTCTCCCAGTCTGTTGCCGTCCTTAAACTGCTCCACGCCTTTAAAGAAGCTCTCTTTTGTAGTTTCTGTCAGCAAGCGTTTTTCCTCGCTCACCTCGCCCACATACAAAGTTCTTGCCGCGTCCGCCTGCCAGCCCTTGTATACAAGACCGCAGTCGATGCTCAGCAGTTGTCCTTCTTCAAGTCGCTTATCCGACGGAAACCCGTGCACGACCACCTCGTCCACCGAAGCGCATATCGTCCCGGGAAAGCCTCCGTAACCTAAAAACGACGGCTTTGAATTATGGCGTATTATGTAATCGTACGCAAATTCGTCCAGCCTCTTAGTGGATACTCCGGGCTTTACCCTTTCTTCGAGAAAGAGCAGGCAATCTCTAAGGATTGCGCCCGATTTACGCATACACTCTATTTCGGCGGAGCTTTTGATGTTTATCATCCAAGCACCCTTTTTACGTCGACAAATATTTCTTCGATAGTGCCCGTAGCCGCGATATCAACCGCCTTGCCCTGATTTCCGTAGAAATCGATGAGCGGCTGCGTCTGCTCCTGATAAACGCGAAGTCTGTTCTGCACCGTCTCGGGTCTGTCGTCGTCGCGGATGAACAGCTCGTCGCCGCACGCCTTGCACTTTGTTTCGCCGTTAAGCGTTGACGTGTGATAGGTAGCGCCGCATTTGCATACTCTCCTGCCGCCGAGTCTTGACACAATCATTTCAAACGGAACGTCGATATTGATAGCCATATCGATGTGGGCAACCTTATCGAGAGCTTCCGCCTGCGCTATAGTACGGGGGAACCCGTCCAGCACGTAACCGTTTTTGCAGTCATCCTCTTTAAGTCTGTTTTCAACAAGACCGATTACAACCTCATCGGGCACGAGCGCGCCTTTGTCGATGTACTCCTTCGCTTTTACGCCGAGAGGAGTACCCTCCTTGATGTTGCGTCTGAGTATATCTCCCGTGGAAATGTGAGGAACCTTGTATTCCTCGCATATGAGAGCCGCCTGAGTGCCTTTGCCTGCGCCGGGTGCGCCTAATAAAATAACGTTTTTCATAGCAGTTTATTTTAGCACAATTCCGCCGAAAAGGCAATCAAATCGCAAACCGATTTGTGCCTTGTCGGAAAAATTTGCAATATTTTGTTATTTGAGGAAGCCCTTGTAGTGCTTCATCATAATCTGCGATTCGAGCTGCTTGTTTAGCTCGAGCGCAACGGACACGACAATCAGCAATCCCGTTGCCGAGAATGAGTTTGCAAATCCCAAGTCGTAATTCGAATAATGTCCCGACAGTGCAAGGAACACAAACGTCGGTATAAGCGCGATTATCATAAGGAACACCGCGCCGAACAGCGTGATACGGTTGTTTATCTTGCGCAGGAAATCGCTAGTGGGCTTACCCGCTCTGATACCGGGAATAAATCCGCCGTACTGCTGAATGTTCTTAGAAACGTCCTCGGGATTGAATTGGATTTGCGCGTAGAAATACGAGAAGCCCAAAATCAATATCGCAAGAAGCACGTAGTAGACGGGAGTACCCGTTCCCATATAACGAGCGTACCAAGCGTCTGCCGCAGAGCCCTTAAAGAACAGCGAGATTATCATCTGCGGGAACATAAGCAGAGAGGACGCGAAGATTATAGGCATAACGCCGCTTCCGTTGACTCTGATAGGAATGTAGGTGGACTGACCGCCGTACATTTTGTTTCCCTTAATCTGCTTGGAGTACTGAACGGTAATTCTTCTCTCCGAGCCGTCGATAAAGACGATGAAAAAGAGTATTGCAACAACAACGAGGATAAATCCGATTATGTTCCAGATATAAGCCCAGTTGTCGCCTACCTGCTTAAACGCTCCGGCAAGGCTTGTACCCGCCGTAGAAAGAATACCGATAAAGATTATGATTGACGTACCGTTGCCGATACCGTACTCGGTAATTCTTTCGCTCAGCCACATAACCATCGTGCTGCCGCCAACCATCATTACGATAGTGATAGCCATCGTAAGTATAGGCGCGCCCTCGGCTCCTTCCTCATAGGGGAACAGAGGTCTGATAGCGTTATTCTCTCCGCCGCTCGCATAAAGCGTAACTACGATACCGATTGCCTGAATGACTGCGAGGATTATCGCGACTATTCTTGTAATCTGCGTAATCTTCTTTCTTCCCTCTTCGCCCTCTTTTGACATTCTCTCCAGCGCAGGTATAACCAGCGTCAGAAGCTGCATAATGATGAACGAGTTGATAAACGGCAGTATACCGAGTGTAAATAGCGTCGCATTGGCCATCGAACCGCCCGAGATGATACCCAGAACGTTGAAGAAATCGTTACCGCCGAAAATACCCGTAACAGCGCCTGCGTTAAGCGACGGCACCGGAATATAGCATCCTATGCGGTAAACGACGATGAGAGCAAGGGTAAGTAAAATCTTTATCCTTATCTCCTTCGACTTGAATGCGTTTTTGAGGGTTTCTAACATTATAGCACCTCTGCTGTGCCGCCTGCCTTTTCGATTTTTTGAATTGCAGACGCGGTAAACTTGTCGGCTTTGATGACAAGCTTCTTTTCGAGATTTCCGTCGCCCATAATTTTAAGACCGTAGTTTTCGGTTTTTCTGATAATACCGTCGGCTACGAGCTTGTCGATATCGACCACGTCCCCGTCGTTGTATCTGTTAAGAACGTCAACATTGATAGCGTTATATACGTGTGCAAATCTTTTGTTGTTGAAGCCGACCTTGGGGAGTCTTCTGGTCATCGGCATTTGACCGCCCTCGAAGTTGGGACGGACGCCTCCGCCGCTTCTTGCCCATTGACCCTTGTGACCGCGGGTAGACGTTTTGCCCATACCGGAACCGATACCGCGACCGATTCTCTTAGTAGAGGTCTTTGCTCCATCTGCGGGTTTAATATCCTGAATATTCATAACGTCTTCCTCCTCAGATTTCCTCTACCTTTACAAGGTGAGAAACCTTTGCGATTTTACCTCTGACGCAAGCGTTGTCGGCAAAGGTCTTGGTCTGACCGATTTTGTGCAAGCCCAAAGCGTCGAGATTGGCTTTCTGGTTTTTGAGAATGCCGAATTTGCTTCTGACGAGGGTGATATTGATAGACTTTTCAGTAGTTTTGTTAGCCATAGTATCCTCCTTAGTCCGCAACGACTTCCACACCGCGAAGCTTAGCAATCTCATCCGCGTTGCGCAGAGTGCGCAAGCCCTCGATTGTAGCCTTTGCGCTGTTTATGGGATTGTTCGAGCCGAGCGACTTGGTTCTGATATCCTTAACGCCCGCAACCTCGAGCACCATACGCACCGCGCCGCCGGCGATAACGCCGGAGCCTTCCTCTGCGGGAAGCAGAAGCACCTGACCGCGTCCGAACTTGCCCGTTGTTGCGTGAGGAATGGTATTTCCCTTAAGGGACATCTGCTCGATGTTGTGCTTGGCCTGTTGAGTAGCCTTTTCGATTGCTTCGGGAACCTCAGCAGCCTTGCCCATACCCAGACCGACCTTGCCCATACCGTCGCCGACTACGACGAGTGCCGAGAAGCGCATATTTCTACCGCCCTTAACAGTCTTGGTAACACGGTTTACGGCAATGAGTTTTTTGGTCAAGCCGTCGTTTTCCTCTCTGTTTCTGTCGTTTCTTCTGTCACGATTGTCTGCCATACTTCCTCCTAAAACTCAAGACCGGCTTCTCTTGCGCCGTCCGCCAAAGCCTGAACTCTGCCGGTATAAAGGTAACCGCCTCTGTCAAACACAACCTGTTTGATACCGAGGTCGAGAGCCTTTTTAGCCACAGCCGCTCCGACGATTTTGGAGGCCTCCGTCTTGGTTGCCTGCGCAATCTGAGCAGCTACGTCCTTGGACATCGTGGACGCCGAGCAAAGAGTGTTGCCCTTTACGTCGTCGATAACTTGAGCATAGATATGGTTAGCGCTTCTGTACACGCAAAGACGAGGTCTTTCGGCAGTGCCGCTGATTTTCTTTCTCACTCTTGCGTGACGGATAACTCTGTCCTGATTTTTATCTTTCTTGCTTATCATACTCTCACCTCTTACTTAGTGGCTCTCTTGCCGACCTTCTTGATAACGACCTCATCCTTGTAGTGGATGCCGTAGTTATGATAGGGCTCGACAGGCTTATAAGCCTTGATAATCGCAGCCTGCTGACCGACCAGCTGACGGTCGATGCCCTTTACGACTATTTCAAGGGGCTGAGGCTGAGCGAACGTAATGCCCTCGGGCGCCACGACCTCAATCGTGTGCGAAAAACCGATATTGAGCGTGAGCTTGTTGTTGCCGGTGAGCGTCACCTTATAACCTACGCCGTTTACGATGAGCGACTTCTCGAAGCCCTTCGTCACGCCGACAACCATATTGTTGATGAGCGCGCGGTAAAGACCGTGGAGAGCGCGATGGTCCTTGTCGTCGGAATGACGCTTGCAAAGGATGTGACCGTCCTCGAGAACTACGTCGATGGACTTGTCAACCGTCTGCGAAAGCTTTCCGAGAGGACCGCTTATTGTAATGACGTTGTCTTTGTTTTCAAACGTAACTCCGGTGGGGAGTGCAATGGGGGCTCTGCCTATTCTTGACATAATAACCTCCTTACCAGATGTAGGCAAGCACTTCGCCGCCGATGTGTTGAGCTCTCGCTTCCTTGTCGGTGAGAATACCCTTGGAGGTGGAGAGAATGGCAATACCCATTCCGCCAAGCACCTTGGGGAGATTGTCTACACCTGCGTAAACGCGCAAGCCCGGGGTGGAAACTCTCTTGAGTCCCGTAACTACTTTTTGATTCTTTTCGGGGGCATACTTCAAGGTAATGAGAATCGTATTCTGGACAGCGCCCTCAACAATCTCGTAACCCTTTATATAACCCTCTTTAACCAGAATATCCGCAATAGCGATTTTCATTTTGCTTGACGGAACCTCGACTGTCGCGTGTTTGGCGGTCAGAGCGTTTCTGATTCTGGTGAGCATATCTGCGATTGGGTCAGTCATATTAGCCTCCTCTTACCAACTTGCTTTTTTCACGCCGGGGAGTTCACCCTTATAGGCGAGGTTGCGGAAACAAACTCTGCAAATGCCGTACTTTTTGAGAACGGCGTGCGGACGTCCGCATATACGGCAGCGAGTATACTCGCGCGTCGAATATTTCTGCGGTCTTTGTTGCTTTATTTTCATTGCTGTTTTGGCCATACTCTACTCCTTATTTGGCAAAGGGCATTCCCATAAGCTTGAGAAGCTCTCTTGCCTCCTCGTCGGTTTTTGCCGTTGTTACGATGCAAATATCAAATCCGCGAACCTTCTCCACCTTGCTGTAATCGATTTCGGGGAAGATGAGCTGCTCCTTGACGCCGACGGCGTAGTTGCCTCTGCCGTCAAAGGACTTAGCGGAAATTCCGCGGAAGTCACGGACTCTGGGGAGAGCGATGGAAATGAACTTGTCGAGGAAGTCATACATTCTCGTACCGCGCAGAGTGACCTTTGCGCCCACGTTCATACCCTCTCTAACCTTGAAGTTTGCTACTGATTTTTTTGCTGTCGTGATGACGGGCTTCTGACCTGCAATCTGCTTGAGCTCCTCAACAGCGAGCTGAAGCGATTTGCTGTTGTCCTTGCAGTCGCCGAGTCCCATATTGAGAACAATCTTCTCGATGCGGGGAACCTCGTTCACGTTAGTGTAGCCAAAGCGTTTGATGAGAGCCGGCACAACCTCCTCGGTGTACTGCTTTCTCATACGGTATCTTTCAGCATTACCAGCATTCTTATCGGTTGCAGCTGCTTTAGCAACCTGATTTTTCTTTTCTGCCACGATATTACCTCCGATTTAATCAGTCTTTTTTATCCTCAGACTTTTCTGATTTCTTTTTAGCCGCCTTCTTGGCTGCTTTCTTGGCGGACGCCTTCTTCTCGTCGAGGGAAGCGTTGCACTTAGGACATACGCGTACTGATTTCATCTTTCCGTTTACATCCTTAAGCTCGTGCTTTACTCTGACTACCGCGCCGCAAGAGGAGCATACGTGCATAACGTTTGACACGTCGATAGTACCCTCTCTCTTGATGATGCCGCCCTGGTCCTGCGCGTTTCTCGGTTTTTTGCTTCTGGAAACGATATTGACGCCCTCAACGTAAAGTCTGTTGGTGTCGGTGTTCACTTTAAGAACCTTGCCGACCTTACCCTTGTCCTTACCGGTGATGACCATCACGTTATCGCCCTTTTTAACACTCAGATTTGCCATAGATAGTATCCTCCTTCTTACAGCACTTCCGGCGCCAAAGAGATAATCTTCATATAATCCTTTTCACGAAGCTCTCTTGCGATAGGCCCGAAGATACGAGTGCCTTGGGGTTGCTTTTGATTGTCGATGATGACAGCCGCGTTGTCGTCAAACTTGATGTAGCTGCCGTCCTCGCGCTGGAGTCCGAACTGTGTGCGGACGATAACCGCCTTAACGACGTCGCCCTTCTTCACCTTGCCTCCGGGGATAGCGGACTTAACGGACGCGACGATAACGTCGCCGATGTTGCCGCTTCTTCTGAAGGAACCGCCCAGAACTCTGATACACATAATTTCTTTTGCGCCGCTGTTGTCGGCGACCTTAAGCCAACTTAATGGTTGAATCATAGCCGTCCCTCCTTACTTCGCCTTTTCGATAATCTCGACGAGACGCCAGCACTTGTCCTTGGACAGGGGGCGGGTTTCGGCAATAAGCACCTTATCGCCTATACCGCACTCGTTATGCTCGTCGTGCGCCTTGAATTTCTTTGTGCGACTTACTATCTTCTTGTAGAGGGGGTGCTTAACGCGTTCGCTGATGGCAACTACGATGGTCTTATCCATCTTGTCGCTGACAACCATACCCACTCTCTCTTTTCTCAGATTTCTTTCTTCCATAATGTCCTCCGATTATCCCTTAGCCTCGGCCTTTTTAGCACGGGCAAGCTCTCTTTGGCGGATTACGGTCTTGACGCGTGCGATGTCACGTCTTGTCTCTTTCAGCTCCAAAGGATTTGTGAGTTGGTTCGTGGCATTCTTAAAGCGAAGGAAGAACAGAGCGGACTTAAGCTCGTTGAGCTTGTCCTGCAATTCCTTATCTGTCATATCCAAAACTTGTTTTGATTTCATTGTTCACCGCCTTCGGCACTGCGAGTTTCCTCAGCTCTTACAAACTTACACTTAACGGGGAGCTTGTTGGCTGCAAGACGCAACGCCTCTTTTGCTACTGTTTCATCGATACCTGCAATTTCAAACATCACGCGACCGGGCTTAACAACCGCAACCCAGTACTCGGGAGAGCCTTTACCGGAACCCATACGGGTTTCAGCGGGCTTCTTGGTGACGGGCTTGTGGGGGAATATATCCACCCAAACCTTACCGCCGCGGCGGATATATCTTGTCATTGCGACACGCGCTGCTTCAATCTGGTTGGAGGTTATCCAGCCCGGCTCCTGAGCTACAAGACCGAAATCGCCGTAAGCGACGATATTGCCCTTCGTAGCATTGCCTTTCATTCTGCCGCGCATCTGACGGCGTCTTTTGACGCGTTTAGGCATTAACATTATTGATTTCCTCCTTCAACCTGATTTTTACCGAGGACCTCGCCCTTGTAAATCCAGACCTTAACGCCTATTGCGCCGAAGGTCGTATGCGCGGTAGCAACGCCGTATTCGATGTTGGCGCGCAAAGTCTGAAGAGGAATCGAACCCTCGCGGTACTGTTCGCTTCTTGCGATTTCCGCTCCGTCAAGACGGCCGCTGACCATAGTCTTGATGCCCTTTGCACCTGCCTTCATAGCCTTGGACATAGCCTGCTTCATAGTGCGGCGGAAGGACGCTCTGCCCTCGAGCTGCTTTGCGATGTTCTCTGCAACGAGCTGCGCGTCCGCGTCGGGAGCCTTGACCTCCAT
This sequence comes from uncultured Christensenella sp., assembly GCA_910577815.1. Classification (GTDB taxonomy): domain Bacteria; phylum Bacillota; class Clostridia; order Christensenellales; family CAG-917; genus CAG-475. The sequence goes on along the minus strand of CAJTNO010000001.1, from coordinate 404,094 downwards.
AATGTTGATGCTGACCTTTTTATCGGTGTTGCCGAGCAGCTTTTCTACTTCTTTCTTAATCTGCTCGACGCCGGAGCCTGCCTTACCGATGAGAGTAGCGGGGCGGGAGGTGTGGATAGCCACGACAAACTTATCCGCCGCTCTCTCTATGGTAATTTTGGAGATTGCGTTTTCATAGTATTTCTTTTTGATGAACTTACGCACTTTGTTATCCTGCACGATGTTGTCGGCAAAATGCGCTTTGTCAGCATACCACGTTGAGTTCCAGGGTTTGATTATACCGGTTCTGAGTCCGTTCGGATCAACTTTTTGTCCCATTGTGATACCTCCTTATGCCCTTGAGTCGAGCACCACGGTGATGTGGCTCGTTCTCTTGTTGATGCGATAGGCTCTGCCCTTGGATACGGCTTGAATACGCTTCAAGGTCGGACCTTCGTCGGCATAGCACTCTGCAATAAACAAATCGTTTCTTGCAAGATTCATATTGTTTTCGGCGTTAGCGATAGCGCTGTTGACAAGCTTGAGAAGCGGCTCGCTTGCCGCCTTGGGAGTATTCTCAAGGATAGCTACTGCCTCGGTCACGGGTTTACCCTTGATGATGTCGAGAACAATTCTCACCTTAAAGGGAGAAATTCTGACATATTTAGCAGTTGCGCGCGGTCTGGAATCAGCCTTAGCCTTACGCTCCAAAGCCTTTTGTTTACTTCTGGTAGCCATATATTCCTCCTTTATCTGCCCGTAGTTTTGTCGCCCGCGTGACCTCTGAAGGTGCGCGTAGGAGCAAACTCGCCCAGCTTGCAGCCGACCATATCCTCGGTGACGTACACGGGAACGTGCTGCTTGCCGTTGTGGACAGCGATAGTGTGTCCGACCATCTCGGGGAAAATCGTAGAACTTCTCGACCAAGTCTTGACGGACTCGCGTTTGCCCGATTCGTTCATTGCGTTAATTCTGTTGATAAGGCGCTCCTCAACATAGGGGCCTTTTTTAACACTTCTGCTCATTTTCTCCTCCGATTAGTTCACGCGCTTAATAATGAACTTATTAGACGCATTTTTCTTCTTTCTCGTCTTATAACCCAAAGCAGGCTTGCCCCAGGGAGTTACAGGAGAAGGCATACCTACAGGTGACTTGCCTTCGCCGCCTCCGTGCGGGTGGTCGTTCGGGTTCATAACGACGCCGCGGACGGTAGGACGCACGCCCATATGACGGGTCTTACCGGCTTTGCCGATACGAATAATCTCGTGGTCGATGTTGCCGACCTGACCGACAGTAGCTCTGCAGCCGATGACGATATATCTCATCTCGCCGCTGGGCATACGCACGATAGCGTACTTGCCTTCCTTAGCCATAAGCTGAGCGGCATTACCCGCGGCTCTCGCTATGACGCCGCCCTTGCCGGGCTGCATCTCGATATTGTGAATCATAGTACCCACGGGAATAGCGGAGAGGGGAAGCGCGTTGCCGACCTTGATATCCGCGTTTTCGCCGCTCTCGAGAACGTCGCCGACGTTAAGACCGAGAGGAGCGAGGATATATCTCTTTTCGCCGTCCGCATAGTTAAGAAGCGCAATGTTTGCGGAGCGGTTGGGGTCGTACTCGATTGTTGCAACCTTGGCGGGAATGCCGTCCTTGTTGCGCTTGTAATCGATGATACGGTATTTGTTTCTGTTTCCTCCGCCGATGTGACGAACGGTTATTCTGCCCATAGAGTTTCTGCCGCCGGACTTGCTGAGCGACACGAGAAGCGAACGCTCGGGAGTGGTGGTGGTAATTTCCTCATAGGCGGATACCGTCATAAAACGGCGGGCAGGAGAAGTCGGTTTATATTTCTTAATAGCCATAATGTACTCTCCTTATCCTTATGCGAGGCTCTCGAAGAACTCGATAGCTTTGCTGTCGGCGCTGAGTATTACGATAGCCTTTTTATAAGCGGAGCGTCTGCCCTCGCTTCTGCCCATTCTCTTGAGCTTGCCGTCGTAGTTAGCGGTATTGACCTTGTCAACCTTTACGCCGAAAATCTGTTCTACTGCAACCTTAATCTGCGATTTGGTCGCGTCCTTTGCAACCTTAAACGTGTATTTCTTTGCAGGAATACCGTCATAGCTTTTCTCTGAAAGAATAGGCTCGATGATGATGTCGTATGCCGTCATTTTACTGCCTCCTCTAACTTCTTAATCGCGTCAACGGTGATGACGAGGTTTTTGGTAGCAACCACGTCGTAAACGCTGAGCGTTCTTGCCTCCGCAACGCACGCGCCGGGAATGTTGCGCGTAGCAAGCAGCGCGTTTGCGTCATACTCGCCGAGTACAAACATAACCTTGCCCTTGATGCCGAGCGCGTCGATGGCGTTTGCCACGTGCTTGGTCTTGACCTCGCCGAGAGCGAATTTATCGAGCACGACGACCTCGTTCTGACGAATCTTCTCGGAGATAGCCGATAAGAACGCCGCCTTTTTCATAGTCTTGTTGATTTTCTGTGAGAAATCTCTGGGTTTCTTTGCAAACACCACGCCGCCGCCTACGTAGTTGGGCGCGACGATAGAGCCCTGACGGGCGCGACCCGTACCCTTCTGACGGTAAGGCTTTGCACCGCCTCCGCGAACCTCTGTTCTCGTAAGCGCGCTCATAGTGCCCTGACGCTTGTTTGCAAGCTGCGAAACTACGACCTGATGCACGAGTGCTTCGTTGTAGTCGCACGCAAAGACGGATTCGCTCACTTCCACGTTGCCGACCTGCTGACCGGCCATATTCAATACGTTAAGTTTCATATCCTACCTCGCTTAGCCCTTGACGGACTCCTTGACGACCACCAATCCGCCCTTGGGACCGGGGATAGCGCCCTTGACGAGCAAGAGATTTCTCGCTACGTCTACGCGGACCACGGTGAGGTTTTGAACCGTCACCTTTTCGTGTCCCCACTGACCTGCCATATGCTTGTTTTTAAACACGCGGGAGGGAGAAGAACACGCGCCCATTGAACCGACGCCCCTGTGGTAACCGGAGCCGTGCGCCTTGGGACCGATGTGGTTATTCCATCTCTGCACGACGCCCGAGAAGCCGTGGCCCTTGGACGTACCCGTTACGTCAACCTTATCGCCCTCTTTAAAGACGTCGCACTTGATTTCCTGTCCGAGAGCATAGGCGGTGCTGTTTGAAAGACGCAGCTCGCGCAGATACTTCTTAACGGCGACGCCCGCCTTTTTGAAATGTCCGCTTTCGGGCTTGTTGACTCTGGTTTCCTTAACAGTGCCGAAGCCCACCTGAACCGCCTCATAGCCGTCGTTCTCCACGGTCTTGACCTGAACGACCGGGCAGGGACCTGCCTCAACGACCGTTACGGGTATAACCTTGCCTTCCGGCGTGAAGATTTGGCTCATACCGATTTTCTTTCCGATGATTGCTTTATCCATAATTGTAAAGTTCATCCTCCTTAATTGATTGTAAAGTTATCAGAGCTTGATGGAGATATCGACGCCTGCGGGCAAGTCGAGCTTCATAAGCGAATCCACCGTCTTGCTGGTAGGGTTGTAGATATCTATCAAACGCTTGTGCGTTCTGAGTTCAAACTGCTCGCGGCTGTCCTTATACTTGTGCGTAGCGCGCAGTATAGTGATGATTTCCTTATCCGTAGGGAGAGGAATGGGACCCGAAACCTTTGTGCCGGTCTTCTTAACAGTCTCTACGATTTTCTCCGCGGAGATGTCAATAAGGTTGTGGTCGTACGCTTTGAGTTTGATTCTTATTTTCTGCCCAGCCATTTATATAGCCTCCTAAAATAGTAACACTCATCCGTGTGTGTCTTTTTTATTTTTCGCCGTTGCGAGGCAACGGAATAGACGTGTCCTCTGACACGCTTGTCTAATATAGCATTAAATTTAAACCCCTGTCAACAAAAATAAAGCTAAATTTCACACATTTTTCAAAACATTTTGGCAGTTGTGTCCAAACGCCCGAGCGGGCACAAAATATGGTATATAATATGTATTGTTTAACCTTATAACTTATTTATATATAATATAATAGGAATCCATCGGTTCAACCCGCGGTTTTTCCGTCGGTTAAATTTCAACAGCGCCCCGTCGTTACTTGAAAAACGGTTGAAATGTGCTATAATTTATAAATACAAACGGAGTATTTATGATTGACGTTAAAACTTGGATTAAAGAATTTAAAAACAAGGTTGAGCAAACTTTTTCTAACCGTGTATGGTTTATAGGTTTGCAAGGCAGTTACGGCAGAGGCGAAGCAACGCAAACGAGCGATATTGACGCAGTTGTTATTCTCGACGAACTGCGCATAAACGATTTGAAAGTCTATCGTGATATGCTCGATACACTGCCGAACAGAGAACTAATCTGCGGTTTTATTTCAGGCAAGGACGAACTTTTGAATTGGGATTCAAGCGACCTTTTTCAATTCTATTATGACACCACGCCAATTAAAGGAACTCTCGATTGCCTGCTTGATAAGATAGATAAGCGCGCCGTAAAGCGTGCTATAAAAATAGGCGCGTGCAATATTTATCACGCCTGCGTGCATAACTTCGTTCACGAAAAAAGCGAAGATATTCTGCGCTCGCTTTACAAATCGGCAGTGTTTGTGATACAAGAAATATGGTTTTACGAAACGGGCAAATACATAAAGTCTAATGCCGAATTGCAAAACGCAATCAATCCGCCGTCCGCCGTGCTTGCAACGGCATTGAACTTAAAGAACGGCGCCGACGTAAAGTTTGAAGAAATGTCCGAACTTTTAATAAATTGGGCGAAAGCGTGTATCGGAGGCTATAAAGAATGAAAAAAATATTATACGTTATCTTGGAACAATGGGCAGATTGGGAACTTGCCTATATCTCGTCAGCGGTCAATATGCTCGGCGGCGGAAAATTTGAAAACAAGACTGTCTCGCTTACGGAAAATGCCGTTACCTCTATCGGAGGCGTCAAGTGCTTGCCCGACTATGATTTACAAAGCGCACCGTCGGACTACGACGCTTTAATACTTATAGGCGGTATGTCTTGGCATAATGAAAACGCTATGCAAATTAAACCGTTTATAGACGATTGCATAAAGAACGGCAAAGTGTTAGGCGCAATTTGCGACGCTTGCAGGTTTTTAGGCTCTGTCGGCGCATTGAACGGAGCAAAGCATACGGCAAACGACTTTAACGAATTAAAGCAGTATTCTGCTTATGCCAACGAGCAAGGCTATATACATAGGCAAGCGGTTTCGGATAATAATGTTATTACGGCAAACGGAACGGCAGCTCTTGAATTTGCACGGGAAATATTGAAATCGCTGTCGGTTGCAAGCGACGAGCAAATTAACGGTTGGTACGACTTCCATAAACTCGGCTTATACAATGCCGCTATGCCGAGAATGCAGGAGCTATAACGAATGACAATAGAACTTATCAAGGAAATCGAAATAAAAGAAACTTGCGATATGGTCGCTCGCGCGTGTAAAAATTCGGTATTTGCCGAGTTCTATCCGCAACAACCTAAATACTTTTCGATTACGTATGACGAAATAAAGCAAAAATCCGAATACGGACATTTTTATGTTGTGAAAGAAAACGGCAAAATTATCGGATGCGGCTGTATCGGCGCATATTGGAATAGTTTGACGGAAAGTTGGATAAACACAATTTTTGTGGAGCCGTCCTATCAACATAAAGGAATCGGCAAGAAAATTATAGAACATTTGGAAAGCGATGAATATGCTAAAAGAGCAGACAGAATAGAAATTCATTCTGCAATATCGGCAATACCGTTCTACCGCAAATTAGGTTACGAACACAAAAACGGAGATTTGTCTTACCGCGACGGAATGTTCGACCTTGAAAAGTTTATTTGATTTATTAGGAATATGAATAAAAGAAAATAACTGATTATGAACACGATATGGTCTGAATTTATACAAGGCGTAAAAACATTATATTACAGTCGCAAACTGCGCTTTGACGATAGATTTGCAAATCGTTATAAAGCGTTATTCGATTTAGACAAACAAAACAAATTGAATATTCTTGAAATAGGATGCGGTCCTGGTGCTTTTGCGGGCGCACTTGCCCGTTGGTATCCTAATGCGGAAATTACCGCCATTGACCGAGACAGCGAATTTATACGGTTTGCCGAAGAACACGAAAACGACGTATCGTTTATTGAAGCCGATATAAGCGCGCTTCCGTTTGCGGATGAAAGCTTTGATGTTGTTATTTCCAATACCGTCTGCGAACATATAGAGCCGTCTTTATTTTACAATGAGCAACTGCGAGTTTTGAAGCCTAACGGTGTTTGTTTGGTACTTTCTTCTCGTAAGAGTATCACCGTCGCGCCTAATTGCTATGCGCAAAACGATTACGAAACAGCCTTTTGGAAAAAAGCGGAACAACACGACAATTCGATTGAAAAGTACAACATAGGTAAATATTATTTGAACGAAGCGCAATTGCCTTTTGTTATGGAACAATACGGATTTAAGCATATTAAAACAGGCTACGTGCTTGTGGATTTAACGCCTGACAATCTCGAAACTACGCCCGAATTTGCACGCGCGGTTATCAATGCAGACAGATATTCTGCTATTGAGTCAATCGAATCGGTAGAGCGTACAATGCCCGAATATTTTTCAAATCAAGAAATTAATCAAATGAAACGCATAATAAATAACAAATATGACGTTCGCATTAAACAATACGATAATAATGAAAAGCAATGGGATACAAACGTATCGGTAGTTATGATAATGCGAGGAATAAAACAAAAATGAAAGATTGGTTTACGTTAGACAAAATAGATGAGCAAACGTATATCATAAGCGAATACCGCCATTGGGAGGAAACGCACTGCTATCTTTTAATCGGCAGCGAGCGCTGCCTTTTGATTGATACGGGACTCGGTATTTGCAATATTTATGACGAGGTACGCAAACTGACGGATAAACCCGTTACCGCCGTTGCAACCCATATTCATTGGGACCATATAGGCGGACACAAATACTTTCCCGATTTTTATGCTCACAAAGCCGAGTTGGATTGGCTTAACGGTAAATTTCCGCTTTCTGTTCAAACAGTTCGCGATATGGTTATTGACCGTTGCGATTTGCCCGAAGGCTTTGACGTAAGCAAATACGAGATGTTTAAAGGAACGCCGACGCTTGTTTTGAACGGCGGTGAAATTATCGACATCGGCGATAGAAAAATCGAAGTTTTGCATACCGCAGGACATTCGCCGGGACATCTTTGTTTTTGGGAACAAAAGCGAGGTTACATATTTACGGGCGATTTGATTTATAAGGACGCATTGTTTGCCTACTATCCTTCAACCGACCCCGATGCATATCTCAACTCGCTTGAAGCAATCGCCGCATTGCCCTCTAAAAGATTGTTTCCTGCACATCATTCGCTTGATATACAACCCGAAATTGCAATTAGAATGAGAGATGCTTTCCGTGCATTGAAGGCACAAGGAAAACTGCATCACGGCGCAGGAACATTCGATTACGGTGATTGGGCGGTTTGGCTGTAAAAATTAAAACGGAGTTGAATTATGGAACAGTTAATATTCAGTTTACCTGATTTTATAAATAATAATAAATTCCCTATCGAATACACGGGCAGAGGGAAAGATTCGTCGCCCGAAATTGCAATCGGCAATCTTTCAGATGATGCCGAAACGCTTGCGGTTACTTTGGAAGATATTAGCCACCCGATAAAAAACTTTACGCATTGGGTTATTTGGAATATTCCGGCGGCAGGCAAAATCGAAAAGGCAATCCCGAAAGGCAAATACCTTTCGGATATAGGCGCGACACAAGGCGCAGCATACGGTATGCACAAATATGCCGGCCCGAAACCGCCTCGCGGCAAGACACATACATATCGCATAACGGTTTATGCGTTAGACTGCCCGATAGACTTATCCGCTAACAAACGAAAAAAGCACTTTCTGAAAAAAGCAGAAAATCACATATTGCAAAAAGGTTGCCTTGAATATAGTTTTGAATAAAAAGAAATCCGCAGACCCGACCGTCTGCTGATTATTTTACTAAGCGGTAATCGCGTCGTAAACTGCGGATGCAATCATACCCGCGCCCTCGGCGTTGGGATGCGCGCCGTCCTTAAACAGGTGCGGCTTGTCCTCGAATATGCTATAAAGGTCTATAAGCTTTAGATTGAGTCTTTCGGCTATTTCCTCGACGGCGGGCACGATTTGGTCGCTTATAACCTCGGGGCTTATGCCGTAAGGCTCCTCGCCCTTGACCGTCCACACGGGCGAGGGAGTCATAATATACACCTCGCGAACGCTGTCAAGCGCAAGATACGAATTTATTATATTTACATAATGCTCGATATACTTATCCTTGCCCTTCCAATTTCCATCCTTGGAGTCGTTGGAGCCGAGCATTATAACCACAATCTCGGGCGCAAAGCTCAGGCTGTCCTTATACAGCTTTTCCGCGATGTAGGGACGGTCGCCCTCGGGAGACGCCGTACGTCCCGAATATCCGAAATTGTTTACGCAGTAACCGCCGCCTAGCATACCTCCGAGTCTTGCGGGATAATTGTTTTTAGTCCAATGCTCCACTCCCAGCCCGTAGGTAAGGCTGTCGCCGACGCAAGCCACGCGCACTTGTCCGTCCTTAGCTTTTTTCATAGGATGAATATCTCCGAGCAAGCCGTTTTCGTACAAACAAGGTACGGTTATGCAAACGGCAAGTATAATAAACGCCAGTACAGCGGATATGGCAATTACCGCTTTCTTTTTGTTGGTCATAATTCCCCGCCTCGATTAAGATACGTTAAGCATAACATCCGAGCGCGACGATAGCAACATTTTCTTCATTTTTCCGTATAAAATATGAAAATTAAAAGTCGCCCGACAAAAATGCCGGACGACTAAATAATTATCAGCCGTGATTTATCATCCCATCACGTAAGCGAAAGATGCAGCGGTATTTGCACAGGTTATAATCGTAAACAGCATTGTATTTATAAATGCGCCCAACCACATATTTCCTGTTTTGGCAGTCATTCTTCTCGAAATGACAGTGGATATTGCGAGCACCGGAACCATAGGAATCAAAACTATGTATCCGAGAGCCATATCCTTTTGCCACATAACGCCCGAGGCACGGAATTGACCGTACTGAATGGATATAGCCAGGATTACGCCGAACACGTTAAAGAAAATGTTAATCAACGTGCTTGCCCATTCGGGGAGATTCTTTGCGCGGTAGTTCTCATTGAAGATTGCGCTGACCACAAAGAAGATACCGAAGAACAAAGCGTAACGCACCATCGTCGGAAGCATAACGCCCACGTCGAACACCTTTATCGCAAACGTCCAGATACGGAAGTCGACCAACCAAGCAGACCAGTTGATAAACGTTACGAAATACAAACAGAATACTACGATTGCCGCAAGCAGGAAGGCTTTGACAAGTCCTTTAAAGCCCGTTTGTATTTTTGCGGATGCAAACGGATTCTCTATATACGGACCTGCGTTTTCCTTATATTTGGCGCGATAAGCAACCGTATTTACCAGCCAGAAGAACAGAATTACCAACAGAGAGAACAGCGCAACGACAACCGCCCAAATAGCTACCCAGTTAGTGGTATCCTGCGGGAAAAGCTGCGTATTGGGGAAAACCTTACGTCCGTATTCGGTAGCGATGTCGTGGATTATAAATCCGCTGAAAAGCATTATCCCGAGCGCGCCCAACCAATACGTGATATTTTTAAGCACTCCCTTCAGAGGCTTCGGTTCAATGGGAGCATTACCCGACCAAACCATAGTTCCGTCCGCGCCGACCTGTTGCTTGCCGACTGCCAGCGAGCGGAAAAACGGAATTGTAAGCAACAAGCTTGCCAGCGGGAAAATCATTGCGAACAGAGCAATCATTCCGATAAGAGAGAACAGGTCCTTAACCCACCAGGACTGACTTTCCTTAGCGAGATATTTCGCACCGTCGGGAGTACCGAACGAGTTGTAGAAAAAGTCTATAACCGCCTTTGCGCCTTCAACCGAATAATGCACCTGAGGATGCACTCCGGGAATTTCGTATATAACTCTTATAGCTCCGTCAACCTCTTTACCCGCTTCGGGAGTAACAAGCTGACCCTTGACGTATATGCCGCCGTTTACGACGTCGCCCTCCATCTTTGCATTGCCGACATACTTTTTAGCTTGCTCGGTGGACAGCCAATCTCTTGACAGAGTGCCTCCGTTCTCGTTAGTGGTGTAGAAAAACTCGTCGTCCTTGGATTTTAAAAAGCCGACGTCAACACCGGGACCAGCCGTGATAAAAGTGCTCCAGGACTGTATAAGTCCGGCGGAAACAATACCGAGTCCGCCTGTAAGCGTACTGTCGCTCACAAGCGTCATAGCCGTCGTATAACCGCCCATAGAGTGTCCGGAAATACCTATTCTGGTTTTATCCACATAATCGAGATTGTAAAGATATTTCGCGCTGTCATACAGACCGTTTGTCGCCATCATAGCGTTTTGATTGCCTGAATTTTCATAGTTTCCGTGACCTTCGCGGTCGACGGCAAGAACGACGAAACCGCGGCGTGCAAGCTCTATAGCGTTCTGAAGCTGCATTTCGCGGTTATTGAGATATCCGTGCGTGAACACGATACCGGGAACAGGCTTATCCGCAGTCGCGGATTTAGGCTTAAATAACAGACCGCTTACGACTTTACCGTCGACGCTCTTGTTCTCCACCACTATCTCGCCCGTATTTTTATCCGTAGTCTGAATCTCTTTAACGCCTTTATTTGTCGCGTTTCTCAAATCGGATACCGTAACCGACCAACCGTCGGTCTGAACGGCGGATTGCGCAAAGCTCGTCACAAAAATTACCGCAAGACATATTACAAGAAACAGAATCGCGACTTTATGCTTTTTGCAATAAGCAATAAAACTGTTTTTCAAATAATCCATAAAATCCTCCTAATTATTAGACGACGAACTTTTATTTCACCTCCTTTAAGAGTCCGTCCAAAGCCGATATACTTCCTATACCGACAGCCGCGAAAGACATAAATTATCAATCGCCTTCCACTTTATGTTAGCGTAAGCGCAAAGGTTTTTCAATTGACAAATACGACGTATTGCTGTATTATTTTGTTGTACTTTCTTGTTGTACTGTTTTGACATTTATTAAAAAGCATAAACGCTTATGCCGCCGACCTAAGGAAAGGAGACGATATGCCCAAATACAGTCTTGACGATATAATATCTCTCGAGGATTTTGAATCCTCGTTGCTCGCAATCGCTAAAGCGACCGAAATAAACCTCTGCGTTATAGACATAACGGGTAAAACATTGATTTGGCCCGTAAACGACTCATTGTTTTGCTCGGAAGCAAGAAAAAACGATGAAATACGCGACACCTGCCTGAAGTGCGTGACGCACGCCGCATTGGAATCGGCAAGACAGAGAAGAACTATGTTTTACAAATGTCCGTGCGGGCTTATCGACTTTACTCTCCCCATTTATTACAAAGACGAAGTACTCGGCGCAATTTGCGGCGGTCAGATAAAAGCTAACGGCTCCGAAGATTTTTTAAATTACACCTATAAGGAAATGCCTTTGGAGGACGAGCGCCTTAAAAGTCTTTATGAGGCGATGCCTGACGTAAACAGCGACAAGCTGCCCAACATATCCGATATACTTACAAAGTTCACGGACAGACTCACTAAATTCGGAGATTTTACGGATTCTGCGCCGCATATCGAATCGCGGACATACGGACATCACAAGCTGCGGCTTGCGCTGAAATATATAGAAAACAATTACAATAAAAACATATCGCTTAAGGATTTATCCGAACTGTGCTGCATTTCGCAAAGCTATTTTTCAAGACTGTTCAGCACTACAATGCGCATAAGTCTTTCAAAATATATCACGAAAATCCGAATAGAAAAAGCAAAACAGCTGCTTGTTGACCCGTCCAAAAAAATTCTGGCGGTCGCATATGAAATCGGATATAACGATACTGCATATTTCAACAGAAAATTCAAAGAAATCACCAAAATGACTCCTTCGGAGTATCGTAATTTGGTATTGAATTGATTTAGTTATTCGGCTGTCGGCGCAAATCGCAAAAATCCATTGTCCATAAGCACAACGCACGTTCCCGCTATCGGCTCACAGACAATGGATTTATATATTTTATTTGATTATTTCACCCGTTTTTGCGGATTGATATATAATCCAATAGCCCGAAACGCTCTCGGAAACGTTGACAGGCAGCCAGACGCACATATTTTGCAGCTCAGGCGGAGCCTTGACGGGAGCGTCGGACTTTATCTGAGGCACACCGTAGCAAATAAACGAGGGCTCGTCCTCGTCGTACAGCAAGCCGACTACGTAATACCCGTCCTCCGCGTCCACTCTCACCCACTTGGAGTTGGGAACCGTAGAAACCAAAATCTCCTCCTCGGGATAGCATACAAACATCTCGTCAATCTGCGGCTTTACGGCATAATAAAAATTATTTCCGTCATACTTTGTCCACTCGCCCAGCGGATTGACGTCCGCTCTTGCGGACGCGTCAACATAAGCCCTTCCTTCCCTCTGCGGCGCGTCTTTTACCTCCGCGGCAGCCTCATTAGCCGGCTTTGCCTCGGCTGTTTTTACGGATTTATTTTCCGAAGGTCTTTCCCCGTTATAATCTCCGTGCACATTTTCGCCTCCTCCGGCACTCCCGTATGCTCGGGATTTTTGCGCCTTGCTTCCGCCCTGCGCGTCGCTTTCGCTAAGGTTTAATTCGTGCTGATATGTGTCTATCCTTTTAAGCATTTCACTCTTGGAGCCGCTTCCGCCGAACATAGTAATCGAGCTTGAGCGAAGCACGCATCCTATTTCAGATTTTGCGGAAAAAGCAACTTCAGCTTCGCAATTTGTATTGTTAAGTGCCATTTGTGCGATATTGTCGCCGATAAGATACAGCTTTGCGCCGTTTGGTCTGAAGTCCAGCGAGCAGCTCACCTTAGCCGCTCCGTCCTTTCCCGTAACTCCCGAAACTTTTACTATTCCCTTATGTCCGCCGCCGTTTAAAATTATTATCTCTTTTCTTGCAACCATAACTCACCTCCCAAAAGGATATGCCGACATATCCGCTTTAATGCCACGGCGGCTTTTATACGACAGCCGAATATTATACTGCTTGCAGGATTTGCAACGATAAAAACGGATAAAGAAAAGCCGCGCCTTATCTTAGGCGCGGTATTATCACTCGGTTAATTATTTATCGAATATATGCGAAAGCGCAACGTAATCCGAAAGCGACAGCGCCTCTCCGCGCACAAGCGGCAAAAAGCCCGCGGAGGTTATCATTTCGGTAACAGTCTGTTTATCGATGCCAAACGCCGCGCTAAGATTGTTGGCAAGCGTTTTTCGGCGCATAGAAAATGCGGCGCGTATAAGCTTATGCAAAATCTGAGTATTTTCACCCGCAAGCTTACACCTGTCTATGTCTATCCTTACAACCGCGCTATCCACGTTAGGTACGGGATAAAACATCTTTCTGTTCACCCTTCTGGTAATGCGCGCGCTTCCACGGCTCTCTATAGCAAGCGTAATCGCAGAGTAGTCGGCGGTATTCGGCTTAGCCACAAACCTGTCCGCAACCTCCTGCTGAACCATAACCGTAAGGCTTTTAACGTCAAGTCCGCTTTCCAAAAACCGCATAACAAGCGGAGTAGTTATATAATACGGCAGATTCGCAACAACCTTAAAGCTGTCCGCACCTATAGTTTCGCGCACGGCTTCATCCGACATCTTAAGAATATCGCGGAAGATGACCTCGGCGTTTTCCACCCCCTGCAAGGTAAAGGCAAGTACCTTTTGCAGATTTTCGTCCACCTCAAAGGAAACGACTCGCTTTGCCGCAGCCGAAAGCGCGCGCGTGAGCGTGCCTCCGCCCGTACCTATTTCCACAACGACGTCGTTCTCGGTTATACCGCTGTCCGAAACAATGGCGTCTAGCAAATTTTTATCGGATATAAAATTCTGCCCCAGCGATTTGTTAAATCTGAACTGCGTATCGTTTATGACGTCCTTTAAGGAATTCGCTCTGTCACCTGTAAAATCCAATTTTTTCCAACTCCGATTTAGTATAATATTTTTTATAACGCACACATTACTATCGTACAACGGATGAATATATCTAAGTACAAAGGAAAAAAACGAAGGTTTAGGCGCTATGTTCTAAACCTTCGTTGCATTTTCAATACTCAGTGTCCTCGTGTATGGTAGCGCGCACCTTAAACCTTGCGCCCGTAGCCCTTACAACCTCCGCGCAGGCGGCTATTTCGTCCTCGCCTATGAAATCCACAACGCTCATCGTGGTGTCTATGCCCTCTCTCACGCAATCGGCGGCAAACTCGAGCATAGCGTAAAAGGCTTCCTCGCCGTACTTACTGCGGCAAATTTCCTGATAGCCCTCCGCCGTAGACGCGTTAAGCGAAATGGACACGTAATCAATATATCCCGCAATCAGCTTAGCTACGTCCTTTCTTCCGTTTATAAGATTTCCCAGTCCGTTTGTGTTAAGTCTAAGCTTACAGCCCTTGCCTTTAAGATACGGTCCAATCTGCGACATAACGGAGAGATTGCAGGTAGGCTCGCCGAAGCCGCAGAATACAACCTCGTCGTACTTCTTAAGCGGAAAGAGCGCGATATCCTCCTTCAGCTCCTCAAACGTCGGCTCCTTGAGCAGCCAAAGCTTACTGCCGTTTACTCCGTCCTTAAATTTGCGCAGACAAAACTCGCAGTTGTTGGGACAGCGATTGGTGATATTGAGATATAGGCTATCGCCAAATTCGTATACGTAATTATTTGTCATATCTAAAATTATATAAACGGAGGTTCAGCGTATCATTTCATACGTATAAACAGCCGTTTTGTATTTTCGGTTGTTATTCTTTCAATTTCCTCGCGAGGAAGCTCAAGCACCTCGCAGGCTTTATCGGCAACGAGATTTACAAGCCTCGGATAATTGGTCTTGCCTCTGTAGGGCACGGGCGTCATATAAGGGCAATCCGTTTCAAGCAGCAAGCGGTCGAGCGGAACAGCCTTCATCGCCTCAAGATTATGCTTGGCGTTGTTAAAGGTTATCGCTCCCCCGAAGGCGAAATATGCGTCAAGCTCCGAAAACACCTTGACAAATTCCTTCGAGCCCGAGTAGCAATGCAAAAGCACTCCGTTGTTGAGATAGCGTCTTGCCTCAAACAAAATCTGTCTTGCGTCCTCGTACGCCTCGCGGATATGCAGAACGACGGGCAAGCCGAGCGTGTCGGCAAGCTCTATCTGCTCGCGGAACGCTCCCTTTTGTATAGCGCGCGGGCTAAGGTCGTAATGATAGTCCAGCCCTATTTCGCCTATGCCTACAACCTTGGGAGAGGACGACAGCGTAGCAATTCTTTCATACTTGTCGTAGTCGGCGGTCGTTGCGTCGTGCGGATGAATTCCTACAACAGCGTACAGCTTTTCGTATTTGTCGGCAAGCTCCGCCGCCTTTTCGCTGGACGGCATATCGTAGCCAACGCATATCGCGCTTTCCAAGCCGTCGGCGACAAAGTCCGATATAATGTTATCCGCCTCGGGCAGAAGCCGTTCGTCATTCAGATGGCAATGTGAATCTATAAGCATTATCTCACCGCCGAGCCGCTCGATACAGGCTTTTCGGGCGCGACAAGCACAACCCTCTCGCCATCCTCGGTATTTTCACAGGCGCAGAGCAGCATTCCCTGACTTTCTATGCCGCGCAGCTTGGCGGGCTTAAGATTGAACACAACAACGACGCTTTTACCCACCGTTTCCTCGGGAGTATAAAACTTTGCTATGCCGCTTACTATAGTGCGTATCTCCCCGCCTACCTCAACGGTAAACTTAAGCAGCTTATCCGCCTTTTCAACCTTCTCCGCAGTAAGTATTTTACCTACTCTAAGTTGGATTTTTGCAAAATCGTCTATACATATTTCGTTTAAAGAAACTACGTTTTCCAATTTTTTCTCCTCTTTTTCAGCTTTAATCTCCGTCTTTACTTTAGGCTCGGCACTGTTTTCATCCGCAACAAGTCCATTTTTCTTAAGCTCCGCAATAACCTTTGCGCCGTCAAGCCTTGCAAACAGATGAGTCGGATTTTCCGCCACCTTGGTTTTATCTATGAGTCCGAATTTATCAAGCTCGTCAAACTCTCTTGCCGCAGCTCCGCATTGCTTTATCGCAAGCGCCGCGCTGTCCGGCATAAACGGCGCGAGCATACTTGAGCAAATTACAATGCTCTCGGTAAGATTGTAAAGCACGGTTTGCAATCTGTCCCTTTTACTCTCGTCCTTTGCAAGTATCCAGGGCGCGGTTTCGTCGATATACTTGTTTGCGCGCCTCAGCGCAGTGAGGATTTCTCCGAGCGCGTCCGCGGTTTTAAACTCGTCGACATTCTTAAATACCTTATCTCTCAGCTGAGTTATAACAGCTTTAAGCTCGCCGTCAACAGGCTCGGCAACGCCCCTGTCGCAAACCTCGCCGCCAAAATACTTGTTGCTCATAGCTATAGTGCGCTGTACAAGATTGCCGTAGACGTTTACAAGCTCGTTGTTTATGACGTCTATTACGGATTCCCAGCTGATAGTGCCGTCGTTATCGAATGGCATCTGTCCCAAAAGATAATATCTTACGGCGTCCACGCCGAACGCGTCCACAAGGTCGTCCGCATAAATCACGTTTCCCTTGGATTTGGACATCTTTCCGCCGTCCTGCAACAGCCACGGGTGTCCGAAAACGCACTTGGGCAGAGGCAGACCGAGCGCCATAAGGAATATAGGCCAGTATATAACGTGAAAACGCACGATATCCTTGCCTATGATATGCACGTCGGCGGGCCACTCCCTTTTATAAAGCGCGGAGCCCTCTCCGTCGCAGTCATATCCGAGTCCGGTTATATAATTGGTGAGCGCGTCAAGCCAGACGTAAACCACGTGCTTTTCGTCAAAGGACACGGGAATACCCCACTTAAAGGAGGTGCGCGATACGCACAAATCCTGAAGCCCGGGCTTTAAGAAGTTGTTTACCATCTCGTTTTTGCGGGATACCGGCGTGATAAACTCGGGATGCTCGTCATAATAGCGCATAAGCCTGTCGCTGTACTTGCTCATAGCAAAGAAGTACGCCTCCTCCTCCGCCATTTTAACGTCGCGCCCGCAGTCGGGACATTTTCCGTCCTTAAGCTGACTTTCCGTCCAGAACGACTCGCACGGAGTACAATACCAACCCTTGTACGAGCCCTTGTAAATATCGCCCTGCTCGTACAGCTTTTTAAATATCTTTTGAACCTGCCTTTCGTGCTCGGCGTCGGTGGTGCGCATAAACTTATCATAGGTCGTATTCATCATATCCCATATGCGCTTGATTTCGTCGGCAACTCCGTCCACGAACTTCTTGGGAGTAACCTCCGCCGCCGCGGCTTTGAGCTCGATTTTCTCGCCGTGCTCGTCCGTACCCGTCTGAAAATACACGTCGTAGCCCTGCATACGCTTCGCGCGCGCAATGAAGTCGGCAAGCACAATTTCATAGGTGTTGCCGATGTGCGGCTTGCCCGACGTATACGTGATTGCGGTAGTAAGATAATATTTCTGTTTTTCCATATTCACCTCCGGCGATGACGTGTTAAATATCTTAAATAGTTTACTGATTATATTAAGTTAAATTATTATACATCTTATAAATCGGTTTGGCAATTACTTAATGCAGCGCAATCAAAGTATAAGCGGCAAAGTCTACGGCTTAACATTCAACTGAACTAAATCCGCATAATTCGCAATGTCTAAATATATAATTTCACTATGAACGCCGCATTCACCGCACTCACGCTGATATCGTTGGTTATGCTTACGTACGCTTCTCCCGCTACGGCGTTTCCTACTATGCTGCAGGGAGTTATGAATGCAATAACGCTCATAGTAAAGCTTGCGGCAATATACGCGGTGTGGCTGTCCGTACTTAAAATGATGCAGGCGACGGGACTTGACAAAAAACTGTCCAAGCTGCTGCGCCCGCTAATCAAGCGGCTGTTTAAGGGCGAGAGCGACGAAACCTACAACTGGATATCGGTAAACCTTGCGGGCAATATGCTCGGAATGGGCGGAGTCGCCACCCCTGCGGGAATAAAGGCAATGAAAAGTATGGCTGCCGAGGAGCAAACGGTAGCCAGCGCAAATATGATACTGCTCCTTATAATAAACGCAACGTCCATACAGCTTATCCCCGCAACGGTGATAGCAATGCGCGCGACGGCTGGAAGCGCGGACGCATCGTCGATATTTTTACCTACGCTAATATCGACCTCCGTATCCACCCTAAGCGGAATAATCCTCTGCAAGGTACTTGCGCTAACAGATAAGAAAAACAAAAATAATGACGATAACGGCGTTTCAGCGCTGCATAAATACCCTTTAAACCGCGGATTTTGCAAAATTAAGCCAAACAGGCAAAAGGTGGCGAAAGGATGAGCGTATTCGTACTGCCCGTAATTTTATTGCTGTTGATTGTGTTCTGTCTGTTCAGGCGCGTAAAGGTTTACGACTGTTTTTTGGACGGAACCAAGGACAGCCTTAGCCTTATAAAAAGTATATTTCCGTACATCGCGGCGATATTTATATGTATCGAGCTGTTTAAGGCAAGCGGACTTTCAACCATAGTATCGGGCTGGCTGTCCAAGCCGCTCAGCTATTTGGGAATACCCTCCGAAATAACCGAAATAATATTGCTTGTGCCGCTTTCGGGCAACGGCACAATCGCGCTTCTCGAAAGCATAATTTCGGACTACGGAGTAGACAGCTATCCCGCGCGCTGCGCGGCGGTAATAGCGGGAGCAACCGAAACCATATTCTATATATCCGCAGTCTACTTTTCCGCCTGTAAGGTGCGCAAGCTGCGCTACGCTATTCCCGTCGCAATATTCTGCACGTTACTCGGCACTGTTGTCGCCTGCGCGCTTTGCAGAATTATGTAAACTATATTTATAATTAAACGACTCAACCTAAAATTATCATTACACTTGCTTTACAAAAAGAAGTTTGTGCACAATATTTGTTATTTTTAATTCGGCAACTTGCTTTCTACTATTACATAAATATCCGTAATATCTCTGTTGTCAACTGCTATTTTATTTTCAACGTAAGAATCAAGCTGTTCAAACAACTCCATAAACTGTTTATCATAAACTGCTGCAGTACTTGTTATATTTGATAACAGCCAACTGATATAATGCCACATTATATCTTGACGGCTTTTAATTATCTTAGTGCGTTTTGCGGTCTTTTTATTGCTCATATAAAACCTCTTAATAAACTATGTCCAATGGCGATAATTTATTATATTATGCCCAATAGCGATAAGTCAAGTAATTTATGCCTATTGGACATATAATATCTTTGAGGTGTAAAATGATAAATATACAACAGATACAATCAAAAATCGCTGATGCAATACTTAGAAGTGGCTTGACACAAACACAACTCGCAAAAAAATTAAATATTAGACAATCAAATATATCGCATTATATCAAAGGTAATAAAATACCCTCGCTTGATACATTTGCTAATCTGTGTGCAATTTTGGACTTAGATACTAATGATATACTTTGCATAAGTTCATTCAATAAAAACGAAACTATTTAACTTTGTAACAAAAAGCGTCAGTTGGATGCAGTACGCGAAAGAAGCGGCTTTTCATCTCGCCTAACGTACATACAGTACGTGACGAGTGAAAAACCGCTTCTGACAATGTAATGCGCCAACTGACGCTTTTTGTTAACGTTTGGAGAACTGGGGTGCCTTACGCGCCTTATGCAATCCATACTTCTTACGCTCTTTCGCTCTGGGGTCGCGCGTAAGATAGCCTTCCTTCTTAAGGATTGCTCTGTATGCCTCGCTGTCAGCTACGCAAAGCGCTCTTGCAATGCCGTGACGGATTGCGCCCGCCTGTCCCGTATATCCGCCGCCGCAGACGTTTACGTAGACGTCAAACTTGTCGGTAGTGTTTGTAGCTACAAGGGGCTGATTTACGATGAGCTTCATCGTATCGAGGGGGAAATACTCCTCGAGCGTACGCTTGTTGATAATGATTGCACCCTCGCCGTCGGGAATAAGACGAACTCTTGCGATAGCCGTCTTTCTTCTACCCGTGCCGAGATACTGAACTTTTTTGGTGGTTTTCTTAGTCGCCATAATTCACCTCTGATTATTTGAGCTTAAGCTCGACCGGACACTGTGCGGAATGATTATGCTCGCTTCCTGCGTAAACGCGGAGCTTCTTGAGCATCTTTGCGCCGAGGCTGTTTTTGGGAAGCATACCCTTAACCGCTTTCATAACGGCTTTATCGGGATTTTCCTTCATCAGCTTTTTGTACTGAATTTCCTTGAGTCCTCCGACGTAACCGGTGTGATAACGATAGTACTTGTCCTCAAGCTTGTTGCCGGTGAGGATAACCTTGTCGCAGTTGATTATGATAACGTGGTCGCCGCAGTCGACGTTGGGAGTATACTCGGGTTTGTTCTTGCCCTTAAGGACAGTAGCAACCTGAGAAGCAAGACGGCCGAGAACCATATCGGTTGCGTCGACGATATACCACTTGCTTTCAACTTCGCCGGGCTTTGCCATAAAAGACTTATTATTTTTTGCCATATAAGACAAATCCTTAGCCATAGTAGCCAACCTCCATATTAGTTTTTCGGAGAGGCGAACGCTTGTCCGAGGGGCTAGTTCTTAAAGCGAATACTTATCCGAAACGCGCATATACGATATTTTTATATAGGCGCTAAATTATGCTTGATAATAATAAATAATATAAATCAATAAGTCAAGCGGATTTAATACAATTCTGTCGATTTTGTTTAAAAATCCGAGCGGCTTGTCAATCATAGCGGTTAAACGCCGCTTTGAACGCCCTCCGCGCACGACTGTTACTGCTGTTTTTTAAGATATACCGCGACGGGCTTACCCTCGAGCGCAACGGTCGGCTCGCCCGAAACGGCGTAGCCGTCGTTTGCTATTATCTTTACGGATTTTGTTATGCAATCCTCGCTCGGAGCTATATCCAACCGATAGCCCGCGCCGTCCTTAGTCATAGTAAAATCTATACTGCCGACCTCGTCGTACATCGTATATTTTCCCTCTCCCGCAAATACGCGAACGTCCAATTCGTCAAATTCCTGTAAGTTGCCCGCCCGTCTTTTGAGCATAGGGATAATGCTTCCGCTTTTTGCAAACACGGGATACTCGTTCAGCTTGCAGTTTATCGTATACTCGCCGCCCGTAAATTTCTCGCCGCTGAAAACGTGCGTCCACTCGCCCTCGGGCAGCCACACCTTCATCGTCGTCACGCCTTTTACTCCCTTTTTTGTTACGGGAGCCACAAGCAGATTCTGCCCGAAAAAGTATTGATTGCGCCAGTTTTTCAGAAACGCTCTGCCGTCGTCTACGTAATAATACATCGGAGCGACAAGCGGAATCCCCTCTCTTGACGTAAGCACGTTGGCGGTGTAAAGGAACGGAAGCAGCCTGTGTCTGAGCCGCAAAAACTCCTCCGCGACGCTTTCCACACGCGGATAGAGCCAAGGCTCCTTGCTCCGCGACTTGTTATTAGAATGCAGGCGGTTGATAGGCGAGAATACTCCGAACTGAAGCCACCTTAAATACAGCTCCTCGTTGCCTCTGCCAAACAAATGTCCGCCTATATCGTGCGACCACCAGGTATATCCGGCGTTTGACGCAAGCGCGGTGAAATAGGGCTGAAAGCGCAGGCTTCGCCAGCATACGACTGCGTCGCCCGAAAATCCCAACGGATATCTGTGCGAGCCGAGCCCCGCATAACGCGAAAGTATAAGTCCTTTTTTGCCCTCCCTGCAAATGTCGAGAGTATGGTAGTGATTGAGCAGCCAGAGCGGGTCGAGTCCCTTCATTTTGGACTTTGTCCCCTGCTGCCAGTCTATCCACCAAAAATCAACTCCGTCCCGCTCGTAGGGATGATGCAAAATATCAAAATATGCGTTTAGAAACCTTTTATCGGTTAGGTCAAACCTAACGGTCTTTCCCGATTCGGGGTCAATTCCGCAGGCTCTCGCCATATCCGCGTACTGCACCTCGAAGGAGCGCACTCCGTCGCGCGGATGCAAATTCATAGTAACGGCGAGTCCTCTGTCCTTTAAGCCTTTAAGAAAAGCCTTATAATCGGGGAACAGCGACTTTTCAAATGTATATCCCGTCCAGCCGGGACCTTGAAACGAATGATACTCCACACCCTTAGGCACGTTCTTCACAATGTGCCAGTCCATATCGACTGTAGCTACCGTAAGCGGAATATCCTTGCTTTTAAACTTATCCATAAGCGCGAGATATTCCCTGTCGGTGTAAGCGTGATAGCGCGACCACCAGTTTGACAGCGCAAATTTCGGTAAAACGGGCGTCGCGCCCGTAAGCGCGTAAAACTCCTTGAGCCCGCCGAGGTAATCATCGCCGAAGGCAAATATGTATTTATCCGCGCAGGCGTTCTCGCGAGCGGACACGCCTCCGTCCTCGTCAAGCAGAATGCTCTTTCCGTCCTCAAGCTCGCTTACGCCGTTGTTCGCAAAAATGCCCTTGCGTATATGACCGAGAAAAAATCTGTCCTTCTTTTCGCGCCTGCCCTTCCATCCGCCCAGAACTCCGAAGGTTCCGTCGAGCGTCCTTGCCGTACCGCCGAGATTGCTTTTATTGGACGGCTCCGAGATATGTCCGTCCTCCGCAAACTCGACCTCGGTGCGCAAGGTCTTTAAATCCACGAAAAAGATACGCGATTTTGTCCTTATTACAACTTTATTTCGCTCTTTAGTATACGTAAACTGCGGATTTGTGAAATTTCTGCAAAAAACCGTCTGTGTGCGCTTATCCGTAAACGCGCCCCTTTCTATGCGTATTATTCTATCGCTGAGTACGCTTATTCTTATATCATTTTCAACTATGCACGCGTTATCCGCGGCAGGCGCCAAAGCCGCTGCAAATCTCATAACCACTCCCCCTGTCCGAGCTTAAGCTCAATCCTCCGCAGCCTTTAAAACCACAGCCATAAACCTACAGGGCGCGCCCCCTACGGCTATCATTCCGTGCGGCTGCGAGCTGTCGTAATATGCGGTATCGCCCGCCTTGAGCAGAGTCGTTCTGCCGTTCACGCTGAGAAGCAGCTCGCCCTCGAGGATATAGTCCATCTCCTGTCCGTTATGCGACGAAAGCGCAATGGGCTTATTTTCGGAGCCTTCTTCGTAAGGAGCCGTCACCAAAAACGGCTCGGCGGTTCTGCCTTTGAAATTGTGCGCCAGATGCTCGTAGGTAAACAGTCTGCGTCGGTTTGTTACTACTCCCTGCCCTGCGCGCACAATCGAACAGCTCGAAAGCGTAGGAGTAGTACCCGTAAGCAGCTCGGTCACGTCAACGCCGAACTTCTCGGCACAGTTGTACAACAGCGTAACCGAAAAATCGCGCTCTCCCGTTTCGTACTGCGCGTACTCGTCCGCGCTCAGTCCCGTTACCTCCGCCATATCCTCGGCTGTAAGCTCAAGCATCTCGCGAAGTCCTTTAAGCCTTTCCGCAATTTCCGCATTGTTGTTTTTCATAAGCACCTTCCGCCTGTATTTTAACTATTTTATGATACCAAACCAAGCCGTGCTTGTCAATGCGCCGCTTCGGCGAATACCGCTGTTTACATTGACAATTTTAACTTTAACGTCTATACTTTTATATTATCCGCGCGTATGCGTATAATATGTTTGGTTTACTATGAGAGAAAAATTTACGACAGCCGTATCATACATCAATAAATTCGTCCAATCGGACCTGTTCATTCTGCTTACCGCACTCCTTATATTTATAGGCTGGTGCAGCAAGGCGTGGGTTCCTCTGCTGTGCGTGACCGTAATCGTTTGCATAATTCCGCTGTTTATTTCAAAGGAGACCAAGCATCTTTTGTCCTTGCTTATGATGTTCACGTTTATAATAAGCACGGACAGGCATAAGCTGGATTCGTTTGCGCCGTTGCTCGCGCTTGTTCCCGTAATACTTTTGGGAGTGATTTTCAACTTAGTTAAATTCCGCAGAGGCAGACAGCATTGGGACTTTATTCACCCCGCAAAAATAAAGGGCTTTCATTGCGCGCTTATCGCGCTAATAATTCCTTTTGCTTTAGGCGGCGTCGGCTCGCCCTACGAGCATCCGCTCGCCGTCCTTGCGGCGCTCGGGCTTATTATTCTTTGCGCATTCGGTTATACGTTTTTGACGGCAACCAACCGCGACAGCGAGCAAAAGGCTCAGCTTCCCGAATATCTGCTTAAAATACTCTTCGTTTCGGGAATACTGGTATCCTTGCAGCTTATAATTTACTTTGCGAGATTGGGCGGCATAGAGCAGATAAAGGACGCCATACTTCAAAAGGAAATAAACGTAGGCTGGGCGGGCAAAAACAATATCGCGCCCGTTATTTCTATGTGCATTCCGGCAGGCTTTTACTTCAGCATCAAAAAAAGCAAGCTTTCCCCGATTTTTACCGCGGTGTCTTTGCTTCAATACGCCCTGCTTTTAACCACAGGCTGTAGAGGCGCTATTCTGTTTACCACTCTCGCGCTGCCCGCGATGCTGCTTTACACCATAGTAAAATCCCAAAACAAGGTTGCCTTCGGCGTAACCGTATGCGTCGCGTTTGCCGTTGCGATATTTATAGTCGCGTATTTCGGGGAATTCGTATCTCAGCTTATTACCTCCATAATCGGCAAAGGACTCGACAGCGCGGGACGCACCGAGGCGCTCTATCCCCTCGCCTGGGAAACCTTCAAAAAATGGCCGATTTTCGGCTCGGGCTGGGATTACAGGCTCGGAGAATTCGCGCACGACAACTACACTCCCTATTGGTATCACAGCACCTTCTTTCAGATTATGGCAACAATGGGCACGGTCGGCTTAATCGCATTCGGCTTCTTCTATTTCTGGAGATACCGTTCCCTGCTCGCTCACCGCAAAAATCCCGCGTATATAGCTCTGCTTGCGGGTCTTGCGCTGTTTGACGCTTACGGAATGATAGACACAAACTTCTTCGGTCCTACGTTTTTCATAATGCTGCTGTGCATATCCTTGGTTGCGGATATAAATTTGCCCGACGGCAGATATCGCGCATTCGGCGGAAGAAATCCCTTTGCCGACATAGCAAACGGCTGCAAAGCCGCAGTAGCAAGCATAAATGATAAAATCAAATCAAAAAACGAATCCGAAGATAGTCCTGCAAGCGAAGGAACTCCTGCCTCGGAAAATAATCCTACGCCCAAAGAATAGCGGACAAAATAAACGCTAACGACATAACGACCGCATAAACACCTGTCAAATATATCTTTATCGCTCCGCGGAAGCGGAGTTTTATTTTACTCTCAACTTTGCGCGCCGCACACATATATTGAATGTGGAGGGCTTATGTGCGGTATTGTTGGATATTCCGGATTTCAAAACGCTAAAAACATCGTAATAGACGGACTTAAAACTCTGGAATACAGAGGCTATGACAGCGCGGGCGTCGCGTTCTGCGGCGAGGATATTTCCATATTCAAGACCGCGGGAAGCGTGGCTACTCTCGAAGGACTTCTGCCCGACCTTTACGCGCACACGGCAATAGGACACACAAGGTGGGCTACGCACGGAAAGCCCAACGCGGCAAACGCGCACCCGCACCTGTCGTTTGACGGCAACATTGCGGTGGTACATAACGGAGTGATAGAAAACTGCGACGAGCTACGCCGCGAGCTTGCCGGGCGCGGCATTGAGTTCGCATCTGATACGGACAGCGAGCTGATAGCGCATCTGCTCGCGCTTGAGGACACGTCGGATATGGCGGCGGCTGTCGAGCGGGTAGGCTCGCGGCTTAAAGGCGCGACCACGTTTTTGGCAATACATCGCGGAGAGGACGCAATATACGTACGCCGTATGGGAGCGTCGCTTGCCGTAGGCATAGGCGAGGACGAAAGCTTTGTTGCAAGCGACACGCTTGCAATATCGAAGCACACTTCCAAAACCGTAATTATGAAGGACGGCGAATGCGCAATTCTCAAAGGCGGAAGCGTATCATTTTATAAGGACGGCAAGCCGATACAAAAGCAGCCCGTACGCATAAAACGCACGCCTCCAAAGCCCTGCGCCTGTTATATGCGCTCCGAAATAGACGAGATACCCTCTGCGCTTATGCGTACGTACGACAGCGCTATAGAAACGGTAGACGACAGTCTTGTAGACTCCTTTAAAAAAGCTAAGCGAGTATATCTTGTGGGCTGCGGCACCGCCTATCACGCCGGACTGTACGGAAAAGCCGTGCTTGAAAACGCATTGAATATACCCTGCTGCACCGTTGTCGCAAGCGAGTTTGACGGCGTACGGTTTGTGGATTCCGACTGCGCCGTAATACTTATAACTCAAAGCGGCGAAACAGCCGATACCTTAAACGCTCTTGAGATTTGCAAGCAAAAAGGAGCAACCACCCTTGCGATAACAAACGTTGCGCACAGCAGCATAGCCTATGCGGCGGACAGAACCCTGCTTATTGACGCGGGCGCCGAGGTTGCGGTTGCCGCGACAAAATCCTATAACTGTCAGCTGCTCGCGCTGTATATGCTTGCGGTGCGCATAGAAGGACGTGAATTTTTAAAGTCCGACCTGTACAGGCTTGCCGAAGCCATACGCAAGACCGCCGAATACGACCTGTACGAGGACAGGGTTAAGCGCGCCAATTTGTTTTTTGTAGGCAAAGGACTGGACGGCGTAACCGCAAAGGAAGCGGCGTTGAAGTTTAAGGAGATAACCTACAAGATGACGGACGCATATTCCGCGGGCGAGCTTAAGCACGGCGCAATAGCTCTTATAGACGAAAAAAGCACAGTAGTAGTAATAGCTACGGCTCAGAATGATAAGCACCGAATTGAAGCGACGGTAAGCGAGCTGCGCTCGCGCGGAGCATATACGGTAGCGCTTTCGTCCGTCGGCGATATAGGCGCAAATAAAACGCTATACCTGCCGTTCTTGGCGGACGACATACTCTATCCGTTGGTTACGATAGTGCCGTTGCAAAGTCTGGCACTAAACGCCTCGCTATGTCTCGGACTTAACCCCGATAAGCCGAGGAATTTGGCGAAAAGTGTCACGGTGATATAAAATTCGGATTTTTTGAACACACTTGTAGCCAAGTGTGTTTCCTTTTAATCCGAATTTTATATCTTCTACCGCGCAAAATATTATTTGCTGTTCACTTTCTCCGTCGTTGTAAACTCTTACTGCGCTCCGCATAATATTTTGCTTGGTGTATACCTCTCCCCGACTTTTTGAACACACTTGTAGCCAAGTGTGTTTCCTTTTAATCCGAATTTTATATCTTCTACCGCGCAAAATATTATTTGCTATTCACTTTCTCCGTCGTTGTAAACTCTTACTACGCTCCGCATAATATTTTGCTTGGTGTATACCTCTCCCCGTCTTTTTAACACGCTTATAGCTAAGTGTGTTTCCTTTTAATACGAATTTTAAATCCCATCTGCCTGTGATGTTATTCCTAACAGTTTCCAACCAACGAAGTTGGCGCGCAAAATATTATTTGCTGTTCACTTTCTCCGTCGTTGTAAACTCTTACTACGCTCCGCATAATATTTTGCTTGGTGTATACCTCTCCCCGACTTTTTAACACGCTTATAGCTAAGTGTGTTTCCTTTTAATACGAATTTTAAATCCCATCTGCCTGTGATGTTATTCCTAACAGTTTCCAACCAACGAAGTTGGCGCGCAAAATATTATCTGCTGTTCACTTTCTCCGTCGTTGTAAACTCTTACTGCGCTCCGCATAATATTTTGCTTGGTGCATACCTCTCCCCGACTTTTTAAACCGCTTGTTGCCAAGTGTGCTTCCTTTTAATACGAATTTTAAATCCCATCTGCCTGTGATGTTATTCCTAACAGTTTCCAACCAACGAAGTTGGCGCGCAAAATATTATCTGCTGTTCACTTTTTCACTTATATAAATTATACACTTTACGTATCATCCTAAATTTATTCACTATTGAAATTACAGTTATTCAATGCTATAATAAATAATCAATTTCAATGGTGCGTTATGTTTAACAAAGATATGTATGAATTGGGCAATAACCGCTCTGTAATAAGAGAGCTGTTTGAATACGGCAAGCTCCGCGCAAGAGAACTCGGAGAGGATAAAGTATACGATTTTTCGCTCGGCAATCCCAGCGTACCCGCTCCGCGCGAGGTAAACGATACTATAAAACAGCTTATCGATACGGTTGACAGCACTGCTTTACACGGATACACTTCCGCGCAAGGCGATTTATCCGTACGCAAAGCGATAGCGCAAAATCTTAATAATCGCTTTGCCTCATCGTATAGCGAAAACGATATATATATGACCTGCGGCGCGGCGGCAGGGCTTGCAATCTCCATAAAAGCACTTTGCGAGGCGGACGACCGCTTTATGATACTTGCTCCGCACTTCCCGGAATACACGGTTTTTGTTAAATCCGCCGGCGGCACGCCCGTAACCGTTCCCTTTGACGGGGATTTTCAGATAGACTTCGACGCGCTTTCAAATGCGATAACCGAAAAAACCAAAGCAATAATTGTAAACTCTCCAAACAACCCAAGCGGAGTAATCTATACGCGCGAAACGCTCATTAAACTGTCCAACGTACTAAACGAAGCCGCGACGAAATTCGGACATCCTATATTTATCATTGCCGACGAGCCGTATCGAGAGTTGGTTTATGACGGAGCGGAGGTTCCGTTTATCCCTGCGATATATAAAAACACGATTGTTTGCTACAGCTTTTCAAAATCGCTGTCATTGCCCGGCGAAAGAATAGGTTATCTTGCGATAAATCCCGTCTGCGACAACGCGCGCGAGCTTTACTGCGCGGTTATGGGAGCAGGCAGAGCCTTGGGCTACGTATGCGCGCCGTCTATGCTTCAGTATACGGTAGCCAAGTGTCTCGACGCCCGTCCTAACGTCTGCGCCTATGATGAAAACCGCAATCTGTTATACAATGCGCTATCCGAAATAGGCTTTAAATGCGTGCATCCGTCAGGCGCATTTTATCTGTTTGTAAAAGCCCCGAACGGAAATTCCAAGGAATTTTCCGAACGCGCGAAAAAGCACGGACTGCTTATCGTCCCCGCCGACAGCTTTGCGGCGGAAGGATGGGTTCGCATCGCATATTGCGTGAGCAAGGATATGATTTTACGCTCGTTGCCCGCTTTCGAGCAACTTTATAAGGAATACGTTTAACTTGCATCTATTTATGAATGACGCTTATGCGCATTCCCACAAGCTTTCCGCCAACCGTCACAATCTGAGTACTGCTGACAGTGTTTTCATTGCTTATTCTTGTAAGCGATACCTTCATAATTCACCTCTTTAAATTGTATTGACATCGGGAGCAGATTATATCCTGCCGCATAATTTAGTTTACATCTTCTTCACGCAACGCTATAATATGATATGCGCAGTACCGAAAACGGTACACGCAAAGCCGTAATTTTATATATGGAAAATTGGAGGAAAATCCGTGGAAGCCAAAAAAACACTTATACTACGCATATATCAGATACTCGAGCGATACACCGACGCGGAGCATCCGCTGAAGCAGCAGGGCATTATAGATATACTTTACCGTGACTACGGCGTGGAGTGCGAAAGAAAGGCTGTTGGCCGCAACATATCCTATCTCAAGGAAGCGGGCTGCGATATCGAATCGGACGCCCGCGGAACATATCTTGCCTCTCGCACCTTTGAAAACGCGGAGCTTCGCCTGCTTATAGACAGCGTTTTAAGCTCAAGGCATATAAACTCCGCGCACTCCAAGCAGCTGATAGACAAGCTTATCGGCTTCGGCGGTCGCGATTTTAAGAGCAACGTCAAGCACGTCTACTCCGTTAAGGACTGGGAGAAATCACAAAATAAGGATTTCTTTCTTAATATAGAAATAGCCGACGAGGCTATCGAACAAGGCAAAAAAATTCGGTTTAAATATAACCGCACGGATATAAACGGCAATTTATGCGCGACGGACACTCACGTCGGCTCGCCCTATCAGATGCTGCTGCACAATCAGAGATACTATCTGATGCTGCGCGACGACAAATATGAGGGTATGAGCTTTGACAGGCTTGACAAAATCACCGATATGCGTATAATCGACGAGGACGCATTTCCGCTAAACGAAATCGATGGCTACAAACACGGTATAAATTACAAGGAAATAGCAACGGGACTTCCGTATATGTTCAGCGATACGCCGCAGGTTATAACGCTCAAATGCAAGTCGTTTATGACGGACGAGCTTGTGGACTGGTTCGGTCGCAACTTCAGCGCAAAGCCTGCGGAGGACGGATATTTTACGGCAACCGTCAAGGCAAGTCCGCGCGCAATGCTGTACTGGGCGCTACAGTATAATCAGAATGTAGAAGTTCTGTCCCCCGCGTCGCTCCGCGAGGAGATAATTGCCTCGCTGAAAGCAACGCTTGCCGTTTACAAGGAGCAAGGTTAAAAGTCAGTTGCGTTTTTAGGCGTTTAGGATTATAATCTAAATCTATATAGACAACGCGCGCGTACGCGCGCATACGGAAGGATGAAGACAAAACCAAACAAAAACTTTTATCGTAGAGGAATACAGCTGATGCTTGTAGGCATATGCACGGGACTTTTTGTCGGCGTGCTTGTCACCTTTTACAATCTTGCGGCGGACTTCATCACTGCATATTCAAAAAACCTGTATATCGGAATTCGGGAAAATCCCGGATTTATTCCCCTGTTGTTTTTGGTGCTTGCAATAAGCGCGTTTGCCATAGGCACGCTTATACATTTTGTGCCTATGATACGCGGAAGCGGCATTCCCCAAACGGAGGGCGCTTCGCGCGGACTGCTTAGTATGAAATGGTATCAGGTGCTTCCCGCAATGGCGGCGGCAAGCCTGTACTGTATGTTTTGCGGACTCAACGCAGGCGCGGAAGGACCGAGTATGTTTCTCGGCGGCGCGTGCGGCGGCGCGGTAAACCAGCTTGTCGGCGGTACGGATATGGAGCGCAGATATCAGATTACGGGCGGCGCGTGCGCGGGACTTGCCGTAGCGTTCAACGCTCCGCTTACGGGCATAATATTCGCATTCGAGGAGGCGCACAGACGCTTTACTCCGTCCATATTCATTTGCTCCTTCTCGTCAGTGCTTACCGCGCTTATTACGCGCAATCTGCTGTTTGACGCAATGAATATGCAGGTTACAAGCGCGTTTTCGGCATTTGTATTTACTGCCGTCCCGCTTAAGGGCTATCTGTATGTAGGCTTTGCGGCTATAGTAAGCGGACTGTTCGGAGTTGCGTTCTACAAGCTCGGCTTTTTGCTCAGAAAGCTGTTTTCACGCGTCACCGCGCTTAAGGGAACGGTGCGTATGCTCTTTCCGTTTTTGTTTGCGGGAGCGGTGGGACTGATAACCGTATACGCAATGGGCGGAGGACACGCGCTTATAGAGGCGGTCGGCACTCACGGCGGCACTACGGAGATGTCCGTAACAAGCGTGTTTTCATCGCCTATCGTAGTCACGCTTTTAATTGTACTTGTACTAAGACTGTTAGCCACTACGCTCAACCTCGGCACGGGCGTTCCGAGCGGAATATTTATACCGATGCTCGCACTCGGCGCGTGTATGGGCGCGCTCATATCAAAGCTCTGCGGACTTATGGGAATGGAGGCGATTTACTCCGACTGCATCGTTATGATTTCTATGGCGACCTTCTTCACCGCAGTGGTAAAGGCTCCGCTGACGGCAATAGTTATGGTGGTGGAGCTGACCTGGCAGTTCACTCTTTTGATACCCGTAATTTTGGGTGTTTCAATAGGATATATGATAAGCGAAATATTCCGTCTTAAGCCTCTCTACGACGCTATGCTGGAAACATTTATGGACGAGGGCAACGTCAAGCTTGACCGCTATTCCTACGTGACGACCGTAGAGGCGGGCGCAACCGCCAACGGACAGGCTATCCGCGACGTACTTTGGCCGGGCAATCTGCTAATACGCTCGATTAAACGCGACGGAGTATCTATAGTCCCCTCCTCCGATACGGTGCTTAAAATAGGCGACGAGCTCACCGTTCAGGCGGAAACCACAAGCCTTGAAAATCTGCAGCACTGCGTAGACGAAATAGTCAAGCCTAAAACCAACGTGCTTGTTGAAAAAATCAAGGCGTTCAGGGATAAAAAAAGAGAAGAAAAAAATTCGGATTAAATATAATAGCTTTTAAATATAAGTTTGTTTATTCCTTTAAATATCCGCAGAGCTTTTTATACTCTCTCATATTTTTGCTTAAGCGTATCACCTTATTGTAGGCATACGCAAACAAGCCGATATCGAGTAGCAGGTTAAGTCCCCAGCTTATGGGATAGGATATGTACAGCATAAAGGTTGTGGCGTTTGTTTTAAACGCGGTATAAACCCATATTATCCTGTACGCGCAAATGCACAGAAAGGACGGTATCATCGGCACAATGGCGTAGTTCATTCCCCTTAAACAGCCCACAAAATTTTCCACAATGCCGCAGACAAAGTATATAGGCAATATAACGGTCATACGCTCTATTGCATACTCCACTACTACGGGGTCGCGGGTATACAGTGCGGAAAGCGGTCTGCCAAGCAAAAGAATAAACGTACCCAAAACCACACTGATTACTATAGTGATAATACAGCTGTCAAGAAGAATCCCCTTTATACGGTCGTAGCGCTTTGCGCCTACATTCTGCCCCGCAAAGGTGGTGGTCGCACTCGATACTGCGTTCATCGACGTGTAAACAAACGCCTCGAGGCTCGCTCCCGTAGCGTTACCCGCCATAACCTGATATCCGAAGCCGTTTATGCTCGACTGAATGATTACGTTGGAAATTGAAAAGAACGAGCCGAGTATGCCCGACGGCAAGCCTATACGCAGAATATCCATAAGCTCGCGCTTTTTTATGCGCAACTTTTTTATTATCAGTCTGCAATAGTCCTTTTCGCGCAATAGCGCGATTATAACAAGCACTACGGAAAGATACTGAGATATAATCGTCGCTACGGCGACGCCCGCGACGTCCATATGCGCGACAATGACAAAAATAAGGTTAAGACACGCGTTTACTATTCCCGCTATCAGAAGAAACGCAAGCGGTCGCTTTGTATCTCCCTTTGCGCGGAGTATAGCCGCGCCGAAGTTATAAACGATGTTTGCGGGCGCGCCGATAAAATAAATACTCAGATACGTTGTAGCTTTATCGAGCACTACGGCGTCCGTTTTCATCCAGACAAGAAAATACCTTGCGCACAGCGCGCCTACAAGTCCAACGGCTATACCGCATATTACGGATATAAGTATCGCGGTGTGCACCGCGTTTTGCGCTCTCTCCTTATTGCGCGAGCCTATGGACTGCGCGACAACCACGTTTGCGCCCACGGAAAGCCCCAGCGAAACGTTTATTATCAGACTTATAAGCGCGTTATTGGAGCTGACCGCCGCAAGCGATTCCGAGCCCGTAGCCGAAAACTGACCTATAACAATAAGGTCCACGGCGTTGAACAGCAGCTGAAGGATACCAGACAACGCAAGCGGCAAGGAAAACGCTATCAGCTTTCCCATAATTCCGCCGCTTGTCATATCGAAGTCCCTCGAGCGTTTTATAAGTCTGTGCGCATAAGCTTTCATAATCTATAATCTCGCGATAATATTTGTATTACTTATTTATGAAAAAAGCAAGCGATTGATAGGGATATTAAAAATTTTTAAAAATAAATACAGATATTATATAAATTATAATAATTATTACCCAAATACAATAAACTGCCAGCAAAGTATGCGCGCCAAGCAAAAAGGCTTTTGCCAACGTAGCAAAAGCCTTTTAAACTCGATATAAACCTTCAAACCTTAGTCCTTGTTTTTCCAAAGCGACTTATAGGTCTTTTCATAATAGGTTATCGCCTTATCCATATATTCGAGTCCCATAGTATTCACGTCGAGATTGTACGCCGCGGTTTTCTTAGCCTCGAGTATGGAATCCTCAATCAACTGCTTTATCGTCTTGTTGTCGTCCTCGTCCTCGGACACGCTCATAATGTAATCGAGGGGCAGAGTTCCGTCCGAGGGAAGCTCCTTGCCGTAGTAGCTTTCGTCCCAGGCAGTATAACTGTTGAGCAGTACGAACACGCCCGCGTAAGCGTTGTCGAAGTTGGTCGTTCCGTTTCCGATAAAGCTGTCCGCAACAACGTATGCAACGCCGTTGCCCGCCATAGTTCCGTCCGCGGCTACCGCGCCGAGGAAGGTATCCGCTCCTATAGCGTCAGTAGCAAACGCGCCGGTGCCTTTCTTAACGAGGTCGCGGGCATACTTTGTGAAATCCTCGAGATAGCTACTGTCCTTGCCCTCGGGAGTGATAAGATAGCCGAGTCCGTTATTATTGCTGCTGTCCGTAACCGCGCCGCTGTCGTCGCCCACGAGATAGAGCCACTTTGTAGCAACCTGTCTGAGCCAGTAAACGCCCTGCTGCTTGGAAAGCTCTCCTGCATCTACAAAATCCATAACCTGATTAAGGCTGTTGTGTATCTGGTGGATAATGCCGACCTTTCCGTCCTTATCGAAGGCGGGAACTTTCTCGAGCATATAAGCCATAGCAGGATGCTCGGTTGCGTTGAATTTGATTTCAAATTCGCCGTCCTCGTTCTTAACGAAGGACAAAATCTGATTATAGTTATTTCCGCCCTCTACCTGATAATCCTTATTTTCGGTCTTACCTACGTTGTTATAGGGGTTAGCGGGGTCCGTCATCGGGTCGCGGAGCTTGATTTCGTCGCCGTTTTCGTCCTTGACGATTTCGCTGCTCTTATATTTGGGGTTGGAGATTCTGATTTCCATATCCGAGATAAGACGGTTGCGCACAATCTTGATAGCCTCGGAGTTTGCGGGATTTGCCTTGCACATATCGGTAAGAACCTTTAGGCTGTCGTCATCGAGCTTAAGCAGGATATTGATAACAAAACCGTAGCTGTCCTCGGTGGAGGTGTGGAAATATGTGCTGTCAAGCGAGCCGGTAAGCGCGCTGGAGTATGCGGAGTCCGCATTGGAGCCGGAAAAGGTCTGCTTATTCTTTTTGACGACGGCATTGAATTCCGCCTCGATTTCCGCCTCGGTCACGCTTACGGTCTTGCCGATAAGTCTTTGCATCTTGGTTACGAGGATGGTATCCATCTGATTGCCGAGATAATACTCATAGCATTCGTCGGCGGATTTTTTAAAGGTGTTGGACATTATGTTTTCCTTAAGCTCGGCAAGACCGTCCTCTATATAATCCGCAAGAGTCTTATTCAGCTTGGAATCGATTTTTTCAACAAAATCCTCGTCCTTAAATTCGTCCTCTATGGTATCCTGATATTCCTTGGAGAAGAACATCGGAGAAATTTTAAGCTCGGGGTCGTCATTATCGGGGTCGTAATCCTTATCCTCCTCGTCTTCCTCCTCGACCTCGGGAATTTCCGTTCTCGCCTCGGTAAACTCAACCCACTTTGCATAGAGAACGATGCTGTTGTTTATCTTGGTATCGAAATCGAACTCGCCGCTTGTATAAACGCCGTCCTCGAATTTATCGCCGCTGAAATCCTTATTTTCATACCAGCCGTAGAAGGTATAGCCCTCCTTGGTCGGGTCGGCGGGCTTTTTGGCTTTGGTGCCTTCCTGAATGCGCTGACGCTCGACCTCGCTGCCGCCGTTGGACTCGAAGCGCACGTAAACGGGCTTTGTAACCGTTACGTCCTCGTCGTCCTCATCCTTGTCCTTATCGGGAATATCCGTGTCGCCCGTATTGTAATTGTCGTCCGTTATAAGATTTTCCACAATGGACTTGAGCGAAGTCAGCAGACTCTTATTTGTATCCCTGACAGCCTTGTCGTATTCGCTTGTGGTAAGCAAATCCTTGACGTCGGCGGGCATAGAGTCCAGCTTCAAAAGAGAGGTAACCTTTTCCTTGGCGTACAGCGTAAGAAGCTTTTGCTGCGCAAGCGAGCGCAGAATGTAGTTTGCAGCCTCCTGATTGGACATTCCGTAATAGTTTACGTAAAGGTAGGCGTAGCTGTTAAAGGAAGCCTCAAGCTCATACTTATAGATGCTTGCCGTCTGCCCCTTGTATTCGACACCGGCAACCACCTGAGTCGCGTCGCGCTCCTCGTTTTTGGTGAACATTTCGTCACAGCCTACAAGCATAGTAAGACACACGGCAAGTAAGAGAATGAGTACGGTTGCAACTGACAATTTTTTCTTCATATGAAACTCCGTTGAGTTATTGAGTAGTTTTCAATAGTATAACTATTATACACACCTTAAAGTGTTCAAGCAAGTACTTTTTATATAAGTATTATTTATTTAAATAATATTAAAACAATAAATATCGCTATAATTTCCCCTGCGGCTCATCTCCGCTGCGCGCTTTTGTTTTTCGTTGCCGCAAAAGCCAAAACGCAAGCCTGAATTTACTGTTTTTGCATTGCCTTAAATTTAATTTTCTTAATGAAAATATAATTCTTTTTATCGCCGAATAAGCGGTTTAGATTGCCGCTTTAACGGCTTTATCTGCGTTTTTCGTTTAATTTGGCAATTTTTGCAATATTATAAAATTTGTTTACAAATACTGCATATAATGATAAAATCTTATACGAATATAATATTTTTTTACATATAAGGGTGGGCAGATATGGAGGATATTTTACTCGAACCGTTAAATGCGTATAAGAGCGTTTACGAAAAAAGCTTTAACGAAAACGTCAAGGCTTATTTTTCCGGTCTTGTGGAAAAATCGGGTATCGATAAGCAGGAAAACCGCGAAACAGTAAAAAAATACAAAAACGAGCTTTCCGTTTTAAAGGAGCTTCAAGGCAGGCTTAAAAAGCAGAAGGCACTGCGCGGATTTATGATTTTTCTTGCCGTAGCCGGCTTTATTATGCTGGGCGCAGGCATCTTCTTTCTTGTGGCGGCGTCCGATATAGTGGTCGGCTCCGTGCTGCTCTCTATAGGTGCCGTGCTTGCAATAGCTTCGATAGCCGTCATCGCCGCGGTATTAAACTCCAAAATCAAAGCGC
Organism: uncultured Christensenella sp.; assembly: GCA_910577815.1. Lineage (GTDB taxonomy): Bacteria > Bacillota > Clostridia > Christensenellales > CAG-917 > CAG-475. The sequence goes on along the minus strand of CAJTNO010000001.1, from coordinate 366,874 downwards.
TCCGCGTCGAATGCAAGCAGCAGGACGAAATAGCCGCCTCCGTTCAGACGGAGGCGTGGAAGCAGATGCTGCCCCTAAACACCCTGTTTGAAAGCGGAGTCACTAAGGAGCTTATAGAAAAAACCGTTCCGCTTATAAAGCTTGACGATAATTTCGATATGCGCAGATACGACTATCTCAGCGGAAAATACGGCTTCGGCGAAAATGCCGACCCGACGCGCTCTACGATAGCCATACTTACGGGCGAGATATTGGGCAATCCCTTTGTAGTCGACCGCGAGCTTGTGCAGAAAATGGGCAGCGAAACTTATACGGGCTCGATAGTGATATCCTGGACGACCTCATACACGGACTCCGACGGGCACAGACACACACAGCATCATTCGCAGACGCTTATAGCTACAGTCACCAAGCCCAAGCCCGTCTACAGCGAGCAGACAAGGCTGATTTACGGCAACGAAGCCGCTCCCGACCTGAAGTTTACGCACGCTCCGTCGCACGCGGAAAATCTTTCCGAAAAGGAGCTTGAAAGCAAAATCAAGTCCGGCGTCAGGAAAATACAGAAAAAACAAAACGAGCAGCTTAAGGAGGGCGGCGCGTCCTTTACCGAAATGGGCAACGAGGAATTCGACGTTCTGTTCGGCGCCTTGGACAGAACAAACGAGGTTCAGTTCCGCCTTCTGTTCACTCCCCTTGCGCAAAAAAATATGCTCGAGCTTATGAAGGATAAGGAGGACGGCTTCGGCGACGATTTCTATTTTTACAAATCAAACTGCCTCAATTACATCTCCTCGGAGCATTCCAAGCATTGGGATTTAAACACGGATTACAGACGCTATCAGTCCTACGATATAGACGAGTCCTTTACAAAATTCAGCGTTTTCAACAACAATTACTTCAAGTCGCTGTATTTTGACCTCGCCCCGCTTCTATCCATACCCCTCTATCAGCAGCACAAGCCGCACGAGTACATCTATATGGACGTATATCCGCGCAACTACACCAGCTACGAGGCGGAATATGCCGTCAATAAGATGGGACAGAATATTTTCGCGCACGAACAGGCTAAGACAAATTCCATACTGAAAACGGATTTCATCAAAAAGGACGGCAACTCCGACGAAATACAGGTATCCGCGTACGCGTTCACTACAGTGGAGCACGTGGATTATGTTCCTACGCTCGGCGGCGACGGAAATATTCACAACGTACCCGTGCATTGGCTGGAATATATCCCCGTCAAACAAAAGCGCAACGTCAGGCTTAAGCAGCTCAATATGACGGATAAGGAATTCGGCGCGAGGCTCGACAACGAGGAGTTTAAATCCGCCCTCGATAAATTCGGCAAAGCCCGCAGCTTCTCGCACGGCATACTCTGCTGTCTATCCGACGACACAGATTTACCGTTTGACACGAGCATAAATAAGGTATTACAATAATACAAATATAAGATTTCTCTTTTGGAGGTACATTTATGGCTAACGAACTCGACGAAATGAATGCCGTTACCCTCGAGGAAGGCAAGGACGTAAGAGTCATCGCAAAACAGCTGCCCGTAACAATCAAGGGCGGAACCAAATTTTTTGATATAGTATGGTGGGTATTACCTCCCGTAATCGGCGGAGTAATTTGGAACATCATAAAAGTAAAGGCAAAGAGTCAACTGCAGAAGCTACAGCAAAAGATACAGCACGACGCATCGCAGATTGACAACTATCTCGAGCAGCGCGTCCAGATACTGAAAAACTGCGCCAAGCTTGTGGACAAGGCAATCGACCTCGACAAGGACACCTTCGAAAAGATTGCGGCTTACCGCAGCGGTATGAACCCGAACGCAGACACGGCAAGAAACGAGTATGCAACTCAAATCGACGAGATTGGCATTGCAATCAACCGCGTTGTTGAAAATTATCCCGACCTCAAGGCTCACAGAGAGCTTGCCGACGCAATGCAGCAGAACTCCTATTTGCAGCGCGAGATAACCGCCGCCCGCGAGGTTTACAACGATACCGTAAACGCTTGGAACTCTGCCATTTTCTCCTGGCCCACCAAGCAGATTGTCGCCGCTAAGGAAGGCTACACAACCAGAATTCCCTTCAGCATCGACAGCGCTACGCGCGAGCAGGCACGCGGAGATTTCTTTTAATCAGCAACTATCTTAAGTATGAAAAATCCACCGAGCATATTCGGTGGATTTTAATTTAATATAATCGTTATTAGCGCATTCAAACCCATTCTGACAGCAATAAACCGCCCTTCCGGACGGATTATTAGGTAGAGAAATAAAAACCTAAAACGAATTTCTATTTAGACTTAACGCGAATATACAAAAGGTGATTGACAATACTTTCGACTGTGCGATATGCGCAATACACAACCCAAATAATCCAAGTGTATTGCCATTTTTGTGTTATTAAACTAATTATAATATATAATAAAGCCACTACAATGGCAATAATCCAATTCATAATTTTTTTGTGCTTGCGTATTATGGCGTTACTTCTGTTTAATGCGTATTTTACGTTTTCCTCCGAAACGTTTTTATAATCGCCATCGTTTATACGTTCCCCGTTTAATATTTCATTTATGCTCACATCATAAAATTTGCTTAAAATTTGCAGCATTTCAACAGGCGGTAAATAATTTCCGTTTTCCCAACGTGAAACGGTTTTATTCGTTACACCGATTTTTTCGCCCAATTCATTTTGCGTAAGATTTTTTTCTTTCCTCAATTCAGATAAAAAAGCACCGATTTTTTGCATATCCATAATAAATATCTCCTTTAGGCACTACTAATATAGCATACAAATATGATGAAGTCTTGCCCATAAACAGCGAATTTGAAACATACAATCATCATATCAACTGATTATTTGTATTATTAGCACGAATACACTGAAAGATTTAACGCACGCAGTGCGCTATCAAGCAAATGAATATGCGGAACACTTCTTGTTGTTTACAACGATACACTGTATTGATAGCATATATTCATTTGCGCGAAGTAACGAGAAAATGCACGCGGCATACTCGTGCTTTTCAAAGAGAAAAGCACGTTATGTCAACGTGCATTTTCGAGTGGTGGAAGCTACAGGACTCGAACCTGTGACCCCCTGCTTGTAAGGCAGGTGCTCTAACCAACTGAGCTAAGCTTCCGTTTTCGGATAACCGATTAAGTTATCCTTGTGGTGACCCTACCGAGGTTCGAACTCGGGTTACCGCCGTGAAAGGGCGATGTCTTAGACCACTTGACCATAGGGCCGAATTTGGTAGCGGCGATCGGATTCGAACCAATGACCTGCCGGGTATGAACCGGCCGCTATAACCAACTAAGCTACGCCGCCATATTGCAATTCGGATATCCGATTTGCAGTTTCAATCCGAACCATATCAGATTTTCAAAGAGGTCTGTTCGGATTTTCTTCTAATAAGGCTCTGCCCTCGGCAAAGCCTTATTGTGGTTGCGGTAGAAAGAAAAATCTATCTATCCGTATGGTTGCGGGGGAAGGACTTGATGTCGAACCTGCGTTGCTTCAAGCCGCACCCTCGAATGGTTGCGGGGGAAGGACTTGAACCAACGACCTTCGGGTTATGAGCCCGACGAGCTACCAACTGCTCCACCCCGCGATATTGAATGCTTGATTATAATATGATAAACAAAAAAAAATGTCAAGCGGATTGTTTAAATATTTGAAATTAGTGCATTTTTGTGTCTTTACATATCATAGCACACCATATCTTGAGTTTTATTTAATAATACAAATAATTTAAAAATCTGCCGTTGCTACATTTAGTTTTGTATGCTATGATAATTAAAATATCAATAATAAAGGACGGCAATGAAACCCACAATCGCTGCAAATCTGCAAAAGCTTAAAAACGGATATTCTAAATGCGAGCAGTTTATAAAGAAATTCATTTATACGGATTTCTATCTTCTGCTTGTATCTTTAATAACGGTCATCGGATGGGCGACCAAATGCGCGCCCTTCGGCATAAGCGTGCTGGCGGTTATCGCCTGCCTCGCGCTTTTGACGGCGGACGATATACTGCCGCTTACGATAAACATATTCGGCGCAATGCTTGTTATATATACGAGCAAAATCGAGGAGCTTCTGGTTGTATGGCCCGTAATGCTTTTGCTTGCGCCCTGCGCTATAGTATTTGTAGTAAAAAATTGCAGACACCGCTTTCATACGGGCAAGATGTTCTACCCTCAGCTTGCGGTGGCGCTCGTGCTGTTGCTTGGCGGAGCTGGCGTAATATCGGGCGCGGACTATTCCCGCGCACTGCCGACGGCTTTAATTCTCGGCTTCGGAGTGCTTGCGATATACGTTTTATACAATCATTTTCTAAAGCGCGACGGAAGCCGCGACATTCCTGCGTATTTCTCCCGCGTGATGATGTATCTCGGCATTATTATCTCGCTTGAGCTACTAATTACTATAATACGCTCGGGAGTACCGCTCTCGCAGTGGCACACCACGTATTGGGACGTAGGTTGGGGCAACAGAAACAACATATCCACCTACCTTATACTGACCGCAGGACTTACGCTTTATCTTTCCGCAGTACAGCGGCACGGCTGGATATATCTGTTGGTCGGATTGGTGCAATATCTGTGCATACTGTTCTCCTTCAGCAGAGGCGGCATAATCTTCGGAGCAATAAGCGGAGTAATTGCGTTGGTGTTATCGGTGGTAAAGTCCAAAAACAGAAAGCAACAGCTTATTTCGATAGGAATAATATTGGGCTTAGTACTCGTGCTGTATCTGATATTTATGGACAAAATAAACGCAATAATAGGCTCTTTGCTCGAGCGCGGAATGGGAACCTCGGGCAGAACTGAGCTTTATATAGAGGCGTGGGAGTGCTTTAAACGCTTCCCCTTCCTTGGCGCGGGACTCGGCTATCAAGGGAATAACTTCGACATAACGGTAATGAATATGTACTGGTTCCACTCCACGCTGTTTCAGGTTATCGGAAGTCTCGGATTTGTGGGACTTGCCGCATACATCTGGTATTACGCCGTGCGCGCAAAGCTGTTGTTTAAAAACATAAAAAACACCTTTAATCTGTTTATTCTTGCAATATGGATAGGCTTTGAGGGCTACTGTATGATTGACGCGGGCACGTTTATCCCCTATCCGAATATGATGCTGATAATAGTAACCGCCCTGCTTTTGGAGCTTCAGTCGCCCTGCAAAGCCAAGGACTATATGAACCTGACGTATTCGCGTAACAATTAAAGAATTATGACTTATATAAACAAATCCCGCAAGATTATTGCGGGATTTATTTATAATGCTAATAGATATAAAACGTAGTTAAATCAGCTTTATTTTACACTCTTGCATCTGCCGAGAGAAGTATTATCCTCCGTCCTGCAACGCAGGCTCTCAATAGGATTGGGCTGATGCTCCGCGCGATAGTCCTCTCCGCTGTTGTCGATATGCGCGCGTATGACCGCGTGACTCGGCACCATTTTTTCATTGTAATTTACAATGCGCTGATAATTGAAGAAATCCGCGTCGCTTGGCAAACCGTTTACATTGATATAACCCTCGCGCAAGCCCGTGTTTTCAACTGTTTCCGCAATAATTCTGCGGATATACTGCTCCTGCGGCTTGAAGCAAAGAAGCTCCGGGAAGTTTCCGTCGGGGATGACCTCCTGCCACTCCTTCTTGCCGTATTTCTTGAGAGCCTCGGCGGCAATGTGAAGATGCGTAATCTCCTGTCTTAAGCACTGCTCCCATACCTTCTTGATATTTTTATCCTTCTCGTCCTTCCAGCAGGAGTAATAGAGATAGCATTCGGTATACTCGTGATTTAGCCAGCATTCCAGCCATCCCTCGTTTACGTCCATAAGCGAGCCGTATTGCGTTACGTGCTGCTCCTCGACCATAGCGATTTCCTGATACAGCCGACGTCCCAAATCGGTTTCGTAGAAGGCGCACTGATTCATATAATAGTTCATCGTCTGCTGCTCCGCCGCAGTAATAATAGCAACGTCAAGCTTTGTTATGGGCGCGGCTTTTTTGAAATTAGTGGGCTTGCGCACGTCGTCAAACGGATGGCGGTGATGCGCGATGGTAGGTCTTGCGGGAGTAATCTCGGTGTATCCGTTTACAAGCCTGTCTGCGTGAATGCCGTGTTCCATATCCAGCAAATCCGCATATCTGTACAGATGGTCGAAGTCCTCGAGCAACGCAAAATCAAGCGCGGCTTTTACGTTCATATCCGGCTCGCGCTGAGCAAGTATAGCGGTAAGCTCAACTGCAAGCTGCTCGTAGCCGATAGTGGTTTCTAGCACCGTTTCATCCTTCGGCTTGAGGCAGGCAATTCTTTTTTGCTGCTGCTGTTCGTTCTTTCTTACAAACTCGAGCTGTCTGCGCAGGTCGTTATCCTTGCAGTGACGGAAGAACTGATGCGAGAACCAAACCGCCTCGTACTCCGTTCCGTTCATAAGGATTATGCGCGTTTTTGTAAACGCGTCGGTGTCGTTTTTGGAATAGCTCTCGGGATAAATGCTTTTCCAGTCATAAAAAAGCTTATCCGATTTTTCGGGTGCTTCGTTAAAGGGATTAAATGACATAATAAATGCTCCTTATCAATAATGAGGTAATTATTATCATTAAAGCGTTTTATTATACCGAAATATTAAAGCACTTTTTGTATAGATTTTCACTTTGGCGCACAGTTAGCCGTAATCGCAAATATACAAAGGCTACAAAGCGCAACTGTGTAAGCCTGTTAATCGAGCTTACGCATTTTATTGATTTTATACATTTGTAAAGAAACCGTATTGCAATGGCAGAATATATATGTTAAGATGTATATAATACATTAGATAAATACGCAAACGCGTATGTTGGGGGAAAGATATGACAGATTATCCGGATTACATTTCCGAAAAGCGCATCCCGTCGCCTACTCCTGCAAGCATTGTAGAGAACGGCGCCGTGCATTACGGCACATTTGACGAGCCGTTTAAAAATCTTAATCTGCTTGACGCCTTAAAGCCCTGCGGAGGTATGCCGGGATTTATGAAATCCTCAAGACTTATTGAATGGGAAGCCTTTGAGGTAAATATGGACGAAGGCGCATTGATAAGTGCGGTATACAACACAAACGGAATGGGCTTTTCCATATTCGTGTGGTACGACAAGGCGGAGGACAAAATTTACAGCTGGCGCAACGTCGTCCCCAAGAGAAAGGCGAGAGTCGCGGCACAGCTTGTAGACGACTATTGCTATTGCAAAACCAAGCACAGCGAATACCGCATCACCAATGATTTTATGAACGGAAAAGCGGCGGCAAAGGGCTACTCCAAGGGCAAGAGCGGCACGTTTTCGATAGACATTAAATTTGAACGCATATCCCCGCTTGCAAACGGAGTTATGCCTCTTGCAAAAAACAAGGACGGCAGCTTCAGAAATCCGCTGTACAGCGAAAAGGACTTCTTTAAAGCGACAGGCAACATAACGGTCAACGGCAAGGTTTATATAACAAACGAGCGCTCGGTCGGCATAATCGACGACCACAAGGGCTATTACCCCTACCGCGCGCATTACGACTGGCTTACCGCTATGGACAGAGTTGAGATTGACGGCGTTTCCACTTATTTCGGATTTAATCTTACGCGCAATCAATCGGTAGACCAATTCAATTATAACGAAAACTTTATATGGTGCGGAGATAAGCTATTCCCCCTGCCTCCCGTAGTATTCGAGCACAAGGACCGCAAGAAAAAGGCGAAGGAGTGGCATATTACCGACGAAAAAGGCGAAGGAATTGTAGATATAACCTTCAAGCTGAACCAAACCTTTTATATGCCTATACATCTATTGATTATGGAATGCTATTATGCGCTTCCGTTCGGCACTATAAGCGGCTACGTTACGGACACAAACGGCAAGAAATACAGCGTAGACGGAATGCTCGGCATAGGCGAGGATAAGACAACGAGAATGTAAGATAAAATCAGCGCAATATTAACGCAGACGGCTATAAATAGCCGTCTGCGTTTTTTTAGCTTGATTTTATCTTTTCTACCGCGTAAAAGCTTGTTGTGCTATCCACTTTTTCTGTCGTTGTAAACTCTTACTGCATTCCGCACAA
>CAJTNO010000001.1:0-358654 GCA_910577815.1 uncultured Christensenella sp. | reverse complement strand
CACTTTTTCTGTCGTTGTAAACTCTTACTGCATTCCGCACAATCTTTTACTTGGTTATTTATTCGGATTATTTTGCCACTAAATACAATCTCAACTGTTGGTCAATTTCGGCAATATCCTTTGCGCAAAGCTTCGTCCGTTGCAACGCACCCTTAAGCCCAAGCCATATTGCGCGTATCATAAGCGAATCGCGCGCGTCAAGCGCGGCGGCAAAGCCCTCTATCATAATACAGAAATTCTCACGTTCGTCGCTGTCAAGCCCGCACTCGCGCACCGTGTTATACATATTTACAATAAGATACTCCGTCTGCTGACTGAGACCGTCGGGCGCAAAATCCACCTCGCGCTCGATTGCGACAGGTTCCTCGGCAACTCCGTTTACCGCAAAATCCACTATAGCGTGCTTAAACGGTGTTATAACTCTTTCTATAAACGTCAGATAACTGCCCTGCTTGCTGCTGTCGGGGAAATAGTCTATGACAAATTTCATCAAATCCATAGAGCCGCTGTCAAACTCGAGCAGAAGATGAGCGACAAAAGCAACAAGCGCCTTGGGATGCTTAGGCAAGCGCAGCACGGAGCGCTCGCCCGACGTAGAAAGCGCCTTGCTTTTTTCCAAAGCGTAATCAAAGCCCTGATTGCAGAATGCAAGCGCGCTTTTAAACTCGCCGTAAAATGCCAAGCATTGCAAAACCTTGGTAAGCTTGCCTTCGGCATAAATGATATTGGTGTTTTGCATATCGGTGAGCGCACAGACAAGCGCGTTCACGCCTTCTCCGGAATATGTGTTCATAAACAACCGATTATAAATATTTAGTTGTAATTAGATTAAGCTTTAATGCGATATTCGGATGCAATGCGCAAACGGCGCATTTTTACGATATCGGGCATTATCGAGGGGTGACAGTCGGCGCAAATAAATCACCATTTATTATGCACCTTCTCCGCAAACGCAAGCACTCTGTCGAGGGTGATGACCTTGCCGTCGTCAAGAGTTGCGGTGCCGCTGACATATCCGAAAACCTGATGAGGTATCATACACATAAGCTTAAGGTCAAACGGCTCGTAGCGGTCGATAAGCGGCTCGAAGGTGCAGTCAAGACGGCCGTCGTCCGAAACGAATTTCCAGTTTTCCATATAACGCGGCTCGCCGTCCTTCTCGTTGTCGCCGGGTATGATAAACTCCGTTCTGCCAATCTTATGCGCTTTGCCGTTGTAGAACAGCATATCCTCGCTTGCCGCGGACGTGTTTCCAAAGCCATAGCCTATATTCCAGCCGAAAGTGGAGCCGTCCTCCAGTCTTGTCTGCAGGCTGCCCCAATACCAGGTGTTGTCATAGGTCCAGACTCCGCGTCCCCAATCCAGAGTAGCAAGACTGTCCTCGGGCTTGAATACGCATTCCTTATCGCCGAGGGTAAAGCTTCCCTCCGCCTTCATACAGTTGATTTTCTGATTGAAATAAAAATGCTTGGGCTTATCGAAGGGAGTTGCTATCACCATACTTTCCTCGGGGAAGTCGCTTAAGGTAATATCCCATTTGACGTCCGTACCGAGCTTGTCGGCATTGGGATAAACGCCCGTAAGACGGCGTACCTTGCCGTCGTTTTCAAATTTCATTTCAACCTTTCCGATTTTCCGGGAGCAATCCCCCTGCTCGCTCGTGAGCGGCATATTGAATTTCCCCATCGGGAAAAGGCATATGGCGGAATTGGTGAACTGCGCGGGAGTCACAAAATCCATAACGGTAAGACTGAGCGCGCCCACAAATCCCATATCGCTTATAGTAAGACAAAGAGCAAACTCCTTATTTGCGATGTAATAATAATCCCATTCCTTAAGACGCATCTTATTTGCCTTTACGTTTTCGCGGTTATAGGTATAAAGCATCCTTTTGGCAAATCCGGGCTGAGCGATATTGCCCTCCTCGTTTAAAAGATTAGTCTGTTCCAAAATCTCGTGTTGCTCCATAAAACTGCTCCTATGTACATAATAATTAAATAGATATTAACATATTATAAACCTAAAAACAATAGGCGCATACAAAAAAGCGATAAAAACCGAAAATAGGCAATAAATACGGTGAACTCCAATCAATTAGCAAAAATTAAAATACCGCCGTAACAAATCGCGGTATTTCAAATTATTTTAGTCGCCGTTATACAATTCTATAATGTACAGTGCCTCAATATATTTCTAATTCGGAATTTTCAAATACAGGGTCGTCAAAAAACTCTGCCGCCGTCATATCAAGTCCCCGTATTATTTGCATTAAGGTTTTAAGATTGACGCTGTTATTTCGCTCTCCCATAAGAGTTTTCATAGTGTTATGCGGCATTGCAATTTTCTTCTCCAAAGCATATTGCGACATATTGCGCTGCTGCAATATCTTGCTTATTCTCATTGCTACCGCTGTGCTGATTTTCATAATAACTCCTATTGTTGTTTTTACGACTATAATTATCGCAAGTTTTACAATCCTGATTTAAGTCAAATACCTTGTCAACCTTCCGTATCCGACTGAGAAATCTCAATGCGCTCGTACTCCTCGTTACAGATTACGGCGCGAACATTGTGCATTCCCTCGCTTTTACGAAACACAAGCGGAACAACGCGATACGCAACCAAGGACGCCACTACGCACCAAACGCAGTCGGTAGGAAGAAACACGGCACAGCCCGTCATCCAGGCCTTTGACATCTCCATAGCCTTGCCCATATAAAAGTTGAGCATCAGATACATATACATAACGCCGAATGTGTACACTATTGCAAGCGCGGCAAACGCTCCGAGCAACAGCCTCCAAAGCTTAGGTCTTGAGGTATTACGTACGCCTCTTGCTATTATCGCTCCCACAGGCAAAGCAAACAAATATCCCATCAGATAACCGAAGGTAGGCTGTAAAACATAGGAGAATCCGCCGCCTGCCGTAAAAATCGGAATCCCCACCAGTCCCATAGCAAGATAGATTGCAACGGCAATCGTCGCGTCCTTAGCGCCGAGCATAAGCGCACAGAGTATGCAAAACGCGCATTGCATAGATACGGGCACTATTCCGATAGGAAATTTGATAAACGCGCCCACCGCTATAAGCGCGACAAATAAGGAGATAAGCACAAGCCGCAAAGTTCTTCCTCTGCGTTTTTTTAGTTTTATTGAAGTTGTATTCTGTATATTTGCCATATTTAATAAATACCGATTTATCCTTCACACGCGGAGCGAAACCTCTCCCGCGGAAAGAATCTCGCGCGAGCCGTCCTTGTATTCTACTATCAGATGACATTCGCCGTCTATATCGACGGCTCTTGCCGTTTTTTCTCCCGAGCTCTTTACCACGGTTATCTCTCTGCCTATCAAAAACGATTTGGCTTTATAAATCTCAGCGAGCCTGTCTCGGTCAAAAGCATTGTAATAATCAAAATATACGTTCAAAACCTCGGCGGCAACCTTATTGCGCGCGTCCTCAACCCCGTCGCAAACCGAGGTAGCTATATCTCGTATCTCGGGCGCAAAGCCTCCCTTCGGCTCGGTAACGTTGATACCTATTCCGACAACCGCAAATTCCACCCCTCCCGTTTCAAGGTCGGCAACCGCCTCGGTAAGTATTCCGCAGCACTTTTTACCGTCGGCATACACGTCGTTCACCCACTTAATCGCAGTATTCTTTCCGCCTGCTCGTTCTATGCCCTCCGCCACGGCAACCGCGGCAAGCACCGTGAGATACGCGATTTTCTCCGAGCTGGGACGGAGAATAACCGTCATATATACCCCGCAGTCCGACGGAGAATAAAACCTTCTGCCAAGCCTGCCCTTGCCTCCGCTCTGCTCGAGTGCAAAAACCACCGTTCCCTCTTTTGCGCCGTCTGCGGCAAGCCTTTTGGCGACGTTATTTGTGGAATCGACCTTTTTAAATATCCTTAAATCCAAGCCCTCTGCACAAAGATACCTTTCTATGCCCTGCTGCGTGAGCGTGTTGACGGATTTCGGCAGCATATATCCGCTTCCCGAGCGCGACTGTATCTGCACGCCGTCGCGCATAAGCGCGGAAATTCCCTTCCAGACCGCCGTTCTGCTCACTCCCAGAACAGAAGCGAGCTCCGCTCCGGACACAAACTGTCCCCTGCGCTCCTCCAAAGCCTTTAAAATTTCGCTTTTAGTACTCATATATACCGCCTTTTGCAGGACAATTATATTCCATAAAAAAAGCCGTTGTCAACCAAATTCTAAATTATGGTTGACAATACGAATATTCAATAAACAAATCAACAACCAATAAAACAATCTGCTTGGATAATTAAAACACAAAAACAAAAATTATAGACAGAATTAACCCTGCGAGCATACTGACGGCGGGAACCTCGCCGTCGTTCATAGCTATAGACTGCGGTACAATCTCGCAAAACGTAACGTACAGCATTGCACCGCTTGCAAGAGCCAGACAAATTCCGGTAGCAAGCGCGCCGAGTCCGCCGACCGCAAGTCCCACAACTGCGCCGAGAACTGTAGCCGCGCCCGCAAGCGCGGTAAGCATCACGGCTTTTAAACTGCCTACTCCTCCGCTTACGAGAGGGGCGGCTATCGCCATACCCTCCGGCACGTTATGCACGGCGATAATCAGCGCGATTAGCGCGCCCATATCCGTGCCGAGCGAGCCTGACGCGCCTATAGCCATACCCTCGGGGAAGTTATGCAGAGCGATTGCGATAAGCATAACCGTACCGGCCTTAAGCATAGACCTGCGCTGACCTGCGGCGTCCTGCATACCGGAGAACACGCGGACTTTTTTGGATTTGGACGCGCTCTCCGCTTTTTTCGCGGCATTGTCCTCCCGACATACGTTTGCATTCTGCGCGGAGGCTATAACGCCGTTAAGAGTAGCGACGTCGCCGTGCGCGTGCTTTTTCTTTTCTATTAAGTCAAGCAGCTTATTTATGAGAAAAATGATTATCATTCCGCCCACGGTGGTGGCAACTGCAAGCAGAATTCCGCCTATTCTGCCCACGCCGAGGGAGGCGTCTATTGCTTCGGGAATCATCTCGAAAGCAACGACGCCCGCCATAACACCGCCGGCAAAGCTCAGCACTCTGCCCATAACCCGTCTCCCCCTGTTTTTGAGCAGCGCGCCGATAACTCCGCCTAAGCCTGTCCCCACCACGCCCGCTATGAGTGATAACGCCAAAATAAGCCAATCCATTTTCGCCTCAAAGAAATATATTATGCCTACAGGGATATAATGCGCGGATTTTAAACAAGTAACAACGATTTAGCAAATTAAGCCAAAACAGGCAAAAATCGGCAAATTTTGATACGCGCGATACTTTTTATAAAAAGAAGCATAATATAGCTATGAGATACAAAGGCTCAAAGACAATCGGAATGATGATAATAGCGGGCGTACTGAGCTTGTGTCTTACTGCGCTCTCGGGAGGAATGACAATGAACGCAGAAACGGCACAGGCGAGCAATAATACGCCTAAGCTAATAGCGCATTTTTCTACTTATTACGGAGAAAGCTCGGAAAACCGCAAGCACAACGTAGAGCTTGCCGCGCGCAAGATAAGCGGAACCATCCTCTATCCGGAGGACGAATTTTCATTTAACGACTGCGTTGGGCGCAGAACGGAGGCAAACGGCTTTAAGAGCGCGTTCATAATAAAGGACGGCGAATTTGTGGAGGGAGTCGGCGGCGGAGTCTGTCAGGTATCGAGCACCATATACAACTGCGCGCTGCTTGCGGGGCTGTCCATATCCTTTGTACGGCCGCACTCTCTGCCCGTGAGCTACGTAGCTCCGTCCTTTGACGCAATGGTCACAAGCGAATCCGATTTCAGATTTGTCAACACTCTGTCGGGAAAGATAACAATAAAGATGCACACGGACGGCAAATACATCCGCGCCGAAATCTACGGCTATGACAGCGTATCGATACGCCGCCGCTCGGAAACGGTGGGAACAATCCCGCACGAAACCGAATACCGCGACGACGACACCCTGCCGCTCGGAAAGGAGGTAATAGACACCTACGGAAAGAACGGCTTGAAATCGGTTGGATATCTCGACTATTTTGAAAACGGAAAGCTTATAAAATCCGTGTGTATAAGAAAGGACACCTACAAACCGCAAAAGCGGATAATCCTGCGCGGCACAAACGCGGAGCTGCCTCTCGAAGAACAAAACAATTAAAATCAAAAATGCGGGCGACCGCATTTTTTTAGTATATTGACTATTATATTCTCTATATATATAATAAAGATATAAATCCGATTTTAGGAGAAAGGTATGGACAACTATGAGATAAGATTTGACGAATGGCTTGCAAGCGACGAGGTAAGCTCCGAGGACAAAGCCCGACTTTCGGCGCTGAGCGAGGAAGAAAAAAAGGAAATGTTTTTCGCGCCGCTGGAGTTCGGCACCGCGGGAATGCGCGGAGTGCTTGACGTCGGCGTAAACCGAATGAATATGTTTACTGTCCGCCGCGCTACAAAGGGACTTGCCGATTACATAAACACGCTTGGCAAGGAGGCGTGCGAGAGAGGCGTGGTAATATCCTACGATACGCGCAAGTATTCGAGCGAATTTGCAATAGAGGTTGCGAAGGTACTCTCTGCAAACGGCATAAACGCGCACCTGTTTGAAGACGTAAGACCTGTGCCTATGTGTTCGTTTGCGATACGCCGCTTAAACGCTGTAGCAGGCGTAATGATAACCGCCTCCCACAATCCCAAGATATACAACGGATATAAGGTATACGGCGAGGACGGCGCGCAGATGTCGCCCGAATCGACCGATAAAGTTGTTAAATTTATAGACAAAACCCCTTATTTCGGCATAAAGCGCGCGGAAGCAAAGCTTTGCGCCGCCTGTATAAAGGGTAAGGATAACGTAAAATTCGACGAACATATAACGGTCATAGGCAAGAGCGTGGACGACGCCTATTTTGCGCAGCTTGAAAAGCTGTCGCTGTCCCCCGAGGCTGTGAAATCGCACGGCGCTGGAGTAAAGCTTGTTTACACGCCCATACACGGAAGCGGATATATGCCCGTCACTACAATACTTAACAGAATGGGCATAAAGGTAAACGTAGTAGAGGAGCAGGCAAAGCCCGATACAGAGTTTTCAACCGTGCGCGTGCCCAATCCCGAGGAGGCGGACACCCTTAAGCTCGGCGTTGAGCTTGCCGACAAAATCGGAAGCGACATAGTTATCGGCACCGACCCCGACGCGGACAGAATGGGCATTGCCATACGCAACGACAAGGGCGAGTTTATCCTGCTTAACGGCAATCAGATTGGAGTACTGCTGTTAAACTACATACTGCGCCGCAAGAAGGAAACCGGCACCCTGCCCGAAAACGGAGCGCTGGTAAAGACAATAGTGACAACCGAGCTTGCGCGCAAGCTGGCGGCGAGTTACGGAGTGACGACCTTCGACGTGCTTACGGGCTTTAAGTTTATAGGCGAAAAGATAAAGGAGTGGGAGGACAGCGGCGAGTACGTCTACCTGTTCGGCTTCGAGGAGAGCTACGGCTCGCTTGTCGGCACGCACGCAAGAGATAAGGACGCGGTAGTTGCCGCTATGATGTTCGCCGAAATGGTTTGTTATCTCGATTCGGAGGGCGAATCCGTTTACGGCGTATTGCAAGGTATATACGAAAAGCTCGGCTATTTTGTGGAAAAAGCAACGTCGGTAACCTTCGGCGGGCTTGACGGAATGGAAAGGATGAAAAATATTATGCTTTCACTGCGCGAAGCAAAATATACCGAAATAGAAGGCACGCCCGTGCTTGCGGTGAGCGATTTCGTATCTCGGGTAAAGACAAACGCGGACGGCAGCGCAGAAGCGATAGAGCTTCCCAAAACCAACGCGCTTAAGCTGCATCTTGCAAACGGCGATTGGATATGCGTGCGCCCGAGCGGAACAGAACCCAAGCTCAAGTTTTACGTGGCAACCTCTAAAGCTACGCAGAAGGAGGCAACCGAGCTGGCGGATAAATATCTCGCGCATATGAAAGCAACGGTAAAATAATCTGTATAGCGCAATAAAACATAAACCACGGGCTTTGCAATAATGCAAAGCCCGTAATTTTATCAATTATAATTAAATTTAAATATATTAGTTTAACAACTAATTACTTCTTTTTTGCAAGCTTATAGCTTTTATCCATAAGCGCACGTATTTCGTCAAATGACACGCTTCCGTCCAAAATAACGGAAAACCAGGTGCGTTTATTCATATGATAACCCAAAAAGAACCGTTTGCCGTCAACAAGCTCCGCGTCGTTTTCCGTATCGAGGCGCAAATCCAGAACGGAAGCCTCCCCGTCGCTGTCAAGCCCCAGCTTGCGTTTGGATATTATCATAAGCAATGCGTACCACTTTCGGTTGTCCTTTCTGCGAAGTATCGCCCCCGCGGGATACTTATCCCACAAAAATTCAAGCTCGTCGCCGTATGTATTTCGCGCGTATTCGATTACCTGCTTAGCGCAAACCTCCTTAAACACGTCGCGCTCGAAGCAGGATTTCGATATTCGCAGTAACACGTCCTCGAACTCGCCGCGCACCCTGCCCACAAACGCACCGACGGCTTCGTCCGCCAGATGCAGGGTATAAGGCTCCGAGGTTGACAAATCCGTAACGGTCGCCCCTACCTTCCCGTCCGATGCTACGGTCACGGTCATTTCAAACTGTCCGTCCAATATATTTACAGAATAGCGATACAGTCCGTTTTCCAAAATAAATCCGAATTCCGAGAGCTTCTCAAAATTCGGAGTTTTAAGCTTGAACACATTAAATTCCATATCATCCCTTGTATATCAATCCTCAAACGGATTCCAAAGATACTTATCGAGGTCCACCGTAAAATCCTCACGCACCTCCACGCCGTCCTTAACCAGTAAGTCTGCCTGAACCGCTTTTCCGCCGAAAGCAAACGCCTCTGCGCAGCCGCCGAAGCGGTTTACAACCCTGAAGCACGGAGTATGCGCGGGGTCGGGATTGAAATGCAACGCATATCCCACCGCCCTCGATGCGCGCGGAGAACCGCAAAGCATCGCTATCTGACCGTAGGTAGCAACCTTGCCCTTAGGTATCTTTTTTACCACTTCGTAAACAACATCATAAAAGCTCATATTTATTTTAATTTTTTGCTCTCGCAAAGTGCTTATTAAAAGAGGTACACCTACAAATAATTTCATTCCGCAAAAGTGGCAATTCACTTGTCTCTTTTGCACCTCAATCGGGGTCCCCGCAAAACGTCCCTGTTTTGTGGGGTATATTCGCGCACAGCGCATCTTGCGAGTTGACTTTAAATATTATGTGCTTTTCGTTTTCTCGCAAGTGTGCGTACCGAGCGACTTCACTCAGATAACACGTGACAGGCACAAAAATTATTTGTGACAGGCACACGAGGTGTGACAGTCGGCGCAATTTTATTTCTGCGCAATATACCTCTCTATTATCTCCGCCA
This sequence comes from uncultured Christensenella sp., assembly GCA_910577815.1. Lineage (GTDB taxonomy): Bacteria > Bacillota > Clostridia > Christensenellales > CAG-917 > CAG-475. The sequence continues at coordinate 349,192 of CAJTNO010000001.1, read as the reverse complement.
TATCTCCCACAAGCTTAGCGCAGGGACGCTTTTTATAGTATTCGGGAGTACGCGCGTCGGGAGTCGGGATAGTAGCCGCAAGCTTTGCGCCCAGCAATTCGCGGCAAATGATACTGCCGTTTATATCCTTAAACTCGCCTGCCAGTCTCTGCACGGCGGCGTATTGCGCGGATTTGGCGTCCTGTCCCGCCTTTGAAAAATCGCAGCCCTCAACCAAACCTACGATTATGCCCATCGCGCTGACGGCTCCGCACACCTCGCGCAGTCTGCCGAAGCCTCCGCCGAATGAGGACGCAATCTTTATAAGCGTATCCTTGTCAACGCCCAGCTCATCCGCAAACGCCGCGACCACCGCCTGAGTGCAGTTGTATCCGTCCAGAAAATTTTGCTCGGCAATCTGCCGTTTAGTCATTGCTTCGCCGCTCATTTTGATATTTCCTTAATCGCCGTAGCAAGATAATCCTTATCCGCAAGGCTCTCCACCCTGCCCGCGTCCACCGCGGAGGCTATTTCTCTGTCTATCGGAAGCCTGCCGAGAACCTTCAAATCGAAATCGGTAGCCACCTCGTCCACCTTGCTTGTGCCGAATATGTCAATCTCCTTGCCGCAGTCGGGACACTTGAGATAGCTCATATTCTCAACCACGCCGTAGATTTTGATATTCATTTTATTTGCCATCTTGACAGCCTTTTCGACAATCATAGAAACAAGCTCCTGCGGCGATGTAACGATTATAATTCCGTCCAGCTTTATGGACTGATACACGGTCAGCGGAACGTCTCCCGTCCCCGGAGGCATATCGACAAACATAAAATCCACGTCGCCCCAGATGACCTCCGACCAGAACTGCTTCACCATACCCGCAATAACGGGACCGCGCCAGATAACGGGGTCGTTTTCGTGTTCGAGCAGGAGATTGGAGGATATAACCTTAATACCCGACGCGCTTCTGCGCGGATAGATACCCATATTATCGCCCTCCACTCCGCCGGATATTCCGAACGCGCGAGGAATGGACGGACCCGTAATGTCCGCGTCCAGAATTCCTACCGTATTACCCGCCTTTGCCGCGCCCACGGCAAGCAGGGAGGTCACCAAGGACTTGCCTACGCCGCCCTTTCCGCTTACAACGCCTATAACGCGCTTGATACGCGACAGCTCGTGAGGCTTATCGTATGTTATTCTGCTTTCGCAATTCTGCGAGCAGCTTCCGCAATCGTGAGTGCAATCGCCCATAAAATTTTCTCCTTTTGAAACGTTATGTCCTATAAATAATATCACCATATATAACTACTTTCAAGCAAAAGCGCAAAAGGAAATTTAAATGAATATATTCAAAGCCGACAACGCTATAAAAAGCCGCTTTGGTATAATCGCGGCATTTTAGGCAATAATCAGTAAATCAAACCTTAAGGAGAACAATTATGAAACTTATCGACAGTAAAACTCTGCTCAACCTTGCAAAAGCGTACGCAGGCGAAACCCAAGCATACACGCGCTACAAGTTTATAGAGTACGGCGCGCGCAACGAGGGCTACAACGCCCTTTCGGAGGTGATAGACAAAATCGTATTTAACGAATTCAATCACGCGCGTATGCTCTACACGGCAATACAGCAGGCGAGCAACAAGACGATAGACAATATCGATATTGCAACGGGATATCCGTTTAAGGAGAAATGGAATCTTATAGAAAACCTTAAGCTTGCGGCGGAGGACGAAGCGGCGGAAATAAAAATCTACAAGGAATTTGAAAAGACCGCGCGCGAGGAAGGCTTTGAGGAAATTGCAAATCTGTTTAAGATGATAGGCGACGTAGAGAACTGTCACAAAATGCTGTTTGAGGATTTGCACAATCAGATGTCCACGGGCACGCTCTACAAAAAGCCGAAGGCGGTAAAATGGAAATGTGCGGGCTGCGGCTACGAGGCGGAAGGCAAGGAGGCTTGGGACACCTGCCCGCTGTGCAAAGCAAAGCAAGGCTTTGTAATGCTTAAGCTGCAGGACGGAGTATGCTAATTTATATTTGCGCCAAACGTAACACACTGCGCACGCCAACGTGCTACGTGTACGCAAAATCATTGCACTAACTTAGTAATAATCAATATATAATCAGCAATGAGTTTTGCTGTTAGCGCAAACTAACAAGGTGCAAAAAGCGAGGAGTAAATCCCCGCTTTTTGCTTATTTGATAATTTTACTTATAACTTAATACACAATTTTGATTTATAAAATGAGAATACTCATATTTGCGCACAGCACGGTTTTTTAATGCTATGATTATAAAAAACCTTATCACAACTTGAGATATATACACTAAAATAAAAAGCTTCAGGTATAAGTTTACTCATATACAAATTCACTTAAGCAGGAGAAAAAAATGTGGTCGAAATTAAAAAAATTAAGAAAAAGACGCGGATATAGCTGTAAGCAGGTAGCGGAGATATTACATATCAGCGACAACACATATAGGCGGTATGAACAAAAACCTCTAACTATACGCGCCGATAAGTTAGCTATGCTTGCAAATTTATATAATGTTTCTATAAACGAACTTCTCGGCGATGCTTTAAACGACGTTTAGCAAATACTGTTCTGCGCTTTATGCCGAATTTTATCGTTAGTTGTATCCGCGTAAGCCAACCTTTACTACTTTATTTTCAAATAGCTTGGCAAATTCCTCCGCCTGCGCTTTTTCGATTTCGTGATAGCCGTGGGATATACAGCCCTCGCTGTCGCTGTATTTCTGCATATAATATGCGTTTGCGCCGCTAACCCACTGCGCAATTCTTTCCATATCCTCTGCGGTGTGAAACTCCTTGATTATCGTCGTGCGGTATTCGTGATTAACTCCGCTTTCCTTTATAATGCGCATACTCTCGTTGATTTTATCGAGGTCAACGCACTTAAGCCCCGTAGTAAACGCGTACTTTTCGGGGCTGTTTTTAATATCCATAGCCACATAATCGACAAGTCCCTCGTCAAGCAGATTTTTAAGCACGTCGGGACGTAATCCGTTTGTGTCAAGCTTGGTGATATATCCAAGCGCGCGCACGCGCCTGAGAAAATCCGCAAGGTCGGGCTGAAGCGTAGCTTCGCCGCCCGTAACGCTGACCGCGTCCACAAGCCCGCGGCGTTTCTCGAGATATTCCATAACCTCGCCGTCGTCAATCTGATTTGCCTTTACGTCGCCTATCACAAGCGAGCCGTTATGACAAAAGGGACAACGCAGGTTGCAGCCGCCCGTAAAAACGGTGCAAGCGATTTTGCCCTCGAAATCGACCATTGAAAACTTTTCGTAACCGTTGATTTTCATATGTTAAATAATACCCCGTCGTGAACTATAAATAGAATAGCCCCCTCTTTCCGGTCTCGCCGGTATTTCTCCCACCACTCGAAATAGTGATTTCACTATTTAACTGCACATCGCTCGCGGGGGAGACAGACGGCACTCGTGAACAACCACCGTCGCTTTATTATGCCACTCGTTCGCGGACAGTCAAACTGCATTTGTCCGCTCACTTGTACTATCATCGCACTTCGGCACTCAATTTGGCGCGCGCCCTGCACGCGCTTGTTACTTTCAACTAAGCTTTTATTTATTAGATATACAATCTATATTTAAATACTTACGTAAAACTTCGGGCACGGTAACGCTTCCGTCCGCATTCTGATACTGCTCGACGATTGCGGGGATAAGTCGCGACGTTGCAAGACCGCTGCCGTTAAGAGTATGCACAAACTGCGGCTTGCCCGTCTTGGAATCACGGAAACGAGTATTATTTCTGCGCGCCTGATAATCGTTTGCGTTGCTTACGGACGAACACTCCTTATAAATTCCCATAGACGGAATCCACAGCTCCACGTCGTAGGTTCTCGCCATAGAAGCCGAGCAGTCGCCCGCCGCAAGCTTGCTCACGCGATAGTGAAGTCCAAGCTTTTCGACAAGTCTCGCCGCCTTTTCTACAAGCTCCTCAAAAGCCTCCATACTGCGGTCGGGATGCGCGTACTGCACCATCTCAATCTTGTTGAACTGATGTCCTCTAATCATTCCGCGCTCCTCCGTGCGTGCAGAGCCCGCCTCCTTTCTGAAGCAGGGCGAGTACGCAAAGAATTTCATAGGAAGCCTGCTTTCGTCTATAATTTCGCCCGCATACATATTTACAAGCGCGGTTTCGGCGGTGGGAAGCATAAAGCGGTTGCGTTTTTTATCCTCGTCGCAATCCAGCCAGTAAACCTCGTCGCTGAATTTTGGAAACTGCCCCGCTCCGAAGCCGCAGTTATATCCAAGCTGATAGGGCGGCAGAATAAATTCGTAGCCGTCCTGTAAATGCTCGTCCACAAAATAATTGAGCAACGCCCATTCCAGTCTTGCGCCGACGCCTCTGTAAATCCAGAAGCCGTTGCCGCTCAGCTTTACTCCGCGCTCGTAGTCGATAAGCCCGAGGTCGGTGCAAAGGTCAACGTGGTTTTTGGGAGTAAAGTCAAACTCCGGCTTTTTGCCGCCCGTCTTAACTACCTGATTGTTTTCCTTTTCTCCCGCGAGCAGGTCGTCGTCGGGGATATTGGGCATACAGGCAAGAGTGTCGTTTATATTTGCAATCAGCTCCGCAATCTTAGCGTCGCTCGCGGCAATCTCGTCGCCGAGCTTTCTCATCTCCTCAAAAATAGGCTCGACGGACTGACCTGCCTTTTTAAGCACGGGTATCTGCGCCGACACCTTATTTTTCTGCGCCTTCAACTGCTCCACGTCGGTTATAAGCGCCTTGCGCATATCGTCCCACGCGATAACCTCGTCGAAATCAGCCTTAAAGCCCTTTTTTGCCAGAGCGTCTGCCACTGCCTGCGGATTGTTTCTTATTCTTATTAAATCTAACATACCGAATCTCCTGTCAGTTGATTTTAAAATTGTTGTTTGATTAGGCTATAATATTTACAAGCCTGTTAGGCACAATGATAATCTTTTTCACGGCGGAGCGCTCGAGCCCCAGCGCACCGAGCGCGGCGTTTTCGATATCCTCCTTAGGCGCGCCGTTTGCCACGTTTATTCTTCCGCGCAGCTTGGAATTTATCTGCACCGCCAGCTCTATTTCGTCAAGCACCGTAGCTTTTTCGTCATACTGCGGATAGGACTGATTGAATATCGAATATCCGCCGCCCGTCATCTCCCAAAGCTCCTCGGAAAAATGCGGAGCAAACGGAGCGAACAGCAGCACCAAATCCTTTGCGCAATCCTTATACAGCGAGTTTTTATGCTCCGCCGCCCCGTCGTAGGCATATATAGCGTTTACAAACTCCATAAGTCTTGCTATAGCAGTATTAAACGAGAAGGTGCCGAGGTCGTTTGTCACGCTCTTTATTGTGTTGTGACGTATGCGGTTAAGCTCCTTTTCCGCCTTGCCGTAGGGCGCGTCCGTAAAATCCACCTCGTAGCATTTTTTGACTATACGCTCTATTCTCTCAAAGAATCGGTTGACGGATTCAAGACCGCTTTCGTTCCAGGGACCGCCCTCCACATAGTTGAACCCGAACATCAGATATACTCTGAAAACGTCCGCGCCGAACTTTACGATGCTGTCGTCGGGAGATACCACGTTGCCGCGGGATTTGCTCATTTTATTGCCGTCCGTGCCGAGGATAGTACCCTGATGCACAAGCGACAAAAACGGCTCGTCGAAGTGCAGATAGCCCATATCGCGCAACGCCTTGGTGAAGAATCGCGCGTAAAGCAGATGCATACAGGCGTGCTCCGCGCCGCCGATATACTTATCTACGGGCAGCATTTTGTCTATCCACTCGGTATCGAAGGGCTTTTCGCCGTTGCGGTTGTCGGGATAGCGCAGGAAATACCAGCTTGAGCATACAAAGGTATCGAGAGTATCCGCGTCGCGCTTTGCGGGACGTCCGCAAACGGGACAAGCCGTATTTATAAACTCGTCGCACTTTTTAAGAGGCGATTCTCCGTCGGGAGTAAAGTTCACGTTGTGCGGAAGTCGCACGGGCAAATCCTTTTCGGGCACGGGAACGGCTCCGCAATGCTCGCAGTGGATAACGGGAATAGGCGCGCCCCAATAACGCTGACGGCTTACAAGCCAGTCGCGCAGACGGTAGTTTGTCTTAAGACAGCCCTTGCCCTCCTTTTCCAGCTTCTTGAGTATAGCAAGCTTTGCGTCCTCGGAGGTCATTCCGTCAAACTCCGCGCTGTTGGTAAGCACGCCGTACTCGGTAAACGGAAGCGTATCGTCCTGACCTTCCTTTCCCTTTATAACGCGCTCTATCGGCAGGCCGAGCTTTTTTGCAAAGACGAAATCTCTGTCGTCGTGCGCGGCAACACCCATAACCGCGCCGGTGCCGTAGCTTGCGATAACGTAATCCGCAACGAGAATGGGGACCTCTCTGCCGTTTACGGGATTTATCGCATACGCGCCCGTAAGCACTCCCGTCTTTTCACGGGTGGAGGACATACGGTCTATTTCGGTAACGGCGGCGCTCCTCTCCCTGTATTCCTCGACGGCGGCGCGCTGCTCGGGGGTTACAATCCTGTCCACAAGCGGACTTTCGGGCGCAAGCACCACGTAAGTCACGCCGAAAGCCGTATCCGCTCTTGTCGTAAACACTCTGAATTTTACGTCCGAGCCCTTAACGGCAAACTCTATCTCTCCGCCGTAGCTTCTGCCAATCCAGTTCTTCTGCATAAGCTTGGTCTTTTCGGGCCAATCCAGCTTGTCCAGTCCTTCAAGCAGCTCGTCGGCATACTCGGTTATCTTAAAAAACCACTGATTAAGGTTCTTGTGCGTGACCTGACTGCCGCATCTCTCGCACACCCCGCCCTGCGCCTGCTCGTTTGCAAGCACCGTATTACAGGACGGACACCAGTTGACGGGAGCCTCCTTTCTGTATGCAAGACCGCGCTTATAGAGCTGCAAAAACATCCATTGCGTCCACCTGTAGTAATCGGGCGTACAGGTTTTAACCTCGTAATCCCAATCGTAGGTCGCGCCGATTCTGCGGAGCTGTCCCTCCATAGTTTCAATATTTTTGAGGGTGCTTTCCTCGGGGTGGATACCCGTCTTTATGGCATAGTTTTCGGCGGGCAGACCGAAGGCGTCAAAGCCCATCGGCTGAAACACCTCGTAGCCCTGCATACGCTTAAAGCGCGCAAAGGTATCGGCAGGTCCGTAGTTGTACCAGTGTCCCGCGTGGAGCTTTGCGCCCGACGGATAGGAAAACATCTCAAGACAGTAATACTTTTTGTCTACGTTGTCGCGATTAAACTTATACAGTCCGCTTTCCGCCCACTTTTTCTGCCATTTGGCTTCAATCTGCTTATAGTCCATATCTACCTCGAAGGAGTATTTATATTGTATATATAATAATAGTTAGTCTAATACTTAGTTGTTTAAAAGTCAACGATAAAATCGGAGTAAAGTTGCGGACGGGGTTATAGATATGGATAATAAAGTTGTAAAAATCCTAAAAGCGTGATATACTAAGTAAATCACTCAAGAGGATAAAAATATGTTCGTATCGTTCGAGGGCTGCGAGGGAGTGGGAAAATCCACGCAGCTGCGACTTTTAAAGGAATATCTTGAAAAAACGGGACAGCGCGCGGTGTACGTGCGCGAGCCGGGCAGCACGGAAATCTCGGAGCAGATACGCCGCGTAATTCTGGATACCGCAAACACCGCAATGACGGATATGACCGAAGCGCTTTTGTATGCGGCAAGCCGCGCGCAGCTTGTGCGCGAGGTGATAAAGCCCGCCCTCGAGCGCGGCGAATTGATAATATGCGACAGATACATAGACAGCTCGGTCGCCTATCAGGGCTACGGGCGCGAAATGGGCGCGGAGCTTATAAAGCGAATTAACGCCCCCGCCGTTGACGGCTGTATGCCCGACCTTACAGTATTTATAGATTTAAGCCCCGAGCATTCCTGGCGCACCTACCGCACGGAGGACAGACTGGAGCAGGAATCCAACGAATTTTTTGAAAAGGTCTACAAAGGCTTTATAAACGAAATCGGCACTTCTGACGGCAGAATTGTGCCTATAAAGCCCGATTTCGACAAAAACGTCACCTCCGCCAAAATAATTTCGGTTATGAGAGAAAGAGGTATAATCAAGTGAGCGGACTCGTATTTGAAAAGGCTCTTAAGGCTTCGCGTGCTTACTCGCTTATACAAAACGATATAAAATCGGGGCTTTCGCACGCATATATAATAAGCTCGGGCGACGACGACGTAGTCGACGAATTTTTTACGCTCGCCGCCTGCGCGATACATTGCGAGAACAGTAATTCCGCCTGTCTTGAATGCCCCGAGTGCCGAAAGATACTGCACGGCAATCACTCGGACGTATTTCACATAAACGTAAAGCGCGAAAAGATAAAGGTAGAGGACGTCAACAATATGCTGTCCTCGGTATATATCAAGGCGCTCTCGGGACGGAAGCTTTATTTTATACACCGCGCCGACCTTATGAACGCACAGGCGCAGAATAAGCTGCTCAAGACCTTTGAGGAGCCGCCCGCAAACGTTACGGTATTTTTGGGAGTGGCAAACGAGTCCGCTATGCTGGACACCGTAAAATCCCGCGCAAGAACGATACACATAGACGTTTTCGACAAGGAAACGGTTTACTCGGCAATGCTTGCGCTCGGCTGCGACGGGGAGCTAAGCGCGGTAGCCGCCGCCTGCAGCGAGGGTATGCTGGGAAAGGCGCGCAAAATCGCCACGTCGCCCGAGTACGCCGAGCTGTACCGCTCCGCGCTCAATCTTATGCGCGGGCTGAACAGAAGCTCGGACGTGCTTAAATACGACGGCTCCGTTGCAAACGAAAGCAATATAGGCGCATTTTTGGACGTGCTGTCCATAATAATACGCGATATGCTCGTAATACAGTCCCGCCCCGAAATGCTGCTGTCCAAGCACGTGACGGGCGAGATAGCCGCGCTTGCCGAAGGCTATTCGCCGCTTGCGCTTGCAAAAATACTTGCTATCATAAACGATACGCGCAGGCAGCTATCCTTAAACGTCGGCGCGCTGTCGGCGATAGACAACCTGTTATTTTCGATATTGGAGGTAAGGCACAAATGCCCGAAATCATAGGAATAAGATACAAAAACAGCAACAAAATATATTATTTCAATCCCGAAGGCGGAGTATATGCGGAGGGCGACGGCGTAATTGTCGAAACCGCCCGCGGACTCGAATACGCCGTCGTAGCCGTAGCCAACAAGACGGTGGACGACAGCGAGATTGTACAGCCCTTAAAATCCGTACAGCGCAAGGCGACCGACGAGGATTTGGAAAGAGTAAAGAAAAATCAGGAGGATAAGGCGGAGGCGCTCAGAGTTATACGCGAAAAGGTGACGGAAATGAAGCTGAATATGAAGCTTGTAGACGCCGAATACACCTTCGACCGCTCCAAGCTGATATTCTATTTCACCGCCGACGGCAGAGTAGACTTCCGCGAGCTTGTGCGAGTGCTTGCCTCGATTTTCAAAATCCGCATCGAGCTTAGACAGATTTACGAGCGCGACGATACAAAGATGCGCGGCGCGCTTGCGCCCTGCGGCAGAGCCTGCTGCTGCACCGCCCACCTGCCCGACTTTGAAAAGGTATCCATTAAGATGGCAAAGGTACAGGGACTTTCGCTCAATCCGCAAAAGATAAGCGGAGTTTGCGGACGGCTTATGTGCTGTCTTAAATATGAAAACTCATATTACACCGAGGTATATAAGCTTATGCCTAAGGTAGGCAGCAAGGTAAAAACTCCCGACGGCGAGGGAACGGTGGAATCCAACGACCTTATCAAGCAGACCGCCCGCGTCAAGGTAATGCTTAAAGACGGAACTTTTGACGTACGCACATACGCCTTAGACGATATGCACATCGGCGAAAGACAATCCACCGCCGAAATCGATAGCATATCCGACGAAGAGTAATCTGTGGTTATTACAAATTTAATAACACAATACAAATTACAATAAAGGTATAAGTTACAAAATCACTGTACAAATTTAAAACGGTATGCTATTATAATGACAACCACTTTAAAAGGAGAGAGAACTATGGCAAGAGTTATAAGTGACGAATGCATTTCTTGCGGCGCGTGCGCAGACACCTGCCCCGTAGGTGCTATAGCTGAGGGCGACGGAAAATACGTTGTTGACCCCGATGCGTGCATCGATTGCGGTGCTTGCGAAGACGGTTGCCCCGTAGGTGCAATTTCTGAGGCATAATAGCAAAAGATTAAACAAATGAAGAAAAGACGCTCTTAGAGCGTCCTTTTCTTATTCCTCAAACATCCCGAAATAACAGTTATGAAGCTTTGTGCGCTCTATGCGGTATTTGCGCTTTCCGCGCGACAGCGTCAGTCCGTCCTTATACGAGCATTGCGCGCAGTCGTTTTCAAACAGAGTTTTATAAGGACAGTGCGCAAAAGTCATAAGCGGGATTTCATCCTTAGCCGTCGGCAAACCCAATTCCAAGGACGGCAAAACCTCGCAGGCGCCCGCCGACTTTAACGCCTCGCAGGCATACCTGTTATACGCGTTATGCCCCGCGCCCGCAATTACCTTATATCCCCTGCCTGCAAATTCCGGTCCGTAAATATTTTCGCTTACCAATGTCTTTATTCCCTTAAGCTCGCCAAGCAGATTATCTATTACGCGCAAATCCCTGCCGTTCGCCATAACGGGAAGCTGCAAAGCTATTTTATCCTCGGTAAGTCGCAACGCGCTCAGCATATCCCTTATATTCTTTACGGCGTATACCTCCGGGCGCAAAACAGTAAGCGTCCTTATATCCGCGCCTCCGTCACCGTTTTTAAGCTCGCAACCGCTTATAAAACGTAATCTGCGGCTTGTATTAAACTCCGCCTTTCCCGTTTCATTCAGTATTTTATCAAAAGCCATTTCGTCCGTCCGCGCGCAGTCCTGCTCCCTTGCGCAAATCAGAACCTCGGTCATTATTTCAACAGCTTTACGGCGCAATGCGTTAACAGCCGATTTTGCAACAAACGCGTTGTCCGTGCACGCGCTTGCTTTGCGTACGGCAAATCCGCTGTCGCCAACCTTTATAAGCTGCGCTACAAGAGTGTCCTCATCCGCGGGCGCGCTGATTGCCCGAGTGCATATATCGCCCTTAAGCTCCAAGGTAATGCCGTTATCGTCAAATAATACTTTGCAACCCTCGGGAATATTTAAATCATTTACTGCTTTACCCTTATAATCGCAGTGCGCCGTAACGGTAAGCGCTTCGTCGGCTAATGCGCGCACGCCAAGGTCTATATCCACCTTACGCACAATGCCGTTTATTCTTTCGCTCTGCTCGCCGGACGAGATAATATTTACCTGCCAGCCTTCCTTTAACTCGGCTTTGGTTACAAACGAATACAAGTCCGCGCCAATCCGTTTTACGTCGCCTATGCCCGCGCTTGCGGCTTCGGTCAGACGACCTTCATTAAAAGCGTCCGCCCTGTTTGCGCGAAAGAATTTTAATCCGTCGCCTTTCTTTAACTCTACATCCGATTGAACCGTTACTTCGTACAAATCGTACTTAAAGCTCTTAACACGTCTGATAAACCCTGCTTTTATGCCGGTATGATTGTTAAACTGCTTTTGAATTACAAACGGCGTCCCGTCATCGAGGTAGGCTCGCTCTAAGTATCCGTCCCCGCGCGAATACGCAATTCGCAAATCCCTTTCCGCCTGCTTTGACAGTCGGGCGGCAGAGTTGTTATTTATAACCTCGTCAAGCAATTTACGGTAGACGGAAACCGCGCTTCCCACGTATTCCGACCTGCGCATACGTCCCTCTATCTTAAAGGAGGTCACGCCGGCGTCTGTCAAATCCTTAAGACTGTTTGCAAGGCATAAATCCTTTGCGCTTAGCAGGTATCCTTCTTTTATTTCGCCGTTCAACTCGGCTTTATAGGGCAGACGGCAAAGCTGCTTGCAAAGCCCTCTGTTTCCGCTTGCGCCGCACTCCTTTGCGCTCAGATAACAGCTTCCGCTGAACGCAACGCACAGCGCGCCCTGCACAAAATACTCAAGCTCGAGCGCCGTTCCCTCTCGGATTGCTATAATATCCTCCAGCTTGGTTTCGCGGGATAACACCACTCTTTTAAAGCCGAATTTTTCCGCCTGTCTTGCGCCGTACAGATTGTGTACTCCAAGCTGAGTGCTTGCGTGCAGTACTATTCCGGGAAAAGCCTTTTTCAAGCATACGGCAACGCCCAAATCCTGTACTATAAACGCGTCGGCTTTCGCCTCCGCCGCCGAGCGCACAAGCGATAGAAGTTCACCCATCTCGCCGTCGCCGACAAGAGTATTTACGGTAACGTAAACCTTAACACCGAAAAAGTGCGCCTTTTTAACGCACTCTCTTAAGTTATCTATACCGAAATTTTCCGCCTTCCTGCGAGCGTTGAAATCGGACAAGCCCAAATAAACTGCGTCCGCGCCGCACGCTATAGCGGTATCGAAGCTGTAAATATCTCCCGCGGGAGCAAGCAGCTCATAATCCGCGGGAGTCGTAATTTTTTTATTCAGCCTTGTGATTTTATCCTGCAATGCTTAAACCTCGGCTTGCGTATCGTTTTCCGTGCTCTGAACGTCCGCTTCAACAGTTGTCTGTGCTTCCGCAGCCGCTTCGCCCTCCGAAGCCACGACATCGGCATTAGCTTGAGCAGCCTGTTTTTTCTTACCCCAATCACGCATTATAAAGAACTTATTGCCCAGGAAGTTTACTATAACAGCCGCGATACCGGCAACCGCCTGTCCCGTAAGGTTGAACACAAGCGCAAGGAAACCGTCCGCGGCGGGCTGCGCCGAATAGCAGGCAGACGTCACAACGCCGCCAAGATATGTCTGCATAATGATTATGATTATAGCCATAATCGCGTACATAACGGCGCGGATAACAATATGGTCCGTGGTATTAAACGTCTTTTTGCGGTTAAGGATAAACGTCAGCGCCTGACCTACAATAGAACCGATTAAGAAGCCGATGAACTCTGCTGTGGTAGCAAACTTAAATACAAACCAACTGAATGCACCCGAAAGAGAGGGGGCAAGCTTAAGTCCCGCGGACAGCGCATAAGTGACAATCATCTGCGAAGCGCCGCACAGAACGCTGAACATCAGGAAAAACGCCATCTGTCTTACGTCCTCGTGAGCGTTAAGATAATCTACTATCTTCTGTAGCTTGGCAGGCAAAGGCTTTTTGGTCTTTGCGGGCTTTGAGGTATCGGCGTCCGTCGTTTCCGCTTCGCCGCTTCCCGCGTCAGCGGCTTCGCTTTTTTCAACTGCCGAGCTATCGCATTGCTCTGCGGTTAAATCCGTAACTTTGTCGTTTTCCGTCGGCTCCGCCGTTTTTTCGGGCGCGGCTTCGACGGATAAAATCTCGTCTTTTGTCATCTCATCCATAATTTACCCTCAGTTATATAATAATAACAATATGTATATATTATAAATAAACAATAATACATTGTCAATACATCGCTGCGACGCTTGATACGGTACTTAACGCACTGCACCGTTTAGATAGCCGAAAACCCGTAAACCGTCCGTTTAAAACGCCGGAACGCGCGCTTCGCATAATTTTACAAAATTTTCCAATTTTCAACAAAACCACTATATATGGTGTTTCTCAAAAATGTTTCACACTTTATTTTGTGATTTCCCTTGACTTATTCTGCCCACTTGCTATAATGAGAAAGCAAATTTTCATTAAAGGGGTTCACAGTATGCTAAACGTGAAAAAAAGGGACGGCAACATTGTCCCGTTCAATCTGAACAAAATCAAAATAGCTATTGAAAAGGCGTTTGCCGCAGTAGGCAAAAGCTACAGCGACGACATACTCGATATGCTCGCGCTGCGCGTCACAGCCGCCTTCAACGACAAGGTCAGGGACGACGTCGTAACGGTTGAGGACGTACAGGACGCAGTAGAAGTAGTCCTTATACAGACAAGCTACGTCGAGGTTGCAAAGGCTTACATTCTATATAGAAAGCAGCACCAGAAGCTCCGTGACATAAGCGCGACCACTCTGGACTACAAAAACACCGTAGACAACTATCTTAAGGTCAACGACTGGCGCGTAAAGGAGAACTCCACCGTATCCTATTCGGTAGGCGGACTTATCCTGTCCAACTCGGGCGCAGTCACCGCCAACTACTGGCTGAGCGAGATATACGACGAGGAGATTGCAAAGGCGCACCGCGAGGCGCAGATACACCTGCACGACCTCAGTATGCTCACGGGCTACTGCGCGGGCTGGTCGCTCAAGCAGCTGATAAGAGAAGGACTCGGCGGAATTCCCGGCAAAATAACGTCCTCTCCCGCGTCTCACCTCTCCACTCTCTGCAATCAGATGGTCAATTTCCTCGGAATAATGCAAAACGAATGGGCTGGCGCGCAGGCGTTTTCCTCCTTCGACACCTATCTTGCTCCCTTTGTTAAGGTAGACAACCTTACATATAAGGAAGTAAAGCAATGCATACAATCCTTTATATACGGCGTAAACACTCCCTCGCGTTGGGGTACGCAGGCTCCGTTTACCAACATCACACTCGACTGGGTAGTGCCTAACGACCTCGCCGAGCTTCCCGCAATCGTAGGCGGCAAGGATATGGACTTCAAGTACAAGGACTGCGTCGAGGAAATGCGAATGGTAAACAAGGCGTTTATCGAGATTATGATAGAGGGCGACGCCAACGGCAGAGGCTTCCAGTATCCTATTCCCACCTACTCAATTACCAGAGATTTCGATTGGTCTGATACCGAAAACAACCGTCTGCTGTTCACAATGACGTCAAAATACGGCACGCCGTATTTCTCCAACTACATCAACAGCGATATGGAGCCGAGCGACGTACGCAGTATGTGCTGCCGTCTGCGCCTCGACCTGCGCGAGCTTCGCAAAAAGTCGGGCGGCTTCTTCGGAAGCGGCGAATCCACCGGCTCGGTCGGCGTCGTAACGATAAACATACCGCGCATAGCATATGTAGCGACAACGGAGCAGGAGTTCTTCAAGGAGCTTGAAAGACTTATGAACATCGCGGCGCGCTCGCTCAAAATCAAGCGCAACGTCATAACAAAGCTGCTCGACGAAGGACTTTATCCCTACACAAAGAGATATCTTGGCTCATTCAGCAACCACTTCTCGACAATCGGACTTGTAGGTATGAACGAGGCTTGCCTCAACGCGCGTTGGGTTGGCAAGGATTTAACCCACAAGGAAGCTCAGGAGTTCACGCAAAAGGTACTCAACTTTATGCGCAACAAGCTTTCCGACTATCAGGAGGAGTACGGCGATTTGTACAACCTCGAGGCAACTCCCGCGGAATCCACCTCCTACAGACTTGCAAAGCACGACAGAGCTAAATATCCCAACATCATCTGCGCAAAGAGTATGGACAACATTCCCTACTACACCAACAGCTCGCACCTGCCCGTCGGATACACCGCGGATATCTTCTCCGCTCTCGACATACAGGACGACCTGCAAACTCTGTACACCTCGGGCACGGTATTCCACGCCTTCCTCGGACAGAAGCTGGACAGCTGGCAGGCTGCGGCAAACCTCGTAAGAAAGATAGCCGAAAACTACAAGCTTCCGTATTACACACTGTCCCCCACATACTCCATCTGCGCCGACCACGGCTATCTCGAGGGCGAGCAGTACACCTGCCCCATCTGCGGACGCAAGACAGAGGTATACAGCCGTATAACAGGCTACTACCGTCCTGTTCAGAACTGGAACGACGGCAAGATAGCCGAGTTCAAGGAGCGCAAGGTTTACGACATCGCAACCTCGCAGTACCACGGCAAGGAGATAAGCGAATTCGTCTGCACGGACACCGCGCCTATGGTAGCCGCGACGCCAAAAAAAGAGAATGTAACCTCAATAAACAAAAACGACATACTCATCTTTACAACCAAGACCTGCCCCAACTGCAAAATGGCAAAGAGTATGCTTGAAAAAGCGGGAATCGTCTACACCGTCATCGACGCCGAGGACAACAAGGACACAACCGTATCGTTCGGAGTTAAAAAGGCTCCCACCCTCCTCGTTCCCAACGGCGACGGATATGACGTGTACGACAACGCAAGCAAAATAAAGGGCTATATCGAAAGCGTACGCGCATAATAGAATTAAGTAATTTACACAAAACAGGTTTTATCCTATCATTATTCCGCCAAAAACACCGTTTTTGGCGGAAATATTAAAAGGCTATGGAAAGATTCGATATTATAGTAATAGGCGCAGGACCGGCAGGAATGACTTCCGCGCTCAACTGCCTTCGCGCAGGCAAATCGGTGTTAGTGCTTGAAAGCGAAAGCTTCGGCGGACAGATAGCATTCTCCCCGCGCGTTGAAAACTTCCCCACCTATCAGAAGATAAGCGGCGCGGAGCTTATGGACAAGCTCTATGAGCAGATAACCGAATGGGGCGCACGCGTCGAGCTCGAATGCGTGCAGAAGATTGAAAAAAACCAGGATTGCTTTATCGTTACAACGGATTACGGCAAATATGAAAGCTATTCCGTCATTCTTGCAACGGGCGTAAAGCCCCGCCATATAGGAGTCGAGCGCGAAGAGGAGCTCATAGGCAACGGTGTAAGCTACTGCGCGCTCTGCGACGGCGCATTCTACTCGGGCGAGGACGTAGCCGTGATAGGCGACGCAAACACCGCCATACAGTACGCCATTCTTTTGAGCGGCTATTGCAAGCACGTCCACGTATGCGCGCTGTTCGGCAGACTCTTTGCGGACAAGGCGCTGATAGACATACTCAATTCCCGCGAAAACGTAAGCGTAAGATATCATCTGTCCTTAAAGGAATTTATCGCCGACGAGGAGCTTAAAGGACTTCGCTTCGAGGACACCGAAACGCACGCGCAGGTAAACATAAACTGCAAATGCGCGTTCGTATGCATAGGACAGCTTCCAAACAACAAGGCGTTTGCAGATATAGTAGAGCTTGACAAAACGGGCTATATAATCGCAGACGAAACCTGCGTAACCTCCTGCGAAGGCATATTCGCCGCAGGCGACTGCCGCACGAAGCATATAAGACAGCTCGTAACGGCGTCAAGCGACGGAGCGGTTGCGGCATTCAATGCTTGCAAGTACGTAGACACCTTGCGCGCCCTGCGCGGTTAACGCAACGCATATGGCTTTAAATGGATTAAAGTGTATACTTATAGACGTAGACAACACTCTACTCGATTTTGAAAAATCCTCGCAGACGGCAATCATTCGCACCTGCGAGGATTTTAAGATACCCTATTCGTCTGAATTGCTCGCAGTATTTCTAAAGGTAAACAACGAAATGTGGCGGCAGATACAGGACGGCGCGCTTACAAAAGAACAGCTTTGGCAAACCCGTTGGAATAAGATTTTCAATATATCAGGCATAACCGCGGACGGACCGCACTTCGAAGCGGAATTTCACAGATATCTACAGGACTGCGCCGTTCCGATAAACGGCGCCCTCGAAGCGCTCAAATATTTACACTCAAAATATCAGGTATGCACTGCAAGCAACGCCTCTTTTAAGCAACAGCGTCATCGCCTTGAGCTTACGGGTATGCTGAATTATATAGATAAAATGTTTGTGTCCGAACAGCTCGGAGCGCAAAAGCCAAGCTCCGCTTTTTTCAAGGAATGCTTCAAACACCTTAAATATCTTCCATCTGAAACGCTTATGATAGGCGACGACCTGCACGCCGATATGCTCGGCGCGGCGTCCTGCGAAATACATACCTGTTGGTTTAATCCAAGCAAACAACCCAACATCGAAAACGTAGCGATAGATATACAAATTTCAAAGCTGTCTGAGCTATCGAGTTTTGTATGAATTCTTATTACTATATTAAATAAAAAAAGCCGTACCTATATAATTCACGGTACGGCTTTTATATTTTAAACGATTTATTTAATCAATTCGATAAGGGCAAGCGCGCGCTTAAGACCAAGCTTACTGTTTACCTTAAACTGGAACGGAACCTCCTCATACACTCTTTTATTAGAGGTGTCAACGTGAGGAGTTTTTCCGTCGTTGAACTGAGGCGCGTTGCAATCGAGCGGAAGATTTATACGCAAGGAGGTGCCGATAATGGTTATCTTTGCAACTATAACGCCGTTTCTGCGATATGTATCACATTGCTTGCTTATTCGGCTCTTAATTTTGGGCGCGCCCTTTTCGGTATCCGTAAGCGCAGCCTGAAGCTTTGCATATCTCTCCTTTATGACGTCGCTTGCCAACGCGTATTTCTCGGCAAATGTCAAGCTCTTGCGGTTAGCCTTTTTAGTCATAACCTTATCATAATCAAACTTCTTGCCAAGCGAGGTATTCTGCTCTTTTACTTCTTTTACCGCAGGCTTCTTTTTAGGCGCAGGCTTCTCGCCCGCCTGCATATGAGCTTTTTCATACGCGATGGCGCAAGGCAAAGACACCGACTTATCGCAGAACGCACAAAAATCATAACTGCCGCACATATCGCGACCGTGCGTCTCGCTGTCATACCATTTTTTAAGGTCTATCATCCCCTGTAATTGAACCTTATTCATTCACTCTCCTCCGTTTACGGTGTTAGAATACCACTTTTCATAAAATCCTATATTATTATAAGCAACTTACAGCGGTTTGTCCAACGTTTAACCCCAATTTATCGACAAACTACAAATTATCGGTTTAAGCCGTAATATTTTTCAACATTTCGTAAGCGACTGTTCATTTTGAGATATCTAACGCATCTTTTACATAATTAAACTAAATGTGACTATTAAACATTTAAATAATAGCTTTTAAATAGCAAGCGACAATTATCATAAAAGGCTTATTACAACTTGTCAAAATACAAACATTGCTGTATAATAAATACTACACTTTGCTTCCGTAGTTAAATGGATATAACAGCCCCCTCCTAAGGGGCCGTTGTGGGTTCGATTCCCGCCGGGAGTACCAATAACTAAAATAATTTTAGTATTTAAATTTGTATTATGATATAATTAAAAAAACGGTGCGGATTCTCCGCACCGTTTAAAAATATTTTATTACTGATTTATTGTAACAATCTGATAATTCCCGTCAATAAGTTTATACAAGACTATAGATTTCTCGGTTACATCATAAATAGCTATACTCTTATCTATTGCCATTTCTTTTTGAAATTCAATCAAGTAATACTCCTTTTGTGTATCAAGCGTTATATTCTTGTCGGAATACTCAGTATTAAAACCGTCAATATCTGTTATTTTACTTATATATGTTTCTAACAAATCGGAATAATAACCGCTATCTATATTCTGTCCGAATACGCCGTCAGCATTAGTGTCCAAGCCGCTTTCAAAAGTCGTGGAGGGATAACCTATCATTTCTATGTCATCGAAAAAGAACAAGAAAAACTCTGCAGCAACTGAATTATCTAGTTCATAAAGATTATAACCTTCTTTTGTAAGATTATTTAAAATTTCCGCTCTTTCCGTGTAACTGCTGGTAGGAAAACCGGGATGTCCTTTATAATAATACACGTACTCGTCGCCATACACTTCCATAGTTATTCTAAGATAATCTTCAATAGACCCTTTTTCGGTATCCCAATCGGTGCCTAATATCATCATTACCTTTTTATTTGCTTCTGTAGCAGCAGCAAAAGTGCTTTCATCTATATGATATAAAGATTTGAAAGTTGCTTTTTCTTCAAGCGATAAAGCAGCAAGAAGATTATTTAGATAGAATTCTTTTCTGCCTTTCTCCTTAGAACCGTTAACAACAGCATTGGCGAATTCTGTGTTTTGTAAGATAACGTTTTCCGTTGTACGCAATCTACCGGTATACCACTTTACATTGCTCATTTCGTTGCAAACGACATAAGCATAATTAGGTAGATTCCATCCCCCGCCGTAAGGCAATTCATTTCTATTATCTTTATTACCATCAACATAAGCATTCCACGCCGTTGCCATTTCAGCATATTTCACCTGAGGATTTTGACAATCGAACGCTTCTTTAATATAGCCTGCTGTTGCAACACCGTCAGAGTACATAATTGCGTCCCAGTTATCGACGGGAATATCGTTATCAATAAAGAACGAACAAATCATTTCTATGTATACATCATTAAAATAAAAGGTAAAATGCGCTTCATTGTTCATTTCATATAATTCTTTTATCCACTTAGCCGTATCATTATGCGGTACTGTTCCATCGGTCCCCGGTAAAGCAACGGGTAACGGCTTCATATTTGGAGGGAGTTTTTCCCAATCATACGCCTTATATCTTCCACTCAAATGAACAAAAGTTTCGTTTACACTATCTATGTCGGCATTATCTTTATCCATCATTTGCAGTGTGAATATGGATACTGGGAATGTTCCATACATATACGCAATTCTGTAAGAATCTGTACTTATATTAACCTTATGATTATACTGAGCATTAACGTTATCATTCTCTCCGTAAATTTTGACTTTCACATCATACTTGCCCCAATAGACATTCAAATCCGAATGTCCCGCCTGTATATCTGCTGCATTTGTAATTGTCTTTGCATCAACTAAATCATTTCCGTGATATGCGCTTACTTCAATTTTACTCAAAGCTTCGGAGGGATTAGACCAACCTACTCTTATGCTCTGCTCGTTCTCCCTCTGTACAACAGTCACAGTAGCTGAAATATTATTTCTAGTCCATATGGCAAACAGCGTAGTATTGGAGTTCAAAGAAATTTTATCCCCGTCCGAATATTCCGCATCTCCGTTTTCCGAAGTAGCCCAGCCTGCAAAAGAATAGTTAGCTCTCTCAAACGAATTAACCGGCAAAGTCTTTTCTTCATTTTTTTTAAATATCAAATCCTGCATACTCCCGATACCACCGTTTGCGTCAAACCGTAAGGTGAATGATACATCTGTGTTGTTAGTGTCGTTGCAGGCTACCGTTAAACAAGAAAAGCACAGAACAAATAAAATAGCCATAAATAATCTAAATGTCTTTCTCATAATCCTTCCTCCATTCATAAACTTATTACTAAATTTTTTAATCCTAATTTATTGATGAATATCATACGGTGTCGGGCCAAAAGACTTATTTTGAGGATAATCAAAAGGTATTTTTTGGTCGTAGGCAAATCTACAGATATCTTCTATCCAAACCTTACTTTCTTCTGTGATTTTTTTACCGTCATAATACATCCATTCGTGACCGAAAACTAAATATGAAGATAACGTGCTTGCATAATTTACATTAGAAAAACGATACTCAAGTTCATCATAAATATTTGATTTAATTGGTTTCCTATACACGTTATTTGAAGTATAATCTTTCATAAACCAATCAATTCTCATATCGGTTGCCACGAAAGTCAAACCGTTTTTATAATCGATTATATGGTCGTGATTATATGCATACATATGCTGTTCACGAGTTAGATAATAAGACGGCCATTCGTGTTCAGACGACAGAAATCCTATAGGTCCGCACAATGCGTCGCGCATACCCTGCAATGCTGCCTCCGTCCCCTCCCAATAGTGCAATCTTGGCATTCTGTCTATAGACCGGAATGTCCCGGTAATTCTAAAAATGTTTTTTGCAAATTTAGTCCAGGCATTAAATCCGTCTTCGTATGTAGCTTTATTAAATCTTTCGGAATGTGAAGTAGAATGCATCCCGAATTTTAACCAACTGCTTGCCAAACCTAATTCTTTCTGATATTTATCGGTAACATTTTCCAAAACATCCAGATAGGTATATAGACTGAACTTAGCACCGTAATTTTTATGTAAATCGTTTAAGTAAGCAAAAAAAGGCTCCTCAAAAACACTTTCATAAGGTGCCGAAGATGTTAAGTTTTTTAAACAATTCATCGTATCGTCAAATGATAAATGAAGATAATACGTATCGGAGATAGAACCCTGCGGCGGATTTATATTAGCTTCTCCTAAATTAACAACGACGTCTCCTCTTATGTAAGCATAAATATTGCCATCGACAATCTCAATACGTTCAATTTGATTATGCTGAATAAAAAAATCCGAAAATGAACCGTTATAACCGTTCTCTAACGCGCCTAAATAGTCATCATATGAAAAATATCGGGGGGGGGGGGGTAAAAGTCGATTGTGACGATGACGCGTCACACGCGCTAAATAACAGCGTTACAAACACTGTTAAAATCGTCGCGCTTAAATAATACTTTAGCTTTGCCATAGTAGTCCTTAGATATGATTTTATAGGTTAAATTTACACAAAATCCAAAAATATGTCAATAGAATAATTTAAAATTTATCAACCGTCATTTGCTAATTTTTTATTATTAAATTATATAAAAATCCCAGTAGTAAAACTGGGATTTTTAATAGTTGCATTATAAACAAATTAAATTTTGCTTATTTATTTGCGTCGTCCGTAACAGTTTCTTTGAGACTTGAAAGCAATCCCGTGACGTTTGAAATCTCTGTGGGAACCACAATTTTCGTAGAACGTCCGTTTGCAAGCACCTTGAGCGCTTCGAAGCCTTCGAGAGTTACGTATTGAGTGTTAGGATTGGCATTGTTGATAAGCTCGATTGCCAGAGCGCGACCTTCGCCCTCTGCAATGAGCGCCGCCTTCTCTGCTTCCGCCGCCATAATACGCGCTTGCTTTTCCGCGTCTGCCGCAAGAATTTTAGCCTCCTTATCTGCCTGAGCGCGGAGAATTTGACTTTCCTTTTCGCCTTCCGCAATAAGAATGGAAGATTTCTTTTCGCCTTCCGCCTTCAGAATGCTTTCACGGCGTTCACGCTCTGCGCGCATCTGCTTTTCCATTGCTTCCTGAATATCTTTAGGAGGCAGAATGTTCTTAAGCTCGACGCGGTTGATTTTTATTCCCCACGGGTCGGTAGCTTCGTCGAGGATGATACGCATCTTGCTGTTTACGGTATCGCGCGAGGTCAGCGTTTCGTCGAGCTCGAGCTCGCCGACAATGTTACGCAAAGTAGTAGCGGTAAGGTTTTCGATTGCACTGATAGGACGGTCCACGCCATAAGTATAGAGCTTGGGGTCGGTTATCGAAAAATAAACGACGGTATCTATTTGCATTGTGACGTTATCCTTAGTGATAACGGGCTGCGGTCTGAAATCCGCGACGATTTCCTTAAGGCTGATAGGCTTGCTTGTACGGTCCACAAATGGAGCAATGACGTGGAAGCCGGTAGTAAGCGTACGGTGATACTTACCCAATCTTTCCACGATGACGGCAGTGGACTGACGTACGACCTTGATACAGGTCGCAAGTATGATAATCAGAACCAAAATTACAATCGAAATTACGATTCCGAAGATTGCTCCGCCCGAAAGGCATAGCATAGTTGCTAACATATTTATAATCCTCCAAATATAAATATAGGTATACTAGCGTTCTAATCGAACGATTAACCTTCTGTTTGCGCGTTTTCGATATGACGGGCAATGAGTTTATTTCCGTCAACGGCTACAATTCTTACAATCTCGTCCGCCAAAAGCGAGCTTTGATTTTCGGACTTGACGCTCCATACGACGTCGCCGATTTTAGCAGAACCGAGGTTATCGAAATCCGCCTGCGTAATCATACGTATATCCTGACCAATCAGCCTGTCGACGTTGGTTGCGAGGCTTTTGCGCTTTAAGTACTTGGACAGCACCGGGCGCAGCGAAAGCAGGAGTATCATAGACAGCACGGCGAAAATAATAATCTCGCCCCACCAGGGCAAGCCGGGAATGAATGAAAAAGCAATCCCTACAATTCCGCCGATTGCAAACCATAACGAAACGAGCTCGGGAGTGATAATCTCGACGACGATAGCTATAACAGTTACGGCAAGCCAAATCCAAACCATAATGTTTTCCATATCTTCACCTCAAGTATATTATAATACAAGGTAAAAATATTTGCAACACGCTTTATGTAAAAGACAATTTAACCGATATTCGGCGCGGATTTTTCATTTATGATGTAATTTAAGCCGAGCTTAAAGGCGGGATAACCGCATATCCCGAGTATAGCTAATTTGCATTATCCCAACGCCTTAGTCGCGGCGCGCGATTTTATTTATTGCCTTGCGTTTTGTTTCCATAAGACTGTGCGTATAGCGGTTGATTGTAATCATAGCATTGGAGTGCCCCATCAGCTCGCTTAGGGTTTTACAGTCGGTGCCGCACTCCATAGCGCGTGTAGCAAACGTATGTCTGAGCGCGTGAAATCCGCGCGGACGCATATTCAGACGTCTTTGAAGCCTCTCGAACAGCGCCTGATAGCCCCTCTCGTGAATGGGTTTTCCGTTGTACTCCACAACCCATTTGCAGGTGCTGTGCCTTTTCATAAGCTTAAGCAAAGCTATGACGTTTGGAGGAATGGGAATAGTTCTTGTAGACGCCTTTGTCTTAGGCGAGGTGTAGCCTGTTTCCGCGTCCGATTGCGACACCTTGGTTTTATTGACGGTAAGCGTACCTCGCTGAAAATCGACGTCGTCCCAGGTAAGAGCAAGCAGCTCGCCCAGACGCAGTCCGGTATAAAGACTGATTAAAATTCCGAACATTCTGAGTCTGCCGTCCTCTCTTACGCCGCATTCAAGCCTATGCTGTTCGCGGACGGTAAAGACCTCGATATTTTTTTCCTCGACGGACACCCTTTTAATTCTTGCGCAGGGATTTTTGGGGATAATCTCGGCGTCCTCCGCGCTTGAGAATAAGCCCTTACACACCGCAAGCGCGATGTTTATGGTATTTCCGGCGAGTTTCTTGTTTTCCAGCAGTTCGACGTATATAAGCTGCTGAATATCGTGCGCTCTGACGTTATTCAGCTCCTTATCGCCGATTTGCGGCAAAACGTGTGAAGTAAGGACCTGCTGATACTTCTGATAGGTTCTGTTTTTCACCCTATTTTTGATGTAAACGGCAAGCCACTCGTTAGCCCAATCTTGTACTTTCATAAAATTCACCTTCTTTTGAGTATTGCTAATAGCATACACGATATTTTGTTCATTTCCTCTATAAATATTTATTTAAACTTACTTACGGTCTGAATTAAGACGCACATCACCTCCCCGAACGCCGCTCAAATAAATAAAACGACAAAATCCGCCGATAATCCGACGGATTTTGAACTCGCGCAGTTACCGCATTAAAACATATCTCACTCCCCCGCGAGAGTGACGGTAACGCCGTTTGCGATACCGATATCTCTACGTCCGAGACCTACGCCGCGCGCGACCGCGGCAGTCGGAAGCATATCCGCAAACTCCGAGAGTCCCGTTTGCGCAACAAACGACGAAGCAAAATATTTTGCCAGCGCCGCGCCGGTAGGCGTGCAAAGCTCTCCGCCGACCGCGTCAATATAAAAATGCGGAATACCTCTTTTCAAAATGGCCGCCGTAGCAGGCGCGGGAACGTCAACCTCCCCGTGCGCGCAGATGACCTTTCCGTAGCCCGCGTTTATGCCCGAGAAAACAACTCTGTCCGCGTTCAACTTATCGACCAAAGCGCACGCGCAGACTATGCACGCAACCGCGCGCTTTTGTCCGACCTCGTGAAAATGTACACTGTCAACCGTAGCTCCGTGCGCCTCCGCCTCGGCTTGAGCGATAATATCATACACACCTTTAGCGGCATTCTTTACATTCTGTGAAAAGGTCGTTCCGTCAATAAAGCTATGCACGTCCGTTAAATCGCTGTGCGAGTGAGCGCAATGCGCATTTATCCCGTTTACGCTCTTATATGTATTATCTTTTGCCGTAAACAATAAGCCCGTCCTTTCATAACTCTTGGCACATTCGACCGTTAAACTCATATTATTGCATATATTAAGCTGCAATTCGCGCAAAACCGCCTCCTTATCTTCAAAGCAGTCGAGAAGCGCCGCAACAAACATATCGGAGGCTATACCCCGTGTACAATCAACGTACATAACTGTTTTCAAGCGCGTGTCCTCCCTCTTCCGTTTACGGCTTTGTTTATCATAGATGCGAGGTATCCCGCGCCGAAGCCGTTGTCTATATTTACAGCCGACACTCCCGAAGCGCAGGAATTGAGCATAGCAAGTAGCGCGGACAGTCCCTCGAAATTAGCTCCGTAGCCCACGCTTGTAGGCACCGCAATAACGGGGCAATCCGCAAGTCCGCCCACAACGCTTGCAAGCGCGCCCTCCATTCCGGCAACCGCAATAATCACGTCCGCGGCGTTAAGCGCGTCCAGCCTTGCTAAAAGACGGTGCAGTCCGCTCACTCCTACGTCGTATATTCTCGATACGTTATTTCCCAGGACTTCGAGAGTAACGGCGGCCTCCTCGCAAACGGGAATATCGCTTGTCCCTCCGCTGACTATTGCAACGCTGCCGATACGCTCGACGTTTTCGGGATTCGCAACCGCAATCCGCGCCGTATCATAATAAACGGCGTTTATACTGTCTGAAATCTCCGCATATTTTTCCGGGGAAACTCTTGTGATAAGGATATTTTTAATACCGTGAGCGGTCATATTTTGTACGATACCCGCAATCTGCGCAGCTGTTTTGCCTTCGCCGTATATGACCTCGTTCTCGCCCTGTCTTAAATGCCTGTGATAATCGGGCTTTGCAAAGCCCAAATCCTCAAACGGCTTGGCTTTCAGCGCGCTAATCGCCTGCTCCTCCGTTATCTTTCCGTCCTTATACTTATTAAGCAGCTCCTTTACGTCCATAATTCACCTCAAAATATCGCTTTGCTCCACTCTGTCGAAATACTGCGACAAGGCGGCGAATATTTTATGTTTTTCAGTCTGAAATTTATTGTTCTGACCTCTTTTAATTTCGATTTTCGCACATCTATCCGCATATCTTACCCGAAAATCGTAATATCCCATATCATTTAAAAATGTTTCTGCGCGCTCTATCCTTTCAAGAGCCTCGGCGGTAATCTCCTCCCCCCTGCATATTCTCGTTGCAAGACAGGAGTACGAGGGCTTATCCCGGGTAAAAAGACCGCGCCTCCTCGACAGCTCGCGCACGTCGGATTTAGAAAGACCGCATTCGCGTAGCGGCGAGCAAACGCCCATCTCGCATAGCGCGCGATATCCGGGTCTGTCGCTTATATCGTCGCTTGCGTTTGTCCCGTCTATAATTACTTCGTATCCGTCATTAGCCGCCCGTTGCTTAAGTGCGGCAAGCATTGCGCGCTTACAGCGATAACATCTTTCACCGTCGTTTGCGGTTATCAGCTTATCGGACAAAGCATTTACTTCTATAATTTCAAAATCAGCCTTCAGCTCTTTCGCCAGTCTTATTGCGTCGTCCAATTCAAATTGCGGCTGAAAGCCCGTACGCACAAAATAAGCTTTGAAGTCCGCGCCTACGTCAACCGCCTCGCTAAGCAGATACGCCGAATCCGTTCCGCCCGAAAAAGCCAGAGCTATTCTTTTCTGCTCCTTGAAAAAAGTGCGAAGCTTTTCCGTCGCGCGCTTCAACAGTCTTTGCTTTTCGGCATATGCTCCGAGATATGCAAACGATGAAAAATAGGTATTCAGCTCAAGCACGGCGTCAAGCTCACGCGCCGCCTCGTCCTTACGTCCGTTATAGAGCAGATACGCATAATATCCATAGCGATAGATGCTTAAATTAAGCTCGTCGTCATTCTCTATGACGCTTTCGATATTTTCCTCGCCCGAGATAAACAGTCTGACCGTTTGCATATATCCGATATGATGACCGCAGTCAAGCCTGTCGCAACACATCTCAAGCGCAGGCTTTACGCTTCTGCCGAGGCGGACAAGGCATTGAATATGCCAGTAAAGCACGGCTACATACATCTCTCCGTTACTTTTGCAAAGTGCGTAACACTCCTCGAAGCGCAAGAGCGCAGTATCGTAATCGCCCGAATAATATGCGCACAGCGCAAGCCTGTAGCGTATATCGAGCTCGTCATCTGTACGTTTCAGGCACCACAGGAATTCTCTTTGCGCCGAGCTTATATCGAGCACGGATAAATATCTTGCGCCGCATTTTCTGTGACATACGTAATCGTTAGGAAAAGCGTTCCTTGCTTTTTCATAATATTCGAGCGCCTCGTTATATCTCATCTGATACGCAAGCGCGTCGCCGAGCGCAAGCAGGCTGTCTTTGTCCTTCTCATTCAGCTCCGCTCTCCTTGAGCGCACGCTCCCGTCGTCTTGAACGGGAATATCCGGTCTGCGGCAAAGCTCTCTTTGCGCCGTAGACCGGATATCGCTTATCAGCCGTCCGTGTCCGTGATTTTTACACATATCTACTCCTTGCTTATCCCTTACTATTTTCACCTGCGACGGCATAGCCGTCCGCTCCTATAGCTCCGCCCGAGGCTTTTTTCGACCTTCCGTCCCGCACGGCGGACAGTCTGTCCTCTATAAATCGGCTTATAAAGTGGAACGCCAGCTCGAGCAGCATAATACACACGCCGGGGGCGAGCAGCCAATTATACGCGCCTCGCGCGAGTCCGCCGAACTTGTAAGCGTAGTTTATCATAACTCCCCAGGACATAGAGCCTGCCGCGCCCACTCCCAAAAATCCGAGGGTGGATTCCAAAAGAATACAGCTTGCGACAGACGTTATATATCTTGCCGCCGCCACGTCCAAAACGTTTGGCAGAACGTGTCTGAACAGAATACGCATACGCGAAAACCCAAGTCCCCTCATCAGCCTTATATAAGGCGAATTTTTCACCTTTTCCGTCTTTGCCTTAACCGCGCGGGCTGTGCCGCACCATCCGATGAGAGATATCGTAAGCACGGTATCTAAGGCTCCTCCGCTCAGATAAGCGCCGATGACTATAGCAAGCGGAAGCATCGGAATAATTATAAAGAAATTTATAAATCCGTTTAAGATTTCGCCCGTCAGCCCCTTTGCGCAGCCTGCTACAACACCCGCTATCGTACCTATAAACGTACAAACGAGCGCGGACAGCAGCCCCACCGTAAGAGTCGTACGCGAGGCGTGAATCAGCTCGGATAAAATATCGTAGCCGAGGTTATTTGTGCCGAGGATATGCTCGGCGGACGGCTCAAGAAAGGTATCGAAGCTGAGTTTGGGATTATAAGGCGCAATAGCGTCGGGAGCTATCGCAAACAGTATAAATACCGCAAGCACGGCTATGCCCAGCGCAAACAGAACCGCCGACAACACTCTGTTAAGCTTGAGGGATGCGGACTTTTTCATAAACTCTCTGCGCCTCCCTGTCTCGGTCCTATAAGCAGACATATCAAATCGGCAATCAGATTTGACGCAATCACGGACAGCGCGATAATCATAAACGCCGCCTGAAGCACGGGATAATCCAAATCGGTTATTGCTCGTGAAACAAGCGTCCCCATTCCGTCAATGGAAAAAATCATTTCAACGACTATAGAGCCGGACAGAATTTTTCCGAACCCCGTGCCGAGCATAGCTATAAAGGGCTGTCCGACGTTTGGAAACACGTGCCTGAACAAAACTGCGGGAGTAGAAAGTCCGCGGGCGCGCGCGTAAACTATATATTTTTCGTCCGCGGCTTTTGCCGCCGCCGAGCGCATAAGCAGATATTTTTTAGGCGTAGACGCAAGCACTATGGTAAGCACGGGAAGCACCAGATGTCTGAGCCTGTCCGCAAACGCGCTAAGCGCGCCTTCGGGAGCTATCGCGGAGTTGAGCGCGCCGAACGGCAGCCAGTTCAACTCATACGCAAAAACTATCAAAAGCAGCATAGCCATCAAAAATGTAGGCGCCGTATCGGCAACAACCATTGCTCCGGACGTAAGCCTGTCAAACAGTCCGCGCCGCCTGTAACCGGCATAGATACCTAAAAGCAACGCGATAAGCGCGCTTATAATCCAGGCGGGAAAGGCAATCAGAAGGGTGCGCGGAAGCTTTTCCTTAAGCACCTCCCCCACGTCGCGCCCGTGGTGATAGGAATAGCCCAATCTGCCGTGAAAAAGATTATCCAAATAATCCGCAAACTGCTCGCCGATAGGCTTATCCAAGCCCATAGCGTGGTAATACTCGTTATATTCCTCCTCGGAAATCCCCTCGTCCGAGCCTATCAAAAAGGCGAGAGGGTCGCCC
The DNA here is from genome assembly GCA_910577815.1 of uncultured Christensenella sp. Lineage (GTDB taxonomy): Bacteria > Bacillota > Clostridia > Christensenellales > CAG-917 > CAG-475. Next base: position 319,124 of record CAJTNO010000001.1, on the reverse strand, counting down.
GGCATAAGACGCGGGAGAAAAAAATTGACAAGCAAAATAAGCGTCAGCGCGACGATTGAAAACGCTATGCTTCCTGTCAGCTTTTTTCTTATCATTTCCTTTGCTTCCTGCCGTTTTATTCGATTTATTTTATTGTAGCGCGTTTATACAACATATTTGACATATTAAACCTTCTTTTTGAGCGAAACAAAGGATTGTACGTTTAATATCCCAAACGTATCGTCAACGCCTGCGCCCGTCAGTTTATCGGACATAACCTGTATTTTACTGTCGTACATCAACGCGATTGCGGGAGTATATTTTACAAAATAGTCCTGATATCTTTCAACCGCCGCCTCTAACGTGCCGTCCGCTCTCTGCGCGTCGGCTAATGCTTGCCTTATTTCTCCAAACTCCGTAAGCTTGCCAAAGCCGTCGTCAATGGCGATTTGTCCGTGTCCCACGGGATTTTTAATAAATCCCGCCTCCTGCATAACGGAATTCTGAGTAGTGAGCATATAGCGCGTGCCGTAGCCCGCTTCAAAGCTGTAGCCCGCCGCCGTTATTCCCGCAAGGCTTGCCGTATGCGCTCCGCTCTGATAATAGCTCTGCCAGTCGCCGCCCTTTACAATGAGCCTTACGGCTATCATTCCCGTTTCCTCGAGGTCTGTCTTTATAAGGTCCGCGTATTGCGAGTCATCTCCGCTCGCCCTCACAAGCAGCTCGAAATCAAACTTATTTCTCTCGCTATAGCCCGCCTCTCTTAACAGCCTTTTCGCCTCCGTCAAATCTCTTTTAAGCTCCGCGGTCTGCTTATATCCGAATACGTGCGGCGCAACAAAGCCCTCGCGAGGAAGCGCGGAGTGCGGAGTGCCGAATATCCGCGCTATCTTCCCGTAATCAATCGCGCGTTTTATCGCCTCCTTAACCTTGACGTCCGTAAGCTTTCCGTTGTTGAAAAAAAGCACCTTGGGTATCGCGTCGGTCGGATAAGATATAAATTTAAGCTTGGAATTTCCGTTAAGCTCCGAATACGCATTGGCGTCAAGCCCTCCGCCGTAATCCCAAAGCATATCCAGCTCGCCCGCCTTGAGCGCAAGCCGCATAGAATCCTCCGAGCCGAACTGTTTGAAAATAACACGCTCAATCTCTATGCTCTCGGCGTAGGGATAATCCTCGAATTTTCTGAACTCAATAGTCCCCGCCGCCGTATCGCGCTTTACAAAACAAAACGGTCCGCAGCCTATAACGGACTGCCCGTCGGTTATTGTGTCCTTTGTGACGCCCTCGAGGATATGCTTAGGCTGTAAAGTCACGCTCACAAGTCCGTTTAGAAAGGACGCCTTTGCCTGCTTCAGCCTTACCGTCACTCTGCCGTCCTTCTCGCAAATGTCGTTTATATCATTTTCGGAAAGCGAATTTTTTAGCGTATAGCTCAAGTCCTCCGCGCAAACGGCTACTCCGTCGTGCCAGATAAAACCGTCCTTAAGCTTAAACGTCCAGCTAAGACCGTCATCGCTGCAATCGATATCGCACAGCACCGAAAGGAATTCCCCCCGGCTTCTATACACAAGCGGAACCTGCGCAAGCGTAGAGGAAAGCATCGTATAAGCGTATCCCGGCTTGCCGCCTCCCGCGTCCAGTCTGTTGAGAGTATCGACAACTGTCGTTGTGCCGACTATCAAAGTTCCGTCCGAAATCTGGGCATTGCACGCCGCAAGACATACCGCTCCCGATAAAATAAGCGCCGCAACGGATATAATCAATAAAACCGTAATAAATTTCCTTTTAAACATCTTCCGTTCCCTCTGCCGATTTATCGCAAACTATCTGAAATACGCCCTTATCCAGCCTGTAAATTCTGTCCGCAAAGGACCTTAAAAGCTTCATATCGTGCGAAATAAGAATTATCGCAATCCCGTCTTTATTGGCGAGGTCGCAAAATATACGGATTATCTGCGCCTGCGAGGACGCGTCGAGCATCGACGTCGCTTCGTCGGATATAATCGCCTCGGGATTCATAGCAAGCGCGCGGGCGATAGCGGCTCTCTGCACCTGACCTCCGCTCAGCTGTGACGGAAGCCTGTCCATAAGCGAAGGATTTAACAGAACTCTGTCAAACAGCTCCGCAACCTTGCTGCGCGCCTCCGCGCGACCGATACCCCTCCCGTTTACGCGTACAGCCTCCGCTACGGCGGAGCCTATACGCTGCGCAGGGTCAAAGGACAGATACGGCTGTTGCGGAATAAGCTGTATTCTCTTGCCCGCCCTGAAATCATAGGATTTGCTTTCGTCAAATAAAGGACGTTCGTCAAGATACACATTTCCGCTATCGGGCTTTGCCAGTCCGCAAGCTATATTCGCAAAAGTACTTTTGCCCTCTCCGCTTTTTCCGAATATGCCTATCCTGTCGCCCTCCTCAACGCAAAGACTTGCGCCCGACAACGGATAGACCTCTCTGTTTCCGTTTTTAAAGGTCTTATATAAATCAACAGCCTCAAGCATATTCCTCTCCGTCCGTGCGCGGCATATCCTCGATAAGTCGTGCTGTATACTCCGACTCGGGCGCGTTAAACACCTTCTTAACGCTTCCGTATTCCATAACTCTGCCGTCCTTTAAAACAAGCACGCTACTGCATTTTGCGGCAAGCTCGAGGCTGTGCGTTATCACTATAACGCACGCGTTGGGATAAAAATCCTTTAACCCGTCCTCAAACAGCTTTGCCGTCTGCGCGTCAATTCCCTTGGTCGGCTCGTCGGCTATCGCAAGACCCGCAAAAGGACTTAAGGACAAAGCTATAGTCACTCTCTGCGCCTGACCTCCGCTAAGCTCCGACGGATAGCTGTCGAGCACGCAGGCGTCCAAGTCCGCTCTTTCCAGTCTTTCCTGGGCCGCCGAATAAAGTCGCGGCTTTCCCTTTATTCCGCATTTCTTCAGGCTCTCGAACATCTGCGATTTTATCTTAAGCGCGGGATTTAAAAACTCTCCTCCGCTTTGCGGAACGTAAACAATCTCCCGTCCGCGCATAGCGTTCTTTTTGCCGTCCTTCATTCCGATAAGCTCTATTCGCTTAGTACGCGTTAAATCGCTATTTGCGGCATCGGCTTGAATATCCGAACCGTCTTCGCTTTTACAAAGCTCCGCGCTTCCCGTCGCCTCGCAGTTGTCGGGAAGCAATCCGAGCAGAGCAAGCGCAAGCATAGTCTTTCCGCTGCCGCTTTCTCCGATTATCGCAAGCGGCTCGCCCGACCGCACGCAAAAGCCGACTCCCTCCAACAAAGTCTGCCTCGAGCGCGCAAGCTGCGCCGTCACTGTCAAGTCCTTAACCTGCAAAAGCATTTAATCTCCTAAAAAAACAGGATTTATCCGCCTATGCGGATAAATCCTCTTGATTTTTTCGATTATTCTATTTTTGTAATCGCGCCGCGCTTTCATAAACGCCTTCTTGACGTCCGCACGGCATACTTATAAGATAAAGTATAATTATAAATTAGTCAACAAACTAAAATGATTTTATATCACAAACATATACGCAGTCACGCGCAAATCGCTATAGACTTTAGTTATCAGCATTCGATGCAAGTATTATACGACTAACCGTCTCGTCTATATTTTGGGCAAGAGTATTATCGTGCACACCGGCAACTATTATATTGCACTTGTTTAGCGGAACGAGTATTTTAACCGCGTCGCTTTTCGCAACCGTAAACGCTACTTCAGGCGAAATCTCTCCCTTGAGCGCCCCGGGAATTATTATGCCGATAGGACCGCTTATAATATCTGCGCGCGTCGCGGCGGCAATAACGCTCTCCTCTCCGTACACGGAAACGTCCGCGCCCGCCGATTGCATCCGACCTGCCGCAAACGCGTTTGTGCCTGCGCATATCAGCGATGCGTCTATATTCCGCTCCTTAAGCGCGGCTATCAAGCTTCTGCCGATTCCGCCGCCCTGTCCGTCTATGACAAGCACGGTCTTACGCCTGTTTTCCACTTTGCGCTCCTTATACTTTTTGTATATATTAACAAATTTTTCGCGGCTTGGCAAGCGCGCCGCTTGCGGTTTCAAGCGTATCGGACCGCAAAGTATAAACTGCGCCCGCAACGTCAATAATTGTACAAATAGACGCGTTGCGCACAGGAGAACATAATGTTTGGTATAAAACCTATCTTTTGGGTGTTAATCAACGCCGTGGTATCTTTTGCATATCTGTTTATCATATCCAAGATACTCGGCAAAAAGCAGATAGCCCAGCTTGAATTTATCGACTACGCGGTAGGCATTTCGCTCGGCTCTATAGCGGCGGAAATGTCCACAGATTCGGAAACGCCGTTTTATTACTATCTTATAGCGATGACCATATTCCTTGTGCTTGCGCTGTTGGTATCGCTTATCGGCAGAAAGAATTCCGCGCTCAAGCGCATATTCAAGGGCAAGCCGTCCACGCTCATATACGAGGGAAAGATAGACTATAAGCAGCTTGTAAAATGCAACATCGACGTCAACGATTTGCTCTCTATGCTGCGCGAAAAGAACTATTTCGACATCAACGACGTAGCGTACGCCATATTCGAGCCGAGCGGAAAGCTGTCCGTGCTTCCCAAGGGAAATCAGAAGCCCGTGGTAATCGAGGACGTCAACCGCGAGGCTATCGAGCAATCCTCGCTGTCCAACGTGATAATAGTAGATGGAGCAATCTCCAAATCGGGACTAAGCGAAGCGGCAAAAACCGAGGAATGGCTGTTTGAAAAGCTACAGCTTAAAAACGAGGAGGATTTAAAAAACATAATACTCGCGGTATACGACGAAAAAACGGATACATTCACCGTGCATTATAAAGAAACGAGATAATACGTATCTTACGCAAAATGAAAAATGCAGATATAAAACCGCAGACTGTCTGCGGTTTTACGTTTTGCTTTATGATATTTTAAAAATATTCAAGTTAGCTCTTGACAATATACCCGATGGGGGTATATTGTTTTTATATCAAAATAAAAGGTGTCTATTGGATAATAAAGTATTTGTCAGATTCCAAATGGACATAATGGAGAGAGAAATGAACGAAAAATGCTGCTGCAAAACCCGCACCAAGGTGCGCTCGGACGAGGAAAAACGCGCGCTTGAAATAAGACTGAACAAAATTATAGGTCAGCTTAACGGCATCAAGAATATGGTTGCAGAGGACAGGTATTGCGACGACATTCTTGTACAGCTCAGCGCGGTAGACAAGTCGGTAAAGAGCCTTAGCAATCTCATACTCGACGCGCATATGCACACCTGTCTTGTGGAAAACATACAGTCCGGAAACATAGAGGTTGTGGACGAAATCGTAGATTTATTCAAGAGGTTTCAATAGTGAAGAAAAAATTCGAAGTACAGGGTATGACCTGCTCCGCGTGTCAGGCGCACGTGCAGAAGGCGCTCGAAAAGGTGGACGGAGTAAGCTCCGTCAACGTAAATCTGCTTAAAAACAATGCGGAGGTCGTCTACGACGAGCAGGTTTGCACCGTCGGAAAGCTCGAGCGCGCAGTAGACGGCGCGGGCTATAAACTGATAACCGACATATCGGCAGAAAAATCCAAGCCCGTCCCTCTCGCCAAAAAGGACTACGAGCTTGCAAAGCTTGCCGTTTGCATAGGACTACTTTTAATCCTTATGTATTTCTCGATGGGAAATATGATGTGGGGCTTCCCCGCACCCGCCGTATTCGACCATATGGCAAACCCTATGGGCTTTGCGCTCCTACAGTTTCTGCTTGTGCTTCCCGTACTCTTTATATATCGCCGCTATTTTTCAAGCGGCTTTAAAAAGCTGTTCAGGCTGAAGCCGAATATGGATTCACTGATAGCCGTAGGCGCAACCGCGTCCTTGATATACGGCATATTCGCGCTGTTTATGATTAGCTACGCGCAGGCAATGATAGCGTCGGGCGATAACGCGGCGCATTGGCAGACGGTGCTATCAACCTATCACGACAGTCTGTATTTCGAGTCTGCGGGAATGATACTCACGCTTGTGAGCCTCGGCAAGTATCTGGAGGGACTCTCCAAAAAGAAAACGACCGCGGCAGTAACCAAGCTTATGGATTTGGCTCCCAAGCGCGCAACGGTTATCCGCGGCGGCGAGGAAACGGACATTGCCGCCGAGGAGGTACGCGTCGGAGATATACTGATAGTGCGCAACGGCGCGGGCGTTCCCGTTGACGGAGTTATAACCGAAGGCAGCGCGTCGCTCAACCAGTCCAATATAACGGGAGAATCAATGCCCGTATTCAAAGCCGAAGGCGACGAGGTATTTTCCTCGACAACCGTAACAGCAGGCTTCTTCAAAATGCGCGCAAGCAAGGTGGGCGACGATACGTCTATCGCCTCGATTATCAGACTTGTAGACGAGGCAAGCAACTCCAAGGCGCCCATATCCAAGCTTGCGGATAAAATATCGGGAATATTCGTGCCTATAATTCTCGCAATCGCGATAGTCACGCTTGCGGCAAATCTGATAGCAGGGTCCTCCTTCGAGCTTTCGCTGAATTTTGCCATATCCGTAGTGGTAATAGCCTGCCCCTGCGCTTTAGGGCTTGCAACACCCGTATCGATAATGGCGGGCACCGGCAAGGGCGCGCAATGCGGACTGCTTATAAAAAATGCGGAAATTCTCGAAAAAGCGCACCTTATAAAAACTGTAGTGCTTGACAAGACGGGAACTATAACGGAGGGAAAGCCCACCGTAACGGATTTCATATCCTACGCCGACGGCATAACGGACGCAATCTATTCCTTGGAGCATAAATCCGAGCATCCGCTCGCGCAATCCATAGTGGAATACGCAAGGTCGAAAAACGCGCGCCTACTCGACGTCCAAGGCTATCGCTCGGTAGAGGGACGCGGCATAGAGGGCGAAATCGACGGAATATCTTATTCTATAGGCAACTTAAAATTTGCTCAGGACAAGGGCGCGGACATCTCTCAAGCCTTCGACAAGGTAAACGAGCTTTCAAGCGCGGGCAAAACTCCCCTGCTTGTAATATGCAACGGCAAGCTCGCCGCCCTTATAGCGGTAAAGGACAAAGTCAAGACAGGCTCTGTCGAGGCGGTCAAGGAGCTGACGGCGCGCGGAATAAAGGTAGTAATGCTCACGGGCGACAACTCGGCTACGGCGAGTGCGATAGCCAAGGAGGTAGGAGTCAGCGAAGTTATTGCAGACGTATATCCCGCAGACAAGCAGCGTGTTATCGAGTCGCTGAAGACGGACGGCAAGCATCTCGTTGCAATGGTTGGCGACGGAGTAAACGACGCCCCCGCCCTCACCGCCGCGGACCTCGGAATAGCAATCGGCGGAGGAAGCGACGTAGCTATGGAATGCAGCGACATCGTGCTTCTGCGCAACGACCTTATGGACGTTCTAAACGTAATCTCGCTGAGCCGCAGAGTACTCAACACTATTCGACTCGGACTGTTCTGGGCATTCTTTTACAACTTTGTCTGCGTAATCATCGCTACGGGCGCGTTCTACTATATCAGCGGCTTTAAAATAAATCCAATGATAGGCGCGCTTGCAATGAGCGTATCCAGCGTATCGGTAGTACTCAACGCGCTGACGATAAACTTCTTTAAGATAAAGCGCGCAAAAAAGGCGGACAAATCAACCAAGAGCAATCCCGACGCGCAACAACCCGCCGAAGGCAGCGGTTGCAATAATGAAAACAAGAAAACCGAAAAGGAGAATAAAGCAATGAAAAAATATTTGTTAAAGGTCAACGGAATGATGTGCGGAATGTGCGAAAAGCACGTAAATGCGGCTGTACGAAAAGCGGCTGAGATATCCGACGTCACCTCCTCGCACGAAAGCGGAACGACGGAAATCACCTGCGAAAGCCCCATAGACGCCGAAGCGGTAAAAGCCGCTATTATAGAAGCCGGCTACGAAGTAGAGGAAATCCGCGAGCTTTAAGCTTGATATTCCCAATACGCAAAAAGCGTTGCAACCGCAACGCTTTTAGTATATAATCCGATTATGAAATGCGGAGGAAAAACGTATGCAAGCTACAGTGAGAGTTAAAAAACTAAACGAAAACGCACAGCTCCCCAGATACGGCAGCGAAAGAGCGGCGGGCGCGGATTTATACGCGTGTCTTGACTGCGACAGCGTAAGCATAAACGCAGGCGAAACTGTATTTATAAAAACGGGAATAGCGGTCGAAATACCCGACGGGCTTGTAGGACTTGTATACGCCCGCAGCGGACTTGCCTGCAAGCAAGGACTTGCCCCCGCAAACAAGGTGGGAGTAATAGACAGCGACTACCGCGGCGAGATTATGGTTGCAATGCACAATCATTCAAGCTCTGCAAAGACGGTCGAAAACGGCGAGCGCATAGCGCAGATAGTATTCGCGCCCTACGTAACTGCAAATCTCATTGAAAGCGAAACGCTTGACGACACAGTCCGAGGTGCAGGCGGCTTCGGCTCTACAGGAAAATAAAATATGTTTGATTTTAATTGTCCCGAAAATTATAAAAAGGTATTAAATAAATCACTACGACAACTTTTCAGCGGCAAAATCAAAGGCAATTTTCTTTTAGAGATAATGTATAAAGTAATCGATAATCTCGGCAACAAAATTTCCAAGTACTATGATTTAGAATTGCCCGATAATAAAAAATTAGTTTCTGCTAATATAGAATTGCCGTTTTACGATATTTGCCGTCACATAGTAGGTTTACACCGTTCTAATCTCGTTTTTGAAACAGAAGATGAGCGAATAAAGAAAGAAAGTGACGAAGAATATAAAAATTTATTGATAAATCAAGTTATAGAAAATATCAAACTAAGAGATTATGGAAGTGCATATTTCCGTAAACAAGCTATAGTAGAAGGTGAAAGTTTTATATTCTTCCATATACCTTATAATATATTTGTTCTATGTTTAAGAATGAACGAATTGCTTACATCGTATACAACAAAAGATATTTATTATACTATTTTTACAACAATCTCCAATAAAGGAACGGCAGCACTTTCTCTACTTGAAGATAATTTTTTAGATAATGCCTACCCAATTTGTAGAGGTATAATAGAATTATACATAAAGTTGCTATTATTATTAAACTGTCCAGAAACAGTAACTAATGCTTATTATAAATTTACTGAATATGAATTGATGCAATCTTGCTGCAATCAAAATTATCCCAAAGAATTCAATGATTTATTTGAGAACAGAAAAAATAAAAAGTGTAAAAATAAAATAGACTATTTGCATTTTGGATGGCTGGATTTAATTGATGATTTTGGGGTATGCGGAGCACAATCCTATACGCTAAACGGAATTATAAAATATTTAAAAAAGAAGTATAACAATCAACATTCGACGCATTTCGATTATTTGTATTCATTATACAAAATATGTAACGGATACACACACGGAACAACTTCCGTAGCCAAATATCCCTTATTACATTATTTTGAAATATCTATAATGCTATATTATACGATTGCAAATACCTATATTATCTTATGTAGCAGGTTAAAAACCGATACCAATATTAACAATATAGATATTATAAATAAATTAGAAACAGACTTTAACAATCTGTTAACTCAATACGATAGCCGAAGCACAGCTAATTTTGAGAATTATTATAAACTCAATAAAATTTAATTAGTCAGTCAAAAATCTATAATTCGGTTAATAAAAAACACTTTCGCTAACGACATAACGCAAATAAACGTACGCGACTGTAAGCAAAAGTGTTTTTATAATATATAAACTAAATTACAGGTTTTTGAATATTTCAAGATAACGCTGTGCCGACACATCCCAACCGAAATCGGATTTCATAGCATTTTTAACGACGTTATTCCACTGCGGCTTATCGTGGAAACAGGCATATGCGCGCCATACTGCGTCGAGCATATCGTAAGCGTTGTAGGTCTTAAAGGTAAAGCCCTTGCCCTCGCCCGTCTCGCAGTTATAAGCAGGCACGGTATCCTTAAGCCCGCCCGTCTCGCGCACGATGGGAATTGAGCCGTAGCGCATAGCAATAAGCTGAGAAAGTCCGCAAGGCTCGAATTTGCTTGGCATAAGGAACAGGTCGCTTGCGGCATAAAGCTTGCTTGCGAGGTCCTGCGAGAAAGCAAGTATCGCTCTGAACTTATTGGGATATCTGCCTTCCACGGACTTTATCATATTTTCATATTTCCAATCTCCCGTGCCGAGAATGACCATCTGGATATCGGCGCGCATAATGTCGTCGATAACTGCGCTTACGAGGTCCATACCCTTCTGCTCGGTGAGTCTTGTAACCATAGCGACAATCGGACGGTTTTCGTCGAAGCCGAGGTTTATCATTTCGCAAAGCGCCTTTTTATTTTCCGCCTTACCCTTGGCAAAATCCTTTACGCCGTACTGAGCAAACAAACGCTTATCGTGCTTGGGGTCGTATTCCTTCTGGTCGATGCCGTTGACAACTCCGTGCAGCTTAAAGCGGCGCTGAGAAAGGATACCCTCCAGTCCGTAGGAATAGAATGGGTCGAGTATCTCTCCCGCATAGGTTTCGCTGACGGTGGTGACGGCGTTGGACGCCTCGATGCCGCCCTTCATAAAGTTCACGCAGTCGCCGTTCATAACAATGGAGCGCGCCCAGTCCGGCAAGCCGAGGATATCGCCTATAAGGCTGTCGCCGTACTTACCCTGAAACTCTATGTTATGGATGGTAAACACGGTTTTGATATGCTGATACTCCTCGGAGAAGCGATAGAACACGTCGAGGAACACGGGAGTAAGCGCGGTATGCCAGTCGTTTGCGTGCAGAACGTCGGGGAAGAAATCAATAAGCGGAAGCACCTCGAGAACGGCTTTTGAGAAGAACGCAAATCTCTCGCCGTCGTCGAAATGACCGTATAAGCCTCTGCGCTTAAAGTAATACTCGTTGTCAATCAGATAATAGGTAACGCCGCCGTAGACCGCCTCGAATATACCGCAGTACTGACGTCTCCAGCTCAAATCGACGTAGGTAGAGGCAACGTAGCGGAAATTATGTTGAAAATCCGCATTTATTTCATCCTTATAGAAAGGCATAATAACTCTGCAATCGTTACCCGCCTTGTTAAACGCCTGCGGAAGCGCGCCCGCGACGTCGCCGAGACCGCCGGACCTTGCAAAGGGCGCGGCCTCTGATGTTACAAACAAAATTTTCATAATTCCACCTCGTAAATATACAAACGTTCTCTTAATTGTCGAACGGTTGACTTTCAAAAGGACTGTCCGAATATTGAGTATTATATCCGGGGTTATAATCGGGGCGAAGCGCGTTGGGATAATTTATATCCGTAGCGATATCCCTGACGACCTTCTGGATTTTTCCGCCGAGAATGTATGGATTATGCAAATCATACAGCACCGCGGCGGAGGACTTGGCATTGATGTAAATATCGCCGACCTTAAATATTCTATCAGTCAGACCGACCTTTACGTTTACGCTTTCCACCTCGTTATAATATATAGACTTAAAATCTATGCCGATTACGCCCGAGCGTACTAATACGCGTTTATCGGTCAAAACGTACTCCATATTTTTGATTTCCGTAACGGACCTTAAAATATTTGCAACCCAAATCCACACGGGAGCGAGATGCACAAGGAAAAACGGAATAATAAAGCCGAGCAGAGCAAGCGGAATTCCGCCGCGCGACATACCTATGGAAATACCTATTATAAATCCGAAGTCGAAAATCATCCAAATTATCGTAATAGGCAACGCTCTGAACACAGCGGCGGCGATATGCGCCTTTTTATCGGGCTTACCGCGCCAAAGAACGGACTCGCCACCGTCGAGGACATCCTCTACGGTGTTGGCTTGCATCTGCGACTCGTTAAAATACTTTTCGTCTATGTTCATTCGATATTGATTTCTCCTTATATAATTTTTCCGTTTATACAATGTTTGTACGGAGCGTTGCAGGTGTTTACAACGTCGGTTAAAGTGTACAGTACAACAAACTTTTACGCGGTAGCCGATATAAAATCAAGCTTTCACTCGCGCAATAACCGCTTTGCGGGTGTTGCGCCGTGATTTGCGCCGTTTTATATATTTATTCCGCTTGCATCAACCAAGTAAAAGTTTGTACGGAGCGTTGCAAGTGTTTACAACGTCGGTTAAAGTGTACAGTACAACAAACTTTTACGCGGTAGCCGATATAAAATCAAGCTTTCACTCGCGCAATAACCGCTTTGCGGGTGTTGCGCTGTGATTTGCGCTGATTTTATATGACTTTGCCCTTTACCACCACCATAGGATAGCTCTCATAGCCGCTGAGAGTACGTCCGGACTGAATTATAACGTCCTTATCGGTAATTGTGTAATCAAGCGACGCGCCGTCCATAATGATGGAATCCTCCATTATGATTGAATTTCTGATAACTGCGCCCTTGCCGACCTTGACGCTACGGAACAGAATGGAGTTTTCCACGGTGCCGTCAATAACGCAGCCGTCGGCGATAATTGAGTTTTTGACGTCTGCGCCCTCCTTGTACTTGACGGGAACGCTGTCCTTAACCTTTGTGAGAATGGTAGAATGCTTATAGAACAGCTCCTCGCGCACGGCGGGGTCGAGCAGCTCCATACTGCGCTTGAAATAGGTGGGAATACGGTCGATAACGGCTACGTAATCCTTCACCTCGTAGTTCATAATATAGAGCTCGTCCAGCTTCTTTTGCAGGATATCCTTTTCAAAGTCGTACGCGCCGTGAGCATAAGCGTTATCCACAAGCGAAATAAGCAAATCCTTTTTGATATAGTAGATATTGAGGTTACATCTCTGCTTGCCGGTATCGCTTGCAACGGGATAGCGCATATCGGTTATACGGTTGTTTTTGTCCGAGGAAATAATAATCTTACGCGGATTGGTATCGTCGGTGTAATGGGTGAGGACGGTAATATCCGCGCCCTTTTCGATGTGGAATTTTTCCACCTCCTCGAAATCGATATTGCAGGCGATATTGGTATTTGCAATGACAACGTACTCCTCGTTATTGCTCATCATAAAGCCGCGCAGCGTGTAAAGAGCTTCAATTTTACCCTTATAGACCTCGTGCGCGCTGTTGAAAACGAAGGGCGGGAAAACGGTTATACCGCTGTTTTTTCTGTTGAGGTCCCAGTCGCGCCCCATACGGATATGGTCCATAAGCGAGTTATAGTTATTGCGCGTTATGATACCTATAGTAGTGATATTGGAGCTGACCAGATTGGACAGCGCAAAGTCGATAAGACGGTAACGACCGCCGAATGGGAGCGACGCGGTGGTACGGTGAATAGTCAGGTCGTTGAGATGGCTCTCGGCGTCGGATGCAAACAGTACGCTCATAGTATGATTTTTCATAGATAATTTCCTCCTTAACCCAACATTTCGTTTGCGCCCACGACGGAGTCGGCGGGCAGCTCGTATTTAGGACCGATGACGCTAATCTTCCACTCGCCGGGGCGGCACTGGTCGAGAGTTTCGCCGACCATAGCGTTTTTACCCACAACGGCGTTCCAGCCGATAATGGAATATCTTACGTCTGCGCCGTCCTCTATAACCGCGCCGGGCATAATAATGGACGCCTCCACATACGCGCCCTCGCCTATCGTGACGGAGTGCGAAACAATGCTGTCTTTAGCGGTGCCCTTGATAACGGTACCCTCGGACACAAGGCAGTTGGAAACCTTGCCCGTAGGCGTTATAAACTGCGGCGGCTCGGCGTTGTTACGCGCGTAAATCTTCCACTTGTCGTCGTCGAGATTGAGCTCGCTTCCGCGCAGGATGTCCATATTGGCCTCCCACAGCGAGGATATCGTTCCCACGTCCTTCCAATATCCGTCAAACTGATAGGCAAACAGTCTCTGATTGTCGTTCAGCATCTTGGGTATTATATTTTTACCGAAATCGTTTTCGCTCGTCTTGTCGTTCTCGTCGTCCACGAGGTACTGACGGAGCTTGGACCAGGTAAATATATAAATACCCATAGAAGCCTTGGTGCTTCTCGGCTGCTTCGGCTTTTCCTCAAACTCCTCTATCTGACGGGAGTTGCGCCTGAGGTTGAGGATACCGAAGCGGCTCGCCTCCTCGATAGGCACGTCGCGCACGGCTATAGTGCAGTCGGCGTTGTTTTTCTTATGGTCCTTGAGCATATCGTGGTAATCCATCTTATAGATGTGGTCGCCGCTCAGGATAACGACGTATTCGGGGTCGTAGTTATCTATAAAATCGATATTCTGATAAATGGCGTTGGCGGTACCCTTATACCACTCGCCGGACTTCGCGCCCATATAGGGAGGCAGAACGTAAATGCCGCCGCTTAATCTGTCGAGGTCCCAGGGCTGACCGTTTCCGATGTACTGATGCAGCTCGAAGGGTCTGTACTGCGTGAGAACGCCGATGGTGTCTATGCCGCTGTTAATGCTGTTGGACAGCGGAAAATCGATTATACGGTATTTCGCGCCGAAGGGAACGGCAGGCTTTGCCACGTTAGCGGTGAGAACGCCAAGGCGCGTACCCTGACCGCCGGCGAGCAGCATTGCGATACATTCCTTTTTAGAAGTTTTGCTCATTATCTATCCTCCTTACAGTCGGGAAAAATTGTGATAGCCGCCGTCCCGGGCGACGGCGGAATTTATTTACTTTCCTTATATTCGGGCTTTAAAAACATAACCGAATTTTTGGGAATGTTGACCTTGATTGAATACGGATAGCCGTGCGAGGGCTTGGCAGTGGCGCGGAAGGAGGGACGTCTTTCCTCCTCACCGCCGTATTTTTTGAGCGCGGAATACAAATCCGCCTTATAGGTTACACCCTCGGGCACGCCCATAACGTACTTATTGCGCTCGACGGGCGAGAAATTGACTATACAAATAACGTACTCGCCGTCCGCGGCGCGGCGCATAAAGGACACGATGTTCTGAGTATTGTCGTCAACGACAATCCACTTAAAGCCGTCGTAGCTGCAATCGAGCTGCCAGAGCGACTTGTTCTCGAGATAAAACGCGTTCAAATCCTTGATAAATTTCTGAAACGACTTATGTCGCGGATAATTCAGCAAAAACCAGTCGAGCGGCTGCGAATAATTCCACTCTATAAACTGAGCAAACTCGTTGCCCATAAAGTTGAGCTTTTTGCCGGGATGACCAATCATAAAGCCGTAAAACGCCTTTAAATCCTCAAACTTCTGGTCGTAGTCGCCGGGGAATTTATTTATCATACTGCACTTGCCGTGCACCACCTCGTCGTGGGAGATAGGCAGGATATAGTTTTCGCTGTACGCGTAGGTAATGGCAAAGGTAAGGTCGTTATGATTGTCCTTTCTGAAGAAGGGGTCCGTCGAAATATAGTGCAGGCTGTCGTTCATCCAGCCCATATTCCACTTGAAGTTGAAGCCGAGACCGCCGTCGTAAGCGGGCTTTGTAATCATAGGATACGCGGTGGATTCCTCCGCGATAGTCAGCGCGCCGTGATATTTGGAAAGGATAGCGGTATTCATCTGACGCAAGAAATCCCTTGCCTCGAGGTTGTAGTTGCCGCCGTACTGATTGGGCACCCATTCGCCGTCCTTTCTGCCGTAATCGAGATAGAGCATACTTGCTACTGCGTCGCAGCGAATGCCGTCGATGTGATAGATGTCAAACCAGAACATAGCCGCGGATATGAGATAGGATTTGACCTCGTTTTTGCCGAAATCGTAAATTTTGGTACCCCACTCCTTATGCTCGCCCTTGCGCGGGTCGGCGTACTCGTAAAGAGGCGTGCCGTCAAAATTGCTCAGACCGTGTTCGTCGCGCGGGAAATGCGCAAGCACCCAGTCGAGGATGACGCCTATCCCCGCCCTGTGACAGCGGTCGATAAATTCCATAAGGTCCTTGGGAGTGCCGTAGCGCGAGGTAGGCGCAAACATACCGGTGACCTGATAGCCCCAGCTGCCCTCAAACGGATACTCCGTAAGCGGCATAATCTCTATATGCGTATAGCCCATCTTTTTGACGTAGGGGATAACCTCGTCCGCCATAGCGGTATAATTGATAAAATTTCCGTCGTCGTATCTGCGCCAGCTTCCGAAATGCATCTCGTAGATATTCATAGGACTGCCGTAGGGATTGTAATTTTCCCTGTCCTTCATCCACTTTCTGTCCTTCCAGCGATAGCCGGACAGGTCGTACAGCTTGGACGCGTTTGCGGGCGCGGTCTCGAAATGCAAGCCGTAGGGGTCGCACTTAAAAACCGTCTTGCCGTACTTGTCGGTGACGGCGTACTTATAAACGTCGTACTGCTTGAGATTGGGCACAAAGGTCATCCAGATGCCGTCGTCCGACGGAGTCATAGGAGTTTTACCCGCGTCCCAGTTATTGAAATCGCCCACGACCGAAACCGCCTTGGCGTTTGGCGCCCAAACGGAAAAATACCAGCCGTCAACGCAGTTCTCCACGCCCTTGACCGGCGCAAACATTTTATACGCCTGATAATTAGTGCCTTCGTGAAACAGATAACAAGCGTAACTGTCCTTGACTCTTTTCATAATTCTCTCCGCAATACTCTTTTGTTAAGTCGTGACAGCTCACTCAAGACGTATTGTATATCTATATACTTTAATATTATTGTAACAAATTATAAATATAAGCACAATAGCAAAATAACATTTTTACAAAAATAAAGAATTTGCAATCGCAAATTTTCAAAAAATGTCAAAAACCGCAAAAATAATAAAAAATAAATCTAAAATTTGTCGGCTTTGAACACCACCGCGCTGCCGCTGCCGCTTAAAAACACACAATTATGCTTTTCTTTTAACGCAATAATCAACGTCTGTATGTTTTTGTTGAGCCTACAGGCGGGCAAGGTCAAATCGTTTTTAAACAAAGCAATCTCCTCGCCGCAAATATTTAAATGCTCATAACAATTTGCGCCGTCCGCATTGTCAGTGCAAGCGGAGGTATCCGCCCCCGTCTCCTTCAGCCTGTCGTAAAGAGCGTAGCAAGCGGCGGTATCCGAGCCGCCCTCGGCAATTTCAACATTAAAATTGTCTGTCTCGAAGGGCAAATCCACAGGCAAAACAATCTCCCCCACACCCGTCACAATGCACGGCTTGGAAAATAGCATACACGGCACGTCGCTGCCGAGCGCAAGCAGAAAGGAGGTATCTAACGGGGTATATTTCCCAAGCTCCCGCGCACAGTCGCATATTGCGGACAGCGCGCCCGCAATGCTCGCCGAGGAGCCGCCCAAGCCCGCGCCCAACTGAACGCCCTTTTTTACTACCAGCCTGCCGCCTATGCCGAGCTTCTGCCCGATAGCCTTTATTTTAGGATTAAAAAAATTCAAGAATCGCGCCTTATCGAAGCCGATATAAGCCTCTGCAATTTCAATCTCTATATCGGTCTTATCGGTATTTGGATAAAATTCCACAATATCGCTATAACCCCGATATGGACAAACAAGCATTTTGAGCGTATGCAAATTGTCCGCCCTTCCCGTAATTTCAAGGCTGAGATTTATTTTTGCAGGTATTTCGGATTTATAAACGCTTTTAATGGTCATTGTTTAGTTTCTGCCGATGTCTTTTGAAAGACCAAATAAATAATCAGAGGATACATCAAATAAAGCGCAAAGGGTTTTTATTTGATAGTAGTTTAATTCATAAACTCCTCTCTCATATCTTGCATAATTAGGCTGCGTCATATTCACCGCTTCGCCTGCCTGTTTCTGCGTATAACCCGCTTGCTTTCTACAGTACGCCAATCTTTTACCTACTTCTATTTTTAAATCCATATTTTCACCTTTAAAAAAATTATATCTAAAAGTGATATGTTTTATAATACCATCAAATATACAAATAAGTAAATTGAATCGGCTTTATTTTTTATATGGTTTAAAACATTTAATAACTTAATAATGCAAATTAAAATCATCTGATATTACTTACGCCAAGTATGTAATCTGTTGTAACGTCAAAATATTCCGCAAGAAGTACGATTGCCGTTGCTGTCGGAGAGTTTGTGCCAACTTCCCAAGCAGTTATTGCGCTTTGACTTAACCCTGTGGATTTTGCAAGTTCCAACTGCGTTAAATTTTCTTCTTTACGTAATTCTTTTAATCTTTCTGCAAAAAGTATTTTTCTCATAAAAATTATTTACCACAAGAGTGTTATATGAAGGCGTTATGAAAACTAAATAAATTTTAATATTGGGAATTTATAGGAATAAGCAAATCGTTATAGTTCACATTAAAAATTTTGCATAATTCCCACAAGCTTTCTATATCAGGTTCAGTACGACCTTGTTCCCAGCTCGCATATTTATTTATGCTACAATGAAGCAACTCCGCCACTTGTGCTTGAGTTAAATGGTTTGCTTTTCTTATTTCTTTAAGGTTTTTTCCAAAATTAAAATCAGTCATAGTAAAATTATACGCGCAAATACCCATTTTGGGTTGACAATACCCAAAATGGGTATTAGAATGTAGATACAATCATTTTTTGAGGTTACTGTAATGAATGAACTAAATATAATAACAATGCTGCTTTATGCTCAAAGAGACGACTATAAAATAATAAAAAATACACAAAAGATTACAGATGCACTTAATGTGATTGTTGATTTGGAGCATAAATTGTTTGAAGCTATTGAAAATCAACCTCAAATAATAGACCTCTATAATAAATTAGACGAAGCTATCGGAGAGTATTACAGTGAGGTTGAAGATAACATATATTATTATGGTTTCAAATCTGGCTTTAAACTGGCGTTAGAACTTGGGCTGTGCAAATTACAATAAAAGTACGCTCAAGTCACTTTTTAATGCTGTATGTCGTGTACATAAATAGAATAGCCCCCTCTTTCCGGTCTCGCCGCTCCCACCACTCAACAGCTAAAATCGGCACATATCACATAACAACGCTTACGATGTAATCATTGTTATTATGATAGTTCGATTTTATCTGTACTACCGCGCAAAAGATTATTTGCTGTTCACTTTCTCCGACGTTATAAACTCCTGCTACACTCCGCATAACCTTTTGCTTGGTGTTTAAACGGACGAAGTCCGCGCTCACTTGTACTATCATCGCACTTCGGCGCTCAATAGCTCCGCGCCCTGCGCGTCGTGTTCTAAACTTCGTAACGAGCGATGTACACCTACAAATAATTTCATTCCGCAAAAGTGGCAATTCACTTGCCTCTTTTGCACCTTAAACGATTGCGCTCACAGCACATCTTGCGAGTTTACTTTAAATGACTATAAATTTCGCATTCTCGCAAGTGTGCGTACCACAGTGTGCCTTCACTCAGATAACGCGTGATAGGCACACAAAATTATTTGTGACAGGCACACAAGGTGTGACAGTCGGCGCAATTATTTTATTGGGCGCATTGTGGGAAAAAGTAACACATCACGTATAGAAGCCGAATCCGTAAGCACCATAACCATTCTGTCTATTCCTATGCCCACGCCGCCTGTCGGAGGCATTCCGTACTCGAGAGCGTTGCAGAAATCCTCGTCATAGGGCTGAGCCTCCTCGTCGCCGTTTGCCTTGGCAAGCATCTGCTGCTCGAAGCGCGAACGCTGGTCGATTGGGTCGTTAAGCTCGCTGAACGCATTTCCGCCCTCGCTTGCGCAAACGAAAAACTCAAATCTTTCGGTAAGGCGCGGGTCGGAGGGCTTGCGTTTTGCAAGCGGACTCACTTCAACGGGATAATCGTATATAAAGATAGGTCCGACCAACTTTTCCTCTACAAATCGGTCAAACACCTCGTAGAGCGCAGTGCCCCAGGACGTATTCTTTGCAAGCTCGAGACCCTTGGCGTTAGCCTGTGCGATAAGCTCGTCAAGCGACTGCGTATCGAAATCCAGTCCCGTATATTTTTTTACAGCCTCCACCATAGAAAGCCTCGCCCACGGAGTTTTAAAGCAAAGCGGCTGTCCCTGATACTCTATATCCAGAGTGCCGCGCACGCGCATACAGGCGGTGCTGTACAGCTCCTCGGTAATATCCATCATATCCTTGTAATCGGAGTACGCCTGATAAAGCTCGATAGTGGTAAATTCGGGATTATGCTTAGGGTCCATTCCCTCGTTGCGGAACTGTCTGCCTATCTCGTAAACCTTATCGAAGCCGCCGACTATACAGCGCTTTAGGTGCAGCTCGGTAGCGATACGCATATACATATCGATATCCAGCGTATTGTGGTGGGTAATAAACGGACGCGCGTTTGCGCCGCCGGCAAGGGTATTGAGTATAGGAGTTTCAACCTCTACAAAGCCCTTTTTGTCAAGAACCTCGCGAATGGTGGAAATTATCCTGCTGCGCTTTAAAAACACGTCCTTGACCTCGGGATTTGCAATAAGGTCGACGTAGCGCTGACGGTATCTCAGCTCCGTATCCTTAAGACCGTGGTATTTTTCGGGGAGCGGAAGCAGTGATTTGGCAAGTAGCTCCGCCCTCTTTACGTGTACGGAAATCTCGCCGGTCTTGGTCTTAAACACCTCGCCCTCTATGCCGATAATATCGCCGACGTCCCATTTCTTAAACGCCTGATATTCCTCTGTGCCCATATCGTCGCGGCTGAAATAGCCCTGCAATTTGCCGTCGCTGTCGAGGATATGACCAAAGCTCGCCTTGCCCATAATTCTCTTGGATACGAGTCTGCCCGCAACGCGGACGGACTGACCCTCGAGACGGTCGTAATCGCCGTTGACCTCCGCGGCGGTAGCAGTCCTGTCAAAGGACGTAATCTCAAAAGGATTTTTTCCGTTTTCGCTAAGCTCCCTTAGCTTTTCTATTCTGACCTTGCGCACCTCGTTGGCGTCCGCCTCGGGACGGAGCTCGGGTGTATTCATTTGCTGTTCGCTCATAACTTCAAATCCTGCGCCCAAAGAGCGTTATGTAATGTAATTATTTTATAGAAATAACCTTGTATTCCTCGATTCCGCCGTGGATATTGGCAAACTTAACCTTTTCTCCCGCCTTTTTGCCTATAAGCGCCTTGCCGAGAGGAGATTCGTTGCTAATCTTGCCCTTTGCAAAATCCGCCTCGGTCTCGCCCACAAGCTGAACGGTGAGGATGCTTTCCTCGTCCTCGTCCACCTCGCCGAGATACTCTACCTTTATGGTATGTCCCACGGACACCTTGCCCGTCGCCGCCTTCTCAATAATCTTGGCGTTTTTAATGCGTTCTTCTAGGTCCTTAATCTCCTGCGCTACCTGCCCCTCCTCCTGCTTGGCGGCGTCATACTCGGCATTCTCGCTGAGGTCGCCCAGCTCTCTTGCGTGCTGAAGCTTCTTTGCAACGTCGTCGCGCAGATAAACGATAAGATAATCCAGACGCTTTTTAAGTTCTTCAAGACCTTCTTGGGTTAAAATTACTTCTTTCATATATACTCCTTAACAAGTGCAACCGCCCCTGAGGGCGGTCAGCACGGCTTTTCTCTTTTTTATTCGGTTATATCCTGCGCGGCTGCGTCTGCGACTATTTCCTCGGACGCGTCGTTACTCTCGGGCGCGACCGCCGACTGCTCCGCAACGCTCTCCGCAGCAACCGTCTGCGGCTCCGCCGCCTCTGCGACAGCCGTATTCTCTGCGGGCTTCTCTGCCGCCACGGCTTCGGGCTTAAGCTCCTCGGGCTGCTCGGCGCGTATCTCGGCAACCTTCTCGGCAACAATCGCCTCTATCGCCGCCTTGTCGGACTTATAGGTAGGCGTAAGCACCATAACCTTAATTTCAATGGACTCGAACTTAAAGCCGAACTCGCCGAAGAACATATCCTCGAGCAAGGTACGCAGATAGGTTTCCACCTCTACGACGTCCTTGTCTACAATCTTGACGTTGACCTTAAGGCGCACGCCGTAATCGTCCTGCACAAGAACGACCTTTTTGCATTTCAAGCCCTCAATCTCGGCGCAAGCCTTCTTAACAAACTTGTTGATGACCTTAGATGACACCCTGACCGAGCCGCCGGTTTCGGTGCGGATAACAACGTCCTTTATGACGTCGCTGTTTACAAACATAAGCACAAGCGCAACGCTTGCAAGCACAAAGTAGAGTATCGCAAGCGTGATTAGCAGACCGCGGACGAGCTCGCTTTCAAACTCCTTCACGTTGATGCCGCCAAACGCCGTCACAATCAAAATCATAATCATAATGACCGCAACGATAATACTGGCGGACGCAAATATCTTTTCAAGATTCTTTTTCATATCAAACCTCCTTGTCGCGTAAGCTACAACTATAGTATACGCGCGATTGCAGTTTTGTTTATATAATATAAACTAATTATATCCAATAGTCAACATTTTAGGCGCGCTTCTTGCCGCGCAGCCGACCGCTTCGCATATAGTGCTTACTTCCGTCAGGCTATACGCAAGCGATTTTATCGGATATTATTCCAAAACGGCTTTTATACGTCTTACGCCCGCGGACGAGCTCTGCTCCTTAACTATGCGGAATTTGCCGAGTTCTCCCGTGGTTGCCGCGTGCGGACCTCCGCAAATCTCCTTTGAAAAGCCTATGGTGTAAACCTTTACGACCTCGCCGTACTTGCTTGAGAAAACGCCAATCGCTCCCGCCGCCTTAGCCTGCTCAACGGTCATCTCCTCCAGCTTAACGGGAACGTCCTTTGCAATTTCGCCGTTTACAAGCTGTTCCACTCTTTCAAGCTCCTCCTTGGTAAGCGGACGCGGAAAATTGAAATCGAAGCGCAATCTTTCCGCCGTGATATTGCTTCCCTTTTGCTGAATGGAATTATCGTTAAGCACAGTCTTAAGCGCGGCGTTGAGCAGATGAGTCGCGCTGTGCAGTCTTGCGGTCTGAACGCCGTTATCGGCGAGTCCTCCCTTAAACTTCTGCTCCGCGCCCGCCTTACTCAAAGCCTGATGGTCGGCAAACGCCTTCTTATAGCCCTCGGTATCGAGTACGAAGCCCTTTTCCTTTGCAAGCTCCTCCGTCATCTCGATGGGGAAGCCGAACGTATCGTAAAGTCTGAACGCCGTCTTGCCGGGGAATACGGTCATTCCCTGCGGCAGGTGCGAAAGCACCTTGTCAAACTCCTTAAGCCCCTGTTCTATAGTCTTTGCAAACTTATCCCTTTCGGAATTAAGCTCGAGCACGATTCTCTCCTCGTTCTCCTTGATATAGGGATATGCGTTTTTATACTTATCGACGTACAGCCTTGCAAGCTCCGCAAGCGCGCCGTCGTCCACGCCGATGGCGCGGCAATATCTCATAGCGCGGCGGATGAGGCGGCGCAAAACGTAGCCTTGGTCCACGTTGGACGGAGAAACTCCGTTTCTGTCGCCGAGCAGGAAGGTTGACGTTCTCGTATGGTCCGCAATAATGCGCATAGCCTTTGTAACGTCGTCATCCTCGCCGTAGCGCTTTCCGCTAAGCTGCTCGAGCTTTTCTATTGCAAAGCTGAAAAGGTCCGTTTCGAACACAGATTTATAACCGTTGAGGATGCACAGCATTCTTTCGAGACCCATACCTTGGTCGACGTTCTTGTTCTTGAGCGGCTCGAAGCTTCCGTCCGCGTTTTTAAAGTATTGCATAAATACGTCGTTGCCAATCTCCATATACTTGCCGCAGTCGCAGGCGGGCGAGCAATTCTCCGAGCATTTGGGCTTGCCCGTATCTATAAACATCTCGGTATCGGGACCGCAGGGACCGGTCATACCCGCAGGACCCCACCAGTTGTGCTTTTTATCGAGGTAGAAAATGTTGTCCTTGGATATTCCAAGCTCCTCCCAACGCTTAGCGCTTTCGTCGTCGCGGGGGCAGTTCTCGTCGCCCGCAAAAACGGTAACGGCGAATCTGTCCTTATCGAACTCGAGTTTCTCGAGCAGAAGCTCGTACGACCAGGCTATGGCGTCGCGCTTGAAATAATCGCCCAGCGACCAGCTGCCGAGCATCTCGAAGAAGGTGCAGTGGCTTGCGTCGCCTACCGATTCGATATCTCCCGTACGCACGCAGACCTGAACGTCGGTAAGACGCTTGCCCGCGGGATGCTTTTCACCCAGGAGATAGGGAACGAGCGGATGCATACCGGCAGTAGTAAAGAGCACGGTCGGGTCGTTCTCGGGAATAAGCGACGCCGATTCTATAACGGCGTGCGCCTTGGAATTGTAAAAGTCAAGATAGAGTTTTCTCAGTTGTTCTGAATTTAGCTTTTTCATATTGTTTATCCTCTTGTATATTCGTAATCGGAGCGTTATCCGTATCCTTATTGCGTATAAAACCCGTTTTTGCGACGTTCACGCCCTGCTCGGAGAGAATTTCAAACGTAGCGCGCGGCATATCGAGCTCGGCGATAGCGCTTGTAAAGGTCAGCTTACACCTTCCGCGATAGGAGACTATGCCGAGGTTTTGGACGTTATTGGCAGACACGTTGAGATTTACAAGCAGCTCGTCCACGCCCATCTGCTCGGGAAGGTCGAAGCCGCCGAGATTGCTTATAATTATAGTCTGACGGGACTTCATAAACAGTCTGCCGAGTCTTATCAGAATCCACTTTAAAAAGAGGGGCACGGCGCGGAATATAAAATTACGCTGAGCGCGTACCGTTGTGGAAATAAAAGCCTGCATCTTATCCTTGGCAGCCTTTTCCTTAAGCTGCGCGGCGCAGGTTTTAACGCAATCCTCAAAGCTTGCGCACTCCTCTTTTTTAACGATAAGCCGCACAAAGGTGACGAAGTTGCTCAGCGACTCGGTGGGAAACAGCTTTCTCAGATTTACGGGAACCATAATGACGATAGGACGTTTCACTTCCGACGTTCTGATAATTCCGTACGCAACCGCGCCCGCAACGTACGCCGTAAGCGACACGCCCATAGCTCTTGCGTTTTCAAGAAGCTTATCGGCGTCCATAACGCCGTCCTCAAGGATATATCCGTCCTTAAGAAGCGTGCCCTTAATTCTGTGCGGAACTCCGCCTGCCATTCCCTTTAAATTCAGTTCTCTCAAGGATATGCGTTTATAATATTTCTTAAAGCCGTCCTCCAGCTCGCCCGCTTTGGGAGCGGCGTTCCACGCCTCTACGCCGCAATTCCCGTCAAACTCGACGCCGCAAAGCTCCCTGTATCTGCGTATGATAGCGGTAAGAAAAGCGATAGCGCCGTTTGCGTCGGTCAGCGCGTGGAACATCTCGAGCGTGAGTCTGTCGCGCCTGCACGCAAGCCTGAACTGATAGCCGTGCGTAAGCTTGGTATCGATGGGCTTAAGCACCTTGCCGTCGAGGTCGAACACCTCGGCTTCCGCGTCGTTGCTTTTCAGCATATAAGAGCCGTAGCCCCTTATGACCTTGGTTTTGTAAAGAGGAAACCTGTTCAGCGCGTCGTTGACGGCGCGTTTTAAGACCTCCCTGTCGATATCCCCGTCCAGCACTGCGCCCACGCAATACATACTCTGAGCCTTTCTCGTAGTGAAGTACGGATAGAATGCCGCGGAGCTGTCGAGCGCAAATTTTACGGGCTTATTTTTTTTATTTTCGTTCATTATATCGCTTAAAACCTCAGCTGTTTTTTAAAAATACTCATATATTTTATTCTCTTTTAATATTATTGTCAATGAAATGCGCCCGCCGCAAAGGAGTAATCTATATGGAATTTTCAAACTCTGACAGCACAATAAACAAAAACGGACAAAAACCGACGGGAGCGGTAAACACCCGCTCGCTGTCCTTTTCGGGAACGAAGCCGACAAGCACGGTCGCCGCGGCGAAACCGAACTCCTCTCCCGCGGAAAGAACGGGACACAAGCTCGAGCTTGACCACGAGCGCGCAATGAGTATGACCGGAGTAAAGGACGTCCCCGTGTTTACGGACAAAAACATAACCGTCCGCCTTGAAAACGAAACGCTTCTGGTAACAGGACAGAACCTTGCGGTAAAGACCTTGGACATCGAAAACGGCAAGCTTCAGGTCACGGGCAGAGTATTTTCTCTGCGCTACACCTCTCAGGCGGCGCCTACGTCAATAATCAAACGCATATTCAAATGACGGTGCTACTGTCACAAACCTTCTATCTCGGCGCAAACGCGAGGGTACAGCTCGTCCGCTTTGCCCTCTGCCTTGCGCTCGGACTTGCGGCGGGCGTAATTGCGCTTTTGTATCTGCGAAAAGCGCGCCCCGCCGAGCGCGCTTTAACCGACTTTTTCGCAACGGTGTGCATAGGCGCGCTGTTCGCCGTCTGTCTCGAATTCTTTTTAGACGGAAAATTCGAGCTATACGGGTTTGCCGCCTTCGTAGCGGGAGTGCTACCCATTCCGCTGACAACAAGAAAAATAATGTCCAAAAGAACAAAGGTCAAGGACGCTCAAAGGAAAACCGACGACAATATACCCGAGGATAAAAATTAAAAAATTTGTCGAATTCTGTCTTATTTTGCGTATAGTATTCTTTTCCTCTCCGATTATGTTATCATAACGGCGGAGGCTGATATGAGTAATGTAAAACACAATAAATGTCCTATGCGCGACCTTGCCAACCAGGCGAAGGCGCGGCTTATGAACAACGATTATAAGCAACCCTATCCCTCCGTACCCAAGAGCGCGACGCCGCGGCAGCGCGAAATATACATAAAGCTATTCGAGCTGCGGCAGAGCGGAAAGAACATAGACAATCCAATATCGGAGTTTGCGGACGAGCAAAAATTAAAGGAGATGTCCCACGACGACAGACAGCGCTACATAATACAGCTTTGCTCGGATTACATCTCTATGCGCGCCGCGCTTGACGACGCAAAGGCGTAGCTTAAACAAAATCGAGCGATTTAGATAACCGATTTAATCGCATTCTCTTGAGTATTCCAAAAACACAAGACGGCGCATAAGCCTCGGCGCGCGGGTTCGTCCGTACGCGCTCGGCGCCGCCCGTTTAATCACCGCAATCAACGGCGCGTAGAGTACGGACATAATAACCGCATTGGAAATGATATGCACAACGTCGAAGTAAAGACCGCGGATATAATAGGCAATCCAGTAATCCCCGAGCCTTGAAGGCGCAAGGCTCGTCACGATAAACAGCGTATCGCAGCAAGCCGACAGCACTCCGAACAACGCGCTTCCGACAATACTTGTAATAACCGCAAGCGGAATTCTTCCGCCCTTCAAAAGCAATCCCGATACTATGGCAAGCAAGCTCCAATAAACGTAGTACAACAGCGCCCAGCTTCCAAACCCGTAAATTGCAAGCTCCGCCGTGCAGAAAATCAGCGCGGCGGGCAAAGCGTACGCAACGCCCATAGCCGAGCCGTACACGCATATAATCAGCGTAACCGCCTCCACGTTGGGCACAAAGGACAGTGCCAGCTTAAACGCCGTTAGCGTCGCCGCCATAAACGCCACTCGCACCACGTACAAGGTCGCCGTTTTATTGGATTTGTTTCTTGCCGTAAGCATACTTTATATTATCGATTTAATTATTTAAACTTCGGTTTGCTTCAAACTCCGTTTATTCAAAAGGTTTAGATTTATGCCGACCTCAGGTCAGTCCACAAGCACGGCATATGCGGCTCCGTCCACAACGGGCAGGAGTCCCACGCCTACGTTAGAATAAAACATCGTCCTCTGCTTATAAGAGGTAGCAACAAATACCGTTGCGTACTCGCCCTCTCCCTCCGTCAGCTTTTCGCCGCGCCCGGGCATAAAGCCCGCATAAACGCTTTTCAGCGAAAACTCATCCACTGTGTGCCAGACGGTATAATACTTATAATTTGCCGTATCCTGCTCAAGGTCGTCTATCCGGGTGAAAAACGGGCTGAGCTCTCCGCCGCTGTAAGCGTACGCGGATATTTTCCCTCCTGCCTTCAAATCCTTAAGCACGTCGTGCAGAAAGGACTTGCGCGTAGTAACCGCAAATTCCTTCTCCCCGATATACACGGTTATGGACTTTTCCGCAAAATCCTGCTCGAAGCCGTTCACCTTATCCTGCAAATCGCGTATCTGTTGCTCAAGCGAGCCGTTGCACGCAACAAGCGTAAAGCTCAGCACCGCTACCAGCGCAAGCATAAGCGCGCAAAGCGCAATTCTTTTTTTTAATTTCATAAGCACTCCTTATAAATTTATCCGCATTTACGTTTTCAATAAAAAAGGACACGCCAAACGTGTCCGACGCGCTCGGCTTAACTCGAACCAAACGAAACCCCTCTCGCAGGTCTGGCATTCGGGCTTCCCTTAGGTTACCGTTGCGGAACAGCTACGGATTTTCACCGTATTCCCCGTTTAATGCACATACTTTCGCCGTGCAGCCTGCGCGGTATTCATTTACTCGATTATAGCCCCGACGGCGGATTTTTGCAACCCTTTTATCCCAATCCTCTCCGGGCGCAAGCGAATAAAATGCACACAAAATTTATAAAAGGGCATTTTATATGGTATTTTCAATCATATAAACGCATAGTTTAGTAAAAGACGGGTAAAAAAACGGTATTGCCAAGCTCAGCCTTTAAAGCATACTAATAGAATAAAAACCGATTTTTACAAAGCATATATGCCGACTTATGAGTATTTGTAAGCTTTTGGAAATTAAAATATCATTGACTTTATCGCTTTATGATAATATAATAGTGATTGATTTATACTATAAGGAAAGGAGTTGACGCATTATGTATACAAGATGTCCGAGTTGTCGTTCAGAAATCAGCTTTGACCCACCTGCGAATAAAGATTCACTCCCCGAAAATTACAGACACCGCATAAAATGTCCGAGCTGCGGTGTGACTATAGGCGTAAAAATAAACCAGAACCCGCAGATACTTTCGCAACCTATGTCCAGACCTGCGCTTGCCGCGCCTCCGGGAGCGAGAAACACCGCGCCGCAAAGACAGGCTACGCAAAGGACAAACGCGTACTCTGCGCCGAGGGCAAACACCTACGGCGGACAGAGAGCTACGGGAGCCTACGGCAATCAACGCAACGCAGGATACGGCGCTCAAAAAACCAACAATTACGGCGCGACGCGCACAAATCAATACAACGCTCCGAGGAACAGCGCATACGCAAACTCACGCGCGGATATGTATGACGACGAGCCGCAGGAGATGTACGAGCAGCCCGTAAAGCAAAGCAAAAAGGCGACGAAAGCCGCGCCCGTAAGCAACAAAAATGCACAGGCTCGGCAAAACGCTAAGGCGGAGCAACGTTCCGACAAGAAGAACGGCACCTTAAGAAACCTCATAATGATGGTATTCTCAGCCGTATTCATTGCGCTCGCGGCGGTAAGCTATCTTACGGCAAACGGCACTATTACCCTGCCCGAATCCTTCGTATGGGTAAAGGCGGCTTCGTACTTCGACGGCATTACCGTATGGGCTCATATGATAAACAGCTTCGAGCTGTTTAAAGGCACTATGGCTGCGGCAGGCGCGCTCGGCGGCTTTGCGATACTCGTTCCTCTGCTGCTGTTCACGCTGTCCTGCATAAACTTTATAGTCGCATTTATCTCTATGTGCGGCAGAAAGTACGGCAGAGCGTTCAACGTGATATTCAGCCTTATAATAGGCGGACTTGCGGCAACCGCGCTGTTTGCGCCCTATCTCATCAAGACGGACGGCGACGTTATCGGCTATCTGGTAGACGTAATAGGCGCAAAGGGCTATCTTGCCATCGCAGGCGCGATATGGGGCGTATTGCAATTTATAATTTCTCTGTGCTTTATCAAGAGCCTTGTAAGAAAGGAGCCTGAGCCCGAACGCGGAGGGAAAGGAAGGGGCAAGGCCGCGAGCTCAAAAAAATCCAATTCCAAATCGGGCAAAAACAACGCTAAAAATTCAAAACGCAGATAAGCTTAAAAGCTCCGTCGCAAGGACGGAGCTTTATTTTTTTACTCTTTATTTTTACATTGTCTGAGAACCAAGGTCGGCGTCGTCCACAACGTAGAGTATATTTGCCTCGTCGCCGGTCAGCGCGTCGATATATACGAAGTACGTTCCGTCTCGCTCGCACTCGAACTCATATGTCAGCACCTCGCGCGCGCCGTTTAGAGGAATGAGCGCAAGTCTGCCCTCCGTCACTGCGGGAATTGACAGCGTCTTTTCCGCCTGTTCCGCGCTTATCGCGGGAGCGGGAATCGTTCTTTCGCGATGATTGTAGGCATAGTGAGTTGCGTCAAAGCCGATGACGTGACTGTCGCGCTCGCGCACCTTGACCTTAACCAAATCGGAATAGAGAATCACGTCGTTGTCCACGGGAGCGAGGTTGATATAGCACTCGCCGTCCATAGAGGAGGACCAGACCACCTGCATATTGTCAAAGCCGAGCTTGCGCGCAAAGGACAGCGCGTTCTGCTGACAGGTAGGACCTGCGTCCTGTCTGACGGCAGGCTCGGAGTCGGAGGCGGTAGCCATATTGAACAGCACAAGCCTGCCGCCCTGCTTGCTCAGCTGCGCAAAGGCTTCCATACCCTCTATGGTAAGCGAGTAGTTGAGCGTAGGAATATCGCCGTTGCCCTCGCCTATAAATTTGATATTTTTTGCGCCCAATCCGCCGAGATAATCGACGACAATCTCCGCGCCCTTAAGCTCGTTAATAATCTCGCCCTTAAGCGCGATAGGCTCTCTGTTCTCCATCGAGTCAGAAAACGGACCGTCGTAAATCATTTCGGGATATTCGAAGCTCGGCTCGGCGAAGGGAGCGAATGCGTCCGCAAAGCCCTCGAGCGCGCCGCCCTCGCCGACGAACATACGTCCGTCCTCGAGATTGGTCTGAACCTGTCGCAGTGCCTTCATATACACGTCCGCCATATCTCCCATTTTAATGAGCTTACTGCGCTCCTCTGCGGAGAGCGATTCGCCGTTAGCCACTCTGCGGGCGAGCGTATGCGAGTAATCGCCGAGCTGATTTACAAACTTCTGCGCCTGCAAAAGCCCGTCGTCGTTGCTCTCGAACATAGCGAGGCTGTTCTCGGCAAGATTTGCGGAGCTCCACACCTCGTACAGCAGCGACTGCTGCATTCTGGGCGAGTTGGAAACTCCTATTTTACGCAGATTTATGCCGAGGTCGCTTGCGCCGTCAAGCAAATCGTAATAGGCTCTCGAGTAAACCGCGTCCATCTGACGCTGATACGTCTCGTGGGTGGTAACGGTCTTATCCGCAAAGTACAGCGCAACGGATAAGCCAACTATCGCGCTTGCGCACAATCCGAACGCAGTCCCGAAAACCGCGGTTTTGATAACCTTATTTTTGCTTGGTTTTTTGTTTCTTCTGTTTTCCTGCGGACACTCGTTCACGCAGACCTGTTTATTATTCTTTTTCATATACACCTCTTAAACGCGGATTTAACAAAACGCGTGATTTCCTATATTGAGCTTAACCGTACGCGAAAGCATCCATTTACTCGTCGCGGTACGGGGATTGTAGTAAAACAGACAACCGTAGGACGGGTCCCAGCCGTTCAGCGCGTCGCGCGCGGCATTGTAAGCGCTCTGATTGGGAGTAAGATTTATCTGTCCGTCAGGCACGCAGTCGAAGGCTCCCGACTGATAAATAACGCCCGCAATGGTATTGGGGAAGGACGAGCTTCTGACTCTGTTGAGCACGACTGCCGCAACCGCAACCTGACCGGTATAGGGCTCTCCTCTCGCCTCTCCGTACACAACTCTCGCAAGCAGGTTAAGGTCCGTAGACGAGGAGCTTCCGCCTCCCGAGTTATTACCCGAGCTTGACGAGCCCGACAGCTTAAGACCCATAGCCTGAGCGGTCTTGGTACCTACTATGCCGTCCGCGCTCAGTCCGTTGTTTCTCTGAAACCTGATGACCGCCGCCTTGGTTTTGGAGCCGAATATTCCGTCCGCCTTACCTGTCAGATAGCCCCAGTTAATCAATTTTGTTTGCATCGTTTTAACGGTAGCGCCCGACGAGCCCTGCTTTAAAACCGCAGCGTCGGCTACTCCGTTATCGGTCGGCAGAAAGTACGCAAGCAATCCCGCAAGCAAAATCATAGCAAGCAGAATAAGCAAAATCTTTGTAGCCGCCGTAGTGTTTTTTTGAATTTGCATTTTTCACCTCTTTCGGGTAGTTTGTTTATAGACAGCGTTTTTATGCAAGCGCACCCGTTTAAAGCTCGGACAAGTGGCAATAATAGGCGTATGAAAACAAGAAAAATCATTATAGCTTCATTTTTTGCGCTGATACTGCTCGCACTCGCCCTGCTGTCGATGTGCGCCTGCGACCTGAGGACGGCTGACCGGAAACAGCTTGCCGAAAGCTGCATAAGAATACATATACGCGCCAACTCCAACAGCGAGGCGGACCAATCGGTAAAGCTTGCGGTGCGCGACAGAATTACCGAATTTTTAGAGCTTGCGCTATCGGAGTGCCGCACCAAAAGCGAGGCGGCGGCAGTTCTTTCCCGCGAGCGCTCGCGCCTTACGGCAATCGCCGACAGCACGCTTAAAACGCACGGATATTCCTATAAATCATCTATACGTATAGACAACGAATACTTTCCCGACCGCGTCTACGACGGCTACGAATTCCCCGCAGGCAATTACGATGCAGTAGTAATAAATCTGGGCAGCGGCAGCGGCGACAACTGGTGGTGCGTGGCGTTTCCCCCTCTCTGCTTCGTGCCCGACTCCGATGGCGGCGAAAAGGTAGTATACAAATCCTGGATAAAAGAATTTTTAGATAAAATATTTAACTGATTTTAAAATAATATCCCGCGCGAGCCTACGCAGGATATTTTCAATTTCCCCCGTATAAAAACATAAATTTCCCGCACTCTAAGCATAGGAGGCGAAAACTATGAAAATTTTTAGAGAAATCGTGCGCAACACCGCAATGGGAGCGCAATCCATCGACAATATTCTCAATTACATCGAGTGCGACAAGCTCAAAAATCTCGTGCTTGCGCAAAAAGAGGTTATGGAGGACTTTTACGAGAAAGCCAAATCCGAGCTTGGCGAGCAGGAGCTCGAGGACGCTCAGACCAATCCCATTCAGCGCGCAATGCTCAAGGCGGGCGTAAAGGTAAACGCAAGCTTCGACAACAGCAATACTCACCTTGCAAGTATGCTTATCGACGGCTACAATATGGGCATAACCAGCGTACAGAAGTGCATCAACGGGCTCACCCGCGACGGCGTAGAGATTCCCGAGCTTGCAAGCGACCTGATGAAAACCTACGACAAAAACATAAAAGCGCTGAGAGCGTACCTGTAAAAGAAATTAAATCGCACGGTAATGACCGCAGAATATGCGGTCATTATTTAATTGTCATCGCCCGACTATTGTGCTAAACTGAATTTATGGCACATTTATCCGTATTCGAGCTTAAAGAACCTATATCGCGACAGGACGCCCTTGCGCTACATCCGATGTCGTTGGCGTTTATAGGCGACGCAGTACAATCCTTATATACGCGTACGCGCGTGACCGTAGGCGAAACCTTAAAGAAAACGGGCGCGCTTCACAAGGAGGTCACCCGAGTCGTAAAGGCGGTATCGCAGGCAGCCGAGGCTGAAAGGCTTATGCCGCTGTTCACCGAGGAGGAGCAGGATATATTCCGTCGGGCGCGCAACTGCAAAATACAGACGTCCGCGAAGCACGCGGAACCTGCGGAATACAGAAAAGCGAGCGGCTTCGAAGCGGTGATAGGATATCTGTATCTTACAGGCAATACGGAGCGACTGTTTGAATTTTTATCCGCGGCATACTCCGACACCCTGCAACCGTCAGATAACAAATAAACAAATCAAATATAGCTTTCCCTGTCGGGGAAGCTGCAAAACGACATAAAGGACACCATATGTACATATTCGGCAGAAATCCCGTAAAAGAAGCGTATCGCGCAGGCAAAACGATAGATAAGCTTTATATGCTAAAGGGCGAATTTGACGTCACGCTAAACAGCATACGAAGTCTTGCAAAGGAAGCGCGCACGGTCATAAGCTACGGCGACAGAGCAATGCTCGACAAGCTTGCAGGCGGAGGCAATCATCAAGGAGTGGTAGCGGCCGTAACGGATTTCAGCTACTGTACGGTACAGGACATAATAGACGGAGCGCGCGCAAAGAACGAGCCTCTGTTGATACTCCTGCTTGACGGAATCACCGACCCGCACAATCTCGGCGCGATAATCAGAAGCGCGGAATGCTTCGGCGCGCACGGCATAGTAATTCCCAAGCACAGAAGCGTAAGCGTAAACGACACGGTAGTAAAGGTAGCAAGCGGCGCAACGGAGTATATGCCTATAGCAAAGGTAACCAATATAAACGACGTCATTCGCGACCTTAAGGAACAAAACGTCTGGGTATACGCTACCGATTTCGACGGCAAAGCGCCAAATGCGGTAAATTTGAGCGGCGATATAGCGATAGTGATAGGCAGCGAGGGCGAGGGAATACACCGACTTACAAAACAGCTTTGCGACGATACGTTGACCATTCCCCAATACGGAGAGGTAAACAGTCTTAACGCGTCTGTAGCGGCGGGGATTGTACTGTACGAAGCGGTAAGGCAGTGTCCGCGGGCAAAATAATCACACCTCTCAGATATCCGGATGCGGGAGCGTTTATGAAAACAGAAGAAAACAATCTGATATTAAAAGCGCAAGGCGGCGACAGCGAAGCCGAAAACGACCTATTAAAAGCCTATTCTCCGCTTGTCAAGCGGATAGCGCGCTCATACTATGCGATAGGAGCGGACGGTGACGATTTGATACAGTCGGGAATGATAGGTCTGATGAACGCCGTTCGCAAATTCGACGTACAAAACGGAACGGCGAGCTTTAAGACCTACGCGTCCACCTGCATACACAATATGATAAAAACCGTTCTGCGCAAGCAAAACACAATCACAAAAAACAACACTCCCCTATCCGAGATAATAGACCTGCCGAGCGACATAAATCTTGAAAGAGGCTACGAGGAAAAGGAAACGGAGCGACTGCTAACCGACGCAATATCGTCCGTACTGAACGAGCGTGAAATGAACGTATTAAAGCTATATCTAAGCGCAATGTCCTATCAGGAAATATCGGACAAGCTCGGGATAGAAAAAAAGAAGGTAGACAACACAATCTACTCCTTCCGCAAAAAGATAAAGAAGCTGATAAATCGGGACGAGCTATTTTAATCTGAGGTGAGATTCAAAAAGCAATCAAATATTATTTATAATCCGTTAACCCGAGTAAAAAATCAGCGGATACGTCAAGTATTTTGCAAATTTCTGTCAATTTTTTATAATCGAGCTCATATCTTCCGCTCTCATATGTTTGATACTGTTGCAAAACAATTCCTAATTTTTCGCTCACTTCCCTCTGCGTTAAATTAGCCTGTATTCTGGACTCTTTTATTCTCTGCCCTATTTGCTTTTTCAAATCCTGCTCCATAAACTAACTGCGTTATAATGATTAAAGTAGAAACTACTGCAAAGCTAATTAAACATTTAAATTTATAAACCGCGATTATTTGTGTTCAGACAAGGAAAAGGCATTTTTGCGAACCGCCTAATTTACGCTTTGTAAATGACGGTTTGCAAAAATGTCTTTGACGCAGTATCAACGCAAATGGTGAGTAGTTATAGGGATTAAATGTACTATTTGGCGTCAGACAAGGAAAAGTCCCATTGCCTACAAGCCTAACGTACACATCCGTACGTGACTTGAAGGCAATGGGATTTTGACACAGTATCACGCTAAATAGCGCGGTTTTATTCCCATTCGATGGTCGCCGGAGGCTTCCCCGTAATATCATACACGATTCTCGACACGCCCTGCACCTCGTTGACAATTCTCGACGACACGGTATCGAGGACCTCGTAAGGAATATGCACATATTCCGCAGTCATAAAATCGGTGGTATTTACTGCGCGCAGGGCAAGCACATAATTATAAGTTCTGCCGTCGCCCATAACGCCTACGGTACGCATATCGGTGAGCACTGCGAAATACTGACCGCACTTGATGCCCGCCTTTTCAATCTCCTCGCGATAGATATAATCCGCGTCGCGCAAGATATCCAGTCTTTCCTTGGTAATCTCGCCTATACAGCGCACTGCAAGACCGGGACCGGGGAACGGCTGACGCTCTACAAGCTTGCTGTCCAGTCCGAGCTTTCTGCCAAGCTCGCGCACCTCGTCCTTAAAGAGCGCGCGGAGCGGCTCGACAAGTCCGATAAACTTCGTATCCTTGGGCAGACCGCCGACGTTGTGGTGAGATTTAATAACCGCGCCGTTTGTAAGACCGCTTTCCACCACGTCGGGATAGATAGTGCCCTGAGCGAGGAAGCTGCCCGCAAATTTGGAGCTTTCCTCCTCGAACACGCGCACAAACTCCTCGCCTATAATCTTACGCTTGCGCTCGGGGTCGGTAACTCCCGCGAGCTTTTCAAGAAAGCGTTTTTCGGCGTCGACGCGCACGAAATTGAGCTTCTTATTTGCAAACGCGGCTTCGACCTCGTCGCCCTCGTGCTTTCTCATAAGCCCGGTATCCACAAAAATACAGGTGAGCTGATTGGGGATAGCCTTTTCGAGAATAGCCGCGCAAACGGAGCTGTCGACGCCTCCGCTCAAGCCGAGAACCACTTGCTTATCTCCGACTTGCTCTTTGATTTTTTCGATTTCGTAAGCGATGAAATCGTCTATGGTGTAGTCGCCTTCCACGCCACACACTCTGTACAGGAAGTTGCTCATAATAGTATTACCTCGCTTTGTGCGCTCAACCTCGGGATGAAATTGAACGGCAAATAATTTTTTCTTATCGTTACTCATCGCCGCCACGGGACAGTCGGCGGTATGCGCCAGAGGAATAAACCCGTCGGGGAGCTTAACAACTCTGTCGGTATGGCTCATAAGCGCAACGGTATCGCGCTCCACGTCATTAAAGAGTATCGACGACTCGTCGTCAACTGTGACGTTTACGGTGCCGTACTCGCTTACCCGGCAGGGCTTCACCTCTCCGCCGAGAGTATAAGTCATAAGCTGCATCCCGTAGCATATTCCCAAAATAGGAATACCAAGCTCAAAAAGCTCCTTATCGGCGCGGGGCGAACCGTCCTCGTAAACGCTGTGCGGACCGCCCGTAAGAATAATACCCTCGGGCGCTATTTCCTTAAGCCTCTCGATTGGCGTATTGCCGGGCAGTATCTGCGAATGCACCTTAAGCTCGCGTACTCTCCTTGCAATAAGCTCCTTATACTGACCGCCGAAGTCGAGAACCACAACGGTCTGTTTGGAATTTTTCTTCATAAAAACACCTTTAAACAGTTAAAAACGCAGGATTAACCTGCGTTTTTGTCATTTTACGATAATTGCGTCGCGCTCCGCGCCGACGGAAATATACTTGATATTGCAATCGACCGCGCTCTCGATATACTCTATATACTTGCGCGCGTTCTCTGGCAAATCCTCATAACGGCGGCAATTTACGGTGGGCTGCATCCAGCCGTCCATATATTCGATAATCGGCTTGGCGATATTGAGTGCCTCTCCGCTCGGGAACTCCTCCACGCGCGTTCCGTTCACGTCGTAAGCGACGCACACGGGAATTTTTTCGATGGTGTCCAAAATATCGAGCTTCGTAAGCGCAATTTCGTCTGTCGCCTGAACCATACATCCGTATCTCGAAGCAACGACGTCAAAGCCTCCGACTCTGCGCGGACGGCCTGTAGCCGCGCCGTATTCGCCGCCTGCGCGACGCAGATTTTCAGCCTCCTCGCCGAACATCTCCGCGGTAAACGGACCCTCTCCCACACAGGTGGAATACGCCTTCATAACGCCTATGGAGTTGTCAACCTTGCGGTTGGGGATACCCGCTCCGATGGGACCGTACGCCGTAATGGTAGACGACGAGGTTGTAAAGGGATAAATACCGAAGTCTATATCGCGCAATGCGCCGAGCTGAGCCTCGAGCATAACGCGTTTGCCCTCCTTCAACGCGCCGTTGAGGTAATAGCCCGCGTTACAGATATAATCCTTAAGAGGCGCGCCGTAGGCTTCAAACCATTCGAGAAGCCCGTCCACGGTATAGGGCTTGCCGCCGTACATTCCCTCTATTGACAGGTTTTTCCATTCGACAATGGTCTCCAGCCTCTCTTTAAGGTAGGACGGATGCAGAATATCGCCCATACGGATAGCCTTTTTCATATACTTATCGGCGTACACGGGCGCGATGCCGCGGCGTGTGGAGCCGAATTTTTTATCGCCGAGCCTGTCCTCCTCGAGGCAGTCCTGCGCGACGTTATAGGGACAGCACACAATAGCCTTGTCGCTAATCTTCAGATTATCGGGAGTAATTTTAATACCGCCCTCGCGCAGTCTTTCAATCTCCTTGCAAAGGTGCTCGATATCGATGACCATACCGTTGCCCATAACGTTTACTACGTCCTCGCGGAGAATTCCGGACGGCAGAAGATTCAAAACGAACCTGCCCTTGTCGTTGATGACGGTATGACCGGCGTTATTTCCGCCCTGATAGCGCACGACAACGTCCTGCGATTCAGACAGCAAATCGACCATACGGCCTTTACCCTCGTCGCCCCAGTTGATTCCGACTATTGATGTAAGCATATATTACCTCTAAAAATTTAATTCGATTGTTTTTTCGCAGCGAGCGTCTGATTCAGCTTTTTCAAGCCTTCGAAAACAGTTTAAAACGGACGAAGTCCGAGTCCGTGAATTAAACCGTAATCTCGTTGCCCTTGCCTATATAATCCTTGTTTTTCTCGAGCAGCGGGTCCACGATATCGGAGATATATTCCTCCACCTGCTTAGCCGCCATACCCGAGAAGGAGCGCACGTCAAGGAGCTTATCGAGCTCCTCCTCGCTCAAGCCGAACTGTTTATCTGCGAGAATACGCGATAGCAAATCGTTATCGCCGCCCTCCTGCTTGACGACCTTCGCCGCCGCCACGGAGTGCCTGCGAATAGCCTCGTGCAGCACCTGTCTGTCGCCGCCCTTTTCGGTAACGCAGTACATAAGGATATTTTCGGTAGCCATAAAGGGAAGCTCCGCCTTCAGATGACGCTCGATGATTTTGGGATAGACTGTGAGTCCGCTAATGATATTGTTATATAGCGCGAGGATAGCGTCCGCCGCGAGGAACGCCTCGGGAATAGCGATACGGCGGTTAGCGCTGTCGTCGAGGGTACGCTCGAACCACTGCGTCGCGGCGGTAATTGCGGGATTCAATGAATCGCACATAACGTAGCGCGCAAGCGAAGCGATGCGCTCGCTGCGCATAGGATTGCGCTTATACGCCATAGCGGACGAGCCTATCTGTCCGGACTCGAACGGCTCCTCCGCCTGCTTGAGGTGGGAAAGAAGTCTTATATCGTTTGAGAACTTAGCGGCACTCTGCGCGATGCCGCAAAGTACGCTTATCACGTTGTAATCCGCCTTTCTCGTATAGGTCTGACCGCTGACGGCAATGCTCTTTTCAAAGCCCATTTTTTTGGCTATAGCGAGGTCGAGAGCCTTTACCTTATCGGTATCGCCGTTAAACAGCTCGACAAAGCTTGCGGCGGTACCCGTGGTACCCTTGCAGCCGAGCAACTGAATACGGGACAGCTCGAAGTCGAGCGTTTCGAGGTCGATAACCAAGTCCTGAAGCCAAAGCGCCGCGCGCTTTCCCACGGTAGTGGGCTGAGCCGCCTGAAAGTGCGTGTATCCGAGGGTTACGAGGTCCTTATGTCTGATTGCGAAATCGCGGACGGACTTGATACAGGTCACAAGCGCGCGCCTTATTTCGATAAGTCCCTCCTTCATCTGAATGACGTCGGTGTTGTCGCCAACGTAGCAGCTTGTCGCGCCGAGATGAATAATCGGCTTGGCATTCGGACAAATTTCGCCGTAGGTGAGGACGTGCGCCATAACGTCGTGGCGGACCTCCCTTTCCCTTGCCTTGGCAAAATCGTAATCGATGTCGTCGATATGCGCCTTCATTTCGTCAATCTGCGCGTCCGAGATAGGGATACCAAGCTCCTTTTCCGCCTCGGCAAGCGCAATCCAGAGCCTGCGCCAGGTGCCGAACTTAAAATCAGGCGAGAAGATGTATTTCATCCTCTTGCCTGCATATCTTTCACAAAGCGGCGATACGTAGTTATCCATATGACCTCCGAATAAAAAAGTGTCCAAATTTTTTTACCTGTCGCTAAAAAAAAAATGAACACTTTGTTGCGATATAACTATAACACTTAAAAAAGAATTTGTCAAAACTTTGATAAAATAAGAAAAAAAATGTATAAAATTACTTTGAAAATCGGTGCGCGGAGCATATAATAAGCCTATAAAAAAACAGGAGTATCCCATTATGATAATGTCCGAGCTTTACGGCAGTATGGTATTTTGCGACAAGGTTATGTCGAAGCGTCTGCCGAAGGAAACCTATGCGGAGCTTAAAAGGTGCTGCGAGCTTGACCTGCCTCTGTCCCTGGAGGTGGCAAACGTCATTGCAAACGAGATGAAGGAGTGGGCTATAGAAAAAGGCGTCACGCACTTCACGCACTGGTTCCAACCGATGACGGGAATAACGGCGGAGAAGCACGACAGCTTTATTGCGCCCACCAAGAGCGGCGAGGTGATAATGGAGCTTAGCGGCAAGGAGCTGATAAAGGGCGAGCCTGACGCGAGCTCGTTTCCCAACGGCGGACTGCGCTCGACCTTCGAGGCGCGCGGCTACACGGCGTGGGACCCGACGTCGTATGCGTTCATAAAGGACGGGATACTCTGCATACCTACTGCGTTCTGCTCCTACAACGGGGACGCGCTTGACAAAAAAACGCCTCTGTTGCGTTCTATGGAAGCAATCAACAGACAGGGAGTGCGCCTGCTGCGCCTGCTTGGCAGAAAGACGGAGCGTCTTGACGTAACGGTCGGCTCGGAGCAGGAATATTTTTTGGTTGACACCAAGGAGTTTGAAAAGCGCAAGGACTTATTTTACACGGGTAGAACGCTGTTCGGCGCGCGTCCGCCCAAGGGACAGGAGCTTGACGACCACTATTTCGGCGCAATCAAGCCGCGCGTAGTGAGATATATGAAGGAGCTTGACGAGGAGCTTTGGAAGCTTGGCATACTTGCCAAGACAAAGCACAACGAGGTCGCGCCCGCCCAGCACGAATTCGCGCCCATATACACGTCGGTAAACGTCGCGAGCGACCAGAACCAGCTGACAATGGAGATGATGAAAAAGGTCGCCTCCCGTCACGGAATGACCTGTCTGCTGCACGAAAAGCCCTTCGGCGGAGTGAACGGAAGCGGCAAGCACAACAACTGGTCGCTCTGCAC
Source organism: uncultured Christensenella sp. (assembly GCA_910577815.1). Taxonomy (GTDB): domain Bacteria; phylum Bacillota; class Clostridia; order Christensenellales; family CAG-917; genus CAG-475. Next base: position 277,917 of record CAJTNO010000001.1, on the reverse strand, counting down.
CAATTTCGGACACAATCTATTCGAGCCGGGCAGCAGTCCGCAGGACAACGCCCAGTTTTTGCTTATACTCGCGGCGGTAATCGCGGCGGTGGACAAGCATCAGGATTTACTGCGCATCTCGGTAGCCTCTGCGGGCAACGACCACAGACTCGGCGCAAACGAAGCGCCGCCGGCAATCGTAAGTATGTTCCTCGGCGACGAGATAACGGGAATATTGCAGGCTATCGCCGACGGCAGAACCTTTTCCAGCCGCGCCAACTGCGAGGTAAAGCTCGGAGTCCACGTGCTTCCGAAATTCGCAATGGACCGCTCCGACCGCAACCGCACCTCTCCCTTCGCGTTCACGGGCAACAAATTTGAATTCCGTATGCCCGGCTCCGCGCAGTCAATCGCAGGCGTAAACGTGGTGTTAAACACCATACTCGCCGAGCAGTTTGAGGAGTTTGCGGACGAGCTTGAAAAGGAAAAGGACCTGAGCGCAGGCATAAGCAGAATAATCAAGCGCGTAATGACCGAACACGGCAGAATAATATTCAACGGCAACAACTACTCCGAGGAGTGGGTTGAGGAGGCAGAAAGGCGCGGACTTTTAAATCTTAAGTCCACAGTCGACGCCCTGCCCCTGCTCACGTCCGAAAAGAATATAAAGCTGTTTGAAAGTCAGAACGTATTTACCGAGCGCGAGCTCCGCTCCCGCGAGGAGATATATACCGAAACCTACTGCCGCCTTGTGAATATCGAGGCAATGACAATGCTCGATATAGCAACCGAACAAATCCTGCCCGCGGCAATCAAGTACAAGGGCGAGCTTGTAAAGGTAGCTGAAAACTCGATAAAAATAGGCGTGCCGGCAGATACCGAAACGGAAATGGCAACCACGCTCGCACGTCTTATAGGCTCGGCAAATCAAAAAACCGCCGCTCTGCGCACCGCGCTTGAAAAGGCTCACAAAACGGGCGAGCATATTTCGGGCGGACGTTGCTTCTGCGACGAGGTACTGCCTGCGATGAGCGAATTGCGCTCCGTCTGCGACGAGCTTGAGCTCAACACCGCAAAGGAATACTGGCCCCTGCCAAGCTACGGCGATATACTGTTTTCCATATATTGATAATATATAATATTTGGTTTAAAATAATATAAATATAAATAAGTAAAAGCGAGGGAAACCCCTCGCTTTTTATAATTGAAAATGTCAACATTTTCAATTATAAAACCGCTCTTATTTGTTTACGTCCTTATCAAGTCTTACAAGTATCATTTCAATTTGTTCTAAATGCTCACGCATATTCCCTAAAATCGATTTAACGCATTGTATTCTTTTTTCTGTCTTTTCGGTATTATTCTCCCAATATGGACAATTCTCCAATAAGTGAAATCTACCGCGTTTTCTCGGAGTGTTTACATTCTCATTGAGGCAATGCCCGTCTATCGGCGATAAATATGTTCCCGAAATAATATAATGCTCATTAAGATATTTACAACTCTTACACCTCTCGTACACTTGTTCCATAATTAACTCCTTATAAACTTATTTATAGATTTATAACTCAATAAAAAATAAAAATCAGTCACAGTATCAAAAACTGTTCCATTTTTTATATGCTTTTAATCTTTAATAAAAATATAGCTATTTTATGTAATTATTTAGATGTATCCGCCGACTATTTACTTGGTATTTCGGACGAATACTGAATATCAATTTTTTATTAAATAATAAAACCCATCAAAGTTAAACAATTATCTTTCCGATAACGGCAAAAACATTACAATTATCGTGTTTCTGCTGTTGTATTTTTGCCGATAATATATTATAATATTAGGCGAGGTGCTTTGTATGAAATACTTGTCTGTGTGCGCTGCGCGACACCTGCCATATGGCTCAGGACAAATTCAAGCTTCAACTTGACTATTTCAAGATTAAGTATTGATTTCCAAACCAAATACAACGGCTTTAATTTATTCCGCATTTAACTGATTATTCCCTAAAAACACGTAAAAACGTACATAGAATAAGATGTTCTATGTACGTTTTATTTAATGATACTAACAGTTTAAGTAAGTATACCTAATCTGTCAATATTTTTTATTAAATTGCAATATTTTTTGCCGAATTTTGTTGATAAATGCCGTAAAAAAGCTATTATTTCCGTCTGATTTTTTAAAAACATTCATAGAACATCTTATTCTATGTACACAGGGAGGAACTCTATGTTTTGCAAAAATTGCGGCAGTCAGATTGACGATAACGCGTCCGTTTGTATCCATTGCGGCGCATCGGTGCGCGAGATGCAAACAACTCAACAGCAACCTGCGCAGTCCAACACCTTGGCGATAGTCGGCTTTGTGTTTGCTTTCCTTATGCCTCTTGTAGGCTTAATCTGCTCCATTATCGGACTTAAGAAGTCAAAGGAGCTTAACGACAACGGCAAGGGACTTGCAATCGCGGGCATAATAATAAGCGTGATAGAAATACTCATCGTTATCATCGCTATTATCGCAATAGTCGTACCGCTTATGGCGGCGCTGTCCGAAGCGGGAGCATTTGCATTTGCGTTATAAGAGGCAATTATGTACTGTAAAAATTGCGGTAACGAAATCAACGAGCACGCCGTAGTGTGCATACACTGCGGATGTGCAGTTGAACAGCAGCAGCCTCGGCAGACCGAACCCGCAAAGACCAACGTCCTTGCCATAGTGGGCTTCGTAATGGCATTTTTTATGCCCATTGCAGGCTTGATATGTTCGATTATCGGCTACAAAAAAGCGGATAAGGATTACAACGGCAACTACAAAGGTCTTGCGCTTGCAGGCACAATCATAAGCGCAATATCTATTGCGATAGTCGCGGCGGTAATATTATGGCTTATTATCACTTGGATAACAGTGCTTACTGCGATAGGCAGCACTGCTCCGTATTATTGCCTGCTCATTCCTTAATAAAAATGTTCTAAGCAAAAGCCGCACCTTGAAGTGCGGCTTTTGCTTATTCAAACATAATATTAAAATCTGTTTTTCTTATTTTTTCATAGCGACGGCTTTTTTCGCGGCGGCGACTATATCGCCTGCAGTAATGTGATATACTTCGCTCAGATATGCGTTTTTACCCACCTGACCGAATTCGTCGTTAATACCCACAAGCTGCATAGGCACGGGGAATTCTTTTACAACCGCCTCGGCAACCGCGCTGCCCAGTCCTCCGTAGACGTTATGGTTTTCACAGGTGACAATAGCGCCCGTTTTCTCTGCGCTTTCCTTAATCGCGTCAACGTCTATAGGCTTCCAGGTGTGCATATTCACAACCCTTGCGCCAACGCCCTGCTCGGCAAGCGCCTTAGCCGCCTCGAGAGCGCGCTCCACCATTATTCCGCTTGCTATAAGCGTTACGTCCTCTCCGTCGTCCTTAAGAGTAATCGCCTTGCCCAGCTTAAACTCGAGCGTATCGTCATAAATCTTAGCCGCCTTTTTGCGGAACATACGCACGTACACCGCGGACGGAGTATCAATAATCTCGGGCAAAGCCTTTTGCATCATAGTAGCGTCGGTAGGCTCGAAGCAAATCATTTTGGGCACGGCGCGCATAATCGCCATATCCTCGAAGGGCATATGCGTACCGCCGTTGACCTCCGCGGCAACGCCGGGCTCGGAGCCAATCATCTTGACGTGCAAATCGGAGTATGCAACGGATATAAAAATCTGGTCGTAGCACCTGCGCGTAGCAAACGGCGCAAAGCTGTAGGTAAACGGAATTTTTCCCATAGCCGCCATACCCGCGGCAATGCCAATCATATTCTGCTCGGCAATACCCACGTTAAAGAATCTGTCGGGAAACTCCTCTTTAAAGCACTTGGTAGCGTGACAGCTCATAAGGTCTGCGTCAAGCACAACGATACGGTTATCCGTCCTTGCGCATTCAACGAGAGCCTGCGCCAGAGTCTGTCTTATCTCCTTATCGTCCGTAATCATCCGTCGTACCTCCCCGTTTCCTTTCTCCACATCTCCTCTGATATAGACATACTGTGGCAGTTAGCCGCGCACTCGGCAAACGACGCGCCCTTGCCCTTCACGGTATTGAGAATAATCATATTAGCTCTGCCGGAACGCTTTGCGTTATCAATCGCGTCGGAGATAGCCTCTAAATCGTGACCGTCGATGTCCTGAACGTAGAAGCCGAACGAAGCCCACTTATCCGCGGCGGGAGCCAAATCGTTAATATCGCTCACCCTGCCGTCAAGCTGCATCTTGTTATAGTCAAGCATAACTATAAGATTATCCAGCTTATGGGAGCCTGCGTACATACTCGCCTCCCAAATCTGTCCCTCCTGCGCCTCTCCGTCGCCTATAATGCAGTACACGGTCGCGGGATTGCCGTCAAGCTTGGCGGCCTGCGCCATCCCGACCGCCACGGACAGTCCCTGTCCGAGGGAGCCTGCGGTCATATCGATGCCGGGAGTTTTCAGTCTGTCGCAGTGCGAAGGGAGATTAGTTCCGTTCTTATTCAAGGTGGAAAGCCAATCCTTGGGGAAATAACCGAGGTCGGCAAGCACGACGTACATCGCGGGACCTGCGTGCCCCTTGGACATTATTATTCTGTCCCTGTTCGGCTCGTTCGGATTATCGGGATTAAGATTTTTTGCTTTGGAATAATAAATAACTGTCAAAGCGTCCATTACCGACAGAGTGCCTCCGATGTGCCCTACTCCAAACGTACCTATCGTCTGAATGGCGTCGTCGCGCAGCTGTCTTGCCTTGACAGTCAATGCTGTTAATGTGGAACTCTCCATATGCCCCTCCTGCAACGATAACAGTATAGCATTACGAAAGGCATATTTCAAGCGAATACGCAAACCGATTAAACCTTTTTTGCTTTAAATTCGGCAATTATCGTCAGCGGCTTGAATTTTAAAACCTGACGGGAAATTTGATACAGTCGGTAAGCATTTTTTTAAGCTCGCTCCTGCGCTCCTCCGTGAGCGTAGCGAGATATTCGTCGCCGCACTGTTTAAAAAACCCGAGCAGCTTCATATCGCTCATAGCCGCAAGCTCGTCAAGGCTTATATCTCTGTTGACTCTGCCCGCAAGGTCCTGCAGCAGCATTATCGCCTTAAGCTTATTGATATCGATGCCGAGCCTGCCCGCCGCTCTGTCAAGCTGCGCCTGCGTCTTTGACGACACAATGCTCTGACCTGCAATCTCGCGCTCATATATTTCCACAAGCTCGGGAGAAAGCATATCGTAAACACCCGCGTCGCACAGCCTGCGCTCCGCGTCGTTAAAATCGAATACGGCAAAAACGCTAAGCGCAATGGCAATCACCGCAAATGCCGTAAAATATAAATTTCTGCGTTTCATCGTTCACCTCTTGTATTAGCGTGTTCAAACGTCGCCGAATTATACGCCGTTGCGGCACAGAACTCCGATTATCCGTCGGATATAGCAGCGAATATTGCAAACGGTAAAATAGAAAATACTGCCAAAAGTCTTAATATCCTTGATTTTTGTATATAATATGGTATACTCAAATAACAACCCGCGTTTAAAAAATTATTCGGGGGTGTACTGGATTCGACGCTCGGTCGGAGGCGGTATAAGCACGTCGTAGGCTCGGCTACGTTACAAACGGAACGTTAAAATTAAACGCAAACAAAACTCAAAAGAGCGTCAATAGCAATATGTCGCTCGCATTCGCTGCTTAAGTAGCGGCGCGTCGAACCGAGGTTTTCCGTTCCCTCGGTGTAGGCGTCAGAAAAACGGACAACGCGACCTGAAGGCTCGATAGGGTCGTTGTCAAAAAGAGCTCATCAACCTGAGGTTTGCCGGTGAACCGAAGCGCGAAAAATCCAATCACCCGCTAAACGTGTAGAAAGTGCCGATTAAGAACGGGTGGACCGGGGTTCAACTCCCCGCACTTCCACCAAACCACCGCAAGGTGGTTTTTTTTCAGCTTGGGAGTTATCGCAATTTCATTGCGCGGTGTGTAAACACACCAAACCCCTTCGGCTGCACGCGATTGGGCAAGCCAACAATCGCTGTAAGGCAACTTCCCCGCACTTCCACCAAACCACCGTAAGGCGGTTTTTTCTCAGCTTGGGAGTTATCGCAATTTCATTGCGCGGTGCGCAAACGCACCAAACCCCTTCGGCTGCACGCGATTGGGCAAGCCAGCAATCGCTGTAAGGCAACTTCCCCGCACTTCCACCAAACCACCGTAAGGCGGTTTTTTTCAGCTTGGGAGTTATCGCAATTTCATTGCGCGGTGTGTAAACACACCAAACCCCTTCGGCTGCACGCGATTGGGCAAGCCAACAATCGCTGTAAGGCAACTCCCCCGCACTTCCACCAAACCACCGTAAGGTGGTTTTTTATTAAAAACCGATATTCTATTTTGTAATTCTCATTTTTAATAATTGATTATAATTCAATTATATTGCGTGTCAATCAATTAGTTAAAGTAATTATTTTATTAGACTAAAATTATGGAGTTTAACGATTTTGGAGTTAATTTAGCCAGAATAAGAATTAAGTCGAATTTATCGGCTTATGAGTTAAGCTTGCGTATCGGCAAAGACGCAAGCTATATTCATAAGGTTGAAAGCGGCAAAATCAACGTAAGCTTGAAATCAATATTAAAAATTTGCGAAGTGTTAAATATAGAACCTATTGAGCTGTTCAAATCAGAATAATTAAACCAACAAAACCCACACATCATATTACATAAAAAAAATACGCCTTCATTAGCGTACTTTTATTTGTTTAAGTTAAGCTATCGCGATATATTTCATAATTGAATAAAGTTTGCTATTCTAACTTCTAATTGTTTTTAATTTTAAGAACTTCCTTTATTTTATTTATCACAACATCCGAAGCATTAGGATAATTGACCTTCAACTCATTTCTCACAAAATCCACTCGTTGAGATTTTAATGTATCATTACCGTCTATAACCACGTTCTGTATAAAATCAATAATATCCTTTTCTTCAAAAGCGTGATAATACTGATTCATACATTGCTGCCCCAAAGGAACCAATCCTTTGTACGTTTCTTCTTTGGATTTCATCATATAACAGCAAGGTTTTTCCGTATACAGATATTCTCCTATAAAAGAACCGCAATCGTGTATCATAGCGTCGCTATCTACAAATTGCTGAAAATAATCGCCCGAAGTATCGTAAGTCATATTCTCATTTGACAATAATCTATCAAAATATTGGTTAATCTGTTCCTCTGTCCAAACCTTATGGTCCTTCAAATTTGCAATTAAAAGCGGATGCGGTCTGAATATAAAATCAATCTCCGGGAACAGTCCGGGCAATCTCACAAACAGTTCCGAGTATTTCAAAAAATTACCTATATTCAGGTTTTTCCAGCCCCAAACGGTATGATGAGGACAAATCAAAATACGTTTCCGTTCACTATGGTTTGGTTGCATTAAAGCTAATTTATCCACCTTAATATAACCGGTAACCAGTCCGTTTTTTCCTTTTAATCTCTCAACCGACTTTAAATGCTTTAAATTGGATTTTGTTTCCAAAGTACACATCCACATATAATTATAAAAATCTGTGGCGATGACCTCATCCCAAAATTTTAAAGCAGCAAAGCCGTAACTGACATAGATAGGCAAAACATTCTTATCAAGAAAATACTCTACGTGATGCAATTTATGGACTAAAGAAGCATAAGGATTAGCAAAAAACATAATTTGATACTCATCCTTTAAATCCAAATAAGTATCGGTGTCATAATCGTATGCCTTAATAACTTTACCCGGATATAACGATGATAATCCGGTAAAAGTTTCTTCAAGCGTGTCTATTTGATATTTCATTGTTTTTGACACATTTGGAACAACAATTATAACAGGTTCAAAAACAGCATCGTCTAACATTTTTTCAAAAATAGGCTTTGCCGGAAACACGCTATCAAAGACAACCAAAAAAGCTACCTTTATTTTGTTGCTATTTAAATGTTGTTTTCGCAATGTTCTAATTGCACTGCGATAACGTCTCTGATTTTTAAAAAACTTAGAATTCCCTTTAAATATTTTTTTCAGAAGCTCTATCATTTAACATCCGACCTCCTGTTTATATACGTTTTATGGCTTCTTTTGCGTCTAAAAATGCAGCGTATCCGCTGATATTATGATTTAATACAAAATTATCATAACGCTTTAGACATTCCGCCAACCAATTTTCGCACAAGCAGTCCTTTAAATAAAGCTTTGAACTTTCTATAAAATCCAAGAATTTACTTGAAACTACCTCTAAAGCATTGTTTTCGGCACAATACTTATAACAATCCCTTGCGAGTTTTTCTTTTTTATCGTAAATATAAATGTCATCTAAAATTTCAGAAAGCGGATGGCTTATACTTCCCAGTGCAATAAGACTCGAGTAATCCAAGTTATATTTGTACCCTTTGGCGTCAAACAAATAAACATAATTATTACCGATATACGGCTTATTTTGGCTAACAGGCAAAATAACAGGCACGGCGCAGGTTGCGGCTTCAATCGCATAACTGCTATTGGCTAAAACCATATCTACGTTTTTATTAATATAATTTTTGCGATTTTCTTTATTAAGTTCTCCTGTAAAAATTATTCTTGTGCGATTAGAAGAGCTTTTCTTAAATACATCGTTCAAAAAAATCTTGGATTTACCAATAATATGAATATCTGTTTTCTTATTGTTTTGAGAAATTTGAAAATTCGCAAATAAATTATATAACGTATAAACTGTTTCCGAATTCAAAGGTCCAAGCAAACCGATATTAATCCTATCCCTGTCAATCAATCCTCTGAATTCAAAACTATAACTGCATTTTTCGCCCAAGACATTGGGTAAAAACACGATTTCATTATTATTTTTAAACGAAACCTGCCGACCGACGCAACTTAAATTGAAATAAGCTCTTGCATCGTATTCATTGATAAAATCGTCTATTGCCTTTTGCGAACAGACGTAATCCATATTTCTCGACAGCCACTCGAGCGCTTGATTAGAATATTGGTATAAACAAACCTTAGCATAAGGACAGTTTCTAATCCTAACTATTAAATGCATTAAATAATTAACAGGTGTAAAATATACCGCGTCTCCCGCAGCTTCAAAATCAAACTCTTCGGGCGTGCAAAAATGAAGCTTATTTGATAAATTTCGGTTTGCGTCTTCCTTAAAGTAATTATTTATATAATAAATCTCAATGTCTGTATTTTCAGCCAAATAAGCAGCCAAATCCAAGAATATAAACTGATTATCTCCAATGGGTATTTTAGTTTCTAAAAAAAATACTATCTTATTCATTTTCTCTTCAGTTTTCTCCCGACATATAGTAATACTTTCTTTACCTTTGACCTCATAGGTAAAGAAGCAAAATAGTTTATCTTTTGCTGCAAAAGTATAAAATCGGAATACGTTTTGTTTTTATGGAAAGCTTTATAAATGCGAAAATATCTCAGTTGTCCCGCTATAGAACGATTTTTTTTACACTCGCCGACCGTTAAACTAGTTCCCTTAATCAAGTTCAAATAATTTGCAATCAGATTCTCAAACTTGAAATTTTCCACAGCATATTTATAACAGTCCTCTCCGATTTTTTGTTTATTATTCTCCTGATAAATTAAATTCACTACTTTATCTGCAGGATAAGTTTTACACTCTAACTCTACAATATCTTCTTCATTTACGCCAAGAGTATATTGCTTAGTATCTCCTAATAAAATAAATTTATTTGCCTTGAATTTAGTATTAGAAACTATCGGTAAAATGATAGGTAGTCTCAGTATAGCGGCATTTAATGCACAAATTCCCATAGCTATTACGATATCTGCATTGTCGCGCAAGTATTCGTCCTTAGCCTCCCCGTACATATAAGAATTGAAAACAAATCTCATTTGAGGAGAATATTTATTTATATCGATAGTTTGCTTTGCATTGCCGTCGCCTATTAAATGTATGGTTATCGGTTTTTCAAATTCAAACCCTATTAAATTATCTAAAAAATTGATAAGCGAATAAATCTTATCTCCGTCCAGTCTACCAAACCAAGCTATATTTATTTCGTCATTGTTTAATACAGGCAATGGCGAAAATTCTTTTGGAATATCTTCCAATGCAACCGGAAAATACCTTTCCTCAAATTTTACATTGCTGTGACTTTGCACCGCCAACAAATTAGCTTTATCCATAAATCCGTAAGCATTATGTGTGCTTATCAATTTAAATACGCTGTTATGATTAAAAAACGGCGAAACTTGTAAAGAAAGCCATTTAAAAATCTGCGGATGCAAAAATAGAAACAATACTCTCGCATTATTAAGCGGAGCAATCTCCTCCAACAAATAAAACAACTGATTATAAGCCGTTATAAAAGTTGCGCCGTCAAAATACTTGAGATTTTCCGAATTTAAATTGCAAAAATGCATACCGGAATCCAAATATTTTTTTTGTATTTCGACATTTGAGTTATTTACACAGTATACTTCATAATCGGTATTTTGAGCCAAATATTCGCCAATACGATAATAAAGAGCGAAATCTCCTTGTGCGACAACGCCTTTTCTGAAAAAAAACACAATCTTTTTATTATCGCATCGTAAAATCTCATCTTCGATATCCAGCTTATATCTGTTGCATCGACCGTTATAGTATCTTTCCGCACGACGCATTGCGGATTTGGAATACAACTCCTCGTACGGCTTTACCTCTTTTTCGTACAACGTTAAAATATCTCTATAGTATTGCAGATATATACTATTTTTCGCTCGAGTATTTCCGTGAGAAACTCCGCCGTCCCTATGCAATACGGTAATATATCGCAAGCATTTGATAGGGATTTGCATTCTGGCAATTCTCAAATGAGCACTCCAATCTTCAATAAACTTATAATCCTCCGATAAATTACCGATTAGCTTATAAACTTCCGGAGTTATAGCAGTGCCGGAACTCGGAATAAAACATCTGTACGCCAATTCTTCAAAGAGAAGGTTATAATCGCCCGAATTTATCAAATCGACGTCGCTTTCGGAAGTAAATACATATTTAACATCGCTTAGCTTTTTACCGCACATAGCAAGAAGCGAGGTTATTACCCCTACCTGCTTATTATTTGAGATGTACTCGTCGGCAAATCTCGAAATTGCATATTCATCGGCATAAGCGTCGTCAGCCGCGATAACCGTAATGAGCTCGCCCACGCATTTAGAGCGAACATACTCCAGATGCCTCACTGTTCCCATATTGGTTTTATTGACATTTATAATAATATCGGAAATGTTTTGCGTACGATGCGCTGCCAGATATTTATTAAGTTTTTTTAAATTAAAATCCTTCGACGCGTCGTCGCTTATAATAAGCTGAATATTGCCATATGTCTGTCTGAATATAGAATCAAGCGCTTCAAAAATATATTTGAAGTTATTATAGCTAATCAGGATTATTGAAATAGGAAATGTATGTTTCTCTGTTATCAACGTCAAAACACTCCTTTGACTATGCTGCCTGACGGTACATCCTTGGTGACTATGGCGCCTGCTCCGACCATAACGTTTTCACCGATAGTAACGCCTGGAAGAATAGTTGCATTTGCGCCTATAGACGCACCCTTTTTTATAACCGTATTGAGTCTTTTAAAGTCGTGATTTCCGGAATGCGGAAACTTATCGTTACAAAACGTAGCGTTAGGTCCAATAAACACGTCGTCCTCAACACGCAGACCGTCCCACAGCTGCACTCCGCATTTAACCGTAACGTTATTGCCGATAACAACGTCGTTTTCTATAAATACATTTGCGCATATATTGCAATTTTCGCCGATTACGGCATCCTTTAAAATAACGACAAACTGCCACACATTTGTGGTCTTACCTATGTTATTGCTTTGCACGTCGGACAATCTGTGTATCATTATTATCATCCACAAAAAGCGTTAAGCTTTTCTATCAAAAAATCCACCTGCTCATCAGTCATACCGTAATAAACCGGCAAGCTCAGCTCGCAATTAGAAATGTGTTCTGCAACGGGAAGCGCGCCGTTTTGCATTCCTAAACACTTATAAGCACCCTGTAAATGCATCGGCTTCGGATAATGCTTATTAGTACCTATGCCCTCCGAATTTAAATATTTCTCCAAGCTGTCGCGGCACTCGCAAAGCACGGGGAAAATATGCCAAACGTTGTGATATACTTCATCATTGGCTTTAGGCATTACAATAAGAGGATTTTTCACTTCGGAAATAATTCTGTTCGCAATCTCTATGCGACGTGCATTCCACTTATTCAAATTCTTAAGCTTTGCCGACAACAACGCCGCCTGCAATTCATCCAATCGCGAATTTGTGCCTTGCATTATATGCTCGTATCTGATTTTGCTTCCGTAATTTCGAAGACAACGCAATTTATCCGCAAGCAAATCGTCGTTTGTTATTATAGCGCCTGCGTCGCCGAGCGCGCCGAGGTTTTTACCCGGATAAAAGCTGAACGCCGCCGCGTCGCTGTAATAACCCGAGCTATGCCCCTTATACATTGCTCCGTGCGCCTGGGCGGAATCTTCCATAAGTCTTAAACCGTGCTTATCTGCTATCGCACGGATAGCGTCCATCTCGCACATACGTCCGTACAGATTAACCGCAATTATAGCCTTGGTTTTTTCGGTAATCGCCGCCTCGATTTTTTCGGCGTCAATATTAAAAGTATCTAAACGTGGTTCAACAAACACTGGTGTCGCCCCCGTATAAGTTATCGCCAATGCAGTAGCAATATAGGTGTTTGAAGGAATAATAACTTCATCCCCGCTGCCAATATCAAAAGCCTTAAGCACCAGATATATTGCGTCCAGACCGTTTCCGCAGCCTATAGCGTGCTTAACGCCGCAAAACTCGGCAAACGCTTTTTCGAATTCTTCGAGTTCATTTCCCAAAATAAAACTGTTGGATTCGATTACGCGTTCGCACGCGTTTAACAGCGAATCCTTAATTTCATTATGCATAATCTCTAAAGATAGATACGGTATTTTCATAATCCCACTTCCGTTTAATCTAAAGCCATATTTATGCTGTGTATTTATTTAATATTTATATCATATTTTACTATGATTTTGCAACTAGGTTTAATACATTTTGATATTTCGACATAAAAGCTTATAAATTTATCGAAGCATTGACTAAATTTTGAAAGAATGATAAACTGTATATAATATAGTAAAGGAGTTTATATCGTGAACGTAGGCATTGTTTTGGCAGGCGGAATAGGCAGTAGATTCGGAGGAGACATTTCCAAGCAATATCGCCTAATTAACGGAAAGGAAGTAATCTGGTACGCCTTAAACGCGCTTAAACAAAGCGAGAATATCGATAAAATCGTAGTCGTAGCTAAAAACGAACATATACAACGTCTTGGCAAACAATATGACGTTATATGTATAGAAGGCGGCGAAAGCCGCAACGGCTCTTTGAAAAACGCACTGGATTATATACATTCCGGCTTTAACTGCGAAAAAGTAATAATTCTGGAAGCCGCCCGTCCTATGATTACAAAAGAAATAATCGACGATTATATTGGCAAATTAAACGATTATGATGCAGTAATAACAGGGCAGCATATAGTGGACAGCTTGGGATGCTTTAAAACTCACAGCGCAAACCGAAACGATTTTTATTTAATTCAAGCCCCCGAAGCGTTTAATTTTAAAATGCTTTACGATAATTTCAGTAGCGACTCCTTACTTACCGCAACAAACCAACAATTACCCCCCGACAGCAAATTATTTATCAACTTCGAGTTTGTAAATAATAACAAAATAACCTATCACGCAGATTTGGCATACTGCGAAGCACTTATGAAAAATGAATAACTATAAACTGATAGCTTTTGACCTTGACGGGACTTTAACACAGCACAAATCCAAACTGTGCCAAAAAAACGCCTCCGTTTTACACAGATTAGCCGCTCGCTACGCGCTTGTTATAGTGGGCGCGGGTTCCTGTCTGCGCATATGGGAGCAGATGAATAGATTTGACATCGACATAATCGGCAATTACGGAATGCAATTCTCGCACGTTGAAAACGGCAAACTTATTTTAGACATAAACGACTCATATATCGCTGATAAAAAGTTCTTCTTGTCCGCAATAGAGAAATTGCGCGCGCGTTTCGGTTATTCGGATTTTGCAGGAAGCTCCGTGGAATATCATCCCTCCGGCGCGGTTACCTTTCCTTTGCTCGGAACGGACGCGGTATTATCCGACAAACTCGCATTCGACCCCAAAGGAGAAAAGCGCTCGGCTATATACTCCGAGGTTGCCGAAGTATTCAAGGATTACAACTGTTTTATAGGCGGCACATCCTCTTTTGATATAGTCGCTAAAAAATACGATAAATATAAAGCGTTGCTGTCCTATGCGGAAGGAAAAGGCATCCGCCGCGAAGAAATCCTGTTTGTAGGAGACGATTTTAAAAAAGGCGGCAACGACGAACAGGTCCTGAAAGGCGGGATAGATTGCATTTGCGTAACCAATTTCACCGAACTGGAATTACTATTGACAAATAAGGGGATACTCTGATTATGAACGTGGGCATAATTCTGGCGGCAGGTTTGAGCGAACGTTTCAAAAGTACCGTTCATAAGCAATATCTGAAATTAAACGGAAAAGAAGTAATCTTCTATTCCATTGATGCAATGAAAAAAGCGGAATGCTTCGATAAAGTGATAGTTGTCGTAGACCAGGACGAATACCTTGAGGGATATATCGGCAACAAATACAGCGTCGAATGCATATGCGGCGGAGATACGCGCAACAAATCGATTTATAACGCGTTGGAATTTGTACATTCAAACTACCCCGATACTGAAAAAATAGTTTTCCACGACTGTTCCCGTCCTTTCATAAAAAGCGACGATTTCAAATTCTGCATAAAAGAACTTGACCGTTACAACGGAATCGCAATGTCCAACGACATAACCGACAGCTTAGTAACAAAGGACGGAATTTTTGTAAACAGGCGCGAGTTTTTATTGATTCAAACCCCGGAGGCGTTTAAATTTGATATAATATACAATGATTTTGACATCAATAAAAACGATACGGCAATAATTAACCAGATTAAGGATAAATCAAAAATATATCTATACTCCAACAGTTCGTTTAACTTTAAAATCACTTATCCGCAGGATTTGTTTTTGGCAGAACAGTTAATGCGCATAAACTACGTGCACGTTTCGCAGGTTGTGGATAAGACTTATAAAATAAACGGAAAAGTATTGGTATTAGGTGGTAGCGGAGGCGTAGGACAGGCTGTAACAGCAAAACTTAAACAATTAAACGTAACCTTTTACGCCCCCACCCACAAAGAGCTTGACCTGTTGCGAATAACTCCGCAGGAAATTGCGGATAAATGTCCCTTTAAGCCGGACATAATTATAAACGTTGCCGCTGCATACGAAAACGACGAAACTCCTTTACTGGACAGCTTCGACAAAATATTCGACGTAAATCTTAAATCGAACATCGCGCTTGTCGAATATGCAAAAACGCTTAATAAACCCGTAAACATTGTAGTTATGAGTTCGTCATCCTCTACGCGCGGACGTGAAAATCTGACTAACTACTCAGCGGCAAAGGCTGCGCTTAACAGCTTTGTAGAAAGTCAGAGTAGCGCATTGGCAAAGCTACAGATTTATTTAAACGCGGTTATACCCGAAAAAATCAACACTCCTCTTATCGGAAAGCTGCATAAAACCGAAATAAACACTCGCGAATTGCTTGGCACCGAAGAGGTAATCGACGCGGTATTACATTGCGCGACCACAAAAGATTACGGTAAGCTTATACACCTTAGAAAAGGCTTGTAATTAGGAGATAAAAATGAAAGGAATCGTTTTAGCAGGAGGCTCCGGCACCAGACTCTACCCTTTGACGCTTGTATCGTCAAAGCAACTGTTGCCGGTATACGACAAACCTATGATATACTATCCCCTGTCCGTGCTAATGCTGGCAGGCATCCGAGATATACTTATAATCTCAACCGAACAGGACATTCCGAATTTCAAAAAAATGTTTAACGACGGTTCGGAATGCGGACTAAATATCAGTTATAAGGTTCAACCCAGTCCCGACGGACTCGCGCAGGCTTTTCTACTCGGCGAAGAATTTATTGGCGACGATTCTTGCGCAATGATACTCGGCGACAATATATTTTACGGTAACGGAATAGGACCCAAGCTCAAAAAAGCGGTATCTCTCGCCGAAAACGGAACGGCTACAGTATTCGGATATTATATGAACGACCCGCACGCCTTCGGCGTAGTGGAATTCGACAAAAACAACCGAGCAATTTCGATAGAGGAAAAACCTGAAAATCCAAAATCCAACTATATAATAACGGGGCTGTATTTTTACGATAAAAATGTTGTGGAATACGCAAAAAAAGTAAAGCCGTCTCGGCGCGGCGAGTTGGAAATAACCGACCTTAACAAGATGTACCTGCAAGACGGCAAACTTAACGTAGAAGTATTAGGAAGAGGCTATGCCTGGATGGACGCCGGCACTATGGACAGCCTTTACGACGCGGCGTCCTTTGTAAAAATAATAGAAGAAAGACAAGGCATCCAGATTGCGGCTCTCGAGGAAATCGCCTATTACAACAACTGGATAGACGAAGAACAGCTTAAAAAAGCCATCGCCAAGCACGGTAAATCTAAATACGGCGAGCACCTGACTACAGTACTGAACAACAAATTAAAACATTAACGAGGTATAAAATGAAACTCTTTGTTACCGGAGGCGCGGGGTTTATCGGAAGCAATTTCATCTATTATATGCTTGAAAAGCATCCCGACTACAAGCTTGTCTGTTTGGATGCATTGACATATGCCGGAAATCTTGAAACGCTCTCATCGGCTATGGAAAACGAAAATTTCAAATTTGCAAAAGCAGATATCACAAACAGAGCCGAAATCTTCAAATTATTTGAGTTAGAGCGACCCGACATAATAGTAAATTTTGCAGCCGAAAGTCACGTTGACAGGTCCATAGAAAATCCCGGCGTTTTTCTTAAAACCAATATCTTAGGCACTCAAACGCTTATGGATGCTTGCAGACTATACGGCATAAAGCGTTATCACCAGGTATCAACAGACGAGGTTTACGGAGACCTGCCATTAGACAGACCGGATATGTTCTTTACCGAAACAACTCCGCTACACACATCGAGTCCGTATTCGGCGTCCAAGGCGTCGGCTGACCTGCTTGTTCTTGCGTATCACAGGACCTACGGTCTGCCTGTCAGCATTTCGAGATGCTCCAACAATTACGGACCCTATCACTTTCCTGAAAAGCTCATACCTCTGATGATTACAAATGTTTTCAAAGGCAAGCCTTTACCCGTATACGGAGACGGTAAAAACGTAAGAGATTGGCTTTACGTAAAAGACCATTGCTCCGCAATAGATATGATAATTCATAACGGCAAAGAGGGAGAAATATATAACATCGGCGGACACAACGAGCGCACTAACCTCGAGGTCGTACAAACCATAATAGACGTTCTCGGAAAAGGCGAAATACAATTTGTCAAGGACCGCGCGGGACACGACAGAAGATATGCTATCGACCCTGCCAAAATATACAACGAACTCGGATGGTTGCCCAAAACCTCGTTTGACGAAGGAATAAAATCAACCATCGAGTGGTACGTTTCCAACAAAGCCTGGTGGTCAAACATATTAAACGGCGAATACCTTAAATTTAACGCATCGTATTGCGAGAACTAAATGGAACCTTTAATCACGGTTGTGACTCCGTCATATCATAACGCATCTACGATTTACGACACGATAGACTCCGTGTTAAATCAGAGCTACAAAAAAATACAGTATATCGTTACCGACGATTGCACTCCTGATTTTGACAAAGAAGAAATAAAAAACTATATTCTATCCCGCAACCGCGGAAACATAGTGGATTTAACCGTAATAAAAAATCCGCAAAATTTAGGCACCGTTAAAAATCTCAACAACGCGCTAACGGAGGCAAAGGGTATTTACTTATTCAATATAGCAGCCGACGATACCTTTTATGATGAAAACGTACTCATAGACTGGGTAGACGAATTTGAAAAAACCGACGCGCAGGTTATAACGGCATACCGCGCCGTTTGCAGTACGAATTTAAAACAAAGGCTAAATATCGCGCCTACCAAAAAAGAAGCGCAATTCATCAGGACTTTAACGCCGCGCGAGCTTTTTGATAAGATGAGCGGCTCGAATTTCATTTTCGGCTGTTGCACCGCACGCACAATGCAGAATTATAAATTATTAGGCGGCTACGACGAGCGCTACCCTCTTATAGAAGATTATCCGTCAAATATGAAGCTATTGCGTCAAGACGTCAGAATACACTTTATGAACCGCATAGTAATCAACTACCGCACAGGCGGAATAAGCGGCATAGGAAACATAAACGAAGTGTATTTACAACAAGCGGACAGTATCTTCCTTAACGAAATACTGCCCTATGCTTCTGACGAGCAACTTGCACGTAAAAAATATGAACGGTGGAAAAAGGAATGCAAAATTCTTGCAGACAATGCAAAAACGGCAAAAAAAATAGGCAAAGAAAAATCCTCTTGTAGAAGATTTATATATTATTTAGCCATACTGATAAAACATCCTGCATTCTTTTTACACGCGCTGAAAAATAAAATTTCAAGGTGAATTATGGACATAAAAAAGATTGAATTTCAACAACACGGAGACTCTCGAGGAATGTTGGTGGTGGCGGAATACCAAAAAGAAATCCCGTTTACCGTAAAACGCATTTATTATATATACGGCGCAGACAGCGAAACCCGCAGAGGTTTCCATTCTCACAAAAATTTACAACAAATTTATATAGCAATACACGGCAGCTGTAAGGTTACGCTAACCGACGGAAAAACAACAGAAACCGTATGTCTTGACGATGCCGCAAGCGGTCTATATATCGGACATAACGTATGGCGTGAAATATATGATTTTTCAGATGACGCGGTTTTACTCGTGCTTGCTTCCGAGCCCTACAGCGAGGATGACTATATCCGCACTTACGACCAATTCATACAAACTCAAACTGAAAATATTTAAACACCCGCTCTTTACGAGCGGGTTAATTTTAATCCGATTTATCAACAAAAACAACAAATTTTATCGCTAAACCTGCTCCGAAAGAGCAAGCCACTCCTCCTCGAGCGGAGCAAGCAAAGCTTGCAAATCGGCAATTTCCGCCTCTGCTTCAGCTATTCTTTTGTAATCGGTATAAATCGAAGCGTCCTCGCACATCAAGTGCTTTAACATATCGATTTTACCGTTTAAAACGCTCATTTTGTCCTCGAGTACGGATATTCTGTGCAGCTTTTTATTGCGCTCGTTATTCTCGGATACGGGCTTGCCCTTCTTTCGGACAGCGTTCCTTTCAGGCTCCGCCTCGCCGCCGTTCTCAACTACCCGCTGCTGCTCGTATTGACTGTAGCCTCCGTCAAATACGCTTACCTTGCCGTTCTCCAAAATGATAAGCCTGTCACAGATTCTGTTTATAAAATAGCGGTCGTGCGATACGGTGATAACCGTCCCCTTGTATTCCGCCAGCATCCTTTCAAGCGTTTCCTTGCCTATAATATCCATATGGTTCGTAGGCTCGTCGAGTATTAAGACGTTAGGTCTTTTCTTAAAAATTTTACAGAGTGCAAGCCTTACCTTTTCTCCGCCCGACAAATCGCAAATCTGCTTAAACACGTCGTCGCCCGAAAACAGGAACGCACCGAGAGAGGTGCGCACCTCGGTATCGGTGAGCATAGGAAACGCATTGTGGAAATCCTCCATAACAGTAAGCTCCGAAAAGCTCTGCGTAAGGGTTTGGTCGAAATAGCCAATCTCGGAGTGAAGCCCGTAAATGACGTGACCGTTCAGGGGCGGGATTATTCGCATAAGCGTCTTGATAAGCGTGGATTTTCCCGTGCCGTTTCTGCCTATTATACCGATTTTCTGCCCGCGCTTGACGGTTAAATCGATGTGTCCGAGCGCGCTTGCGTAGCCGAATGACAAATCCTCTAAGATAAGAGTTTTTTCAACGCTGTCGTGCAGCGGCTGAAAATTTGCCCTGAAGGTGCCCGTGTCAAAGCTCATAGGAGAGCCTACCTCGCCTATACGCGCAATCTGCTTCAGCTTTGACTGCGCCATAGCCGCCTTATTGGCTTTGTATCGGAAGCGTTCGACAAGCGCGGTCAGCCTGTCTATTTCCTTTTTTCTTTGCAGCGAGTCCTTGAGCTCCTTATCGTAATTCTGCTGCTTTTGAACGACAAACGAGGAGTAATTACCGCTATAGCGCGTGCTTTCGCCGTATTCGATTTCATAAACGACGTTTACGATTTTATCCAAAAACATTCTGTCGTGCGAAACTATCACGCACGCGTTTTTATAATCGGAAAGATAGTTTTCCAGCCACTCTATAGCCTGCAAATCGAGGTGGTTTGTAGGCTCGTCGAGAAGCAGAACGTCGGGCTTGGACAGAAGCAGCTTTATAAGCGCAATCTTTGTGCGCTGCCCTCCCGAGAATTCGGCGAGCGGCTTTGAGAGGTCGGACTGTGAAAATCCGAACTTAGATGTCGCCGTCATATACTCCTTTTTGTACAGATAACCGCCCAGACGTTCAAATCTTTCGCGCAGATTGGAATATATTCTTGCATTCTGCTCACTGCCGTCGCTATCGAGAAGCGCAAGCGCGTTTTCCATCTCTTTTTCCACGTCGAGAAGCTCGGCATATGCCTCGAGTATCTCGTCGAGCATAGTTTTCTCGGGGCTGTCGTTTGAAGTCTGCTTTAAAAATCCGACGACGGGATTTCCGCTTTTAAATATGCCGAAATTCTCCTCTCCTACGCCGCGTTCGCACTCGAGCAAGCCCGCAAGCACCTTTAAAAGCGTAGTCTTTCCGCAGCCGTTTCTGCCCACAAGCGCAATTTTCTCTTTTTCGCGCACAGTAAAATTTACCTGCGTAAGCACAGGTATTCCGTCGTATTCAACTGCGCCGTTTACAATAGAAATTTGCTGCATAGCCTCTCCTTGCCTTGATATAATAGCATTTTTTTAAAGCGTTTACAAGCAACCGAGCAACAGAATAAAGCTTATAAGCGAAAAGCGCGTCAATTTATTGCTTTTAATATTTCAACTCCAAAAATTGAACAAGCACGCAAAAAGTCACAATCTAAAGAAAAACCAAAGCGTTTTGCATAATTATGCAAAAACCAATCGAATATACATCAAAATTTAAAAAATCATCAAAAAATCAAGTAATCACTTAGTTTTAAATGGAAGAAGCTGTATAAAATATGTGCGCAGAATAAGTTATTCTATGAACATATTCGCAAAAATCAGGGAATAAGTATTCGTAAAATGCATAGAAATGCTTAAAAAATACATAAATATTGCATTATAATACAAAATTTATTGACAAAAACGAATGACGTGCTTAAGATTTATAACGTTATAATCTGAATATATACGTAGAATAACTTATTCTATGTATAAAAATGCAATACGGAAGGATGCTACGTTATATTGCAAATCATTACGTATCCGACCTGTTGCTTTAAAAGAATTCTGAATTTGATAAACGCGTAACCAACGCAATATTTAAAGAGGTAATTATGAAAAACAAAATCATCGTTTCCTTACTTGCAGTCGCAATGGTGCTGATAACCTTCGGCACTTTGGCGGTAGGCTGCAACAACACCGCGCCTACGGAGGAATACACCGTAACGGTTCTCTCCCCCTCCGAGGAGCCTATCAAAGGCGTAACGGTAAACTGGAACGCAGGCGGTTCCGTAAAAGGCAGCGCGATAAGCGGCGAGGACGGAAAGGCAACCGCAAAGCTGCCTTCCGGCACGTATTCGATAACGCTTTCGAACCTGGAGGACGGGCTGACCTACACCGAGGTATCAGTAAGCGCGTCTATGCGAAAGATAATCATTCAGCTTGAGCGCGAGCGCATAACCTACACCGCTACAGTCAAGACAAAGACGGGCAGTCCCGCCGCAAACGTAACCGTCAGCTGGAGAAAGGGCAACGCGGCTGCGGGTACGGCAAAGACCAACGCGCAGGGCGTGGCGTCCGTCGAGCTTGAATACGGCGAATACTCGGTATTCGTATCCGACCTCCCCGCAGGCAACATCTTCGAGGGCTCGGTAAAGGCGGACGGAAAAAATCCCGATACGCAGATAAATCTTTTCGACGGCGAAACGCTCGCATACACGCTCACCGTAAAAACGGAGGGCGGACTGCTGTTTGCGGACGCCGAAATAAGCATCTATAACGGCGACAATCTCGTATTATTCGGCAATACGGACAAGGACGGCGTATATGCCTTCACGCTTGCCAAGAGAGAATACAAAATCGTAATGGACAACGTACCCAACGGCTACACAACCAAATACGCAACGGTATCTCCCGAGCAGCCCAACGCGATTATGACGCTCAAGTCCTCGGTAATAATGACCGACCCCGCACCCAATACCGAATACGTCATCGGCGACATAATACACAACTATACGTTTACAACGCCCTACACCGTAAACGGAATGCCCGTATCGGTAAGCATAGCGGAGCTGCTCAAAACCAAAAAGGCAATACTAATCAACAACTGGGGAACGCAGTGCAGCTGGTGTCTTAAGGAAATGCCCGCAATGCAGGAGGCGTACGAAAAGTACAAAGACGTCATTGAGATTGTTGCCATAAGCAACTATCAGGGCGGAGATTCGGATTCCACCATCGCCTCATTCTACGAGCAGTACGGCTACACCTTCCCGATGATGCGCGACAAACACAACATCGCCGGCAAATTTCAGCTTAGCGCCTACCCGACAACAATAGTAATCGACCGTTACGGCGCGATAGCTCGCGTGGAATCGGGCGCAATACTCGACGCCGAGGTATGGGAGCGACTCTTTGAAAAATATATCGGAGACGACTATGTTCAGACCTTCATCCCGGGAACGCACACAAGCGACTCCATAACCTCCGAGATTAGCAAGCCCGACATAACGGTAGACGCCGACCACTACGAAAAAGTGGGAGAATTCCTCAACAATTCGGAGCAATTCCCCGCAGGCGCGACGGTTGAGTACTACGGAGAAACCGAATACGAGTATGCCTGGCCCTATATATACGGCACCGTCGAGGGCGTATCCGACACGGAAAACGTGCTTTACGCCTCAAACACGGGCAAGCCGAACTCCATAGCGATTATCTATGCAAAGGTAAACGTGGCTCCCGGCAAGGTATTCTCGTTTGACTACTGGGCGCAGACGGAATTGGATGCCGACATTATGTCCATCGTGTGGGACGGAAAGGTAGTGCGCACAATATCGGGAGATTCCGAGGGCTGGAAGACCTGCTACGTATACACAGACCTGACCGCGGAGGAGCATAGCTTTGCTATGACCTACATCAAGGACAGCAGCACCAACACGGGCAAGGACAACATATACATCAAGAACGTACGCTTCCTTGACGTCGCCGACATAACGGAGCCTACGGATATGATACGCAGCGCGGCATACGGCAGACCTGACGAGGGCGCGGACAGATATCCGTACTATGCGGACATCGAGCTCAAATCGGACGGCTACTATCACGTAAACACGTCGGCTCTTGAGAATTCCGAATTCGCGGGCAACGACGAAGCTCCCTTGGTATTCGTCAACCTGCTCAACGTGTCCAACTGGAACAGCTACTCCTTGAGGGAGCTAATCCTCGGCGTAAACGAAGCGGGCGAATACGTTATAAACTGCAACTTCACGGTAAACGGAGTATACAAGGATTGGCGCGAAGACCTCACCGAGTATCTTTACACCGCAACGATATCGGAAATATACGGCTTCCTGCCTCTTGATGCCGAGCTGCACGATATCCTCGTACAGTTTATGAAATCGGCAAGCGGCTTCAGCTCTCACGAAAAGGAGGTGCTTGAGGTATGTTATTTCTATTCGCACTACGGCAGCGGTACTCCTATCGGCAATCCGATTATCGGACTCACGACCGAAACGGCTATACCCGTAGAAGCGGAAACGACGATAACCGCGGACCTTACAAGATACTTCTATCCGTATCCCATCAAGACATACAGCTTCACCGCCCCGGCGGACGGAGTTTATAAAATCGAGTCGCTTATACCCGCCAAGGACGCATTGCAATACGGCGGACAGATATGGCTGTACGACGACAGCACCGACGATGACAACCCGCTGATATTCTGCGGAGACACGCGCATAACGATTGACGGCGTAAACGAGCACAACTTTGAGATACATCGCTATATGAAAGCGGGCGAAAGGTATTATTTTACCGTATCCTTCCGAATGGCTGAAGTAGGCAAACTCGACTTTAAAATTACTTGCTTAGGCGAAACCGCAACCGCGCTTCTCCCCTGCTCCGACGACTTCTACACTGCGGAGCTGGACGAAAACGGCGCGATAATAGGCGGCACGATGATACTTGCGGGCGCGGTACAGACGATAAAGGACGCAAACGGCTACTATCACGCGGTAAAGCCGGACGGAACTATGGGCGACTTCATCTATCTCGACGTACTCAATCCCACTCCGGTTATGGGCGGCAGACAGTCGCTCAGCCAGCTTGCGGACGCATATCTGCCCGACCCGATAGACAAAACGGGCAAAACCAAGCTTGACTACAAGGTATTCGATTTCCGCTACAGAGTGATATATTATCACGACGAGGCGGACAAAACGATAGTCAGATACGAGCCCAAGCACGACTTAGGATATCTTAACCCCGAAGGCAAGAAACTCTACAAGGACTACACCGCGCGCGTAAAGGAGCTTGTCGCGTCGGCGCCCGCCGAAGGCGAACTCAAAGGACTTATAAAGGTCACGGACGAAATCGTAACGATACTCAAGCTGTATATCGAAACGAGAAACAATATGGCGATGGACGGAGTATACGAGCCGGTGCTTGACAACGAATGGTTGAGATTCTGCTGGTATTTCAGAACGTACGACGCAAAAAACGTATAACAACAAACGTTTGCTCCTAAGGGAGGACAAATAAAAACTTACTTTTGAGGAGGTAAATATGGCAAAATTCTGTAAGAAATCACTGTTCATCGTAGTTCTTGCAATCTGCTTGGCAGCCTGTTTCGCACTCGCGGCGTGTAATAACGACGACCCGCCCGAGGCAAATACTGCAAAATACACCGTAACGGTCAACACAGGCGCGGACGCGCCTGCCGAGGGCGTAAAGGTAACAATCAAAAAGGGCACGGCGACCTTCGAGTTCAAAACCACGGACGCGACGGGCAAAACCGTCTTCGAGCTTGCGGAGGACGAATACGACGTAGTACTGTCAAATCTTCCCGCAAACTATTCCGTTGCGGACGCCGACGCGCTCAAGCTCACAAAGGAGAACAAGGACTTGACTGTTACGCTTGTAAAAGCATTCTCCTACACCGTCAATCTTGTAAACGCAAAGGACGGCACTCCCTTCTACAGCGAGGGCGTACAGGTCGGAGTATGTACGCTTGCGGGAAATTGTCTGGAGCCTGTAAGCCTCGGTGAAAACGGAACGGCGGAAATCTACGTAGCAAAAAACAACTATCACGTCCAGATTTTGGACCTGCCCGCAGGCTTCACATACGAGCGTGACGAAAACGGATATTATACGGGCAAGAACTTCAGCGCAACGGACACCGAGATGACTATCAAAATATACGAAATCACTTCGGTACTCGACGCAGAGGCAATGACCGACGCCGAAAAGACGGAATACACGGCGGCAAACGGCTTCTATCCCGCAAGCGCGCACAAATTCCCGTCCTACGCGTTCACAAAGACGCTCGAGGCAAACGAGACCGCACACTTTTCAATCACTCCCGCAATATCCGGCGTATATTCGTTTTACTGCGGCGAAAGCAACTTAAAGCTCAAATTTCTCAGCAACTCGACGTCCTTCGTACCCTTGGGCGGAAAGGCAATCTTCAACGAAATAACCTTGGAAGCGGGCAAGACCTTCTATATCAACGTAGAAAACAGCACTGCCGAACAACTGACCGCAAAATTCGTAATTGCCTCGCCCGTATCGAGCTATGTTGATAAGGAGGGCGTCGGCGCAACCGTAAATCTTACCGTATCTCAACAGAACGTAAACGCTGTTGTCGCGTTCAAGCCCACTAAAGCGGGCAAGTATACGGCAAGCGTTAAGGGCGAAGCGCTTGCGTACGTAAGCCTTGGCAAGACCACGTTTATAGATACTCCCGTGGACAGCGCGCTTTACGTAAAGAACGCGTCTTACTCTACAAAGGTAACGCCCGACGCGCTCGGAAGCACAATCTACTTTGCGGTGTCCGTAAAAGCGGAAAGCTACCCCGCAAATTTTGACCTGCAAATAGTTTTGGATAAGGAAATCACCAACACCACAAACGTAGTGAGCGCGAACGGAGAAATTGCAAAATACACCTTCGCCGACAGCAGCAAGGAGCTTACTCCCGTAGAAATGAGCTCTGCCACAACGCTCGTAAAGGGAAGCGACGGTTACTATCATTTAGGAACTGCGGACGGTCCCGTAGTGGTTGTAATGCTCACCGAGCAGCTCGACTCCTTCCGTTTCGGCGAAGCCGCGGCGCTCGCATATTTTGAGATGTCCGATATTCCCGCAAAATACGTATTTGACGTAACAAGCGCGCAGGACAAGGAAAACCTTGAAAAAGGAAACACCTTCAACGACTACCGTCTGCTAATCAGAGGCTTTAACGAATACGACCAGGAGCCCGGTATGTTCGGAATGGTAAACGTAATTCCCGAAACGCTTGAAAACGAAAACTGCTATGCGGCAAACGTAAACGCAGACGGAGTATATCCCCTCAACCAGGATTTATATGATTTCCTCCTCGCATTCGGAAATGCAAATCACGACATCATTTATTGGCAGGTAGATATGTCCACCGAGGAGGGCTGCGAATGGATGTTCCCGCTCTATTATTACGGTGAGAAAGAAGAGGCTGCGGATGTAATCGTCGGCAACTACAATGTTCGGTTATTAAACGAATACGGCGATGAATATAACGTAGGAGACGATTATTACGGCGAGATTTTGAAAGAGACTGATTTCATTCTTACTGTAACGAATACCGCCTATGCGATTCGCAAATACGACAGTATGCAGGAAACCTATGAGGAATTGGAACGCGGCACTTGGACAAAGAATGATGATGGCACCTACACCTTTGGCTTTACCGACTTTATGGGACCTTTCGAATACTCTGTAGTCTTTAATGCCGAATCAAGCACGGTAACCTTCACAAACGATGCGAATGAAACGGTATATGTATTTGTAAAAGCGTAATATCTTTAATAGTTAAAGTTCTAAAACCTAAAAACAGCGACGGAATATTCCGTCGCTGTTATATTATATTTGATTAAGCTTGCCTTCTCCCCTGCTGCCGACTTTCTTAAAACATTCACTACCGATAAAATATTTATCAACATATCAATTTAAGTCATCTGTCAAACACTTCCGATGTCAATTCATTAAGCTGTTCATCAATTCCTCGAGCTGCCGATAATCCTTAAAAGACTGCGTGCCGTTATACAAAATCTTTCCGTCCGCGTCGATAATAACGGTCATAGGCCACATACCCGCGCCGCCGAACGTCGCGTAGGTCTGACATTGCGTTCCGTTAAGATTGTCCTGGGCAAAAGTAAGCTTATAATCGCGCCAGCCCTTACGGTCTATAAACTTCTCCACGTCGCTTGTAGACGAGCCGTGCACGGCAATTACGGACAGCTCGGGATAATTCACCGCAAGCTCGTTGAAGTACGGGATTTCCTCCACGCACGGCGTACACCAGGTAGCCCAGAAATTGACTACGGTAATTTTACCCCTGTTATCATACAGATTAAACTGCTCTCCGTCAGTGCCGTATAAGCGAATGGTAAAATCGGGCGCGGTATCGCCTACCTGATTGCCTACGGTTACGTCCCCGTCGGGAGGCGCGGGAATATATCCGTCCTTCGGCACGTCCACGAAGTTATAAAGGATAAGCGCAACGGCAAGCACGGCGACGGCAATAATCCAGGCGGTCATCTCCAGGTAATACTTAACGGGCTTTTTAGGTCTTTTGCTTGTTTTGACATCCGCGGACGGCTTGAATTTCTCCACCGCCTCGCCCGTATCGTAAGCGGCAAGCTCCGCCTTGGCGAGCGAATTTTCTATATATTCGCTCTTTGCAATCTCGGCAATTCCGCCGTCGCCCTGCGCTATTTTAACCATTCCGTTTTCCACGGACAGGGGCTTAACTGCGGGAGCCAAATCCTCGGTCATATCCTTATGCAAAAAGATTTTAGAGCCCTTCCAGCCTATTGCCTTAGTCGGACATACGGACATACATTCGCCGCAATTTATACATTCGTGGTCGCCTACGCGCTTTACGTCCATTTTACAGTGCGCAACGCACAGTCCGCAATCGGTACAGCTTGATTTATCCACGGTAACGCCAATCAGCGCATAGCGGTTGAAAAATCCGTAAATCGCGCCGAGCGGACACAGAAACCTACAGAAAAATCTGAAGATAAACACCGAGCAGACAATAAAGCCTATAGCGAGGCAAAACTTAAAGGTAAACTGCCAGCCGAGCTGAGCGAAAAGCCCTGCGTTTGCGGGATTTACAAGCAACATAACCGCGCCGCCGATAGTTCCTGCAGGACAAATATACTTACAAAATGCGGGAAGCGGAATATCGAAGGCTGCGTATATAAGCGGAAGTGCTATTGCAAGCGCGAGTATAACGTATTTCAGATAAGAGAAAACGCGCGTCGCCCTGTTTTTCTTAAGCTTGGGAGTGCGAGCCTTATAAAGAAGCTCCTGACAAAGTCCGACGGGGCACAAAAAGCCGCAGATAACGCGCGCAAGCATAAGACCGAAAATAGCGAGAATGCCCAGCACGTAATAAGGAGCGCGGGTATTGCTTTCGGACAGCGCGTTCTGAAACGCGCCCATCGGACACGCGCCCACTGCGCCCGGGCAGGAATAGCAGTTAAGACCGGGCACGCACATATATTTAGAGGTTTCGCTCGTATATATCTGTCCCGAAATAAAGCCCTTTATATTCGCGTTATAAAGCACCGCCGCATACAGCTGAATAAGCCTGCGCTTACTCGGACGGTGATTTACAAGCCAGACCTTAGCGGCGGCAAGCGCGCCTCCCGTCGCATACGATTTATATTTATTCACGCTTAAACGCTTCAGGGCTACAACGGTAAAAAAGCATATAAGTCCCGCGGCAAGTAAAACGGATATTACGATAACGGCAATTTTCATAATCTCCTCCTCAACCCAGACCTATACATTCCTGACAGATATTTATCGCCTTAACCAGCACGTCGTGCGCGCCGCCGTTCAATACTCCGAGAGCGATAAACACAATCGCCGCAATAAAGATAATTCCTCGCACCGTCCAAATTACGGCAGTGCCGTTTGCCGCCGTCTTAATCTTCTGCCATACGGCAGCGCTTTCGGCATAGGGCTTAGTTCCGTCGCCGTGCTTTATCATAGCCTTCATTTGCGTCAGCTGCTTTTTGGCAAGCACGCCGTTTACGGTAGCGGCAACCGCAAGCGCGACAAGCGAAGCAAACGTAAACGACATAACGCATTTTACAAGATTAAGCATTGCCTCCGTCACGTCCTCGCCCAAAAAATTAGCGGTGTTAAGCAGATAACAAAGGGTATATATCGCCCCCGCAAGCGTAACCGCAAGAGCCGCGGACCACACGCATATCCTTATTATAAAATACTTATCAAAGCTCTTTTTAGCCGCCGAAAACTCCTCGTCTTTTCCGCCCTCGGGCAAGCGTACAAGCAGTTTTTTTATTGCGTCCTCGCTTTTCGGCTTAACTCTCGCCTCGCAAAGGGGAAACACAACCCCGGCAATAGCCGCGGCTATCAGCATAACAATGGGAATAGCCAGCTTTTCAAGACGTTCGCCGACAATCTCGCGGCTGTAAATAACGTCCGTTCCCTTCCCCGTATAGTAAATATCGGCGACAACGCAAATAACCGCCACTCCCACGGCGAGCGTGAAAACGGCAAGCAAAACGGTATATATTCGCTTTATAATCTGCGTCTTAGTCATATAGCTGTCCTTAGCTGCAAATATTTCGGATAAATTATATTATAACTTATCCGCTTTAGTCAAGTTTATAGTTGCGCTCGCGCGCGTGTTAAATTTTGGCACATCCGACGGAACGGCATAAGCTTTCTTTGTCTTTTCTCTATTGAACTCGGCGATATCTTATGCTATAATGGCGATATCTTATGCTATAATTTTAAACACCAAAATACATCGGAGCGTTTATGAAAAGAAATAAAACCTGTCCCTTTTGCTATATCCGCCGCCTGTTCACGGGCAATCCTTGCGCAAGCGTAAAGCCTAAGCTTTCGGATTACGACAACGGCGCAAAGACAACGCCGCCTATGGGCTGGTCGTCCTGGAACACCTTCCGCAACCGCATAGACGAAAATATGATACTCGAAACGGCGCGCGCTATGAAGGATAACGGACTGATAGACGCAGGCTACATACATCTCAATTTAGACGACAACTGGCACTCCTCTATGCGCGACGCAAACGGCGACCTGCAAGGCGATTTACAGACCTTTCCTCACGGAATAAAACGGCTCGCCGAGGAAGTAAACGCAATGGGGCTAAAGCTTGGCGCATACACCTCAAACGGCACGCTGACCTGCGAGGACCTGCCCGCAAGCTTG
Organism: uncultured Christensenella sp.; assembly: GCA_910577815.1. Classification (GTDB taxonomy): domain Bacteria; phylum Bacillota; class Clostridia; order Christensenellales; family CAG-917; genus CAG-475. Next base: position 247,115 of record CAJTNO010000001.1, on the reverse strand, counting down.
GGCAGAGAAAGCGCGGACGCCTACACCCTCGCGAGGTGGGGAATAGAATATTTCAAATACGATTTCTGTCACAATATTCCTATATCGCAGTACGCGCCTTTGATATACAGCATAGCCGTATCCAAATTCGACGGCAACGTCACGGAGTACTCCGTCCACAACGCGGTACTCGGGGGGCTTGCGCGCTTTATGACGGACAAGGCGCTGCCTACAGGCGGCTACGTATCGGGGCTTGACAGGAACTACGGCGACATAACCTATCGCAATATACAGGCAGACGAGGACGGAGAATACGTGCTGTCCGTAAACGTCAAAAAGTACGGACGTTACGAAAAATATCTGCGCGTACAGGTAAACGACGGCGAGGAATACGAAATAGACTTCCCTCCGCAAAAGACGCCCAACCTAACGGGACGTTTTCAAACGGTAGTGCGTTTAAAGGCAGGCAAAAACAAGATAAAGCTATACAATCCCGTAACCTGCAAGGCGGACAGCGAAATGTATCAATATCTGCGTATGGGCAACGCGCTTAAGTCGGCGGCGGCGCGCGTAGCGGAAGAAAACGGAACGGAAATAAAGCCCATAACCTTCTCCATCTGCGAATGGGGTTGGGGCAAGCCCTACAACTGGGGCGCAAAGGCGGGCAACCTGTGGCGCACAACTCCGGATATCCGCCCTTGGTGGTGGTGGATAAAGCTGATATACAATCATACCGTAAAGCTTTACAAATATTCGAGCGCAGGACACTTCAACGACCCCGATATGCTTGAGGTTGGCAACGGAAAGCTAACCTACGACCAGAACGTATCTCATTTCTCGCTTTGGTGTATGATGAACTCGCCGCTGATATTGGGAAACGACCTGCGCAGCATGAGCGAGGGAGTTAAGAAAATCATCACCAACAAAAATCTTATCGCGATAAATCAGGACGCGCTTGCAAAGCAGGCGAAGCGGGTAAAACGCGGCGCGATAGACGTGCTTGCAAAGCCGCTTGCGGACGGCGGCACGGCGATATGCTTTTTCAACAAGACCTCGCACTCGGCGGGAATAAGCTACAATCTCAACAAGCTTTGCAGCGACGATTACGTATCGTTAAAGGCGGCAAGCAGCTACGCGCTTTGCGACCAATGGACGGGCGAAACGCTCAACACAAACGGCAAACTGAAGCTAAAGCTGAAAAAATACCAATGCAAGGTTTATATAATAAAATAATCAAAAGAGGACGCTGTGCAATTACGACACGTTAAACATCCGTTCGGCGCGGTTATAGACAAAGACTGTAAAATACTTATCCTCGGCAGCGTGCCGTCCGTAAAATCCGTTGAAAACAGCTTTTACTATATGCACCCCAAAAACAGATTTTGGACGGTGCTTTCCGCCCTGCTCGAAGCGGAGCTTTACACGGCAGACATTCCGACTCGCATTGAAAAGCTCCTCACGCACAATATTGCATTATACGACAGCGTAGAGGAGTGCGACATATCGGGCAGCTCGGACAGCAAAATCACAAACGTGATACCTGCGGACATCCCCGCCCTTATCGACGGCACGGCGATAGCGCGCATATTCTGCAACGGCGGGGCGTCATACACAAACCTGATAAAGCATCATCCGCAGCTTGAGCCGATAACCGAAAGGCTGCCGTCCACAAGTCCGGCAAACGCCGCCTGCTCGCTTGAAAAGCTCACGCGCGAGTGGAGCGTAATTCTAAACTATTTAAAATAAGAATTCCAAATAAAAAACGAGCAGTTCTGCTATAAGGGCAAACTGCTCGAATTTTAAGAATACAAATCTATTTATGGTCGCTTTTTAAAGCATCGATATACTCCCAAATTGCTTGCTTTTCTTTAATTTCAAGAGTTTTCCATTCCTTCAAAATGCTAAGTTGCGATTCCGTCAATCTCAGTTCATCAGTAGTATACAATTCTTCAATTTGTATATTTAACACTTCACAAATATGAAATAACGCAGGGAACGACGGTTCAGTTTTATTGTTTTTCCAATCGTCGATTACGTTAGGCGACAAACCTGCTTTCTTTAATAACGCGCTTATTTTCAAGTGTTGCAACCCGCAAATCATTTTAATCTTATTTACTATCTCAATATTATTCATTTATTTATCACGCTTTAATATTTTAAAAGTTTCTATTATATTCATAATAGCACTCTTTTCCAAATTTGACAACAACAGCCATTCTTGCAATATTCTGTTTTCGTCATCTGTAAGTTTATAAGACCCAATCCCACAAAAAAACTGTTCAACCGTAATATCTAATGCTTCACATACTTTAACCACATTTGCTAATGACGGAACAGCACCTTTATACCAATCGTATATAGTATTAGTGGATATTCCAGTTTGTTTGGACAACTCATAAGAAGTCCACCCCTTTTTTTCAGTAAGCTCCTTTACCCTCTCTACAATATCAATCATAAACTTCCTTAAACCCCTTTCACTTATTCTTTAAAAACTTAAAAACTTCAATGATTTTAAATATAGCACCGCGTTCCAATTCCGATAATAAAAACCAATCTTGTAATAGTTTATTTTCTTCTTCATTTATACTATACGAACCGACCCCACAGAAAAATTGTTCTATCGTAATATTCATTGCTTCGCATATCCGTTCTACATTTGATAAAGATGGCATAGCGCCCGTTCTGTACCAACCATAAACCGAATTCGAGGAAACACCTATACACTTAGCTAACTGATATTTGCTCCAGCCCTTTAACTTTCTTAGTTCATCGATACGTTTAATAATTGTGTTCATAATTACCTCTATTATCATTTTTAATCTATAACAAATGCTAAAATAATATATACCGTAATGCTTGTGTCATAACTAAGTGTTCAAATCTTAACTCAATAGAACGAAATACATAAATCCCTTTGATTGTGATATAAATGGAAGTTTAAACGTAAAAACGACATATAAATATATTTTTAAACAAATATAGACACACAATTATCACTGTAAAATGCTATTCTTATATCATCAAACATACATATGGAGGATTTATGAATACACACTCTGCACATACAAAGAATATAAAAATGCTATATCAAAAAAAGTTTATTCGGCTTTTACCGCTTTATCAATAAATAGCCTACTAAATCAATACACATTGGAAAACATAGTGTTAGGCTTTATACAACCAAATGAAAAAATACCTATAAATACATATCTATCTGATTTGGATTTATTAAATCAATATCAATTTATAAATAGAAAAAGTATAGTAGGTCGTTTTATTGATGAAAACGAACAAGTAATATATCCTGAAAAGGACAAACTCTTATTAGAATTTTTTATATATCAAATAGAAAATATATTTGCAAAAGCTATGATAAACAAATATGCAGACGATGAAAATTATGTTATTCCCTGCAATATGAAATTACATAATTATCTATTAAGCTTGTTTAAATTATTTAAAATAATTATGAATACTGAACACGACTATAGTAATATTCCAACAAATACAAACAATTTACTTGATAATGAAAATCAAATAAAAATCTCAAAATTTATCGTTGCTATTAAGTTAAATGGATTGAGAATTGGTTATTGCGTTAATAGATATTTAAATGATATTAAAGAAATGCCTGACTTCGTAAAAAATTTAATTAAAAAAGATAGACATAGAATTATATTAACTAAAGACGCAGATAGCATTGAATACAAAATAGCAATATTTTCCATATTTAAGTTTCTTAACTTAAAACATAAAAATATCTTTGATTATAAGATATGGAAATGGTATATATTACTGACCTAACACTCAATTTTGCATTGAAACAAAGAAAAGCGCTGTTACATACAATCTATTTGTTTATAACAGCACTTTTATAATATTTTAAATTTTAATCCACTCTCAGCGCGTCTACCACGTTCTTTCGCGACGCTCCTATAGCGGGCAGAATACCTGAAATTACCGTCAGCACGAAGCTAAGCACCACAAGCAGCAGCGCGTGCAGAGGATGGAAATGCAACAGATTTTCAACGCCGGACAGCGCGCCTATAATCACGCTTATAATCGGACAGAGTATATAAGTCAGCACAATTCCTATAAGTCCGCCGGCAAGTCCAATCAGCGAGGTTTCTGCGATAAACACGTTACGGATATCCCGCTTACGCGCGCCGAGGGAGCGCAGAATACCTATTTCCCTTGTGCGCTCGATAACGGAGTTAGATGTGATAACGCCAATCATAACGGTAGACACCACAAGCGCGATGGAAGCGACGGCGACAAGCATAAGCGACACGAGGTCTATAATCATAGTGAGGTTATAGATAAACATTTCTGACACGTCGAAATAACCTATATTTCCCTTATACTTTGTATTCCAATCGGAGATATATTTACCTATATTCAGCTTCTGCTCATAGGTAGCGGGATAGAGATTGATATAAGTTGGTGCCTTTGTCGCGCCAATCGACTTGAGAAACGAGGTATAGGCGAGCTTTTTGCCGAGCACGGCGATTATTGACGAACCGGAAGCGAGGTCGTCGTCGCGGAGGCTCTCGCGGAACACGGTATTATATTTAGAATTAGGCTTGGGATTAGCGATAAGCTCGCGTTGAGCAACGGCGATATCGCTATTATACGCGCTGTCCAGCACGTATTTTGCAAGCTCGGGAGTATAGCAAAGCGAATTGGACACATAAGAAGACCTCGCCCCCTCCTTGGGACGGATAACGCCCACAATGGTAAGCTCATTCTGCGCCTCGTCGTACATATCCTGCAAAACAATCTGGTCCTCTGTATCGGGCTTTGCGAAAAGTCCGTTATTAAAATTCTCGTAATAACCGTTATTGTCTATGAGCTTAAAGGATTTGCCGATAAAGAAATCGGCGTTAATCTGTTCGGGCGTAAGATTAGTAACCGAACCGTCCCCGTTGACTACGGAGGTAGCAATTCCAAAGCTCTCGAGCAAGCCCTTATCAATCTCGTTATTTTCGCCTATACAGAGCAGAATTTCGTTTTTATTGTTGGGATAGCGGCTGTTTTTACCTATGAGGTCGTAGGATTTAAGCATATTATTCTCGTCGCCTACCATAACCTGCCAGTACTGAGGCTGAACGCCGCTTTCGCCGAGAATGCTTGTGGCGATAGTCATAACGTTGGAAACCTCGGGCTGCTGCGAAACGTCCTTATAGACGGTGTTGCCCTCGGAGTCGTGAGTTTTTGCAACTATGTTGTAGCGCACGCCGTAATAGGCGCTGCGGGCGGAATAATAATCCTCGGGCATATCCTCTATATACTTAGCAAACTCCTCGTTAAGGTCGTTTTTGGATACGGATTTAAAAAACGCGTTGAGGATATCCGTAAAGCCGGACATACCGCCGCCGCCCGAACCGGGCTTAACTGTAATCTGGTCTGAATCGGGAAACGCGTTTTCCCCGGGCTTCTGAGTGGCGAGGCTGGACATAACGTCCATAACGGCGGAAGCCTCCACGTTATACTCGTATACGCCTACGGGAACGCCCGCAAGCATATCGGTCTGCATATCGTTTACAAAAACATCGAAGCCGTTTGAAATGGAAAGCACAAGCCCCAAGCCGATAATACCTATACTTCCCGCAAACGCCGTAAGGAAGGTGCGACGCTTTTTGGAGAACAGATTGCGCAAACTCAGTCCGAACGCCATACCCGCGCTCATAGACGTAGGCTTAAAGGTCTTGTCCTTTTTCGCCTTTTTCTTGCGTTGCTTGCTGAGGCTGTTAAGTCCGAGCTTATCGAAAATTTCCTTACTGTCCGCGCGCATACGGTTCATCTGCTTCTTGCGCTTGCGGTTGGACACCTTATGAGGCTTCTGCTCCTCCGCGTCGGGGATAGCAAGGCTGTCGTAATCTACGTCCTCGGGCGGCGTAACCGTATGTACGTCCTCCTCGAGCGTAGCGGTATCGGCGGTAATAATATCGTCGGATTCGAGGGCGGCGTCGTCCTCGCCGTTTGCATCATCCGCCGTATCCTGCGCGGTGAGTGCCGCAAGCTCGAGAGGAGTGGGCGCGTCCGCGTCGTTATCGTAATCGTAGGGATTGGTATCCTCTACAAGCTGACCGTCCTTAAATCTGCAAATACGCGAGGAATACTGCTTGGCAAGCTCGCCGTTGTGCGTAACCATAATGACGAGGCGGGTTTCGGAAATCTCCTTAAGGATATCCATAACCTGCACGCTGAGCTCGCTGTCGAGCGCGCCTGTCGGTTCGTCGGCAAGAATGATTTTCGGGTCGTTTACAATGGCGCGCGCGATGGCTACGCGCTGCATCTGTCCGCCGGACAGCTGATTGGGGCGCTTGTTTATCTCGCCCTCTATGCCCACCCTGCGAAGTGCCTCTATGGCTTTTGCTCTGCGCACCTTTTTCTTTTCGCCGACAAGGCTGAGCGCAAGCTCCACGTTTTCAAGCACGGAGAGATGCGGTATAAGATTGTAGCTCTGAAAAACAAATCCGATGGTAGCGTTTCTATACGCGTCCCAGTGCATATCGTCAAAGGAAGCGGTGGACACTCCGCCGATGATGAGGTCGCCGCTGGAATACCTGTCAAGACCGCCCACGATATTGAGCAGCGTAGTCTTGCCGCAGCCGCTCGGACCGAGGATTGACACGAATTCGTGTTCTCTGAAGGACAGCGAAACGCCGCGCAGAGCCTGCACCGTCGTGGTTGCCGAAGGATAATTTTTTACAATATCACAAAGTTTGAGCATAGTTCACCTACCTCGCGCAAAAAACGCATTGCGGATTTCGATATGCCGTCGTCCGTGCGTCAGCAATCGAATTTGATACCTTTTAATATTTCAAGCCCCTTGGTAACGATTTCGGATATACGGCGGCATAACTCCTCGAGAGTAAGCGAACTCTTGTGGTTATACCAGATTTTAAAGCACTCGCCGATGCCCGCGCTTACAAACGCGGCAACGTATTTAGCCCTTGCGGCGTCAATATCCGGCTTTTTTTCCTTAACGTACTCTATAAACGCCACAACCACGCGGCCGTTCAGCTTATCAAGCAGCCTGCCGGAATTATTTGAGCAGAGTATATATCTATTATATTCATCATATTTAGTTATTTCCATTCCGATAGCGTTCAGAAGCGGATACGGATTTATCATACACTGCACCCAGTCCTGCTCGCTCATAACCTTATCGATACAGGCGATAATTTCGTTTTCAATCTGGTCGCGCACCGCCGCTACGGAATCGTAATACATATAAAAGGTACTGCGCGTGATATTAGCCGCCTGCGTCAGTTCGCTGACGGATATATCGGACATTTCCTTTGTCTGTACAAGCTGATTAAACGCCTTGCGAATGGCGCTCTTTGTTCTTAAAACTCTTTTATCGGTAGTTTCCATAAAGTCCTCGGTAACGTGTGTCTCCTATGTCTTTAAGTTATTTTAGCATACACGCGTTTGATTTTCCACAACAATTTTAAAATTTTTAATATAATTAATATAATAAAATATTTTAATCGGCACATACTAAGCTCAGGCAAAAGCCAAGCCGCCGATAAGCGTCGCACTGCGCCTGTACGCGCAAATAAAAAAACTTAGGCGATAAGCCTGTCGGCGGCAAAAAAATTCAGGAGTGAATATGAAAAATAAGAAGAAAAGAAAATACGAAGTACCCCTTTCGCACAGCAATATGACCAATCACGAAAATATGCGTTCGCACTTCGACCCCAACGGAAGCTGGACGGGAACGCCCGAGGACGACGGTTATCCTATAACGCCCGACGGCGAGGTTCCGATACAGGATGCGGACGACCTGTGAAAAAATCTTGATTTTTTTAAATGCGCACTCTAAAAGAGTACGCATTATTTTTTAATCAAGATTTTTTCACTACTACCGCATAAAAAATTTATCGCTATACACTTTTACCGACGTTGTAAACTCTTATTACGTTTCGCTAAATATTTTATTTGGTGTCTACGCACTCTAAAAGAGTGCATATTACTTTAACAAAAATTTTTCACTCGCTACCGCGTAAAAGATTAGTCGCTATACACTTTTACTGACATTGTAAACTCTTGCTACGCTCCGCTAAATCTTTTACTTGGTGTCTACGCACTCCAAAATAGTGCATATTACTTTAACAAAAATTTCACACTTCGTGTGTTTAACCCTTGTATCAAATTACTTATCTTTTTTAGGAGTAAGCTTTTCCTTATTTCCCTTATCGTCCACGGTATAAGTATTATCAAGCTGTCCTCGCAGATTTCCTACAACACTGTCGATATACTCTCTGCGCAGCTTTGCCTGTTCTGCCTTTTCCTCGTCCGTAAGACCTTCGAATCTCGCCTTTCTTGCAAGATGATTTATTCTGTCAATATCTATCATATTCACCGCCTGTCTGCAAGCTGTCTTGCATATGTATTTTAAAAGTCTATAGTTAAGTTGCCCAATTTATAGGTTTAAAGCCTTTATTCTGCAAAAATGTATTGCATTTCACAAAGTGACCGCACCCGAAAAAGCCCGCGTATGCGCTGAGCGGAGAGGGGTGCGGACACTCCAGTATAAGGTGCTGCGGCGCGTTTATCAAAAGCTTTTTGGAGCGTGCGTTGCCGCCCCACAGCATAAACACTATAGGCTCCTGCCTTGCGTTCAGCTTTCTTATAATGCTGTCGGTAAGGATTTCCCATCCCTTATCCTTGTGAGAGTTGGGCTGCCCTTCTCTCACGGTAAGCACGGTGTTTAAAAGCAAAACGCCCTGCTCCGCCCACGGCACGAGATAGGGCGAGGCGTTGGTTATGCCGAGCTCGCTTTCTATCTCCTTAAAGATGTTCACAAGCGACGGAGGCGCAGGCACGTCGGGCTTTACGGAAAAGCACATTCCGTGCGCCTGTCCCGCGCCGTGATAAGGGTCCTGTCCCAGTATCACAACCCTTACGTCCTCATACGCCGTACACTTCAGCGCGTTAAATATGTCGTACATATCGGGATATATTCTGCGCGTGCGATACTCCTGCGCCAAAAACGCGCGGAGCTTCCGATAGCTTTCGCTTTCAAAATCTTCCTTTAACAGCGTATCCCAGCTATTGCCTATGTTGACCATTGCTTTTCCTCTGTGCTTCAAATGGATTTATTTAATTGCTTCTAATAAATATATATAATATATAAATATCCTTATCTGTTTTATTATACCATAAAAAAATAAATATGCAACGTATAACTTCGCGGCTAATGAGCCATACTACTATCAAGGCAACTGCCTTAAAGGAGAATAAAAATGGCAAAATCAACTGCTACAAGCAAGCAATCCAAGAAACCCGTAAGCGACTGTCATTGCGGCGAAACCAAAAACACCGCAAAGACCAAGGAGAAAAAGACTTCTAAGACCTGCGACTGTTCTGATTGCAAATAACGCGCTAATCGCGTAAGAGAAAAGCTGTTATATTCTATCAGGGTTTGAAAGAATATAACAGCTTTTCTTATTATCGTATAAAACCGATTTAAGCTTATTTAAATTATTTGCAATATGTCAAATGCCAAAATAAAAGATTACATCGCGTCCTGCTTAATAAGCAGAATATCCCCCGCGTGCAGAGGCAACGGACAGCTAAAGCTATAAATATGCTGAACAAGCTTCGCGTCGTCGGTGACAAAGCCGTCCTCGGCGTGTACAATCTCTCCCATACGAAACGACATATTGTTGACGTCGTATGGCGACAAAGCCGTTATTTCGTCGCCTGTGCGGAAGCGGTTGCGCATTTCCACGTCCACCGAATATTCTCCGCCTTGACATTTTACTCCGATAACGGTTGCAACATACTTAAATTTTTCCTTAAGGCATTCGGTATTCAGCGAAACAGTATGCGTATTCTCTCCGTCGAGATACGCCTCTGTATAGGGACGGTGCGAGATATTCTCGAGCATCGCGTTATAACTATCCGCATTCTTTAAATATCCGAGTTTTGCTATTTCATCCATAGCGCGCCGATACGCCGTAGCTACGGTAGCCACGTAAAACTCGCTTTTCATCCGCCCTTCAACCTTAAACGAGCAGATACCCGCCGCCATCAGCTCGGGCAAGCGGTTAAGCAGCCGCAAATCACAGCTGTTCATAAAGTACGTGCCTCGCTCGTCCTGCTCCACGTCGACGGACACGTCCTTACGCTTTTCTGTAAGACGGTATTCCCACCTACAAGGCTGAATGCACTCTCCTCGATTGGAGCTGCGCTCCGAAAAATAGGAGGACAGCAGACAGCGACCGCTGTAGCTTACGCACATTGCGCCGTGAACAAAAGCTTCAAGCTCCATATCGGGGACGGCGGAATGTATCTCGCGTATTTCATCGAGGCTGAGTTCTCTTGCAAGCACAACGCGGCTAACGCCCATACTGCGCCAAAATTTAACCGCCATAAGGTTTGTGGTGTTCGCCTGAGTGGACAAATGCACGTTAAGCGCAGGCGCCTTCTCTCTGCACAGCGCAAGCATACCTACGTCGGATATAAGCACCGCGTCCGCGCCGATGTCCTGCAGCAGCTTAAAGTATTCGCCCGCCTCCTCCAAATCGGAGTTTTTAGCAAAAATATTGGCGGTTACGTACACCTTCTTTCCGAGGCTGTGAGCATAGGCAATGCCCTCCTCAAGCTCCTGCGCAGTAAAATTATCCGCAAACGCTCTCAGCGAAAAGCTTTTTCCGCCCACATAAACGGCGTCCGCGCCGAAATACAGCGCGGTCTTCAATTTCTTAAGATTTCCTGCCGGAAGTAAAAGCTCAAACATAATTCAGTCCGTAATAATAGGGATAGCCGCAAGATAGACAATATCCTCACGGTTCTTGGCGTCGCCCTCTGCAAGCACAAACGCTTTACATACAACCTCGCCGCCCGCGAGTCTTACAATCTCCTCTATTCCGTTCAGACTGCCGCCCGTAGACACAACGTCGTCCACAATCGCAACGCGCTTGCCGGCAAGCAAATCCGCGTCGTGCTTACTAAGATACAAGGTCTGCACCTCTCCCGTAGTTATCGACTGTACGCTTGTCTGCAAGCCGTCCTGCATATACAGCTTTTTTGATTTACGGCACACTGCATAAAACTCGTGACCGAGCTCGCGCGCGACCACGTGAGCAAGCTGAAGCCCCTTGGATTCCGCGGTAATCACGATATCGCAGCCCTGCAAGCGTTTTGCAATAGCTTTGCCGCAGTGTTCGGTAAGCGCCTGATTTCCGTGCAGATTAAAAAAGCAAATACTAATCCCCGACGGAAGCTTAAGTATAGGCAAATCCGTCCTGCGCCCGTCGATATTCACAGTATAAAACGCGTTCATAACAACACACCTTTATCTTTTAATACGGATATTATAAATCAAAACGGCAATTATTTCAACAATCTTAACAAAGCTGAACAAGCTTTATCAATGCCGTATATCAATCGTCAATATTCATTTTATCAAACAACGGAGAATTAAAAAACTCCTGCAACGATATATTAAAACCCTCGCAAATCCCGTAAATTGTCGATAATTTAACCGTATCGCTTCTTGTCATTGTAATGATTGTCGTACGAGGCACTCCGCTCAAATTTGCCAACGCATTCATATTTATTTTACGTTCTTTTACATATTCCGATATTCTTAGATAAACCGCGTCTACAAGTCTCATAAAGCTTCCTCTCGATATTATTGGCACAACATCTTTTGCTTATTTATAACATAAAAAATAAAATACCACAAGCTTTAAACTTATGGTATTTTGTATGATTTACATCTTTTCAATTTCAGACATTCAAGCGAAATCTTATTTCTTTTTATCCGCCTTATTCTTTTTAGGTTTGAGGTCAAGCTCGTCGTCGCCGAGGTCTATGCCGTCTACGTCGCTAAGGTCGTCAAGGTCAATATCGCTAAGGTCCAAGTCATCGAGGTTGTCAAGCTCGTCCTTTTTATCCTTTTTCTTACTTACCTTTTCAACCTTTTCCTTTTTCTCTTTCTTAGGCTTCTTAGCTTTTTTATCGCCTGACTCCTCGTCGAGGTCGATATCGTTCAAATCGATTCCGTCAAGGTCGAGGTTGTCAATATCGATATCGTCGATATTATCGAGGTCAATTTCGTCAAGCGACTTTTTCTTTTTATCCTTTTTCTTGTCAGCCTTGACGACGTCCGCCGCAACCGAGCCGTCGTCAGTCCTGTTGCGTTGCGCTTCCTCGATTGCCGCGATATCCTCTGCCGTAAGGTTGGCGGCAAGCGCGCTATGCTCGTCGAGCATACCGGGCTCCAGCTCGCCGTCGGCAATACGCCGAGCGGTCTTCTCTCTTGCGATTCTGTCGCGTGAAACGGCAGTTCTCAAGCGCGTTTTCTTTGCGCACTCGCGCATAACGCCCGCTGCAATAACAATCACTACGCCGACCGCGCCGAAAATTGCAAACCAGTTTCTTACGCCAAGCAGATTTATAACCGCCATAAGCAGATTGTTGGATTGCACCCAGCTTGCCTGCATATAACCGAGGATGCCGTACTGCGCGTTCATAGGCGCAATGCTGATAGCCAGCTGATTGTCGTCGTCGATGCAGAGATTGATATTGAGGTTAGCGCCGCCGGTGGCAAATTTGATTAACTCGGCAACGTCCTCGTGCAGGAGGTCGCCGACGCTGTTAAATATATTGCCGAGTGCGGGAAGCAGATTATTTATAATACCGCTGATATTGTTGCCTCCGAGAAGCCCTCCGAGCAAGCCGAATATATCAACCTTAGCCAATTCCATCGGGTCGCCGAGCATATCGAGAACCAGCCATTTAATCGGACGCTTAACGACACCGTTTTCAAACACCATCCAGCCGTCCTTATTGAAGCCGTACTTAGCCTCGTACTCGTTGCCGTTGCCGTCAACAAGCTTGCCTGTATACTCGAACTTACCGCCGTCATTAACGAAAGCGTCTCTTGCGTCCTTATCGAACAGCTCATACAGGAAGTTTCCGTCCTCGGCGAATTGCAGATTTCCGTTGTTATCGACAGCGCCCTGCGAATAGGACCAGCCCTCGTTGAGGATAAGACGGAGAACAACGGGAACGGTCATACGTCCGTCCATCTGCGCATAGAGCAGAAGCGGGTCGTCGAAGGGCTGATAGCCGTCGTGATTGAAGCTGTCGAAGTTTACGTCGAACAGATGCTTAATCCTCTTGTTTTTAAAGCCTTCCTTCAGCAGATTTTCATAGTTGGCGTGAATATAGATGTAGTCCGTAATCGCCAAAGCCAAGGCTCTGCGCTCAACGTTGTTGAACATAGCATAGTCAAAATCATTGAGAACGTAGGTGCTGTAAATAAAGTCATAAAGCTCAAACTTTCTCGGCTGATTTTTCTCCATAACGTCTATAACCTTCGCGTCTATCAACGCGGTAGACTTATTGTACGGAGCCTTATACTCATTATACATCCTGTTGATTTCGCTGTTGTCGTAAACGACGTTGCCGTTTTTATCCTTATGCTTTTTTGCAAGAGTTTTATAGGTAAAATCGCCGTTTTCGTTATCGGAGTGGTCGTTGAGATTGCCGTTTAGGACGTTATACATAATAAACTGGCGGTCGAGCTTTATATTCTTTTCCGCCTGCGCCTCACCGTTATAGAAAACGTCCTCGGCAAACAGGGTGTTCTGCGTAGCCATCGCGATTATATCGGGGACGGCGTATGTCAGAATCATAGCAAACACGGAGGTCAGACAGGTAAAGGTAATTGCGATTTTTACAGTCTGCATCGCGATATTGCTCTTAGACGCCTTTCTTGTAACGCACACCACGACTACAGCGTAGATGATTGCAAACACAACCGCCACAATAACGCCGACGTAATGCCAGAAGGAGTAGTAAGGAGCAAGCTGCTGGCACTTAACCGCAAGCACTATAGGGATAGCTACAATAGGAATAAACGCCAGTATGTGCAGCAGCACGGCTATCAGCGTATAAACCACCGAGGTCTTGCTTTGGTCCTTTTTAGTACGCTCGCTGACGGGGAAAGCCGCTGATATAACCTTGCCGTCGCCGTCTCTGTTCACAATGGTTTCAGCCTCTTGCTTGATAATCTTCTTATCCTTTTCCATATCACAGCACCTCCTCGTCGGATTTTTTATCTACAGGAATGTCGGGCGTCTCTCCCTTTGCTTCGCTTTCCTTCCTGAGCGCGTCAACGTCGGACGCGTCGTCAAATTGCGCGCCGTCGCCGGAGTCGCCCTCGCAAGCCTTCTCCACGTCGGACGCCTCGAATTCGGCTATAACCTCCGCCTCGTGCTTTTCAGCCGCCTTTCTTTCCTTTCGGCTGCCCGCCACCATCTTGCCTGTAGCGTAATCCTCCTCTCTCTGCGCCGCGATAAAGCTGATGAAATAGAACATAATCACGATGCCGGCAAACAGAGCAATCATATCGCGCGCCGCCATAAGCGGGAAGAACCGAGGCTGATAGGACAGCTTAATTTTAAGCTCCTGCACCTCCGCAAGGCTGTTGAGACCGAGCGATGCGGGATAAGCACCGGTGCCGAGGTTGTCGCCGATAAGCGTGGAGCCTATCATAGAGCCGTAAACAGTTGCGGTATACAGAGCGCGCTCGTACTTGGCATAATTAAGCTGCGCCTTATATTTTTCTTTAGTCGCGGTAACGACGGAGTTAGCATAGTCTTCGTTGGGATAGAACTCCCAAACAGGCTTGATAACCGCGGACTGATATGAATACCAATTCTGAAGCAGATTGGTTAAAATTCCGTTGATATCCAGCTCGACTCTGCCCTGCGAGTTGAGAATGGGTATTTCGATGCCGCTTATGACAAGCCCCGTAAATTTCTCGCCGTTCACGTCAATCTCCTTGAGAATACCCAGGGTCTTTACAAGATTGAGTATCGTGCCCACGGTACCCTCGCTGAGGTTGACGTTGTAGTTGTCAAGCAAATTGTTGAGCGCCTTGTTGAGGAATGCGCTTAGCGTATCGAAATCGAACGCATATGTGCCGGTTTCCTCGTCTATCAGCTCGTCGCTGAAATCGATATCAATCATAATATCGTCCTTGGGCTCGCTGCCGGGCTTTACTGCGAATTTTACCTCTACGCCGTTCTTGTCATAGGTTTTGCCGTCGGTAACGGTCGTAGTAAATTCGGTACCGTCCTCGTAATACCACTTGCCGTCCCACACAAGCTCGCCCTTATCGTTTTCCTTTTTCGTCCTCGTTACGGGAACGCTCTCGCCGCTTTCGGCATACTGCCATTCGCCCACGCCTCTCACGATAGCGACGTAAAGGTTGTCGTGGTTGATGCCGTAGCAGTCGTCGGCTTTATAGGATACGGTAAGAATGAGGTCGTCCACGTAATCGTAGGTCTTGCCGGTGATGAGTCCGAGTATATTCGCAACCGTAGCCAGCGTATCGGAGGAAAGCCCGAAGGTGGAAAGACCGATACCCTCGTTAAGACGCTTAAGGAACTTGCCCAGCGAGCCGCCGAGGAAGGGAATGTTATTTATGATTCCGTCAATACCGGGACCGAGGTCGCCTATAACCTGGTCTATATCGGTCAAAAGATAATCGAACAGAGAGTTATCGCCCAAAAGCGCTCCCACCTTGGCTATAAGCTCGTCCAGCTCGCCGCGGGTAAGAGAGAACCTCTCCGTCATATAAACTTCCTGATTATAAAGGGAAATGAGCCATTCGTCCGCTTTTTTGCCGTTAATTTCTATACGGCCGTTATAATAGTCGTCGCGGCGCTTAAAAGCTTCCTTGTACATAGAGGCATACGCGTCGGCATAATACGCCTTATTGCCGTTGTCGATAGCCTCCTTGGCTTCGTAATAATCCTCGAGAATTTCAAGCACGTTATTGAGGCTGAAAATCCAGCCGTCGGACATAAGCCCGTTCTGACTGTAAAGACCGTTGCCGTAAACGCCCTCGCCTCTGTTCGTAATCTGCGAACTGTCGTCGCCCTCGCGCCACGCGGTGGACTCCATATCTCTGGTATACCAGGTATAAATCTTGCCGCCGGTTACGCTGCTGCGCTCCTCCGCAAAGTAATGGGAATAGGTTTTTCCGTTGATGATGAGCTGACCTTTGCTGTTGGGCTGAAGTCTTATAACCTGCTTGCCCTCCACAGCGAGCGTCATTTTACCGTCGCCCTTAAATTCGTAGCCGCCGCCGCTCTGCGAGTAATCCAACGCCGCAAAGCCCGTGTCGGGATTTGTTTTAAAGCTGATGTCCACGCCGACCGTGCCGTCGTCGGCAATGATGTTGTAGTAAGTCAGGGGTTTATTGGAAATAGCGCCTGCAACGCCCGTCTTATTCACACCCTCCCAGCCTACGTTATAGACCTTCTCGAGGGTTTTCACCTGGTCGATAAGACTCTCGGTCAGATTTTTCTTGTGAGCGGCGAAGGATACGGTGCGATAATAAGAAAGCAGAGTTTTATAATCCTGAGCAGTCACGCCTGCGGGCGCGTTCGCATAAATCGAATCCACCCTCGCGCTCATTGCCGCGTCCATTCCGAACAGCGCGCACATCATAACCACAAGCGTGAACGCGGTCACCGACAGCGCGCGGACTCTGCGGTTCTTTACGGTCTTTGCAAGCACGATATGGACGATTGCAATCAAAAGCCAGATGCCGAGAGCAATCCACAGTCCGTAAAGCGCAGGAGCCGTAAAAATCTTATTTATATCGTGAAAGAAGCCCAGTTGGTAACCTAAATCCGTACTTCCGGTAAACGGGTCGTTGCCGATAAATCTGACGGAAGCCAAAAATACGGCGACAACAAACAGCGGAAGTCCTAACGAATAGAATACTGCCTTCAGCACCCTATAAAGCTTGACCTTTTTAATTTGTCGGTCCTGTTGAGTCATAACTTTCTCCTTAACGCGCGCGTATTCCCGACGCGTACGTTCCCCTATATAAGTATTATTACTATAGCATATAATAAAATCTATTTCAATATGTAAACGAAAAACGCGAAAAAATTTTTTATATACACAGTTTATGCAATTTTAACGTAAAATACTATGCTCGGAGCGCGCAAATATGCAAAAAATTTTGCGTACGGACAAAAAAATTATTGCTACATTGCCCGCTCGGGTGTATAGTTTTGTATAAATAAGAGGGAGAAAAAATAAAAAAGGAGGCTTCTTATGTCATACATCAGTGAAGTCATTGAACAAACCGAACAAAAAAACGCGGATCAAAAAGAGTTTTTGCAGACAGTAAAAGAAGTGCTCGGCTCCCTGGCGCCCGCCGTCGAGGAAAACGAGGCGTTATATCGCAAGTACTGCATACTCGAGCGAATGGTAGAGCCGGACAGACAGATAATCTTCCGCGTACCCTGGATGGATGACAAGGGAGTCTATCACGTAAACCGCGGCTACCGCATCCAGTTTAACGGCGCGATAGGACCGTACAAGGGCGGACTGCGTTTTCAGCCCAACGTAAATCTATCCATAATGAAATTTCTCGCCTTCGAGCAGACCTTCAAAAACTCGCTTACGACGCTCCCAATGGGCGGCGGCAAGGGCGGCAGCGACTTCGACCCGAGAGGAAAAAGCGACGACGAGATTATGCGTTTCTGCCAATCGTTTATGAACGAGCTCTACCGTCACATAGGGCCGAACATCGACGTACCTGCGGGCGATATGGGCGTCGGAGGACGCGAAATCGGCTATCTATTCGGTCAATTTAAAAAAATCCGCAACGGCTTTGAAAACGGAGTGCTTACGGGAAAGGGAATGTCCTACGGCGGAAGCAACATCCGTCCGGAGGCGACGGGCTACGGCGCGGTATATTTCTTAAACGAGATAATGAAGCATCAGAAGGACGAAATAAAGGGCAAAACGTTCTGTCTTTCGGGCTACGGCAACGTCGCGTGGGGCGCGGCGAAAAAGCTCAACGAGCTTGGCGCAAAGGTAGTCACGATTTCCAGCAGCGAGGGCTATATCTACGACAAAGACGGCATCAGCGGCGAAAAGGTGGAGTTTATGGAATATATGCTCAAGCTCCGCGCGATGGGCAAAAGCTCGCTTCAGGCATACGTTGACAAATTCGGCGGCGAATTCCACAAGGGCGAAAAGCCGTGGGGCAAGGTAAAAGCGGACGTATATATGCCCTGCGCCACACAGAACGAGGTAAACCTCGAAGACGCCGAAAAGATGGTTGAGCTCGGCATAAAGTATCTCTGCGAGGTATCCAATATGCCGACGTCCAACGAAGCTTTGGAATATTTGACTGCAAACGGAGTGCTTGTTGCGCCGTCCAAGGCGGCAAACGCGGGCGGAGTTGCGGTAAGCGGACTTGAGATGTCGCAAAACAGCCAACGCCTGAGCTGGTCGCCCGAGCAGGTTGACGATATGCTTAAGACGATAATGAAGAACATCCACGACAACATCGTCAACACGCTTAACACCTATCACCTGCCCTACAATCTGATACAGGGCGCAAACCTCGCGGGCTTCAAAAAAGTCGCGGACGCAATGATAGCACAAGGCATATATTAAGAAATTTATACAATAAAAAGCACTCACGTCTGTGAGTGCTTTTTATTACTCTATAATACTTACATAACCTCGGGAGCGGAAATTCCAAGTAATCCAAGTCCTGTTTTTATCGTCTTAGCAACACAGTCGGTTAAATGTAAACGAGCGTTACGAACGCGTTCGTCGTCGACCACAATACGGTGGTCCTTATAGAACCTGTTAAACTTTTCCGCGAGGTCCACAACGTAGCGAGCAACATAGCAAGGCTCGCGCAGCTTAGCCGCCTGACGAACGCTGTCGCCGAAAGCAAGCGCGCACTTTACAAGCTCGTATCCGTCGTCGTCCGTAATAGCGGAAAAATCCATATTGTTAATATCGTACGCTCCGCCCTTACGCAACGCGCTTGCGCACCTCGCATAAGTATACTGAACGTAAGGAGCGGTTTCCCCGTCAAAGTTCAGCACCTTGTCAAAGGAGAAAACTATATCCTTTATTCTGTTATTCCAAAGAGCGGAGAACACCACCGCGCCGACGCCGACGCTCTCTGCGGTAGCCTGCTTATCCGCGCTGTTCGGGTTCTTTTCCTCAATGATTGCAAGTGCCTTATCGACAGCCTTATCCAGCACGTCCTGCAGCCATATAACGCGTCCGCTGCGCGTAGACATTGCGCCGTCCTCCATAGAAACCATCCCGAAAGCGATATGCTCCATATCCTCCGCGCCTGCAAAATCCATTAGTTTAAGCACCTGAAACAGCTGTTTAAAGTGCAGATTCTGCTGATAAGCAACTACATACAGGCATTTATCGAAGTCGTAGGTTTTCTTACGGTAATACGCCGCGGCAATGTCGCGTGTAGCGTACAGAGTAGCTCCGTCGGCTTTGACAAGCAGGCACGGCGGCATATTGTAATTCTCCAGATTTACCACCTGCGCGCCCTCGCTTTCCACAAGCAAATTCTTCTCTCTCAGGATATCGAGACACGCGTCCATCTTATCGTTATAAAAGCTCTCGCCCGCGTAGCTGTCAAATTTTATCTTCAGTCTGTCATAGATTTTGGACACCGCCTTCATAGTAACGTCCTTAAACACGTCAAAGTACGCCACTGCCTCCGCGTCGCCGTCCTCGATACGCTTAAACCAGGCGCGCGCCTCGTCGTCCATTTCGGGATGCTCCTCCGCCTCCTTATGATAGCGCACGTACAGCGAGTTGAGATAGTATTCGTCATTGCCTTTAACTTCCTCGAGCGACGACCATTTGCGCGTAGCTACTATAAGCTTGCCGAACTGAGTACCCCAATCGCCGAGGTGATTTATACCCACTACGTTATAACCGAGATGCTCGAATATACGGTAAAGCGCGCCGCCGATAACGGTCGTACTGAGGTGACCTATATGAAAGGGCTTTGCGATATTCACTGATGAAAAATCGATGCAGATTGTTTTCCCCTTTCCCTCGTCGCTCCTGCCCGCGTCGTTACCGAGCGCAAAGTTTTCCCCGAGCATATCGGCAACCTTCGCGCGGTTGAAAAATATATTCAGATAGCCGCCCACTATCTCCGCTCTGTCCACGAAATCGAGCTTAGCGAGATACGGCTGCAATTTAGCCGCAATAGCGGGAGGCGCGAGTCTTAAGCTTCGCGCAAATTTAAAGCAAGGCAAACACATATCGCCGAGCTTTGCTTCCTTTGGCTTTTCGAGCGCCTCCAGAACGTCGTTTTCGCTTAGTCCCTCTACAGCCAACGCCTTTGATAATTCAAGTTCAAACATATTTTCTCCAAGAAATTTATTATGTCGCCATAATAGCTATAGCCATTTTTCCAATTAGAATATCCCCATAATCCTATTTGCAAAAGTGGCAATTCACTTGCCTCTTTTGCACCTTAAATGATTGCGCTCACAGCAAATCTTTTAGATTTATAAAAATTTATACTTACTTTGTTTATCTAAAAGTTTGCGTACCGCAGTGTGCCTTTACTAAGATAACGCGTGACAACACACAAATTTATCGTGTCAGGCACACAAGGTGTGACAGTCGGCGCAAATCAAACATTTATGCGGAAGAGAACTACGTCATTATCCTGCATAACATACTCCTTCCCCTCGCTTCTTACCTTACCCTTTTCCTTAGCCGCGTTAAAGGAGCCGCACTCGAGCAGCGTTGCGTAATCCACTACCTCGGCGCGGATAAAGCCGCGCTCGAAATCGCTGTGTATCTTTCCCGCCGCCTGCGGAGCCTTTGTACCTTTTACGATTGTCCAGGCTCGAGTTTCCTTTTCGCCAGCCGTCAGATAGCTTATTAACCCAAGCAGCTTATACGATGCCTTTACAAGCCTGTCCAGACCGCTTTCGCAAAGCCCGTATTCCGCCATAAACATCTCGCGCTCCTCGTCCGTCAGCTCGGATAAATCCTCCTCGAGCTTAGCGCAAAGCACTATCGCGCCGCTGTTCTCCACTCCTGCGATACGCTCCACCTCCGCGGTATAGGCATTGCCCTGAATTCCCGCCTCGTCGGTATTGGCAACGTATATGACGGGCTTGGAGGTAAGCAAAAACTGCTCGTCTATAAATTGCTTAAAATCATCGTCGACGTCGAGATTGCGCAGCGGCTTTCCGTCGGTAAGCCATTTTTGCATAATTGTAATTCTCTCAACGTCCTCCTGATATTTTTTATCCGCCTTGACCATCGCCAACGCCTTAGTCATACGTCTGTCCAGCGTTTCGAGGTCGGCAAAAACAAGCTCGAGACCAATAGTTTCGATATCACGGGCGGGATTGACCGAGCCGTCCACGTGAGTAATATTTGCGTCGTCAAAGCAACGCACGACGTGAACAATCGCGTCAACCTCGCGTATATGCGAAAGGAATTTATTTCCCAGTCCCTCGCCCTTGCTCGCGCCCTTTACAAGTCCCGCAATATCCACAAATTCAAGCGAAGTCGGCGTAATCTTTTTACTGTCGTAAAGAGCTGCAAGCTTTGCAAGGCGTTCGTCGGGAACGGCAACAACGCCCACGTTGGGCTCGATTGTACAAAATGGATAATTGGCAGCCTGCGCGCCCGCTTTGGTAATCGCGTTAAACAGCGTACTCTTTCCGACGTTGGGCAATCCGACAACACCTAATTTCATATATCCTCCGAGGCTCTATTCTAAAAGCCGAAACAAACACATAAGTATAGTTATTATAAACAATGAAAGTACAATAGTAAAGCGATATTGATTATTTACAAAACAACACTTAAACGGGGAGAAAACTGAATGACCTGGTGGCAAGCATTGATTTTGGGAATAGTACAGGGCGCAAGCGAATTTCTTCCGATATCGTCATCGGGACATCTCTTACTGCTTGAAAAGCTCGGAGTAGGACAGGAGAGCCTGTTTTTCAACATAATGGTACACGTAGGAACGCTTCTTGCGGTGCTTATAGCAATGCGCAGGAGCTGGACGCCGCTGCTCAGACGCCCGATACAAAAAAACACAGGCTATATATTGCTTGCCTGCGTGCCGACGGTTGCGCTTGCGCTGATATTCAAATACCTTGCTCCGGGGCTGATATCCGGACAGCTATTGGGCTTCGGATTTGTGCTGACCGCGTGCCTGCTTACGGCAAGCGAAATGTTTAAAAAATCCGAAACCGCCCTTTTAAACGGCAAAAAGAGCATTTTAACCGGCGTTTTGCAAGGGATAGCGGTGCTTCCGGGAGTATCGCGCAGCGGAGCTACAATCTCCGCCCTGCGCCTGCAGGGAGTGGATAAAACCGAAGCGGCAAACTTCTCTTTCCTGCTTTCCATACCAATAATAATCGGCTCCGCAATCTTGGAGGGAATAGACCTTGCGCGCGGCTCCGCAGCTCTCGATATCGCAACGCTCCCGCTAATCATAGGCACGGTATCGGCATTTATCTCCGGTTTAGTATCAATAAACTTCTTTATAAAGCTGATAAAAAAACACAGTATGATAGGCTTTGCCGTCTACACTCTGCTACTCGGAGTAGTCGTAACGCTGTTGCCCATCTGGGGAATACTGTAACAAATCTTACCGCTAAGCCGATATTATTCCAAGCTCAGATTTTGTTGCCGTACTCGTCTTTTTTACCAAGCAGATAATCTGCGGAAATTTTTAAAACAATGCACATCGAAGCGATAGCCGTAACTCTCGGCGCCGTTTTCCCCGATATATAACTCCTTAAAGTGCCTTCACTTATATTGAGTTGTTTTGCCAAGGTCTGCAAAGAAATACCTTGCTTTTGCATTTCATATTCTAACACTTTTCCAAGCGCGTATTCAGATGACATATTTTACTCCTTACGATAACCGAATACTATGAATATAGCTTAAATATTTTGATTTGTAAGCACTTACGACAGACTGTCGTAAAAAAATTAAAACATTAAAAAAAGATTAAATTTTATCTAAATTCTAATACATAAAATAAAAATTACGTGTTCGACATTCCTCAAGAAATCTTAATATTTATTTATAATCAACAGCTTGCCGATTGAGCTTCAGACAAGGAAAAACCCCGCTTTTGCAAGCCAAGTGTACTATACTGTACACGACTTGCAAAAGCGGGGTTTTGACGCAGTATCAAGTTCAATCGGCAAGCTGTTCAAAGTCGGCGACGCCGTGCTTACACAACGGACATATATAATCCTCGGGCAAATTCTCACCCTCGTACACATAGCCGCACACCTTGCAAACCCAGCCCTTCTTGCCCTCTGTCTGCGGACGGGGCTTTACGTTGTTTTGATAATACGTATAGGTCATAGTTTCGGTAGGCTCTATTACGCGCGACTCGGTGACGGTACAAACAAACATTCCGTGCGTTTCAAAATCGATGTATCTCTCCACCTTGAGCGACATAAACGCGTTGATATATCTCGGCAGGAAGGCTACGCCGTTATCCGAGCGCAGTATCTGTTCCTCACCCGCAAACTTATCCGTATCTCTGCCGCTGTGGAAGCCGAACTGCTTGAACACCGCAAACGGAGCCTCCGTAGACAGACAGTTGACGTTTAAAACTCCCGTCTTTTTGATTATCTCGTGCGAATAGTTCGCCTTGTTGATTGCAACGCCTATGCGGTTGGGCGAATTGGTAAGCTGAGTTACGGTGTTTACGATAAGACCGTTGTCCTTATCTCCGTCCCTTGAGGTCACAACGTACAGACCGTAGCCAATCTTAAACAGCGCGCTTAAGTCGTTTTTATCCGCTGCCTCGGAGCGAGCAACGTAATCCCTGCAAAGCTCGGACGCCAAATCCTCTATCTGCTGCGTAGATTCGGCATTGAGCGCGGACATAATGCGCACGGTATTTTCGGCGTAGGTAAGATTTTTACAGCCCTCGAGCATACCCTTCATTATGCGCGTCGCCATAGGCGCCCAGCTTCCGTTCTCCATAAACGCAACGTGTCTGTTCTGAAAATTGCGCTCGGTCAGATGATTGATAAACTCTCTCATAAACGGGAATATATCCGCATTATAGGTAGTTGTGGCAAATACAATCTTGCTGTACTTAAACGCGTCCTCCACAGCCTCCGCCATATCATCGCGGGCGAGGTCGAACAGCGACACCTTTTCGCAGCCCTTTTGAGTAAGCTTTTCGGCAAGCAGCTCGACAGCCGCCTTTGTGTGTCCGTACACCGACGTATAAGCGATAACTATTCCGTCCTTTTCCGCCTGATAGGATGACCAGATGTTATAGAGGTTTATATAATAGCCGAGGTTTTCGGAGAGTACGGGACCGTGCAGAGGGCAGATAATCTTGATATCCAGTCCCGCCGCCTTTTTAAGCAGAGCCTGCACCTGCGCGCCGTACTTGCCGACGATACCCATATAATAGCGTCTTGCCTCGCACGCCCAATCCTCGTCCACGTCGAGAGCGCCGAATTTACCGAAGCCGTCCGCCGAGAACAGAACCTTATCCGTAGAATCGTACGTAACTATGACCTCGGGCCAATGCACCATAGGCGCGGTAACGAAGGTAAGCGTGTGCTTGCCGAGCGACAGCGTATCGCCCTCGCCCACAATCAAACGGCGGTCGGCGAAATCCGTACCGAAAAACTGCTCCATCATCTTAAACGCCTTTTGCGAGGCAACCACCGTCGCCTCGGGATAAGCGTCCGTAAATTTAACGATATTTGCGGAGTGGTCGGGCTCCATATGCTGAACAATCAGATAGCTCGGTTTTTTACCTTCGATTGCGCAAGCGATATTGGACAGCCATTGCTCGCCGAAGCGCGCGTCCACGGTATCGAACACCGCAATTTTCTCATCCAATACGACGTAGGAGTTATACGCCATACCGTTTTCGACAACGTATTGACCTTCAAACAAATCCACGTCGTGGTCGTTTACGCCTACGTATCTTATATCCTGAGTAATTTTCATTAGAAAGCCTCCAAAATTTTTTCCTTAAAAATTATAGCACAGGCAAAGCGTGTTTTCAACACTTTAGCCCGTTTTATCCGCTTATTATCCTTAAATAGCAGACCTGTGCAGCATTAAAATCATAAACAATCGCGACAGCTCGAGCCTTAAACGTGCAATCTGCGCTTAAGCTCGCCGAAATACGCGTTCTTTGCAAAAATACAGAGAGCAACCACGTCTATAGCTCCGCGCCCCGCGCACACGTACCAGCCCCAGTTGCACTGCTTTAGCCAGGCAAAGGATATCCCGATACATATAAGCGAAAATACGCACAGCTTTGTAAGCGACATTTCATATTCCGCCCTCTCCGCCTTATGCGCCATACACAGTATTTCAAGCGCGGTCTGCCATACGAGCAAGGCGATTGGCGCGCCCAGCCAGAACGCCCACGGCTCCGAGAAATTATTTATCACCCCGTTGAGATAGAACAGCAAAACGATTGCGCCTATAAAGCCCCAGCTCAAGCACTTACGAACGTTAAACTTCAGCAATAGCGGACGCGCAAGGCAAATCCAGGGCAGCGCAAGCCCGAACATCACGTGAACGGACCAGGTAATAGTCTTGTTTACGGCAAGATCAACGACCATACTGACGGCGATAGCCATAAGCGAGATAAACAGCGTCCACTGCCAGAAAATCTGTTTCTGCGATTTAACGCTGACCTCGGGATACTCGCAGTTAGAGGACTTTCCCTGTTCCTCGACGTGCGCACCGCAAAGCGGGCAGTTGCTCGCCTCGCCCTCCACCAGAACTCCGCATCTACGGCATTTTTTCATAATTACCTCCTGTTGCTTGCAACGGTAACTTCGATACCGTGTTCGGTGAGAATTTTAAAGAATTCGCGCTCGAGAATGGGGTCCTTGGATGACCGTGAAAAGGTCACGACGGTATTTCCGTTATAGGAAGCGCAGGTCATAGAATTGCACATATATTTCTGCGCGCCCAGCACAAACTCGAAGCGCTCTATATAGTCCTTAAGCTCGTCGGGGGTGGACACGTTGCCGATATTACTGAAGGCGCAGGACATAACGCTTTCGCCGATAAGGTAAAAGGACATATCCATAAAAACGGTTTTCAAAAACCTCGGAGCGACTCGAATAACGGGATTTTTCTCCAGCGACACGTTTGAGTTTATAAATTTCTGACAGTACTCGGGGGTAATATTATCCTTAAGCTGAGCGTCGAGATTGGCGACAATATCCTCAAAGCTCCATTCGCCGAAGGGGAGAGTGGTATTGTAATATCCCGCGAAATTTCTGAGCGTAGTAGAGCCGAAAATTTTGCGCAGGTTTATGGGAACCTGTATTCTAACCGGCAATTTTTTGGATTTCATCTCATACTTCTGTCTGTTCAACAGCGCGAGCGTAAGCACGGCAACAAGATAGGTATTGACCGTACATCCGTACTTTTTAGCCGAAGCGTGCAGTTGCTCGAAGCTCATACTGCCGTGAGTGACGTTTAAAACCCCTCTCTTTTCCTTCTGTCCTTTTATCTGATAAGCCTTAGGCTCCGTCCGTCCGAGAACGCCCTTAGACCTGTCTATACAGCGGCTGAAAGAATCCTCGACCTCCTCGGGCACGGGATTGTCGTCATAGTGCAGAATATCCCCGACGTCCTCGACCTTAGCTCCGCTCAGCTCGCAGTATCTTAGCAGCAGAGTCTTTAAAAACGCCATACAGCCCGTTCCGTCCGTAAGCGAGTGAAAGACCTCCACCGAAATGCGGTGGGAATAATATTGCACTCTGAAAAGATAATCTCTGCCGGTTATAGGCATCATCGAGCAGGGAAACGCGCTCTCCTCGCAGACCTTGGGCGTATCGGTCAGATACTGAAAATAGTACCAGAAAAATCCCTTTTTAAGGGTGACCTTCAAGGACGGAAAACGGTCGATAACGTCCTCGAGCGCCTGCTGAAGAAGCTCGGGATTCACCTCGTCCTTCATAACGGCAGCCATACGGAAAACCGCGTTCCATTTGGAGCTTCTTGCTGCGGGATATATTTTAGCGGCGTTATCCAGCCTGAACCATTCTCTTTCAAACATTTCGTTTTTCATAATGCAGACATTATACAGTAATAACCCGATATTGGCAATCTAAAACGGTTTATATTAAAATATCGATATTGTTTAAAATTCTCAACCAATTACAAGCATTCGGATTTTTTAAAATCCCGAGTTATTTTTTATCTCCGTCCGAAGCTCTCATAGCGGTTTTTTCTTAATAGCTCCGTACTGTCTCGGATATTGCGACGGCGTTTTACCCGTCTTTTCAAATACGAGTACGGCTCTGCCGTCGCCGTTTGGCAATTTTGCGAATTTAGTATTTATATGCACGGCATTCAAAGTCTTGAGCGCATTGCGCACGTCCTGCAACTCGCTCTCGTCGGTCTTATACGCAACAAGCCTGCCGCCGACCTTGAGAAGCGGCATTCCGAGCTCGAGCAAAACGGACAGCGAGGAAACCGCGCGCGCCGTTACTACGTCGAATTTTTCAAACAGCGACCTTTGCTCCTCCGCCCTTCCCGCAACGGTTTTCAGGTTATCTAAGCCAATGGATTTACAGCTTTCGGCAACAAAAGCCATCTTTTTTGCGGTGGAATCCAATGCGGTTACGGATACGTCCGCGCGCGCCGCCGCAATCGGCACGGACGGAAATCCCGCGCCCGAGCCTATATCGCAAAGCACGGCTCCCTCGGGAATTTCGCTTATTCCTATCAGCGAATCGGCTATATGCTTGATATAAAACGCGTCCGAATCGGTAATCGCGGTAAGATTGAATTTTTTATTCGCCTCAAGCACCGCGTCGCAGTACGCGACGAGCGCACAAAGCCTGCCGCCGTCAAGGCTCACTCCGATTTGCTCGAGATAGGAATTTAACAAGGTCTGTTTATTCATAGGATGATTTTAACAGTAAACGCGCCATAAATCAAGCGATTGCAAATTGCCCGGACGCGTGGTATCATATTTACAATTAAAAACTCCAAGGAGCACGTATGAAAATAGGAATAGTAACCGCTATGGCGGAAGAAACGCTGCCGATATACAAAAAGCTCGGCAACGTCATAAAAACCGAACGCGTATGCGGCGCGGAAATCAGCACTATAGAGCTATCTGGAAACACGGTATATCTTGCCACGAGCGGCGTAGGAGAGATAAACGCCGCGACAACGGTACAGCTGCTAAAGGATTTATATAAGGTAGAAGCGATACTCAACTTCGGCTTTGTCGGCTCGCTCAACAACGACATCGATTTAGGCGAGCTTGTAATAGCGGACAGAGTTTGTCACTATCAGTACGACGTGTCCGTACTTGATAACATAAGAGTTGGACAATATTCCGAAAACGAAGACCTCTATTTTTATCTTGAAGCCGAGCTTATCGAAAGGGTAAACAAAGCCTTAGCGCAACCGTTACGCAAGGTAGCAGTTGCGAGCGCAGACGCGTTTGTTGCAAGCACGGAAAAGAAAAAGCAGCTTAGAGAGGAGTTCGGCTGCGACATCTGCGAAATGGAGCTTGCAGGACTCGCAATAGCCTGCCGCCGAAACGAACTGCCCCTGCTGTCCGTAAAAGTCATATCCGACAAGGCGGACGACGGCGCGTTTGTCTGCTTCGAGGACATTGTCAACAAGGGGCTCAGCAGATACGAAGAAATCCTGCCAGCAGTATTAAACGCAGTCACGCAAACAACCAAATGACGGTTTAGCGGTTGAATTATTATATTTAAACCCGTTATTTTGCGAAATACGGTGATTATACTTGTTCAAACCATTCTATATTTGAATGTAGCCAGGATATGCCTATTGTATTGACAATGGGCATATTTTGAGTTATATTGGATATAATAAATAAAGGAGACACCATTATGAAAACCAGCGTTAATATCAAAATGGAAGAAAACGTACGAGACCAGGCAAAGCAATTATTTGATAGCCTCGGACTTGATATGACGTCCGCCGTAAATATCTTTTTGAAAACAGCAATACGCGAGCAAGGTATCCCGTTCGCTTTATCCGTATCCGAGCAAGATAAAGTTCAAAGCGAAATCGAAAAAAAGTTACATTTGGATATTCGCACCTCCGAACAGGAGTATAAGAAAGGCGAAGGCATACCTCTCAATCAAGCTATCGGGGAGTTAAAAGCAAAGTATGACATCAAAATTTAGTGTAATAATTTCGCCATCCGTCTACAAAGCAATAGACGAAACTTTAAGCTATCTAATCAATACATATGGCGCCGATACCGCTGCCGCAAAATTGTTGTCCGAGTGGTACGAATCAGTAGAACGTGTATCACAGTTCCCCTATGCTATGGCAAAGGTTTCAAATACAAATATCTCAAACGGTAAAGAATATCGCAAATTCTTTGTCGGCAAATTTATAACAATATACAGTATTGACGAAGCTGACCAAATTATCAGATTGATGGCGTTCAGATATGCGCCGTCAAGACTCGGAGACTCGATATAAATTCAAATAGCGGAATATAAAAACAGCAGTCGTAAAGCGTACTTCCCATAGGGAATAAAAAAACTAAATTTTTAAGAGTTGCACTTTCAAGCGAGACAAAATGCTCTCGAACGAGATGTTCGAGAGCATTTTACTACAAACTATTTGGAAGGATAAATTGAAATTTATCGTTCTGTTTATATAATCTATACCAAACATCAATTTCTTCGTATTATCCATCTATATCAATATAATGCATTTCTACTATAATTCAAAACAAATAAATTACATAGGTAAAACTACAAACTAGCAGGGGCGCGTATGCTTGTCTTGATATTAAAAATCGTAAACAATAACAACACCGTGTTCAAGAGAAAATTCAGCTGCTTGCCATAAAATAGAAAAAGCAAATTTTGCTAAAGACTCTGTATTATATGCCATATGTTTATGTGCTTCTTCTATTCCGTTTTCCTTGCTATATACCATATCAGCAGGATAACCTTCTGTTTTGCTCCACGAAATGATAGTATTTCTATCAGCATTCCATTCAAAAGAATTATATACTTGCAATTCTTCAAGAAGTAAACTACTTGTTGCTAAAATACTTTCCTCTGAATTTGGTAAAACATAATTAAACATTATATTCCTTTTAATAGGAAGCCACCAACCATTGCCATCAAATAAAGATAATTGAAAATCTTTCGTTTCAAGAAATTCTGATACAATAGGGTGTTTGTAAATATCAAAATTCTTAATAATTGTAGAAGGTACTTCTTTATTACTGTATTTTGAAGCAATGTAAAGTAATAAAGCATTTAAGGCATCCCAGTCCGGCTTATCTGTATAATATGGCGTAACTTCATAATCCTCATTCCATAATGGTACAGGGTTTAATTTAAGACCTTTTACTATAGCATTTTGCCATTGAGTTACTAACTCTTGAATTTCTTGTAAAGAAAGTTCATTTTCACTATTTTGTTGCGGTCTTATTGTTTGGAAATCTATTCCATTAGCCTCGGCAAATTGTTGTGATACTGTTTTCCAATTACGCGCATAATAACGAATTAATGTCCCTGCATATATATCTAGACCCATAACAATACTTTCTCCTTAATCCCAAATCATTTAGTCTTCTAAATTACAGTTTATCTTACAGCCATTACATAGCTTATAATACCAAATCATCAATTTAGCTTTTGCCCGCATTCGGGACAAAAGTTTGCACCTGCGACAATCGGCTTTCCGCACTTAGAGCAAAATCGGGGAATGGGATTGCCGCATCCGGAGCAGAATTTGCTATCGGGTTGAATTGGTTTCCGGCATACGGAGCAAATATCCGACGGCGACACGGTATTTGACGAAATCACTTCTTTGCCAAGCACATTACCGACGCCAACGCCCAAAATCGTCCCCGCCGTCCCGTTTCCTGCCGCCGCTTTTAAGGCGTCTGCCTGCGCTATTTTAGCATACACGTCAACATTATTTCGCATAAGCCCAAGTCTTGCGTTTTCGTCTACGGCTTTTTCCAACTCGGGCGGAACGGAAAGATTTTCTATGTCGAATGCGGTCAGTGTGACGCCGAGTTCGCCGCAACGTGCCGCAACGGATTTTTTCACCTCCTCACTCAATTCGGCATATTTGGACGTCATATCCGAAAGGCTTACGTTACAAGTCGCAAACGCAGACGAAATGCTTCCCACCAGCAAAGTCCGCAATGCTTTATTCAACTTGTTCGTCTCGTAGCATTCCGCCATACCCGCGACCGACGTAAGAAACAATTCGGGAACTGTAATTTTGAACGAATATGCTCCGTTTCCTCTGATTCTTATAATTCCGTATTCTGTTTGTACGGGAACGGGATTCGACGTTCCCCACCGTATTCCCGTAATCTCCTTTACGTTAACAAAATAAATCTCGGATTTGAACGGTGTTTCAAATCCGTATTTCCAGGCAAGTAACTTACTTATAACAGGCAAACTGTCGGTGTTGAGTTTATACGTTCCCGCCCCGAAGACATCCGCCGTTTTACCTTTGTCGCAAAATACAGCCACTTGACTTTCGCGCACGGTAAGCGAAGACCCTTTTTTTATTACGTTGTCTTTCATATCGAACTTTTGCACCAACATTTCATCGTCAAATGCGTGCAGCTCTATTATTTTAAGCATTCCCATATCTGAATTTCCTTTTATTAGTTAAACTCCATAGTTTTTATTGCGTGTTCGAAAATCGGCGCCCAATACCATCTGTCTTTACCGAGACAGTTCCAACTGCCGATACCTTGTTTCCCGTCCAACGAGAAGAAAAACATTGCGTTATATATAGGCTGGTCAACGGCAACGGAAATAAAATCGATAAAGAAAATATTGCCGCTTGACGCGATGATTTTCGCTTCCCCGAATTTTGCCGAAGAGAGCGAGTTTTTCAACATAGCGAGCATTTGCTTACCGAAAGCCGCAACGTCTTTGCTATTGAGCGAACCGCCGAAATTCACGTTCAGATTCACCGTTGCGTCGGGCGTAGTATATATGTAACGCGGCGCATTTGCGGGATACTTTATACGGCGCAATTCGTCCGACATCACTTCAAAACTTTCGGGCATTACGGCGGTGATTTTACCGTCCGCTATACGCGCCCGCACGAACTTTACATCGGGCAGTTCGAATCCCTGCGGCATATCAGCGCGGATATTTTCATAGTTTATGCCTCCCACAGTGCAGTCGAGCGCGTTACCTTTTACGATGAAAGTCGTCCCGCACGCCGAGCAATACGCGGTCTTTCCGTTTTCGTCAAGCACAATGGGGCTGCCGCATTGCGTGCATATAAGAGCTTCGAGTTCGTTTGCACGCCGAATTTCTATTCCGTCTGCTTTGCCGCGGATATTGCCGCAAGACAGGCATACTCCGTCTTCACCTAGCGTACCGCCGCAAGCGGGACAAATATTGCTTTCCAGCCGCTCGCCGTCCGAAATTTTAATTTTTATTTCCGCGTCGGAAAGTATATCGACGGAATCGCTCTTTGCTTTGACCATCGGCTTTGCATCACCGTAATTGTACTTGCGCTCTCCTTTAACATAAATTTCGCCCTGCGGTATACTGGTTTTTTTCGCAATAATCTCAAACGCTTCAATTAAATTATCGGTCAATCTGTCGAAATATGCGCCGTTATCTCTGCCGCGTACAAACGCGCAATAAACGATTTCCTTATCTGTCTGATAGCCGTTGGTCTGCTCCAAACGCACGGTAACAAAGTAAGCGTTTTTGTAATCGACGACGTCAAAGCATCCCGCAGGAACAACGTCCACGCTGAATGCGGAATATTTGTGTTTAAGTTGTGATACCCACATTTTTAGCTTATTAAACAAAACCAAGTCATCGGTTTCGTCAATCAGTTTTGCGCGTTTACCATAATTTTTCAATATTCGGTGCGCTTTTGCAAAGCCGTACTGCTCCGTGATTGCATAACAATAATAGGCTTTTTTCTCGTCATAATACGGACTTTTTTTATCGCCGTAAAGGAAACACCCGATAAGCGCACAATCGCAGTTTATGTTATCCAACGCATTGTCAAGATACGTCAAATCACTGTCCGCAATCGCATTATTCCGCAAGCGACATAAAACATAATGCGCACAAGCGTTATCGTCGCCGTTAAGCAAAAGTGTCATAAGTTCTTCTTCCGACGCATTAAAGTAATCGGTCGAAGACTTGCAATAAACTTCCCTGTCACGCTCCGTGTCGCATTTTATCGCTTTCAAATATTTTCCGGTAACTTTTCTTGCAAAAGCCACCGCCTGTTTATTTTGCTTTTCAATCATTCGCTTTTATCTCTTATTTGCGTAAATCTGTTGCTGATGCAACCGTATTTTTGGTTCGTATGATACCGTATAAATTATAACACTTTATTTATCGCATTGCAAGAATTATAGAAACAAATACAGATACTCTTATGGCTCTGCACGGTAAGCGAAAAACATTATTCGTCAAATCTTAAAATTTGTCCTTTACTACTTGCAAATTCGCTGTTTATGGGTAATCGTTTCTGATGATTTTATGGTATAATTAAAATATCATAAATAAGGAGCAACGTCTATGGATATGCAAAAAATCGGCTCGTTTTTAGCTGAGTTGCGAAAAGAAAAAAATCTGACGCAGGATGAACTCGGTGCGCAAATCGGAGTCACGAATAAAACCATATCGCGCTGGGAAACCGGCAACTATCTACCGCCCGTCGAAATGCTGCAAACTCTTGGCGACAATTTCGGCGTAAGCATAAACGAAATATTGAACGGCGAAAGGATAAGCGACGGAAACTATAAAGATATTTCGGAACAAAATATCAAATCCGCGCTGACAAAAAGCGATTCGGTAATAGCGAAACACAGAAAAATTATGAACTGGGTTATCGCTGTCGTTGTGGCCGCGTTATACATAACGATCAGTCTTATAACTTTGAAATGGCAATATACCTGGATTATCTGGGCGGTTTATTGTGTGTATCGAACAGTCGAGAGTATAATAATTTACCGCCTGAACGTTCACGTCAAATCAAAATAGACGTTATTAATCGGGTGTGAAGTTATTTGCTTTTTATTATTCTCAGTGCTATAATTTAGAATAAATAATTAGTAAGGAGTCAAAAATGGATATCGAAAAATTAAAAATCGGCGCCAAAAACGGCAACGCGGAAGAACAGTGTGCGTTAGGTAAAATCTTATTGCGTATCGATTACGATGGTACGGAGATAGACGAAAACGCAGACGAAGGCGTCGGGCTGCTTAAAAGCGCGGCAAAGCAAGGCAATGCTGAAGCCGAGTTCAATTTGGGCTTGTGCTATCTTTACGGGCGCGGAGTTGACGAAGATAAGACGGAAGCATTCAAGCATACCCTATCCGCCGCAAAAAAGAATTATGCTTCCGCGCAAAATAATATTGGTACTTTTTACGAAAACGGGATAGGCGTTGAAAAAGACGAAAATGCCGCCTTCGAGTGGTATAAAAAATCGGCAGACCAAGGCAATGATATCGGGCAACTGAACGTAGGTAATTGCTATAAGGATGGAATTGCCGTAAAGCGAGATTTCTCGGAAGCTCTCAAATGGATGAAGCTGTCCGCCGAACAAGGGAATGCCGACGCTTTGTTCGAGATTGGTATTTTTTACGAAAACGGTTACGGCGTCAGCCGCGACGCTAAAGAATCGTTCAACTGGTATAAAAAAGCCGCCGAAAAAAATCACGGCAAAGCCATGTGTTACGTCGGCTATTGCTATCAGTACGGCGACGGTGTGGAGCGCAATCTTCAAGAAGCCGTTAAGTGGTATCAGGCGTCTATGGAACAAAAATATTTTCAGGCTTTCACCAATATGGGTTATTGCTATCAGTACGGCGAAGGCGTAGAAGAGAATATGAATGTGGCAATTATGATGTATCGTGCGGGCGCCCAACTCGGCAGTACGGACGCGCTTTATAATCTCGGCATCTGCTACTCTTACGGCTACGGCGTTAAACAAAGCGACGAGGAAGCCGCGAAATATTTTCTCGCCGGAGCAAACGCGGGCTGCGACAGATGCCAATTCAGAATAGGCGTTTGTTACGGTTGCGGCGACGGCGTTGAAGAAGATGCCGACAAGGCTATCGAATACCTGACTCGTGCCGCAAAACAAGGCAACGACGACGCAATGTATTCGCTCGGCGAATTTTACGAAAACGGTATTGGTGTCGAAGAAGATCTTGACGAAGCCGTGAAATACTATAAAGCCGCCGCCACGGAAGGCAATGAAGATGCAATAAAGAAATTGAAAAAAAGAAAATTCAAAAGATATATGTAAGCCGAATTAAAGGAATATAACGCATATTTCTCCCTGGTTCCTTTTATATTCCGGACACTACTGTTCTATTCGCGGCTTTATTTATTGTTAAACTACTTGAAACGTTAGATATCTCACATAATCAATAACACATTGCGTATTTCAAAAATCGTATGTGAGCTTGATAATATTACTTTCGCAAAACTTACCATAAAAAGACAGTTCACCGCCCGTTTATGGGCGATGAAAGTCTTGCAACGAACAAAAGTTTGTGATATAATGCACACTGCCACAATGTAGTTTGTGATGGAGTACCCTTCGGGGTAGAAGTTCCGCGACAGGCGTTCGCTTGTAGAATGCGGAAGGTTTTGGGCGGTATAGCCGCCCGTGCCTTAGCTTACGGATAGAGCGTAGGTATTTTAAGTGTTCGCTTTTAGGGTTCCCGAAAAGTATCGAAGAACTTTTTGGGAAGAGGAACGACAACGGCGCAAAGTTGCCACCGCTTTTAAGCGTGTGGCATAAGGCGCAAGTTTGCCGTGTCGTACCGAGGCTTCGCTTACGACGTGAGCCGTGATAGGCTTTTATAAGTGTACGATTTTTTCTGGAAACGGCACTAAAATCAATTCTCTAACTTAATAGAATGACCAACCATCATAGAGCAAAATCATATTGCTAAATACGGTTAGAAGTCGGTGATACAAGAAGTAATCAGCGGCTTTTTTCGCGCCTTTTTTACGGTATCTATTCCACTCTCTCTTGCGTGGACGAAGATATAAATAATCATCAATCGGAGGTAAAATCAATGACAATAAAAAGCATATTCCCACACAGTAAACCGCGTGGGCGTGCGCTTTGCGCACGGTTTTATAGCAAGCTAAAAAACTACACGCTTTTTGTTTTCGGCGCAAATTTGCCCTTGCAAGCAAATTTGTTTCTCAAATCAGACCGCCCTAATCGGCAAGCAAACGCGAAGCAAAAGCACAAGACACGGCAAAATGAAACTCTACCGCTCGGACGGACAAAACGGGATATGCGGAGTATATCCATATCTCACTAGACTACAAGTAGCCAAGTTCGCCCTTGCAGGGGGCATTTATTACAGGAGGAATAGAATTATAAGTTATCAGGTAGTCAGAATAGAACAATTCAATAAAGGTAGTTTGGGCAAGATTGGCGGCGAAACGGAACGCACAAGCAAGCATCACCGCAACGAAGATATAGACGACGAGCGCACACCGCTCAATCTCTATTTCAAGAAGTCGGAAGGCGGTCTTACCGCGCAATGGAAAAAGACGATGCAAGAGCTGAACGCAACCTTCCGCGAGAAGAAAGACTCCACCGCTTTCGAGGGTATGGTTATCACGTCGGATACGGCATTCTTTGAGCGGCTCGGTTGGAAGAACGGCGAAGAAACTCCATATGCGGTAATGGAGTTTTTCAACCGTTGCTATGAGTTTGCATTACAAGAAATCGGCTATAAAGGAACGGACACAAATATACTGTCCGCCGTTATACATTTAGACGAAAAGACCCCGCACTTACAACTCTACTACATACCAATCGTGGACACCGCTAAAAAGAAAGTCTATGAGAAAGGCGCGGACGGAAAAGTATTGCGGAACGAAAAAGGCTCGCCTATTCAGAAGAAAGACGAACACAGCAAAAGCGTTTATGAGTACGTTCCGTTGGAACAGCCGAAACTGTGTAGTTCGGACTTTTGGGGCGAGCGCGGCGGACAGCTTTCTTACGGTAATTTGCAGGATAGCTTTCACGAGCAAATAGGCGTTCACTACGGTTTGGATCGCGGCGAAGTCGGCTCGAACAAAAAGCATACAACCAAGTACCAATGGCAAAAGCAAAAACAAGAAGCTGAACTTGCAAGCCTTGAACAAGAAAAAGTCCACGCCGAAGAAGTAATCCAAGAAGCACAAACAGCCGTTGCAACGAGAGATAAAGCGTTGGAAGAGTTGAAACCGTTACAGGGATATTTAGACGCTTTTC
The DNA here is from genome assembly GCA_910577815.1 of uncultured Christensenella sp. Taxonomy (GTDB): domain Bacteria; phylum Bacillota; class Clostridia; order Christensenellales; family CAG-917; genus CAG-475. Next base: position 210,026 of record CAJTNO010000001.1, on the reverse strand, counting down.
ACGAAGCGTTGAGCGGCGAACTTCCTTTATCGCCTACGAAGTTACGGAAGATGATTGTTGGACTTACAACCGAGTATAGGCGGCTCGAAGAAGAAAAGAAAATCACGGACAAAGACCGCGAAAACCTTTTTTCGGAATTGCAGAAAACCGAGCGACGCATACCCGAATTAGAGAAGTACAAAGAGTTTGTCGCTTTCGTAAACGAGTACGCGCCGGACAAGTTAGACGAAGCCAAGCGCACGGCAACCGAGCGCAAGAACTCACCAAAACCGCCCGTTAAATCTACAAAAAATTGGTGGTCGAAGTAAAAAATCAATAACCGTTCTACTACTCTATCAGATTCCGTTGACAAGATACCCATAAAAGCGTATAATAAGAAAAAGGCGTGTCAATACGACACATATATTTACGGAGGGTATTATGAAACCGAGAGCGGAAAAAGATAAGAACTACGAAGAACGGCACAGAGAAGAACGCAAAGCAAAGAGTTTGGTTTGGGGTACGAGCGTGCCGAGAAAACAGGCGGAAGAAATAAACGCATTTTTAATTAAGCACGGTTACACGAAAGTCCGTCTTATAGAAGCGGGATATAAAGTGTTATTGGAAGAAGCCGCTAAAAGAGAGAAAAACGGACAGTAACCGAAAAGCAAATCAAACTTATGTGTTCTTCTTGTATGACGGGAGAAAATAACTTGAAACGCCCGATTTCAGACAAGGAGTGCCATTATAAATAAGAACAAAGCATCCGCACCAAAGGCAGATATACTGTCTTACTATTACGAACAAGAGAACGGCTCGTTTGTAAGAAGCCGTGAAAAAGTTATCGGGAACACGGTCTATACCGTTATATCCCGTGAAAAGTCAAACGCCGACACAACTACGGCATTTGATATTACAAAAAGATTAATCGAACGGAATATAGACGAAGCGTTAAAGCCGTCCGTACCTATTCGGTTATCTCATAAGCAATCGCTTGGGAGTTGCAATTCGGGAGGTAATAAACAATGAATTTGCAACCGACAATTAAATATAAGAAAGTAAAAAGTGCAGAAGAACAATGGACGGCTCTCTATTGCAGACTGTCCTGCGACGACGATTTGGACGGCGATTCCAACAGTATCCGTAACCAAAAAATGCTGTTACAAAAGTATGCGGACGAAAACCGTTTGAGAAACATAAAGTTTTATGTGGACGACGGGTATTCGGGAAGCAACTTTGACCGCCCCGACTTCAAGCGTATGATGGACGACGTGGACAACGGGAAAATATCTACCGTTATCGTCAAAGATATGTCGAGGTTCGGCAGGGATCACATTCTTGTAGGCTATTACACAAAATATTATCTTGCCGAAGCCGACGTAAGGTTTATAGCAATCTACGACCAAGTGGACAGCGAAACCAATCCCGACGACGATATTACACCGTTCAAAAACATACTCAACGAAATGTACGCCAAAGATTGCAGTAAGAAAATCAAGGCAGTTGTCCGTGCCAAAGGCAATTCGGGCAAACACATTACTACAATACCGCCGCTCGGCTATATGAAGAATCCCGAAGATAAAGAGAAATGGATTATAGACGAGAAAGGCGCGGAAATCGTAAGAGAGATTTTCAAGCTCTGTATTCAAGGTTACGGTCCGACACAGATAGCACGGATACTTACCGAACGAAAAGTTGAAACGCCCGTCGTCTACTTCCATAATCACGGCTTACCCACGTCTTTGAAAATACGAGAAAGCTCGGAAATATGGTCGCAACAAACGGTGTCGGGCATTCTTGAAAACTTGGAATACACAGGCTGTACCGTGAACTTCAAGAGCTACAAGAAGTCGTACAAATCGAAAAGGCGTATTGAATTGCCGAGAGAAGATTGGGTGATTTTCGAGAACACGCAGGAAGCAATCATAGACAAGCAGACTTTCGACACCGTTCAGAAGATACGCGAGAACAAACGCCGCCCTACCGATATGGGAGAAATGAGTCCGCTGTCGGGAATGTTGTACTGTGCTGACTGCGGAAAGAAAATGTATCTTTGCAGGTGTACCACTATGAAACAAACGGAATACTTTAACTGTTCTACTTACCGTAAGCAGAAGAAGCGCATTTGTGGTTCACACCAAATAACCGTGAAAGCGGTAACGGCAATCATACAAGACGATTTGCGTCGCACAATCCACTTTGCCAATAACCACAACGAAGAATTTTTACAGACCTTACGCAAGGACGCCGAAGCGAAAACGAAAAAGGAACTCAAAGAGAACCAACGCGAAATAGAAACTTCGGAAGAACGCATTGACAAGCTCGACAAGATAATTGAGAGCTTATACGAAGATAAGGTTGCGTGTAAAATCTCGGAAGAACGGTATTTGAAAATGAGCGATACATACGAAACGGAACAAGCCACGCTCAAAGAGCGCGTCAAAATTCTGAAAGCGGAAATCGAGAAAGCAAAAGCGCAAGATGATAAGATACTCGATTTTATGATGCTCATCTACAAGTACAGCAATTTTGAAGAGCTCACGCCCGAAATTCTGCGCTCGTTTATCGACAAGGTAATCGTCCACGAGAAAACGCAAGTAAACGGGCATTACAGACAGACCGTTGAAATTATCTATAACTTCGTGGGTGCAATCGTTCCGACGTTCTTTGATGATGACGAAGATTATTAACACAAGCAACTAACCCAAGACAAGAGTAAAGGCGTGGCTTCACGCCACGCCTTAATCTCTACATCCTGCGGCTTACCTATAATTCCCTATGGGAACTACGGTAAGGCTGCTGTTTTTGTTTTAATACGCTTTATCCGTTTATTTTATTCCGCCGTATTCTCCGAGGTCATCTCGGGCTGTTCGCCGTTATTCTCGGCATTCTCCTCTCCCTCGGCAGTCTGAACCTCGGGCTCATCCTCCTCGTGCGGAGTAAGCGCGATTGCCATTACGTTTATGTTGTTATCCTTAAGCTTCATAATGCGCACGCCCTGAGTGTTTCTGCCTATCTTGCTGATTTCGTCAGCCTGTACGCGGATGATTACGCCGGTATCGGTTATCATCATCACGTCGGTGTCGGCAGGTATAACCTTCAGGCACACAAGCGAACCCGTACGGTCGTTGAATACGCCCGCGCGCACGCCCTTACCTGCTCTGCCCTGAAGCGGATAATCCGCAACGTCGCTTCGCTTGCCGTAGCCATTGGAGGTCACGGTCAGTATCTCGTCGCCGTCGTTTACGACGGTAAACGCAACGAGTGCCGCGCCGCTCGGGATATTCATAGCCTTAACGCCCATAGCCGTTCTGCCCATCGGACGCACGACCTTCTCGTGGAAGTGGATGCTCATACCCGTACTGGAGGCTACAATCAGCTCGCTGTTGCCGTCGGTAATAACGGCGTCGATAAGCTCGTCGTCATCGTTAAACTTAATTGCAATCTTTCCGTTGCGCTTAATGGAGTCGAACTCGGACAGCGGAGTTTTTTTGATAAGACCCTGCTTTGTCGCGAGCATAAGGAACTTGTCCTCTCTGTCCTCGGGAACCTTCAGGAACGCCTGAATCTTCTCACCCTGCTCGAGCTGGAGCAGATTGACCGCCGCCCTGCCGCGGGCGTTACGGCTCGCCTCGGGTATCTCGTACGCCTTCAGCGTAAACACCTTGCCGCGGTTTGTAAAGAACATAATAAGCTCGTGAGTATTTGAGGTGAAAATCTTTTCTACAAAGTCCTCATCCTTAGCTTTATGCGCGGTGATACCCATACCTCCGCGGTGCTGCGCCTTGTACTCGGACACGGGAATACGCTTGATATAGCCGCCGTGCGTCATAGAAATCACAACGTCCTCTCTCTCGATAAGGTCCTCTATATCGATATCGCCGTAGTCGTAGGTGAGCTCCGAAAGTCTTGGAGTGCCGAACTGCGCCTTGATATCCGTAAGCTCCTTGATGACAATGGCGGTAACCTCCTCGTCGCTGGACAGCACAAAGTTATAGTACTCGATTTGTTTATCGAGCTCGGCGAGCTCGTTGTTAATCTTCTCCACCTCGAGTCCGGTAAGACGCTGCAGGCGCATATCGAGGATTGCGACGGCTTGCTTTTCGGAGAGCAGATAATTTTCGGTAAGCTTGGCTATAGCGTCCTGACGGTCGCGGGATTTTTTGAGCAGCTCGACTATAGCGTCGATGTTCTCGAGCGCGATATGCAAGCCCTGAAGAATGTGCTGACGCTCCATAGCCTTCTCGAGGTCGAAGCGCGTACGGCGCACAATGACGTCCTTCTGATGCGCGATATAGCAGCTGAGTATCTCCTTAAGATTGAGAATGCGCGGAACTCCGTCCACCAGCGCGAGCATTATCATACTGAAATTGGTCTGCATCGCAGTCTGCTTATAAAGCTGATTGAGCAGAACCTGCGCGTTGACGTCCTTTTTAAGCTCGATAACAATGCGCATTCCGTGACGGTCGGTTTCCTCGCGAAGGTCGGCAATTCCCTCGAGACGCTTGTCCTTAACCTGGTCGGCGATGTTTTCGATAAGCAGCGCCTTATTCACCTGATAAGGAATTTCGGTAACGATTATACGGCTTTTGCCGTTTGCAAGCTCCTCAATCTCCGCCTTGGCGCGCAGTATGCACATACCTCTGCCCGTGCGGTACGCCTGCTTAATGGACGCCCTGCCCAACACCAACGCCCCCGTGGGGAAGTCGGGCGCGGGCATATATTCCATAAGGTCGTCAACGGTAGCCTCGGGGTCGCGCATAAGCGCCACGGTAGCGTCTATAACCTCGCCGAGGTTGTGGGGCGGGATAGAAGTCGCCATACCCACCGCGATGCCGTCAGAGCCGTTTACAAGCAGGTTGGGAAAGCGCGACGGCAAAACCACGGGCTGCTCGCGCGTGTCGTCGAAGTTGGGATAGAAGTCGACGGTCTTTTTGTCTATATCCCTAATCATCTCCAGGGCTATTTTAGACAGCCTTGCTTCGGTATATCTGTACGCCGCGGCGGGGTCGCCGTCCACCGAGCCGAAGTTGCCGTGTCCGTCGATAAGCGGACAGCGTATCGAAAAGTTCTGCGCAAGTCTAACAAGCGCGTCGTAAACGGAGCTGTCGCCGTGGGGATGGTACTTACCCAGAACCTCTCCGACGACCATAGCGCATTTGCGGTACGGCTTGTCGGGAGTAAGTCCCAGCTCGCTCATAGCGTAAAGTATACGCCTGTGTACGGGCTTCAGACCGTCGCGCACGTCGGGAATGGCGCGGGATACGTTGACCGCCATCGCATAGGATATAAAGGATTTTTTCAGCTCGCCGTTAATCTCGATATCCTTGACGGTGGAGTTGGCGATATGTTGGACGTATTCGTTATTTTTATCATCTCTTATGTTGGCCATAATAATCTCCTATCTTAAACGTCGAGGTCGGTGACCAGCGTTGCGTTCTGCTCTATGAAATCGCGTCTGAGCTCGGGCTGCTCGCCCATAAGGATAGAAAACAGCTTATCGGCCTCGATAGCGTCCTCCATCGTTACGCGCAGCAGAGTGCGGTTCTGCGGGTCCATAGTGGTTTCCCAAAGCTGCTCGGGGTTCATTTCGCCAAGACCTTTATAACGCTGAAGCTCGCCGCTCTTTCTGCCGTTTTCCTCGTAGTATTTGTTTAAGCTCTCGTCGTCGTAGAAATACATCTCCTGCTTGCCCTTGGCTATCTTATAGAGAGGAGGCAGCGCGATAAACACGTGACCGTTCTCGATAAGCGGACGCATAAAGCGGAAGAAGAAGGTAAGCATAAGTATTCTTATGTGACTGCCGTCCACGTCCGCGTCGGTCATACAGATAATGCGGTTGTAGCGCAGCTTGCTCTCGTCGTACTCGGCGTTTATGCCGCAGCCGAAGGCGGTTATCATCGCCTTTATTTCCTTGTTTTCGAGCACGCGGTGAAGCGTCGCCTTTTCCACGTTCAGAATTTTACCTCTAAGCGGCAGAATTGCCTGAAAGCGTCTGTCGCGTCCCTGCTTTGCGCTTCCGCCTGCCGAATCGCCCTCGACGATATATATCTCGCAGTTCTTGGGGTCCTTATCCGTACAGTCCGCAAGCTTGCCGGGCAAAGTCGTGCTCTCGAGCGCGCTCTTTCTTCTCGCGCTCTCTCTCGCCATTCTCGCCGCCTCGCGCGCGCGCTGTGCGGTTATGGTCTTAAGCACAAGCTCCTTCGCCTCTCTCGGATGCTCCTCGAGGTAGGTTCCGAAGCCCTCCGCAACGCCCTTGGCAACCGCCGAGCGCATTGTGCTGTTTCCAAGCTTAGTCTTTGTCTGCCCCTCGAACTGCGGCTCCGCGAGCTTTACGGAAATAACCGCTACAAGCCCCTCTCGCACGTCCTCGCCGCTCAGTCTCTCGTTTCCCTTAAGAATGCCCGCCTTCGCGCCGTAGTCGTTTATAATCTTCGTGAGCGCGGATTTAAAGCCGTCGAGGTGCGTTCCGCCCTCCTCCGTGTTTATATTGTTGGCAAAAGCGAGTATGGTATCGGAATAGCTGTCGTTATACTGCATAGCAACCTCTATCTCGCTGTCAACATATTTCTCGTCAAAATATATAACCTCGGGGAAGATGGTTTCCTTAGTCTTATTCATCTCCTCCACAAAGGACACGATGCCGCCGTCATAACGGAAAATCTCCCTGCGCTCGGGCTCCACGCGCTGGTCGGCAATCTCTATGACAAGTCCCTTGTTGAGATACGCAAGCTCGCGCAGACGCGTTTTCATCGTATCGTAATTGAAATCGAGGGTTTCAAATATTTCGCCGTCGGGATAGAACGTAACGGTAGTGCCCGTATCGGTCGCGTCGCCCACAACGGCAAGCGGACGCTCCGCAATGCCCCTGTTAAAGCGAATACGGTGCAGCTTGCCGTTTTGCCTTACCTCGGCGACAAGCCACTCCGAGAGCGCGTTCACGCAGGATACGCCCACGCCGTGCAGACCGCCCGAAATCTTATAGCCGCCGCTGCCGAATTTACCGCCCGCGTGCAGCTTGGTCAAAACGACCTCCACAGCGGATTTCCCTTCTTTTTCGATTATGCCGGTAGGAATGCCTCTGCCGTTATCGGTAACGCGGATAGCTCCTTCCTTTAAAATTTCAACGTTAATATGGGTGCAATAGCCCGCCAGAGCCTCGTCGATGGAGTTATCTACAACCTCGGTAACGAGGTGATGCAGACCGCGCACGTCGGTTGAGCCGATGTACATACCGGGACGCTTTCTTACGGGGTCCAAGCCTTCCAGAACCTGAATATCGCCGGCGTCATAACTGTGTTTAACTTCTTCCGCCATCTTTCCTCCTAAATGTATATAATAAATTTATATATTATATATACAATATAATAAGTACAATTATTATAACAAAGTAATAATCAAAAATCAAGAGTATTTTAAACATTTAAATAAAACAACTTGATTTTCCCCGGATTATTTCTAAATCTCCACTTTCAATTAAATCCTCACCTGTTTTAATCTTTTCGGTTTTAATATTTAAAAGGATATTGACGCACGCATATATTCCATATATTTTACCGTCATTATTACTAAGAATTTCACAAAATCAAAGCATAAAATCGCATATGATATTAGATAAATGCAAGCAAACGATTCTTTATAAATATGTTTACATATAAACCATTATATAAAATTTTAAACAATCAAATTTTATACTTTTTTAGTTTCAAATTTATAATATAAAATCTAAAAATCGGAGCAATATCTATCAATATAAAAATTACCAAACCGCCGATTTTAAAAATTTTAATCGTCTATAAATTCAATTTTAAATAAACAAAAATAAAGCAATGTTTAAAATATTTAATAATTAAATGTGAATGTAAAAATAATATGAATTGCAAAAATATATTTGTTATCGACCTGCAACTTTACCTTATATTTTTGTAAACTATGCAAATTTAAATATCATAGGTTTTTTTAAGTTTAATCTTTTACACAATAATATTAAACTATTAAAAAGCATCCGCCATCTTTAGTATTTATAACAAAAATCAAATGCACAACATCAAATCGCCTATAGATAAATAGTAACGTCAATGATTTAATAATCATTATGGCAAGCGAAATTTGAATATTTTAATTGGCTTTTATATGTTGTTTTCTTTACCTGCAATCAGATTATAAAATCTTAAACATACATTATATGTCAAAAGCTTTTAAAATGTTCATATAGCGCAATTAAATCATTTTTAAATGATGCCGTGCAATTTGCAAAATCAGTCATTATAATCAAAATAGTTTCACGTGTAACATTTTAGATTTTATCATAGATTTGATTTGAAAAATCATCTTATATTGTTTAAAATTACTTTTTCAAAAAATACGTTTATTTGAATAATATATAATTACACACGACATTGGCATTTTAATATTGCCGCTCATTTTTATACACCCGTTTTTACACTTGGCATTTTTGATTTAACTTCGCACAAGCAAAATTTGAAATATTGAATTTGCACAATATCAACAATATGCGATTTTTCAATTTATCATAATAATACAAAATAGCTTAAATCCGAATCAGGGGAAAAATACAAAAATTTTAAGTTATCAGACATAGACTTATAAGCATATACATATATTGGGAAATTTTATGTTTCACGTGTAACATATAAGCGTTTGCCTGGTAATGTTCCACGTGGAACATATTTTTAGCCGCCGCGTTTCACGTGGAACTGAAAACTGCAAAAATGCCACTAAATAGTAGGGATTTTAATACTATTTAGAGGGGCTTGGATAAATTTGGAAATTAGTCCTTGATAAAAAACCGCTTATTTTAAGCTATTTTTGAGGTCTTTCACCCAAATTTTTTGACCTTGTTTGTTTCGCAAAAAATGTGCTGTTTTTAAGGCTTTGTTTCACAATTTGCGTCACCTATTATTATATGAATAAACGGTTAATTTTGTGCGTTATATGTGCGTTTTATTATATTTGCGTTTAATTTGTTAAAAGCGATGATTTGGCGATTGTTTTATGCATTCGGATTATGGGTAAGCTAAATTATATGTTGATAACTATGTTGATATGTGAATAATTCTTATTTAAATATATTACAATTTGTTCGATTTCTTGTTGTATTCGTATTTAAAAATGATAAAAATAAAGATTTTGGTTTATTTGTGAACCGAATTACGGATTTTGTACGATATATTTAATTGATTTTATGCGATTGTCGTACATATGTAGGATTTTGAGCAAAATTGGACTTGAAATAACTGCCGTCAGATGATATTATCTATATATAAAACTTATGATTATATGTTGCAGACATATCGGCAGACTAAAGCGTTGAGCGCAGTATAGCTTCTAAAACGATAAGCGGATTTATGCGCGCTTACGCAGGTTGCGTATGCAAGCCGTCCTTATTGCGTGTATTTTGCGGCTTAAGTGCGTCGGCTCTTTATACGTCAGGTGCGCCGTGTGAATTTCGGACCGCGCGCAGTATCGTTACGTCGGTGTTTGCGGCATTTGGAGGGAGTTTATGGAAGAAAGAAAATGGTTTAAAGAAATGGCTGTATATCAGATTTGGCCCCGTTCGTTCTGCGACGGCAATAATGACGGTATAGGCGACCTTAAGGGCGTGCTCAGCAAGCTCGATTATATAAAGAGCATAGGCGTTGACGCGATATGGTTTTCGCCCCTGTACGTATCTCCGCAGGCGGATTACGGCTACGATATAGCGGATTATCGCAATATCAATCCCGAATACGGCACTCTCGAGGAGTTTAAAGAGGTGCTTGACAGGGCGCATTCTATGGGGCTTAAGGTCATTATGGACCTTGTAATAAATCATACCTCCGACCAACACGAATGGTTTAAAAAGAGCGTTAAGCGCGAGGAGCCCTATACCGATTTTTATATCTGGCGCAAGGGAAAGGGCAAAAACGGCAAAAAAGCACCTAATAACTGGCAATCCACCTTCCCCGGCTCCGCCTGGGAGTACAACGAGGAGAGAGGGGAGTTCTATTTGCATCTCTACGCAAAGGAGCAGCCCGACCTCAATCACGACAATCCAAAGGTAAGAGAGGCACTGAAGGACGTTATGCGCTACTGGCTGGATATGGGAGTGGACGGCTTCAGAGAGGACGTTATAACTCAGATAAGCAAGGCGGAGGGCTTGCCCAACGGAAATATCTTTATGCCGACTTCGCGCGGTATGGAGCATTATAACAACGGTCCGCATATACACGAATTTTTGAGCGAATACCGCGAGGTTCTTAAGGATTACGACGCGTTTCAGGTGGGTGAATCGCCTATGGTATCGCCTAAAATCGCGCTGCAGTACGTAAACGAAAACAAGAAAGAGCTGGATATGATGATTGGCTTTCAGCATATGGAGGCGGACTGCATAATCGTACCCTGGGTGCATTTGCCCTTCAGCCTCAAAAAGCTGAAAAAGGCGTATTACAACTGGCAGACTCAGCTGTTTGGCAGGGCCTGGAACGTAAACTATCTGGAAAGTCACGACCAACCGCGTACGATTACGCGCTACGGCAGTGAAAAATACCGCGTGGAAAGCGGAAAATGTCTTGCTATTATGTATACCTTCCTCAGCGGTACGCAGTTTGTTTATCAGGGACAGGAAATAGGTATGACGTCGTTGCGCTATGACAAATATCCCAAGGGTTCGGACCCGTGGGCGCAGTTTAAGGACGTTTCTACCTTCTGCGTAAGAGACCTTATGAAAAAATTCGGGTTCAGCGAAAAGCATATCCTTAAGGTTGCTCCCTATGCCGCGAGAGATAACGCGCGTACTCCCGTACAGTGGTCCGCCGCGGAAAACGCCGGCTTCAGTACCTGCGAGCCCTGGTTTACGGTAAATCCCAATTACAAGACAGTCAACGTGGAGGCTGCCGAAAAAGACCCGAATTCTCTGCTTAATTTCTACCGCAAGCTGCTTGCTCTGCGCAAGGAATATAAGGACGCCGCCATTTACGGCAGATTTGAAATAAAGCTTAAGGGCGATAAAAATCTTTTCGTTTACGAAAAGCTTGCCGAGGACGGCTCTAAGCTGACCGTAATTCTGAACGTGGGCGAGAAGGGCGTTCCGTGCAGGAAGGTAAAGAAATTTATACCCGAAAACTCGACGGAAATTATCTCCGTTTACAACGGCAGATTTGCGGAGGTTATGCGCCCGTACGCAGGAAAGGTTTTCTATACGCCGGCTAACACTTCGTGTAAGTGAGAGTCCTTCGGAGGTTTGTAGGTTTATACACCTGACACACTTCGTGTGAGTAAACGCGTTGCTGCTTGGTTATACACACAGCTAAATTGAACAATAAAGTTTGTCGTATCAAGCACCTGACACACTTCGTGTGAGTAAACGCGTAGCTGATTGTTTGAACACACGGCTAAATTGAACAATAAAGTTTGTCGTATCAAGCACCTGACACACTTCGTGTGAGTAAACGCGTAGCTGATTGTTTGAACACACGGCTGAATAGAGCCAAAAAGTTTGTCGTTTTATACACCTGAAAGGTGTTGAATTGTTTGGGGGTTTATGATAAAATCATAAATACTATGGCACGTATTATATCATTTTCTAATCAAAAGGGCGGAGTAGGCAAAACTACTACCTGCGTCAATCTTGCCGCAAGCCTCGCTTTGAGAGGTAAACGCATTCTTGTGGTGGACTTCGACGCGCAGTGCAACGCTTCAAGCGCGCTGGGAGAATTCGATAAGCAGCCCGAAAACTCGGTTTACGACGTTCTTTGCAGCGACCTCACCGCAAAAGAGGTCATACGTAAATCCGAAATAGCTACGCTGGACTTTATTCCTTCCTCCTGCGACCTCGCGGGCGCGGAGCTCGAGCTGTCGCAGATTGTGATTGGCAGAGAACGCGTTTTGCAGGAAAAGCTTGCCAAAACAGAGGGCGATTACGATTATGTCTTTATCGACTGTCCTCCCTCGCTCGGCTTGCTTACGGTAAACGCGCTTACCGCTTCCGACGGCGTTATAATCCCTATTCAGAGCGAATATTATGCTCTCGAGGGACTCAGCCAAATGATGAATACGATAAAGCTCGTTAAAAAATTCCTTAACAAGGACCTCGAGGTTGACGGCGTCGTTCTGACTATGTTCGACAGCCGCTCAAAGCTTTCAAAGGGCGTTCTGGAAGAAATTTTAAAGGTGTTTGGAGATAAGGTGTTCGATACCAAAATTCCGCGCAATATCCGTCTTGCGGAGGCTCCAAGCTACGGCAAACCCGTGCTTCTGTACGATAAAAAATGCTCCGGCGCTATTGCCTACGAGGCTCTCGCGGGAGAATTTACGGCAAAAATCAAGTGAGGTGAATTATGGCAAATAACAAAGGCGGTTTAGGGCAGAGAGGTATGAGCGCGCTTTTCCGCGACAATACCGAAAACGTCAGAGTGGATTTCGACGGCGAGCTTTCCACGCAGGAAATAGATATTCATCTTATCGACCGCAATCCCAATCAGCCGCGTAAGACCTTCGACGAGGAAAGTCTTAAATCTATGGCTCACTCCATTTCGATGTACGGAGTTCTGCAACCCATTCTGCTTGTTAAAAGCGAGGGCGGCAGATACCTGATTATCGCGGGCGAGCGACGCTTCCGCGCAAGTCTGCTTGCCGGTCTTAATTCTATACCCGCTATAGTTAAGGAGCTTTCACAGCAACAGATACAGGAAATTTCGCTCATAGAAAACCTGCACCGCGAAAATTTAAACGCCATAGAAGCCGCGGAGGGTATCCGCGAGCTTATGGAAAATCACGGTCTTACTCAGGAGGAGGTTGCCGTTCGTATAGGTAAATCACGTCCTTACGTCACAAATACCTTAAGACTTTTACAGCTTCCCACCGAGGTTATGGATATGGTAAAGTCCGGAAAGCTGTCGCCCGGACACGCGAGAACCATACTTACCGTTGACAATAAGGAAAAGCTGATAGAATTTGCAAAGCTCGCCTGCGAGGAGGATATCTCCGTGCGCGACCTCGAGAGAATAGTGCAGAATTACTTCTCCGATAACGCTCAGCAGGCTACTGCCAAGCGCAAGGCTAAGGAACCGCTTCCTCTCGAACTGAAAACCTTTGTAAACGATATGAAACGCTTGTTCTCCACTAAGGTCAAGCTTGTGCGCAACGGCTCCAAGGGACGTATAACGATTGACTACTTCAGCAACGACGACCTCGAGAGAATTCACGCCATTATGCAGTTGCTTCAGATTTACGACAATCGCAGTAAGGAAAAATAATATTAAACTGCTAAATATTTATATCTAAAAATAATACTAAAAGAACGGCGATTGCATATAAAGCAATCGCCGTCTGCAATTTAACATCTGTTTTTATCTCCCCATTCACACATTCCGTCCAATATCGGCATCAACGATTTTCCGCGTTCAGAAAGACTGTATTCTACTTTTGGCGGTATCTGTGGATATTCCTTGCGACATATAAGTCCGTCTCTTTCCAATTCTTTTAACGATAAGCTTAGGGTTTTGTATGATATTCCTTTTATATAGCGTTGCAATTCATTATATCGTACAACTGTAAACTCCATAAGAGTGTACAGTATTGTCATTTTATACTTTCCGCTTATCAGCGACAGAGTATAACTAAAGCCCGTATCGCTTAAATTTTCAGACGAAATACACCTAGAATTATTATTTTCCATAATTATGACTTAATACTCTACTTTTTGTTAGTATCATACTTTTTTGTGCGTACTTGACTAAATAATAATATACCAATAAAATTTATATTGTCAAGACTGCATGGATAAAAATCAACCTATCCAATCAGTTAAATATTTATTTTCAGGAGATGTTTTATGAGATCAGAATTAAAAGAATATGAAGCAGTAGAAGCAGCGGCAATGAAATTTGTAAAAAGCGTTGCGGAAGGTAACAGCCAATACGCAAAGCAGTTATTTGTTGACGAAGCGGTACTTTTTGGATATCTGGACGGAAATCTTGAACACGGCTCAATACAACAATTTTATGACAACGTAGATACCATAGGTTCAGATAAAAACTTTAAAGCGCGCGTAGACGTTATAGCAGTGGAGGAAACTCTCGCTGTAGTTCGCGTTCTCGAAGAAAAGTGGGGCAACCGTATAGACTTCACGGATTATCTACTACTATTGAAAATAGATGGTGAATGGAAATGCGTTGCAAAGGCATATAATCAAAACTCAAACACCATAAAGAAATAATGATATTATTTAAAGTAAGCTTTATTGTAATAAATATTATGTAAAAAGCGGTGCATTTATATTTGAAATATTCAATATATATGCGCCGTTTGATATTTATTTTATTTTTATTGCTCTTAATATTTCTGCAAAAACAAAACTTTAAACTCCAATTTAGGCAATATAAAACATCTTTTTTACTATTTAATCCTGTTTTACTGTACCGTCGCTTACCATTATTTTTTTACTTGCTCCGTCAAGGTTGAATTCGGTGCAGGTAAGTATCGTCTGGAAACCCTTTGTCATTTCAAGCAGTAAATTCTGTCTGTTTATATCAAGCTCGCTGAGTACGTCGTCAAGCAACAGTACGGGAGGCTCGCCTATTTCGTTTTTGTATATCACTACCTCTCCGAGCTTGAGCGCAAGCGCGATTGTGCGCTGCTGTCCCTGAGACGCAAACTTCCGACTGTCCTTTCCGTTTATCTCTATCCTTATATCGTCCCTGTGCGGTCCTACGGTGCTGTAGCCGAGCTCCTTATCCTTTTCCCTTGCGCGTCTTATCCCGTCCGCTAATGCCTTTTCTATATCCTCTGCGCTCAGTTCGGATAAATCCGCAAAGCTCTCGTAGGATAGCGTAAGCTTTTCGCTGTCGCTGCTGATTGCCGTATGAAATCTGCTTGCGCTGTCATTTAATGTTTTTACGTACGCCAAGCGCTTGGATATCAGGATTGCGCCCTCCTTGGCAAGCCCTGCGTCCCATACCTCGAGCATATCGTCTATGTTTTTGCTTCCTCTCCACTCCTTAAGCAGATTGTTCTTTTGCCTGAGCGTCTTGTTATAACGCTGTAAGGAATAAAAATATCCGCGCTGCTGCTGGCTTAAGCCCACGTCCATAAATCGGCGGCGCTCCTGCGGCGATTCCTTGACAAGCTTCATTTCGTCGGGTGAAAAAAATACTACTCCGAGTACTCCGAACAGCTCGCCCGCTCTGTTGAGCGGAATATTGTCAACAAGCACGCGCTTCTTTCCCTTTTCGTCAATGTGAAGATTTATAGTGTGCTTTCTGTATTTCTTTTGCAACGTCAGGCTTACGCAGGCGTTTTTTTCGCCTATGTATATCATCTCCTTATCCTTGGTCGTGCGCGGACTCTTGAATATCGAGCATAGATATATGCTCTCAAGCATATTCGTCTTGCCGCTTGCGTTCTTTCCGTGCAAAACGTTTAGTCCGTCGCCGAATTCTACCGACGCACGCTCGTAATTGCGGAAATTTGTTAGCTCCAAGGATACGATTTTCATACTGTGAATTATACCTTAATACCTTTATTTTTTCAACTTATTGCCATTCTTTTTTGTTTTTTGCTTGTATTATTGCCACTTTTTGATATAATTCAATTATTATGATAAATATTGAAGATTTCTGGGAAGACGCTAAGGACGGTTTATCGATTTCCATTCAAGCCATAAGCTTCGAGGTTTGGATTGATACTCTTAAGCCCGTTTGCTTTGTCGAAAACGCTATGGTGTTGGAGACTATTTCCGCAAACGCTAAACGGACTATTGACAACAAGTACCTCGATACCATCAAGGAGGTAGTTTGTAAGCTTAATCCCTCTATTACGGACGTCGTTGTTATTCTTCCCGCGCAAAGAGACGAATACCTTGAAAAGCAATCCGTTTTTATTCAGAACGAGGGATTTGTTACCAAAGAGCCGCCAGCGCAAAAAAGTAAGAAAAAATGTCCTTTCCTCGAAAAATACAGCTTTGAAAACTTCGTGGAGGGTAAGTCCAACGCTTTCGCTCTCGCCGCCTGTAAGACCGTTGCCGAGGACCCCGGAAAAAAATTCAATCCTCTGTTTATCTACTCCGGCGTAGGACTCGGAAAAACCCACCTTCTGCACGCTATAGGCAATCTTATTTACAAGAATTCTCCGCAGTTGAACGTCCTGTACGTGAGCGCGGAGACGCTTGTTACCGAGCTTATTTCCGTTATCCGCAATAAGTCCAACGACGAAAATAACCGATTCAGAGAAAAATACCGCTCCTGCGACGTGCTTATGATTGACGATATTCAGTTCCTAATAGGCAAGGATGCTACGCAGGAGGCTTTCTTCCATATCTTCAACGACCTGTATCACGAAAATAAGCAGATTATCATAACATCAGACCGCTCTCCAAAGGACCTTACCACGCTCGAGGACAGGTTGCGTACCCGCTTCAGTTGGGGTCTTACGGTGGATATTCAGGTTCCCGATATGGAAACCCGAGTCGCTATTCTTAAAAATAAATCCGCGCAAATGAAATTCGATTTGTCAAACGACGTCGCCGAATTTATTGCGGAAAACGCGACCTCCAATATCCGGGAACTCGAAGGACTGTTAAATAAAATAGTATTTTTCAGCTCGCTTACAAATAACGTTATCAATACGCGCGAACTTGCTTCCGAGGCTCTCAGCGATTTTATAGAGGAAAAAAAGGAGACTCTTGACGCAAGCGATATAATAAGCTCCGTTTGTAAATATTATAAGATTACTACGGAGGATATCTTTTCCAAAAAGCGTACTAAAAATCTCGTCGAGCCGCGTATGATTGCTATATACCTTATTACCGATTTGCTGTCGCTTCCTCTAGTGCAGATTGGCGAGATTTTCGGCGGCAGAGATTATACTACCGTTATCCACGCAAGAGATAAAATTACAGATGAAATTAAATCCAATCCGCGTATAAGAATTACGGTCGCGGATATAAAAAATATGCTCCTCAACAGATAACGCGCTTCGTGCGGTTTAAACTGTAATGTATGGGAAATTTTAAAGGAATTATTGTTACTTACTGTTTATATTGGCATTTAATTATAAAATATATAATTTTAAATTATGAAAAAAATAAAAACGGCTTACGAAAGCCGTTTTTTTTATAGATTTTTTTTTATTTGTTGTTATAGTTTACTTATCCTATGACGCGCAGGGGAAGGATGAAATACAGCCACTTTCCGCTCTCGCCGTTGATTACTCCCGGCGCGCCCGAGGAGTTGAAATTGAGCGTTATTATCGGCTCGTCGATGACGCGCAGGCAGTCTATAAGATATTTCGCGTTGAAGCCTATAGTCAAATCCTTTCCGTTAAGCTTTGTCGTTACTTTTTCGTTTATCTCGCCGTCCTCGCTGTGAGCGTTGAGCAGGATTACATCCTCCTTGATGTCTATCTTTACAAACGCTTTCTTGTCAAGTCTGTTAATCAGCGATACTCTGTCTACTGCCGTTTCAAATATCTTCTTGTCAACAGATACTACGGTGCTGAATACGGTGGGAATTATCTTTTCGTAATTTATAAACTCCTCGCTTATAAGCCTTGTCACTATCTTGGTGTGGAATAAATCCACCATCATATAATTCTTTTCTACAAACACCGTTACTGTATCGTCGCCGTCGTCGATAAGGCGGCTGAGCTCCGTTATGCTCTTTGTAGGCACTACAAGCTTGTCGATAATGCCGTTGTTTTTTATTATCGCCTTTGCCGTCGCAAGACGGAAGCCGTCTGACGCAACCGCTTCGACCTCGTCCTCCTTTACGTTAAGACATACGCCGCGAAGGGAAGGGCGTCCGTCGTCGGAAGCAACCGAGAAAAGTACGCGCCCTATTATGTCCTTTATCTCCTTTTTGAGTATTACAAACGAATTTTGTGTGTTGACGTCTCTGAAAAGAGGATATTCGTCCGCGCTCATACACTTTATCTGAAGCTCGCTGTCAAGATAACGTATCACAAGCTTTGTCGTGGTGGTGCCGTCAAGCTCGACCTGCTCCTCCTCTATCTTCTTTGCATAGTCCGCAAACAGCTTGCCCGGAACGACTATCTCGCCTTCGATTAAAACCTGCGCGTTTATCTTCTTTTCGATTGCAAGCTCTAAGTCGGTTGCAAATAACGTGAGAGTGTCTCCCATAGCCGAAATTTTTATTCCGTCAAGTATGGGATTGTTTCTCTTTACAGGCAATGCCTTTACTACCTTAGATAATGCGTCGCTAAGTTCTTTTCCTTGACATAAAACCTTCATATATCCACCCGAAAACTAAATTCTGACCTTTAGTTATTTATTATTTTTATTTTTAATAATGATAACATATATAACGAGTGTTGACAAGTGGAAAAGTTGGGAAGAAGACCATAAATTGTATTGAAGTTTTTGAGAGAAGCCCTACATCTTGTAAAAGAGTATAGGGGATTATGTAGATAAGTTTTGGGAAATATCAATGTATTGTCAATGGTGGTGAGAAGATATCCATATGGATGGGATGTAAAGTCGCAAAAGTGTGACTTTTAAGGCGAAAAATATAAAAAAATATATGAGGATAAATCAGAAGGACGGAGAGGAAAATGAGAATATTATGGAGAAAATGTATGAAATTATAATACTTATGAAAAACATAAGAATAAAAATGAGTATATTGTTTTTAAATCGCTTAGTATCCTTGAAAAGATACATAAATCCAAGTCCCGCGTTCATACAAAGTCCGCCGAGAGTAGCTCCGAAGCCGAGTCCTCCGAATATGTAAAGCTCGCTTATGATTATCGATGACGCGCAGTTTGGAACTGCTCCTATTATTACCGCAAACAGCGGCGCGATATATTTGTTTGTCAAAAGAAATGATATTATTTTGTCCTCGCCGATGCTGAAGATTATAAGAGAAAAGGCGATATTTATTATAAGCACGTAAATAAAAACCTCTACGGAGTGTAAAAACGGCTTTATGAGAAATCTGTCTATTTTGGATTTTTTATCATTCTTTTTATTTAAAGACGTCAGATAATCGAAAAGTATTCCTTTTTTATCAATATGAGTGTGAGTTTGTTGTTTTAACTCGGAACAGCTTGAAGAACTGCATTCCTTACAGGTGCAAGTTTCCTTTATTCTTGCGGGGGTTTCGATTCTTTCCGCTTCCTCGCAGTGCATCAGGCGTATACGGTACTGCTCGCCGCAATGCTTTACGTGATGATTTACGGATTTTCTGCTTTTTGTAAAGATGAAGTCTATAAGATAGCCTATCAATAAGCCGAGTAAGAATTTTATTGCGATTATGGGGAGAACGTGGAGAGCTTTTTCCGGATAGCTTAAGAATACGGGCAGGGCTTCGTCGGAGGTTGCGAGAAATACTCCTATAAGCGTGCCTAAGGTTATGTGGCGCTTGCGATATAAATCCGCCGCGACTACCGAAAAGCCGCATTGAGGCAACAGCGAAACGCTAACGCCGATTAGCGGCGCAAGCTTGCCGTGCAGTCTTATTTTTTTTGCGAGTATCGGTTCTATTAAGGCTATTATGTAGGTGCAAGCCGCAACAACCGCAAGTACTTTAAGACTGTCTATAAAAGCGTCTAAAACAGCGTCTGCCATAATTAAAACAATTTTATAGTTTATAAATTAAAAAAGCAATGAAAAATAATAAAATACCGCGCCGAAAGACGCGATATTTATTTATGACTATTTAATATGAAAAGGTTAAATAAAGATTTTTGTTTTTTATTTGCTCTTTTTTGAATTTCTTACCGCTGTTTTGATAAGCTCGTAGAATACGAGGAAGGCTCCTACCGCAATGGATATTGCGCCTATTACTATAAACATATCAGCTATGCCGCAGTAGTCGAGTATGAGAAGTATTCCGAGCGTGAGCAGCAGAAGCGGCGCGATAAGCGATATTATTATCTGTCCCGCGCCCGATTTGCCGTATTTAACTATTGCCATTACCAACATAAATACCGCGTAGACAAGTATCGCTATGCCGAGTATGAGCAGCATATATTCCAATATAAGATTGCCGCAGATTATTATTATAATACCGAGTGCAAGCTCGATTGCGCCGACTATCCAGTTTTTGTCGAACAGCTCCGTCGCGCCGAGTACGATAAGGATTGCGCCGACTATTGTGAACAGTATGTTCATTATGCTTTGCGCGCCCATTATGAAAAAGATGCCAAGCACTATAAACAACAGACCGAGAAAGGCGTTGTTTGAAAGATTGCTCACGGTTTTGACCTTTACCTGTTTTGCCATAAAACACCTCGTTATTTAAGACTTTAAGTCTTATTGTTTCTACAGCGGATATTATATGCTCGTAAAATTTGTTTGTCAAACGTAACCTTTCAGAGGTATAGGAAAATTGCGAATTTAATTATTCTAAATTGATGCAAGTACAAATTAAAATAGAACGAAATAACAATCTGAATGGCGATAACGGCGGAGAATCAGAACCCCCGTGAAATAGCGAAGTTTGTAAGCTTGCTTACGAAAAAAACGCAGCGTCCGCTTCGGAAGAAGCGTCGAGGTACGCAGTACGTGCGGATATGTCCGCACGGGGAGCAAGTCCCATATCCAACAAAAACAAAAGCACAACCTAAGTTGTGCTAATGGCGCCCGTTGAGGGACTTGAACCCCCGTGAAATAGCGGAGTTTGTAAGCTTGCTTACGTAAAAAAACGCAGCGTCCGCTTCGGAAGAAGCGTCGAGGTACGCAGTACGTGCGGATATGTCCGCACGGGGAGCAAGTCCCATATCCGACAAAAACAAAAGCACAACCTAAGTTGTGCTAATGGCGCCTGTTGAGGGACTTGAACCCCCGACGCTTCGGTTAACAGCCGAATGCTCTACCGACTGAGCTAAACAGGCATTTTGTATTTCAATGCTTGATTATAATAATCTTTTGCATCGATTTTGTCAACAGATTTTTTTGCTTTTGCTATATTTATTATATGTTTACGGATAGACAGACGTTATTATTAAGTCAGTGAAAAGTATAGATATAGATATTTATTATTAAGGTAAGTATGAAATATATTGACTAATCTGTATATTTGCTATTATAATGTATAAAAATTCAACTTTTATAATATAAGCTATAAAATACGCGGAAATTTTGCATATTTTATACAAAAAAGCGAGTTTTTCGCCTTTATGTAGGTTTTATATTTAAAAGCGTAATTTTTTTACAATACGTAAAACAATAAGAACAGGAGATTTATTATGAAAAAGAAAAGAGTTTTGGTTTTGATGTGCTTGGCTCTCGTTCTTGTAATAGCTACGGTGCTTGTCGCGTGTAACAATACGGCAACCTATACCGTAACGTTCAGCGGCGACGGCATCGATACTATTACCAAAACCGTTGAGGAAGGCAATACCGTGACGCCTCCTTCCGATATTACCAAGGAAGGCTACGACGCGGTCTGGCAGCTTAACGGCGAAGATTACGACTTTTCCAAAGCCGTTAATTCAGACCTTACGCTCTCCCTCAAGTGGGTAGGCAAAAAATATAACGTAACGCTCAACGCAGGGGGGGGGGCAACTGAAAGCCCTACGGTGCAGGTTACGTTCGGCAGTCCTTTCAATCTGGGCGTTGCCACTACGGCGGAGGATAAGATTTTTGCCGGATGGGAGGTAAACGGCACCGCTGTCACGAGCGGAACAGGCGAAGGCTTAGGCGTTTGGAGCATCGCGGCGGACACCACCGTGAACGCGATGTGGAAGAAAAATCCGTTTAATTATACCGAGCTTCCGGACGGAACTTACTCGGTATCGGCAAATGCGCCCGGCGACCAATATATACCCTTCGGCGACGCGGTTGCTATTCCTGCGACTTATAAAAATAAGCCCGTAACCGAAATCGGTTCTATGACGGCACTTACTTCATATGAAATTAAAATTCCCGCAAGCGTTAAGGCTATAAGCAAAGAGGCGTTTGCAAACAACAATTACGTCGAAATCGTAGATTTGTCCGAGTTTGCCGGCACTATCGGCGAAAAGGCGTTTTTTAACAGCAAGATAAAGATGCTTGACCTCGGCAAGACGACTTCTATCGGGAATCAGGCGTTTAAAAACAGCGCGCTTACTATAGTTGCCGTTCCCGCAACGGTTACTGCGTTGGGCGACGAGGCGTTGCTCAGCGACAGTATTATGGAAATCGGTTTTGCAGGCGAATTCCCGACGCTCGGCGCAAACGTCTTCGGCGACGGCAGACGTACGGACGGCTCCGTAACGATGATTGCGGCTAAATCCGCTTGGGAAACGCTTGTAGGTACTTCTATTACCGACGACAACACGAACGAAGTGAATCAAATAATTAGTCAAAAGACGGGTTTGCAGGCGGCTACTATGCGCCATTACTCTGCGGAGGAGATTGCCGCAAGTTTAAAAGAAACGGGAATTTTACGCGAAGCAAGCACGGAGGACGATAAAGCGGTTGTATTCCGCGGCATCGGATTTACCGCTGTTTTGTATGATTACAACTCCGTCAGCTTTATCGAAATGTTTGAAAGCACGCATCTGTATAAAAATCTCGCAACCTTAAATCTGCGCGAAACCTATGTGCTTAACTATGAGGATAATTCGGTTGTTAAGGTCGAAGTAAACGATAAGCAGGAATTTATTTATCAAAACGTGCTTTACGATTACGTTGGCTCCGAGCTTGTTTATAGCTTGCCGTCAAACGTCACTAAAATAGCGGGCGGCGCAGGCTTTATGAACCAAAGCGTTCGCTTTATAGAAATTGGCGACAGTACTACCGAAGTCGGCGAGTATGCTTTTGCACTTACAAATATCTTCGGCGTGCGCTTCGGCGAAAAAATAGCAAAGATAGGCGATAACGCATTTTTCGGCAGCGATTATTTGCAGCAGATAGTGTTTACCGGCTCTACCGCTCCCGAAATCGGAACAGCCGCTTTCTGTACTACTATCGGGACGGGCGGAATAGGACCGTCCTTGCTGTGTACCGACTTGGCTATGTATGCCGATTGTAAGGTTTATACTCCTTTGTCCGCGAGCGGATGGTGGGGCGACCCCGATTGTCAGCCGTTTATAGACGCGCTGAACGCGAGCCTTAGCGATATCGAAAACCTTCCGAGTATAAACGATGAAGTTGTTTCCTATAAGTCTCAGGACTTCAAACAGCTTACCGCGTCAGGCTCGTATTTCTACGTGGCGGATAAGACGTTTGATTTGGAATGCGGCACCGTTACTATGCTCGGAACAGCAAACGAAGGCTATGCGTATATCAAATACGCCGAGAATAGCGGTTATAAGGGCAGCGGTTATGCGCGCTATACAAGCCTTAAGTTGCCCGGATACAGCGAATATGCAAACGAAGACCCCAAACAGCTCGAGTGCTTCTTCCTCACAAGCTCCGGTCTTGACAGCTTTAAGCTGAACGGCCGCTTCGGAGAAAACGGCTTTGAATTGCGCGGAAACGAGGCCGGCTCTTACGGTGAAATAGGTAAGGATACCTTCAGTTTTGACGGCTTTGGAAAATTCTCGTTCTTCGGCGAGGACGGGACGACCACCGAGGGCAACTATACCGTAAACGGCGCGACGATTACTTTCGATACTCTTACCGACTCGGCACAGATAAGCATCGAGCAAAAGACGCTAACTTATAACGGCGTTGTTATGACTGCTCTCGGCGGCGAGGCGGGCGTTTATTACGACGTTAATAACGCGGCTAAGCTCATACTCGACGGTAAAGCGTATACGGAAGGCGCAAATAACTACGCGGGCAAGCTTACGCTGACCTTTAAGGGACAGACGACAGAAACAGGTTATACGATAACTAAGACCGAAATCAAATTTGCGCTTAACGGAACGGAGAAATCCTGGACCTATTCGCGCACATCCGCCGACGTTGTTTCCGGTTATTACGGTAACTATGAGGATAACCTCAAGTTTAAGGTTGTTGAAAATACTATTATAGATACCTTCAAAAACGGCGATATAACTCTTTCTTTGGACGGTTATTATACCGCAACAGTAAACGGTACGGACGGATTTTACAGGACGTTCGGTGAGTCTAACAGTATTTTGTTGATTGTTAACGACGAAATTAAGATTGCGTATCTCAATCTTGAGAATAAAACGTTTGAGTATGCCACGGCCGAGGAAGCGGGTAAGTGGTATGTTACTACGAGCGCAAACTATGCCTGGTATTTTGACGGAAACGGCAATCTGCTGTATTTCAGCGGCGATGAATACGTAAGCGGAACTTACGTTTATGACGAAGCTTCCAAGTCGTTGAGCGTTGTTTATAACGGCAATGAGGCTTTGAACAACGAGAAGGGCGAGATGGACGCGGAGAACGGCATCGGCTCTATTGTTTACTGCGTAGGAACGAGCAATTCGTATGTGGCTATCAGCAGAACGCCGTTTGAAAAGTTTGGATATAGCTACTATATGAACGCGTATGCGTTTATCTCTGCGGTGAACAGCAATAACGAAATAATAACTACAAGTCCTTACTTCTACTTTGCAAAGTCCGGAAATACGCTGTTTATTTATACATCCGGAAATAAGATTATTATTAAATCCTTTGAGGGTGAATTAGCCGGCAAGACAGTTGAGTTCGAGTATACCGTGGTTAAAGAATCTAACGATATTAAAACAAGTATTACCGCAACGTATGCGGTGACATTTACAGATGTTGACGGCACGCTTAAGGCAAGTGTATCGGCAAAAGACGATTATTACAATGCGGTAGGCACAGTTAAATCCAAGGACGGCGCTACGCAGTATACGGTAAGCTGGATTGACGAAACGCACGTTGTGGTATGGAAGATGGGCTCCTGGGGCGGAGAAGTGCTTGTAAGCGGAACGGTTGCGGGCGGCTCGGCGGCGGAATTCGTAGTAGGCGAGTATAAGGTTACCGGCTACGGTACGGAAAACGCGACGATTGAGAAAATCGAAGCTCCCGAAGCGTAAGCGGATGTAAAAGAAAAGCTGAAGCGAGAGCAATTTGCTCTCGCTTTTACTTTGTGTTAGGATAATTATAATTTTAAGTATTACAGTTTATTTAATTATGCATAGCGTGTGTAGCAAAGCAGTAAAAACTATGTTAAATTGTTGGTTTTGATGTTTCGGCAATTATAATATTGATTGAGTATTTTTAAAGCTCTGTTATTATCTTTATCCCGTAAACGCTGCGCGTTTTATCTATGCGGATAACCCGCTCGAAGCCCACGCGCTCGCAGAATGCGACTGCCGCTTCGCTTTCGGTCACAGTGTAGACTCCGCGCACGCCGATATCCTTCAGATGCGACAGCAGGGCGTTTACCATCGCCTTTGCGCCGCCCTTGCCGCGGAAGGACGGGAGTACGCTTATGCTGAGCCTTGCAGGATAGTCGCTCTTTATTGCGGTCAGCTTTTTTTGCAGGCGTACCTGCTCTCGGTACAGCTTTTTATCCTCCTCCTTTACGATGGCAAGGTAGGAGGGGAAAAGCTCGTTCATCCTGCGCAAATTCACGCTGCAAAGTATATAGCCGGCGGGTTTGTCGAATTCGTCGGTCATAACGAAGCAGTGCTGTGGTTCGTTTTCTATATAATAATTGCATTTTACCGCGGATACCGCGCGCATCGAGCCGCGCTCGGCGTCACTGTAGGCAATCGCGCGTATGGACTTTGCGTCTGACGTTATATAATTTCTTATCATAATAATATTTAGACTTGCACGCGTAGGATTTAAACCGGTGTATATCCATATAGCTTGAGCATATCTACTTTTATCTCGTTGGTCGTTGTGTCGAGCGTCAGACTGGAGAAAAGCGACTGTACCGTAACTCCGTTAAGCGCCGACTTTACGTAGTCCTCTACCTCGGTCACGTTTGACCAGGTCATAAGCTCGCCTATCGTCATATCGGTGAGTATATCCTTAAATACCGTGCCTAATTCGGACAGATTAGCATCCCTGATTATCGGCTTGCCGAGCATCGAATCCGGCTCGGCGTCCACAATGTCGCCGATAGTCGCGTTGCTTATTATCTTGTTCATTTCGCCTATTGTTCCGCGCGAAAGCATACGAAGCACGGGCGCGCTGCGCTCGCGGATAAATTTTACGTCCTGTAAAATAAGCTCGGTGTTTGCGCCGTCGTTATAGGATACCTCGTTTATTCTGCCGATATATCCCGATTTGCGCAGGAAGCGCGGTGCGTCCGCCGCGTGTACCGAGGCGTCGTAGCGCACATATTTGCCGTCTACGAATACGTAGGAGTTTGCCGTGTCGGAGGTGAGCGCATAGACGTCCACGCACTGCCTTAGGGCATAGTAGAGGTCGCGCGATACAAACTCGCCGCCGATTGCCTTTGCCATATGCTTGGCGTCCGCCTTGTTTATAAAGTAGCTTTCGCCGTCCCCCTTTTCAAATGTGAGAAGCGGTCTGTCTGCAAATACGGGATTGTTTACGTCGTATGCGATATAGCCTAAAAACTCGTCCTTTACATAAGCTCCGTAGGGCAGAGTCGTGCCGCTATATACCTTCATTGCGCCTGTGAAAACGTCCGCGCCGCCTGCTGAGACCTTTTCTCTGTAATAAATCTGATTGTGATACTCCGTCTTTGTCAGCATATAGGAGCAGAGCGCAAGATTGCGCTTGTACTCGCCGTCCTCATAATAATAGATATTGCCCTCGGCGGTAAGCTTGGCGGTTTTTATAGCCTTTTCCGCCTCGGTTCCCGTCATATCCGAATATTTTACGTATCTGTAATAGATTGTCGCTTCGGTTATATTGCCGGTTACCTCCGCTTCACGGAAATTCGCCTTTGCGAAATCTCCGAAGCTGTCGTATACGAATACGTAACGGTTTCCGTCGCCGTCCTCGTAGGCGTTGCCGCCCGCGCCGTATTCTATGAAATATCTGCCGTCTGCGGACACGCTTCCGCTATGTGCAAAAAGCTCAACCGCATCCTCGGTGAATACGTCTATAAATTCGGACAGCATCATATCGTCGATGACTATATCCATAGCGTCCGCCATTCCGTCTATTTTGACGTATGCGAGCTTTTTGATAAACGACGTGCCTTCGCCCGAATAGGCTATATGATAATACTGTACGTCGGGATTATTTGCTATATATTCGCTGTCGGCTACGCGGTATACGCTGTGCGCGGAGTCGTAATAGAAATATCTTTCGTCGGGATTTGCGGCTATATCGCCCGAGGATACGGGCTCGTAAACGTCGGCGTCGATTTGCAGGACGTCGGCAAGCATAAGCGAGTCGAATGCATCGGAGAAATTGCCGAGCGTAGCACCTGTAAAGCGTTGCAGCAGGGCGGAGGATACGTTCTCTCCGTCGCCGAGTGGCAGACGGTCATAGCGCGTAAGATTTGCGTGGGCGGCGGGATTGTACAGCGTGTAATATACGCTGTGTACGAATTTGCCGTTTACGTCGGGAGTAAAGCTTCCGTCGGGGTTCTTTTTGTAACGGGTTGCGCCCTCGAAATCGGGATTGGTCCTGTCGTACAGAGTATAGGATGCCTCGTCCTCTATGCGGACGTATTTGCCGCTTGCGCTTTTTGAGTACCTGTACGTGCTTACGTCTATCATTTCGCCGAGCGTTAGGTCGTTTGCCACGGTGCCCAGCTCGGTCAGCTTGCAGTTGCGCGCCGCAAGCGATTTCATTATCTTTGCCGATTCGGGCGTTATATCTACGACGTCCGCGATTGTAAGCCCGTCAAGCAGATTGTCGGCATCCTGCAGCTCCGCTATCGTCAGGTGTGCTATTGATTGTAAAAGCGCGGTGGACGTGCCCGTATGCACGCGGCGGAAGGTTACGTCCGCGCTCTGTCCGTCCTCGAGCTGCGCGAGCTTGCTGTCCTTGTCCGGCACGTCGCCCGTCATTGCCCAGAGTCCGTCCTCGGGGGCAAGCCCGGATACGGGAATAAAGCCCTTTTCGAGAAGCTCGAAGCCGTTTTCGGTGAGTTTGCCGACGCGGTTGGCATAGCCTATGATATATACGTTTTCGCCCTCCGTTCTGTCGGTGGGGGTGTAGATTATGTGACGGTAGAAGGTCTTTTGGTTCGCCGCTAAGTCGAAGTCCTCGCCGTAGGAGGAGTTGTCCACAACGTATGTTACTTCCTCCTTGCCGTCTGCGGTGCGGATTTCCTGCACGTAGCGGGTTTCTACGTATCGAGGTGCGTCCGCCTTGCCGTCGCCGTCCGTGTCAAGTCCGCCGAGCAGGCTCTTTTCCGCGCCGTCCGCAAAGACGGTTGCGGATAGCTCGCTGTCGGGGATTGCCTCGTATGCGTCCGTTTTTGCAAAATACTTTATCCTGCCTGCGTCCGAGGCGATAAAGGTATCCGTGTCCGCTTCGAGTATCGAGCTGACCCTCATTACGTTAAGCACGTTGCCGAATTCGGATAACAGCGCGTCCTGAAGGGTGCCGAGCAGGGCGTTGTCCGCTATGCCGAGGTCGATGCCGAAGTTGACGTTTATGCCGCGGATGGTCATATCCCCGTTGAGCGAGCCGAGGATGTTGTCCATCGCGGTGGAAAGATTGTTATCCAGATTGTTTGTAAGTATAGGTAGATTGTAGCTTGAAAAATCTACGCCGGCTATTTTGCTGACGTCGTTCAGCGTGAAGGAGTTTACTACTATAGACAGGTCGTTTATCAGGTCGGGAATGGGAACGCTATAGAAGTCCTTGTCTGTGAAATCTATGCCGCTTATTCCGTTAAACAGCTTTATGCCGTAATGCTCGTAAAGAGTTTTAAGGCTGAGCTTGTCAAAATTCTGGATGTCGGATACCACGTCCTTTACCGCGTCCAAAATGGTTTTGTCGTAGATATCGCTGTCGGAGGATATGACGTTGTCGGAGCCTATTATCGCCTTTTGCAGGTCTCCGACGGTAAACTGCGTAGCAAGTATAGCAAGCGTGCCGCCTATCGCTACCACAAACAGGACTATGCCTATTACCATTCCAAGCACAAAGGTCAACGTGCCTCTTAAAACTCTCATTTTAAACTCCCTGAAATATATAATGGCCGACGGAGCCGACCATTTATAAACGTTTTGTGCGGTTTAACCGAATATACTGCCGAATATGTTGCTTATCGGATTGTTCTGATAGAAGAATCCGCATATTACCGAGCTTTGCAGATACTCGTGTACGGTCGGAATAACCCGCGCAAGGGCGTGCAGTATCGCAAGCACAAGCAGGATAAATACAAACGCAAGCCCCGTGGATACTACCGCGCCGAATACTCTGTCCACTATGCGTATCGCGCTGCTGTCGGAGTTGTGCATTCCCTTGAATATTTTGCGCAGAATGTAGCAGATTATGCCCAGCAGGATGCAGTATATGACAAACAGCACCGCCGATACGATTATGCTTGTAAGCATATCCGCGCTCGCCTTGCCCAGCGTTTGTCCGTCCTCGGTGATAAAACGCTCCGCAAGCCACACCGCAAGCTTGCCCTTTGCGGAGTCTACAAGTCCGCTTCCGCTTGCGTCCTCAAGCTTGACCTTGTTCATCGTGCCGTCGTACTCCACAAGCACGTAAAAGCTGCCGTCGTCCGCTATGTGGACGGGCTCCGTAAACACCGCTCCCCAGCCCGAGGTCTTTGCCTCGAAGCCGTTTGTCATTGACTGTACAAACCCGAGCTTGCTTATCGGCGCCAAGGTCGCGCCCACTATGAGCAAGGATATCAGTATTACCGCGATAGTTTTAAATAATCCCTTGAAGGCTCTTGCCAAGCCTCCGATTAAGCCTGCCAGCAGTCCTAGTCCGAGTATTACGAAAAATACTATATCCGCATACGGTACTGCCGAAATCATTGTCGATATCATAAGCATATGTCCCCACGTTTAATGTGTAACGCGCCCGTTCCCAAAGCGTCGCGCGTAATATATAAAATACGTTGCATTTAATATATTATAACCAAAACATAACGCATACGCAACCGCATTTTGATATTCGCCGCGTATTTTAAAATCGGCAGTTTAAATTTTTGTCAATCTGACAACAATTATTCAATGAGAAAAACATCGGAACAGAAGGCGGAAGCCGCAGTTAAAAAAAGTGTTAATACTACTGTCAACCGGATAGCGGAGGGCGGCGCGGACGATGCGTTGGCGCCCTTTGTAGGCGCTCTTTTCCGCGCGATTTCGGGAGCGGACGAAAGACAGACGGTTATCGTGTGCTTCGGCACTACCGCAATATCGGGGGACGCGCTCGGTCCTGCGGTCGGCAGACTGCTGAGAGATAAATACAAGGTTTCCGCGTTCGTGTACGGAACGGACGAGCATACCGTAAACGGCAAGAATATGGGCGAGTGGCTCGAGTTTATCAAGTCCGTTCACGAGGGCGCGCTGTTTATCGCGGTGGACGCAAGCCTCGGCGGCGGAGATAAGGTGGGACAGATAATTCTGCGCTCCGACGGAGTTTGTCCCGCTGCCATCAAGGGCAGAAAAAACCGCTTCGGCGACGTCGGAATACTCGGCGTGGTTGCAAAGAATAACACCGACCCGCTGATGCAGTTGATGTCAGTATCGCCGCTTTATGTGGAGAAAATGGCGGATAAAATAGCTAATATGCTATTTTGCGCCGTGGGCTGAGTTTTTTATAAGCATAATATAAAGGTTTTTAAAGACGTGTTTTGCTACGCGGCTTACGAGCAGTAAGCGCGAGCAAGGACGTTTTTTTATTTGATTTGTAACTTAAATTGCAACGATTCGGTTATTTTCGGGAATTATACTAAAACACTTGATTTAGTTTGAGCGTTGGGTGTATTATTCGCCTATGGATAATAATGTTATTGAAATCAACGGGCTTTCCAAGAGCTTTAAAGAGGTTAAAGCCGTGGACAACATCTCCTTTAAGGTGAAGGAGGGCGAGCTGTTTGCGTTTTTGGGAATTAACGGCGCGGGGAAAAGCACTACTATTTCTATGATTTGCGGCACTCTTGAAAAGGACGGGGGCAGTATTGTCATTGACGGCGCGGATGCCGATAAGGCGAGGGCGGAAGGAAAAATCGGAGTGGTGTTTCAGTCGAGCGTGCTCGATAAAATGCTGAGCGTGAAGGATAATCTTAAAAGCCGCGCGGCGTGCTACGGCATTTGCGGAAGGAATTTTGAAAATCGCCTTGCAGAGATAAGCAGTTTGTTTGACCTTGACGATATTATGAAGCGCACCGTGAGCAAGCTGTCGGGAGGACAGCGCAGGCGAGTGGATATTGCCCGCGCGCTGCTTTCGCAGCCCAAGATACTCATACTCGACGAGCCGACCACGGGATTGGACCCGCAGACGAGAAAGAATATTCGGGAGGCTATAGATACTCTGCGCAGACAGAACGGGATGACCGTGTTTTTGACAACTCACTATATGGAGGAGGCTGCGGACGCCGATAACGTTGTCATAATAGACGGCGGAAAAATCGTGGCGGAGGGCTCGCCCATAGAGCTTAAAAACAGATTTACGGGCGACTTCGTTACGCTTTATAACGTAGACGAAGCCGACGTCGCCAAGCTCGGACTTCCCTATGAGAACGTAGCGGGGGCGTTTCGTATCGAGGTGAGCAATACCGCCGAGGTTACAGAATTGATTATAAAAAATAAAGAGCTGTTTTGCGACTACGAGGTTGTAAAGGGCAATATGGACGACGTGTTTCTTGCTGTTACGGGTAAAAAGCTGACGGGAGGCGAGGCGAAATGAAAATATTTCTTGCAATGACCTCTCGAAATATCAAGATGTTTTTTAAGGATAAGGGCTTGTTTTTCGTGTCTATGATAACGCCCGCTATCCTGCTTGTGCTTTACGTTACGTTTTTAGCCAACGTTTATCGCGAAAGTATGCCCGAGGGCTTGCCCGAAAAGGTTATAAACGGACTTGTCGGCGGCGAAGTCGTTTCCTCTATGCTTGCCGTTATCTGCGTTACCGTTTCGTTCTGCTCCAATTTGGTTATGGTGCAGGACAAAATAAGCGGAGCAAATAAGGATTTTGCTATTACGCCCGTGAAAAAGCCTGTTCTCGCCCTCTCTTATTTTGTAGGCACGCTTGCGGTCACCTTGCTTATCTGCTTTACGGCGATGCTCCTGTGCTTTATTTATCTTGGGGCTACGGGCTGGTTTTTGTCCGCGGCGGACGTGTTCCTGCTGATGCTGGACATCGTTTTGCTTACGCTGTTCGGCACTGCGCTGTCCTCGCTTATCAACTGCTTTATCAATACGCAGGGGCAGGCGTCGGCGGTCGGAACGATTGTAAGCGCGGGCTACGGATTTTTCTGCGGAGCGTATATGCCTATTGCCTCGTTGGGGGCGGGGATGCAAAAGCTTCTCGGACTTCTTCCCGGCACGTACGGAACCTCGCTTGTGCGCAATCACGCGCTGAGAGGCGCGCTTCAGGCGGTGGCGGATACAGGCGCGCCCGCCGAGGTAATTGATAAAATCAAGGACAGCGTAGACTGCAATCTGTACTTTTTCGGCGATAAGGTCAGCTTTGCCGCTATGTATCTTATGATAATACTGTCTATATTGGTTTTTGTCGGATTGTTTGTGCTTGTAAGTTATTTACTGTCCCGAAAAACAGTAATAAAACGGAAACAGAAGTAAGTTTATAAAGCGAGATAGAGAAAATAAGTCTCATAGTATCTAACCAACGAAGTTGGTGTCCCGAAAAACAGTAATAAAACGGAAATAGAAGTAAGTTTATAAAGCGAGATAGAGAAAATAAGTCTTATAGTATCTAACCAACGAAGTTGGTGTCCCGAAAAACAGTAATAAAACGAAAACAAAAATAGTTGTTAAATTATTAAATAGAGATTAGAAAAAATAATTGAATATCTATCTGAAATCAGGGCGCGCGGAGCTTTCCGTTTGCGCCCTTTATCAAAAAGCATTTTCCTACTACTACGTCAAGCGGTACGGTGCCGAATACGCGGCTGTCCGTGGAGTGATTGCGGTTGTCGCCCATACAGAATATTCTGCCGTCCTCTACGGTTATATCCAAATTGTCATTGTCGCGCATAGGCTCGTTTATATACGGCTCGTCAAGCTTTTCTCCGTTTAGATATACGGTATTGTCTATTATCTGTATTCTGTCGCCTGCAACTCCTATAACTCTTTTGACAAGGGATTTTTCGGAAAATATCCCGTTGTCCGGAGTGAATACCACTATGTCGCCGCGCTTTATCTTGGCTATTTTGTTGAGATATATCACGTCGCCGTTGGTGCGGTCGTTGTCCTCGTACGCGCCGTTTCCGCCGTTGAGCGTGGGGTGCATCGATACGCCGTCTACTATGAACGTCGATATGACGTAATATTTGACAAGCAGCGCACAGGTGATTGCAAGAATTAT
Organism: uncultured Christensenella sp.; assembly: GCA_910577815.1. Taxonomy (GTDB): domain Bacteria; phylum Bacillota; class Clostridia; order Christensenellales; family CAG-917; genus CAG-475. Next base: position 176,764 of record CAJTNO010000001.1, on the reverse strand, counting down.
TACCAGAAGTACGACGATAGCCGCAGCTATAAGCTTGCGGTTTTTATTGGCTTGCGGCTCTAATTCTATAGGTTCGAAATTATCTTGCATATCTAAGTATATGTGCCTTTTTCGTTAAATCCACAGAAAATTATTGAAAATTACTCCTGCGGCGTGCGGAATGGCAAGTATCTTTGTGTCTCTGAATTGCGCGAGAGTCTTTCCCTCGTCGCTCTTGAAGTCCGCGCTGTCAAGCAGTATCTTCTGCCAGAATTCGCCGCCGTTCAGCTTTGCGTAGGCGGTATAGCGTTTCATTTCGGGATAGGCGTACATATTTATCCTAAGCTCGCGCGCCTCGGGCGAGTATGCGTCGAAGTGCAGGGTGCTTGTTCTGTCAAGCGCCTTCAGCTCCGCCGCGCTTCTGCAAAGGCTCAGTCCGCCGTTTTTGACCGTTATGCCCTTTATCTCAAACGGTCCGTATGCCTGCGTAAGCGAGCTTTCGTCAAGTATCGCGTCCTTGGTGAGGCAGGAGAATGAGCCTAAGCCCATACTGCCGTCGTACATTATGCGGTAGTTTTCTCTTATCATGTCCACCGCGGTTATGCCGAGCTTGTGGGGAAATATACCCTGTATCGGCGTGGAGATTATGTTTCCGTTTTCGTAGGAGAAGGTCGCGTAGGCTACTATCAGCTCCTGTAGGTCGTAGACGGGAACGCCTACCGTGTACAGGTTTGTATCCACCTTCTGAAGGGCGTCGAGGCTGTCCCAGTGCCGTGAGTCCGACCTCGGCTCTCCGTAGCAGACGTTGACCTGTATTTTGGTTGCGTTTTGTACGGTGTTCATACGCAGATACAGTCTGCCGTCCACGTTTTCAAATGCGGCTGTGGGCGTTATGGACGCCTCGCCGCGTACCATAAAGTTTTTGCGCAGCCAGTTCATTATCGCGTCGAAGGCGGTTTTTGTAAGCTGAGCGTCGTTGCCGTTTGTGATAAGCAGCTGTTTGCAGTCCGACTGTACAAGCGCGAGTATGTCGCCCGCTCTGTCCACGTCGGTGGAGTAGGCGGATTTTGACACTATTAAGAAGGTGGGGCAGTGTATGAACTTGGCGTATGTTTCTGCGCCTACGCCCGTGGAAAATACAAGCTCCTCGTCGGAATTCATTACGTTTGCGCCCACAAATCTCGTTTTGCCGCTTGCCCAGCGATAGCCTGCGTCGCCTATCGCTACTAATGCGCGGACGCGGGAATCCATTCCCGCAACCTGCCACGCGACGTGCGCGCCCTCGCCGAAACCGATTACGCCGATATGAGCTTTATCCACTATGGGGAGCATCTCGAGTACGCTGAGCGCAAGCCTCGATATCTTGCTCCATATAAACCAGGCGGAGTTGCGCGCGTTTTTGCGCACGACGTTGAGGCTTTCCTTGCACTCCGGATAGGACGCGAATTGTAAATTCTGCGTAAACGTGGTTTTGTCCTCGCCCTCGAGTATGCCGCCGCAGTAGTCCAGAAGTCCCACTATATAGCCTTGCTCGACAAGCTTGCGCGCTATGTCGCGGTTGTTGGCGTTTTCATAGGATTCCAACAACAGGATAACCGGACGCGCGTCCGTCCAGCGTATGTCGTAGCAGATTTCTATGTACGCCCTGATGCTGCCTTGCGCGTTATCCTGCGCAGTAAAATACTGCTTTACGCATACGTAATTGTTTTCGGTTTCAACCGAGGTCGTTGAGCTGTCTAAAGTTACTTCCGACGCGTTGAAGTTGTGCCAAACCTCCGTCGGAGTCAAAAATTTGAGTTCCATATCCCGTATTATAACTCATATGCTTTACAAAGTAAAGCAGTAAAAGCGCCGTGGGTAGGTATGTAAGCTGCGCTCCGCCGTTTGCGCCCGAGCGGCAGAGGGGTTTTTCATTATCCGCAAACGCGAAGGTACGTGTGTTTTCGCCTCTTTTAAGGCTGTCGAATTCGCGGCGCATTATTTCCATAGTATCGTCGTCGGGCAACATAAAATCCATAAATCACCTCAAAGTAGTATATGGCTTTTATAAGATTTAGTGTGCTTTTCTTTCCAACGCTCGTTACGAAGTTTAGAACAAATCCCATAACGCCTTTATAACTCGTTACGAAGTTTAGACCACGACGCGCAGGGCGCGGAGCTATTGAGTGCCGAAGTGCGATGCTTGTACAAGTGAGCGGACAAATGTAGTTTGTCTGTCCGCGAACGAGTGGCATAATAAAGCGACGATAGCTGTTCACGAGTGCCGTAAGGAGCGAAGCGACGGAATAGCGATTGTTACCTTTGGTCAATCGCGTCTTGTCTCCCCCGCGAGCGATGTGCAGTTAAAAAGGAAAATCGCTGTTTCGAGTGGCGGGAGAAATACCGGCGAGACCGGAAAGAGGGGGTTTTCTAATCAGGAGTTTACAAAGTAGCACAGTGGTGATAGCACAACAAACATTTGCGCGGTAGGGAAGATAAAATCAAATAATCACTTGCGCAATGACTGTTATACAGGCGTTGCGCTGTGATATAAGGTTTAGAATATACCGCATAGAAATCAGCAAGCAAAGGTTTGTGCGGAATGATGCGGGAGTTTACAAAGTAGCATAGAGGGAATAGCACAACAAACATTTGCGCGGTAGAGAAGATAAAATCAAATAATCACTTGCGCAATGACTGTTATACAGGCGTTGCGCTGTGATGAATGCCGATTTTATCTTATGCTGTCTCCTTAACCGTCAAACTAACCTTGGGAGAAAAGGACAGCGTTTTAAGGCAGTCCTGCTCAAGATGCCGTCCTACCGACTGATACGCCTTTGCCTGCAGTCCTAAAAAGTCTATGTTCAACTCCTTGGACAGCTCGAATAACTGCGTTAAGGTTTGTTCTATCTCCTTGCCCAGCTTATTTGCCGCTTCTCTGATTTCGGGGTCCGCGCCCGTAAGCACCTTGTCGGAATTTATAAACTGTACGTCGAGCAGCTCTACCGACAGCTCGATTTCGGCGGTTATGCTTCTGCCCTTCGCCTTGGAGTCCACGTTTTTGTTGAGAATGCGGAATTCCACGCGCTCGCCCTTGTCCGACGTGTAGTTGATTGCTCCGAACGTTTCGTTTGCAAGATATAAGGACAGAGTTTCCGCCTGTCTGTTTGCAAGCACCTGCGCCTTGTCGTGGTTGAATACGAGCGTGCTGGACAGGTCGAATTCGTAATTATCCTTTTGCTCGCCCTCGCCCGTTATGGGTTGGTCGGGAAGCTTCTTGAGCGTTATATAGGGGATGACCGCCGACTTGCTCCGCGACAGCGAGCGCGCAAGAAAATCCTTGACGTTTGTGCGTATCATACCGTTTGTTCCCTCCTTGTTTGTCAGCGCAAGCTGTAAAAAGTAGGGCGCGCTGCTTGTGGTGCCTATCTTGACCGCAAGCATTTCACGGGGGCTTTTATCGCCCGTTACCAATATCGCGTGCTCGGGCAGAGAGTACATCCCCGTCAGCGGATAGACAAGCTGCATATGGTCTAGCCTTAACACCGATTGCGACATAAACAGCACATTACAGTGCGCAAGCGATACGGTTAAACCCATTTTGCGCGAAATATCGTCCAAAGCCTCCGCTATGGTTTTGCCTGTGGAGGTGTAGGTGTTGTAGGTGGTCTGTCCCGCACTGTCCGAGGATGAGGAAGCCATAAGCACCGATTGCGTGGTTACTATAAATTCGCCGTCCTCCTCGGAGTAGTCAAGTCCTGCGCCGAGTACTATCGCCGTCTTTGTGAGCGCCGGGCTGTTGACCGTGCGCCCGAATATTATGAGCGCAAGCACCGCAAGCAGTATCAGAAACCACTTGGTGCGCATCAGATAAGAAGGTATGTTTATCTTTTTCATTGTTCGCCCTCCTGCGGCTTGAGCGAGCCGTTTTGCATAACCGTCTGAGTTTGCTCCGCTTCCTCCTTCATACCCGCAAGCACGTTATCCGCAAGGCTGTCGGGCGCCTCGGGGCGAAGGGGCGGGTGCGGTGTGTATTCGGAGTCAAGACACCCGAATATGCCTCCGTATTTTCTGCGCGCATATACTCCGACCGCTAAGAACAGAAGGGGAAGCACCACCGCTATTCCGCTGAGCACATAGCCCGTTACGTTTACCGCAAATTGAGCTATCTCCTGAGAGGACTGCGCAAACAGCACGCAGCAGATTACTACTATCGGGAATATGATTTTTGCGGGAAGGCTGAAGCCCACCGCGCGCTCCGTCGCCGCCGTACAGCCGTAAAACAGAAAGGACAGCGATATTATGGACAGAGCTATCACCGCAAACAGGTTTGTCCACTCCATTCTGCCGATGTCAAGCGACAGCTGGTTGAAGCCCGCTATACGGATAAGCAAATCCGTTACGGTGATTAGCGCTTCGCCGTACGTCGCTACGCCGAGGAAGATTATTATGTTTACAAGCAGGAAGGTGATTGCGATACCTCCCGAAGCGTAGGGCATACGCTTGTTTTTAATCCTTAAAAACGCGAAGGGAATTACGTCTCCGAGCCACAGTCCGTAGCGGGGCAGCCCCGCAAAGAAGTCCTTTGGTTCTATAGCAAATACGGGAAGATTGCGTCCGATGTCCAAATCCGTGTCTAAGAATATCAGATTTAATACTATTATCACAAAAAAGACGGGTACGAAAATCTCCGCCGTGCGCGAGATGGCGCGCGAGCCCTTTACGCCGAGATAAATTATGGGCGCGAGTAGCAGCAGATAGAATAACGCAGGCTCTACGCCTCCGAATTGCTCCGTTGCAAGGTACGCCGCGCAGTAGCTGAAATAGAAGGTTCCCTTTGCTATCAGCCAAAGCGCGCATATTCCGCAAAACAGCTTGTACGCCTTGTTGTTTGTGGCGCGCAGAAGTCCGTCGCTGCGCGTGCGCACAAACGTGAATACCAGCGCGCATATCACAAGCTCCACCGCGGACATCATAAGATACGCCCATAGCGTGGAGGAGTGATAGTTCTGCGCGATTACTCCCGGCAGCGCCGATAGCTTGAAGGCTATCCCCAATGCGAAAATTATGCAGCTCGCTTGCGAGTTGTATATCGAGTCGTTGGGGAGATTTTTATAAATTCCGTGTTGTATTCTTGCAGGTTTCATATTGCTTAATGTTTCGCGTTCTTTCTCACGCGGATGCGGTTCGCCGTAGGAATCGAGTACGGTCGCCGCTCGATAGACGACGTTCCCGTTTTGAGTATTCCGTCCTGTAGGTCGGGGTTGATGCGAGGCGCGTACGGCGCAAGATACGGAGTGCCGAAATTCTCCAAACTCGCAAGATACGCGACTATTATTATCGCGAGGATTATCATTCCCACAAAGCCCGTTACCGCGCTTATGCACAGGAACAGCAGTCGCAGTATCGACAGCGTTCCCACCTGGTCGGGGACGCAGAATATTCCTATCGCCGACAGCGCTATTATCAGTACCGACGGCGAGGATATAAGCCCCGATTTTACCGCCGTGTCGCCCAAAACTATTGCTCCTACCACCGACAGCGATATGCCCAAATACCTCGGCATTCTCAGCGACGCCTGGTTGAGTATTTCAAACAGCACGAGGACTACGAGCATTTCGATGGGCGGCGGAAAGGGTATTCCCGTCGTAGCCGCCATCAAAGTCATCAGAAATTTCAGCGGCAGCAGCTGGAAATGATAGGTCTGCAGCGCGATATACGCTCCCGGCAGAAGTATGGTCATAAGCGCGCCCATTATGCGGAATATCCTTATCATCGAAGCGCGCCAGTCCGCCGAGTAATAGTCGTAGCCGTCCTGTACGTCCTCGAATACCAAATAGGGCAGAGTCACCGCGATTGGCGAGCCGTCTACGAGTATTACGACGCGTCCCTCAAGCAGCTTCGCCTCCGCGACGTCGGGCTTTTCGGTGGTTCCCGCCTGCAGAAAAAAGGAGTTTTTCTTTGTCTGCATATACGAGGTTATATATGCGCTGTCGATTACGCCGTCTATGTCTATCCGGCTTATCTTTTCGCATATCTGATTGACTATATTCATATCCGCTATGCCGCGCACGTACAGCACCGATACCGTGGTCGTGGAGTATCTGCCCACCTGAAAGAATTTCACGGTGAAGTCGGGCGTCTTAAGGCGGCGGCGCATTATCGAAAGGTTTGTTTTAAGCTCCTCGATAAAGCCCTCGCGCGGTCCTTTAAGAACGCTGGAGGTCGGAGGCTCCGCTACCGCGCGCTTCTCCGGCTTGCGCAGCGAGAATACGTAAGAGACGTCCTCTCCGTCTATCATAAACGCCACGTCGCCCTCGGCTACCGCGCCCGCGCAGTTGGATACCGGCAGCATCGTTATGTCCTCCGAGTAGGTGACCGTCGCGTTGAGCGCGTCGAGATACGGAGGACCGAACTCCGCAGTGTTTCTGAGCGGAAGGATTATGTTCTGCTCAAGCAGCAGCTTGTCCGTGCCTCCGTCGATGTAGCAAAATACGCAGCGCGTGCCCGCTACGGTCAGCTCGCGGCACTTTAAATCGTCGCTCTGCGAGAAGGTTTCTTTTAGCTTTGGAATAAATTCGTCTATTTTCACATTTCGCATTATTGCCAAATGCCGTACTTTATAAGCGCGTTTTGCAGGATAAACGCTTTATTTGCGAAAATTCGTCAATTCTTTACATATTGCGTCAAGGAGCGCATATAGTGCGGCGGAGGTTAAGATTACAAAATTTTCAAGCGCTCGTTTTATTGACAAATTTCCCCTTTGTGCTACACTTTATAGCATATATTTTTACGGGAGCGCGTTTATGAAAGCTTTCTTTAAAGGATTGCTAATATTTTTTATTATAATTCTGTTGCTCGGAGCGATTACGGTCGCCCTGCTTTTTACGCTTGTGAACAGCTTTAAATATATGACGTATTCGTCGGCAAAGATGGAGAAGGTTTATGCTGCGTTCAATGCCGAAGAAATAAAGTTTATCGCTCACAGAGGCTTGAGCAGCGAGGAATATCAGAATACCGCCGAAGCCTTCAGGCTTGCCGCCGAGGACCCCACGGTCTGGGGTATAGAGACGGATATCTGGGTTACGGGCGACGGTCATTACGTTTGTATGCACGACGCGGATTCGCTTGACGGCGTGGATAACGTGCGCGACGTCACGCTCGCGGAGGCACTGTCTACTCCTCTGCGCAAGAGCGAACGCAATAAGAAAAAGTATCCCGATGACGATTTTGCGCCTACGCTCGAGGAGTATCTCGATATTTGCAGAGACGGAGGCAAGGTCGCCGTTATCGAGCTTAAAGATAAATATATGACCGAGGCGGAGATTGACGGCGTGCTCGAGATAATAAAGAGCAAGGGCGTAGAGGTCAGCTTCGGCTCCTTCCACTTTGAAAAGCTGCGCTATATCCGCAGTAAGGACGCCGACGTGATTTTGCATCTGTTTACCTTTGTGGGGCTTCCCCGCGATATGGCGGACGCAGGCTTTACCTCCGAGGAAAAGCTGAATAGAGTTATCGAGCAGCGTATAAATTTGTCCTGTAATTATCTGTTCCTTACCAAAGCGCTTGCGGATATGTTTCACGACGCGGGGCTTGAGGTCGGCGTGTGGACGGTAAACGATAAAAAGACCGTCGCCTGTCTTTTTAACGACTACGGAGTGGATTACGTCACCTCCGATAAAAGCAGGGGAAGGCTTTTCGGCTGACAGCTTGTTTGCGCCCGCATCGCGGGCGCTATTTTTTATTCGGTCCTGCGGTTTTGTAGAAAAATTGCGTATTATATCGACTTTTTTTAATGGCGCGCATATTCGCGCTTTTTGCTTGACATTCGCCGCGCCTTCTTATTATAATAGACAAGCATTTTATTTATTATATATATAGCAAATATATAGGCGATAATTGCGGTCTTAAGAAAATAATCGAACAGCTTATCGCTGTAAGTCACGGAGGAACAAGATATGAAGCAAACCTACCAACCCAAGAAAAGACAGAGAAACAAAGTTCACGGCTTCCGCAAGAGAATGAGCACCAAGTCGGGTAGAAACGTTCTTCGCCGCCGTCGTAACAGAGGCAGAAAAAAGCTTTCGGCATAACAGATGCAAAGGCAGTACAGACTTAAACGACGCGCCGCTTTTGCGTACGTCTACAGAAAGGGCGAAAGGTCGTCCGCTCACAATCTGCTACTGCTAAGCGCACGCTCCCGCGAGGGGTTGAAAATCGGACTTTCGGTGTCCAAGAAGGTGGGCAACGCCGTCGCCCGAAATAGGGTTAAGCGGCTGTTGCGCGAGGCAGTTCACGTTATAGAGGACAGAATTGACAGAGGCTTTATGTACGTAATAGTAGCCCGTCCGTCCATTGCGGGTCTGCCTTACTCCAAGGTGTGCGACGAGGTCGCAGGCGCTTTTGCAAAGGCGGGGAAGCTCAAATGTTAAAACGCATATGTCTGGCTCTTTTGCTGCTGTATAAGCGCACGCTGTCTCCCGTATTCGGCACCCGTTGCGGTTTTACTCCCACCTGCTCGATGTACTCATACGACGCTATCCAAAAATACGGCGCCGTCGCAGGCATCGCGCTGACTGCCGAACGGCTTATGCGCTGCACTCCCTTTTCCAAGGGCGGTTTCAATCCCGTAAAAGAAAATTATCGAGGACGAGTTAAATGGCTTATTTAGGCTACGAACGCAAACGCAAATTGCAGATTTATCTGCTCGCCGCATTGATTATCCTCTGCTGCGTTATGCTTGTTGCGTGTAACAACGACAATTCCTACAGCGTCGCAGGCGATACCGTCAGCGCGCCCACGCACTTTATGGCTAAGTTTATGCTTGTCATCAGCAACAGTATGGGCGGCTCTGCGGTCAGCTTCGGCTGGGTTGTCGTGGTCTTTACCGTGATTTTGCGTTTGATTCTCTCTCCGCTTGACGTGTGGCAGAAGATTATCGGCCGCAAAAACAGCAAGGCGATGGAGCGTATGAAGCCGCAGCTCGAGGCTTTGCAAGCCAAGTACGGCGACGATAAGCAGCGTATGCAGCAGGAGCAGATGGCTCTTTATAAAAAAGAAAAGTACTCTATGATGGGTATGTGTCTGCCTACCATTATCACATTTGTGGTTTTCTTTATCGTTTTCGCGGGCTTCAGACAGATGGTCGGCTTCCAGTTTGCGCAGGACTATAAAACAAGTCAGAATATCTATCTCGAGACCGTCAGCGCCGAAATCGAGGAGGAATACGGCGACAAAAACGGCGATAAGCAGTTTGATATCGACGACGTTCCCAAAACAGAGGCGGGCAACGCTTTTTATAAGGCTACGGTGGAAAAGGCTCAGCAGGCGGTGTACGACGCGTACTACTCCAAGGAGCATCAGACCGTGCGCAGCTGGCTCTGGATTAAAAATATCTTCGTTGGCGATAACTGGTCGGCGGCGGTTCCCGATTTTATCACGGTTACAGGTCAGTCCGGCTTTGCCAATTCGCGTCTCACCGGCATTACCATAGACGAATATAACGCCGTTATGGGCAAGGTTATCGGTACGGGCGGCTACGGAAAGGGCGGTTCCTGGAACGGCTTGCTCGTGCTGCCTGTTCTGTCTATTGTGCTCAGCTTTGTGTCGCAGAAGATTATGGCCAAGTCGCAGGGACAGCCTCCCGCGCCTACAGGCGACAAGGCGAGCGCAAACGCAAGTCAGCAATCTATGAAAATGATGCAGTGGATGATGCCTATTATGATGGGCGTGTTCGGCTTGCTCTACTCCGGCGCGTTCGCGCTGTATATGTTTACGTCGTCGCTTACTATGATACTTTTCCAGCTTGCGTTCAACCTTATCGGAAAAATTGTTGACACAGCAAGAGAGAATAAGTCTAATTCGCATATTTCACACAGATAGGAGAATTATGGATAAATTTGTTGAAACTCAGGCGAGCAGTATCGACCTCGCCGTAGAAAAAGCACTTGAGGAGCTCAAGGTGTCAAAGGATAAGGTCGAGGTGGAGGTTCTTTCCAAGGGCGGAATCTTTTCCAAGGCTAAGGTTCGCGTTACGGTCAGGGACGATATCGCCGACAAAATGACCGAGTTTGTAAACGGCACTCTCGAACGTATGGGCTTGAAATCCCGCGCGACCGTAGAGGAGAAGGATAATACGCTTTTCGTCAGCATAGAGGGCGAGGACAGCGGAGTGGTTATCGGTTATCGAGGCGAAACCCTCGACGCCTTCCAATATCTTGCCCTTACCTTCCTCAACGAGCATAAGTGCGAGTGCAAAAAGGTGGTTGTCGATTGCGAGAACTACAGGGAAAAGCGTAAGGAAACCCTTACCGCTCTTGCGCTGAGGCTTGCCGATAAGGCTGTAAGGCTTTGCCGTAAAATCGAGCTTGAGCCTATGAATCCGTTTGAGCGCCGCATTATCCACAGCGCGCTTGCGGACAGCGCGATTGCAAAAACCGAGAGCGTGGGAGAGGAGTATTCCAGACATATCATAATCGTTCCCGTGGGCGTGGAGCTTAAGGACGAGCGTCCTCTTAAAAACGGAGAGAGAGAACACCGCGAAAGACGCGACGGGCACAGAAACGGTCGCCGCGACGACAGGCGCGACGGCGGACGCGGACGTAACGAGTTCAGAAGGGGCGACAGGCGCAAGGGATATACCGAGCGTAAGCCGCGCGAGGACGAGGCAGAGGTGGAGGACGGCAACGTATATCTCGGATATTTTACCGAGCAGGACGATTTTGTAAAGCCTGCCGCGCAGGCCGGTCCGCCTAAATTTAAGAGCTTCGGCGGAAAAAAGAGATTCTGATGAAAACAATAGCGGCAATTTCGTCACCGATTGGTGCGGGTGGTATCGGCATAGTGCGCGTGTCGGGTAACGATGCGCTCGGCATAGCCGATGCCATTTTTAATTTCGGAAAGGAAACCACGCGCGTACGCGCGCGCGGTCAGAATATTATTCAGCACTGGGAGCCGCTGAAGATGAACTTCGGCACCTTTGTCGCCGAGGATTTTTGCGATAGGGGATATGCGGTTTACTTCCCTGCCGCTCAGGCTTATACGGGCGAGGACACCGTGGAGTTCTATTTGCACGGCGGCGTGCGCATTATGCGCGGCGCGCTTGACGCGCTCATAGCCGAGGGTGCTTCGCTTGCCGAACACGGCGAGTTTACCAAGCGCGCGTTTTTGGCGGGCAGGCTTACCCTTGCCGACGCCGAGGGCGTTATCGATATGATAAACGCCGACAGCGCGGCGGCGTTAAGGGCGGCTTACAGGCTGATGGACGGAAACGTCGCAAGGGCGGTAAACGAGATTTTTGAGGAGTTGCAAACGGTTATTGCCGGCTTGGAGGCTACTCTCGATTATCCCGAGGAAACCGAGGACGAGGTTTTGCCCTCTCTCGGGAGTTCTATAGACGAGTGTCTTAAGAAAGTGAACGGATTGCTTAATTCCGCTTCGCGCGGAAGAATCGTCAAGCACGGCATAAACGCGGTGCTCGCGGGCGGAGTGAATGCCGGCAAGTCCTCGCTTATGAACGCTATGCTCAAGGAGGAGCGCGCTATCGTCGCGGATATTGCAGGTACCACCCGCGATACCGTGGAGGACAGCTTCGAGTACAACGGCGTGCGCATAAATCTTGTGGATACCGCGGGCATTCGCGAGAGCGACGACAGGATAGAGGCGCAGGGCGTGGCAAGGGCGCGTAGGGCTATCGACGGGGCTGACGTTATACTGCACGTCATAGATAAGACCAATCCGAGTCCCGACGAGTTGGATTTTTACGGAAAACGCGTATTTACCGTATTTAATAAGTGCGACGTTGCCGGATTTGCCATACCGCGTATGGCGTATACCTTCGGCGTGAGCGCAAAGACCGGAGAGGGCGTGGAGGCGCTTGTCCGTGCAATATGCGAGCTGTACTCAGAGGGTTCTGCGGGCGGCGAGCTTATTACAAACGAGAGGCATATTTCCGCTTTGACCGCCGCGAAGCGCGCGCTGGAGAATGCGAAGAATAGCTTGTGCTATACCGTGGACTGTACCTTGATAGACCTGCGCTCCGCTTACGACGAGCTGGGACAGATTACGGGAAAGACGGCTACGGAGGATATAGTGGACGAGATATTCTCGAAATTCTGCGTAGGGAAATAAAAATATATAGGCGTTGCGGAATTTAAAAGTTTATCAATTAAAGCTTATGAAAAATTTTGACGTCATCGTAATAGGCGGCGGTCACGCCGGAGTGGAAGCGGCGCTTGCGGCGGCAAGGCTGAATAAGCGTACGCTTATGCTCTGTCAGGACTTCGGAACAGTGGCTAATATGCCCTGCAATCCCTCTATCGGCGGAACAGCAAAGGGACATCTTGTAAAGGAGATAGACGCGCTCGGCGGTCAGATGGGTATTGCCGCGGACGCCGCTTTGCTGCAGGTGAAAACCCTGAACTCCGCTAAAGGTCCCGCGGTGTTTTCCTTGCGCGGGCAGGAGGATAAGGCGAGATACCACGACATTATGCTGGACGTCGTAACACATACGGATAATCTTACCGCGCTCGACGGGGAGGCGGTGGAGATTGTAGCAAAAGACGGCAGAGTTGTCGGAGTCGTTGCGGACGACGGGACGGAATATTCCGCAAAAACCGTCGTGCTTGCGACGGGCGTGTACCTAAACAGCACAATTATCACCGGCGACAGCGTGGTTGAAAGCGGTCCGAGCGGATTTGCCTCCGCGCGAAAGCTTACCCGCAGCCTTTTAAAGCTCGGCGTGCCTATGCGCAGATTTAAGACGGGTACGCCCGCGCGCATTTACCGCGACAGTATAGATTTCGACAGAATGCAGATTCAGCTCGGCGACGACAGCGACAGATTTTCGTTTATGTCGCCGCGCGCAACCTTTAAGGAGGAGCCCTGCTGGCTCACCTATACCAACGAGCGCACGCACGAGGTAATTTTGAAAAATCTGGAGCGCAGTCCGCTGTACAACGGCACGATACAGGGCGTAGGTCCGAGATACTGTCCGTCTATAGAAACCAAGGTGGTCAGGTTTAAGGATAAGGAGCGGCATCAGATTTTTATAGAGCCCGAAGGACAGGACAGCGAGGAAATGTACGTGCAGGGTATGTCCACCTCGCTACCCGCAGACGTGCAGGAGGAGATGTACCGTACCGTCGAGGGCTTGGAGAATTGCAGATTTGCAAAGTACGGATATGCCATCGAATACGACTGCCTGGACCCTCTCTGCCTGTATCCGAGCCTCGAGTGCAAGGCGGTTAAGGGGCTTTACTCCGCGGGGCAGATGAACGGAAGCAGCGGATACGAGGAGGCGGCGGCGCAGGGATTGATTGCGGGCATTAACGCCGCAAGGGCGATAGACGGGAAGCCCCCCGTTATACTCGGGCGCGACCGCGCATACATCGGCGTGCTTATAGACGACCTTGTTACTAAGGGAACCAACGAGCCGTACAGAATGATGACGGCGCGCGCGGAGCATAGAATTATGCTGAGGCAGGACAACGCGGATATGCGCCTTACCGAGTTGGGCTATGACATAGGGCTTGCGACAGCGGACAGATACGGGCGTTTGCGGTTTAAAAAGGCGGAGATGGAGAAAATTTTTGCCGTTAAGGACAAGCCTGCGGATAAGGACGCGGTGCGCGGACTCTTTGAAGGCTTGGGAGAGCCTGCTCCGCAGAAATCGCCTACGATAGGCGAGCTTTGCAGACGGCCGTCCGTGACTGCGCGGGATATTGCGCCATTGCTCGGATTTAAGATTGACGACGAGGCGTTGAAGGCAGCCGTGATTGAGCTGAAATACGAGGGCTATCTGAAAAAGGAGATGTCAGCGGTAAACGAGCAGAAAAGACTTGAAGGAAAGCTGATACCCGAGGATTTTGACTACGGCGCGATTAAGGCTCTGCGTATAGAGGCTATGCAGAAGCTGAGCGAAATCCGTCCGCTCAATCTCGGGCAGGCGTCGCGAATATCGGGCGTTTCGCCTGCGGATATCGCAGTGCTTATAGTGGCGTTGCAAAAAAATAAAGGATAAATATTAAATATTTTTAATATATTTTATAGAGAAAATATATTTTTAGGCGGCATTTATGATTATTGCCGTTTATTTTTACGGAAATTTTTTACAAATTTCAAAATTGCGCCGTTTTCGGGCATTTAAATGCCCGTTTATAAAAAACCCGTTTAGAATGCCGAATTTTTAAAAACCGATAATTTAACCGCATATTTAAATTGCGCCGAAATTGCAAAATTTACGATTTTGCAGGCGCAAATTTAACAAATTTGCAAAAAATAGATAACTTTTATTTATGGTTTTGTGAATAAAAATCGGGATTTTTTAAAAAAATATAAAAAAACATACAAAAATCTGTTGACTTGCATATATTATAGTGATATTATGTGAACGTAATCAAGACACAGTTCTTGAGATAAACAGCTCATAATTTTCCCCCTTATTATAGCGGACGGCGTTGGGTGCATCACCCGATGCCGTCTGCGCTTTTATGTCGATTGTTAAATTTTTGTGAATTAAAAAGCCTTTCCGCAAAGCACAGGGAAAGACTTTTGTTTTATCGGATTTGGATTTTTTATTTTGTTTGGACTATAAGAATAATTCTCTTATCTTTTCAAAGACAGGCTCGCTTTCGCCCGTGAAGCATTCGTAGGCTATCCTTATGTACGGCTCCGTTCCGCTCGGGCGGACAATTAGCCTGCCTTTCTTTCCGAAGTTCTTTTCGGCAACCGCTACTTTGTTTAAAAATTCCTCGCTCTTTGAGTATTCGGCAGGGTTGTCCGCGCGTACGTTGAACTCGAGCATAGGATAGGGGATGAATTTGGGCAGACTGCCTATCGTCTTTTTTACCTCGAGCAGAGTGAGCGCGGTTATAAGTCCGTCGCCTGTGTTGGCTCTGTCCAGCATAAGTATATGTCCGCTCTTTTCTCCGCCGAGCGGACAGCAGGAGGTGCGCAGCATATCGAGCACGTATTTGTCGCCTACGTCCGCGCGTACAAGCGCCGTGTTTTGAAACGCAAGCTCGCGCTGCAGTCTCGAGTTGGTCAGCTTTGTGCCGACTACGAATTTTTTGCGGAGCTTTCCCTGTATCCTGTACAGCGTGCTTAGCGCAAGCAGTATGGCGTCGCCGTCGTAGGGCTTTCCGTCTACTACCGCGAGTACTCTGTCGCCGTCGCCGTCAAACGCGAAGCCTATTTCGTTCATTTTTACGTGGGCAGCAAATTTGTCTATGTGCGTGGAGCCGCACTCTACGTTTACTCTTTCTCCGTCGCGCGTGTCGTTTTCCGCTACCGTCTGAATGCCGAGCTCCTCGAATATTCCCTTGGCAAGCCCCGCATAACAGCCGTGCGCGCAGTCAAGGCGCACCTTTTGCCCGTCAAAGCGGGAGAAAAGCGAGCGCACGCGCTTTGCGTACATCTGCTGCGCTCCGTCAACTATGCGTATGCGGTGATTCTGCTTGCTTATCCTTATGGATAGCTCGCTGCCGAGCTCGTCGTCGCTGAGCGCGTCCGCCGCTGCCGTATCCGCTGCGTCGGACGGGATATGCTCACCCTCGGCAATGGCGCGCAGGCGCGCGTCAAGCGCGGTTTCCTCGGCAAGGGGAAGCTTGCTCCCGTTTTTTCCGAATACCTTAAGTCCGTTGAACTCGGGCGAGTTGTGAGAGGCGGTTATCATTACCGCATAGTCCGCGCGCTCCTGCTCGGCTACGTAGGCGAGGGCGGGCGTGGGAAGTACTCCCGTCAGCCATATCTGCGATTTGCCTGTAAGCAAGCCCTTGCATAGCTGCTTTTCTATGTCCTCGGAGTGCGTGCGCACATCCCGCGATACTATTACCTTTCCGCCCTTTTCCGATAGCGCGCAGCCGAGCAAATACGGCAGTCGCAGCTCAAGTAAGCGCGCGGCTTTATCTCTTATTCCGTCAGTTCCAAAATAATACATACGCAATATTATATGAAAGAATATAGCCGTGTGTTTGTTGTATTTTGGGGAATTGTAAAAGAATTTGCTATAAAGTATTTTGGGGCGGCGGCGCGTTGAAAATAGCAAAAAAAAGACGAATATAAGAATTAACGCCAATGAATAATTAAGTCTGTTAAAGCGCGTATCGGCTTGTTATAGCAGGTCCCTTGCGGCGGTAGAGGCTGCGATTGCGCCGTCCGCGCAGGCGGTGATTACCTGCCTGAGGGATTTATGTCTTATATCGCCCGCGCACAGTATTCCGTCTATGCTTGTGCGCATATCTTCGTCCGTAAGAATGTAGCCGTATTCGTCCGTTTTCAAATCCCTGAAGATTTCGGAGTTGGGCGATTGCCCGATTGCTACAAATATTCCGTCAACCGAAACCGTGCTTAAAGTCTCGGTTTTGACATCTTTAAGTGCGATTTGCGCAACTTTGTCCTGTCCGTCTATGCTGCTGACGACGCTGTTCCATATGGGCGTGACCGTGCTTGCTTTAAGTCTTTCCTCAAGAACTCTGTCGGCGCGCAGGGCGTCCCGTCTATGCACGAGATAGACCTTGGCGGCAAGCTTTTCGAGATACAGCGCGTCTTCTACGGCTGTATTGCCTCCGCCGATTACCGCCACCGTTTTGCCTCTGAAAAAAGCTCCGTCGCAGGTCGCGCAGTAGGATACGCCTCTGCCCGTGAATTTTTCTTCGCCCTCGACGTTCAGCTTTTTGGGCGACGCGCCCGCGGTTATTATTACGCGCTTACAGCTCGGGGAGGTTCCGTTTGCAAGTCGGACGAGGAAGCCGCCGTCCGTTCGCTCTACGCCGACCGCCTCCGAAAATACCGTTTCCGCGCCCGCCCCGGTGCATTGCTCCATCATCGCGTAGCACAGACTGAAGCCGTCCGTCCGCTTTACGCCCGGATAATTTTCTATGTCAGCCGTCGTGGTCGCAAGTCCTCCGACCGCCGCTTTTTCCACCACCGCGCAGGAAAGTCCCGCGCGCGCTCCGTACAGCCCCGCGCTGAGTCCCGCAGGTCCCGCGCCTATTATTATCAAATCATATTTCTCTTTCATATCTCTATTATAGACATTTTCCTGCTTAAAAACAAGCAGGGACGGCATTATTTGCTTTACAAAATCCTTAATTGTATTTATAATATCAAAATATAATAGTTATCGGAGTATTATGAATGAAAAATATTGACATCTCCCTCATACTTTCGGACGGCAAGGCTTACGAGGGCAAGGCTGTGAACGTTGCAGGCTGGGTGCGCACTGCGCGCGACAGCAAAAATATGGCGTTTTTGAATATCAACGACGGCACCTCTCTTAAGCATCTTCAGATTGTTATAGATAAATCCAAATTCGGCGAGGACGAGCTTTCCCGCGCGGCTAAAAACGGCGCGTCCGTGTCCGTGGACGGCACCGTCGTAAAGGCGATGAAGGAGGGCGAGTTTGAAATAAACGCCGATAAGATTGAGCTGCTCGGCGACTGTCCGCAGGATTATCCCTTGCAGAAAAAATATCACTCGATGGAGTTTTTGCGTACTATCCCTCAGCTGCGCGTGCGCACCAATACCTTTAACGCGATGCTCCGCGTGCGCTCCAAGCTGAGCTTTGCGATACACCGCTTCTTTCAGGAGAGCGGATTTTGCTATATTCATACTCCCGTTATCACGGGCAGCGACTGCGAGGGCGCGGGCGAAATTTTCCGCGTGACCACCAACGGCTACGAGAACGCAAAGCTCGCCAAGGACGAGGCGGAGTATATCGCCAACGACTTTTTCAGACGTAAGGCCGGACTTACCGTCAGCGGTCAGCTCGAGGGCGAGGTCGCCGCTATGGCTATGGGCAAGATTTATACCTTCGGTCCCACCTTCCGCGCCGAAAACAGCAATACCCCCAGACACGCCGCAGAGTTCTGGCAGGTCGAGCCCGAGGTTGCGTTTGCAAAGCTTCCCGATATCATCGAAATTGCGCAGAGTATGATTAAATATATCATCAAAGCCGTGATAGACGAGTGTCCCGAGGAGCTTGCTTTCTTTGAAAAGGCGTTCGAGGCGGGACTCCGTGAGAAGCTTAGGAAGGTCGCGGACAGCGATTTTGTCGTTCTCGATTACGCGGAGGCTATAAAAATCCTCGAAAAGAGCGGAGAAAAATTTCAGTATCCCGTTGAATGGGGTCTCGATTTGCAGTCCGAGCACGAGAGATATATCACCGAGAAGGTGTTCAATAAACCCGTGTTCGTAACCAATTATCCCAAGAAGATTAAATCCTTTTATATGAAACAGAACGACGACGGACTTACCGTTGCCGCTACCGACCTGCTCGTTCCCGGCGTCGGCGAGATTATCGGCTGCAGCGAGCGAGAGGCGGATTACGAAAAGCTTAAGCAGGCTATGATTGACAGAAATATGAATCTCGAGGATTATACGGGTTACCTCGATTTGCGCAAGTACGGCAGCGTTCCGCACAGCGGCTTCGGACTCGGTCTCGAGCGTATTATGATGTACGTCACCGGCATAGGAAATATCCGCGACGTTCAGCTCTATTCGCGCACCGCGGGCGACCTTATGTAATTTTCGGCACGCGACGTGCTAAGGAGGCAACTATGTACACCACGATGATACCCGACGGTTACAAGCCGAGAATCAGCACACGTGAAACGGAAAAAGCCATAAAATTTGTCAAGG
Source organism: uncultured Christensenella sp. (assembly GCA_910577815.1). Lineage (GTDB taxonomy): Bacteria > Bacillota > Clostridia > Christensenellales > CAG-917 > CAG-475. The sequence continues at coordinate 158,167 of CAJTNO010000001.1, read as the reverse complement.
ACGCATTTCAGCGCAATTTTATAAAGAATTTCGGGTTCGAGCGCGTGTCCGCTCCGCTGTTCGTTAAGAGCGGCACCGGCGTGAACGACGACCTCAACGGCGTGGAGCGTCCCGTTAAATTCGATATATCCGCGCAGGGCGGAGTGCAGGCGGAAATAGTCCACTCGCTCGCGAAGTGGAAAAGAATCGCGCTCAAGCGTTACGGCTTCCGCAACGGAGAGGGCATTTATACCGATATGAACGCCATCCGCTGCGACGATAAGTGCGACAATCAGCACAGCATCTACGTCGACCAATGGGATTGGGAAATGGTTATTTCCAAGGAACAGCGCAATCACGATTTCCTCAAAATGGTGGTTACGAGAATTGTGGGCGCTATCGCCGATACTCTCGAGCAGACTAAGGCGCAGTTTCCCGCTATCGACCTGAATATCAAGCGCAACGTAACCTTTATTACCGCGCAACAGGCGCGCGACAGATATCCCGAGCTTGAAGGACATATGAGAGAACGCGAGCTTGCAAGGGAGTACGGGACGGTGTTTCTGATGAACATAGGCGGCGCGTTGTCCGACGGAAAGCCGCACGACGGCAGGTCTCCCGACTACGACGACTGGAGTCTTAACGGAGATATTATCTTTTGGGACGAGGTGCTTGGCGACAGCATAGAGATTTCCTCGATGGGAATAAGAGTGGACGCCGAAAGCCTTAGACAGCAGCTGGAGATTGCAGGCGCGCAGGACAGGCTCAACCACGAATATCACAGGCAGGTTATAAGCGGCGAGCTTCCGCTTACCATCGGCGGCGGAATAGGGCAGTCAAGACTGTGTATGCTGCTCCTGCAAAAGGCGCATATCGGCGAGGTTCAGGTAAGCATATGGCCCGACGAAATGCGCGAGGTATGCGAAAAAGCCGGAATCGTTCTGCTGTGATAAACAGGTGAATCAGGATAGTCCGAAAACCATAGAAATAAGAAAAACATAAGCATAAATAACAAAATATTGCTTTTAACTACAGTATTTATTGAGGATAGTTATGGAACTAAGAACTCATAATTGCGGCGAGCTGCGCGACAGCGACGTCGGCAAACAGGTTAAGCTCTGCGGCTGGCTGAGCAGTATCCGCGACCTCGGCGCGGTCATTTTCTTCGTCCTGCGCGATTACTACGGCTACACTCAGGTCGTTGTCGCAGACGAGGATAAAAAGGAACAGCTTCGCGCAATTCCCCGCGAAAGCACCGTGTCGGTGTCGGGAAAAGTCGTTCTGCGCAGTGCGCCCAATCCCGATATGCCCACCGGTCTTATCGAGATTGAACCCGATTGTATTCAGATTCTCGGAAAATGCTACGAGCAGCTTCCCTTTGAAATTGCTACCTCCACTCAGTCGAGAGAGGACGTCAGACTCAAATACCGCTTTCTGGATTTGCGCAATCCCGAGGTTAAGGATAAAATCGTTTTCCGCTCCAAGGTGGTAAGCTGGCTGCGCAATAAGATGACCGAGCTCGGTTTTTTGGAAATTACCACTCCTATTCTTACCTCCAGCTCGCCCGAGGGCGCGAGGGATTACATTGTTCCCTCAAGACTGTACCCCGGACATTTCTACGCGCTTCCGCAGGCTCCGCAGCAGTATAAGCAGCTGCTTATGGCGTCCGGCTTCGATAAGTATTTTCAGATTGCTCCCTGCTTCCGCGACGAGGACGCGAGGGCGGACAGAAGTCCCGGCGAGTTCTATCAGCTGGATACCGAGATGTGCTTCGCTACGCAGGAGGACGTCTTCGAGGTTATGGAAAAGGTTCTCAGCGGAGTGTTTAAGGAGTTTGCGCCGAAGGGCTATAAGGTGGACGAGGGTCCCTTCCGCCGCATAGCCTACCGCGACGCTATGCGCGATTACGGCTCGGATAAGCCCGATTTGCGCAATCCGCTGCTCGTTAAGGACGTCACGGATATTCTCAGCGAAAAAGCACCCTTCTTCGAGGTCGGCAAGACCGTGAAAGCCATCGCCGTTTCCGAGTTCAAGGAGACGAGAAAGTGGATAGACGCGCTTGTTGAAAAAGTAAAGCAGAACGGTGCAAGCAATATGTATTGGTTCAAGCTCGACGAAAAGGGCGAGCCTGTCGGAGGAATCTCCAAGTTTATCGCGGACAGCAAGGACGCGCTTGCAGATAGGCTGGGGCTTAAGGCAAATTCGTTTGTAGCAATCATCGCCGAGGAAAAGGGCGCGGAAAAGCAGGCGGGCTACGTGCGCACCGAGCTTGGCACGGGGCTTGACCTCCTGGAGAAAAACGCTTTCCGCTTCTGCTGGATTGTCGACTTCCCGATGTACGAATACGACGATGACGGAAAGCTCGGCTTCTGTCACAATCCGTTTTCTATGCCGCAGGGCGGACTCGACGCGCTCAATACCAAAAACCCGACCGACGTGCTTGCCTATCAGTACGACAGCGTTGTCAACGGCGTGGAGCTCAGCTCCGGCGCGGTCAGAAACCACGAGCCTGCCATTATGGAACGCGCTTTTGAAATCGCCGGCTACGGAAAAGAGGTCATAGAGGAGAAATTCTCCGCGCTTTACAATGCGTTTAAGTTCGGCGCTCCTCCGCACGCGGGCATCGCTCCCGGCGTGGACAGAATGGTTATGCTCCTTTGCGCTGAGCAGAGCATAAGAGAAATTATCACTTTCCCGATGGACAGAAACGCGCGCGACGTGCTTATGGGCGCGCCGTCGCAGGTCACGCAAAAGCAGTTGGAGGATGTGCATATCAGGGTTGTTGCGCCGACTGTCACACCTCGCGACTGAAGCCGCTAGATACGCGCAATTTCCCGCTTGAAACATATCAAGCAAAAGTATGCGGTATGCTTAACCGTTGCTTAAAAATGAAAAAATAAATACTTTTATTGATATAAAGAGGATTTTAGGTTATAATTAAAATCTGAATTATATAGATGCAAAACTAACTAAGAAGGTATCGTATGAAAAAAAAGATTATAGGTGTAGTTTCACTGCTTGCGTTAGTCGTTATTCTTGCGACCGCGCTTGTTGCGTGTAATCCCTACAAGTGGAACGGTATCGGCGGCGGCGACCCCTCTGCCGAGGTTGAGTCCAACGGCGGCTACGTCGTAAAGCAGGGCAAGTATCTTTACTACATCAACGGCTACGAGGGTACGGGCGGCAGCAATAACGAATGGGGTACTCCCGTTAAACAAAGTATCGTTCGCTCCGAGCTCAATGAGGACGGCTCAGTAAATAACGCCACAACTAAGGTTGTCGTGCCTAAAATTATTTACAACTCCTCCGCTAAGGGCGGCTTTGCCATTTTCGGCGAGTGGATTTATTATGCCACTCCCAACAACGACCGCGATAAAAACGGCACAGCGTCCACGACCGACACCGATTTTATGCGCACTAAGATTGACGCCTCCGTCACTCAGCGCCTCGGTAAAATAAATACCCGCAGCGCAGAATATCTCTTTACTCCCACAAGAGTGCTTTACTATACGTCAAATACCATAAGCTATATTGACTTTACGGGTATGAAGACAAATAAGAGTATTGACGACGCCAAGGGCGCAAAAGAGGGCGTGCTTGCCGAAAACGTCAGCTCCGTTGCCTGGAATATGGCGAGCGATACCGTTTATTATACTCAGACCGTGACAGGCGACAACAGCTATAAGAATTATAACGAGCTTTGCTCCGTTAAGGTGAACGGCTCGGATAAAAAGGTTCTGGCTACAGAGGATACCTTTGTGACCGACGTCGATAAGGACGGCAACAAAACTCCTCAGACTCAGCCGCTCAAGGTGTTTAAATACACTCTGCGCGATATGTTTGTGGAAAGCGACGGCAGCCATACCCTGTACTATACTAAGACGCACTATATCGGAAGCGATAAGCAGGACGGTCTGTTCTGCGCTAAGGCGGCGGATTTGGTTAAGTCCGAAAAGGAGCTTGAGCCGAGCGGCGCTTCTACGCTCTATCCTCTCGGTTACGAGGACGGCGCGCTCGCCTATAACGCGGCAAGTATGTACTGCTGGTATGACGGCAAGGTCAAGCCCGAGGACGCGGTGCAGGTTCTTAACGCCTCCAAGACTATCTGGCGCGTTGACCCCAAGGAGGGCGTTGTGTACTTTACCGCTTCGTCTTCAGCGACTACGCTCGAGAAAATTTCATATAAGTCAGGCGGAAACGCAACCGTTATTATGTCCGAGGGCATCAAGGTCGATTGGCTTAAGCTCGACTTTATCGGAGATAACTTCTACTTCTTTGCAACAGACGACTCCAACTTTATGCATACCATAAACGTAAAGACCTTTGACAAGAACTTCGAGGACGAGGACGGCAATAAGGCAGAAAGCGCTTATATCGGCTTCGAGCGCGATGAGGAAGACGAGGAAGACGAGGAAGAGGATAAATAAGCTTAATAAACTCTCAATTATCAAAAAGCGGGATTTTCCCGCTTTTTGCACGCTTCGCGTGTTTTGCACGATAGCTTAACATTTCTGTTTAAGTGTGATATGGGTTTAAGCGGAGGTTTCTACCATACTGTGCACGCTTCGCGTGTTTTGCACGATAGCTTAACATTTCTGTTTAAGTGTGATATGGGTTTAAGTGGAGGTTTCTACCATACTATGCACGCTTCGCGTGTTTTGCACGATAGCTTAACATCACTATTTAAGAATTATAAGCATATAAACAATAATTTTATGCAATAGAGTTTGTTTGACACGTTGAATTTATTATATTTACATAATAGAATAGAAAATTATTTAGTCTTGTGTTATGCTAAACTTATAATAGGAGAATTATGACAAAGACAATATTCATAACAGGCGGAAGTCGGGGAATAGGCGAGGCGATTGTGCGCGAGGCGGCGGGAAAAATGAACGTCGCGTTTACTTATTTCAACTCCGAGGAGCGCGCGCTCCTGCTTCAGTACGAGCTGAGAGATATGGGCGTTATAGCCGTTAAGTGCGACGTAAGAGATAAGCTTTCGGTGGCGCAAGCCGTAAATGCCGTGAAGGAACGCTTTGGCAGAATCGATATCCTTGTAAACAACGCGGGAGTCGCCTGCGACGGATTGCTTATAGATTTGTCCGACGAGCAGTGGAAGGACTGCTTTGACGTGAACGTAAACGGAACGTATAACGTAACCAAGGCGGTGCTGCCCGATATGCTGTCCGATATGAGAGGCAGTATTGTAAATATGTCGTCGGTGTGGGGCGTGGGAGGAGCAAGCAACGAGGTGGCGTATTCCGCCGCGAAGGCGGCTGTAATCGGGTTTACCAAGGCTCTTGCAAAAGAGGTTGCGCCTATGGGGGTACGCGTGAATGCAATAGCTCCCGGCGCGATAGATACCGATATGATGCGCGCGTACAATAAGGATGAAATAGAAACGCTGTGCCGCGAAAATATACCTCTCGGTCGGCTCGGCGGTGCGGATGAAATAGCAAAAGCAGTGCTGTTTGCCGCAGAAAGCTCGTATATGAGCGGCGCGGTGCTGTCCGTTGACGGCTTGCTGTCTTAGATTTTTAAGCTTTTTTCGGCGTTGTTGACACGTTCTTTCTATTGTAATATAATATATCTGTCAATATTATAAATACTATACACTGTAATATTGACAAAACTCTTTGGAGTATATAGGAGAAGTGGTATGAGAAAAACTAAATCCTGGTTAAAACCAATTCTGGTTGTCGTTATGGCAATCATTTTGGTGGTTTCGCTTGTTGCGTGCAACAAGCCCGGCGGAAACAACAATAATAATGAGCCGGTAGTAACCGATGAAACTTTGCCGGAATATTTTACGGCGCTTTGGAATGCTGCCGCGCCTATCGGTCAGACGCCTATCGGCGCAACCGCGGATATCGCTATTGCGTTCGGAGCGGAAATCGCTCTTAATACGCGCGATATCGTTAAAGCCGAAATCTATCAGCAGATTGATATCGGTCTGGACATTCAGGCGGTTATCGGAAGGACCAAGGCTACGCAGAAGAATACTGCAATTAAGGTCAGACTTTACGACCCCACGGACGAGGCTAACGAGGAAATCGTTACGATTTACGAGTTCGCAACCGACATAGACAACCTCTATATCGATTTCGCCGGCAAGAACGTCAAGCTTCCTCACGGCTTTGCTAAGCTTATCTGGAATGAAATTCTCGGCAACAAAACCGACCTTGCTGACAATATCTACGAAGGTCTTGTGAATAAGTTTATTCAGATTGGCTCCGAAAAGAAGAGTATCAACGATTTGATAAATTATTTCGTAAGCGATTTCGGAAAGGATTGGACGCTCAATTCGTTGGTCGGCGGTCTTTTGGATATAATGGACGTAAACGTTGTTGACATTATCAACAATTCAGATTTGTCGAGTATTATTTTGCCGATGTTTGGCGTTGAAAGCGCGGAGGACCTGTTGGACGCAAACGGCAGATTTAATCTGCTTGACGTGTTAATCAATCTTGGCACTCAAATGGAAGAGATGAAAGGAATCGAGTCCAAGTTGATAACTCAGGGAGATTTGAAAACGCATCGCTTTACGCTTGCGGCAGAGACTTTAAGTATGTTGGATATTGTGCCCGGTTTGGGTGATATTGTAGGTCTTTTGATAAGCGACAATAAAATGGGCGCTATCGAGATTGAATTTTCCGAGAAAAACAACAGAATTCAGGACTTTGCCCTCAAGCTTGTTCTGGACGGCTTAAACACTCAAATCGACGGCACAACCTATGTTCCCGAGCTTGTTTTAAAGATAAATAAGCTCAGAATCGAGAATCTTACAACCGAAAACGGCGTTTCGCTTAAAGCGGATAAATCCAAGTACACCGACAACATCGCGGTAAACGAGAAGCTGGAGTTTGAGGCTAACGGCATAAGAATCGGCGCGATTGACGGTCTTACCACCGAGGATATCTATCTCAACGGAAAAATCACCGTGGGTATTCAGGGTAAGCTTGACATTGTAAATCTGGATAAGAATACGACTCAGCTTGCCGTAAAGGTTGAGCTTGCAAACCGCAACGAGGCGGCAAAGGTCATTGCAGAGGGCAGCTATGCAAACGGAAAGATTGCCGTTCAGCTTGCGCAGCCGATGGCGGACGGAACTAAGGGATTTGTGTACGACCTCGGCGCGAACTTCAACGTCGCGGCTGTTGTGCAGAACAAAATCAAGGAAATTATCGGAAGACTGTTCCCGTCGATAGTCGACAACGGCAATACTCCCAACGAGGGCGGCGCGCAAACGGCTGCCGAGGGAACGACAGGTCTTGAAATAATAGGCAACATTTGCAAGAAGATACGCGGCGGCGCGGCGTTTGTGCTGGCAATGGTTAAGACGGATAACAATATAGAGATTTCTACCTCTAATATTCTCGAGACTATTATCGATATCAAGGAGGGCATTGCTCCCGGCGCGATGTCTGATGTATGGACTGTAGAAAACCGTACAAAGGCTATTGTCGAAAGACTTGTAAACACCGAGTACAAGGATAAGAACATTGCCGAGTGCATCGATATCATCAAGGCGGAAATAGCAAAGCTTACTCCCGGAACTCAGACTACTCCCGCCGTAACCTGGAACGATATCAAGGTTACCGTTGAAAACGCAGCTTTGCGTATATTCTATATCTGCGCGTCTCAGCTTCGTCTCGACGGCGTAAATACCGATAATCTCAAGCCCGAGGATTATAACAAGTATCAGGGCGGCGCAGAGTTTACGGACACCGATAAGATTTATACAAATCACATAATCGCCGTTCTCGGAGCGCAAATCACAGTCAAGGGCGACGTGCAGAAGGGTGTGCACGGAAGCATTGAGATTAAGGTTGCGGACGCAAGCATTGCCATAAGAAGCAGTCTTGACCTCATCGACATCACAAGCGGAACCTTTAAGGATATCTATGCCGCTAACAAGGCGGAGATAGAAAAAGCGGATTCGCCTTGGGTGAACATTGGCAATATGATTGCTTAAGCGAAAAATCGTAAACCTTAAAATAAGTCCCTCTCTCTGTTGAGAGGGACTTTTATTATTCGGCTTGACCGACGCGGCTTAAAGCGGCAGGCGGCTAAGCTTGTCCGCTTAGCGAGGGCGTTTTATAAGCGTCAAATCGTTTATGTCTTTGTAGAGCTTTGCTCCGTCCGCGCTTCTGACTCCCACAAGATGGTCTACGGTTATTCCGTAAAATTTTGCAAGCGCCAGACAGTTTTCTATGGACGGAAAGCTTATATTGTTTTCCCAGTCGCTTATAGTTTGCTGTCTTGCGCCGATTTCCACGGCAAGCGCGGCTTGCGAAAGTCCGCTGTTCAGTCTGTGTGCGCGTAATGATTGTCCTACGTCTATCATAAGTTCCTCCTTTGTAAGACGGTGAAAACACCACTTTATCAGTATAGAAATTTTTGACTGCTTGTCAATACGCCTTTAACCACTTTATTTTTAATTTAAGCTCCGAATTTAATTTTTAACGCTGCGGCGGCGTATTTTAAAATCCCGTGTCCGTTTTTTATTGCATAAACGCGTCCGAATGTTGTATAATATCGCTATGGATATTTTCGACATCGAAAACAGCGTTGTATCCTCGGACGACCTGCACGACGGCATCGACTTCGTCAGCGAGTTTTCCGTTGAGCTGCAGCAATATAAAAACCGCATTACGGGCAGTAGAAGCGAGACCGCCTGCGCGCGTACAATCCGCCGCAGACTCTCCGACGAGACGGGCGCGACCGTCAGGCTCGAGGCGTATAAATCATATCCGCTGCTCGGCAGAGGCTCTCTGCCCATTTTCGGTCTTTGGTATATCCTTTGTTACGTGCTTTATTTCGTGTCCTTTGCGGGCAACAGACTGTCGGGTATTCTCCTGTCACTGCTCGCCCTCGGCGTTTATGCGCTCGGCGGCGCAGCTATGCTGCTGATGTATGCCGGCAAGCGCAAGCTCAGAGGTCTGCTTACGCAGAAGGTTTCCTATAACGTTGTCAGCGAGTTTTCAAAAAATAAAGACAAGCTGAAAAAGGAGCGCGTTTTTATTATAGCAGACAATCACGACGCCGAGCTTGGAAATTTTATAACGGATTACAGAATTATAAGCAAGCTGGCGCATATTTTCGTGCCGCTCACCGCAGTAGTGTTTGTGCTGTTTTGCATTATAAAAATGGCTGTCGGGACGGATACGCCCGCTAAAATTACGGCTTTGACCGTCATTCCCGCCGTTATGGGCGTGCTTGGCATTGCAACTACTATGCTCAGATTTTCGCCGTTCGAAAGACACGCAAAGCAGAATAACGGCATCGCTACGTCCATAGCTATGGCGACGTTTGCCTACTTCGCGGAGCAGCCGCACCTCGTTCCCGACGACGCGCGCATAGTTTATGCGTCCTTCGGCGGAGAGAACTCCGCGCACGGAGGCTCCGAGGCGTTTGTCAAGGCGCATCCCGAATTTCAGGGCGCAAACGTGCTCTGTATAGGCAATATCGAAAGCGGCGAGCTTAAAATTGCCGATATGAACGCTATGCGTAAAATAAGATACTCCACGCCCGTCGTCTCAGTCATAAGGTCGAGCGCGTACGAGCAGAAGATAGATATAAGTACAATTCCTACCGATAAGCTGTCGCAGAAGCTTGCGTCCATTCACGGATATATGGCGGACGCGTTTGCGGTCAACGGCGACGCTACCGCTATGATACTCGCGGACGAGCCGACCTCCGAGGAACACGAGCTGGACGTCAACGACCTCGAAAAGCTGTTTTCGGTTACTGTGGGCACTATGGTGAAGTTGATGAAGGAAACTCCGTCCTCGCCTCAGGATACAGATGAGCAACCTATAAAAAAGACCTCTACGGAAATGGAAATCCACAACGCCGTAGGAAAATGAAAAATGCACGCACGATGGTGCGTGCTTTCTTAAAATTATGCAGAAGGAACGTGCCGACGAGCAAACAGTAATTAACGATACGCCCAACGGCTGTGAACGTCCTTGCGACGTCACGGAAATTGAAAAGGCAGCCTCCGAGGTGAAAGAAGGCATTCTCGGCGACTATAAAAAGCCCGAAGGGAAGGGCAAAAAAGCTCTTGCAATAACCAAAAAGCTTTGCAGGCGTTATTTTATAGACGCTTTTACGGGAATGGCGCAGGGCTTATTCTGCACGCTTATTGCGGGTACTATTCTTGCTCAGATTGCAAGCTGGTGCGGCAATAATGCGTTTGCGCACACACTCGGATATATCGCAAGCATTGCGAAAATGCTTATGGGCGCAGGCATAGGCGTAGGTATCGCGCACAAGCTCGGAGCAAAGCCGCTTGTCATTTTTACCGCGCTTGTCACAGGTCTTATAGGCGCTTTTGCAGGCAATCTCGTAAATTCCATTACTACGGACGCGGCGTTTACGCTTGCCTTCGGCGCGCCCGGCAATCCGATAGGCGCGTACATTGTAGCTTTGCTTACTGTAGAAATAGCGGGACTGTACGCAGGCAAGACCAAGCTGGATATAGTGCTTGTTCCGCTTGGAATGATGGTTTTATGCCTGTTTGGTATCTTCCTTGCCTGGCCGTTTATAAAGCTTATAGACCTGCTTGCCAAGGTGATAGTGCTTGCCATTGAGGCAGGAACCGCTGTTAAGGTTATTATAGGCATATTTGTTGCTATCGTTATGGGAATTTTGCTGACAATGCCCACGTCGTCCGCGGCAATCTGGATTGCCATCGCAACGTCGGCGACGGCTCTTGACAATCCCGTAGCGTTCGGTATTGCCGGCGGCGCCGCCGTTGCGGGCTGCGCGGCGCATATGGTGGGATTTGCGGTTGCTACGTTCAGGGAAAACAGATGGAGCGGTCTTATTTCGCAGGGAATAGGCACGTCTATGCTTCAAATCCCCAATATTATGAAGAAGCCCATTATTATGCTGCCCGAAATATGTGCGAGCGCGGTTGCGGGTCTGGTTGCCGTTTTGCTGGGAATCAGATGTAACGCTACGGGCGGAGGAATGGGAACAAGCGGTCTTGTCGGAATTTTCGGAACTATAGACGCGTCTATGGCGGCGGGTGTGGATACCTGGCGTATCGTTCTCGGCATAATACTTTGTCTGTTTGTTATACCCGCTGCGGTCAGCCTGCTTATCAGCGAGCTTATGAGAAAAAAGGGGCTTATCAAGCCGCAGGACGTCAAGCTTCCCGAATAAAATATTTGTTAAATCGATTAGTAAAACGCCCGCAGATGCGGGCGTTTTATGATTGGATTATGCTTATTTCTTTCGTTTTTTATCCTTTAACAGCGGAAGCGTGACCGTAAATATCGTGCCTTTGTCCTCTACGCCCCGGCAGGTTATCGCGCCGCCGTGCGCTTTTACGGTTGCCGCCGCTATGGACAGCCCCAAGCCGAAGCTACGCCTGTCCTCGTTTTTGCGCGCTCCGTCCGTGCGATAAAATCTGTCGAATACGTGTGCCGCCTCGTCCTTGCTTATTGCCTCGCCCGTATTCATTACGCTTAGGCGCGCTTTCTTTTGGTCGCCTGCAAGCTTAAGCCCTACCTTTCCGTTTTCGTTGCAGTACTTTATCGCGTTGTCAAGCAGTATCACTATCAGCCTTTCAAGCGCGTTCTTTTCGCCGCTCACTCTTACGTCGGACTGTACGTTTGTAATAAGATTTACGTTCTTTTCAAAGCATATCGGCTCGAACGTAAGACACGCGCCCTCCGCCAATACGCTGAGATTAAGCTCCTCCTTGGGGATTTCCGCCTGCTCCATTTTTGATAGCTCGAGCATACTTTGTATCAGCTCCTGCATACGCTCTATCTGCGCGTCTATGGATTCTATCCACTTTGCGTTTTCCTCTACCGTTGTGGCAGGCTCCGATTTTATTACGCTCAGATTTGTGGATATTACGGTCAGCGGCGTTTTTAGCTCGTGCGAGGCGTTTGCCACAAGGTCGCGCTGCTTTTTAAAGGATTCCGCAACGGGATGAAGCAATCTTGCCGAGGCAAGAAACGCAAGCAGTGCCACAAGCGCGACGGACAGACAGTACAGCAGGGCAATCTGTAAGCCTGTGTTAAGCATAAGGCTGTGATATTCCGTTCTGTCCATTACCGCTATAAGCGTATGGTTTTCGGTTTCTTTGCTCGCACAAATAAAATAATGCTTGTTATACTCAAACCGTCCGCTTCTTTGTATATCGGCAAGTCTGACGATTTCGGCGGCGGATTCGCCGTAGTAGTTTAGGTCGCCCTTGATTTTAACCGTGCCGTCCGGTTTGACGTATACGAAAAAGCAGCGCAGTCCCTGCGGAGCAAGCTCGTTGTAGGTTTCGGGCGCGCTGAGCGCCTTTTCAAGCGAGACCTTCATAGATACGTTGTTGCTGACGTACGTCATTACAAAAAAACCGCCCAGCATTACAAGCAGTAGCAGGGCGCCGAGCAGTGTGGTGATTACCGTAAATTTAATGCGCTGACGTTTTATTAAATCCATATTAGCAATGCCGCAAAACAGACGGTTTATCATCTTATTATTTGAGGATAAACCGCCTGTTTGTGAATTTTATTGTTTAGCCGCAAGCTTGTAGCCCACGCCTCGCACCGCCTCTATCGTGAACGACGCGTTAAGATGCAAGAGCTTTTTGCGCAGGAAGGACATATATACCTCGAGGTTGTTGGATTCAAATTCGCTGTTGAAGCCCCACGCTTTGAGTATCAAATCCTCCTTTGCGGCGACGAATTTCGGATATTCGAACATATATCTCAAAAGCTCGAATTCCTTGGAGGTGAGGCTGATTTCTCCCGTTGGCGTGCTGAGCACGTAGGTCGTAAGGTCCAAGGACGCTTCGGCGTACTCAAGCTTGTTGTCGCTTACAAGCTTCCCCCGTCTGCGCAGTACCGCGCGCATCCTCGCCGATAGCTCCGGAAAGGAAAACGGCTTGGATACGTAGTCGTCCGCTCCGTTGTCAAGCCCGAGTATCTTGTCGTTTTCGTCCGCAAGCGCGGTGAGCATTATGACCGGCGTTTCCAACTTCCTGCGGCGTATCTCGCTCAGTACCTCGAAGCCGTTCATCTTGGGCATTATCACGTCAAGAAGTATAAGGTCGTACATACCCGAGGACGCAAAATTCAGTCCGTCCGCCCCGTCGTGTACGCAGTCGACGTCGTAGTCGTCCTTAGTAAGCATCTTTGCCAGTGCGCGCGCTAATTCCTTTTCATCCTCGATTAGTAGTACTCTCATTCCGATTTTCTCCTTTGCATACTACCATTATACTATTTTTAAACGATTAAAACAATATTAAAGTGTATCTAATTGTAAATTATATAGCTGTATGGAATATATTTCCAACTCGCCAAGTCCGTGTTGAAAATGTGTGCGGGATATGTTATAATCTCAATTACTGTTACGGTGAAGGATTATGAGGGGTGCGTTAAGGCTTAAGCTTAATACCGTTTTGCTTGCGGCGCTACTGTTCGCGGCTGTTTTTGCGTGCTGTTTTTGCTTGTCCTGCGAGGTGGCTGAGGCGGAAAGTCCGTTGCATTTTGAAATAACGTGTAATTCGGACGGCTGGATTCTGTCCGCGGACGGAGTCGAGCTGAAGCGGACGGAGGGCGATTTTTTTAATCCGTCCGATAACGAAAACGCGGTTAGCGTTATATTTAAGCGCGAGATGGATAAAAAACTTGCTGAAGTCGGTTTGTCCGATTATTCGCTTAGCTTTGCGTTGCCCCACATAACGTCATCTACTTCGGGAAATGCGACGTTCGATTATACCGAACGGATTGGAAGCTTTATAATAAAAGCCGATTATGCTCCCGCGATTAGCCAAGATATAGTCGAGGCGCTGCAATATCGCGCCGAGGACGGCGAATTTGTAAATTACAGCTTTGCTCAGCCCTCGAGCGGCGGACTTGCATTCGGACAAAACGTCGACGTGGGCAGATATTACGTGCGCTTTGCGGTAAGGGAAAGATTTACCTTTGACGGCAGAGTGTATAACGTAGCAAGATACGGCTCGGAAAATTTCTGCGCCGTACGTAAGGCAACGCCCGTGGCGCCTGTTATCGACACTGTAGCTATAGAATACGGTACGCCGATAGAGGATATGGAGAGATATATTCCGTCAGCCGAGGGCAGTTGGCGGCTTGCCGACGGACAAATGGATGAATGGGACGGCGCACTGCACGTTAGAGCGGAGGATTACGTTATCAGGTTCGATTATACTCCCAACAATAAAAACTACGAGACATTAAAGGATGTTGACGTCGCCGTCAGGATTGAGCCGCGTTTGCTGCGCATCTCCGTCGAGGATATGTTTTCGTTGGTGGGAGAGCCGATTAAAACCGACGTTAGTTATACCGTTCTGACTCCGCTTGCCGAGGGCGACCGCGCGGAGGATTTGGGCATAGAGTTTGTGTTTGACGGAATTGACGTAAATACCGCGGGCGAATATGATTTGGCGATAAAGCTTAAAAATCCCGATTACAAGGCTCGGAGTATAAGCTCGGGCAACGTGTTTTCAAGCGGCAGATATATAGTTTACGCAACCTCGCATAAGGTGACCGCGCCCGACGGAGCGACCTTCGAGGTGCTGTCGGGGGAGGGCTTTAAGGATATGACCTTGCGTATCGGGCTTTGCGAGAACGAGTGGTGGAAAAGTCTCTCGCTTTCGGGAAATAACGCGTACAGATTTATATTTGAAAATTCGGCGGGCGAGCGAGTTTATCCTAAGGGAAGCTTTACGGTGACCTGGCAGGAAGGCGAGTTTAAGGACGCAACGCATATCGGCGTGGTTTTAAAGGATGGGGAGGCGCTTGCTCCCGTTACGATTGAAAAAAATCATATTACCGTCTTAGGAAACACCGACGTAATCGCGTTTTTAATTGCTCCGACGCCCGAGTGCAGGGCGTTCGGTCCTGCTATGGCAAGCGTGATTATGATTGCGCTTTGCTGTGCGTTAGCGATTACGCTTGCTGTTCTGGCGGTTGTATATTTCAAAGGCAGGAGGTATTTTAAATGATAATTTGCGCCGTAAACGTCAACGTGCTTTTGCCCTGCCTCTGCGTGCTTTGCGCTCTGTTGAGCGTGGGCGTGGCGGTTATGTCCGCACTGATTGCGGCGCGCAATAAATATAACGCCAAAATGATGAAAAAGGATGTTTATGTGCGTGAAAACGTGCTGTTAAATGGCGATTGTGAAGAAAATGCCGAAAATTCAGACAACGATAACGTAGAGAAAATACAATAGAAACAGCTGATGTTTTGTTTTTTAGGCGCAGGCTTAAGGAGGTTGAAGCCAAATGTTGAAGGAAGGACAGATGAGGTCGCGTATAGTGCAATCCATCATATTGCTTGCCATTGGTATAGCGGCGAATATCGTGCTTGCGGCGGTCAAGCTGTACGTTGGTATGAGCTCCAACAGCCTTACCATTATGCTGGACGCCACCAATAGCTTGTTCGACGTGCTGACAAGTATTGTAACTCTGCTTGCATTTGCCGTGCTGTTTATTCCGCGCAGCGAAAGCGCGCCCTTCGGCTACGGCAGAAGCGAATACCTTGCGGGCTTCGTAGTGGCTATAGCCTCCGCGGTTATAGGCGGAATGTTTTTTATCCGCTCGCTCAACCGCCTCGCTATGCCCGAGCCTGTCTGGTTCGGCTGGCAGAACTGCGTTCTCATTGCCGTCGCTATTCCCGTTAAGGTTGCTCTTGCGGTTTTTTATTGGATTAAAAATAAAAAGCTGAAGTCAAAGGCGATTGCCGCTATCGTGCTGGATTGCTGTTTGGATATAGGTATTACGGGCGCGTCGCTTGTGGCTTTTGCTGTCACAAGCAAGGTGGATTACGCCGCGGACGCGATTTTCGGAATAATCATAAGTATTGTGGTTTTGATATTTGCAATAAAAATGATTGTGGATAATATCAAAAGCGTGGTTAAGGGAGACGGCTGCGCGGACGAGAGCGCGATTGTAAAAGCCGCGCTTAAAGAGGACGGACGGATAAGACGGATAGGCAATATCACCTTGCACGATTACGGCTTCGGAGCAAAGGCGGGGACTGCGGAGGCGGTGTTTAAGTCTGACGTTAAGCGAGAGGAGATTGAAGCGGCCGAGCGCGAATTGCGCGAGCGCATAAAAGCGGAGTGCGGCGCGGAGGTTTGGATAGTTCCGCTTAGCGACGAGGATTTAAACATAGAAAAGGACGCAAAAAAATTCAAAGCGTCCGCGAAGCGCAAATCCGAAAATTCCGACCGTAATGAAAGCAATTAAGCGGATTTAAATGTTTAAAGCGATTTGTTTTGCCGTATATCGGGTATTTTAGCTTTTTGTGCGGAAAAATGATGTAGACTAATTTGAATATATAAGTTATAATATATATAATTAACAACATATATAAGGGGGACGCTATGAGCGACAACATCAAGGACGTAGACGTCGAAATGGACGCCGCGCCTACGACGGAGGAAACTACGGCGGAAACTGAAACAAAAGAGATTGAGGAGAATTCAACCGAAACGACGGACAATGCAACCGATAACGAGGTTCAGTCGGACAAGGACGCGGAGGTATCCGTCGCCGATTTGACTGCCGAGGAGGAGAATGCTCCGATTACTGAGGACTCCGTCAACGATGACGACGAAGACGAGGATGAGGAGCCTGCCAAAAAGGGCAGAAAAAAGAAAAAACGCCTCACGCGCGAGCAGAGAAAAAAACGCAGAATTACCGCGCTCATTTCAACGGGCGCCGTCGTGCTGGTTCTGGCTATCTTCTTTATAAGCGTAGCTATTGCAAATCCCGTAGGCGTAAAGGCTTTGCTTAAGCAGGCAAGCAGCTTTACTAAGGTCGATTACGTCAACGCCGAAACCGGCGTAAACGAGCAGCTTGTGCCTGTAAAGGATGCCGACGGCTATTGGACGTTTACTACAGACGAGGAATTTAAGGTTCTTCAATTTACAGACGTACATATCGGCGGCGGTTGCTTCTCGCAGGAAAAGGATATGTGGGCTATGAACGCCGTAGCTACTATGATACGCGAAGAAAAGCCCGATTTGGTTGTCGTGACCGGAGATATTGCGTATCCCGTTCCCTTCCAGGCAGGTACCTTCAATAACCTAAGCGCAACAAAGATTTTTGCCAATTTGATGGAGGCTCTCGGCGTTTACTGGACGTTTGCTTTCGGCAATCACGATACCGAGGCTTACAGTATGTATACACGTAAGGATATCTGCGAGTATTACGAAGCCGAAATAGCGGGCGGCAACTTTAAATATTGCCTGTTCGAGCGCGGCGCTATCGCAAGCGAGGCTAACGGCTACGGCAACAATATTATCAAGGTGAAAAAGCCCGATATCAAAAACGAGGATGAGAATTCCGTCACAAAGGGCGAGATTACACAGGCTATTGTCACCTTTGACAGCCACAGCTATATCGAGGGCGACTACTTCGGAATGGCGTGGAAATATGACAACATCCACAAGGAGCAGGTTGATTGGTACGCCGCCGAAATGCAAAAGCTGCAACAGGCTAACGTCGATAACGGCTACGAAAATAAACCCGTCAAAAACCTGGCGTTCTTCCATATTCCGCTTGTCGAATACCGCGAGGCTTGGGCGGAAATTATGGAGCATAACGGCGACAGAAAGGATAATCAGATTGAATCTACCGCCAACGTTGAATATCACTACGGCGTAAGAGGCGAATCAGACGGCAAAAAGAACGGTCAGAGAACATACGGCGTTTTCTGCGGTCTGCACGAGGACGATTTGTTTGAGGTCGGCTTCGATAACGGCTTGCAGGGTACTTTCTGCGGTCACGACCACTACAATAACTTCTCCGTGTCCTACACCAAGGACGGAAAGACTATCCGTCTTACCTACGGAATGAGCGTTGACTATCTTGCATATCCCGGCATTTACAAGGAGCATCTGCAGCGCGGTTGTACGGTTATCGAAGTGCGTCCCGACGGTTCGTTTGATACCGCTCCGAAAAACTACTACACCGATTACGACGTAAAGCACGAAAAAGGTTGATTGATTAAAATGCCATTCCGTTTGGAATGGCATTTCTTTTACCGATTGAAATCGTAGGCATTATGGAGGTAATATTATGAAATTGCGCAAAAATATTATTTATATTGTACTGATAATTATCCTGTGTTTTTTCACGATGTGCTCTTGTAATATTGGTGATGATTTTAGAAATCCGATAAACGGCGAGCCGGAAGCGGGCGAGTTTTACACCTTGCAGGAGGCGTTCGATAACGGATGGCTCAGTCGCGGGGATTTGCGGAATATAGCTAATTATTATAATAATCCAAATAATTTGTATCCGTATGAGTTAGATGATGAAATAGTTGAAAAGTTAAAGGAAGCTAAAGCTGAGCATTTACGTAATAATGAATTTTTTATTGATTTCAATATAAAAGCAGAAGACTTTAAAGTGTTATCCTATTATGGAAGTTATAACAATTTAATAGTTATTTTGATGAATTTACCTTATGTGGATGTGCCAGATGTAATAATAGATTATTGGGAAACGATTGGTGGCGTAAAATTTCATCATAAAAGTCATTATAGTATAGAAGTTTGTAGAATTTGATTATGGGAGAAAATTATTAAAAAGACAATTTTAAAATAAACAAAAAGTAATTTTTGTATCAATAAGAACATTTTTATAATTTATTTGATATGAATTTGGGAAAAAAGTTGGAGTCAAATTGTTATTATATATAGAGGGGTAAAATTATTTAGGTTTGATTTTTTTCAAATTATAGTTTTAATCCTTCAATAAAACAGGAGGTGTAAAATGAGCAAAATCAGAAAGAGTTTAATAGTGGGGGTGGTGCTTATTATGTGTGTAGGAATTTTGTGTGCTTGTAATAATGGCGATGATTTTAGAAATCCGATAAACGGCGAGCCGAAAGCGGGCGAGTTTTACACCTTGCAGGAGGCATTCGATAACGGATGGCTCAGTCGCGGGGATTTGCGGAATATAGCGTATCACAGGACGGGCGACGGACAGAGAAAGGGTTTTAAACCGACGCCGAAAAATCCTGAAACGCTAAGTGCTGAAACCGAGAGTGCAATAAAAGAGTATTGGGCTGAACAGCATATGGATGACGAGTTCTATAGTCAAATAATAAGCCTATCTTATTATGGTAAATACAATGGCTTGATAGTGGCTTTTATTAAAACGGGTGCACAGGCGTTTTGTGTGATAGTTGAAGAGGAGATAGGCGGAATAAAATTTCAATATCCCGACGGTACTCATAAAATTTATGTTTGGAAACCGATAGAACAATAATTGGAAATTAAGGAGATAAAATTATGAGAAATACAAAAATAAAATTTAATAAATTTTTAGCAGGTGCAATTGTATTATTGTTATCGATATTTTTATTTGTAACTTTTGATAATTTTGGTGCTGGCATAACAAGCGCTTATGATTATCAAGGTGAAAAAACAATCGAAATTCCGAATTTGGATGATGATTTTGATGACAGCTGTGTTGTGGTTATCATTGATAAAAAAACAAGTAAAATTAATAAAAAATTTGACAATAGTTATTTTGGTAATGCAGGAATAGAGTCCGTTGAAGATTTAACTTACATAACAGGCAATATAGACGAAAAAGTATATTTAAACAAAGAAGATTTCAGACAAATATTCAAACTCAATTTGCAAAAAAAGTCTAAATTATCAGTTATAGATACTTTAATGACATTAAAAACAGTTGAAGGAATTTCCTGGGCAGGACCAAATTATATTGATAAATTACCCCAAATGGTTTCAAGTCAAATTGATTTGATGTCAAT
Source organism: uncultured Christensenella sp. (assembly GCA_910577815.1). GTDB lineage: Bacteria > Bacillota > Clostridia > Christensenellales > CAG-917 > CAG-475. The sequence continues at coordinate 138,416 of CAJTNO010000001.1, read as the reverse complement.
TAAAGATTTATATCATAATGAATGGGGGCTATATAAAAAAAATGGTATAAATATAACAGGTGCTTGGAATATTACAAAAGGCGATAAACGAGTAAAAGTTGGAGTATTAGATACTGGTATAGCAAATCATAAAATGTTGGAAAGCAATTTGGGGCAAGGCTGGGATTTTATTAATAACAATGCTTTTACAACAGATGATAATAATGGACATGGAACACATGTTGCTGGCATTATAGGAATGGTTCCGCTGACTGATATGGATATTAGTGGAGTATGTCCAAATGTCCAACTGATACCTTTGCAAGTGGCTGATGATAATGGAGAGATTAATCTAATCCATGTAGTCGGGGCTCTGAATTGGGCAATTGCAAATGATGTAGATATATTAAATTATAGTGCGGCTGGCTATACTTATTACGAACCATATAAATTGGCTATAAATAATTATAAGGGTTTGTTTATTTGTGCTGCAAGTAATGAAGCGAATGATAACGATGTAACAAAAGTATATCCTTCAGATTATTCATATGGGCAGGATTTTAGTTCAAGGGTTATTTCTGTTGGAGCAATACGAGAAGATGGAAAAATTGCACGGAACTCAGATTATGGGGCTAAATCAGTAAGTATCTTTGCTCCTGGTGAAATGATTGAAAGCACTTATCCTACTAATCTTGCGTCTTCGGGATATCAGTTTTTAGGTGGCACATCAATGGCTGCTCCGTTTGTAACGGGTACGGCGGCATTGATGTTTTCTCTGTATCTTGATGCTAACTCTACGGGTGAATATGGAATGTCGCACGCAGATATTGCTGCCGAAATTAAAGAATTAATAATCAAAAGCGCTACTTGCGAAAGCAATTTAGATGGAAAATGTGTGGCAAACGGGAGATTAAATGCTTATAATGCGGTAAGGTTGGCAGCTTCTTTTGATACTACAATTTTGAGTGACTATACGTTGAGAATTAATGGAATTGGTCATAATTATTTTGATGGAAAGTTGGAAATTCCACAAACAATCAAAGGTAGGTTAGTTTCACAAATAGGACCGTGGGCTTTTGCAAATAATAGTGCAATAACAGATTTGGAGTTACCTCCGTATTTAAAAGAAATAGGTTATAATGCTTTTCAAAACAATATTAATTTAAAAAATTTAAAGTTTAAGAAAGATAGTAAAGATAACAATTACTTAACTACTATAGGCAACGCAGCATTTTATAATTGCACAAGTCTTTCATCGTTGTCTATTCCTGACAATGTAGTATCTATAGGATATAATGCATTTGAGAATTGTGATGGTTTTACATCAGTAAATTTTTCGCAAAATTCAAAACTTAGTGTTATAAATAATTCTGCATTTGCAGGCTGTAGTCAAATATTAGCATTATTTTTGCCGACAAGTGTTAAAACTATAGGAGCGTTGGCATTTAAGGATTGTTCGAAGATGCTGAGCTTAAAATTCTTGCAAGGAGAGAGTAAATTAACAGATATAGGCAATTCTGCTTTTGATGGTTGTACTTCTTTAGGTTTATTAAAACTGCCTAAATCTTTAAAAAACATAGGGGCATATGCTTTTAATTCTTGCTCGTATATAAACAATGTTACCTTGTCTGATAATGTTACAAGTATAGGGGCTTATGCTTTTGCCGGATGTACAAAATTAACAATCTTTACCTCTCTACCTTCTGCGTTAAATGGTTGGGCAAGTAATTGGAATAGCGCGAACAGACCTATAGTTTATGGATGTGAGGTGTCAAATACTAACAGCGTTATGTCGTTTACAAAAACTGCTACAAACCCGACAAACAGAAATGCTGAAAACGGAATAAATAATCCTTATCATTATGACATTAATATAAATTTCGGAGGTTGGTATACAACCGCAGATTTTTCGGGAACTAAATATGACGATATTGCATCTGCCCCCAACGGTAAACTTTATGTAAATTGGGTTGAAAATACCTGCGTTGCAGAAGGTTCGCTGATTACGCTGGCGGACGGTACTCAAAAGGCAGTAGAGGATTTGACAGGCGACGAACAGCTGTTAGTCTGGAATATGTTTACGGGTACATTCGATACCGCTCCCATTCTGTTTATAGATAGCGAAAGCAGGCAGGAATACGAGGTTATCAAGTTAAGTTTTTCGGACGGCACGACCGTAAAAGTTATATCCGAACACGCATTCTGGGATTTTGACCTCAATAAATACGTATTTTTGCGAGCAGACGCGGCAAGGTATATAGGGCATTGGTTTAATAAACAGACCGTGAATGCGGACGGCGAAAAAGAATGGTCTAAGGTGCAGTTGGTAGACGTAGAGCTTACAAGAGAGATTACTGCCGCTTATAGTCCTGTTACGTACGGACATTTATGTTATTACGTAAACGGAATGCTGTCAATGCCGGGAGCGACTGAAGGATTGATAAACATATTCGACGTGGACGGCGATACTATGAAAATAGACGAGGCTGCGTTTAATAAGGATATTGAAAAGTACGGATTGTTTACATACGAGGAATTTGCCGAGCTTTTGCCGATATCCGAGGAGGTTTTCGACGCGTTCGGCGGTCAGTATCTCAAGGTTGCGATAGGTAAGGGCTTGACAGATATGGATAAGCTTGCGGAACTGATTGCAAGATACGCTAAGTTTTTTTGATAATCTATAAAGAGTTAAAATACAAAAAGCCTCTCGCTTGAGGGGCTTTTTGCGTTTTACGGATATTGCATAATACGGATAATTATAATAACGAGCTTTGCATATATTTTAACGAATACTTTTTTGGGGTGTGCTGTGAGAATAATTTTATGCGGAGCTAACGGTCGTATGGGAAAGGAGCTGACGCGCGAAATTGAGAAATGCTCCGATATGGAAATTGTCGCGGGTGTAGATAAAAATACGGATATGATTGGGTTCCCGTGCTATTCGGATATATCTGAAGTGAACGAGCAGGCGGACATTATTGTGGATTTTTCGCATCACAGCGCAACGGCTTCTCTTGTGGACGGAGCGTTAGGGCGCGGTATTCCCATAGTTATTGCCACTACAGGACAGACCGAGGCGGAAAAAGATTACGTTAAAAGGGCGGCGGAGCATATTCCCGTTTTCTTTTGCGGAAATATGTCGTTGGGCGTTACTTTGTTTGTGTCGTTGGTAGGGAAGGTTGCGGAGATTTTTCCTTATGCGGATGTGGAAATCGTTGAAACTCATCACTCGGGAAAGGCGGACGTTCCGAGCGGTACCGCGCTTATGATTGCGGAATCCGTTTTAAATTCCCGAAAAGGTGTGGGCAGAATTGTAGTAGGCAGACAAAGCGGTATGCGCCAAAAGGGAGATATTGGGATAAGCTCTTTGCGAATAGGCGGTGTTGTGGGTATACACGAGGTGCGCATAAGCACCGGCTTTCAGAGTATTACGCTCAGGCACGAAGCGCACAGCCGTGCGCTGTTTGTTACCGGAGCAATGCACGCTATCAGGTTTATTTCGGATAAGCAAAAGGGACTTTACAGCGTAAGAGATTTTTTATGATTTATCTTGCGGTTTTGTTAAACGCTCTGAAACAAAATATTTAAAATCGTTTGACAAATTTTGCTTGAGGTGATATTATCTTAAAGCATTCATATGGGGGTGTAGCTCAGTTGGTAGAGCGCCTGATTTGCATTCAGGAGGTCCTCGGTTCGAATCCGTGCATCTCCACCACAGGTGATTAAATTCACCACAATATAGGATTGTAGCTCAGCAGGTTAGAGCACCACCCTGATAAGGTGGGGGTCGGTGGTTCGAGTCCACTCAATCCTACCAAAGTGAACCTAAAACGAACCACGTTTTGGGTTTTTTTGTTTGTCACTTTTCACTTCTGATTATAGTTCGTAATGTTATTCTCTTGCGTGCCGACGGCGGTTTATGCCGCGAAAGCCACTTGACGCGAGAAAGGAGTGTGTTAGGCTTGTGCGCCAAAGGCAAACAAAAAACCCGACTGATCGATTACAGTCGGGTTGCAATGTTTCGCCCTTATTTGCCTATATACACGCTCCTGAGAGGCTCACGTCAAGTGGAACGTGGAATAAATAGCCTATATATCTTAAACATATAAATCTATTTCAAATTCAAGTTTTACAATATTTGCTCTTTGTGGAATTTTATATGCAAGTCTAACTGTTTTCGAGCATAAAGAAAAAACCCGACAGCGTTCATCGCTATCGGGACTTACTTTTATAGGTGCATTAAATTGTATCTCTATTTTATCGTCAAATAATTTTATTTGCTTTATAAGATAATTTATTAAGAGTTGCGGTTCTAACGCTAATGCTCTGTTGTAAAAGTCACGTATATTGCTTTCTTTTAGCAATACTACGGATTTATTTTGCTCAATAAGTATTTGTCTTTGCAATTCATCTTGGCGGTTTTCAAGCTCTTTCAAACGCTTTGTTGTCGTGTTTGTAATAACGCCTTTCTCAATAGCAACCATTATGTTGTTTATAGCATTTTCGGTTTCGCGCAATTCCTTTTTGAGCAAATTAAAAACGGTATTGCTTTGCGCTTGTCGTTGTTGTTCTTGTAATATGCCATTAACAATGGTATTAAAACTTTGCGGTTTGTTCAACTCATCGAGTATTGAATTAAGCACAATGTCTTCGAGTACGTCTTTGCGTATGGCTTGCTTATGACAGTCTGTTATTTTCGATTTGCGACCGCGACACTTATAATAATATTTTCTTTCTCCGTTGCGTGCCGTTCCGTTTTCTCCAATAATAGACATACCACAATAGCCACATACAATTTTGTCTTTGAGTAGATATGTAACGCTTTCACTTTTCTTTCCGAACTTGTTGGATAATATTTTAGTTTTAACCTTTTCAAAAAGTTCGGAATCTACTATTTGCGGATAAATATTCGTAAACAATTCGCCGTTAAAATAGTATTTGCCCGAATAACGCTCATTGCTCAATATGGCATATACAGCAGTTTTCTTAAACGGTTTGCCATAATGTAAAACTCCTTTACTTGTTAAAAAGCTTATTATGTCTTTGACATATAAGCCTATGGAATATTGTTCGTATATATATCGCACTACTTCGGCTTGTTCGGGTACTATTACGGCTTTTTTGTTTACGTTCTTATAGCCATACGGAATTTTACCGCCAGTAAGATTGCCTTTTCTACGGCTTTCATTGTTGCCACGTTTTACCTTTTGTGAAAGCTCAGCGGAATAGTATTCGGCATAGCCTCTAACATACTTTCAAGAATAATTGCTTCGGGGCTGTCGGGGATATACTCCATAGCCGAGATTACTTTCACGCCATTATCTTTAAGAGTTTTCTTGTGCATCGCCGTTTCATACTTATTACGGCTAAATCGGTCAAACTTGTACACAAGCACATAATCCCACTCTCGCTTGCAACTGTCTTTTATCATACGCTGAAAGTCGGGGCGGTTATCGTTCGTACCTGTCATAGCACGGTCAATATAAGTATCAAGTATTACAATGTCATTAGACTTTGCATACTCGTTACAAACACGGAGTTGACCTTCAATACTTTGTTCCGTTTGGTTGTCCGAACTGTATCGGGCATAAATTACTGCTGTTTTCATTTTGTTTCTCCTTTAATACATTGAATTTGATTTGTCTTTTGACAAAAGGGAGATAAACGGAAACGCATTAGCACGTGCATTTCATATTATCAAATGTACTTTTAGTCAAGGGTTGCGAAGCAATGTATTTACCCTTGGCTAAAAGTGTGTTTTCGTTTAATCTCCACAAGACGAAAGACAAACTATTAGTTGCTTTTCGTTAACCTATTTATTGTCTGTTGGCACACCGTGCCTATCAATTCGCCCTCGTCATAACAAGTGAAGTCATCAAACAATATCGCTTTCTTATTGTCCACGCCATATTCGCAAGCTATATCGTCATCTACAACGTCCGAGAGAAAATATGTAGGCAATTTCCCGCCATAAGCTAATTTCTCGCCGGACTTTGATATGTACTTCATCAAGTATTTGACTGACTGAATAACGTCCGCTTGACTGCCTAATGCTTTGAAATCATTACGCCCAAAGTGTTTTAGAAAGTGCGTATTTTGATAGGCTATCTGCATACGGTGATTTGTCGTACTGTAATCAGATGTTTCAATCAGCTCGCCAATCATTTGTGGGATATAGAATATGCCGTGAAAATGCAATCGCTGTTTGTCGGGGCTCTTACGATAAACGAGATGTTTTAACGTGTTGCGTAGCTTTTTTTTGAAAGTATCTTCATCGTGTTTGGCTTCGTCATAGGTGAACGTGCAAAAGTAATTCCATTCTTGTAAATACACCTTGCGCATTAGCCGAACCCGCCGTTTTATAGCATTTGTTCTTTGGCGTTCCTTGCTTTCAGATACCAAAGTTTCATCATCTTTCGGTTTCTTCCTACCGCCTTTCTTGTGAGAAAAATTCTCGCTCGGTATTGCTATATAATGACTGCCGTCATAATAAATTTTTGCTCTTTTATAAATCATCGTTTTATGCTCCTTATGTCGTTTTACGGTGCGGTTTTCTATTTTTGGCAATGCGTATAAAAGCACTGTATTTTTTTATACTTTGCGGGCGATTTTGCCTTTTAATAATTTTTTGTTTTTAATCTATATACAAGCCAAGAAAAGAAAGAAAAGTTAGTGTTTGGCTATTTTAATATTTGTTTATTTTGTTGCTAATTCCAACAACGCTGAAAGTAGCGTTTCAAAAAACGTGCGCTGTTCACGCTCGTTGAGTGCCGTTAAATCTGGTTCGCCGAGTGTTTCGACTATAAATTCAGTTCGTAGCATTTGCTCGTTCTCCTTTTTTGATTTTTGTGATGAGATAGTAACAAATACAATGTGGCACTACAAGGAACTAAACCCAACGCAATTCCAACCAGTATCCAACATAAAGGCTACATTGTTACAACACCAATACAACGTGAATACGATATTTATTAACTCGTGCAGATTTTGCACGGATTAACAAAGATCACAAATAGATATTAACAATGCGGTTTTCCTTTGAGAATATGTATAGAGTAATCACAAATAAAGATAACGTCACTAAAATCACAACAAATAAAATCTGCAACAGTTTGCATACGGTCACACAACAAAGCACACCGATTTAAAATAAACACATTAAAAAACTAAAAACAGCCGAAGTACAATGGACGAGCAGACAAGCGGGATAGCGTCTGCCGTCCATTCTTCGGCTGGTAGTTTTTTTGTGTTTAACGGCTTTTAGTCGTTGCTTTGTTTAATTAGTTTATTTGGGGCGGGTGCTTGATTGGCGAGCGCAGCGAGCCACTTGTTATATCAAGCACCCGTCATAGTGCCAAGATTTGCTTTTAGTGAAATAAGTTTATAAAAGGTTGCAATACTATTTGGAAATTTGATATACTAAATATAATATTAATTAATGTAGGTGATAACTATGAAGAAAAAAATGTTTTGCATTTTTCTTATAATTGTTATAATGTTTTGTCTAGGAACATTTCTTTCAGCATGTGGAAGTAATAATACTGCTAAAATAGAAAAAATAGATAATGCTTCTATTAATGGAAATGAAATTTTTATGTACGTTTCTTACGGTACAAATGAGGTACCTCTTGCGGATAAAGTCAAATGTAATAAAAATAGCATTTGGAAATTATATTACGATAACATGGGACAAACTGAAATTCCTACGAAAATTGCAACTGGTAAATATGGAGAATTGCAAGCCGGAAATAACACTTTTTATATCGTAGTTAATTCACAGAACGGAAGTATAACTAATACATATCAGCTTACAATACATAGAAGTTATGCAATACAAGTTCTTTATCATGACGGAAATTCATTGTTGAAAAGGGAATTGGCTTATACTGGTGCAGAATATGTTGTTGATTATAGCCCCAATTTAACGGAGTATACCTTTAACGGCTGGAAAACAAATAATGGTGAAAACATAACATCCTTTATACCTTGGGGAGAAACACATCTTTATATCGACAAAACCCCAAAGGTTTTTACTGCTACACTTAATACAAATGGCGGGGATGAAATTGATACGAACACAATTTCATTAAATTATGGAGAAATTACTACTCTTCCCGTTCCGACAAGAACAGGATATAATTTCCTTGGCTGGTATATTGATGATGTTGCTTTGACTGATAGCGATGGTAAAACTTTTTCTAATTGGAGCGTTTGTATTTCCAATGTTATTACGGCTCACTGGGAAATAATAAAGTTTAACATAGAAACAAAGGTTAATGATAGTAAGGCTGGTGCAGTTTGTGGTAATGGACTTTATAATTATTCGGAAGAAGTAACATTGAAAGCCACAACAAATATTGGTTATAATTTTATTGGATGGTATGATGAACATAATAATTTGATAACCGTTGATGAGGAATTTGTGTTCTATGCTTTAGATAATGAATCATATACGGCTAAGTGGTGTTTCTATACGCTCACTACTAATATTAATTATCCTAACGCTGGTGAAATCACTTCATACACCGAAAAGAAAATTTCAATTGGACAAACTGTGAATTTAAGTGCAATCGATAATAATAACATAGGATATATATGGAAAGGGTGGTATAAAGATAGCGAATTAATTACTACAAATTTGAATTTAACTATTGAAATGTCTAGTGCAGATTTGCAATATACAGCTGTATGGGATGTATATTTAGAGTTGCAAAATTTTACTTTTGTTTCAACACAAACCGAATGTGAAATATCAAGCATAATAGATAAAACTGTAACTGAAATCGAAATTCCTCCATATGTTACATCTATTGCTAATGGTGCATTAAATGGTTGTAGCAATCTAACACAATTAACAATTCCGTTTGTAGGTGGGAATAATAAAGAAAAAACCGCTTCTCCTATTACACTATTTGGTTACATTTTTGGGACCAATGAATATATCGGGTCAAAAAAAATCGTTCAAAAGTATAGTAATAGTGTTTTTAATACTTCTCCACAAATTTATTACTTGCCCCAAAACTTGAAAAGTGTAATTGTTGATTCAGGGGCTATTTACTATGGTGCATTTAGTGGATGTTCTATGATAACAAGTATTATACTTGAAAATGACATCACATGTATAGAAGAAGCAACTTTTAATGGGTGCGAAAATCTACAACAGATAACGATCCCTTTTGTTGGTAAAACAAGAGGTGTTAATTATTCTCGCGAATCTCTATTCGGTTATATCTTTGGTGATAATCAGTATGCTAATGCTATCTCCACCACTCAACAGTATGGTGGCACTTCAGATAAAGTTGTAACATATTTTATACCACAATCTTTATCAAAAGTTATTATTGGTTCGGCAGTATCAATTCCAAACTATGCATTTAGTCATTGTACTGCTATTAAGGAAATTCTTATACCAGAAACTGTTGAGCAAATTGGAGATAGAGCATTTGAGTATACTACTGGACTTGAAACAGTTTACTGGAATTCAACTAATTGTGATGACACAAATTTTTCCAATCCAATTTTTATGGGTTCTAAAGTAAAGACTATAATTTTGGGAGATAATGTTGAATCAATTCCTAATTGCGCTTTTGTGGAGTGCATGAGTTTAACAGAAGTTTCTATAAGCGCGAATTCAAAACTAAAATCAATTGGTATAGATGCTTTCACTTATTGTTATTCACTCGCAGAAATCTATTTACCCAAATCAATAACAACAATAAAATATAGGGCATTTTATTTCACAGGTTTAAGTAGTGTTAAATATGCGGGAAATGAAATTGAATGGGCTGACATAGAAATAGGCAATGATAATGGTTCACTGCTTAGAGCTACAATAACTTATAACTCCATAATATAGAATATTCGTTTTAGGTTGCTATTGCTCTACCAAACAAGACGCGAAAGCGTCTTTTTTTTAGAGTGAGTGGACTTGTGCAAAGCAAACAACGCAGAAGCTTTACAAACAGAATATGTTGAATACCGTATAAAAGCGAAATTCTAATATTTGTATTTCTTTCTGTTTAAAACTATGCAGATTATGCTTACTATAACGGATAAGCCCTCCGCAACTATGACTGCCGTCCAAATACCGTTTAAGCCGAACAGCAACGGCATTACCATTATCGCGAAAATTTGAAATACAAGCGTACGCATAAAGGATATGATTGCAGATACAAGTCCGTTGTTAAGCGCGGTGAAAAACGAGGAGGAAAATATGCTTATTCCGCTGAGAATAAACGATACTCCGAATATGCGCATCGCAAGCGTGGTCATATCAAGAAGAGCCCGGTCGTAGCTTACGAATATCATACTGAGCGGTCGCGCCAAGCCTTCGCACAGGGCGGTCATTACAGCGCCTATTCCTATCATTATAATAAGACTTTTCTTGAGCAGATTTTTGAGTTCGGATGTGTTTTGCGCTCCGAAATGATAGCTGATTATCGGCGCGGAGCCTATGGAATATCCGAAGAACGTTGCAAGAAATACAAACGCGAGATACTGTACCACTCCGTAAGCCGCAAGTCCGTCCTCTCCTACGTATCGCAGAAGCTGCATATTGTAAAGCATATTGACAATGGATATCGATACGTTGCTTAGAAACTCCGACGAGCCGTTTGTGCAGGTGCGGACTATTGGCTTTAACTCGAATTTAGTAAGCACGAGTCGGAGCGGGCTTTTGTTTTTGACCGAGAAATAAATGAGCGGAATTATTGCGCCGACCATTTGGCTTGTTATGGTTGCGTATGCCGCGCCGGCAAGCCCGAGCTTTGCGCCCGCTACGAATGCGGCGTCAAGCACCATATTGGTTACTCCGGCTATTACGGAGATGAGAAATCCAAGAAGCGGCTTTTCGGCGACTATAAAGAACGCCTGAAACATATTTTGCAGCATAAACGCAACTATTGCGGCAAGTAAAATTCTGCCGTACGTTACGCAGTGGGGGAGCAGTTCCTCGGTTGCGCCGAGCAGCTTGGCTACGGGCTCGACAACCAATGCGCCGACAACGGACAGGATAATTCCTACTATCGCCGTGAAATAGACGACCATAGAGAATACCTTGTTGGCGCGCGCACTGTCGCCCTCTCCGAGTATTTTTGCTACCAGCGCCGAGCCGCCTGCGCCGAGCATAAATCCGACCGCGCCTATTGCGCCGATAACAGGATAGATGAGATTAAGTCCCGCAAAAGGTACCTTTCCGACTAAGTTGGATATGAATACGCCGTCTACTATGGTGTAAAGCGAGGTAAAAACCATCATCAAAATAGAGGGGGTTACCGCTCTGAAAAGCTTTTTATATGTGAAATGGTCGGATAGCCTTACTGCCATAGTCGTTATATTCCCTCTTAGGGCGTAGTTACTGCATTATAATAGATTAAAGTAATACTGTCAAACGGGGACGTGAAAAAAGAGCGTCCGAAGAAACGCTCTTTTTTCGTGCTGATATTGGGTTTGGAATACGCTTTTAGGCGGACTCCAGGAGTAATTTGTCTGCGATTAGCGCAATGAATTCGCCGTTTGTGGGCTTTTCGTTGGGGGAATAGATTTTGATACCGAAAATATTGTTGATGTTTTCGATTTTTCCTCTGTTCCAGGCGACCTCGATTGCGTGGCGGATAGCCCGCTCGACCTTTGACGGGGAGGTCTGATAACGCTCCGCTATGCTCGGATAGAGGCGTTTGGTTATCGAGTTTATGATGTCGGGAGTTTCTATCGTCATTTTGATAGCTTCTCTCAAAAACTGATAGCCCTTGATGTGGGCGGGAATGCCAACCGATATGAAAAGGTTTGCGATTTTCTCGTCCAGCGAACGGGTGCGCTTGGACGTGGGCGCCGGCTTAGGCGCGGCGGGTTGTTGCGGCGCTCCCAGCTCGTTTAACAGTCCCATAAGACGGTCGTAATCGAACGGTTTTGCGAGGAAGTAGCTTGCGCCGTACTGCATTGCTTTTTGTACGAATCCGTCGGTTGCAAGCTGCGACATCATAATAACCTGCGGCTTTTTGCCTTCAAGAGCGCTCAACACCCCGAACCCGTCCAACTCGGGCATCACGATGTCGAGAAGCAGATAGTCGGGTTTTTCCGACTCTACCATTTCCAAGGCTTTTACGCCGTTGGGTGCGATGCCGATGACGGAATAACCGTCACGCGCATCAAGATACTCTTTAAGACTTGTGCAAAGGGCGAGGTTGTCGTCCGCAATAAGAATGGTTTTGCTCATAATCGTCTCCTTGATTATATTTATTTTTTTTAATAAAAATAGTGTATCATAGCTAAAAATCGATGTGGTTGAGAAAAATGCGCAGTTTTTGCTGCATTTTGTCTAATTATCCAAACATATGTCATAATGAGTACACGGGATTACAAAACACTCAGATTTTTAAGTTGTTAAGTGAATTTTAGATTATTATGTAAAACTTTTCAACAATTATTTTCACCTATTTTTTATTTTACAATATATAGTTGATTTTTTCACCTATTATACTAAATATGCTTTTTAAAAAAAATTTTTAAAAAAATGTATAAATCAGTTTACATAATTACATCTTATCAATATAATATATGAAAAATAAAAAACCTAAAAGCCTTGAGGTTGAAATGGGAAAATATAAGAGATGTCCACGCTGTGAACTGAACTGGATACCTAACGAAGAAGAATTTTGTGACGTATGCAAGGTTGAACTGGGCAAGGCGAGCAAGCTGAGCCTGCTTGAGGACGAGGACGACGATATCGCGGGATTGGGCGAGAGAATATGTCCTATCTGCAAGGTCAATTACCTTGACGCGGACGAGGATATTTGCCTCGCTTGCCGCACCGAGCGCGCCGAGAAGGAGCTTGACAAGAGCGACGAGGACGACGGCTGGGAGGAGTATATGGACGATGAGGAGCCGATTACTCCCGGCAGCGACGATAGCGAGGTGTCGCTTTCGCAGCTTCAGGACGACGAGCTTGACGATATGGACGATGATGAGGAGCCTCCGATAGACGACTTCGAGGAGCTGGACGAGGATGATTTGCTCGGCTTCGACGAGGACGACGAGGAAGATTTTGAGGACGAGGATTGATTAAACGCGGCGGCGCGATTGCGTCGCCGTAATTTTTTGTCTTTTAGGTTTACAATATTCAACGTATAAGGTATATTATAATAATATAATAACTTATTTATATTTATAAAGGACGCTATTATGGCTAAACAGCAGAAGGACAATCAGTTTGTAAAGGAAATTGCCGATATGACGGCGGATTTTCCGCAGTGGTACACCGACGTAGTGCTTAAGACTCAGCTTGTAGACTACGGTCCCGTTAAGGGAACGATGGTTATTCGTCCCTACGGCTACGAGATTTGGGAGCATATTCAGGAGGAGCTGGACCGTCGCTTTAAGGCTACGGGACATAAAAACGCATACTTTCCTATGCTCATACCGTACAGCTATCTCGTGAAGGAGGCGGACCACGTGGAGGGCTTTGCTCCCGAGGTTGCGCTTGTTACGCATATCGGGGATACTCCTCTTGACGAAAAGCTGGTTGTACGTCCCACCTCGGAGACTATAATCTGCTCGATGTTCGCAAAGTGGGTGCAGAGCTATCGCGACCTTCCCGTGCTTGTGAACCAATGGGCGAACGTGGTCAGATGGGAAAAGACGACGCGTCCGTTTTTGCGTACAAGCGAATTCCTGTGGCAGGAGGGACATACGCTCCACCGCACAGAGGAGGAGGCAAGAGAGGAAACTATGCGTATGCTCGAGGTCTACCGCGAGTTTATGCAGAACGTGCTTGCTATAGACGTGCTTACGGGCGTTAAGACCGAAAAGGAAAAGTTTGCGGGCGCCGTTGCCACGTATTCTATGGAGGCTATGATGCTTGACGGAAAATCCCTTCAGGCGGGAACCTCCCACTATCTCGGTCAGAATTTTGCTAACGCGTTTGAAATAAAGTATCTGGACAGCGACGGCGCGCTTAAAAATCCCTATCAGACAAGCTGGGGAGTGTCTACGCGTTTAATCGGCGCGCTTATTATGGCGCACGGCGACCAACGCGGACTTAAGCTTCCGCCGAGAGTCGCGCCCGTGCAGGTTGTAATCGTGCCTATCGCTTACCATAAGGAAGGCGTACTGGAAAAGGCTAGCGAGGTTGCCGCCGCGCTTAAAAATGCGGGTGTGCGCGTAGAGCTGGACGACAGGGACCAGTCTCCCGGTTGGAAATTCAACGAGTGGGAAATGAAGGGCGTGCCCGTGCGTATCGAGATAGGTCCGCGCGATATAGAAAACGGACAGGCGGTCGCGGTGCGCCGCGATACTCACGAAAAGAGTATTTTGTCGCTTGACGGACTTTGCGAGGAAATTCCCGCGCTGCTTGACGAGATACACGAGAATATGTTTAAGCAGTCGCACGAATTTTTACATTCACGTATAGACGTATGCGCCGATATGAACGAAATGAAGGTCGCGCTGGATAAGGGACATTTTGTAAAGACTATGTGGTGCGGCTGCCGCGAGTGCGAGGATAAGATAAAAGCGGAGCTGTCTGCAACCTCGAGAGTGCTGCCGTTTGACCAGACTCCCATAGGGGACAAGTGCGTTTGCTGCGGGAAGCCTGCGAGTAAAGTTCTTTACTTTGCAAAAAGCTATTAAAATCATTAGTCGTTAATTTGAATTAGTAAAAAAAAGACGTCCCGTGTCGGGGCGTCTTTTTTATGCTTTAATTATTTGCTTACCTCGGTGAAGCCGTTTGCGGTTTTCTTGAAATACTTGATTGTGTTGCTGTTTTTGTAGTAGACTGCCGCGTTGTATTTTGTTGCGTCTGCAAATTCAAACAGGTAACACTCTCCTGAGGCAAGCGCGCCGAATTCCGCATCGGAGGAGCTGAGCGCGGTGAGCGTATAGTCTACCTTGTCCTTGTACTCGGAGTTTACTCCGCTGAGACGGGTATTCCATACTCCGCATACCTGCTCGTCGTTAAGGCTGTTGTAGGTGGACGTTCCGTAGCCCGTTGCGCAAGCCTCCTGATTGAAGAAGAATATGAGCTCCGCGGATATGGTGGAGTCGATGTCGATAAGCCCGAGCGCCTCGAGTCTTGCCGCTTTTGCGTCGTCCATTTGCGTGGGTGTTCCCGGATGTCCCTTGTAATAATACACGTATTCGTCGCCGTAATGCGCCATTGTAGCTTTTACAAGTTCGTCAAAGTCGGTTTCGAGGTCGGTTCTGGTGCCCATAAATACCATAATCTTTTTATTTTCCTCTACCGCCTTTTCAAACATATTGTCGCTGAATTTGTACAGGCGCTTAAGGTCCTCCTTTTCCTTGTCGGTCATTGCCTTGAGCAGATTGTACATACTCTGTATTTTTATGGGTCTGTCGGGGTTTTCCGCATTGGAAATCAGCTCGAGGAATGTCGGTCGCATCGGATTGTCCTTGGGCATATCGTTTGTGACGAAGTCTCTTGCAAGCACCAGCTGTACGTTCTTTTCCTCGGTTATCATATGGAATACGTAGTGTCTTAGCTCGGTTGCTCTGATTGCAAGGGTAAGGTCCGTAGAGGCGTAGGAATGTCTGTCGGATATCTGCTGCTTGAGCTTGTTGTAATCGTTCAGCATATCCGCAAACACTCTGTCGGAATCGGGAGCGTTCAGAAACTCGGCGAACGCGGCGTATGAGCCTGTGCCGTCCGAAAGCAGGGTAACGTCATAGTTTTCCGCCGGGATGCCGTTGGCAAAGGTTGCCTGCATCCAGCCCCAGGGGTGATAGTCGTTGTAGTACAGGTGGAACTTGGACGATGGATTTATTTCATAAAGCTCATTTATCCACTTGCTCGTTTTCTCGTACATATAAGAGGGGTCGGAGTAGGTGGACATATCGCTGTAGTTGCCTACGGGTATCATATATACGTTTTCGTGCAGGTTGGAGTAGTCCCACGCGCCGCCTCTTTGCAGCCATACAAACGTAGGGATGCTGTAATTATCCGAATACTCGGGCAGACTGAGCGAAAAGAAGGTTACGGGCATAGTGGCGACAAGCGGCGCGATTACGTATTCGTCGGTAAAGACGTTTACCTGCCTGGATTGCGTTGCCTCAAGTCCCAGAGCCTTTTTTACGGTCACCTCAACCGTTTGCTTGCCGTAGCTTGCATCGATGAGGGCGTAGCCCTTTGCTATCGCCGTAGGCGTGGAAAGAGTTACGGAGTTTTGTATTTCGTTGTCCGAATTTTTGACGTTGATTGTGACCCGGTCTACGTTTGACGACGCTTTCCATTCAACCTTTATTTTCTGTTCGTCCTCAACCTGAGCGGCGGTAAAGCTCAGATTTATGGTTTCCGCCGTTCTCAGCGTGAAGTACAGTATCAGAGTAAGCGCGATTGCAAGCACTACAACCGCCGATACCGATATCATAATGATTTTAGATTTTTTACTCATAATCTTCTCCCGATTTTTATTGTTGATTATTTTTTTTAGTTATACTGTCGAGCGGCAGGAGGCTCACGTCAAAGGAGCCGTCGTCGAAAATTTCTATTACCGTGCCGCCTCTTTGGGTGTGCTTTTTCTCGATGCCGGAATATGCGAGATAGTCTATGGACATTCCGTAGGTCAGTCTTATGCCCTGATAGGTTATAGACAGGGTATTTAAATGGTCGTGTCCCATAAACATACCCTTACAGCTGCCTAAGCGCACCATTTCGGAAAAGAAATTGCCTTCCTTGGTCTTGGGATAGCCGAAATAGTTGTCCTTTTCCTGCACAAAGCCGAGATGATAGGTCGCCTCTCCGCTGCCGTTGTAGCACTTTTCCCAGCCCTCCTTGAATTCCTTGGGGGGAATGTGGAAAAACGCAAGCGAACGCGCGGTTTCGCCGTTTTCGCTTACCTCCGCTATCGCGCGCTTGTACCAGTCTGTCTGGTCGTCGTGTATCACGTCGAAGCCGCTGAAAAAGCTCTTGGTCAGATACGCGTTGCTGTCGATAAACATAAGCGCGGTGTTGAGCGAGCCGTCGGGGTTTTGCAGCTTTATCATATAGTTGCCGAGTCCCGTCAGCCCTTCCTCGCCTTTTTGGAAGTGACACTTGGGCTGGCTCATATAAAAATTTGCAAGATGCTGTTTGTCGTAAAACGCAAAGCTCTCGGTGTCGTGATTGCCGAATACGAGCGTCCATTCCACACCGAGCCTGTTCATAAGATTTGCAAACTTACGGCTGCCGCGCATATTGTTGAAGGTGCCGCTCCAGGGGAACAGGGGATAGCATATGTCGCCGGTGACGATTACAAAATCCGCGTTGGCGGCGGTTACGATTTTCTCGACCGCCGCAAGCGCAAGCTTATCCTTTTTTCTGCTGAACAGACCGCCTCCGATATGTATGTCGGTCAGCTGTAAAATTCTGAACGGTTTGTCGGCTTCCTTGGTTATGACGGTGCGTCCGTCCGTTTTTTCAAATGTCGCGCTCATATCAAACTCCGTTTATTCGGTTATGTCCGAATGCTCGTCGGCGATTTTCTCGGAGATTTTTACCGCCTCCGCCTGTGCGAACGCGTCTATACCCTCTGCAATGGGCGTAGCCTCGAGATTGGTTTCGTTTACGGCTTCGTAGTCCGCTCGGATGTCCGATGGTATTTCGGCTTGAGCGGCTGCCTCGCCGTCGCTTTGCCCGGGATTTACAAGCAGGTTGCCTTCCTCGTCGTAAAGACTGGGGTCTATAACGTCGTCGGGATTGACCTTGCCGTAAAGCTCCTTAATCATCTTCTCGCGCTCGGCTTCCTCCTCCTCGGTGAGAGGCAGTCCCTTCTTCTTTGCGTCTATGAAGTAGCGCATACGCTCGAGCTTCTTGCTTGTGACCTTGTATTTAAAGGACGAGAACAGCGCGATTGATATAAATACCGCTATAGCTACGCCGAGTACAAGCTTGATTGCAAGCAGGGCGCTTGCGGGCTGTTCGATGTAAATGGACGCGTCGCCCGTGGTGTTTTCGATATATCCCGCTGCGCCTGTTATCCATCCTACCATACCTACGCCGAGCGCTCCCGCGACCTTGCGCGCAAGCGTCATCATTCCGCTGTACGTGCCTGTCGGGCGCTTGCCGGTTGCCATTTCGGCGACGTCGAGGGTGTCGGGGAAGATTATCCAGGGCATCATCTGCGCTCCGCCGAAGCCGAGTCCCATTATCAGCGCTACGATGGGAACAAGGATGGGAGGCGTCCAGCTCGGGTCCATAACCGCAAGCATTATGCCGCCGATGATGTAGAAGGGTAAGCCCATACGGAATGCGAACGCCTTGCTCTTTTTATCCATAATCACGCGGGCTAAGGGGAACATTATTACCGCCGCTACCATAAGAGGCGCGATAATGAACATCGAGGACATTTCCATTCCGAACAGCTTGTAGCCGTGCCATACGTCCGTTGCATAGTAGACCGCGAGCGCGGATATCATATCCATACACATAAACGCGGAGGCGTACATTGCGATATGCCAGCGATATGAGCGGTTTTTGTAAGGCTCAGCGTAGTTGTTTACAAAACGCTTGGCGTTGAACTTCTGCTTGGGCGCGGTCGGCTTAATGCGCTCCTTTACGAATAAGCCGCAGATTATCAGACCTCCGCCGAACAGCGTGCCGAATACTATCGCCATACACAGCCAGAATTCCGTTGCCGAAATGTTGGGCATAAACAGGAAGCCCTCCGGCTTTGTAAGCGCGTCTATAAAAAGTAAAGGAAGCACGTATGCAATTCCCGACGCTGCCGCTGTGAATACAAGCTTTACGGTGTTTGCGTTGTTGCGTTCCTTAAACGAGGGCGATATGTCGCTTGCCATAGATGTGTACGGAACCTGCGTTATGGTTGAGCAGGTGTTCCACAAAAGATACATTATGATTATGTAGGGTATAAATCCCGATACCGACATTCCCCAGTCGCGCACGGGCATAAACAGCATAAACATTGCCAGTATCAGGGCTATTCCGCCGAAAAACATATACGGCTTTCTTCTGCCCAGCTTTCCGCGCGTGTTGTCGCTTATGAAGCCCATAAACGGGTCGGTTACCGCGTCCCATATCTTGGCTATCATCATTATGGTGGAGGCTACTGCCATTGCTATGCCCATCGTCGTCATATACTTGAGCATAACGCAGGACATCAGCGCAACGCCGCCGCCGTCCATCAGTCCGCCTGCGCCGTAGCACAGCTTTTCCTTGAGAGGTACTCTGTCCTCGGGGCGAATGTCGTTGCTTTTGACCTTCGCTGTAATGTACTTGTTCACAATAAAATTCTCCCTTAGAGTTGTTAGTATATATAATAACAAAAATATATTACTATGTAAATAGCAAAACCGGAAATCGCAACCCGCAAAAAATTCTGAAAACTTTAGCTTAATCTAATGACAAAGCCGCCGTTTTGTGGTATTATAAAAAAAATCAATAGTCCGTCAACCGAGATTGACAAGCACTATGTCCAATCGCTCATTGCGCTCACACGGTCCTTGTCATAAGACGGGGCTTTTTTTTGGAGAAATATGACGTCCGTAAACGAGTTGTTCAGATTGAAGGCAGGGCTGCACGCGCCGGCGCAGCCGAGCGCATCGGATGATTTATCCTTTCTCGACGGTATCGATAACGGCACTATTTTTCCCGGTTTCTGCGATGTTCACGTACATTTCAGAGAACCGGGTTTTTCTTATAAGGAAACCATACGCAGCGGAAGCCGCGCCGCGGCGAGGGGCGGATATACGTCTGTCTGTACTATGCCCAATTTAAATCCCGTCCCCGACTCGGCGGAAAATCTCGAAAAGCAGCTTGAAATAATCAGGCGCGACGCCTCTATAGAGGTCGTACCGTACGGCTCGATAACGGAGGGCGAGAAAGGCGAGAGGCTGAGCGATATGGCGGCGATGGCGGGGAATGCGATTGCGTTTTCGGACGACGGCAGAGGCGTGCAGTCCGAGGATATGATGCGCGCGGCAATGCTCGAAGCAAAAAGACTGGGTAAAATAATAGTCGCGCACTGCGAGGACAACGGGCTTTTGCGCGGCGGATACATTCACGACGGCGAGTATGCAAGGGCGCACGGACACAGAGGCATATGCTCGAGGAGCGAATGGGCGCAAATCGAGCGCGATATAAGGCTTGCGCGCGAAACGGGCTGCGCGTATCACGTGTGTCATATTTCCACAAAGGAAAGCGTCGAGCTTATAAGACAGGCGAAGGCGGACGGAGTGAATATAACCTGCGAAACCGCGCCGCACTATCTCGTGCTTGACGAGAGCGATTTAAAAGAGGACGGCGCATATAAGATGAATCCGCCGCTGAGAGGCAGGGCGGACAGGCTTGCGCTTATAGAGGGTATAATAGACGGCACTATAGATATGATTGCTACCGACCACGCGCCGCACTCCGCCGAGGAGAAGTCGAGGGGACTGGAAAAGAGCGCGTTCGGCATAGTCGGCCTGGAGACCGCATTTCCGATACTGTACACAAAACTGGTGTTAAACAATGTGATTAAGCTTGATAAACTGGTGTTTCTGCTGTCGGATAATCCGCGCAAGAGATTTAATATTCCGCTTAACGGCTACAGCGTATGGGATTTGGACAGACATTATACAATAGACGAAGCACGGTTTTTGTCAAAGGGAAGGGCTACGCCTTTTATAGGAGAGAGGGTATTCGGGCAGAATCTGATTACCGTGTGCAACAGAAAAGTTGTTTACAAGGCTGAAAAATAATTATTGAATACAAACATCTTCGGAGGGTTTATGAAACGCAAGGATATTAAAAAGATTTTGATTATCGGCTCCGGTCCTATCGTCATAGGTCAGGCTGCCGAATTCGATTACGCGGGCACGCAGGCGTGTCTTGCGCTAAAGGAGGAGGGCTATGAGGTCATTCTCGTAAACTCCAACCCCGCGACTATTATGACGGATACCTCTATCGCCGACAAGGTTTATATGGAGCCGCTTACGCTCGAGTATATCGCAAAGATACTCCGCTACGAGCGTCCCGACGCCATCGTTCCCGGCATAGGCGGACAGACGGGACTTAATCTCGCTATGCAGCTTGAAAAGAAGGGCGTGCTCAAGGAGTGCGGAGTGGAGCTGCTCGGCACAAGCAGCGAGAGCATCGAGCGCGCAGAGGACAGGGAGCTGTTTAAGGAGATGTGCCAGTCTATAGGCGAGCCCGTTATTCCGTCCGAGATAACCTACAGCCTCGAGGAGGCAAAAAAGGCGGCTGCCGAAATCGGTTATCCCGTGGTTCTGCGCCCTGCGTTTACTCTCGGCGGCACGGGCGGCGGCTTTGCAAACGACGAAAACGAGCTGATTGAGATTGGAATGAACGCGTTTAAGCTCTCTCCCGTGCATCAGGTGCTTGTGGAAAAGAGCGTAAAGGGATATAAGGAAATAGAGTTTGAGGTTATGCGCGACAGCAACGACCGCGCAATTACCATTTGCGGTATGGAAAACGTGGACCCCGTAGGCGTGCATACGGGAGATTCCATAGTTGTCGCGCCTATACTGTCGCTCAACGAACACGACCTTAAAATGCTCAACGACAGCGCGATTAAGATTATCCGCGAGCTTAAGATAGAGGGCGGCTGCAACGTGCAGTACGCGCTGAATCCCGTTAATAGCGAATACTACCTTATCGAGGTCAATCCGCGCGTGTCGCGCTCGTCCGCGCTTGCGTCCAAGGCGAGCGGTTATCCTATAGCGAGAGTCACCGCCAAGATTGCCGTCGGAATGGCGCTCGAGGAAATTCCCGTTGCCGGCGGCACCGCGGCCATAGAACCGAGCCTCGATTATATCGTTGCAAAATTCCCGCGCTTCCCGTTTGATAAGTTTACAACCGCAAAAAATACGCTCGGCACTCAGATGAAGGCGACGGGCGAGGTTATGGGCATCGGCTCCTGCCTCGAGGAATGCTTCCTTAAATCCGTGCGCTCGCTCGAAACAGGCGTAACCCATTTATATATGAAAAAATTTGCCGATATGCCTACTCATACTCTTTACGAGTATATTGCCGAGTTTAAGGACGATACGATTTTTGCCGTAACCGAGTTAATCCGCAGGAAGGAGAGCATAGCTGAAATTCACGCGGCGACGATGATTACCGAGCTGTTTTTGGAGGCTATCGCAAGAATTTGCAAAATGGAGGAGCTTTTAAAGGCTAATCCGCAGGATATAGTTGCGCTGAACGCGGCAAAGCGTTTGGGCTTTTCCGACAAATATATCGCCGCGCTTTGGAATACCGACGAGCTTAGCGTTTACAATCTGCGTAAGCAAAACGGCATAACTCCCGTGTTCAAGATGGTGGATACCTTGCATACGGGCAAGTATATAGCGTATCTGTATTCCTCATACACGGGCGAGAATGCCTCGAGGCTTACGGACAAAAAGAAGATTGTAGTACTCGGAGCAGGACCTATCCGCATAGGTCAGGGCGTGGAATTTGACTATTCCACCGTACACGCGGTGCAGACCATCAGACGCGAGGGCTACGAGGCGATTATCATAAACAACAATCCCGAGACGGTTTCCACCGATTACACAACGGCGGATAAGCTATATTTCGAGCCGCTCACTCCCGAGGACGTGATGGCGATTATAGATTACGAGAAGCCCGAGGGCGTTATTGCCTCCCTCGGCGGTCAGACCGCAATCAATCTTGCCGAGCCGCTTATGGCGCGCGGAGTTAAAATAATCGGCACGGATTGCGAGGCAATAGACCGCGCGGAGAACAGGGACAGCTTTGAAAAGGTGCTCGAGAAGCTTGGCATTCCGCAGCCCGAGGGCAAGGCTGTCACCAATATAGAGGACGGCG
Source organism: uncultured Christensenella sp. (assembly GCA_910577815.1). GTDB lineage: Bacteria > Bacillota > Clostridia > Christensenellales > CAG-917 > CAG-475. Next base: position 115,657 of record CAJTNO010000001.1, on the reverse strand, counting down.
TAAGCGCGGCGAACAGAATTGGATATCCGGTGCTCGTGCGCCCGAGCTTCGTGCTCGGCGGTCGCGCAATGCAGATTGTCGCAAACGAGGAGCAGCTGCGGCAGTATCTTAAAACCGCGGTGGAGATTGACGAGGATAAACCCGTGCTTGTGGATAAGTACATCATAGGCAAGGAGGTGGAGGTCGACGCCATCTGCGACGGTCGCGACGTGTTTGTCGCGGGTATAATGGAGCTTGTCGAGCGCACAGGCGTACACTCGGGCGACTCCATAAGCGTTTATCCCGCATTCAGTATATCCGATAAGGTGAAGGGAATTATCCTGCAATACGCAAAGAAGCTCGGTCTTGGCATAGGCATAGTGGGCTTGTTCAATATTCAGTTTATCGTGGACGAGAACGAAAAGGTATATATAATAGAGGTCAATCCCCGCTCGTCGAGGACGGTGCCGTTCCTGTCCAAAGCCACGGGCTACAGCCTTGCCGACATAGCCACCGAGGTGATTATGGGCAAGAGCCTTAAGGAACAGGGGATTTTTGATATCTATCCGCCCGAAAAGAGCAGATGGTATGTTAAAGTTCCTGTGTTCTCGTTTAATAAAATCCGCGGACTCGACGCGTATCTTTCGCCCGAAATGAAGTCCACGGGCGAAGCTATAGGCTATGACGACAGGCTTAACCGCGCGCTGTATAAGGCGTTGCAGGCTTCGGGTATGAAGCTGCAGAATTACGGAACGGTTTTTGTTACAATATCCGATAAGGACAAGGAGGAGGCTTTGCCGCTTGTGCGCAGGTTCTACGACCTCGGCTTTAACATAGAGGGTACGGCGGGAACGGCAAGGTTCTTAATAGAAAACGGAATCCGTACGCACGTCCTCGATAAAATCAGCGACGGTAGCGAGGATATTCCCGAGGCTATCCGCCAGGGACATATTGCGTACGTTATAAACACGCAGAACGTTCGCTCCACGGGACAGATGCGCGACGGATATATGATAAGAAAGTGCGCTACAGAGAATAACGTAACGCTGTTCTCGTCGCTTGACACCGTGCGCGTTCTGCTTGACGTGCTTGACGAAACAACGCTGCGCATTTCCACGATAGACGCATAATCCGGGGATAATGAATGAAGCAAGGTTATTTTAAAATTATTAAAAATATTCCGCTTACCCGCGACGTGTATGAAATGACGCTCGAAGGCGATACCTCGGCGATTACGGCGGCGGGACAGTTTGTAAATATCAAAATAGACGGACTGTATCTGCGCCGTCCGATATCCGTTTGCGACGCGGAGAGCGACCGTCTTATCATAATTTATAAGGTTGTGGGCAAGGGCACCCGGATAATGAGCGAGCTCGGCGAGGGAGTAAGCCTCGATATTCTTACGGGACTCGGAAACGGCTACGATTTGGATAAGTCGGGCGATAAGCCGTTGCTTATAGGAGGCGGCGTGGGCGTTCCGCCTCTCTACAATCTTGCAAAAAGACTGATAGCGCAGGGTAAAAATGCGTCCGTGATTTTGGGCTTTAACACCGAAGCGGAGATATTTTACGAAAAGCAATTTAAAGCGCTCGGATGCGACGTTACCGTAACTACGGCGGACGGCTCCTACGGCGTTAAGGGATTTGTTACGGACGCTATGGATAAGGATTATTCATATATTTACACCTGCGGTCCCGAGCCTATGCTAAAGGCTGTTTATGCGCGCTGCAATAGCGGAGGTCAGTTCAGCTTCGAGGAAAGAATGGGGTGCGGCTTCGGCGCGTGTATGGGCTGCAGCTGTAAAACGGTTACGGGCTGCAAGCGCATATGCAAGGACGGTCCCGTCCTCGAGAAGGAGGAGATATTATGGCAGAAATGAGGGTTAATCTATGCGGAATAGATATTTTAAACCCCGTTATTCCCGCAAGCGGCACGTTCGGCTATGGCTATGAGTATGCGGATTTGTACGATATAAACTGCCTTGGGACCTTCTCATTTAAGGGTACTACAAAGGAGCCGCGCTTTGGCAATCCCACTCCGCGTATTGCGGAGTGCACCGCAGGTATGATAAATTCGGTCGGGCTGCAAAATCCCGGGGTGGACAGGGTGATTTCAGAGGAGCTGCCGAAGCTTGCAAGGTGCTTTGATAAAAAGGTTATGGCAAACGTGAGCGGCTTCAGTATAGAGGATTATACCTATACCTGCGAAAGACTGGATAAATGCGAGCAGGTCGGTTGGCTGGAGGTTAATATCAGCTGTCCCAACGTGCACGGCGGAGGAATGAGCTTCGGCACTTCGCCCGAGTGCGCCGCGCAGGTGACCAAGGCGGTTAAGGCGGTGACGGCAAAGCCCGTAATAATAAAGCTCACGCCCAACGTGACGGATATCGTGTCCATAGCGCGGGCGTGCGAGGACGCGGGTGCGGACGGCGTAAGCCTTATAAATACTATGCTCGGAATGAGAATAAATCTTAAGACAAGAAAGCCCGTTGTTGCAAATACGATGGGCGGCTTTTCGGGAAGCGCAATCTTTCCCGTGGCGGTCAGAATGGTGTATCAGGTGGCAAAGGCGGTTAAAATTCCCGTCGTCGGAATGGGCGGAGTAGCCTGCGCCGAGGACGTCATCGAGATGATGCTCGCGGGCGCGACGGCGGTGGAGGTCGGCGCGCAGAACCTTATAAATCCTTATGCCTGCCGCGATATTATAGAGGATTTGCCGAGAGTTATGCAAAAGCTCGGAATAGACAGCTTAAGCGAAATTATAGGAGGTTGTAAATAATGGGTAAGGACGTGATTATTGCCTGCGATTTTGCGGGCGCAAAGCAGACCTTTGAGTTTTTGGACAGGTTTACGGACAAAAAGCCGTTTGTTAAAATCGGAATGGAGCTTTTTTATGCGGAGGGTCCGCAGATTGTGCGCGAGCTGAAGGCGCGCGGTCACAAGATATTTTTGGATTTGAAGCTGCACGATATTCCCAATACGGTGAAAAAAAGTATGGCTGTGCTTAAAAATCTGGACGTTGATATGACAAATCTGCACGCCGCAGGCACAAAGCGGATGATGAGCGCGGCGATAGAGGGACTTACGAGAGAGGACGGAACGCGTCCGTTGCTCATTGCGGTTACACAGCTTACGTCCACCGACCGCGAGAGTATGCAAAAGGATTTGCTTATAGATAAGCCTATAGACGAGGTTGTTATGCACTATGCCAAAAACGCCAAGGACAGCGGGCTTGACGGTGTGGTATGCTCTCCGCTCGAGGCGGGCAAGGTTCACGAGGCGTGCGGAAGGCAGTTTATAACCGTAACGCCCGGCGTGCGCTTTGCAGACGGCGATATGGGCGACCAAAAGAGGGTTATGACTCCCGCGCAGGCAAAGGAAACAGGCTCCGATTATATCGTTGTCGGACGTCCGATAACCGCCGCGTCCAATCCCGTAGAGGCTTATAACCGCTGTGTCGCCGAGTTCTGCGACTGATATTTTCATACGTTTAAAGGAGTAATTATGAATAAAGCTGAAATGGAAAGGACTATTGCCAAGGATTTGCTGTCTATAAAAGCGGTATTTTTCCGTCCCGACGAGCCGTTTACCTGGGCAAGCGGAATTAAAAGCCCCGTGTATTGCGACAACCGTCTTACGCTTACCGCGCCTAAGGTTCGCAACGACGTGGAAAACGGATTGGCGGAGCTTATAAACGCCTATTATCCCGACGCCGAGGTGCTTATGGGTACTTCAACGGCGGGTATCGCGCACGCCGCGATTACAGGTCACATTATGGGCTTGCCTATGGGCTACGTGCGCTCCGGAGCAAAGGACCACGGCAGACAGAATCAGATAGAGGGCAGGCTTGAAAAAGGACAGAAGGTAGTGGTTGTTGAGGATTTGATTTCGACGGGCGGAAGCTGTATAGAGGTTGTCAACGTGTTGCGCGAGGCGGGCGCGGACGTGCTCGGCATTGTTAGCATATTTACCTACGGAATGCAAAAGGGCATTGACAGACTCAAGGAGGCGAACGTCCAAAACGTATCGCTTACAAGCTTTGACGTGATAGCTAAGACCGCCGCGGAGGAGGGCTATATCAAGCCCGAGGACGTGCAGAGGCTTATCGCTTTCAGAAACAATCCGTCGGACGAAAGCTGGATTAAATAAAACCTCTTGGGGTGAATATGAAAAATCTTATCGATATAACGGATTTCGGCGTTGACGAGCTTTTCAGCCTGATAGATACCGCAAACGACATAATTGCCAATCCTAAAAAATATGCGGAGGCGTGTAAGGGGAAAAAGCTTGCGACTCTGTTTTTTGAGCCGTCCACGCGCACAAGACTGAGCTTCGAGGCGGCTATGCTCGAGCTGGGCGGAAGCGTTCTCGGATTTTCGGAGGCGAGCAGCTCGTCCGCGGCAAAGGGCGAGAGTATTGCGGATACCGCCAAGGTGGTGAGCTGCTATGCGGACATTATCGCAATGCGCTCTCCCATAGAAGGCGCCGCGCTTGTCGCTGCAAATAACGCGACCGTTCCCGTTATCAACGCGGGCGACGGAGGGCATTGCCATCCTACTCAGACGCTTGCGGATTTGCTGACTATATACAGAGAAAAGGGAACGCTTGACAATATCACGGCGGGCTTTTGCGGAGATTTGAAATACGGCAGAACCGTACATTCTCTGCTTGGCGCGCTTGCAAGGTATAAGAACGTGAGCGCAGTGCTTATATCGCCTGCCGAGCTGAGGCTGCCCGATTACGTAAAGCAGGATTTGCCGAACGGTATGCGGCTTATGGAAGCTACCGAGCTGGAGACGGCTATACCCGAGCTGGACGTGCTTTATATGACGAGAATACAGCGCGAGAGGTTTGAGGATAAGGCGGAATACGAGAGGCTTAAGGACAGCTATATTCTGACTGCGGACAAGCTGAAAAACGCAAAAGCGGATATGTGTATATTGCATCCGCTGCCCCGCGTGAACGAGATAAGCGTAAAGGTGGACGGCGACGGCAGAGCCTGTTATTTTAAGCAGGCGCTTTACGGAAAGTATATGAGAATGGCGCTTATCCTTAAATTGCTTAAGGAAGCCGAAAGCGATTGTTCAAGGGAAAACCGCTTTGGCGAAAACGTGATTTTCGGCGAGCATAAGTGTAAAAATCCGCGCTGTGCGACGGCTGTCGAGCAGGAGCTCGAGCAGGCAGTAAAGCTTTGCGATAACGGCGTTTTAAGATGCTGTTACTGCGATAAGGAAATTTGAGTATTTGACATATCAAGCATTTTATATAGTTAAAAACGCCGTTTTAAACGGCGTTTTTGTAAAATAAGCATATTATACGAAAGCTTTAATAAGCGGATTAAATATATAGCTGTGCAAATAAGGGCAATGTAAAGCTGTGCGCGGACAGGGTGGCTTCGGCGTTTTCTGTGTCCGCGCCTTTGAAGAGTTCTTCGTCGGTTACGTCGCTGTTGTCAACCGTAAATTTCAACTCTCCTTCGCCGTCTATGGTCAGCACTATATTGCCGTGCTTGTCCGTGCGATAGACCGACATATTGCGCGCCTTAAATCTGTCAAGCGTGACCTGTCTCGGATGCACAAACGTGTTGCCCTCTTTGTTGCAGCTGATAACCGCGTATTCGCAGGTGATAGCGTCTAAAAATTCCGCAGTGCTCGAAGTCGCGCTTCCGTGATGTCCTACCTTGAGTACGTCGCAATCGAGCTTGCCGCCTATGCGACGGACGAAAATCGGCTCGTTTATCTCGTTGCTGTCGCCCGTAAGCACTACGCGGCGATTGTTGTATTCGAGTATTCCTATCGGAGATACCGCGTTTTTGCGCTCCGCATTGTTGAGATTTGTTGTGTCGTAATATTCCTCGGTCGGGCAGTAAAAGGTAAGACGGAAGGTTTCCTGTTGGATTACTATGCTGTTGGTCTGCTCGTCGGGGTCTTCGTTTATATGTACCTCGCAGTTTTCTTCGCTGAGCGCCGCTATAAAGAAGTTGGCGTATGTTCTCGAATTGACTACGTCCTTATCGTCAAATCTCGCAACCGTGTCCCTGTCAAGATTGTCGATTTGCTCCTGTAGGTCGGCATAAGGCTCGCCCTTGCTGTTTTTGGGGACCGACAGTATGTTTGGCATATAGATGTTTTCTATTTCAAATTCGTAAATGATTTCATCCATATTGTCAACGTGGTCCTCGTCGGCGTGCGTCAGCATAAGATGATTTATCTTTCCGTCCGGGTTAAGGGCGGTCAGATAGCTCTTTACGGTTTGGAAATCATATCCGCGGCTCTTGTTGCCGCAGTCGATAATCATATCGGTGTTGTCGGGGAATTGAATATAAATACAGTCGCCCTGTCCTACGTTTACAAAGTGAACCTTAAGCTCGCCTTCGCCAAGCGTCAAATCTCCGCTCGGGGGAGTGCCGCCTGCTCCGTCGGGCTTGTCGTCGCCGCGGACAGCGGACATAATGCTGTCCCAAGTATCGGGAAAGCCGAAGTACAGCACGCAAAAGCCTATCGCTACAATAAGGATAACTGCAATAAGTGCAATAATAAACGCTTTGGGGTTGCTTTTTACGGCGCGCTTTGCCGCCGATTTTGCTTTTGAATTTCTGTCAGCCATATTTTCAGTATATAGAGATATTACGATTTGCGCAACGGCAAAAAAGATTTAATCAGTTTTTTATGCAAAGAATTTCGTTTGCGTCTAAGTCCAAAGCAATGCACAGATTTGCAAAGGTTTCGAGAGTCGGCATAGTTTTTCCGGAAATGTATTGAGCTAATGCCTGCGGTGTTATTCCTATAAGATTTGCTATGTCTTTTTGTTGTTTTCCGCTATATTTGATAGCTTCTATTAGCTTGTGTCTTATTGTATCTATTTTAATCATAATTAACCTCTACTTAAAAATAATACAAAAAATTATAAAATCTGCCTTGACAATCAAGTGATACTTAATTATTATATTCATATAATAAAGCAATGCTTAATTTTTTTTAGTTAATGATGAGGTAAATATGGACAGTCAAATAATAGATAGAATATGTGCAAATTGTAAATATCACGTAAAGCATTATATAATTTCGGGAAAGCATTTAACTACTACGCGCGGACATTGCCGTCACGAAAAAATAAAATTAAAGTCGAACTATTCGGAAGAAAGATTTGATAATAAATGTCCGTATTGGGAGGCAACTGAAGATACTCCGCAAAAAACGAAGGAGACTGTAGAAAACGTTATCCGTCAAATGAATGACAGACTGGAAGCTTTGTTGCTAATTTTAACTGCCAAGGACAAATAGATATAATAATATCTTTTGGGCGATAGGGGATTAAAATTTTACCGAATTAAATACTCAGGAAGTCTAAAACAACGTAATTCAGATGCAGTACGCAAAAGAATCCTGTTTCAGTAGAAGATACAACCCTAATATACACCAAACAAAAGATTATGCGAAATGTAATGAGTGTCTAAAACAACGTAATTAAGATGTAGTACGCGAAAGAACCACGTTTCAGTAGCAGATACAGCCCTCAATAATATTGTAAAAGCTAACAATTTAGATGAGAGGCGCGAAAGAGCCCCGTTTCAAGCCGCCTAACGTACTTGCGTACGTGACGGCGCAGAAACGGAGCTCTGACAATGCATATCGCTAAATTGTTAGCTTTTAGTCTGCTTTGTACGGAAGGAGCGCCATTACTCTCGCTCTCTTAATCGCCGTCGCAAGTACGCGCTGATGCTTTGCGCATACTCCGCTCATTCGGCGGGGAAGGATTTTGCCCTTCTCGGTGATAAATCTTCTGAGCTTCGCTATATCCTTGTAATCTATTTCGTCGATATGCTCTACGCAGAATGTGCATACTTTCTTTTTAGGCGCTCTTCTGGGAGCGCGCGGTGCTTTTACTTCGTCTGCCATTTTCAGTTCTCCTTATAATCAGAATGGAAGGTCGTCGTCGATGGGCTTCAAATCGTCAAAATCCGTTACGTCGCTGTCAACGTCGTTCTTCGTCGTGAGGAATTGTACCTCGTCTGCCGCAATCTCCGTCACATAACGGCGCGAGCCGTCCTGTGCGTCGTAGTTTCTCGTCTGGATGCTTCCGCATACCGCCGCGCGGCTTCCCTTTTTAAGATAACGCGCGCAGTTGTCCGCCTGCGCTCTCCATACTACTACGGGCAGAAAATCAGTTTCTCTCTTGCCGTCCTTGGAGTAGCTGCGCGATACCGCAAGCGTAAATCTGCAAAATTTTATGCCGCTAGCCGTGGATGAAAGCTCCGGGTCCTTCGTCAGATTGCCAATCAAAAATACTTTGTTCATACTTTTCTCCTATTATTCGCTTACTTTCTGATAATCATCTGACGGATTACCGATTCGTCATTGCGCATCTGTCTGTCAATTTCAATCTGGGCATCGATGGTGCATTCCACGTTCATAAGAACATAGTAGCCCTCGGTTTGCTTGTCAATCTCGTATGCGAACCTTTTAAGTCCCCATTTCTCGATGGATTCGACTGTGCCTCCGAGCGTGCCTACAAGCGCCTCAAATTTTTCGACGGTCTTGGTCTTAAGCTCGTCGTCAACAGCTGAGCGAATAATGTAGAGAATCTCATACTTATCCATTTTTGTACCTCCTTACGGTCTATTGTCCCTTGCGGGAAAGGATTAGCATATTTAAATGCCATAATATAATAGCGTATATAATTTTCTTTGTAAAGTAAAAACGCGCAATTTGTGTTGATACTGCGTCAAAGACGCTTTTGTTTGCAATCACGTACGTAAATGTACGTTGGATTGTTCACAAAAGCACCTTTTCCTTGTCTGAACGCAAATTGCGCGTTTTTATAAATTGCTTATAACAAAATACCGTTGATATTTGCAGAAGCAGCTTGCCGCTCCGTCACATACGGCTTGTGCGTTGGGCGGAGATGTGAAAACGCCTCTTTCGCGTTCTGCATCCAAATTGCGCGTGTTTTGTAAATTTAGCCTGCATTGATGCCGCAAAACAGGCTTTTGCCTTTTTGTTTGCTTGACTGAATATCTCCGCTTTGAGGGGATAATACGCGTTTGACTGTATGTGCGCTTGCATTTAATACTTTTTTAATTAAACTCTGTGATAATTTTTAGGATACAAAATATTGTTTTTTGCCAAGATATTGCAAAATAAGTTTGTTGCATTGACAATTTTGTATTTGATTTCTATAATATACTGAACGTATAGTGTTATAATAATATAGTTATAATTATCCTCATACTTTCAAGGCATCCACAAGGAGGACAAATGAAAGCATCAAACAAATCTCGTTTTTTTATAATTCTTGCCGTAGTCATCTTGGCTATCGCGGCAATTATTTTGGTTTATGAGCTGACTGCGCCGAAGGAAATAAATTTTTCGGGTTCGGGAGACAGCCTCGAGTCCTGGCTGTTTAACGGCAAGACCTCGGGCGGCAGCGACGTTACAATTACAGGTCTTTACGTTGACGGCGCTTACAGCGTTAAAATCAGACTTAAGGGCGTGCGCGGATATTCCTATTTTGCTAATATTCCTAACCGCGCGACCTTGCCCGACATCCTTAACGAGTGGGCGGAGTACGCAAGGAATAACGGCAGAGCGGATATAGCAGACTATATCAAGACCATTCCCGTATCCTATAACGACCCGTCCAGCGGCTCGGTGCTGTCCAGCATTCTCGTGCCTATTCTGCTTTACGCCGTGCTTGCGATAGTGTTTATCATTATCCTGCGCAAATCAATGGGCGCAAACAGCCAGGCTATGAACTTCGGCAAAACCACCGCAAATCAGGTGCGCGACATTAAAGTCCGCTTTAACGACGTTGCGGGCGCGGAGGAGGAGAAGCAGGAGCTTCAGGAGATTGTGGATTTCCTCAAATATCCCAAGAAGTACACGGACATCGGCGCGCGTATTCCTCGCGGCGTTCTGCTTGTAGGACCTCCCGGAACGGGTAAAACTCTGTTTGCAAAGGCGGTTGCGGGCGAGGCGAACGTTCCGTTCTTTTCGATAAGCGGCTCGGATTTCGTCGAAATGTTCGTAGGCGTGGGCGCTTCGCGCGTCCGTGACCTGTTCGACCAGGCAAAGAAGAATATGCCCTGCATAATCTTTATCGACGAAATAGACGCGGTGGGCAGACAGAGGGGCGCAGGTCTCGGCGGCGGAAACGACGAGAGAGAGCAGACGCTCAATCAGCTCCTCGTTCAGATGGACGGCTTCGAGGCGAGCAGCTCCATTATTGTTATGGCGGCTACCAACCGCGCGGATATTCTCGACCCCGCGCTTATGCGTCCGGGCAGATTTGACAGACAGATTTACGTAAACGTCCCCGACGTCAAGGGCAGAGAGGAGATATTTAAGGTCCATTCGAGAAATAAACCCCTGTCCGCTGAAATCAATTTCAAAAGCCTTGCAAGGCTCACCGCCGGCTTTACGGGCGCGGATATCGAAAATATACTGAATGAATCCGCTATTCTCGCCGCTCGCGAAAACCGCAAGCTCATCGAAATGAAGGATATCAGCGAGGCTATAAATAAGGTTATGGCAGGTCCCGCAAAGCGCAGCCGTCTGGTTACCGAAACCGATAAGCGCATTACCGCCTATCACGAGAGCGGTCACGCTATCGTCGCCAAGCTTATGAAGCACTGCGACAGCGTGCACGAGGTGAGTATTATCCCCCGCGGTATGGCGGCGGGCTATACGATAACCCTTCCCGAAAACGACGACAATCATATGACTAAGGGCAAGCTGCTCGATAACATCGCTATGATGCTCGCAGGTCGCGCCGCCGAGGAAATTGTCATTCAGGATATTTCTACCGGCGCTTCAAACGATATTCAGCGCGCAAGCAAGATTGCGCGTAAGATGGTCACCGAGTGGGGTATGTCCGATACTCTGGGCAATATGTATCTCGGCGCGAGCGAGGAGGTCTTCCTCGGCAGAGATTATCAGACTCAGCTTAACTACAGCGACGAGGTCGCCGCAAAGATTGACGCGGAGGTTAAACGTATTCTCGACGAGCAGTACAGGGTTGCGCTTAGCATACTCAAGGAAAACCGCGCTATTATGGACGCGATGGTAAAGGCTCTGTATGAGAAGGAGACCATCTATGAGGACGAAATAGACGCTCTGTTCGGAGAGGATAGCTCGGATAAGGAAAGCTTGTTTTCGTCCAAGATAAACCGCGCGGAGGGCGAGGCGATTAAGCCCGCCGAAAAGGCTGTCGATAAGGCGACAGCCAAAGCCGCTGTAAAGGAGGACGTCAAGCCTGCTGTAACGGCGGAAACGGATAAATCCGATAACATAAACGAGGAAACGAACGAAAACAATGCTCCGGAGGTAACCGACGGCGAATAATATGCGTAAAATAATGCCGTGGGGAGTGGCAGATGACCGTTAGAGAATACAAAAGGCTTGACCTTGACAAAATTATGGAAAGCGACCCTGCCGCAGAGGCAAGGGCGGCGGTAAGGCGGACTTATACCGGCTACAAGGCTTTATGCGCGTACAGATACGCGCATAAGTGCTGGGAGCGAGGGTATAAACGCCTTGCTTTGCATATATCCTACCGTGCCAAGGTTAAAACGGGCGTGGACATTCATCCCGGCGCGAGGATTGGAACGCGCGTGTTTATCGACCACGGAGTGGGGCTCGTCATAGGCGAAACGGCGGAGATAGGCAACGACGTCGTTCTGTATCAGGGCGTTACTCTCGGAGGTACGGGCAAGGACACGGGTAAAAGACATCCCACCCTGGAGGACGGAGTTATGGTGTCCGCGGGCGCAAAGGTGCTCGGTCCCGTGCGCATTGGCGCGCACAGCAAAATAGGAGCGGGAAGCGTGGTGCTTAAGGACGTTCCGCCCTGCTGTACTGTGGTGGGCGTTCCCGGCAGAATCGTAAAGCAGGCGGGAGTGCGCGTGAACGACGGCGATATGGACCAGAAGCTGCCCGACCCGATTATGGAGGAGTTCAAAAGACTCAATAAGAGGGTTTACGAGCTTGAAAAGCAGGCGGGTATACACTGTTGCAGATACTCCATAACCACCGACGGCGATAATTGCGCGCCGTCGGGCGACGAAAACGATTATATACATAGCTGAGATTATGAAGATTTACAATACATTGACAGGCAAAAAAGAGGAGTTTATTCCGCTGAGCGACGGAAAGGTGAATATGTATGCGTGCGGTATTACGGTATCGGGCGACGCGCACATAGGTCACGCGTATCAGGCGTTGATTTACGATATAATCCGCAAGTACCTCGAGAAGCGCGGTTATAAGGTTACCTACGCGCGCAATTACACCGACGTTGACGATAAGATTATCGCGCGTTCGCACGAAACGGGCATTCCCGCGCTGGAATACTCCGAAATGATGATTGAAAAAATAGACGAGCTTATGCGCAGGTTTCAGGTGGACGACCCCGATATCTGGCTCAAGGCGTCCGAGAATATAGGAAATATCATAGACTTTGTAAGCAAGCTGATAGAGGGCGGACACGCTTATCCCACCGAGCGCGGCGACGTTTATTTTGCAGTGGAGAGCTTTAAGGACTACGGAAAGCTGAGCGGACGCAAGCTTGAGGACGCGTACGAGAGCGTGCGTATCGAAAACGAGGAGAATAAGCGTAATCCGTTGGACTTTGCGCTGTGGAAATCCGCAAAGGAAGGCGAAATCTTTTGGGCTTCGCCTTGGGGAAAGGGACGTCCCGGATGGCATATAGAGTGTTCGGCTATGAACAGACAGGCGTTCGGCGACCAGATTGATATTCACGGCGGCGGAAGGGATTTGATATTTCCGCACCACGAAAACGAGATTGCGCAGAGCGAAGCGCTTACGGGCAAGCAGTTTGCAAAGTATTGGATACATAACGGACTGATTAAGGTAAACGGACAGAAGATGAGCAAATCCTTGGGGAACAGTCTGCTGCTTGCGGATTTGCTTGACGCATTTTCTCCCGAGGCGGTAAAATACGCGCTGCTTCAAACCAATTACCGCGGCGACATCAACGTTACGGACAACCTGTTTAAGGACGCGGAGAAGCATATGTACGGCTTTTATAAGACGCTTGCCGAGGTCGGCGACAGCGGACTTACAGCCGATTATAGCGGAAGCGGGACTATAGACGAGGAGTTTAACCGCGCTATGGACGACGATTTTAATACCGCTAAGGCGCTTGCCGACTTGTTTGGAATATTTAAGAGCATAAAGGCGAAGCTTAAAGCGGGGGACGGCACAGCCGTGGGCGACGCGGAGCAGGTGGTTAAAACGTATGGACTTCTGGGCTTGTTTAAGAGCAATCCAAAGGAGTTTATCTCAGAGTACGAGGCTAAGAATAAACAGAACGTTCCCGATAAAGTGCTTGAGCTTGTTGCGGAGCGCGCCGCCGCTAAGCAGAACAGGGACTGGGGCAGAGCCGACGCAATAAGGGACGAAATCGCTAAGCTTGGTTATGCCGTTAAGGACACCAAGGACGGCGCCGTAGTAGAAAAGCTTTGACATAACGGATATTTAAACTATATGAAAAACACCGATAAAGGTGTTTTTCACGCAAATATGACAGCTCAATAAACAGGATTGAATACCTATGAAGAAGTCCGAGCCCAAATATAATATACTGAAGCCGATTCCGCTTGAGGAGAGAAAGCGGCTGTTTGACGTAAAGCATTTGCAGCTTGAGATGAGAAGGCAGGCGCTTTTAAAGACGATTAAAAAGTACGAGGCGAGGCAGGCGGAGATAGAGGCGAAAGCCAAACGCGGCGAGATGACCGCCAAGCTGAAAAAGGAAGCTAAGCAGATTGCAAAAAAGCTCGTCTATTATACCAAATATATTTACGTGTACAGCGGACACAAGAAAAACGAGGCGCTCGGCTTTGTGACCGTGTTTAATTTAGGGCGTTCCTTTAAGGTGCGAACCATAAGAGGCTTGCATTACGACAAGGCGCGCGAGCTGTATCTCAATATATATCAGCGCAAGGACAGGGATATGAGCAAAAAAGCCAAGGTTTTTGTTTATATTCACGGCGGAGGCTGGATAGGGGGCATTCCCGCTACGCGCGAGGCGTTTACCACCAAGATTGCGGAGGCGGGTTATTTTGTGGCAAGCATCAGCTACGGCGACGCGCCTAAGTATGCGCATCCCGTAATTACGCAGAATATCTTTAAGGCTATCGGCTGGCTTAAGGACCACGCCGAGGAGTATAATATAGATATGGATGAGATAGTCGTAGGCGGAGAATCCGCAGGCGCGCACCTCAGCGCTATGACGGCGGCAATCCTTACAAATCCCGAATATGCAAAGCGGTTTAAGCTGGACGAGCGCGCCTGCAATCAGAAGATAAAGGGGCTTGTGCTTAATTGCGGCGTGTACGATATCGAAAAGACAGTCGCCTCGGGATTCAGGAACGTGGACGTCTATACGCAGTCCTATTGCGGCGGAACGGCGGTCTGCGACCTCGACGAGGATATGAAAAAGGAAATTTCGCCGATATATTTCGTAACCGAGAATTTTCCGCCTACGTTTGCTATATCCGCCGAGAACGATAAGGTTGCCGTACTCACCTTCGACCTCGTGAAAAAGCTGTATGATTTGGGCGTTTACGTCGAGCAGTATCACGGAGAGGGCAGATGGGCGGTTCACGCGTTTGCCGTTTCGCAGGGCTTTAAAATATCCAAGGAAGCTATGAGCGGCGCGTTAAGCTTTATGAGCAAGCTTTGGCACGAGGATTTAAAGGCTTGAAATTTGTTTTATCCCATTAGATTGCTAAAATAAGCGCATTTGTATAATTTATAAAATTCGTCGCATACTAACCATACTACTAAAAGGAGGTGCGTATGGACGAGAAGAATATTGTAAGAAAAGTAGCTGAACTTAGTAATATGAACGTGATGATACTTTTTGTTCTGATATCTTTCCTTGCGCTGTCTGTAGGTCTGGCATTCTTTTTCCTTGTGCCCGGCGGAGTCGGTTACGGCGTAGGCATAACGATGTTTGTCGTAGCGGCTATACTTTTTGTCTTAGGCGAAGTTAATTATTTTACTAAGATGAAACGTATTCAGGCTCAGCAATAACAAAGAAAAAATTTGCACAATTTAGAACACACTTTCAAAAATGAAAGTGTGTTTCTTTTAGTGCAAATTTTTTCTTACTACCGCATAAAAGATTGTATGGCTAGACACTTTGACCGACGTTGTAAACAAAAAAGTGCATTCCGCCCAATCTTTTATTTGGTGGATTTAGGTGGACAATTTAGAACACACTTTCAAAAATGAAAGTGTGTTTCTTTTAGTGCAAATTTTTTCACACTTCGTGTGTTTGAAACTATTGAAAGTTAAGCACGTCAGCCGTAGTACTCCGTTTGCAATATAAATCTGAAATCATTATAGCCTGCGGCAAGCGGCAGGAAATATCCTTGATTGGCTATAATCTTATCCTTTGAATTTTGTAATATCTTAAGATTTACATTGTAATTTTTCATAGCCTTGCCCGTATACTGCGACATATCCAGTATGGAATAGTTTTTGCCGCCTCCGTAAAACGCTATTCCGCCGTGTACTAATTTCTTACCCTTTCTATCCGTTATTATATCCGAATACCTGTCGCCGCCGTACTGCTGTACCGTCTTTAGCATTTCGCCTATGTTGAGCGCGAGGAATGCAAGCGCGTCCTGCGTTGTGTCCGCCTCTACAAGCGACGAGCTGTCTACCGACTGTACGTCCTTCCAGTCCGCAATTTCCACGTTGCCGACTAAGTGCAGCATTGCGGGATAGCTTGTGCCTGCGATGTCGCGCCAGCCTTCTATTACAAAAATCACCTTGGGGTCGCCTGCGAGCATCGGTCCCGAAAAATGACTTTCCATTCCTATCGAAAGTAGTCCGCTTGTGCGCAGAGTGGTATCCTTCAGGGTTACATCGGTAAGCACGTAGTTCGACGTAAAATAGTCGTCGCCGATATAGCCGTCGCAGTCGGGCGAGTTGAAATAGCCGTATTCCTCGCCGTCCGCGCCGTACAGGAAGGGGGAGGGCTCTTGTATAGTTCCGCGGACTACGCGATTGGTGCCTATCTTCAAGATGAACTCGCGCGCGTTCTGCAATACGCAGCCGTCGAATACTGCGTTTATTTTTTCCGCGGCGGCGTTTACGGACGTCGCGTCGTCTATGCCGTCCCTTCCGAATACGCGCGCAACCGTGCGCCCGTTCATTATGCGCGAGCGCGTGATGGTTGCGTCGCACATTATCTCGAGCGTAGTGCCTACGTTGTTGAGCAGCGATAGATTTATTGCTCCGTTGTCGTACAGCGTTTGGTCGTCGCAGCCCTTAAGCACTGCGTTGTCTATGCACACTCCGTCCTTGCGCACTAAAAATACTAAGTTGTCCTGTCCCTTTACCGACGCAAGCTTTAAGCCCGTTACGTTTGTTGCTACAAAATCGAGAGGTCCCTTAAATACCGCAAAGTCGTAAAGCGTGTCAGTGCCGTCAAGCATATCCGTTATATACTGCGCGCTTATAAACCGTCCGTTGCCGTGCAGGTCGGATGTGATATCCAAGCAATAGCGTATGCTCGGGTGCGGCAAGCCCATATTTTCGTAATACTTCCAATCTCCCGTTGTGGGCATTTCCGAGGTGTATGAAAGCAGCTTCTCACGCATAACCTCGGGCGCATATTTTGGCTTGCGTCCGCCAGATGAGGTCGTTTCAAACAGATTTTCGCCAAGATATATATCGTCGGTCAGCACTACGGCAAGCGACTGCGAAAACGCGCGCCTCAGGCTCTCGTCGCTGTCAGCCGCCACGCCCTTTACGGTTTTGACGGTGAGCGTTGCAGGCTCTATGCCGAACAGCGCGCCGTATTTCCACTTTGCGGTTATCGTCACTTCTCCGTCGCCGAGGGCGTTGATAAATAGATTTGCTCCGTCGTATCTCACGCTTGCAAGCGACGGGTCGGATACGGTAAACTCCATATCGAATATGTCCGCGGGATTTGCGTTTTTGTCAAAGGCGCGGAAGCGGCTTTCGTGAGTGTAGGGGATTAGTTCGCCGTCCTTGCCGTATTTGTCCGTTGCGATTGCAAGCTCTCCAAGTCCGTAGGTTATGGCGTTTTCCGCAAATATTATGGCGGAATAGCCGTGTATCGCGTTGACGGCGCGCTCCGTTACGCCGCTTGCGATTATTTCGCCGTCGTCGCCGTACTCCGTCCATTTTACCGTAAGCGTCGCGCCGAAGGCGGCGTTTGCCGATAATACGCATTCGTTTCCGCTTGAGGATACTATGCTTATTGCCTCCTGCTCGCCGATGAACCACTCGTAGCTTATGTTCTGCGAGTGCGGATTACTCGATATTATTAGCTTGGTATCTACGCCTACAAGCATAGTTATATCGCCGCTTCCTCCCGCGTTTGCGGGCGCATATACGCTGAAGTCGCGGTTGGCATAGTCTATATAAAAGTCGTAGCCCGTTTCTCCTATGGACAGTCTGCAAAGCTCGGACTTGACGTCGTTTACCTGAGAGTTGAGCTTTACGTTTACCTGAAACGCGCCGTCCACACCGTCAACCGCGGCGGCGGTGTATTCGCCGATATTTTCGCCCTGTACAGAAATGTCATCGGCGGTGACGTTAAGAGTGCTTTGTACGCCGAGCGTTATGGTTTTTGCGCCGATGGGTGTATTCACCCTTGCGTTATCGGAAATATCCATTCCGTTGAGAGTGGTGTCCGCAGAGGCTTTAACAGATACCGCCACGGTTTTTATAAGCCGTCCGTTTGCGCCGTCCGCCGCTACGGTTATCACAGTTTCTCCGCAGAACGTCGCGTTAAAGCGTCCGTTTTTATCGGTAAAGTGCAGGATTTTGTCGTTTGAGCTTTTGTATTCCGCACAGGTGTAAATAACGGAGGAGGGCGAATATATTGCGCTCATCGCGTACTTGCCGCTGTTTATGGTTATTTTGTAATCGGTGTCCGTGCCTTCCTCAAACGCGTATTCGTTGCCCTTAAGGTCGGTAAGTCTCGGCACAAACGCTATCGGCGCGGACGCGCTGACGTTGAACAGTATGCTGTCGCTGTAGCCACCGTCTCTGCTGGTGTAGGTCAGCTTTGTGAGCCCCGTGCCGTGAAACGCAAACGAGCCGTCTTTCTCGCGCGTCACTATGTCGGTTGGTCTGCCTGCGATGTCGGTGATTTTAAGGTCGTAGCCCTTGTTGCGCGCAACTCTCGGGAGTACTTCTATCCCGAGGTCGCTTTCGTACAGGGGGTGCCTGTAGTCGGCTATGTCGAAAAACATTACGCCGTCCTTGCCCTTGTTGTTTATCACAAGTCCGTTGGCCGGAATGTCCGCGGATATGCGTGCTATGCCCGTTACCGCAAATAACGCTACAAGCAGGACGAGGGGGAGTATGATTATAAGCGCGGTTACAAGTTTTTTCATATTCACCTCTCCGTATCGAGATTGTCGTAAGCCTTCTTAAGATTTACGAAAAAGTATGCGAGCGCGCCCGCGAGCAGCGCGAGCGGCAGGCATATGGCGTATGCGTAGCTTGCGCCTCTGTCCGCTTCGGAGGGGGCGCCGGTGATAAGTCCCTTTAGCGTGTTGTAAAGCAGAAGCAGTCCGATTACGAAGCAGACGACGAGTCCCGTAAGTATTATTACCGATACGGTGGAATTTGCTTCCTTTATTTCGCCGTCGTCCGTGCGGGAAAAATGCGGATGGTTGAGGTCAAGCCTTGTCGCAAAGGCTATCTGCGCCGCGGCAAGCATAGCCGCGGATATAAACGTAATTACTCCGTTGCCCGCGCTCTCCAGATTGCAGGCTACAAGCACTATGCAGGATATGAGTATGCTGAGCATAGATACCGCGCCGCTGAATATCATCTTTGCGGACAGTATCTGCGCGGGCGTGTAGGGGAGAGTTTTTTGCATAGAAGCCATATATCCGTCGCGGCTTATGTTTGTGGAGCAGAAGGTGTTTGTAAGCGTGCTGTATAACAGCACGATAAACGTGCAGACCTCGAAGTCGTACTCTATGTTGCCGAGCATTCCCGACACGAGCGACGAGCTTAGCTTTGCGGAATAATAGGTCATTATCGGCATTATTATTGCCGTTGCAAAGTACATATACGCATATCCGGGCGTGCGCAGGACGTTTAAAAACTCCTTGTTTAAAAGATTGAGCAGTCTGTTTTTTCTGACAAATATCAGCTTTTTGTGGTGAACGTGCGGAACGTGCGCGCCGAAGCCCTTTTGCGTTACGCGTATGAATATAAATCTGATAAGAGGCAGGGCGATAAGCGCCGCGCCCGCGAGAATGCCGATAAAGACGCCTATATTTTTGCCTACCTCCCGCCTCAGCATTATGCCCGCTATAAGATTGGCGGGATATGCGTTTTTGGCGAAGCCGGCTATTTTTGCCATTGTAAATTCATTGAACAGCGAGGCAAGCTTGCCCGAGCCGATTAGGTTTTCCGCTATTCCGAAAAGGTATGCGTAGAGCAGGCAGAAGCCTACGAGCAATGCCGTCATCGCCGCGAAGTTTAAGAGATAGTGGGAGGTGATTACGCGCTTTAAGTAGTAATAGGGCAAAGCTATTACAGCCGCGACCGACAGCGGAAAGACGGGAAGCAGTACCGCAACTGCCACGGACATAAGCACGTTGTAGGCGGATATCAGGTTGACCGTTATGAAAAACGTGAGATTTATGGTAAGCACAGTTATCAGCGAGGCGACCGCCTGTCTGACGTACACCCAGGTCAGCTTGGAGGCGAATATTTCCAGGGACGAGAAGGGCATAGAGATGAGGATGCTTATATCGCTGTTTTCAAACAGAGAATGGCAAAGCCGGGTTGTTCCCGTAATTATAAAGGCGATAATCAACGCGAAATAGACCGTTGACATCAGCTCGAACTGTCTTGCCTCCACATCTGGAACGCGATTGATTTTTATTTGCGTATAAGTTGCCGTGAATTTTGAGAATATTACGCCGAACGCAACTATTATTCCGATAATAAGTATAGCGGCAAGCGCGTAGCGCGCGAAATTTCTCGACCTCGCCGATTTCGAGCCGAACGGGAACGCGTCGAAAAGCTGTTTTTTTAATAATAAAGCGTATCTGCTCATTCCTGCGCCTCGTAGGCAGCCGCTCCATCGTATTCGTCGGGCGCGGCGGTGCGGGTAAGAAAATATTCCTCGAGGTTGACTCCGTCCAAGGCGGATTCGTCAAAACGGAAATCGTCCGTCTTTACCCCTTTGTTGATTATTACCGCTCGGTCGCAGAGCTTTTGCACCGAGTCGATGTTGTGCGATGAAAACAGTATGCAGTTGCCCTGCGCGGCATATTCGCGCATAAAATCGCTTACCTTTGCGGAGGTCAGAGGGTCAAGTCCTATCATCGGCTCGTCGAGTATCCAAAGCTTGGGGCTGTGTATAAGACTGCCCATCATACATATCTTCTGGCGCATTCCGTGCGAGTAGTTGCTGATTGGCTCCGTGAGGCGCGAGCCTAAAGAGAATACCTGCTCAAGCTCGCCGAGGCGCGCCGCGCGTGCGGACTTGCTAACTCCGTAGGCGTCCGCCATAAAGTTTATATACTGTATGCCCGTCATTTTGACGAATACGTCGTGCTTGTCCGATACGAAGCCGAACGTGAATTTAGCCTTGAGCGGAGAGCTCTTTATATCGTAGCCGTTGATTTTTATGCTTCCCGACGTGAAGGGCAGCATTCCCGTAAGACATTTTAAGGTGGTGGATTTGCCTGCGCCGTTGTGTCCGAGCAGTCCGACGATTTCGCCCGCGTAGCAGATGAGCGAAAAATCCTTAACCGCAGGCGCCACTGCGGACGGATACTGCTTTACGAGATTTTTTATTTCTATTGCCGCTACGTTGCCGTCAGCCGATGGGGTTTGTTTTTCAGACATTTGCTTTCCTCTCACTCCGTGCGCCCGGCAAAAAATCGCCGTGGGTTTTATCGGTCGGACGCTTATAATGTTCCGCGCGGATATATTCTATACTTACTTATTTTATATTATATTAAAAAATAAAAACTTTGCACGCAAAATTCCTTATAAATTTATAATATTTGTAAAAATCCGATAATTTTCGGAATTATTATAGACAATTTTTTTATTTTGTCGCTTTTAATCATTTCAGTAGCATTTTTCTGCGCGATGATTTATCATATCCGAGAGGTGCTTTATGGAAACTAAACGCGTATTGTCAATTCAGGATATATCCTGCCTCGGGCAGTGTTCGCTTACCGTGGCTCTGCCTGTTATTTCGGCGTGCGGAGTAGAAGCCTGCGTTCTGCCGTCCGCTCTTTTGTCCACGCATACTATGGGCTTTAAGGATTTTACCTGCCTTGACCTGACTGCCGAGATGAAAAAAATTCTTGCGCACTGGGAGCGCGAGGGTGTGTTTTTCGACGCCGCGTATACGGGTTATCTTGCTACCGCCGAGCAGATTGATATTGTGCGCGAAGCCTTTGCAGGTCGGCTAAAGGGCGGGCTTAGGATAGTGGATACCGTTATGGGCGATTTCGGCAAGCTGTATCCCGCATTTGACGGCGGGTTTGTAAACGAAATGCGTAAGCTCGCGGCGGAAGCCGATATTATCCTGCCCAATATCACCGAGGCGTGTTATCTTACGGGTATGGATTATAAAGAGGAGTATGACGAAAATTATATTCAGTCGCTGCTTGACGCGCTTATAAAGCTCGGCGCGAAGCAGGTTGTGCTTAAGGGCGTGAGCTACAGCAAAAAAACTACGGGCGTGACGGTGTATGACGGAAAAGACAAATTCTATTATTCGCATACGAAGCTGGAAAGAAACTGTCACGGAACGGGCGACGTATTTGCTTCTGCGTTTACGGGACTGCTTATGCGCGGAAAATCCGTGCGCGACGCGGTTGCCGTCGCGGCGGATTTCGTAGTTGATTGCATAAGAAATACGGATAAGGAGCATTGGTATGGCGTGAGCTTCGAGCCTAATTTGAGTTTGCTGACGCGAAAGTAAATTTACAGATAGAAACATAATATATATACAAAATCCGCACTTAATGTGCGGATTTTGTATGTATAAAGCTTGGTTTATGTTAAAATTTCGGAATCGCGTTTTCGCTTCGCGCAAGCTCCGCTTCGCTCGGCGGAGCGTCCGAAAGCGTGCCGTTTAAGAATTTTTCGTATGCGTACAGGTCGAAATAGCCCGTTCCCGTAAGCCCGAAAAGTATCGTTTTGCTTTCGCCGCTTTCCTTGCATTTAACCGCTTCGTCTATTGCCGCCTTGATGGCGTGCGCGGATTCGGGCGCGGGGAGTATTCCTTCCACTCTTGCGAATCTGGTTGCCGCGTCAAATACGTCTATCTGATTTACCGCGCGCGCTTCGTCGATATAGCCGTCGCGGTAAAGCTGGGACAGTATCGGGCTCATTCCGTGATAGCGGAGTCCGCCCGCGTGAGAGGGAGAGGGGCAAAAGCCGCTGCCGAGCGTGTACATCATTGCAAGCGGAGTAACTCTGCCCGTGTCGCAATAGTCGTATGCGAATACTCCTTTTGTTAGGCTCGGACAGCTCATAGGCTCAACCGCTATCACGTACGGATTTGCTTTGCCCTTAAGCTTGTCGCGCATAAATTCGGATATAAGTCCGCCGAGGTTGCTTCCTCCGCCCGCGCACCCTATGATTATATCGGGGTATTCGTCTATTTTTTCCATTGCGCGCTTGCTCTCGATGCCTATCACAGATTGGTGCAGCATAACCTGATTGAGTACGCTTCCAAGCGCGTATTTGCGCGCGCCGCCGGATTTTACCGCAACCTCTACCGCCTCGGATATAGCGGTGCCTAAGCTGCCCGAGGTGTTGTTTGGGAACTCGCGCAGCATACGCTTTCCCACCTCCGTCGTGTCGGAGGGCGACGGGATTACGTTTGCTCCGTACGTTGTCATAAGAGTTTTGCGCTGGGGCTTCTGCTCGTAGGAGCAGCGCACCATATATACCGTTAAATCCAGTCCGAAATAGCCGCACGCCATAGAAAGCGCCGTTCCCCACTGTCCCGCGCCCGTTTCGGTTGTAAGTCCCTTAAGTCCCTGCCGCTTGGCGTAATACGCCTGCGCTATTGCGCTGTTAAGCTTATGCGAGCCGCTGGTGTTGTTGCCCTCGAATTTGTAGTAAATCCTTGCGGGCGTATCAAGATACCTTTCGAGACAGTATGCGCGCACCAAGGGGGAGGGGCGGTACATCTTGTAAAACTCGCGCACCTCCTCGGGAATCTCTATATAGGCGTCGGCGTCGTTCAGCTCCTGCTTGGAGCATTCCGTGCTGAAAACCGCTTCGAGCTCCTCAAGCCTTGCAGGCTCGCGCGTCTGCGGATTGAGCAGCGGTCGGTGATTGGTTTTCATATCCGCGCGGACGTTATACCACTCCTTGGGCATCTCTTGTTCTGTCAGATACGTTTTGTAGGGAATTTTGGTTTTGCCCATAGCTGTTACCTCCATTTTATCGGACTGCGTCCGTAATAGTTTATTTTGCGAAATTTCGTCGCGTTCTTAAATTATAATTATATAGCCCCCTCTTTCCGGTCTCGCCGGTATTTCTCCCACCACTCGAAATAGTGCTTTCACTTTTTAAGTAACATCGCTCGCGGGGGAGACAGACGGCACTCGTGAACAGCTATCGTCGCTTTATTATGCCACTCGTTCGCGGACAGACAAACTACATTTGTCCGCTCACTTGTACAATCATCGCACTTCGGCACTCAGTTGCTCCGTGCCTTGCACGTCGTAACAGTCATAAAGCAGGACGTACGCGTAATAAATCAAAAAATCCGCGCAAAACTTACGTTCTGCACGGACAAACTGTATGCTCAGTCTGCGGTACCACCGTACTTGAAAGCCTTTCGGCTTTCCCCTCGTCGGCTGCCATCACAGCCTGCCCTGTTACGTAGGGCGTTTACGTCTGAAGCTACTGCGTCCCTTTCGCCTCAGCCCTCCGAGTCCCATATTGTCCGATACGGTGCCTGCCGACATTCCACCGCCGCCGACTCTCTTATAGTCCTGTATCGGTTTTCTTCTCATCAACGGTTTATGTGTTTATAGTATATCCGCTTTGTCCTTTTGTCAATACAAATTATTTTAACATTATCTGCTTTTTTGCCTATTTGTTTTTCCGTTTGTGGACGCCCGCAATGCTGATTTTAATAAATCCGCGATGAACGGCGTGCGTTTTTATGCCGCGCTTTTAAAATTATCATTGCTTAAATTGCGTAATTAGCATATTTTGATAGCTCTATAGCACTTTTCATCGTTTATAGCGTTGACATCTCCGCTTTAAAAAAGTAAAATATTATAAGTCGCGTACTATTATATATCTGTATATTATAATATAAGAAACGCATAATATCATATCAAGTCTTTCGTCCGGGGGAAAGCGGAAGGAAGGAAGGAAAATGAAATTTAACGTATCTTCGCAGGAATTCGGTACTCAGCTTGCATCTTGTCTGGCAAGATATTTCGGCGTTAAGCCCGAGGACGCAAGCAAAACTCAGATTTACAGAGCAACCTGTATGTGCGTGAGAGATATTCTTACTCAGACGCGCGTCAACTTTAAAAAACAGGTACACGAGAAAAATGCAAAGCAGATTTACTATATGTCTATGGAATTTTTGCTTGGCAGGTCGCTTCGCAACCACCTTTTCAATATGGGCATAGAGGCTCCCGTCAGGAAAGCAGTCGAAAGCCTCGGCGTTTCCTTGGACGAAATTTATGCCTACGAGCCCGACGCGGGACTCGGCAACGGAGGTCTCGGCAGACTCGCCGCCGCGTATATGGACGCGCTCACGTCCCTCGGCTATGCGGCAAGCGGATTTTCTATTCTTTACGATTACGGCCTTTTCAAGCAGGTCATCGTTGACGGCTGGCAGCTCGAGCAGCCGGACGACTGGCTTAAAATGGGTGACGTGTGGCTTGCTCCCCGTCAGGAGGAGATTTATTCCGTTAAATTCGGCGGTCACGTGGACCAGACCTGGGAAAACGGCAAGCTCATTATAAATCACCGCGATTGCACCGTCGTCAACGCCGTGCCTTACGATATGAATATTTCCGGCTACGACACCAAGGCGGTAAACCGTATCAGATTCTGGCACTCGGAGGCTCCGCAGGATTTCGATATCCATATGTTCAGCAAGGGCGAATACGTAAAAGCGAGCAGCGCAAAGACGGTCGCAGAGGCTATAAATAAGGTTCTTTATCCCGCCGACGACCATATCGAGGGTAAATCCCTAAGGCTCAAGCAACAGTATTTCTTTGTGTCGGCGTCCGTTCAGAGCATTCTGCACAGACATCTTCAGACCAATCCCTCGCTCGATAACCTCGCGGATTGCGTTGCTATCCATATAAACGACACGCATCCTACGCTTTGTATTCCCGAGCTTATGCGTTTGCTCCTCGACGAGTACGGCTACGGCTGGGACGAGGCGTGGAATATTACCTCGCATACTGTCTCTTACACCAACCATACGGTTATGTCCGAGGCGCTCGAAAAGTGGCCGCAGGATTTGTTTGCGGGCTTGCTTCCCCGTATCTTCCAGATTGTGCAGGAAATAAACCTCCGCTTCTGCGACGAGCTTTGGAAAGCATATCCCAATAACTGGGACGTGGTTTCTAACAGCGCGGTGCTTTCTAACGGGCAGGTTAAGATGGCAAACCTATGTCTTGCCACCTCGCATACGATTAACGGCGTTTCCGCGCTCCACAGCGATATTCTTAAAAACGACGTGTTTGCGGATTATTACCGTATGCATCCCGAAAAGTTTACAAACGTCACCAACGGCATCACCCACAGACGCTGGGTGTCGCAGGCAAATCCGCGTCTTGCGGCGTTTATCACCGACCTTATAGGCGATAAGTGGCTTAAGGACGCCGACCGTTTGCAGGACCTTCAGAAATATATGGGCGACAGGCAGACTCTCAAGCGCCTTGCCGAAATAAAGCACGCAAACAAGGTCGACCTTGCGAAGTATATAAGCGAGCATAACGGCGTTGCAATCGACCCCGACAGCATTTTCGACGTTCAGGTAAAACGCTTGCACGAGTATAAGCGTCAGCTGCTCAACGCGCTCAATATACTGGATTTGTATTTCCGCATAAAGGACAATCCCAATCTCGACGTGCAGCCGCGTACGTTTATCTTCGGAGCTAAGGCGGCAAGCGCATATTATATGGCTAAGCAGATTATCCGCTTTATCTGTACCCTCGGCGACGTCATCAACAACGACCCCGACGTCAAGGGTAAAATAAAGGTTGTGTTCCTTGAAAACTACCGCGTTACGCTTGCGGAAATGATTATGCCCGCATCAGAGGTCAGCGAGCAGATTTCCATAGCTGGTAAAGAGGCGAGCGGTACGGGTAATATGAAGTTTATGATTAACGGCGCGCTTACTATAGGTACTCTCGACGGCGCTAACGTCGAGATTCACCAGGAGGTAGGCGACGAGAATATGTTCCTGTTCGGCTTGCTTGCAAACGAGGTGTCCGATATGTGGAGGCAGGGCTATAATCCCTCGCACTATTATCAGACAAATCCGCGTATCAAGCGACTTATCGACGCGCTCCGTCAGGGACTTAACGGAATTTCCTTTGGCGAAATTGCGGATTCGCTCATCATCGGCAGAGGCGGACAGCCCGACGGATTTATGGTGCTTGCCGACTTCGAGAGCTACGCAAACGCGCAGGATAAGGTGAACGCTACCTATCTCGATAAGGAGAGATGGAACAGAATGTCGCTTGTAAATATCGCAAAAGCGGGCTTCTTTGCGGCGGACAGAGCCGTAGAGGAATATGCCAAGCGTATCTGGGGACTGAAGCCGATAAAGTAAAACCGTGCTATTTGTGTTGACGCTTCGTCAGCCTTGTGCGCGCTCGTTGTCGTGTATGTTTATATACTTGGCAACTCGCGTGCTCGCCTTCCTTGCCTGAACACAAATAATCACAATTTACAAGTCTGAAATGAAATATGGATTTTGCAAAAGTGACAGGAAATTGCCGCTTTTGCAAAATTTTATAACAACGACAGTTGTTTGTCACAAAGTAAATGTATAATCCTTTAACGCATAAAACTCCATACGGCGCGGCGTACGTAGGCGGCGCGATAGACATTAAATTCCCTCTCGATTGCGGTTTGCAAATCAAGAGGGTCTTTATCGTATTGCGACAGGTTTTCGGGGAGGGCGGCGCAGCGGACGGCGGCAGCTTAAGATTTGAACTGCCTTATCGCCTTACCGAAAACGGAGAGGATATTTTCGAGGGCGCGCTGTCATTGCTTGACTACGGTATTTACAAATATCGCTTCGAGGGAGAATATGGGGACGGCTCGCTCGCGTTTTTCGGCAGAGGCTGCGACGGATGCGCAGTGCTTGGCGATTGGTTGCCCGAATGGCAGTTGACCGTATCAAAATGCGACTATAAAACCCCGAATTGGGCAAAACACGGCGTTATTTATCAGATATTTGCGGATAGGTTTTGCAAAGCTTCGGATATTCCGTTTAATAAAAGGGGCAGGCTGCATATCGATTGGTACGAGCGTCCCGACATCGCCGAGGAGGGGACGGATTACCGCGCGGATGATTTTTTCGGAGGCAATGCCGAGGGCATAATATCAAAGCTCGATTATATTAAGTCGCTGGGAGTTTCCTGTATATATCTATCGCCTATTTTTAAATCCTCGTCAAACCACAGATACGATACGGGAGATTATCTGAAAATTGACGAGCTTTTCGGAAGCGAGGAGGATTTTTGCAGACTTGTTGCGGAGTCCGCTAAAAAGGGTATTGCCGTTATTCTGGACGGCGTGTTCAATCATACGGGCGCGGACAGCGTTTACTTTAACCGAGAGGGGAGTTATCCGACGTTAGGCGCGTATCAGAGCGCGCAGTCGCCCTATTACGATTGGTATTATTTTTATGAGCATCCCGACAAATATCATTGCTGGTGGGGCAGCACCGTTGTGCCTACCGCCAATAAGTCCGCAGAGGGCTTCAGACAGCTGTTGCTTGGCAGAAACGGCGTAATAGATAAGTGGAGCAAATCGGGCATTGCGGGCTGGAGGCTCGACGTCGTGGACGAGCTTCCCGTGAATTTTACTACCGAGCTTTGCAGAAAAATAAAAGAGAGCGGAAAGGATATGCTGATTGTGGGCGAGGTCTGGGAGGACGCTACCGTAAAGATTGCCTACGACGAGTGGCGACCGTATTTTATGGGCGAACAGCTCGATTCGGTTATGAACTATCCGTTTAAGGAAGCCGTACTTGCCTATACCTTGGACGGAGATAAAAACGCGTTTATAGCAAAGGCTTCGCAGGTGCTCGAGGGCTATCCCAAACAGAGCCTCGATACGCTTATGAACCTCATCGACAGCCACGATACGGTGCGCGCGCTTACCTATCTCAGCGGCGTTACGCCGCCCGAGCGAAAGCTCGACAGGGCGGAGTACAGGCTGAACGATACAGATTATGCGCTTGCTAAAAAGAGATTGATGTTTGCATCGGCTTTGCAGTATACGTTACCCGGCGTGCCTTGCCTGTATTACGGAGACGAAGCGGGCGTTCAGGGCTTCGAGGACCCTCTCAATCGCGGAACCTATCCGTGGGGACGAGAGGACCGCGAGCTTATAGAGCATTATAAATCGCTGGGCAGAATGCGCGAGAGATATAGCGAGTATTTTACTGGACAAACGTATTTTATAAACGACGGAGAAATTTTGATTTATCGCCGCATAAGCGAAGCAGGCGTATTGACCGTTTATGCCAATGCCACCAACCATACTGTATTGCGTGATTGTATCGGAAAAGACGCGGCGTCGGGCGAGGTGATAAAGGATAAGCTGGTTGTTGAGCCGTGCACGGTGAGAATTATTTTGGAATAGATACAAAAAAAATATAAACCGCACTCCTAACGGAGTGCTTTTTTGTTGAAAGTTATATAGATATATAGCGAGCAATACTTTGTGCGGTAGTTAAGGAAAAACGTTATAGAAAAAAGAAAAAGATATCGAATTAAAGGTTAAAGTTAGTTTAGAGGGCAACCAAACAAAGTATTGTGCGGAATGTAGTTGGAGTTTACAACGTCGGAAAAAGTGGATAGCAGACAATACTTTGTGCGGTAGTTAAGGAAAAACGATATAGAAAAAAGAATAAAGATATCGAATTAAAGGATAAAGTTAGTTTAGAGGGCGACCAAACAAAGTATTGTGCGGAATGTAGTTGGAGTTTACAACGTCGGAAAAAGTGGATAGCAAACAATACTTTGTGCGGTAGTTAAGGAAAAATTTCACTGAAAAAATAGTCCCTCTCATTTTTGAGAGGGACTTAAATACAGTGCAAATTTTTCCTTTAGTCGGCATCGAGCGCATCCAAGCGGATTTGCTTCTTTTCCTCTTTAGTGAGCTTTCTGCCTTTGCCTATTGCCACGCTGTCGCCGTGCTTTACGAATATCATAAGCACTATTGCTATAGCTACGCATATTGCGCTGTAGACAAACAGTCCGCGGTTGGAGATGTGGTCCATTATCAAGCCCGCGATAAACGGCGTGATTGCCTGCGCCGACATTGTCGCCATATAGTAGTAGCCTGTGTACTGTCCGACCGTTGCCGAGGTTGATAGCTCGGTGACCATCGGGAAGGTGTTTACGTTTGCGATTATCAAGCCGAAGCCTGCAATGAGATAGAACAGCGCAAACAGTACCGCGGGGATTATAGCTTCGTTATTCGGGCGTACAAACGCGAATATCAGCACGAAGGACACAACCGCCATTCCGAAGCCGATAATTATGGATTTACGTCTGCCTATCTTTGCAGCCATATAGCCGACGGGGATAAACGCTATCGCGCTGATACCCATACTTACGCCCGAGATAATGGAAGCTACGCCCGCCGAGAGGTTGAGCGCTTTGGTGGTGTATACCGAGAGATTGCTCGAGATTGCGTTGTAGCCCATAAACCACATAAATATCGAGGCGAGTATGAGCCAGAAGGATATAAGCTTTGACTTTTCGGTCTGCGGCTTGGAGCTCCACCACTCCTTGGGAGATTTGCGCGGAGTCTTTGCGTTGTGCGTGACCTCCTTTGCAAACTCGAGGGTGTCGGGGGACATCTGCTCCGCGCTGTCGGGAGTGGACTGCGTATCCGCTACGAAGTTGCCCGACGTGTCCGTCATAACGACGTCTATCGCGGGCGCGGGTTCGGGCGCGGAGATTTCGGCATCTCCCTCGGGATTTGCTTCGGCGTCTTCAAGCTTGCCGCCGTCCTGCTTGTCCTTTTCCTCCTCGTCAAAGTCGTCAATGCCGTACTCCTTGCAAATCTGCTGGCACTTATCGACCATTTTACGCTCCTTGACAAGCGCGAGGAAGCCTGCAAGCAACAGCAGCATTCCCGCCGCTACGCAGGAGAATATTATTACGTAATTGTTTATATTGTTGCCGAACAGTACTACCGTGTAAATCAAAAACGCGATTGCGCCGCCTATTCCGCCACACAGATTTATTATGGCGTTGCCCTGCGAGCGCAGAGGCTTGGGGGTGACGTCCGGCATAAGCGCGACTGCGGGGGAACGGAAGGTTGCCATTGCGATAAGCACAAGCAACAGAATCACCATATATACGCCTATGCTTGCGCCGCCCGTCTTTTTGGTGACGTTCTCGTAAATCTGGTCGCTTTCGTAGTTATTCATTCCGCTCTTTACATACTTGGTGTAATTTGCGTTTCTTTCCTTTATAACCTGATAGGTTTCGCCCGAGGGCGCGGTATCCTCGAGGCTTACTTCAACCTTTTGCCCGTCTATTACGTAATAATACGTTTCGCTGCCGAGCATATTTAGCACCGCTTTTTTGGAGGAGAAATTTTCGTCGTACTTAAGGCTTACGAAAAACGCTTTCATTTCCGCGTCGGTAGCGTTTTCGCCGAAATTCATCTTTATGTAGCTCTTGTCGCAGTAGTTCTTGTCGCCGCTGTCCCACCACTGGGTTAGCAGGCTTTCGAGCTTGGTAATTTCCTTTCCGTCCTCGGTGGTGATGACGGTGGAAAGCGAGCTTTCAAAACTCTCTATGTACTTGTTTGCGTTCTTCTGCTGATTAAGCGTGGCGACGGGTACGAATACCATAAGTATTACCGACGCCACCGTGCCAATCACTATAAACGGAGTACGTCTGCCGAATTTCTTTGCAAGCTTGCCGTGCGCGTTGTCGCTGAGCTTTCCGAACAGCGGGAGCATAAACAGCGACAGCAGGTTGTCGAGTCCCATTATCAGACCGCGCAGAGAGTTGGGAAGTCCGTAGGCGTGCTCGAGCAGCAGCGGAACGACAAAGTCGTATGCCGTCCAGAACAGCATAATGATTGCAAACGCAAATCCGACTTTAAACGTTTGCGGATAGTCCAGTTTAAGCGGCTTTCTGCCTTGCTCGTCAAGTAACGGCGCCGACTCGGCTGATTTTTTTCTCATAAAATTCTCCTCAAATGCTTATAAAACGTGAAAAAGACTTCACGCTCTATATTATAATTTATGCGGACGAAGAAAACAATACCCAAATTTAAATATTAAACGGAAATATCGGGTTATTTAACCGTATAAATGAGAGGTTTTAACCGTTTTAAATTACAACTCCGAAATAGTCGAACAGACCGTAGCATAATACTCCGAGCGCGGCGGACAGTATTACAAGCAGTATCGGCTTCATTTTTTTGCCCTTTATCTTTATAAACGACAGGGGGAATATAACTGCAAACAATCCTATGCCTATATAGTCCGCGCTGACGGGACCCGGGTTGAATATGTCGGATATGCCGAAAAGCATAGTCAGTACGAGAGAGATGAATACGGACATAAGCAGTCCCGTGACCGTTGAACGCACGCCCGTAAAGACCTCGCCCACTGCCTTGCGCTTCATAAAATTGGACAGCAGCTTGGCAACAATCGTTATAATTATTACCGAGGGCAGTACGACTCCGAGAGTCGCGCATATCGCGCCGAAAATCCCTGCGGTTTCTATGCCCGTATACGTTGCGATGTTTACGGCAAACGGTCCCGGGGTGCTTTCGCTTATCGCTATGAAATCTATAAGCGCGGTCTGCTCAAGCCAGCCCTTTGCGACTACGTTGGTCATTATCATAGGTATCATAGCCTGTCCGCCGCCTATGGTGAACAGTCCTATCTTGAAAAACGTCCAGAAAAGGTCGAGGTAAATCATTCGGCATTACCTCCTTTGTCCTCGGTCTTTGCGGGAGCTTCGGGAGGCATTATCTTTATTATATCGGCGTCTATAGCCTTTTCGGATACGTATTCCTCGCGCTCCACGGGCTTTCCTACGCGCTCGTTATAATACTCCGGCGTGCCTACCGTGTGACAGCGGCGGTTTGTCGCGTACGTTTTTACCGCTACTGCTATCGAGCATACCAGTATTGTGCCGAGTATTACGTAGATTACGTCCGCCTTAAGCACGAATACCAAAATAAACGAAATAGCCATTATCGCAAATGAGAACAGCGTTTTTTTCATATCCTTGAAGAATGAGAAAACAGCCTTTGCTATCAGTACCAGTACGCCTACGCGTATGCCTTTAAATAAAAAGCCAACCCATTTGTTGTCTTTTACGAGATTCAGTATATAGGACAGCGCGACTATGATTATAAAGGAGGGCAGGACGACGCCCAGAGTTGCAAAAATTCCGCCGAATACGCCCAGTCTTTTTGTGCCTATAAACGTAGCAGTGTTTACCGCTATCGGTCCCGGAGTGCTTTCGGCTATGGCGAAAATGTCGCCGAGCTCGCTTTTGCTTATCCATTTGTGCTTGTCTACGACCTCCGCTTCTATAAGCGTGAGCATTGCGTATCCGCCTCCGAATGAAAACAGTCCTATCTTGAAGAATACCAGAAACAGAGAAAGAAGTTCTTTTATAACCTGCTTAGCAGGGCGTTTTTCCTTGTTGCCTTTTTTCATATCCTATTTATTACTGTATATTTATTATCGGATTATATTATATCATTTATAGTTTTATTGGCAACAAAAAACACCCGACTTTTCAACACTCGGTCGGATGTTATTGTTTTTATTGACAGACGGACATATCGGGCGTTATATCACTGCGGTATCGTTTATAAAGCTTGTTACTATTCCGCTTATGTCGCAGCCCTGTGATTTGAATGCCGCAATAAGTGAATCTTCGGTGGCGACGCCGTAACGGTTGTCCGCAAGATATCTTTGCATAGAGGCTTGAAATTTGCCGTCGCCGACAAGCTCGCGAAGGGTGTTGAATAACAGCGCGCCCTTGAAATAGCAGACCGCAACGTATTCGCCGTCTGTAAGATAAGAGGAGAGCGGACGGTTCATACTGCCGTCAAAGCCGAGCGTGGGCTTGTGCGCGGCAAAAGCCGCGTAGGATTTGGATATGTTGTTCATTTCCGTCTTGAATTTCTCGCGGTTGTCCGTAAGATAGTGGAAATAGTAGGTGCAAAACTCGGTCAGTCCCTCGTCCAACCAGGCGGAGTTTATCTGGTCGTTTCCCACAAGGTTATACCACCACTGATGCGCGGTTTCGTGGGTTACGGTGTCGAGATATTCCTCGCGCGAGCTTGTGAGCGATACGGTTACGAACGTGCCGTACTCCATCCCTCCCGCGTCGCTGAGATTGCTTTGCGCTACCGTAAACGTCTTGTACGGATATGCTCCGAATGCCTCCGAAAATACGCTCAGCGATTGAGATATGCGCTCGAGAGTGCGGGCGGGATACGGGTCCTCTATGTAGCAGTAGGTAAGACCTATTTCATTGCCGTCTATCTCAGCTTTTCCCGTAACCTTGGACATTTTGCCGACCGACATTGCAAAATCGCGTACGAACTCCGCTTCTATCTCCAAGGTTTTTTTGTCCTTTCCGTTTACGCGTACAAGGCGTGTATCCGTTATCTCTCCCGAGCAGGCGACGTCCAGACCTTCGTCAAGAGTGACGTTTACGTAAAACGACGATATGTCGTGATAGAACGGGTCTCCGAAGCTGTTATAGCAATCCTCGCGATAGCCGTTTTCGTATCTGGCGACAACGGGATAAAAGCAGGCGAGGTTGCTAATTCCACGCGCGGTTATTCCAAGCCGCGTATCCGTTTCGGGCAGAGTGACCGTGTACTGAACGGAGATGTTTACGCTCTTGCCCTTGCGGGTCGGATAGTGCAGTTTTAGAAGCGTCTTATCCTTGCCGTAAATGTCAAATTCGACGTTTTTCCTGTTGATTTGCGCGGATGAAATATCGATTACGTCATTTGTCTTGTTGAATGCGTTTGCGTAAATGTGAAGGACTATTCCGTCCGTGTCGGCGGGCGCGTAGTATAAAATCTCCTGATAGACCTCGAGAGTATCGCCCTCGTAGTTTGCTGTCAGCTCGTAGCAGGTTGAGGTGGCAAGCGGATTGGCGTTTGTTTTGTTGCACGCAAAAAGCAGCGCGCAGCTTGCAAGCAGCGTTAGCACAGCAAGCAGGTAGGGTATCGGTGATTTGCTGAATTTTTTTGTCATAATCTAAGCTTTATTTGTCAATTTTACTTTTCCGGTTTTATGCTGTTGAGGGTAAGCTCCACAAGCTTGCCCGCGCGTCTTGCCTTATCTACTATAGCATCGGTCACTGTGCTGTTTTGCTTTGCTATAAGCTCGCCGGTGTACGTGCATAAATCCGCGCCGAGAGTTCTGCCCAGCAAAAATTCGTAGTCGCATATAACCCGCGTGGGTGTGCGCGCGTCATCGTCGTAGGAATATGCGCGCGAGCCTTCAAGCAGCATTTCAAACGCGCCGTTGGATAGCACGGGCTCCTTTTCCGTTTCCTGCTTGGGGGGCATAGGGATTGGCATACTTCCGTCAAGAATGGTTTTTTCTATTTCGAGCACCTTTTTCGCGTCGTTCAGAATATATACGGGGCGCTCCTCCGCGGGACGGGGAATTACCGTTTTTTTGGTCTTGCTCTTTACCGCGCCCTTTTGCAGTATCACGTTGCCCACCGAGATTATTGCGGACGGAGTGAATTCGGACGTCGTAGTTTGCAGTTTTGTTATCTTTCCCGCAAGCGTTATTATAATGTCCTTGATTTTTCCTTTATCCGCGCCGTTAGGGGCGTATACCGGCATTCCCATTATGCTTGTGCGCAGGGCGGTTATATCGGCGTCCTGTATGGACGTCAGCTTTACGTCGTCGGCAACCACAACTGCGTCGAGTATGCTCTGCGCCTCGGTGTATTCGAGCAGCATCGGTTTGTTTTCGGGAAAAATCTCTATGCAAAAATATACGGCTTTTTTCAGATTTTCATCAAAATATACATCGGTCACTTTTCCGATTATGCAGGTAGTCGCTATATTTAATACGGGTTTGCCGATTACGGCGGACAGTCGTGACATAATTCACCTCGCATAAGTTTATGATATGCGCCTCACGCTTATGACCGCTGACAAATTTTAAAAAAGGTACTTTAGATTGCGAAAATTGTCGAAAATCGGAGCTTTTCGCGCTTGTGTAATATTTTTGTGCCTGCCGCCGTATGCTGTTTACAGCTGCGTTAAATGACATAATTTCTTGACTTATACATATACTTATCCACATTCTCCGCCCAAAATGTGGATAACTTTATGGATAACTGTGTATTTTTATGCCATCCTGCATATAGCTAACAAAGTAACGGTATGCATAAAATTTCCGATTTCAAGCTTAATATTCTCAAGGCTGCGGCGATGCTGCTTAGCGCGGTTTTCGTCGCGCTTGCGCTGTCGTCGCCCTTTATCGTCGCCTCGGTTATGAGCAGGGATTCGCGTAAGGTCGTGGTTGTGGACGCGGGACACGGCGGCGCGGACGGAGGCGTTACGGGCAAGCGCACCGGCGTTAAGGAGAGCGATTTAAATCTAAAGGTGGCGAAGCTGCTCGGCGAATATCTGGTTGCCGGCGGCTATAGGGTGATTTATACAAGACAGAACGACACTATGCACACTCATCCCGACGTGCGCGACAACAAGAAACGCGCGGATATGTTTAAGCGAGGCAATATAATTAACGCCGCTAAGCCCGACGCAATGGTAAGCGTGCATATGAATTTTTACTCGGCGTCCTCGCGCCGCGGAGCGCAGGTCTTTTTCGACAGGTACAGCGAGCAGGGCAGAAGGTTTGCGGATATAATGCAGGAAATAATCAACCGCGACCTTAATTCCGACAACGGAGGGCGCGCCTATACCGCGCTCAGCGCCGAAAAGTATTTGCTGTCCTGCAGTCCTTATCCGAGCATAATAGTGGAATGCGGATTTTTGAGCAATCCCTTTGACGAGGCGAATCTAACCGATAAGAATTATCAGACTAAGCTTGCGTATACGCTCTTTTTGGGAATAGACGGATTTTTGAAATAAGACGGCGCGGATAAACGGTTTCTTTAGTTATTATTATATATCTACTAATTTAAGTATTATAAAACATTGCAAAAGCGAGTTGA
This sequence comes from uncultured Christensenella sp., assembly GCA_910577815.1. Taxonomy (GTDB): domain Bacteria; phylum Bacillota; class Clostridia; order Christensenellales; family CAG-917; genus CAG-475. The sequence continues at coordinate 79,234 of CAJTNO010000001.1, read as the reverse complement.
TTTGTTTTGGGAAATAGTTTATAATTTCACCTATGACCAACACGTTTGCGTACCTAAGTGAAAAGGCACTGAAAAACAATACAGATATGCCCGAAATTCCGCTTATCCTTAAGGATATTGAAAATGCGAAGCAGGGCGTTATGACCTTCTCCAAGGAAGTTAAAAAGTATATGCTTCAGTTTATTCACGAGCGATACGACGGCAACGAGGAGGTTTGCGCGCTTATAGACGTGCTTAAAAACTGGAGCAAGTATCAGTCCTTTAACAAGCTGGAAATTTTTCAGCTTCAGGACGAATGCTACTTCTGGTACGATTTTCTGCACGCCTACGGAGTTTGGAAAATTATCGGCGAAAAATTCGGCTTCGAGGATACGGACAAGGCGCTTATTACGCTTATCCGTCTCGTAAAGCTTGAGGACGCCGTTTTTAAGGAATATCCCGCACTTTAGTTAAAGGACGGCTATGTCGGAGCATTTACACAACGGACACAGACAGCGTATGAGAACGCGAATATTGACGGGCGGTATCGGAAACCTTCAGGAACACGAGGTTTTGGAATATTTGCTGTACAGCTTTATTCCGAGAAAGGACACGAACGCGCTTGCGCATACTCTTATAAAGGAGTTCGGTTCTCTGTACGATATTTTCAATGCCAAGCCCGAGCATCTTCAGGCTGTTTCGGGTATGACGGAGAATGCAGGTCTGTTCTTGTCGGTGATAGGCGAAATAGTCAGGACCTACGGCTTGCATCCGTCCGTGCAGAAAAAGGTGTTTTTGCGCAATCGCGGAGAGGTTAAGGAGTACTTCGGAAGGTACTTTATAGGTCTTAACGAGGAACAGTTCTGCGCTGTGGCGCTTGACGCGAAATGCCGCGTAGTGGGCGAAAAGCACTGGAACAGCGGAAACAGGACAAGCGTATCCTTTAGCGTTGCGGAGATAATCTCTTTTGCGCAGGCGACTAAGGCGGTTGAAATTATTATAGCGCACAATCATCCGAGCGGCAGACTGAATCCGTCTAACGAGGACGTCCGTTTAACGCGCAATATCGTAAGGACTTTGGACGCTTTGGGTATAAATTTGCAGGACCATCTGATTTTCGGAGACGCGGCGCAAAAACCGTTTTCCTTTGAGGAAGTCGGATATTTTAAAGAATTCAAGGACGAAATCATAAAATTTAACGAGGTATTTGGTAACTATGAGTAATTCCGTAAGAACCAGATTTGCTCCGTCGCCGACGGGCTTTATGCACATCGGCAATCTTCGTACGGGGCTGTACGCTTATCTGTTTGCTAAGAGCAAGGGCGGAGATTTTATTCTGCGCATAGAGGACACCGACCAGGAGCGCAAGGTGGAGGGCGCGGTGGATATGATTTACCGCACTCTCAAAACGGCGGGGATATCCTATGACGAGGGTCCCGACAAGGACGCGGGCTTCGGTCCCTACGTGCAGACTGAAAGAATGGGACTGTACAAGGAGTACGCCGAAAAGCTTGTGGAGCTCGGCGGCGCCTATTACTGCTTCTGCGACAAGGAGAGGCTGGAAGGGCTGAAGGATGAAAACGGAGTGCATACCTACGACAAGCATTGCCGTAATTTAAGCAAGGAGGAGGTTGAGCGCAGACTGCGCGCGGGCGAGCCTTACGTTATAAGACAGAAGGTTCCCGAGGGCGTCGTATCCGAGTACGAGGATATGGTTTTCGGCAAAATCAGCGTAAACTCGCAGGACATCGAGGACGGCGTTTTGCTTAAGTCCGACGGACTGCCCACCTACAACTTTGCCAACGTGGTGGACGACCACCTTATGAATATCACGCACGTTATACGCGGTACGGAGTATCTGAGCTCTACTCCCAAGTACAATCTGATATACGACGCGTTCGGCTGGGAGCGTCCTAAGTATATGCATTTGCCGCCCATTATGAAGGACGCGACGCGTAAGCTGTCCAAGCGCTTCGGCGACGCGAACTTTGAGGATTTCATATCCAAGGGATATCTGCCCGAGGCGATTGTAAACTATATCGCGCTGCTCGGCTGGTGTCCGAAGGACAACCGCGAAAAGATGTCTATGGGCGAGATGACCGAGGCGTTTGACGTGGACGGCATTTCGCACAGCAGCTCCATTTTCGACGAGGCGAAGATGCGCTGGCTGAACGGAGAGTATCTCAAGGCTATGGGCGAGGACGAGTTTTATGCGGCGGCTTTGCCCTGGATAGAGAAGGGAATAAACGGCAACAATTACGATAAACGCGAGCTTGCGCGCCTTATGCGGACAAGAGTGGATATTTTAAGCGAAATACCCGAGAAGCTTGCGTTTCTTTCCGATTTCAAGGCTTATGACCTTGCTATGTACGAGCATAAAAAGATGAAGGTTGACGCGGCTGTCGCGCTTAGGGCGGTGGGGGCTGCGCTGGATATTCTCAAAAGCCTTGACGACTGGAGCGAGGAGGGTATAAAGCAGGCTATTTCCGAAAACGCCGAAAAATATTCGCTGAAGGGCGGTCAGATTATGTTCAGTATGCGCGTTGCGCTGACGGGCGCGGCGGTTACTCCCGGCGGAGCTATCGAAATGGCAATCGTTCTCGGCAGAGAGGAGAGCTTGAAAAGACTTGAGTTTTCCGAAAAGCTGTTAGAGGACGCGCAGGCGTAATTACCTTGCGGAATGGAGTGAAATGAAAAAAAGCATATCTTCGGGACTTATATATATCGGTGTGCTGCTGATTATATCGGCGGCGGTTTTCGCGTGCTTTGGCGGCGCGGGCGTTGCTTTTGCGCTTGAATACGACGACGTGGAGCTGTCCTCGCTGTGGTACTACGGCGAAGGCGGGCTTGAAATCGACAAGGCTAAGGCTCGTATAGATAAGTGGGATAAGAGTAAGCTTTCTAAAAAGGTTATAGCCGTTATAGATACGGGTATCGACTTTGACCACGAGGTATTTTCCGGCGTGCTCTACACGGACGCCGACGGCAAGCCCGCGGGCTACGACTCGCGATATAAAAAACAGGTGCCGCTCGAAAATATGAAGGACACCGCGGACGACAAGCACGGCAACGCTATCGCCGGCGTTATCGCGATGATGATTAAGGAGCTCGGGCTTGAGGATTTTATTAAAATTTATCCGATAAAGGCGAATACAATCGAGAACGGCAAGGAAAAGAAATCCTTTGTCATTCCTCCCGTTGTGGAGGCGTTAAATCAGGCGGACAAAATAGGCGCGGACGCCGTCAATATGTCGCTTGGCAGAATAAAAAAGGACAGCTCGGACTGGGCTACGAATACGTCGCTCACTTACGCGCTTGAAAGCGCCTGCGACAGCGTGCTTATTGTAGCGGCGGCGGGAAACGACGGACTTAATGCGGACGGCAATGCAAATAACGTGTTCTATCCCGCGGCGCACGACGGCGTGCTAAGCGTTATGGCTTACGATAGCGTCGGACTTTACGAGGCGTCCAACTACGGTTCGGTATACGATATTGCAGGTCCCGGCGAAGAGATTTATACGGCGAAGTTTACGGAGGGCGCGCTGTATCAGTATCTGAACGGAACGTCGCTTGCCTCGCCTATAGCTACGGTTGCGGGAGTTTTGATTAAGCTGCGCTACGAGGCGGAGGGAAAGCCTGCACCGAAGGGCGTGGAGCTTGCGCGTATGATGCGCAATATTGACGGCAGAGTGATAAAAAAAGAGGGCGCGGAAATAAGATGCCTCGATTTTAATACCATAGTCGCGCAGGACTTTGAAAATACAAAATATGAGTACTCGGACCCGACGGGAATAAGCCTTTCGCATAACGGCGAATACGGCAAGGACGCGTACGAGGATATTATTTATATGCGCGCAAACGCGGTTAAGCCCGTCACGTTTATTGCTAAAATAAATCCCTTCGGCAAGACCGACCCCGAGCTTGACGCCGCCGTACAGTGGGTTGAAAGGCACGCCGATACTACAGAAAACGTGCTTGGCTACGGAATACGCTTTAATTATACTCCAAAACATATAGACGAAACGGTTACGCTGATTGCAAGACTGCGCTACGGGGATAAGACCTTCGAGCAGTCGCAGGACGTGTTTTTGAGTTCGGTTGCGTTTATGGTGGGAGAGGCGCGCGTAACCTATGCCGAAAATGCTGCGGACAGCGTGGATAACGCGCCGTCGCGCGGAGTTTTGTATACAAATACCACTACGGTTTTTTCGCTTACGGGAATAGAGTATGTGAGCGAGGAAAAGAAATCCAAAATTCAATGGTATGTGGACGGAGAGCTTGCGGGAGAAGGCGAAACCTTTGCTTATACTCCTAAAAAGTCGGGAGTAAGGCGCATAAGCGCAAGATACGACGGCAGTCCTATACCGCGCGAATTTATCGCAAACGTTAAGCCTTTTATTGCGCGTCCGTTGGATTTGACTATGCTTATTTTAGGACTTGCAATAGCCTCGGCGGTGATTGCGGTCGTTATTGTGATTGCAGTAAAAAGAAAGAGGAAGTCGGGCGACGGGAACGACTCCGACGATAATCAACAGTCTTTAATTGCCTTGTAAAAACGCGCTTATAACGATTAAATGAAAGTTTAATTTACTAAGCTAAAAGAAAAAGGACGGGTTTTCCCGTCCTTCTTATGTTTAGCGCTTTTGCTTAGTTTTCGCTCATTATTTCAAAGCTGTTCTCCGTCCAGTCCACTATCATAATGTAGGTTGCGTATTCCTCGCCGCTTTCGCTGGTTGCTATAAATACCAGTAAATCCTCCTCTTTGTCGTAATAGTAGTAGCCTGTACGGGTACGCGCTCTGCCGTCCACCTCGTCATAGAAGGTGTAGGTTGCGCTGCCGTAGCCGTCAAGCACCAATGTAAGCGTTTTGGTTTGACCGAGTATTTGCGCGGTGGAGGTTAGCGTAGAGGCATACTCGTCGTTACTTCTGTATACGTCGTATGCGCCTACCTGTGCAAGCTTAAAGGTAAAGCTTTCTCCTCCGCTTGCAGAGGTAAACGTGTACACGTCTCCGTTTTTAGAGTAGGCTCCTCTGTTTGCTACCTCGTACGCGTTGCTTAAGAGTGAGAATACCTGTAGCTCTATTGCGTCGTCCTCGGTGATAACAAGTCGCGAATATCCGCTTATTGTCCCCATCGAGTAGGTGTAGTAGATGCCGACGGGCTTGGTTGTCGTGGCAAAGGTGTTGTCTGTCTTATTAAGTACAAACGTCTTCTTTTCGCCGAACCAGTTGAACGTTACGTTATCGTAATTCGTGCCGAATACGGTGCAGGGTACTGTTTCGTCGCGGTATTCCGCATTGCCGTAGCCGTCGAGTACAAGCGTTCTGTTGTCCTCGTCGATATACTCGCCCTTCCAGTTTTGGTTGAATACGATATATACGTTGTTTCCGTTGTGCTCGGCAAGCTTAAGCTTAAACGCGTCGCCGCCGTCGGGAGTCAGCGTATATTCGTCGTTTTCCGCATCATAGGTATAGGCTGCGTTTGTGCCGCTGTAGCTATCGGTTGCCGCGTCGTATTCGGAGAGCATAGCGTTTCCGTCTCCGTCAAGGAAAAGCCTTACGTAGTCGCTTACTATGTCCGAGCCGGGGCTGTAGGTATAGTATACGCCGGCAATCTTTTCCTTTCTCTCTATTATGCTGCCCGTCACCTTAAAGGTTATTACGTCGGTATATCCCTCCTCGTCGAAGGCAAGGAAGGTTATAAGATTCCATTCCTTTGCAAATTCGCCCGTATAAGTTACGCCTTTTTCGTCGGTGTAGGTTCCCTTTAATCCGTAGCCGTCAAGCACAAGCGTTGCGGTTCCCGCGGAGTTTTTGTATGTGCCGGACATAGCTGCGTCGTATTCGATATAAACCGTCTTCCAGTCGGGATAGTACAGACTGCCGAAGTTTATCTGTCTTGTGGCGATTTTTATTTTATCGTTCGATGAGAACGTCAGTTCATATTCTCCCGAATTGGCGGTCGGGGCGTACGTTCCGGATTTTTCAATTACGAATTCTTTCTGTACCTCATCATATACGTAGAGGCTCGCGCGGTTTTCGCCGTCAAAGTATACGTATACGGTTTCTTTAAGTCCTTTTACATAGGAATAAAGAAAATAATTGCCGACCTCGAGTCCGATTTGTCTGTAGGTTACTGTTTCTCCCTCGGTTACGCGGAATACGCGCTGGCTTTGGTCGTCCGCGGTGATAAGCAGCAAATCCTTATATCTTTGGATTACGCCCGTAAATGCGTTGCCTCCGTCGTTATGCGTAGCGGAGCCGTAGCCGTCGAGCTTGATTGTGGAGGCTCCGTTCTCCGCCGACCATACTCCCGCGATAGACTCGTCGTATACGGTGAAGGCGTTTGTTTCGTACAGCCCCGAGCCGTAGGTAGTAAGCTTAAAGTTGAAGCCGTTTCTGAACGTATCGTTCATATAGCTGTCGTTTAACACGTTCGTCAGCTTATATGTAAATTCGCCGCTTTCTAATATCTCGTAGGTGCCTTCGGCTATCTCGGTTTCGGGATAGAACGCGGTTCTTTCGCCGTAGAATACGTAAAGCGTTCCCGCGCCGTTAAGCAGGAAGTAATACGACCCCGCTTTTTGCTCGGTTATGTCGAATATGCGATAAAGTCCCACTTCTGTGCCTATGGGCAGGAATAAGCTTTGGTCGTCGCCCGCGTTTATTACAAACAGGAAATCCTTGCCTGTATCAGCGTCTATGAAATTGACGAAGCTGTCTTGAAAGCCCGTAACCGAGGTAGGCTCGCAGACGCCGTTGATTACGTTGCCTTCTCCGTCGTTGTACGCGGCATATCCGTAGCCGTCCAGCGTGAGCGATTGCGAGCTGTAGGTGAACGAGCCGAATATGCTTTCGTCAAAGATGTTGTATGCGTTATATATTACCGGTTCGTTTGTATCCTCTGATAATCTTACGGTTTTATTAAGGCGAATGCGGCAGTCCGTAAATAATCCGTAGGTGTTGTCCGTAACTACTGTGAGGTCGAATTCCTGTGTTGCGGAGCTGTAGGTAGTATATGTTCCGTTTACCCAGTTTGCCTCGGAGGAATAGCCCAGAATTTTGAATTTTCCGTTCTCTTCAAAATAAAGACAACGTTCAAAATTGAAAGTGTTGTCAGTAGGAAGATGTAACGGATATGCGTCGCGCGATATTGCGTATTCGTAGAAGCCAAAGGATTGACTGTCGTAGTCTATGACGGCGCAGTATTCCTTTTTATTTATATCAAATTCAGCATAATCACCGTCCGCAGTCAGCTCGGATACGATAACGCTGTTGTTGTACAAGAGATAGACGTCCGCGCCTTTAAGATACAGGGTGTTGGTTCCGTCCTTTTCGTTGAGCTTCAAATTGTAGTCCTCGGGGATTTGCGGGGGCTTTTCATCTGTGCCGATTGTTTCGTATCTGCCGAAGTAAATTCTGTCCTCACCGGGCATTACCGTAGGCAACGTAACGCTCTCGCCCGTGTTGTTTAAAAACCAACCGACAAAGCGCATATTGTCCTTTTGCGGAGCAACGGGAGGCGTTATGGTATCGCCCTCAACCGCGATTATTGGCGGAATCTGCTCGCCCTCGATTATAAAGGTCAGCACGTGCTGAGGCTTTTTATTTCCGTTGTCGCCGCCGTCGCCCGGCTTGTCGCACGCGACCGCTACGGTTGCAACGCAGGCGATAAGCAGTATGGCGATAAGAAATTTTATAAGCTTGCTGTTTTTCATTTAGCCTCCGATATATCCGCCCTTCGCCGCAAAGAGCGCGGCGGAGGGCGTTTATAAATAGTCAGTTTTATTAGATATAAATTTATATTTATACAATAGTATCATATGGACGGCGGTTTGTAAAATAATAATATGTTGCAAAATTTTGTTAATTTTTTGATTTATGCTATCTGAGTTGTAAGACTTGAGTATGCGCGCAGGCGTTGAACATAGTCCGAGTATGTGCGTATCAAAGTCGGGTTTTAGGTGAAATAATCGGTTCTGTATTAAAACGCGCGCCTGCGGCAATAATCGGGCTATGAGAGAAATAGGACAAAACCTCGATAACGCAAAGCAGCAGGTAAAAAGCCTGCTCAATATCCCCGTGCTTATAAAGGTCAACAGCGGACGCGGCAAAAGCACTCTTTTAAAGGGCGAGGTGACCGCCGTTTTTCCCGCGGTTTTCTCGGTGCGCCTCGATACCGGCGAGCTTAAAACCTTTTCGTATGCGGATATCCATACGCATACCGTGGTGCTGCGCATACAGCCCTGATTTTAAAAATTTAAAAATCAGACGGCAATCTGTCATATTCGTAACGCTCCCCGCATATTTTTAAGCGATATGGAGGAGTGTATGTTTGATTTTGATAAATTCAGTGTGAGCAAATTTTACGTTGCGCCGTCGGTGGAGAGAGTGGTTGAGTTTTCTCCTCCCGGAATCGATATGCAGAATATCGCAAAAGTACTCTCTCTTGCGGTTGAGGCAAAGTGCAGCTCGCAGGACGTTTACGACGGTTACGCTCAGATAGGCGGCAGAACCAACTTCCGTCTTTGCTATCTCGACAGAGAGAGTATGCCCCGTACCGCCGATTACAATGCGGATTTTACGGTGCGCGTGGACGGAGAGTTTACTGCGGACGACAATATAAGCTGTACGATTAAGGTTGTGGAATCCGACGTGCAGGCTACCGATACTCTTTTGCTGTCGGCGGTGCTCGAGGTATCGGTGTGCGCGCTGCGCAGAGACGAAATAGAGGCGCTTACCAACGCCGACCAATGCTATAAAACTCAAAGAACGATTTATCTGCCCTCGTTTATAGCCTCCAAGACGACTACGGCTCCCTTCGAGGATGAGCAGGAGGTGGGCGGAGAGATAACCTCCGTGCTCGGGCTTAACGTTAGCTGCGCGGTAAAACGCGCCGAGGCTGTGGACGGCGGCGCGCTTGCAAGCGCAAACGTTTACGCGGTTGTGACCTACGTTGAAAGCGGCGTCATCAAGCAGCGCGAGTTCAGAATGGAGCTGGAGGAGGAGTTGAATCTCGACGGCGTGCAGGCGGGCGACAGTATATCGGTAAGCGCTTGCGTAAAATCCTCCAAAATCATACTTCAGGGCGTGACGGACGACAACGTTATAAAGGTCGAGGGCGAAATTCAGTTTAAGGTTCAGGCGTTCAGATGCTCGGAAACCGAGGTCGTTGACGATATGTTCACTCTTACCAACGAGGTGTCCGTAACCCGCGAAAGCCGCGACTACGTGTGCTTTGACGGCTGCGGCTTCTTCAGCGAGAACGTGTCCGGCACGGCTGTTCTCGGCGATAACCGCGCTCCCGTTATCGAGGTCAACGCTCTGCCTTATGCAAGATGCTATACCTCTAAGGCGTATGTGGACGAGGACGGTAAGCTTGCCGTTGAGGGTATTGTGAATACAGACGTAATTTATACCGATGAAAACGGCTACAACTCCGTAAGAACGGAAATCCCGTTTTCGCTGTCCATATCGAGCGTACAGCCTTTCTCTAAAACAGTAAAGGTCTGCTGCTCCATAGAGAGTATGAGCGCGAAGGTCAGACGCGAGAGGGAAATAGATATCGACCTGCGCCTCGGCGTAGAGGTGTGCGGCTACAGCGACGTTACCGCCGAGTTTATATCCGCGGTTGAGGTAGGCGAGGAAAAGCCGCAAAACCGCTCCGCGCTGTCGCTGTATATCGCAAACGACGGCGATGAAATTCTCGACCTCTGCAAGGCGCTTACCGCTATGCCCGAGCAGATTATCGCGCAAAATCCCAATCTGCAATTCCCGCTTAAGGAAGGCGACAGAGTGCTTTATTTCAGACAGGCAAATCTTGCGTAATCCGATTGTAATTAAAAATAAAAACGTCTCCGTATTTTCGGAGGCGTTTTTGCATACGAAAATTTTTCTTTTAAACACCCGATTGATGTGGTAAAATATACGTATGACCAAGCAGGAGCTGAACGTGAAAATGCTGCGGCTGCAACGCGGCGACGAGCAGGCGTTTGAGGATATCTACAATGATACCAAGCGCGGGCTTTTTGCGTTTATACTTTCGCTGTGCAGAGATTATCATACCGCGGAGGATATGCTGCAAACCTCATACATTCGGCTGAGGACAAGCATAGCGTCGTATAAGGACGGGGCAAACGCATACGCCTGGCTGTACACCATTGCAAGAAACGCCACGCTTAACGAGATAAACAAGAGGAAGCGGGAGCTGTCCGTGGACGTCGAGCAGAGCGCAGCTTCGTTTGGTACATACACGCTTGACGAGGACGGCTCGCCCGTGACCGCGGTAATGAACAGGGTTCTCAACGAAACGGAAAGACAGATAGTTACACTGCACGTCATATCGGGCTTTAAGCACCGCGAAATCGCCGAATTGCTTGAAAAGCCCGTAGGCACGGTTTTATGGACTTATAACAATGCGCTCGGAAAGATGCGCAAAGCAATGCAAAGGGAGGACGGCTATGAGGCTTAAGGATATAGAGAAAAAGCTCAGACGCGAGCAGGAGAGCAAGACCGTACCCGAGGTTTATGCGCGGGCAAGCAGGGCTCCTCTTAATAAGCTGCTGTCGGGGGAGACTCCCGCACGCGCTTTTCAGAAGCAGCTTGTTATGCGCTTGCTGGTTATTGTGCTCGCGCTGTTTTTAGTTGCGGCTATAGGACTGTCCGCTATGTGGCTTGCGCCGTCAAACGGCGGAAGCACTCCCGATTGCTATGCGTGCATAACCGTGTCGGGCGACGGCGGAGAATTGCGGATAGGCTTAATTTTAAGAAGCGGCAGAAATATCGTCACCGCCGTTGAGGAGGTGTCATCGGGCAAGCTGAACACCAAGCCCATAGTATCGCATTCATCGCAGATAAAGGACTTTATTAAGCCGAATAAAGGCGATAAAGTGCGTGTTTCGTTGATAAGCAACGCGTCCGCCGCTTTAACGGACGGAATGAGATTTATTGTGAACGAGCTGGAATATATCTACAGCGGCGCGGAATTCGATATGATAACCGACGCAAATAACGCTCAGACAAAAACGGGGGTTGTCGAATATATCACGGCGTGCGGCGGCAGAATAGAGGTCGGCGCGTCCGCGGATGAGATAATAAAAACGTACGCCGCATTGTTTGCGTAATGCTTTAAGGCTTGGGAGTTTGAGTTATAAATATTTGCTTAAATATGCGTTCCGCGCTTTATGCGGGCGCATTAAATTTTTTTTAAAGTGCCGTAAAGTAATTTTTTCAGTTGAAAAATGAGCGGGGCGTATGTATAATAGATTTTAAAGTATTATACATACTAATTTTATAATTATACGTATGCGCGTTTGCGCGCACGGAGCGGGCTGCTCCGCGGAGAAAATATGAAACACAAAAAAAGACTGTTGTTTATCCTTGCGCTTTGCCTTGCCGCTCTGCTTGCGGTTTCGCTTGTTGCTTGCAATATCGGCGGAGGCAGCGATTCGGACGACCCCAACAGGTTTGAGGTCGCAAAATACAAGGTCACCTTTAACACCAACAGCGATATGGTGCTTGCAAATCCCGTGATTGAAAATATTCCTTACGGCACAACTATAAAAGAGCCTGCGGACGAAAACGGAAATAAAATTATTCCTGTAAAAAAGGGATATACGTTTCAGTATTGGTCCAAGGACGGTAAAGACCCCTTTGATTTTACAAAGGGCATAACCTCTAATCTTACGCTTACGGCAATTTATACCAATAACATCTATAAGCACTCTCCCAAGCTTAGAGCAAAATTAGAGTATAACGCCGATACAAAGACCTTTACCGTAAACGAGAACGCGCGCCCTAACGGCGAAATATCGATAAGCGCATCGGAGCTCGACCCCGAGCATACTACGCTGCTTTCAAAGTACGCGTCCTCGGGAGAGAATTTGCCCTGTCCGACGGCATCGGACGAAAATAATAAATTCTGCTTCTGGTACTATATCAACGACGAGGGCAAGCCCATTCAGTTTTCCAAGTGGAAGGCGGACGGGGACGCGACGGTCGCGCCTCTTTCCTCCTACTACTTTACAAACGGACTGACGCTTTATCCGATGTTTACGGATAATCTGCCTAAGGTTACGGTTAAGTTTACCGACAGTATAAGCGATACCGTTTACGACAGATATACCGAGGATTACGTTTTCGGGCAGAATATAGCGTTTACGCAGGATAATATGCCTAAACCCGACGTTAAAGAGGGTTATAAATTCGATTATTGGTATTATATCGTAGAAAAGAAGGACAAGGAGGACAACGTGACCTACGAGAACGTAGCCTTCCTGTTCGATGACGGCAATGAGAAAAATCCTACCTCTCCGATGGACGCGGCGGGAGCGGAGGACAATTTTACTCCCGTAGAGCTCAAGCTTTACGCAAAGTGGATAAGAGAAATTACGATAACCTCGGTGCAGGAGTTTAAGGAGGTTTACGACCTTCTGAGAACGGAGGAGCCTACAGAGGAGCAGCAGGCGCGCATTGACGAAATTCTAAGCGCAAACATAATATTTAAGGGTACTGTGGATTTCGGAACGGAAAAATTCGAGCCTCTGTTCGACAGCGAGCATCCCTTTAAGGGAACTATAGACGGCGCAAGCTATAACGAGGATAATTCGATAACCGCAAAGGCGAAGCTTACCCGCGGAATTTTCGGAGACAAGACGTTCGCTTCGGTGTTCGGATACAATCAGGGAACTATAAAAAATCTCGATTTTGAAAACGTGGGGCTTGAAGTAACCGACAAGGACGCCGCGCGCGTTTATATCGGCGCGGTCGCAACGGACAATGCGGGCACGATTGAAAACTGCGTTGTAACTATGGCGGATTACACGATTTCGGGCTTGCATACGGTGGTATTCGGCGGTATTACGGCGGTGAACCGCGGTATTACCACAAGAAACGGACTTATTAGGCTGTGCACGGTCAATATGGCGGGCTTCGCGGCGGATTGCGAGGCGTTGACCTTCGGCGGTATCGCGGGCGAAAGCAACGCTTCCGCAAGCATTACGCTCGACACCGTAAATATTACGGTCCGCTCGGTCAACTGCGTGGACGATAAGCTCCCCGCAAACGGCAGGTCCGCGCTGAATATGGGCGGTATCGTAGGTATCAACGGCAGCGCGGTCAGACTTTGCACTGTTGAGAATTTCACCGTTGAAGGCGCGGTAAGCCTTACCGAATTTGTGTTCGGCGGCGTGGCAGGCTCCAATACGGGAAATATTCGTCTTACAAAGGCAAGCGTTACGCTCGGCTCGGAGCAGGCTCCCGTAAGCGTATGCGGTTCGCTTTCATATGCTACCTGCATAGGCGGTATGGTCGGTAAAAACGAGGGCTATGCCTTAAACAGCCACGTCACCGCTATGCTTTACGTTGCGGTTAGCGACACGGCTACAAACGCCAACGTCTATGTGGGCGGAATTATGGGCAGCAACTATAGCGATAAAAAGGATTCGAGCTCCGCATCGGAGACGGGTATCTGCGCTATAAATTACTGCTATTCGCTCGGCGAGATTAAGGTAACGGTTGCGGATACGGTAAAGGGCGTAAGCGTTTACGCGGGCGGTATCGCCGGCAGAAACAGCCATAAGAAGCTTGCTTCGCTGTTCTCTACGGTAAAAATAACCGTTGAAAACAACGGAGATAACAACCTCGGGCATATGTTCGGTAAAATGCTTAACGACGTAGGCACTAACGGAAAGATTTTCTATGACAAGGAAAGCGTAGTTACGCTTATCAAGGACGGAAAGACCTACAGCATTACTGGCGACGGCAAGGGCAGCGAGGAGTACGTGAACTTTACAAACATAGGCGACGGAACTGAGGAAAGCAACTTCCGCAAAGCGGATTGGGTTGTAGGCTCTCCGTCATCGGCGAGCGTCATCGGCTTCGGCGACAGCTGGGAGGTGCTGGACAACGGCTATCCCTCGCTCAAGCAGGACGTGTATAACGACAGAACCTGATTTCGGAAAGGTAATTATATGGCGGCTTTCGATATAGAATTGGTGGGTAAGATAGGCTCGATGGCGCTTATCGACACCGAATATTCGGATATGAACTACAACGTAATAGCCCGTATTTCGCGCGAGCTGCGACCGGGCTACGTCTGGGTTACCTCGGGCGCGACGGAAATAGGAAAGCTGGACTATATAAAGCGCAACGGTCACCCTCTCGAAGGCGACGAGGAGGAGAATAAGACGGACTACGCCGCGCAGGGACAGTCCGTGCTTATGCAGACCTACCGTCAGTTTGTGGACAGCCGCTACAGCGTACGGCAGATACTTGTGGAGCATCAGCATTTCAACGACGCGGAAAAGCGCGAGCATCTTTGCGATATGCTGCGCAGGTGTCCGAAGCAGAACGCTATTCCCATTATAAATTACAACGACGCGATAAGCTGCGAGGAAAACAGAAAGCTTGAGATAAACCGTATAAAGGAGTCGGGCGGACACGCGATTGAGTGCGTGGACAACGACGAAACGGCAAGTCAGATTGCCTGCCTCGTCAAGTGCAGGACGCTTCTGATACTGTCAACCACGGACGGAATACTGTCCAATCCCGAGGATAAAGCCTCGCTTGTGGAAAGAGTGTCGGGCAAGGATATATACGAGCTTCTCGAGAACGTGGAGGAGCTTCAGCAGCACTGCGTGGGCGCGTCCCGCGCGGGAGCGCACGGCGCGCGCGCCAAGCTTGAATATATCAAGGAGCCGCTTAAAAACGGCACGAGCGTTATCATAGCCTCGGGAAGGTATTCGATACGCTCTATACTCGACGGAAGCGCAAGGGCTACAAGAATAGGACTGTAACGCAGTTAATTAAGTTAAAATAAAGCCTCGCCGTATCGGCGAGGCTTTTTAAAGCGCGGGGGCTTGCCCGTGATTGCAAGATTACGGGTTTATGTCGCTGTCAATCAAGCTGAGCAGTACTTTTTTACCGCCGTCAAGATTGATGTAAAACATATAGCCCATTTCTTTGTCTACGTATTTGACGCTTTCTACTTCGTCAATTTCTGTTGCTACAAGTTCGCCGATGGTTATGAGTAAGTTTTCCATAACGTATTTCTCCTTGGGGATTATCCCTTGTTTTATTTTAAATTTTGTTTGTATTTACATTTTAAGACGTTTAATACGCGCGTTCAATATACTTTTAAATTTAGTTGTAGCGAAATATAACTGTTTTTGTCGATAAATGTCTATTATAATTTTTTCCCAACAAATTTGAATTTAAATTGACTGATATTTATGATTTCGGTCGAGTAATGTCGAATATCCGCATAAGATTTTTATATTTTTATATATAATATCTTATTTTAAACATCGTTTAAATATATCTGAATTTTTATTAGGCAACTCCTAATTACGATGTAAATTTTAAAGCGTTATATTATTCTTGTGATTGAGGTGAAATATGAAAGCTGTTGAAATAGGAGAAAAATTGAGAAGCGCGATAAAGCAAAGTAAGCATACAAAGTGCGAAATATGTAGTCAACTCGGTATAAAACGGAATGCTCTTTCACGTTATTTATCTGGAAAGGAATTGCCGGAGGTTGTTGTTTTTGCCAATCTTTGCGATTATTTAAAGTTAGACGCAAACGAAATACTCGGTATAACCGAGGCGGATAAATTCCAATAAATGTTTTTAAGCAAATATAATATTTAATCAACGGGAGCGCCGCTTTTGCGACGCTCCCGCTGTATAAAAAAGGAAACAAATAGATGAAAACGCTTATTTGTTGAAGGTTTCCGCCTTTCTGCGATAGAATTCGCGCTTATTTGCCGCGTCCTCCTCGTTCTTGGCGAACAGAGCCTGCGCCGCATCCGGATTCATCTTGGCAAGCGAGGCATATCGGTTTTCGTTCATAAGGAACGCCTGATAGTTTTCGGTCGGCTCCTTGCTGTCGATGGAGAGCGGGTTGGTTGCAGTGCCTACGTTGTCCGGATTGAAACGGAAGAGCTGCCAATATCCGCACTCTACCGCCTTCTTCATCTCGAGCTGAGAATTGTCCATTCCGCCCTTAATGCCGTGGTTGATGCAGGGCGCGTATGCGATGATTATGGAAGGTCCGTGATACGCTTCCGCCTCGGCAAACGCTTTTACAACCTGATTCATATCCGCGCCCATAGATACCTGCGCGACGTATACGTAGCCGTAGTCCATAGCAAGCAGTGCAAGGTCCTTCTTCTTGGTGCGCTTACCGGTTGCCGCAAATTTGGCAATCGCGCCCGTAGGAGTGGATTTGGACGCCTGTCCGCCCGTGTTGGAGTATACCTCGGTGTCAAGCACGAGGATGTTTACGTCCTCTCCGCTTGCAAGCACGTGGTCAACGCCGTTGTAGCCGATGTCGTACGCCCAGCCGTCGCCGCCGACAATCCAAACGGATTTCTTGATAAGACAATCCTTTCTTGCCTCGATGTCGTTAAGCAGCTCGAGCGATACGCCGTTTGCTCTCTTTTTCTCGTCGCCGATGAGCGCGAGGATTTTATCGGTAGCCTGTTCGGAAAGCGCAGCGTCGTCCTTGCCGTCCAGCCACTCGTTGAGAGCCGCCGTCATAGCCTCGGATATGCCGCCGAGTCCGAGCAGATTGTTAATCTTGTTTGCGATAACTCCGCGTCTTGTCTGATACGCGAGGTGCATACCGTAGCCGAATTCCGCATTGTCCTCGAACAGCGAGTTAGCCCACGCGGGTCCTCTGCCTTTATCGTTCTTGGTGTAGGGGCAGGTAGGCGCGCTTCCGCCGTAGATGGAGGAGCAACCCGTTGCGTTGGCAACAAGCATTCTGTCGCCGAACAGCTGCGTCATAAGCTTTACGTAGGGAGTTTCGCCGCAGCCTGCGCAAGCGCCCGAGAACTCGAACAGCGGCTTTTTGAACTGGCTGTTCTTTACGTTGACGGATTTGAGCTCCGCAGTGGTTTCCTTAAGCGATTCGGCATATTCCCAGTTGCTTGCGTCGTCCTTGATGGCTTCGTCGAGCGGAACCATAACGAGTGCCTTTTCCTTGGAGGGGCAGACCGCTACGCAGTTGGAGCAGCCCGTGCAATCGTAGGGGCTGACCTGCATACGGAATTCGTAGCCCTTGATGCCCGTTGCGGGCTTGGTCACAAAGCCCTCGGGCTTGTTTGCAAGCTCCTCGGCAGTGGCGAGCGTGGGGCGGATGGTCGCGTGCGGGCAGACGAGCGCGCAGCGGTTGCACTGTATGCACTTGTCGGGCAGCCACTTGGGTACGGATACCGCGATGCCGCGCTTCTCGAACTTGGTCGTGCCGGTGGGTACGCTTCCGTTGGGATTGAATGCGGATACGGGCAGCTTATCGCCCTCCTGCGCCGTGATGGGCGCGATGAAATTCTTGAAATATTCGTCGTTAGGAACGTCCAGAGGCGCAGCGCCGGAAGTGGTGGTCGCCCAGCTTTCGGGATAGATGACCTCTTTAAGTTCCGCAATGGCGTTGTCCACGCAGGCGTAGTTCATTGCTACTACCGCGTCGCCCTTCTTGGAGTAGGACTTCTTTATCATCTCCTTCATATAGCGCTCCGCGTCGGCGTAGGGGATGACGTTTGCAAGCTTGAAGAATGCCGCCTGCATAACCGTGTTTACGCCCTTCTTGGTGCCGAGCGCCGTAACGACCTTGAGACCGTCGAGGGTGTAGAAGCGTACGTGCTTCTTTGCGATTGCGTTTTTCATACTTGCGGGAAGCTTGGTGTCCATCTCCTCGGGCGCCCACTGCGAGTTGAGCAGGAATATGCCGCCGTCCTTGAGGTCGGAAAGCATATCGTAGCGCAGTACGTAGGACTCGTTATGGCAAGCGACAAAGTCCGCCTGGTCGATAAGATATGTACTGCGGATGGGCTTGTCCGAGAAACGCAGGTGGGATATGGTTATGCCGCCCGATTTCTTGGAGTCGTATGCGAAGTATGCCTGCGCGTACTTGTCGGTGTGGTCGCCTATTATCTTGATTGAGTTCTTGTTTGCGCCTACCGTTCCGTCGGAGCCGAGTCCGTAGAACTTGCAGGATATAGTGCTGTTGTCCGACGCGTCAATCTTCTCCTTTACGTCGAGGGAGTGGAAGGTTACGTCGTCGTTGATGCCTATGGTGAAGTGAGTGCGCTTTGCTCCGCTCATATTAGCGAAGATTGCGTTTACCATAGAGGGGTTAAACTCCTTGCTGCCGATGCCGTATCTGCCGCAGATAACCTCCTTGCTTATGCCAAGCTCGCCAAGCGCGGAAACTACGTCGAGATACAGAGGCTCGCCCTGTGCGCCCGGCTCCTTGGTTCTGTCCATAACGGTGATTGTCTTGACGGTGGAGGGGATTGCGTTGACAAACGCTTTGGCGGGGAAGGGACGGTAAAGTCTTATCTTTATCATACCTACCTTCTGTCCTCTTGCGTTGAGATAGTCAACCGTTTCCTCGACAGCCTCCGCGCCGCTGCCCATAATCACTATGATGCGGTCTGCGTCCTTTGCTCCGTAATAGTCGACGAGACTGTACTTTCTGCCCGTGAGCGCGCTGACCTTGTCCATCTGCGCCTGCACGATTGCGGGTACTGCGTCGTAATACTTGTTTGAAGCCTCTCTGTTCTGGAAATAAATGTCCGGGTTCTGCGCCGTGCCCTGCTGATGAGGATGCTCCGGATTGAGCGCGCGGGCGCGGAATTCGTCAACCTTTTTGAAGTTTACAAGCTTCTTGATTTCGTCATATTCGATTGCGTCGATTTTGCTGACCTCGTGGGAGGTGCGGAAGCCGTCGAAGAAGCTGAGGAAGGGAACGCTGGATTCAAGCGTGGAAAGATGCGCTACGAGAGATAAGTCCATAACCTCCTGTACGCTGTTGCTTGCAAGCATTGCAAAGCCCGTCTGACGGCACGCCATTACGTCCGAGTGGTCGCCGAAGATGTTAAGCGCGTGTCCTGCAAGGCTTCTTGCAGATACGTGGAATACCGAGGGAAGCAGCTCGCCCGCTATCTTGTACATATTGGGTATCATAAGCAGAAGTCCCTGGCTTGCCGTAAACGTGCTTGTAAGCGCGCCCGCCGCAAGTGAGCCGTGTACCGCGCCTGCCGCGCCTGCTTCGGACTGCATTTCGGCTATCTTCAGAACGTTGCCGAAGATGTTTTTTCTGCCTTGACCTGCCCAGTCGTCGCAGTTTTCTGCCATTGGTGATGACGGTGTAATCGGATAAATCGCCGCAACGTCGGAAAAGGCATATGCTATATGCGCCGCAGCGGTATTGCCGTCAATGGTCATTTTTTTCATATTGGGATAACCTCCAAATTATTGTCTTGCTGTTTTTGCGCGTGTACGCGCACAGATATAGTAAGTATAACTTTTAAATAAGTAATAGTCAATTAAAAAGCGTTAATTTTCCCTTGCTTGCAAGATAGCGGCGTTTGCCGAGGTCGAAGATATAGCGGTCGTGTTCGAGACTGTCGGAATACACGCACTCCACCTCCGCGTCGGGCAGGACTTCTTTTAACCTCTCCACCTTCTGCTCCCGACGGCAGACGCTTCCCAAAAGCTTGCCCGTCCTTTCGTCGTGGCGGGTTGCTATGCAATAATCCACCTTCATACGCTCGCATATCTCGCGGATAAGAAAATCGGGGCTTGCGCTCACTACTGCGCACTTGCGTGAGCCGTCGCGGTTTTCGGGACGGAAAAACGGATATACGTCCTTTTCGTGGCTGTCCCAGAATTTGCGTACGGTGTTTTTTGTGCCGAGCAGGCTTACAAAACGGAAGCAGCCCTTTTTGTAGGTAGGTACGGATATTATCTTTAAAAGCGCAAGTAAGCTCAAAATAATCTGAAACGGGAGTATTATTATGATATAGGGACGGTGCAACAGACACCAATGCCAGTACCGCATTGCGCTGTCGTATGGTACGACGGTTTTATCAAAATCGTAAACGTCTATTTTCATTGCGTCCTCGCGTAACTAAAATATAATATAACACAATTTGCGTGACACCGCAATACTGCTTGTTATATAATATAGCTATGGAAAACAATATAAATTTAACCGAAACAGAAAAAGCCGCGCATACGCTGTATGAGGGACGCATTATAACTCTGCGGGTTGACGACGTTATCTTGCCCGACGGCAGGGACGCAAAGCGCGAGTATGTTTGCCACAGAGGCGGTGCGGCGGTGCTTGCCGTTGACGACGAGGACTGCGTTTATCTGGTGCGGCAGTTCAGATATCCGTACAGAGAGGAGCTTTTGGAAATACCCGCAGGCAAGCTGGAGGAGGGCGAGGAGGCAATCGCTACGGCGCGCCGCGAGCTGGAGGAGGAAATAGGAATGACCTCCGATGAAATTCTGCCCTTCGGACTTATTTATCCTACGCCCGGATACACAAACGAGAACCTGCATATCTTTTTGGCAAGGGGCTTGAAAAAGGGAAATATGCACCTTGACGACGGCGAATTTTTAAGGGCGGAGCGAGTGCCTTTTAAAACCGTACTCGAGCGGGTAATGAGCGGAGAGATTAAGGACGGCAAAACCTGCTATGCCGTCCTCAAGCTTGCAATGGAACGCACAAATCGCTAAAACAATATGATTACAAGTACAAAACCGCACGTTTAAGTGCGGTTTTGCGTATTTATCGGGAAATTTAATTTTTGTTTGGCTTAATGCTCAGGTTTCTCATCGAGTTGAGTATGGCTATCACGGACACGCCGACGTCGCCGATTACGGCTATCCACATATTTGTAAGTCCGACCGCGCTGAGTATAAGTATTGTAAGCTTGACCGCAAGCGAGAACACTATGTTTTGAAATACTATGCCCATAGTCTTTTTTGCTATGCGCTTTGCAAGCGGCAAGCCTTTAAGGTCGTCTTTCATAAGCACTACGTCGGAGGCTTCTATAGCCGCGTCGCTGCCCACTCCGCCCATCGCTATGCCTATATCCGAGCGCATAAGCACGGGCGCGTCGTTTATTCCGTCGCCCGTAAAGCAAACTACGTCGCGCTTGCCCTTTTGGGATATAATCCGCTCTACCTCCGTTACCTTGTCGGCGGGAAGCAGGGAGGACTTGTATCGGGATACTCCGGATGCCTCTGCGATTTCGCGCGCTGCGGCTTCGTTGTCGCCCGTAAGCATTACGGTGCGCGCTCCCATTCCGTTCAGCTCCGCGATTACCTCGGCGGTTTCATCCTTAAGCTCGTCGGTTATCAGAATGCTGCCGATATATTCGCCGTTACGCGCTACGTACACCGCGGTGCCTGCCGCCGCTACGGCAGCGTACTCTATGCCGTATTCCTGCATAAGCTTTTCATTGCCGCACAGCACCTCGGTCTGTCCGTCGGTTGCGAGTATTCCCTTTCCGCTTATGTCCGTCAGGGTATATCCGCCGTCGGTCTGTCCGCCGTATGCGGCTATTATCGACTTCGCTATCGGGTGAGAGGAGCCTTGCTCCGCCGTGGCGGCAAGCCGCAATATCTCCTCCCTGCGCTCCTCGGGATATATCGAGGTTACCGCAAAATTGCCCTTTGTAAGCGTACCCGTCTTGTCGAATACGAATACGTTTGCTTTGGCAAGCCGCTCAAGATAGTTGGAGCCCTTAATAAGTATGTGATGCCTGGAGCTTGCGCCTATCCCGGCAAAGAAGGACAGGGGAATTGATATGACAAGCGCGCAGGGGCAGGATACCACAAGGAAGCTTAGCGCGCGGTACGTCCAGGTGAGCCAATCGCCCGTTACAGCTCCCGGTATTACAAGCAGTAATATCGCGGACAGTACTACGGCAGGAGTGTAATATCTTGCGAACTTGGTTATGAAATTTTCCGTTTTGGATTTCTTATCCGCCGCGTTTTCCACAAGCTCCAGTATCTTGGATGCGGTGCTGTCGTAAAACTCCTTTTCAACGCGCACCTCTATCTGCGAGGTCAGATTTACCGTTCCGCTGAGCACCGCGTCGCCTTCGACTATTTCGCGGGGCAGGGCTTCGCCTGTGAGCGCCTTTGTATCGAGGGCGGTCGCGCCCTTTATGCAAACTCCGTCAAGGGGTGTTTTTTCGCCCGGATTGATTATTATTGTTTCGCCGATTTTTACCTCGCTCGGCTCGACGCTTACCGCCGCGCCGTCCCGCAATACGTTTGCGACGTCGGGGCGGATGTCCATCAGCGAGGATATGGATTTGCGGGATTTGTCCGTTGCGTATCTCTGAAAGAATTCTCCTGCCTGATAGAACAGCAGAACCGCGCACGCCTCGTCGAAGCCCTCCGTGGACTGCCCGAGTACGCCTCGCGTTATGCCGAGCGCAAACGCGCCGAGCGTGGCTATTGCCATAAGGAAGTTTTCGTCCAGCACTTGTCCGCGGCATATGTTGCGCGCGGCTCTGAGAAGCACGTCGCAGCCTATTGTCAGATAGACTGCAAGATACAAAAACAAGGGCAATAAAAAGCCGAGCCGACCTCCTGCCCGAGAGGCAAGGTCTATGCTTTTGTCTACCGCAAGCAACACGATAAACGCGCCGAGCGACACGCATATGCGTATCAGCATTAATCTTTCTTTTTTATTTAATCGTACTTTCATAATATCATTTTAAACGTTTAAACTGTTTGTTTGGTGAATGCCGCTGTTTTTACTTGCGGCATAGCAGGGTAGACTATCTTAAAATTTCACAGTCGGGCTCGACGCGCCTGCAAACCTTTACCACCTCGTCCATTATGCTGTCGAAGCGGCTTTCGTCCGCCTCTATCGTCAGCTTTTGAGACATAAAGCTTACGGACGCGCTCTCAACGCCGTCTATCTTGTTTATGCTCCTCTCCATTTTTGCCGCGCAGTTTGCACAGTCCAAATCCTTAAGTCTGAATACCTTTTTCATTGCTTGCTCCTTATATATGATTATTTATTTGTATGAACAAATATTCAAGTATTGTTCCTTTTAAAACGGGCGGCGCCCGTTTGGTTTCATTGTGTTATTTACAACGTAGCGGTTTTTGCTTGAGTTTATTCCTCGTTTATGTGAGTTATGCCGCTCTCGATAATCTGCATCACGTGGTTGTCGTCAAGACAGTATTTTACTTCCTTGCCGAGCTTGCTTGCCTTTACAAGCTTTGCCGAGCGTAACACCCGCAGCTGGTGCGATACCGCCGATACGCTCATTCCCACTATCTCGGCAATCTCGTTTACAAATAAATCCCTTACGGCAAGACAGCTCATTATCTTTGCGCGCGTCGCGTCTCCGAATACCTTGAAAAACTCCGCGACAGCCGTTATTGTAACGTCGTCGGGAAGCTTGTTGCGTACGTATTCGATAACTTGCTTTTCGTCCATTTGCCGTAAGCTCCTTATTTGAATGATTGAATGACTGTTCAAATATAGTATATGCGCCGTTTTATCGGTTGTCAAGCGGTTTTTTTAAAAATACTCACTTATTTCTCCTTTGTATTATACAATAAATGTAATTTATAGATAAAAATATATCTATATTAGTTGCGGTATGCAATTTTTTAATGCTATAATGCAACCGAATATTTTTTGGAGGGCAAAAATGAATACAACTCATACTACCCGAAAGGTTCAGTTTACCGAGACGGTTCTGCGCGACGCAAACCAATCGCTTATCGCTACGCGTCTGCCGTACTCGAAATTTGCCGACATACTCCCCACTATGGATAAGGCGGGCTATTATTCCGTCGAGTGCTGGGGCGGTGCGGTGTTTGACGTATGCCTCAGATTTCTGGACGAGGACCCCTGGCAGAGACTGCGCAATATGCGCAAGGCTATGCCCAACTCAAAGCTTCAGATGCTGCTGAGAGGTCAGAATCTGCTTGGGTATAAGCACTATCCCGACGAGATAGTTAAAATGTTTGTTGAAAAATCGGTGGAGAACGGCATTGACGTCATCCGTATATTCGACGCGCTCAACGACCTGCGCAATATCGAGACCGCTACCAAGACCGCTATCAAGTGCGGCGCGACCGTGTCCGGAACGCTCAGCTTTACGCAAAGCCCCGTGCATACACTCGAGGCGTTTGCAAAGCAAGCCAAGGAAATGGAGAATATGGGCGTTGCTACCGTTTGCGTTAAGGATATGGCGGGCGTTATGACTCCGCAGGAGGCGTACGAGCTTATCGGAGCTATCAAGAGCGAAATTAAGCTCCCCGTAGTTCTGCACACGCACTGCACGACGGGTATGGCGTTTATGACCTACTTAAAGGCGATAGAGGCGGGCGTGGACGTAATCGATACATCGTCGTCCTGCTTCTCGGGCGGCACAAGTCAGCCCGCTACCGAAACGCTCAACTACGCGCTCAAGCAGCTCGGCTACGAAACAGGGCTCGACGACGCCGTGCTTAAGGAGGTCAACGACTTCTTCAAGCCGATACGCGACAGCTATATCGCGGACGGCACTCTCAATCCCAAGATGATGGCTACCGATACCGACGCGCTCAATTACAAGGTTCCCGGCGGAATGCTCTCCAACCTCGTTTCTCAGCTCAAGGCGCAGAACGCTATGGATAAGTTCGAGGAGGTGCTTATCGAGACTCCCAAGGTCAGAGCAGACCTCGGTTATCCGCCGCTCGTCACGCCTATGAGCCAGATGGTCGGCGTGCAGGCTACCAATAATGTGCTTTCTGGAGAAAGATATAAGAATATCTCCAAGGAGGTTAAGGCTTATTGCAGAGGCGAATACGGCACCTCTCCCGCGCCTATCAATCCCGAGGTTATGAAAATGGCACTCGGCGACGAGAAGCCCGTTGAGGGAAGATATGCCGATACTCTCGAGCCTGTGTTTGAAAAGACCAAGAAGGAGCTGGAGGGAATTGCCAAGAACGACGAGGACGTGCTTTCCTACATCCTCTTCCCGCAGGTGACCGAAAAATATTTTGCCGCGCGTAAGGCGAAAGAAGAAAAGGTAGTTAAATATACCATTACGCCCGTAGAGGAATGAGGTGATTATGGGAAGTTTGCTTTTAAGCGGTGTTTTGGATAAAAATCAGCACATAAGCGTTACGGACGCGCTGCTGCTTGCCGTTATCGGTATAGCGATTGTCTTTATTGTGCTTATCGCGCTTATGCTTATCGTCACTATAGTCGGCAAAATCTTCGACGGCAGCGAGAAGCTTCAGAAGGAGCATCCCGAGTGGGGCGAGAAAATCGCTTCCGTCAAAGCCAAGATGACGTTCTGGAAAAAGGATAAGGAGGCGGACGCTCCCGCTGAGGTAGAAAAGGCGGAGCTTGCAAGCGGCACCTGCGGCGAGCTTAAGCTTATCAATACCGACGAGCGCGACGCCGCTATGATTATGGCTATCGTTGCCGACAGCACGGGTACGCCGTTAAACGAATTGCGTTTTAAATCCATAAAGAAAGTGGAGGATGAAGAAAAATGATTTATAAAGTTAGCCTTAACGGCAAAATCTATGAAGTAGAAGTGGAAAAGGGCGAGGCGGTTATCAAAGCCGAATTTGACGCCGCGCTTCCGACGGTTTCCGTATCCGAAGCCGCCTTCGCGCCTCAAGCTCCTGCGGCTTCGGCTGCACCTGCTCCTGTTGCGGCTTCCTCCGCTCAGGCGACCGCTGGCGCGGCTGTAGTTACCGCTCCTATGAACGGCAACATCAATGCCATCAAGGTTACGACGGGTCAGACCGTAAAAGAGGGCGACGTGGTTATGATACTCGAGGCGATGAAGATGGAAAACGATATTCCTGCGTCTAAGTCGGGTAAAATAGGTCAGATTTTCGTGCAGAAGGGCGCAACCGTCGATACGGGCGCGCAGCTCTTTGAGATACTGTAAGGAGCTTGCCGTATGAATGTAGGTGAAATACTTGAAAATCTCGGTAATAGTACGGGCTTTGCCGGCTTCGGAGGCGACGGCTGGAAGGCGTTGATTATGATTTTTATCGCGCTGTTCTTCCTGTGGCTCGGTATCAAAAAGAAATTCGAGCCGCTGTTGCTTGTCGGTATCGCGTTCGGTATGCTTCTTACCAACCTTCCCGAGGGCGGACTTTACCATCCCGAAATGTGGGAGGGTAAAACTACTATCGATTATCTCGACGTTCTTCAGCACGGCGGTTTGCTCGATATTCTTTACATAGGCGTTAAGACGGGCGTTTATCCCTGCCTTATCTTCATAGGCGTCGGCGCGATGACTGATTTCGGTCCTATGCTCTCGCGTCCAAGCTCTATGGTGCTCGGCGCGGCGGCGCAGGGCGGTATTTATCTTGTGTTTATACTTGCCGTAGCTACCGGCGCTTTTACGGGCGGCGAGGCAGGTTCTATCTCGATTATAGCGGGCGCCGACGGTCCTACCGCAATATTCCTTACCAAAACCTTAGCTCCCGAATTGCTTGCGCCAATCGCAGTTGCGGCGTACTCGTATATGGCGTTAATTCCGCTGCTACAGCCGCCGTTTATGAAGCTGCTTACAACCAAAAAGGAGCGTATGACCGTTATGACGACTACTCGTAAGGTCAGCAAGCGCGAAAAGATAATTTTCCCCATTCTGGTCACGATTATCGTTTCTCTGCTTCTGCCTTCCGTCGCTCCGCTTCTGGGAAGCCTTATGTTCGGTAACCTCCTCAAGGAGTGCGGCGTTACCGAAAGACTCTCCGATACCGCGCAGAACGCGCTTATGAATATCGTTACGCTGTTCCTCGGTATATCGGTCGGCGCGACTGCTATCGGCGCTACGTTCCTTACAACAAAGACGCTTTTGATTGTAGTGCTCGGTCTCGGCGGATTTGTGCTTGCCACTATCTGCGGTCTGCTTATAGGCAAGCTGATGTTTGTAATTTCCAAGGGCAAAATCAATCCGCTTATCGGCTCGGCGGGCGTGTCCGCTGTGCCTATGGCGGCGCGTGTTTCCAATACCGTAGGTCTGCAATATAACAAGAGTAACTACCTGCTTATGCACGCTATGGGACCAAACGTCGCGGGCGTTATAGGGTCGGCGGTGGCTGCCGGTTTCCTGCTCGCCGTATTCGGTTAAAGCGCACTATTTTGCTTGATACTGCGTCAAAGCGTTCTTTGCTTTACGCACGAAATCAAACGTGGAAGACTCAGGCAGTCCGGGGAATTCAAATTTATAATAAATGACTATGTGACTGTTTGAAATATCAATGTGGTCGACAAAAGTATTTAACAACATTTTTGTTGACTCAACAGAATTTGAAGAAACGCTATCGCTATACTTGGCAATAGCGTTTTTTATTGCCTCAACAGACACATCCACAGACGGAGCTTGCATTTTAGAGTGCTCGGCAGAGAGGATGCTCATAGTTTCTTTTAATTCTTGGAGCTTTGCTGTATATGTATTTTTATCAATAGAACCTTCGAGATAAATGTCAAGCAGACGCTGTTGTTTTGTAACGACGGCGCGGATCTGATTATTAATATTTTTTATTGCTTCGGGAGTGCCGGGTGTAAAAGATTTTAATCGCGTCCTTAGAGCGGTTGAAATGAATTCGATTGCTTCGGGTGAGAATATATCCTGTCGTAAGGCATTGCCAACAAACTCTTCCAGTTCTTCCTTCGGTAACATTTTAAGACCACAAGCGGGTGGTTTGACATAGTTCTTATCCGTTCTATGCAAATCCGAATGATTATTGCTTTTTGCGCAACGATACTTGTATGCTACATAGTGGCGAACTTCGCCGTTGCTTAATTTGTAGTTGCATGTTGATTTGAAACCATACAGATGGCTTCCGCATTTTTCGCAGTACAAATAGCCAGTGAGTATATAATCTGTACCTTTGTTTTTTGAAACAGGTCCTCTACTGCGTGCAGTGATAACTTCATTGACGCGGTCAAATAGGTCACGCGGAACAATCGGTTCACAAGCATTCTCGACAACAATCGGGGTAGGGTTTGCGCGACTTGATGTTGCGCCCCAAACGTATTTCCCGATATAAATCGGGCTTTTGACTAAGTTTATTATGCTTTGTCCAGTAAATTCTTTTTTTTGCCGTGTCAAGACGTTTTGTGTTTGAAGCCAACGAGCAATATCGGCGGCGGTTGAACCAGCGTCGAGCTTTTTATAAATTTCAAGCACAATACGAGCTTCATTCGGGTTAATGACATAATGTTTATTTTTATCAATATCATAACCAAACGGAACATACCCACCAAGATAGCGTCCGTCTCGTGCTGCGAGTTTTTGACCTTTCAGAACCTCTCGGGCGAGATTTCGGGAATAATATTCGTTGACCGTTTCAACAACGCCTCGAAACAGTAGAGCTTCGGGCGAATTATCGGCAATAATTGGTTCTAAGACAGAAAACAGTTTTACGCCTCTATCTTCTAAAATTTTTCCGTAAATCGCCGAGTCATAACGGTTGCGGGCAAATCTGTCAAGTTTGTGTACGACGATGCCGTCGAACTCGCCACGCTTTGTGTCATTTATCATTTCAAGGAAGTTGTCACGCTCGTCGAGAGTTCCCGACTGTGCTTCGTCCACATAAAATTTTATAAGCTCATATCCGCACGTACTGCAGTAAAGAGTAACTGCTTCTTTTTGTGCTTCAATAGAGTATCCGTCGCGCTGTCCTTCGGAAGAATACCTACAATATCCAACAACTCGCATGGTTGTCTCCTTTAATTATTATTAGGCTTATTTCCAAAAGCCTCTTTATTGGCAAGCGTGGAAACAAGATTATAAATCCTTGAAAGACTGTCCACGTCTTTTATATCTCGTAGATTATCTAAAATTCCAATTTTAAGAGTCATGTCAGTGGATGTATTATAACCGCCGCGAACACGCCCTTCTTTATCAACATCGAATTCTCGAAAACTGCGCTGACATGAGTCTACAAATTTATCAAACATTTCTTCTGCAGTTGCTCCAAATAAATAATCGACTGATACGCCAAAATAATTCGCAATGGCGGTCGCCTGCGGAGTGCTCATTTTTTGTTCTCCACGTTCGATTTTTGAAATTTTAGTTTGTGAAAATCCGACTCGTTCGGCAAGTTGACGTGCCGAAATCCCTTGTCGTTCTCTTAATTCTTTAAGCCTGTACATAGAAGCCTCCATGCAAATTTATATCTTTACTATAAAACCAGTGAGCCCATTTGTAAAGTTTTTGCGACAAATAGTAAAAAATTATTGACAATGAGCCCAAATGGAATTATTATGTACGAAAGTGAGCCCAAAAGGTTTCACATGAAACATTAAAACGGAGGAACAAAATGTTCACAATGCAAAAGGCAATTCAAGGAGAGAAAACAATGACAATCGAAACACAAAATATTCTAAGGCATTTAAAACCAGTCGAATATGAGTTTTATCGCGATACTTATCTATGCGGAGTATCCGTAAACAATAAAAACAAATTTATAACTTCAGTGGCAAACAAAGTTAAGGCTTGGGTAGAGAAGAATGGTGGCAAATTTTTAGTATTGACCGACAAAATTATATCTCATCAGATCAACAAAAAGGGATTTATTGTTCAAATCACATTTCCAATTTCCAAAGGCAACATGAAGACAATCATGGCGACCCTATTTGAATAAGTCGAAACACCCGCAAGGGCGTCGGCGAGGGATAGCCTACTCGCCCTGATGATGACAGGCTACGGAGGTAAGAATTATGGAACAGCAAACATTGCGCATGGTCAAAGATTACATAACAAATGCGCTCAGCAAACACGCCGTGGGAATAACACCCGAGCAGCTTCTCGATAGCGGCGCAATTTTCTATATGAACGGCAACGACGGTACTGACTTTGACTGGCGATTTAATAATCGCACTTGCGAATTTATGGTTTTCTACAAATCAACCAACTATGGAATTATGCAAGTAGTTGTCACGGACTGTGGCTTTATAAAAGGTTACTACTACGCAGATAATGGAAAAGCAGACGCGATACATCTTGAAAGTCAATATGTAGGTGCAATTGAAGCACTTGAACTCAAAAACTGGCTTGAAGACAATTTCGACGACAAAATGCTGTGGGACAAGCCGATTGATTTTGATTAAACAATACACAGAGAGGTGATAGCTTAAAATGTCAAAAGCAACGACATCAACAAAAGAATATGAGTGCCTACACTTAGGAAAAGTGCAATTCATTAGCGAGAACATGATTATCACTTGGGCAACGGATATGGCAGGGGTAATTTTAAATGTCAAATATTCGTCGTTTGAAGATAATCATGATGACTTCAAGCAGGCGGCGATAGAGGCGGTTCTGCAAGCACTTCCGAACTATGTACCAACAGGCGAAATAAAGGCATACATATCCACCTGTATCAATTATCGCATACGCGACGAGGCAAAAAAGATTATCAACTACCGCAAACGAGTACAAGCATTGTCGGAAGAGTTGCTTCAAGAATGCACGTGTGATGATTTGGATAATCACATAGACGCACGGGCATTTATAAAACAACTAACAGATGAACTGACTGCTACCGAGCGTAGGGTGGTCGAGTTAAACCTTGACGGATATACCGACGATGAAATAGCGGTAACTCTTAAAATGCCATCAAGCGAAAGGAAAAGCGTGATGAATATTTTATGGGGCGGAATTACATTAAAAGCGCAGAGGATTAAATCTCAAAAAGATAAGGAGGACGGTATGGCTGTAAATACGGCGAAAATTAAAGGGCTTATGGCTCAAAATGACGATACTCAACAAAATATAGCGGATTTGATTGGGGTGTCAAGGTATACAGTCAATAAAATGCTAAAATCTGATGACTGGCGAGTTTCAGACCTTGCAAAAATAGCAGAGCATTATGGGCTTACGGTTAAGGATTTATTGAAGTAATTTTTTTTACAGTTAATGAGCCCAAATGGGCTTATATGGTGAATTATGGAAAAAGAAACACAAAACAGAATTCCTGACGCATTCCTTGACTGGCTATTGGACGAGCTTATAACTGGCGGACACCTTCAAACAGACTGGAAACCGCCTAAAACAGCCGAAAACGAGCATAAAGCCGTTAAATCGGGGAATGGAGCGGAAAGCAAGCTAAAAACGCACAGCGGGCGTGTGAGAGCGTCAAAGAGGCAAAATTAGACAATAGCGCAGGGCGGCGGAACGCCAAATCAAGCCGTCTTACGCACGAAAACCCGTAAGGGCTATTATTAAAACATAATACAAACCCCGACCACAAGGTCGGCAAACGGAGGTAAAAATGGCAGATCAAGAATTGAGAGCAAAACAAATTGCGGAAATTATCGCAACCGTAGTTGAGGTGAAGAGTTTTCCCGACCGAGAAGACAAGAGATTAATAGAGCTTCATATCAAGGTCAAGGTACACGGTCGCTACGAGGCAGAAGCCGTTAGAAAGGCAATAGACGCAGCGCGCGAAGCGGGTGCGCACTTGGGTATTGATAAAGACGGCGACGACATAGTTCTGCCACTTAAGCGTAGTAGTCGCGGGTGGCGTTTAGATGTTGTAGCGGTGCGCATTCCGAAGAGCAACAGCTTCGCTCAAGTCAGAAACAACAGCTTAGTGAGGATGAAAGCGGAATTCGAACCTTTCTGCAAAACCAAGAGTCACAGCAAGGGCGTGGTGGCTACGCTCAAAAACATGGAGGTTTTGAAATAATGGCAGATGAAAGCAAAAGACATTTTTGGATGAAACTAACCGATGATTTTTTATTCGGGCCCGAGATGAAATACATTCTTCAACAAAAAAACGGATGCGCATATGCGTTGCTTTACGAAATGATTTGTTCGAGATTTAAAGCGACCAACGGAAAGCTGATAGACCTCATGCATAACATTTATGTCAAATATGATGCGGAGCGTTTGGCAGTAGAATTTGCGCAATACTTCGACCACGACACGGTCATACTTGCAACTATACTGTTTGAACAAATCGGGTTTATAGCAAGAGACGTAGATGGGGTTATGTACATACCTGAATATGGCACGCTTATAGGTTCAGAGTCGGCGGCGGCAATTAAGAAACGCAGACAAAGAGCATTAAAGAAAGCGCGCGAATTACAGGCACTACAAAGTGGTGAGACGTTAAAATCAACACCCCAAAAAACAGGGGGACAAACAGGGGGACAATGTCCCGACGATGTCCACCAGTCAGTAAGTAGTAATAATAAAGTAAGTATTGATGGGGGACAATGTCCCGACAATGTCTTACCACATAACATTACATCACATAACATTACATCACATAACAATAAAGAAGCTATTGATAACAGTCAGTCTGACGGTCAAGACACGCCTGCGTGCTCGCGTGATGCAGAGTTGGAATTTTACAAGACCAATCTGCACGAGCATATAGACGAAATGTACGGCAGCGAGTGCAACTCGTCGGTTAATCAATTTCACAATTTCACAGATATGATTGCCGACGCAAAAATCATGAGCATAAACAGCGTACCACATAAGGCGGCGGAGATTTTAGACACTCTTCAATTCTACTGTACACCCACAGGGAAAGACGAATTTTATAAAGTCATTTCATTTATACAGCAAAAATCAGCTCAAGGCGAGGTCGCAAACGAGTTCAACTATACAATAGCGGCCCTGTATAACAATGCTCGGAATCACGGAGCAATTAGCAATGTGGGGAGGCTGTAACAATGGCACAAAAAAAATCAACAGGAATGGGCATTAGGAACAAATATATCGTGACATTCGCCGCAGGTGCAACGTGGACACCGCCCGGGCATGTCGAGCCTGTAAATCTCGATGGCAAGTTTGTGGAGCGAGTAGGAAACGACGCAGACACCGTTCTGCACAACGCATACGCCGAATTCGGAATATGGATTGTTAGCAGAGTGTACACGGATACAGCCCGCAACCGTGAGGCAATGCGTATCCGACACTTCACGCAAATAGACCTGTAGGAGGCGGATATGGAAATGGAATGCGTAAACACGAGAGAACAGAGCGTAGACGAAATAATCGCCAAGGCTGAAGCTGGCAGACAGATAAAGGCGTATCAATGCCACTACTGCCAGCACAGCAAAGAAACCTACGACGAAGAACGTGGAGAATGTGCCTTCGGAATAAATCCCGACGCACATATCAGAGAGGATGCTATGCGCTGTCGCCAAGAATTCATGCAATACGAATTTTATGACCGAGCCACACGCACACTCAAAAAGCTGGATATACCAGCGGATTGTTATGACAGGAGGTATAAAGGTGAACACAATTGACGGAATATCGCTCGGCAGTCATTATCAACCTACATATCAGGAATGCTTGAAATGCGAATACAAAGACAAATGCAAAAGCGGCGAACTGTGCGTGAATCACAGAGTCGCAAAAGAACGTAGAACTGCGGCAAAACAGTCCAAAACGCCGACAGGATATCGTGTGGTGAACGAAGAAATGGGACTGAGGGCGGCGGTACGCAAGTTTGACCCCGAAAAGACAATAGTCTTCGTATGTTACAGTTCGCCGACACTTGAAGATGTTGTGTATGAGCAAAAGGCGGATGCGCTTGCACTTTGTAAACGGCTCAACAAAGAAAAGGAAAAGTACGGCGGCGGCAAATGGACGACTAAGGAGGTGTACCATGGCATATCAAATAGCCATTGATGATGAAATCATAGTAGACAACTTCGCAGGAGGCGGCGGCGCAAGCACGGGCATAGAGCTTGCAATTGGACGTCCTGTGGACATAGCAATCAACCACGACAAAGCAGCGATAGCGATGCACAGGATGAACCATCGCTTCACAGAACATTATTGTGAGAGCGTATGGGATGCCGACCCAGTAGCACTGTGTAGAGGGCGCAAGGTTGCGCTTATGTGGCTATCACCCGACTGTAAACATTTCAGCAAAGCGAAAGGCGGAAAGCCAGTAGAAAAACATATACGCGGGCTTGCGTGGATTGCCCTTCGTTGGGCGGCACTTGTGAAGCCGAGAGTTATTATTCTTGAAAATGTTGAGGAATTTCAAACTTGGGGACGGATTGACAAAACCACAGGCAGACCTGACCCAAAATATAAAGGTGAGACCTTTCAAAGTTTTGTATGGCAACTGAGAATGCATGGGTACGAAGTACAATGGAAAGAACTGACTGCCTGCGATTATGGTGCGCCGACTAAACGTAAAAGGTTCGTTCTGATAGCACGTTGCGACGGCAAACCGATTGTGTTTCCGAAGCCCACACATGGCAATGGAAAAGGACTTAAACCGTACCGCACGGCGGCGGATATTATTGACTGGTCGTTATCATGCCCGAGCATATTTGAACGCAAGAAGCCGCTTGTCACCGCCACACGCCGCAGAATCGCACGTGGACTTGATAAATTCGTCATTAAGAACAGCAAACCCTTTATTATTCAAACACAATTTAACAATCAACCGCAAAGCGCAGATAAGCCGTTGTCTACGGTTGAGAGCGTGAACAAACATTCGATAGTTATGCCGCACTTGACGAAATTCAACGACCAAAGTAAGGGGCAGGGAGTAGATACACCGCTTGACACCGTTATGGCGGGCGCAACACGTTTCGGCGAGGTTGAAACAAGGCTCGCACCGTTTATCCAACATGAGAATTTTGACAACATTCCACAATCGGTAGAAAAGCCTTTGTCGACGATAACGAGCGCGACACATCAGTATCTGACCGATGCGAAGCTCGCGCCATATATGATGAACATATCACAAACAGGCGGATATGGGACAGATAGGCAACGTAGCGTTGAAGAACCTGTGCGCACAATTTGTGCAAAAGCCGAAGAGTGTATCGCCGAAGCAAAAATAATGCCCTTCGTAGAACAGGCGTTCGGCGGTGTATACGACGGAAGCGGCTCGGACATTGAAAATCCGTTGCCGACTATAACCGCAACAGACCACAACAGGCTTGTTGGTGCAACGTTAATTCAATACCACTCAGAAACGAGCGACAACGAAGTGCGAGCCTGCGAAATGGAAGAACCGTTGCCAACAGTGGACACATCAAATCGCTATGGAGTAGCCTCGGCGTACATCCACAAATACTATGCGGGCAACTACGAGGGCGCAGGAAGCGACATCGCTAAACCGCTCGACACAATCACCGTAGAGGAACGCCACGCCGTGACAATGCCGTATATGACGGAGTTCTACGGCAACGAAAAGGACGGAACGCCTTGCACTCAGCCGCTCCGCACGATTATGGCAAAGAATAAGGCGGCGGTTGTTGAGGTTAAGGTTGCAAAGATTGTGCGAGGACAAAATTTGGGGCATTGGGCAGAGGTTCGCGAGTTGCTTAACGAACACGCAGGTTATGAACTTGCTGACGACGAAATACTGCTGTTCAAGATAGACTGCGCATGGTGGTTTATCTACGACATCGGAATGCGTATGCTTACGCCACGTGAGTTATACCGGGCGCAGGGCTTCCCCGAGGATTACATAATAGAGTTCAACGTCAATGGTAAGCCGTATAGTAAAAAAGAGCAAATTGCACGTTGTGGGAATGCAGTTTGCCCGCCTATGGCAGAAGCGGTCGTTCGCGCAAACTTCCCAGAATACGCCGTTAAGAAGCCGATAAAAACAATGGCGGAACTTGAAAAGGCTATAGTAGCGTGAGGTGGCAAATGAAGTGCGAATTATACAATGACCATTTCGAAAATGCTAAGCGATATCAGATTCCAACAGCGCAACTGATAATAGCAGATATTCCATACAATCTTGGTAAAAATGCCTACGCAAGCAACCCTGTATGGTACAACGACGGCAATAATAAAAATGGCGAGAGCGACCTCGCAAATAAGCAGTTTTTTGATACGGACGGTGATTTTAAAATAAACAATTTTTTTGATTTTTGCACTCGGTATTTAAAGAAAGAGCCTAAAAGAAGCGGAGAGCGTGGCAAGCCGAGCAATGCTCCTGCAATGATAGTATTTTGCGCGTTTGAGCAAATGCATATGGTGATTGACGAGGGGCGTAGGCATGGACTTATTCACTCATATCCGCTTGTATTTATCAAGTCTTCGTCAGCGCAGGTGTTAAAAGCAAATATGAAGATAGTAGGCGGATGTGAATATGCGGTAGTACTTTATAGGGATAAATTGCCTAAGTTTAATAATAACGGCAAAATGATAATGAATTGGTTTAATTGGCAAGTGGACGGCACTGAAATACCTAAGATACACCCCACACAAAAACCTATAAAAGTATTGAAACGATTGATTGAAATCTTTACTGACTATGGCGATGTCGTAATTGATCCATGTGCAGGAAGTGGTTCTACATTACGAGCGGCTGCAGAACTTGGGCGAAATGCGTATGGCTTTGAAATCAAAAAAAATTTTTTTAGTAATGCAAAAGATAAAATGCTTAAAGTTATACAGACAGACATCTTTGTTTCCATGTATGAAATTGAGCAGGAAAATCGTAAACAGACATTTATTGATAAATTGCGAGGTGACAAATGATAATACAGGGAGACGCACTCATTGAATTGAAAAAACTGCCCGCCGACAGTGTGGACTGCTGTGTAACATCACCGCCGTATTATGGTCTTCGTGATTACGGTTGCGACGGACAAATCGGGCTTGAAAACACTGTCGAGGAATACATAGACAAACTGACTGCGATTTTTCACGAAGTCAAACGCGTATTAAAGACGGATGGCACCCTATGGATAAACATTGCAGACAGTTATAACGGAAGCGGTAAAGGTAGAAATGCAGATGGGAGTGCAAACATCGTGTATGGCGATAAGCAGCAGAGCAACAGAGGTTCAAAAGCAGGCAACATAATCAAAACCTCAATACGAACAATTAAGCCGAAAGATTTAATAGGCATACCGTGGTTACTTGCTTTTGCACTGCGCGCCGATGGTTGGTATTGGAGACAAGTCAATATATGGGAAAAGCCAAACTGCATGCCCGAGAGCGTAAAAGACAGATGCACTACTTCTCACGAATATATGCTATTGTTCTCCAAGTCGGCAAAATACTATTTTGATTGGGAAGTGATACAAGAGTCGTGTGTAGGATTTAACAATGACCCGCCTGCAGGAAGCAAAGGAAGTTCCAGACCAAATTCACGGCTTCGCAAAGGCAATCGCAAAACATTCCGTGGTGGCGGTGCATATACGAACAATGCTACCTTTGACAATAGCACAGACAAGCAGAACAATAGTAAAGGGAACGTACCAAACGACAAGGGGTTACGCCGTAAACGTTCAGTATGGAGAGTTCCCACGGCGGCGGGACATAGTGCGCATTTTGCAACTTTTCCGTCAAAACTTATAGAACCTTGCATATTAGCTGGTAGCCGTGAGGGTGGAGCGGTGCTTGATCCATTCGCAGGGAGCGGAACGACAGGCAAGGTAGCAAAAGCAAACAAGCGCGACTATGTGCTTATTGAACTATCAAAAGAATATGCAAAAATATGTAAAGAACAAACGGAGGAATGACTGCGTATGGCGATAACCATTGAAGAAGCAAAGTACGACATACCCGATTTTGATAGATTTCGTGAAGAGTTTTGCAGAGTATGCACAGCAAACGACTGGTATTGTCCGTCAGACTGCGATGTTTTAGAGAAAGCACGCAAACTTGATTATGACCGCATATTGAAAGCGTATACAAGGAATGGTGGCGACCTAAACAAAGTGTGCCGATACATAAAACGCACAAAAATATAGGAGTGAAGTATGGATAAGGAAAGAGAACAGATGACAGAAAAGATTGAAATGGCAAAACACCTCGCAAAGTGGTTGTGTAGACCTGAAGGGTGTTGGGATTGCGAATTTTGGAATGACAATGTGGACTTTGATATGTGTTGTGATTTTGAGAATCCGCTAAAAATTGCCGAAGAATTACAAAAAGCAGGCTACGGCGACACCAAACAAGCCGTGAGAGAGTTTGCGGAAAAGTTTGAGAAACACATTGAGTATGAGATTGAAAGAGAAACAAATCACTCAAAAATAAAGGCTTACAATAAGTCGCTTAATTTAATCAAAAAACTACTTACGGAGGTAAAGTGAAGTATGAAAGACATTATAGCAAAGATTTTGATAGACAGCTTAGGTAGAGAAACTGTTGACAAATTCGTAGAGAACGAGAACGGCGACCTTGCAAGGGTGGAAACGATTTCACTTGAAGCACTTGCCGAGGAAATAGTCGACACATTGAAAAAGCGAGGCGATGACTACATAAGCCAAGTTGCGAGAACTGCACCAACCGTGGCGGCGGGACTTGAAGAAGCCGAAGAGAAGAAACGCGAAAAACAAAGACTGATAAGGATAATCAACGTCGGAATTGACTGTGCGGATTTGCCCGACGCAACAGCCATGGCAATCATCGATGCAGGTTTTAGGGACGCAAATCAAACTCGGAAGAAGTTTGCAGGAGAAATCAAAAAGATACTGCACCCTGATGAATGGGGAACGCCCGATGAGCGGTGGCGACCCGAAAGCGAATTTGCTTTGATGGTTGACGAGCTCGCAAGAACGAACGACTGTCCATATCAATTCCGAATTGCGCCTAATTGTTTTGTTTGCGGAAAAATAAACAATGTCAAAGTGCCTTGTCCCGAAATGCTTGATTTTAGGGCGTGCGGGCGGTATCCGTTCAAAATGCGCGACCAAATAATAGAAGAACAAGTCAAGCATGACGGAGGGAAGAACGATGAAATTTGATGCAGAACACTACGACTGGCGAAATTTTAAGGACAATGTCAAACGTGCCGAGGAGATACGCAAAAATCAGTCGACGGCAAGAAATGTCATACTTGATGCGCTACTTCACTACAAGAAGAAGCAAATCCACGCCCGAAACAAAAAAGAGGCGGCGGATATGGCACTTGCATTCAAAGACCTTGAAAATTACAAAAGCATTGAGGAGATACACAATGCTTACGGCTATGACATCATATCCGGGAGCGAGTGCGAGCGTCTTATGAACTTATGGGAAGCGAGAGAAAAATACGTAACAACGAGCGGAGAATTCAGCGACGAGGTTACGGAATTTATAAACCAAGCCTTAAATTCAATCGGCTGGCACTATCTCGACTTCTTAGACGAAACAGATGCGGCTGTGCGTTATGCGAAAGAACAACACCTCAAAATTAAAGGAACATAATTCAAACGGGAGGAAATATGATATACGCAATAGACTTTGATGGCACATTATGTGAGGACAAATACCCCGAAATAGGTGAACCGAGACCGCGCGGAATCAACACGTGCAAGCAACTCAAGGGCAAAGGACACACGCTGATACTTTGGACATGTAGGTCGGGCGAACTGCTTAAGACGGCGGTGGAGTGGTGCAAGACGCACGGCATAGTGTTTGACTACATCAACAGTAACACAAAAGAGAACATTGTCAAGCACGGAGGAGACACTCGAAAGATTTATGCAGATGTTTACATAGATGACCGCTCGTTGAAGATTTAACACACCTATGGCGGCGGGACACATAAAACAAAAAAACTGACTGCAAGTCAAAAAATATATTAAAAATAGTTGACTGCAAGTCAGTTTTATTATATAATAATAATGTAATCAGGAGGTGATAAAACAATGCCAATGACACCAAAGCAAATGATTAAGCACTTGAAAGCAAACGGATTTGTCGAAGTGAGGCAACCCGGAACATCGCACCTAAGAATGATAAACCCCACGACAGGCAAACAAACAACAGTACCAATGCACAACAAGGATTTGAGCAAAGGATTAGAACACACAATATTAAAGCAGGCTGGGCTAAATTAAGCCCAATCTGCACACAATTATACCATAGGAGGCATACAATGGCACAAGACAAAATAATTTATCCCGCAGTATTTCACAAGGAGGAAAAAGGCGGATATTGGGTTGAGTTTCCCGACATCCCCGGATGTTTAACCGAAGCACCAACGCAAGAAGAAGCCCTTAATATGGCAGGCGACGCATTGTTTGTATGGTTTGCAAATGACGACCAAGTTGTACCAACGCCAAGCAATATGGCTGACATAAAGGTAGAGAATGACGGAGACTTCGTTACCTTGGTAAAAGCAGAACCCTACGAGAGCGAGGAAGCAATACAGTTCCGAGCCGCCCTCGAAGTAGAGGAGGGACTCAAAGCACGCAAGCTGAACAAAACGCAAGCAGCCTTGATTTTAGGAGTCGACAGTTCTTACTTCTCGCACATAACAAGCGGAAAGAAAACACCGTCGCCCGAGATGGCACAACGTATCGGCTTGCTGTGTGGGTTCGATTGGCATGTATTTTTCCCTGCCGAAGCATTAGTTTAATTTAACTTTTGCAAGTAAAACCGTCCGCAAATCGTGGGCGGTTTTTTATTTTAAGTTTTTAAATCTACTGTGGCGGCGGAACATAGGCATTTGTGCGCTTTGAATATTGTTTGCTGTAAAGTTTTTTCAACAAACTAAAAAAAATTTTTCAATTTTCCGTTATTTTTACATCTAAATTATTATTAATTATATCTAATTTAGGATAGGGGGGGGGTAAAACACCCCTATGTCGCATTTTTCAACAACGGGGGAGGAGTCTCATACACATTTTTAACGGAAAATTGAGCTTTGTCGACCTATTTATATAAATAGAGGGGTAAATTCCTCGAATTCGGAGATTTTTATGGAAACTGTGAGATTAAAACTCGACCAATTAACGCTCGACCCCGAGAATGCAAAAATACACAACGACGAGCAAATCCAACAAATCGTTGAGAGTATAACTCGCTATGGTTATAACGACCCGATCGGCGTGTGGGGCGATGACAATTTGATTGTTGAGGGACACGGCAGATATCAAGCTCTCCGCATTTTGGCAAAAGACAACCCCGAATACGAATGCGTCGACTGTATCCGTCTCGACCACCTCTCGGAAATCGAACGTAAAGAATACGCACTTGCGCATAATGCCACCAACTTGGCAACAGGATTTGATTTTGAAAAATTGCAAGAGAATCTGAAACAAATCGGCGACATGGAAGCGTTCGGACTGCTGATACAGGTCGACGAAATGGCGCGCGTGGTAGAGGATGACTACGAGCCGCCAGCGGAAACACAAAAGAAAGTCAAATCAGGCGAAGTTTGGCAACTGGGCGAGCATAGGCTTGTGTGCGGAGATGCCACTAATCATACAACTGTCAAAAAACTCGGGGGGGGGGCGACTTTTCCGCCATCATGACAGACCCGCCGTACAACGTGAATTACAAAGGCGGCACAGACAAAAAGTTGCAAATGGTCAACGACAATATGCACGACACGGAGTTCCTCGAGTTTCTAACAAAGGCGTTCATAAATCTTGCAGAGGGACTGAAAAACGGCGGAGCATTTTATGTTTGGTACGCCAGTCGTGAACATATTAATTTTGAAACTGCGTTGAACAGAGCGGGATTGACGGTTCGTCAGCAGCTTATATGGGCAAAAAACTCATTCGTGATGGGCAGACAGGATTATCAGTGGCAGCATGAGCCTTGCTTGTATGGTTGGAAAGACGGTGCGCCGCACTACTTTGTGGATGCACGCAACAATACCACAGTGCAAGAATCCGAGCGGCCCGAGAATATCAAGAAACTCAAAAAGCAAGATTTGATTGAGTTTTGCGAGAAGCTCATGTCAAAGTTCGAAAACGTATCAACCACACTCGAACGCGAAGACAAGCCAGTTGCAAACGAAGAACACCCGACAATGAAGCCCGTGCGACTGATAGCACGTCTGCTTGCAAACAGCACGAAGCGAGGCGATACCGTAGTGGACGGGTTCGGAGGTTCAGGCTCAACGCTTATTGCTTGCGAGCAACTCGGATTGAAATGCAGAATTATCGAAATTGACCCAACCTATGCATCATACATCGTTGATAGGTGGGAGAAGTTTACAGGGCAAACCGCCACAAGGATAGAGGAATGACATATGCAGAAAGGTCTCCACGCAAAACAAAGTTTTACAACAGCACAGCATGGCGTAAGCTGTCACACGACTACGCGCAAAGCAGGGCGTGGATTTGCGAGCGGTGTGGCAACAGAAACATCGACTACAAAAGACCAATCTACAAGCAACTGCACTGTCACCACAAAATCCCGCTGACCGACGAGAATATAGACAATCCCGATATATCACTCAACGTGGATAATCTTATATTGCTGTGTCAAAAATGTCACAACGCCGTTGACAGTGAGGATGTATTGCAAGAGGGACTATACTTTGACGAAAACGGTATGGTTCAGAAGAGGAGAGGATAATGGGCAAGGGCCGCAAGGCGACAATACCTGAGCAAAAAGACAACAGCACCTATAAAGACATAGGGGCAATTCGCCAACAACAGGATATTGCGCCGAAAGGTTATCCCGATACGTTGCCTGTGCCGAAAGATTTAAACGATGGTGCAAAGAAAGAGTGGCGACGTATAATCCGTCTATTCAGGCAAGGAGATACAAAGATTATTAACAACC
This sequence comes from uncultured Christensenella sp., assembly GCA_910577815.1. Lineage (GTDB taxonomy): Bacteria > Bacillota > Clostridia > Christensenellales > CAG-917 > CAG-475. Next base: position 36,997 of record CAJTNO010000001.1, on the reverse strand, counting down.
TCGACCTCTATATGCTTAAAGCATATTGTATCGAAGTTGACATATATGACCGCTTATATAAACAATGGCAAAACGAGGGATGCGAGATTATCAAAAGCAGTTCAACCGACACTGCGCATCAAAAACTATCACCAAACAACGCAGTAATTGAGCAGTCGGTTGGCAACACAAGGAAAAAGGTCATCAATCCATTGCTGGATGCACTGCAAAAGCACTCAAACACAATTCGAGTATACGCTGAGCAGTTAGGGCTTACCCCGGTAGGTCGAGCAGGGTGGACTGTGCGAACGGCGAAAAAGGAAAGGGATGCACTCGATGACTTTATGGGCGACGAATGAGTTATATCGAGGAATATCTCGAAGCTGGAGCTGCTGGCAGAATAGACATCCCTAAATATGTCATTAAGCAGTACGAAATGCTAATTCCCATCATCGAGGGAAAGCACTCAAGATGGTACTACGACCCGGCAAAAGGAAACAAGCCTATTGAATTTGCAGAAAAGTTTTGCAGACAATCAAAAGATGAGTGGCGCGGCAAACCCGTACAATATCTTTTATGGCAAAAGGCGGCAATTGAGGCAATCTACGGAATTGTCGAAAGAGGCAGTGGACATAAAAAACACCAGCGCGTGCTTCTTGAAGTCGGCAAAAAAAACGGCAAAACAACAATGTTTGCGCCGATTACGCTCTATGAGACAGCAAAAAAAGGCAATGAGGTATACAGCGCATCAAACGCTTTACAACAAAGTCGAATCATATGGACAGAAGCCCTCAATATGCTTCAGCAGTCACCGCAGTTGAGGCGTGGACTCAGAAAAAGGCAGTTCAGTATTCAGAATACGCGAGAAAACGGATTTAGTTCGTTTACCCCGCTCGCCAACACGCCCGACATGCTTGATGGAAAATTGCCAAAGGTTGTATTCTTGGACGAAATTCACGAGCTGGGGCAAGAAATATACGACATACTTCATAACGGACAAATCGCATGTGCAGATCCACTCTTAATAATGGCAAGCACAAACGGATATTTGAGAGGGGCCCTGTTTGACACCGAGCGAGAAAACAGCATTCAAATATTAGACGGCATAATTCAAGATGAACGCAAGTTTTCATTGCTGTACGAACTTGACAATCCAAAGGACTGGCTAAATGAGGCGCACTGGGAGCAGGCAAATCCAAGCCTCGAATGGACTTTCACAAAGGATAAGTTACGAGAGGCAGTGGCAGCGGCTATGTCAAAACCGTCATCTCTAAACGCGGTCAAAGTAAAACACTTTAACCTTGGCGGTGTGAGTGAGAAAGCGTACTTTGAATATGACCTCATAAACAATGAACGTACGTTCGATATCAAGCGGTTTAAAAACTACGACGCAATCGGCGGATTTGACTTGTCTCTTACAAACGACCTTACCGCATTTTGCACGTTGTTTTGGGACTTCGAAAACAAAGAGTTCTGCGTTGATGTGATGTTTTGGATATCGCAAGATTTCTACAACAAGGCAATAACAGATCCACGCATGGGCAATGTGTGGAGGCTGTGGGTAGAGCAGGGCTATATCAGAATCGCGGGCGTAAACAGCATAGACCATACTGCGATAGTCGATTATGTCAACGATATGGTGCTGAAAAACAACATTTGCTATCGCTGGATTTATTATGACGCATACTCGGCGAGATACTTGGTTTCGGCACTGAGTAATGAGGGCTTCAAAGAAGACAAGTGCTTAATTAGATGCCAGCAGGGAAGCAAGACGCTCGCAGTTCCGTTTCAGAAGCTCGAAGCAGAACTTGCGGCAAAAAAGATTAACTACAACAACAACCCTGTTGTGAAGTGGTGCATGACAAATGTCGCAGTAGAGGAAGATCCTCGAAACAAAAATCCGCTCCCGGCAAAAGCAGGAAAAAACAATATGAAAAAAATCGATGGCTTTGCAGTCATTCTCGACGCGTTTGTAGGGGTCTGCGACCATCGTACAGAATTTATAGGTGAGGAATGAAATTCTTAGGACTCGAAATTAAAAGAGCCGTGCGCCGTGGCAAATTACCTTCAATTACACAAGAACGAAGTCGCTCGCACGCCGAATCATCACAGTTGACGCTTCAACTCGGCACATACCCGGGATTAGTCCCGACTTTTTCAATCCTCGGAAATTTCACCGACAGCGAAGCATACATGTCGGCACTAAGGACGAATGCGACTTATTGTAGCAAGGGCGTTTTTTCATCAGTGCGTGTTATGAAAGATGGAGAGCAAATACACGACTGGGGTGCTCTTGATAGACTTTTGCAAATTCGTCCGAACAAAGTAAATTGTGCTTCGGTTTTTTGGGAGAGGGTTGCCTTCTTTTATTTTCATTACAACAATGCATTTATATATATCGAGCGGGATGAATATACAAATGAGCCGATAGCACTATGGGCTCCTGACCCTGCGGATATACAGTTTTGCAAATTAGAAGATGGTGAGCTTGTGCTGAGTTTTATAATAAACGGCAAGCCTGTAATCTATCCGTATTCGCTTATGGGTCACATTGCAAATACGGTAATAAACGACCATCTGTTTGGAGTTCAAAACAAAAGCCTTAAACGTGTGCTCAACCTTATAAATACGAACTATCAGGGCATTGAAAATGCGATAATACAGAGCGCATACATTCGTTTTTTAGGCAAAGCAAATACAAAACTTTCACCAGAGAGTTTAAGAGCGAAGTCAGAAGAATTGACAAACAATTATCTTAAAGTCGGTTCGGATAAAGACCCCGTAAGTGTCCTCGTTACCGACTCATCTCTTGATTTAACAGAGGTGGGAAACAACATTCGCAAGACGGCAACTTATGCTGAGATGAAGCAGTATAACGAAATTGTCTACAAATTTTTGGGTTGTCCTGAGGCTGTAATTGCTGGAACGGCAAAAGAGGACGACATGGTCGCTTATTATGAACGAACGGTTGACCAATTTTATGAAAGAGTAGTGCAAGAGCTTACAGAAAAGATATTCTCTCTTCCCGAATATAACCGTGGAAACCGTATTGTTTATTCAGATAGAAAACTGCAATATTTGAGCATGAATACGCGCCTTAACATATTTCATGCTGCGCGTGAAATCGGGGCGTTTTCACTTGGAACGCTGGGAGATCTGCTCGGTCTTCCTGTTCCGCACAACAAGCGTAACAAAATAGTCACCTCGCAAAATTATTCTCACAACGACAAGAGTGGCAAGACTGATGGTGACGAAGACGGCACGTTGCCCGACAAAAACAAAACTAATTCCAATGAGAACGATGGAGGAGAAGAAGATGAGTCAAAGTGAGTTGCAATTATTGCGCGATAAATTCCACGATTACCGCAGGGTAATGGAGGTAAGGGCGGAGGCTATATCCGAAAACGGAGATTTAATACTCAAAGGCACACCTATCATCTTTGAGCAACGATATCTCTTGTTCACATTTGGAGACAAAAAGGTTTACGAGATAATCAAGCGTGCCGCATTTGATGGTGCAGATTATGCCGACGTTCCCCTCAAATACAACCACGGCGACGCAAAAGGCACACCCGCGCGCACCACGAGCAAAACGGAGCGAGGTCGCCTCACGATAAATGTTCTACAAGACAGGGTAGAAGTAGCAATGAATTTACTTCACACATCAGGAGGAAAAGACCTTTACGAAGAGGTCAAGGCGGGAACAGTGTCACAGATGAGCTGGGCATTTACTCAAGACAGGGGACAGGAAGAAATTATCGAAAAGGGCGATGAAATCACGTTCATCGTAAACAAAGTTTTGAGGGTGTTTGATATAAGTGCCGTCGACTTTGGAGCAAACAGTGAAACTTCAATCTACGCACGCAGACTTGGCGATTTGGACGAAAGAGCCAAGGCGTTGGACGAACGTAAATGCAGAGCGTTGAGAGAAAAAATAAAAATCAATTCAATTTAATGGAGGAAATCTGCTATGACACTTGCAGAAATTATCAAAAGAAAGGCGGAAATTAACGCCCGCCTCGCAGCAATCCACACCGAGTCTCGCGGACAACTTACCGCAGAACAATTGGAAGCCTTGAGTACGGAACAGGATAAACTGCTCGAAGAGAGAGCCAGTTTAATCCAACAGGAAATCGAACTCAAAAGCAAGGTAATACCTGCGGTAAATCCCGTGGTAAATCCCTCGGACGGCCCTGTTGTTGCACCGAGCAACTCCGAATCACAAATACGCACGGCGCGCATTGAGCAGATGAGCAAGAGAGACAAACTTGCGCTTGCAATTGGCAAACAGGCACGTGGCGTGGAGTTCACGGAGGCTGAAAAGCGCGCTCTTGGCAATGCGCTCACAACCACCGCATCCGTCTTCGTCAAAGCAACATCCAGCGTAAACGGCGTGAATAACGCAGGCGTGTTTATCAGCACGGCTCTTCTCCTCGACTTGTTAAAAGAAGAGGGTAAACTCAGTCCTATTGTTGAGAAAGCGGTTGCGTCCATGACGCACATTGCTGGATTGACCGAATTCCCATATCGCAAAAGCAGGGACAAGGCAAGATATAAGTCGGAGGGAGCAGCGGGTTTGGACAACCAAATGGAGTGGGACAAGCTCACGGGAACAAAAGGCTATCTCCAAACAATCATTGCAATAACCGACGAACTTGTTGCGCTGACGGATTTTGATTTCGGTGCATATATCGTTGAGCAAATCGCTCAAGATATCAACGAGGACTGGGCGGAGCAAATTATCTACGGCGACGGCGCAACCGACCACCTTACGGGTATAACAAAGAACGCAATAAGCGGCAATTATTCAGGAACAGCGGTCGATGCACTTGTTGCAGGTATCAAGCTCTGCAAAGGTAAATACCGCCGCAACGCGGAGATATATGTCGCACAGGATATGGCAGATGATGTACTCTTTTCAACCAACAAGAAAGGAGAATTCATACATCCAATTTTCAACAATTCGTCGGGCATAACAACCGTTGGCCCGATAAAAATCAACGTGGACGAAAATCTCAAAGACGGCGAATTCTTAATCGGCAACATCACAAAATATTTCAAGATGAACGGACTTATCCCGTTTAGAATTGAAACCGACCGCACACCGCGTCGCGGAATCACCGAATATGTTGCGTCGCAATATGCATGTTCAATGCCCGTACCCGGCGCATTCGTATATGGCAAAAAGGTTGTCGAGCCTGCCGCACCTTCAGACACGGGCGACGAAAATAAGACAGCATAATAACAAAAGAGGGCTGCTATGTACATAACACTCGATAATCTAAGGGATGCATTATCAAAAGACGACCTTTCATACATAAACGATAAACTTGCGCCTCTTAAAGAGGTAGCAATAGCCTCGCTTTTGCCAACAACTGGACTTAAAAACGAGGATGGTGCTGTTAAAGAGGGCAGTCCGCTTGATAAATTGACCGACCAATATATTATCGAATATTGCAGAGCAGCCCTTGACGGTGTCAACAACGAAAGAATGCAATTCGCTCTGTTAAATCAGATACAGGCTTTGCTTGAAATAACATGAAAATCCACAAATTCAAATTTTATTTTTGCGAAACAAGCGGAGAGAAGCCTAATCTTATTCACCGCAGACACTTTTTGCACAGTAAAAAAAGTTGCGGATTTTGGGCGGAAGTGCGAGACCTTTCACGCAAGGAAAATTCCGCAAATAACGCAACAGGGGAAGAGGTAATCCTTCTAATTACGATAGGATACAATCCTGCAATCCTGCAGGCATTTCACGACTTGATAATTGAAGATGAACACGGCAATACCTACAAAATCAAAAACAAGCCCGACGAATTCAATTATTCAAAGTGCGACATCAAAATCGAAGCATATCGATACAAGGATAATACGGTTTACAGCGAGGATGATATCTATGAGAATAATGAAGCCACAACAGTCAGCGCTCAAGAAAATTGAAGAAGCCTTGATAGAGTCGGGGTGGAGTGATGGATATGCTCTATCCGATAAGGATATTGAAAATGCGCCCAGTCCGATATTTTACAAGGACGCAACGCCCAAATCGGCAGCAGATGCGCGTGTAGTGGTGGACGGTGTAGGACGGAAATTATACTGCATATATTCGCTCCTTAAGCCCGATGCTAAGTATTCGCAGAATACGGTGCACCATACCGAGATAACTGTGGCGTTTACATTATACTTTGACGACCCGTTCACGTTTGCCGATGGTTCGCCCCACGCAAAATTCTTAGATGCACTTATTGATGAGTTAAGTGCTGAAGAATGGGCAATCTCTATGAGTGGCGATGAACGAGTAACGAGTCAAAGCAATCACTCCCCGTATATGTACAGAAAAATACTCTATGCAACAAACATTTTTTAAGGAGGCAATTATGCCGGGAACATTACCTAAAAAAGTAGTAACGCAAGGACTTGCGACAGTAGCAACACAAAGGCTCAACGACACGCACAGCGGGTATGAATCAGAAGTAACGGAGTGGGAGGGACATCATTCTCTTGTCATAACTCCGTCGCAATCAAAGACACTCTTACCAAGCGGTGACGACCCTGCATGGGGCGAGATTAGAGGTCCAGTTGTGTGTGATCTTGAACTCAAGATATATGCCATTCCCGTTGAACTTATGCCCAAACTGCTCGGCGTAGAATATTCGGACGAGGATGGTGTGTCAATGAGTGATGCGCCGCCCGTATATGTTGGACTTGCACTAACCGTTAAAGAAACGCGCGACGGAGCAAAAACACAGAACAAGATAATTGCATATAAGACGTGCTGGGATTTGCCTGAGCTTTCACACGAGACGGTTGGCGAGGATAACGCCGCAGTGGCAGACCTCACAATCAAAGGCAAGGGATATCCTGTATTTTATACAAAGGCGGACGGTAGTCAGGGGAACAAGACGGTTGCAATCTTCAATAGTGTCAAGCAAAAAGCGAAATGGGATGCAAACGCAAAGTCAATTCAGTTTCCGAGCGAAACTGATACAAAAACACCTGAGCCCACTACGCCCGAGGAATAAGAAAGACGAAACAAATCAAAACAGTTACGGAGGAATATATGGCTGTTAAAAGATACCCCAAAAGATTTGTGGCAATTTATCACTATACCGACCCCGACTCGGGACAAGAAGAGGACATTTCATTCGTGGCGAACGGGCGAATTATGCCACTGTTCAAATCTATGGTCGGGGTTGAGCTTACAAAAGCTCTCGAAGAGTATAAAGAATCGCTTTGCAAAGTGCTTAACAAGAACAGTGTGGAGGCAGTTTTCAAATTCGACGAGGCGAAGTCTTCGGCAGACAAATTGGCGGTGCTGGCTGACAATATAGAAGATTTTTCGACGATGATGAGGGTGGCATTGGAAGTACATTCGTATGGCGAGAGCGATATCGACTTAATCGAGGCGATACTGATCTGTGCGAGGATATGTGCTTTGCCAGTAGACGACGAGGGGGAGGCTCTTGCTCTTGGTACAGAGATTATCCCTGACGAAATATATCAAGACCCCACTTTCGCATTTGAGATATTGCAGCTTGCAATAAACTACGAGGCACACGCAAAAAAAAACTCCAAAAACTAAGCGCGGAAAGGCAAATCGCACCTGAGCTTGTAGAGGAGTATGGACTCACCTCGTGTCTACTTTACACACTCGCACAACTCGGGTTCAAAATTGACATATTGTCATTTGGAATGAATGTCATTATGGATGTGATAGAGTTTGCGTCCGCCATCGGTGGCAGCGAGAAAATCAGCAGTGAAGACATCCTCGATGTTAACAACACTGAGGGCGTAGATTTGGAGTTCTAAGATGGACGGAATATCAAAAGAGATGGACTCATTCTTTGACAACATCGCCACCATAGGAGAGGAGGCTATTCAAGCGACCAAAGAAGTTATAGATGAGGCAACCGAGCAGGTCTATAACGGAATAAGACAGGATGTCCCGGTTAAAACAGGCGGACTGCGCGACAGCCTAAAACGCACCAAAGTTGATGGCGGAGATTGGTACGGATACGACATTGAATTTGAGGGCAACGCTCCAAATGGCGAGCCTTATCAAAAAATCGCCAATATCCTCAATTACGGAGTTCCTGCATCTGAGAATTCGGGTGGAGTGAGCGGTCGGCACTTCGTAGCAAACAACATAAAAAAGCTCAAAGGACTGAACGATAAAATCGAAGCAAGAATATCAGCAAAGATTGCACAACACAATACGTGAAAGTAGTTCAATAAAGAACGCAGCGCACCTCCGTCGCTTTATGTGGGTTTGACCCCCACCTTTCACGCAAAATACGAGGCTATATATGGCGGTTGAAGTAGGACGCTCACTAAGTGGGTTGACTCAAAAGGCAAAAGAATACAATTCTGAAATTCGAAAGAGCAAGCAAGAAACGCGTGCTCTTGATAAGGCGTTGAAACTCAATCCCGGAAATGTCGACCTTGTAAAACAAAAATATGCTGCACTGTCAAATCAACTGACGCTCAACAGAAGCAAACTCGACACACTCAAGCAAAAGCAGAATCAACTTAATGTTGAGTTGAAAGCAGGAACAATTACACAGCAAACATATGAGAAGGAACTTATCAAAGTCCGCAATGGGCAAAAGGCGGCGGAGACGGCGATTGCCGAGTGTACCGAGGCAATGCGCAGGCAAAACTCGGAAATTCGCAATGCCAAATTTAACAGCCTAATCAGCGGTCTCGATAAGGCGCAGCAAAAGACTGAAAAGCTATCAAAGGGCGCACTTGCGCTCGGTGCAGGTTTGGTAATGATTACAAAGTCGGCAATATCTGCAGGAGATGCGCTCGATGATAACGCTACAAAGTATAGCACCACAGCAGAGCAATTACAGATACAGCGTAATCGATATTCTAAGCTCACCGCCGACAGCGAAACCTATATTAACGCGCTTGCACGTATAGGTTCAATGCAGAGCTCAATTGCGGCAGGACGTGGACAAAGATATATTACTTATCTCAAACAGCTTGGTATTAGCCAAGCAGACTTAGCAAACAAAACCAATGCCGAGATATTTGACATTATATATGAAAAACTTCGCACTGTAACAGACGCAACCTCACGCGCAACGATTGCACAGGGACTATTCGGCGACTCGGGACTCAACGTAGCTACGGTTGCAGGAACGGCGCAAGAGGCAATCGATGCACTCGATAAAACTCTGATAGAGAACGGAATCATCACAAGCGAACAGGCTATGTTCGCAGGGCAGGCGCAAGATAGACTCGACAGTTTAAAGTATCAGTACCAAGCAGTTTCGGCAGAAGTTCTCGTATCGCTGTTGCCAGCATTCAACGCCCTTTGTGACTTTTTGAGAGACACGGCAATCCCGTGGGTATCAAAACTGTCCGACTGGTTCAAATCGCTGGGCGAAACAGGGCAAAAAGCGTTTATGGTGCTATTGTTCGGACTAATCATATTGCCGAAGTTGATAGGTTTTATCAAGACCGTCGTAACGACAATGCACACGCTCAAAGCAGCGACTCTTGCACAAGCTGGCGCAATGGGCACATTGACGGCAGCGAGCGGCCCGTGGATTGCAATACTTATGGCAATAGCGGCGGCTCTTATGCTTGTAATCTCGTTGATAAATATGTTCATCGGCAAATCGAAATCCGCTGTTGACGTTTCAAGCGAGCTGATGGACTCGCTCGCAGAAACCGAGCAAACGCTCAACGACATGGGATATACAACAAGTTACTCCGCAGAAAAGACTTACAACGATAATACGCATAAATCGCTTGACGTCAACGTGAATGTCGAGGCATCGGGCGACACGAGAGAGAGTCAACAGTACGCCGATGAGGTCGGCGAAACGATATACGGCAACATCCGTGAAGATCTAATCAATCAAGCACTGGGGCTGAAAGTAAGGTGATATATGCAACCCACAATATGGCTTAAAAACGACAACGGCGAGATATGGGATCTCCGTCCAAAACTCATCCTTCCAGACCAGTATGCGGCATTCATTACCGATTTACAGGGTACGGGGTTTAAAACAAAAAAAACCTATTCACGCATAAATAATGACTTTGTACAAACAAAGGACGAACCACAGCAGGTCGATATCACAGGAACTATACACTTCGTTAGCCCTGCGCAAATGCACAGATTTAGCGCATTTGTGGGCGATTACGGCAACGCCATGCGTCTATATTATGATCCGAATGGCAAGATAGATCCTCTCTCTCAAATTGACAGACCGTGGTACAAACAGGTGCACATTACACAGATAGATAGTGGCGAGCAGACCGATGTGGGACTGTTCAAGTGCAAAGTGAAATTCACACCTCTATGTGCAATGTGGAGACGAGATAGAGTTATCGCCAGCACTGTAACGACCCCAATAGGACAGCCACACGTTTATTCTTACGTCTATCCGTATTTTTATCAGAGTGAACGGAAATTGTATCTTGATATATTGAATGAGGGCGAGAAGATAGGATGCAGAATTGAGATAAAAAACAAGAAATCAACCGCACTTCAAAAGCTCGAATGGGTGCGGAACAGCGGGAAGACCCGCCAGTACGCAAAGTGGCTGAACGGCATAGGCTTAGCGTCAGGGCGTACACTCGTCGTGGACAGCACACCGAACAGCCAAGAGAGCACGGTTCGATATGGTAACTCGTTTGACGATGTTCAAGACTACCAAGAGCCGAATCCGCAGTATATCAATTTTGTTGAGCTGCTGCCTGGCAACAATCAAATTATATTCAACTTGGGCGATATAAATGGTGTGGATATAATCGTGTCATACGTTGAGCAGGAGAGATTACTGTAATGCAATACAGGGCATTCAAATTACAAGAGCTATCTGTGCCATATAAATGGACATTTAAAACTGCAGGCGGATCGATAAAGGAATTCGTCAACAGCGACACCCTCGCTTACGCCGCAGGTGGAGCGTGCGCTACGTGGAAGATAGACAACGACTATCTTCTGTCCAATAACTCAACAATAAACATTACGGCAGAAACGAGAGCGGTGCCCGGGCAGATCATTGTCATGATAGATGATGCAGGACAGAAAAACCTCGGTGTAATCACGGGTGTCGACAATAAAAATCTGCAAATTATCTATAAAAATATGTTGGACATATTCGACTGCACTGCGCTCAATCCAATGAGATCTGCAATGTCCAATGATGACGATGAATTTGTGGTTAAATACCTATACGATGGCGTAGAGGATACGGCGCAGATCCTCGCAATGTTGTATGCGTCTAAAGGCGTGGATAAGTATCGCAGACTGCCCATCAGAATTCGCACTTCGGGCGGCGGCAGGAATGAAAGCGGGGTATACAATGTTCCAGCGATATGGAAATATGCTGACAACTCCTTCAACATCAAAGAATGGCTTGTCGACTTATTCAACACACACAATGTCGTTGTTCAGTTTAAGCTCGTATTCGAGGTGAGCAGGGCATATATAGAAATCTATGTTGCACACAACACCTCGGGCGGTCGATTGATAAAGAATAATATTCACGGAATGACTTTAACCCACTCGGAAGATACTGCCGCAAAAGCAACAGTCTGCCAAGTGGTTGACAGCGAAACAAAGACACTCCTTAGTACCTGGTATCTGCGTAAAACTAACACTGTTACAGACGATGCAAACGTCACAGACCGTGTACAGCCGTACAAGCTGACCGTGTCGGAGTTTGATGCAGATAACGACGATGGCGCAACCGAGCAATCGGTGGCAGAGGATGCACTGCTGTACGGCGATTTTAATCACTACATAAGTGTCGAGATTGACCGCAACAGCGCAATGTATCCACAAAACCTCAATATAGGCGACAGCGTAACGGTTGTGACTGAAATCGAGGAGATGACGGAGGGCGATGTTATAAGCGATGACTACGAGGATAAGGCAATGAAGAGCATATACACAGGCAAACAAGAGGATAGTGAGAATTCAATCGTAACGCTTATATTCGGAAAAATCCGAATCAACTATACAGATATCATTCAAATGAAATATCAAAAGAAAGCGAGGGTGTAATGAGATTAGAAGTCGCGGCGGCAGGAAACGCAAACGAAAATATCAATCTAATCGATGCGCAGTTTCAAGCGGAGGCTTTAAGAGCACTACGCGGAAAGGACTGCGGAGTGCTTGATAACTCATTTTTTAGCGATGCAAATCCGCGCGGTGATGAACGTGACGAAAATGTCTCCTTCATGTGGAAATTGACCGCTGAGAATGCTCAAAACATTACAGTCGGGCGCGGAATGGCTACAGCATACGGATATGACATAAAAAATAAGGATGAGGTTACATTCACCGTTGCTGCTCCGAGCGCAGGCTCAAAATTCATATTTATATTTCTTTCGTGGGATTTAAGCAACCCCACTGAAGCTCTCGGCGAGATTGACGTTCACGACAATGGCAATGCAGCCACGTGGACGCCGCAGTATCAAGACAACCTCATTACGAGTCCGATCGGCAAGTATCAAATGCCTTTGTATAGGATCGAACTCAACACGAGCGGTCAAGTGGTGTCGACCGCCGAGTGGACTGCGCTCGGGGTTGAAACAATAACGGGCGTAAACCATGCACAAAATGCTGAGTTTTCATATCAAGCACAATACGCCGATGACAATATAACGGAAACCATAGGCGAACGACTGCAAACCCTTGTTGCGAGAGTTGATAGCCTGGGTTTTAGACAAGCCACCTTTTCAATTGCCGGGATAGGTGGTCAGGTTGTGACAAGGCAGGGAAACTATGTAAAAGTTCGAGTTCAAACGGCAGTGCATCCGCAACTTGATTGGTATGCACAATATTTTGCGAAAGACAAAACAATATGCACTCTTCCTGTCTTTTTTCGTCCGAGCGCAAACGTATCAGCGTCGATGGTTGTAATAAACAACAATGGCACGGGGATAGCGGCGTTTGCAGTCATTATCAACCAAGATGGTTCAATTAGACGAATTGTCGGCTCGGGTCCTGATGTTATTAATCAGGATGCCACGCTAATTTTTTGTGCGGGCTTTGAAGCCCCGGCAATTCCAGTAGAGGAGAGATGACATGGCAAATATTGACATTACACTTTTGACAAGTAAGCGCACAAGAATATCTGTAGACGGATTGGACTCTGTTGCGGCAACGCAAGCAGGCGGATACATCGTTGTTGCTGGTGAGAGTGAAACAACCACATTTGCCGTACACTTTCCGTCAAACTTTATCGGTCAAACCTCGTGGGTATATATGAAGAACTCGAAAGGAGAGTACAAGGTCAAGCATTTCGGTATGCTTAAAAGTGCAGATGTAACCTTCACACTTCCCGAGGAGATGACTTTTGCAGGCAATACATATCTCGTATTTTACGCCACATATGGTGCGGGTGAAAGCACAATAAAAACTGTATGGTCGCCTGTCGTTGTTCCTGTTGCGAGCACGGGCATTGACTACCGCAAGGTAGCGGTTGCAAGTCCCGATGTGCTTGAAGAGGTAATTACCGAAGCTGGCGAAGCGATCAGAATTGCACGCGAGCTGCGTGAAGAAGCAGACAACGGCAACTTTGACGGAAAGTCAGCGTTTGTGAGGTTCAGCGCAAGCGATGATGGTGCAGATATGACTGAGGATTGGAGCGCAGGACAAGGCTACCTCGGAATTTACATCGGACATGAGGCGAGCAACGATCCGCAAGAATACAAATGGACTCGTTTTATTGGCGGCTCGTTCTGCGAGGACGATGACGTTACCACCGAGATAGACTATATTGTAGTCGACAACACAGACAAGTCATTCATTGCAGAGGGAATAACCAGCGTTAAGTTGACAATTCCCAAAAATATAAGTCACGGATATCATGCAGGCGTTAATTTTGTAAGCGGTGCTACTCCTCCAACATTCGAGGTGGTAAATAACTCAGATTACGCTGTAAAAATAATCCAATACGGACTGGTGATGGCATCCTATGCGCCGAGCGCAAATTGTAGCACATCTATGTCAATTATGTGCGACGGCAAATTCGTACATGTTAGCATTCTTGAGGTGACGGCGTGAGCGGGGTAAGCGGCTACACATATTTGGAGAGAAAATGCAGAGCCATTGAGCATATGATGCCGCGCGTTAAATTGTATAAAGGACGTGGCATTGTGCGGGCGGGCTTGAAAGGCAAGCTCTCGCAAGCGCGTTCGCACTCTTATCAGGGCGTGCTGAAGGTTGCCTTCATGGTGGAAACAAAGAGTTTCGAGAGCGACTGGAGTGTCGGAAAGTCGTTGATTGGAAAACTGAATGTTGCCGCTCGTGTTTTGAGCAAAACATCAAGAGCGCGTTCAATTGCGCTACTTGGCAATATCTCTGTTTTAGCCACGAGCGAGGCTGTATGCAGTGAGGGCGCAGGAAAGCCTGTGACCGCGCGTGTGCAAGCGTGTGGCTCAGCAGCGGGTAGTATAGGACTTGGGGTGGGTCGAAATGTAACTGGAAGCGTATCGGCGCAGGCAAATACAAAAGGCGTTGCAATCACAACATCGCCCGCCATTTTGAAAGGACACGCAAAAGCATCAACATTCGGCGGCGGCAGGTTGACGATACTCGGCAAATTTAATTATGTTTACGGACGACTGACAACACGGTCAGCAGCGTATGGCTCAATTTGCAAGTCAAGCGCAAATGCATTCAGAGCTCACATGCATTCGAGTGCAACGGCGGCAGGAAAAGCGAGTGTTGAGACGGGCAATTCTGTGAAAGGTGCTATATCAACGCTTAGTAACGCAACGGCTTCAATTACAAGAGCTCGCCGCGGAGTGATAGAAGATTATGTCGGTCACTCGATAAGCGAATACACGAATATGACTATTCGCCGAGGAGCTTATATCGAGGTGGCAAATGGATAAGTATTTAGGCTCAGTCTCGCCGATGTTTTGTAAGGCAATTCTAAATGCAATTACTGGGCGCGCATCGTTAGACTTCGGCAAAATGTTTCTCGGCATAAATGTTGATCTAACAGGTCCGCTCGTTGATAGCAATGGCAATGTATGCAACATCATTCGTCCGCCAGTGCAAGGCTATGAGCATACACTTGTCGGCGTTCCCGATGAACCTCTGATGTGCAAATTCGGCGCACCGACCTACGACCCGGCAACAGGCAAAACGACCATCACAAACAAAGAGGAGATCCACTTCAAATTCAATCCGAATGCTTGGGTGGAGAGCGAATCAGAACAACTGCGCCCACGAGAGTGGTTGCTTGAAACGGGAAACGGCACAATAGTTGCATGGGGATTGATATGCACGAGCGAATACTACGGCGCGACCAATTCTCCGCCTGCAAATAACATTATTTGCATACCAAAGGAACATATAACGATTTCGTTATAAATAAAAGCGAGGTAATACTATGGGAAATTCAATCGGAAAACTTACACATGCAGGCAAGGTGGCAGCCTTGACTGAACTCACAGGCGGTTCGAATACCGTAAACATAGGCAACATGTTTATTGGACTGCTGACCGCCGCACCGACAGTCGCAAGCAACGGAACGGTGACTGTATCAGAAGTACCGACAACCAGCGGCGGAGAAGCGACAGGCTATTCAAGAAAGTTGATAGGAAACTACGCACAAGCCTCTACGTTGAAATTCGGCGCGCCGACCTACGACTCGACAACAGGCAAAACGACCATCACAAACAAAGAGGAAATCCACTTTGACTCCGTGCGCAAATCGTGGGGTACGATTTACTACTGGGCATTGTTTAACGAAAGCGGCACAGTATACGCATACGGCACGCTGAACGACGCAGATGGCAATGCGCTTGAAAACGGTGATACTCCCGAGATTAGCAATATCGTGTTTTTCAAGGCGGGCGACCTTGTTATTGAGATTGAGTGAGGCGTAAAGCATGACTGCACCGAAGAAAACTCAAAACTTTGGACTGCCTTATGTTGACAGCGCAGAATTGGGCGACATGGGCGAGTGTATGTCAGCACTCGTCGTACCTGATGAGGGTGGAGATTGTGCGACTGCAATCATTGACCGGGAACTCGCCCTTCGCGCACGCAAGCCAACACGAAAGATCGTGACCATTGCGTCAACCGACTGGCATTCGCTGGGAGATGAGGCAGACGAATATAAATACTTCGCCATCGCCACGCTTTCTATGACATTTAAGTCGGATAGTGATTATGAGATTGAGCTCATAAATAATAATTTGACTCTGTTTGCTAAATACGGCTTTGGCATAGCGATGATTGAGGGACAATCCGTAACGATATATGCGGTTAAACAACCGAATGTAAGTGTAAATCTTATGCTTTCGGTTTTGGAGACATGATATGAATGTACGCATAAAAAATCCAATAATAATTGTAGGCAGTGGCGGTGGCTCGGGAGAGTCCGTCGAACTACCTATTCTAAATGCGCTGACGATTTCAAAGTCGAACGATATAGTATCAGCAAACAATCCGACTACAAACGGGAATTTTTTGCGGACTTATAAATTCTATTTCAACGAAGAGTTAAAGTTTGAACAATCTGAATCAACATACGCGCTGACGCAACTTCCTAATGGAGCATATGCTATTTATGCTAAAGCAGCGGCAGTGTGTTTTAAAGACAGTCCCAAAAGTAACGAATTGAGTATAGGTGTATATGGAATAACGTACGACTTAAGAAATATGTCATGTTCTATTACAACAAGTAAAATAACGAGCGGACGTACGCTTACTTTTAAACTCAATCCCACGGAAGGAAAGTATTTGCCCGAATTCATAACTATTGAAATTAACGGTGAAAATATTGAATATGTTTACAATTCCTATAGTGGAGCGGTAACGGTTAGCGACCTCAAATCCGATTATGTAAAGTCTGAACAGGCGGATGGAACTAAATTGATTACCCCCTTTTGCTCATTAAGTAATTTTATGCTTGAAATAGATTATATTCCTCGCGCGGAGTGCTTCGAGATAGCAGATGGGGATGTTGCAATTATTGATATACCAGTGGTGGATAAAAGACCATATATTATTACAATTAAAGCAACCGCATTAGACATGCCAAAGCTGAGAATTCCAGTGGTTGGTTTAGACGAGTGTGTCGTTTGGGTTGACGATTTACCCAATGCCAACCTTTATGAGTTGATAGTAGATGGAGAAATCAAGCAGACGAAATTGCAATTAAAGGAGGAATAAATGTCTACTAATTTTAATTTAGAATCTTTATTATTGCCATATGGCTACCGTCAAATTAAAGTGAGAGCAAAAGCCAATGGATACACGGATAGCGAATTTAGCAAAGTGGTTACTTACCGTAGCGCACCCCGCATTGTCTTTGTGCCACCATTTCTGCACGTATACAATTTAAGGGCAGAAGTTCAATCCATTGAGGTATTATACAATGGCGAACATGTTATGGATGTGCCTTACACATTTAATGCAGAAGACATACATATTACGATAGATTTGTCCGATACGAACTACCCGCATGAGCAGACATACGCCATCACGGTAAAAGCACTTGACTGGGAGAGCAACGAGGAGTCCGCATACGAAAATGGATATGCATTCTATGGCGTAAGAAGAAAGGCGTATAGCATTTCTGCAGATGGCGTAGTTGCGCACAACGATGACCCAGCATGGGAACGCACTGGACTCGCCGTGGGCAAGGTTGCAAATGCTAATAAATTGACCGCAAAACCAAGTTCTTTCATTCCAGCGGAAGACGATTTCGCAATGTCCGCGCATGGTGGAGAAATTCCTGTTTTTAAGGACATTTACATTGCATGTGTTAAACACGCGACAAGAGGGGAATACAAAAAACTGGGCGAGGGCGGTTTTGCATGGACAAACTCGAATTATGATGTGATGACATGTTTCCCAGATATGTATTTGGCTCGCTTTCTTGATCCCATTATCAATAATGATGGTAGTATAGATGTTTACGAAAATGTGAGAGTAAGCGACCAGTACTTTTCGCGCTCTGTTAAAATTGACAAATTTCGGATGTCAACATTTCATTCGATTATATCCAACAACACTCATTTTTCAAGAGCAGGGGCTGTGCCATGCAAAGGTACTCCTATAGCATCATTGAGAACATTCGCAAAAAATATGAATTCGACGAACAATGTCGTCAGTAAAGTAAGCGTTTCCGATTGGCACATTTTTGTCATTAGAGCACTTTTTTTAATAAAGTATGCTACGTTTGACAGCCACCAATCTGTTGGACGGGGCGGGAATCCATCTACAGGTTATAATGGTGGTGGAACAAATGGTGCTTTTACGACTTTGCAGGGACGAGATGGTTTTATAGGCACAGATGGCTCCACCAGTGTGTGGTGTTTGGGTCTCTGTGATTTATGGAATAACTTGGGTGAATTTATAGATGGAGTAGCCCAAAGGTTGGGTTTCAAATTTCTTTTTGCAACTGACCCTGATAAATATATAGATAATCCTACGGCAGAGACTGATGGATATGAGGAATTAGAATATACATTTTATTCTGCGTTAGGTACAAATAGTGTTCATCCATCATTTTTGGATGTGGATAACACACAGGATGATATGAGATGTCTAATAGGATTTGGTAGCAATAGATGTATTAGCGTAGGTAGCGGAAAAGGTATCGGCTATCATATGCATGGCAATGGTAATTTCTCGATAGCGACTGGCGGATATTCTGGTAGCTCGCAGAATCTGTTTTGTTCCGGGCATGTTTCATGGGGTGGTGTCGGTACAGGTTATGGCTGTCGATTTGTTGAAACATATCTTTGATAAGAAGTGCATAGGCGCATATATGAAAGTTTAAATCATTAAAGTGCAGTGTCGCAACGTTATATTGGCGAATACAAGGAGGAAAAATGAGCAAAAGTTACAGTTTATATCGTCTTAACCCTGACGGTGCACTTGAGTTGCAACCAACCACAATCAACGCAACCATGGAAATTAATGGAGAGATTGTGGAGAACCCAACCGAGCAACAATTGAGAAGCGTAGGCTTTAAAAATATGAAACCTGCAGAGCTTCCCGATTTTGATGAGGAAACACAACTTGTCGCAGAACACTACGAAGACATCGGCGACATCATTGTGCAGTCGTTTGAAATTGTGGATAAGCCCAAAGGAACAGAGGAGGAGTGATATGGACAGCATTGACAAAATTGAGCAAGCCGTAGAGCAGGAGCGTGTCGCCGCTTTACAAAGTGAGCAACCTACTTCGTCGGAGCGCAACGAACGACAGCTCGTTGACCCATTGTCGGGCAAGCAATCAAAATCGCTCGGAGAATTAGGCGTCAACGATATCAAAATAACTTTCGACAGCAGCAGAAGTGTTGAAGAGCAGGCAGAAGACGTGGTCAACGCCATGGCTACAGCCAGTGCCGTAACCGATGAGAAAACCGCAAAGAAGCTCACAGGCGAAAAGACGGACGAACTTATCGGAAAGGCGGAAGCAAAAAAGAAAGATGCAACAGCCGCAAATATCGAGGCGGAAACAAGAATACAAAAGGCGCGCCGAACTTTATATGAGGCTGTTCTTGAAGATTTCGGAATCAAGAAACATCTTCCTCAATGGGTTATGGTAATTATGGTGATATTACTTGCGCCTTTCTACATATTGAAAACGCTTGTAATTGGCGTGCCGTTTGGATTTGCCGAGTTCTTGATGGATAGGCTCGACAGCCTTGTATGCCGATATGAGGATATTAACACAACCAGTAGACCCAAAATCAGAATGACAATATGGATACTTCTCGGACTGGGTGTGATTATGGCGGCATGTTTAACGACACTCAAGTGTCTAAATAAAATTTGACCGAAAGTGCTTAGGCACTCGGAATATATCAAAGGAGGGCAACTATGAACGCGGAACTTATCAAATACCTTGAGAAGCAAAAATCCGAAAGAGTAGCAACGCTTGCCAAGCGCAGTGAACTCGAAGCGCACAAAAAGAGTTTGCTTGACGAACTCGAAAATGTCGAAACAGAGCTCGCCGCTGTTGGTGATGTTTCAAACATCAATGCGGAATGTGCAAAACTCGACGGATGGATTGACGAACTCAAGCGCGCGAGCAAACAAGAAGACAACGCTGTGGCGGAGCGGACCGATGACACTGTGCTTATTGCAACCTGCAATGCGCCTGCGGCGGCTTCGGCAAACAAAATCAATTGAGAGGTGCGGAGCATGGCGGCAAAAGAGCGCAGGTCGCAAATTGGATTGATTATCTTATCAATTATTGACCTTGCGTTCGGGATACTCTCAATTGCCGTGTCGGCAATGTCTGTTCAGATTTTGGCGGCAATGGCAAGCGGACTCACCTTATGCAAAGCCATCAAGATAAGCATTCAATCAAAAAAGGCGGCGGATCTTGTAAAGAGAGTCGCAGTCAAAGCGATACCGATCGTATTACGAACGATATCATCAGTATCAAAAATCAACAATGAGGAGAAAACAACTATGAAAAATTTTTTCAAAAAGTTGAGAACAAACGTGAAAAACAATAAAATCACAACAGTGGTCGTTGTTTTCATAGCATTGTTGTGCGCAGGGGGCGGCTATGCGGTCAATTATTTTTTGACGACATTGAGCTGTATTCCCAATCCGTACAACATAGTCCTCGCTGTGGTGGTTACCGTATTTGTATTTATCCTGCTCGCCGTGGCGGTCATCTATTTGGGACATGACTCCGAAACGTGGGCAAGAATACGCAAGTATGTGAAATTCCTCGGTGGGGAATCTGCCGCCGATAAACTCGACGAACTGCAGCAAGCGGTACTTAAAGAGCAAGCCGAAGCAGAGGCAAATGCCGAAGCAGAGGCAAAGCAACGTGAAGAGGACGATAGAATCTATCAGCAAATCTGTGAGGAGGAAGCCGCACAAGAAAGAGCGTTACGCGCCGCCAAGATTGCGGAATGGAAAGCCCGCCATCAAATTGTTGAGCCTGTTTCTGAAGCAGTCAGCTCGCCGACTGTTGCGCTCTCCGATAGCACCGTAAGTCAACCCGTTGCATCTATAACGGTAGCGAAATACGATGCTGGTAACTAAGCTCAATCGATTATACCGATGTGCGAGTAAACTCAGCAAACGGAACGATTGACATTTTTCCACGGGAAATATTTAGAGTTTTTGTGCGTCGTCCATCGCAGGGACAGTATAAAAATTCTGTGCGTAATAAAAACAGCGTTAAAGGCGCTTTTGCTCGCCGTCACGTACGTGAATGTACGTTAGGCGGTTCGCAAAAGCGCCTTTTCCTTGTCTGAAGCAAAATAGTGCGCTTTAACAATTCGTTTTATTTGTCTGCGTTAAGGTGCTCGCCGTCACGTACGAAAATGTACATTAGGCGGTTCGCAAAAGTGCCTTTTCCTTGTCTGAAGCAAAATAGTGCGCTTTAACAATTCGTTTTATTTGTTTGCGTTAAGGTGCTTGCGTTTTTTGTATGGTAGGATTTTTAAGCTTACTTGTATGTTATTTCCGTCATACCGAGTTCTATAGCCATTTGAAAGCCCGCTTTAAAGCCGTGACAGTAGGCGTTCTCTTCCAATTTGCAGTCGTACTCGGTTCGAGCTATGTCTAATCGGTTATAGAGCTTTATCATTTCAGCGTTGTTATTAAACGTCGCTAACAGTCGTTTGCCTATTTCGCAGTATGCGGTTATATATTCCTCAAGTTCTTTATATTCGTCAAAGCATTTAAAAGCTTCGCGTTGCGCATAATACAGCATATTTATAAGAGTTGTCTTTTGCATAATTGGTTCCTTTTATTTCGTTGATGAACTAAATTTATCATATAAAATAAATTTTGAGTGTAACACTCACTATATTGAGTAAAAATATTCAACTTTTAATAACTCCCCCTGTTATCGGTAAACCGTTTGACTATGCTTTGCATATTATACTATAATTGTATCGCGCCTCGGCGCGGTATTTTATATTGACGGTCGTGTATGAATAATAAACGTAAATTATTCGGAAATTCTATGCTGCTTCTCTGCGCTTTGGTATGGGGGCTTGCGTTCGCTTTTCAGCGTTCCGCGGCAAATCAGATAAATCCAATCGCTTTTAACGGCATACGCTTCTGTCTTGCAAGCGGCGTAATTTGCGTTTTGCTCTTGGTTTACGAGCTTATAAATAAAAAGAAGGGTATCAAATCTCTGCCTTGGAATAAAAGCACTCTCCTCGGCGGCGTTATATGCGGCGTTTCGCTGTTTCTTGCAAGCAATCTTCAGCAGTACGGGATGATGTACACCACCGCGGGCAGGGCGGGCTTTATTACCGCGCTGTATATCGTTCTCGTTCCCGTCCTCGGCTTGCTTGCCGCTAAAAAAATCAGCGTTCCGAGCAGGTTTGCGATACCCGTAGCCATTGCAGGCTTCTGGCTTATGTGCTCGAGCGGCAGCGAGGCTATAGGAATCGGCGATTTTTTGGGACTTGCAAGCACCGTATTCTTTGCGCTTCAAATTCTGTTTATTGATGTTTTCGGGCAGGAGTCCGACCCGTTTAAGCTGACGTTGGTGCAGTTTGTTACCTGCGCCGTGATTAGCATTGCAGGTATGGGCGTTGTTGGCTTTCCCGACGGCGCGGTTATAAGCGAAAGTATCGTTTCGATAATGTACGTTGGCGTTTTCTCGGCAGGTATAGGTTATACCTTGCAGACCGTCGGTCAGAAGTTTACCGAGCCTTCCGTTGCCGCGCTCATTATGAGCCTCGAATCCGTTGTGGGTATGATTGGCGGTATCTTAATCCTCGGAGAAACGCATTCCTCCGCCGAGCTCGCAGGTTGTATGCTCGTGTTTGTTGCCGTCATACTCGCGCAGGCGGCTTTTCCAAAAAAGTTTTTGCAATTTGACAAAAAGCAGTATATACTATCCTCAACCAAAAAATAAAAGAGGAATTTATGATTTACAACGATTTTCAGGATATTAAAATTTCATCGCTCGCTATGGGCGCTATGCGCCTGCCTAAGCTGAGCGACGACGAGGCGGATATAAACGAGCCCGCAGTTCGCGAAATGGTGAAATACGCAATAGAAAAGGGCGTAAACTATTTCGATACCGCTTGGGGATATCATAACGGACATTCCGAGCTTGTTATGGGCAGAACGCTTAAGGAGTATCCGCGCGAGAGCTTTTATCTTGCGGATAAGTTCCCCGGCTACGACCTCGCAAATATGGGTAAGGTGCAGGAAATTTTTGAAAAACAGCTTGAAAAATGTCAGGTCGATTATTTCGATTTCTACCTTTTCCACAACGTCTGCGAAATGAATATAGACGCATATCTTGACAGAAGCTACGGCATTTACGACTATCTAACCGAGCAAAAGCGCAACGGACGCATACGTCATCTTGGATTTTCCGTCCACGGCGACCAGAATACGCTCGAGCGCTTCCTCGACGCGTACGGCAAGGATATGGAGTTCTGTCAGGTTCAGCTAAACTATGTCGATTGGGATTTTCAGGCGGCTAAGGACAAGGTTGCGCTTTTAAAGGAATGGGGTATTCCCGTCTGGGTTATGGAGCCCGTGCGCGGCGGCAGACTTGCAAACCTCAGCGACGAGCATACTGCAAGACTTAAGGAATTACGCGCGGACGAAACTCCCGCGGCGTGGGCGTTCAGATTTTTACAGGCTATTCCCGAGGTTACGGTTACGCTGTCGGGAATGTCCAATTTCGAGCAGCTTAAGCAGAATATTCAAACCTTCGAGGAGTTTAAGCCCGTATCCGAGCGCGAGCGCGACGTGTTGTTTGAAATTGCTAAGGATATGACGGCAAAGACGGCGCTGCCCTGTACGGAATGCCGCTATTGCGTAAGCCACTGTCCGCAGGGCTTGGATATTCCTCTGCTTATATCGCTCTACAACGAGCATAGCTTTACAAACGGCGGGTTTATCGCGCCTATGCGAATAGGGCAGATGTCGGAGGATAAACGTCCCTCGGCGTGCGTGGGCTGCCGTAGCTGCGAGGCGGTTTGTCCGCAGAAAATAAAAATTTCGGAGGCGTTTTCGGATTTCAACGGAAAGCTTTGATTTAAAAATCGCCAGAAATTACGTAATAAACATTCTAATCGGCAAAACCGCAAAAAAAATGTTTATTGTATTTTTACTACAACTGTAATATAATTGTAACATCAGTTACCTCGGAGGGGTTATTATGGCAGATCAAATCAATAAGACGTACATAAGCTGGAAGGACCTTAATAAAAAACGCAATCAGGTGGAGTATACGCGTCCTACGCAGCTTCTCGACACCGACGGCAATCTGCTTGTGCGCGGCGGCTGGGCGCGTCATAACGTTTTTGAATACGACCGTACCTTTGCTCATCCGCAATGGAGAGGCAAGGAGTGGGATTTCTATCAGCTTTGCAACGGCAAATATATGGTTCAGATTTCCATTGCCAACATCTCCATAGGCGGATATGCTTCCGCTACGCTCGTTGACGTCAGCGGTCAGGAGCAAAAGCTTATTACAAGTATGACCGTTTGGCTCGGCGGAAAAAATAAGGTCATTCTTCCCGAAAATTGCGACCGTCCGAATATCGCCGAGTATAAAAAAGGTAAGTACCTTTTCCGCGCCACTACGCTTAAAAATTCGCGTACCCTCGAGTTTGTCGGTCCCGCAAAGGATAAGATGATAGAGGCTAAATTCCAAATGGATATGTTCGACGACCACCAGAATATAACTATCGTCACTCCGTTTAAGAAAAAGGGCGAGTATTTGCCTAAACGCTTCTTTATGACTATGAAGCAGAACTGTATGCCCTGCGAGGGTACGTTTAAATACGGCGACGAGGAGTATTCCTTCGAAAAGAAAAATACCTTCTGCGTTCTCGACTGGGGCAGAGGCGTATGGCCCTATAAAAACGTCTGGTATTGGGGTAACGGCGCTCAGTATATCACGGACGCCGAGGGCAACGACCATATCTTCGGCTTTGAAATAACCTGGGGTATCGGCGACGAGAGCAACGCTACCGAAACCTGTCTGTTCTACGACGGCGTAGCGCATAAGATAGGCTCCGTCGACGTTGAAGTGTTCCCCAAGCCCGACAAGTATATGGAGCCCTGGCATTTCGTTTCGGAGGACGGCAGGTTCGATTTGACTATGACGCCGACTTACGACCATCACTCCGATATGAATGCGCTTAATATCGTCAGAATGCATTCGCATCAGGTTCACGGCTTGTGGAACGGCACAGTCACGCTTGACGACGGTACAAAGCTTGAAATCAAGGATATGTACGCTTTCTGCGAATATGTGGAAAATAAGTGGTGATATTTATTATTATTTTCTACATATAAAACTATAATAAAAAACAATCCGATTATATATTCGGGTTGTTTTTATATGTGCTTAATTATTTTATGTAAGCGATAACCCTGACAAAATTGCTGAATAAAGATACGCTTATAGTTATTTATATGCAAAACACTTATTAGTAATTTTTAATCAGTTGAGCAAGTAACGCCCAAGTTTTCTTACTGTCCTCTTCTATAGGTAAACGTTCGCCCATATAGTCTTTCATTACTCGTAAAGTTTGAGCTTCGGTAAGACTATAAAAATCTAAATCACAGATTATACCTCTCTTAGTCTGTTCGTAGTGTTCAAATGTTACATTAAAAGTATTATCGCTTGAGTCTAACGAACAACTTATATCTCCTATCTTTAGTTTTTTTGCAGAACCATAAAGACAGATAAAATCGATTTCAGGTTTTTTCAACGATTGGATTGCCTCAGTTAACTGTTCCTCTGTAGGGTCATTTATCCTTAAGGGGTCTTTTTCTTCAGACTTGTATGAAATTTGGAGCGAAAAACTATCATCATTTTCTTCGGTTATATCTGTCTGCACGGCGGAGTTGTTGTTTTCGTATAACTCCGGCATTTGAGATTCCGGTTGCCATAAAGGGATATCCGATTGATTCTTTTTCTTTTTAAATAAACTGAAGCACATTTTTTTATCCTCCCGAGAATTGTTATCAGAGATTGATTTATCATTAGTCTTTAGGTAATATTTCAGACAAATTCTTCTGCCTTTTTTAGCTTAATTTGAAACCGTGTTTTACTTATGTTAATACCTTTAATAATCATAGCTTAATTTTGGAAGATTGCAATAACGTATTGGAAAATTTTAAATCGGCAATGCAACTTGATGCGGTATTTTGTGTATTTGATAAAATTTTTCAATTATTTTTCAAAAATTCGGGAAAAATTTGCAAGTTAAATTGTTATTTATTATATTAGGGCAAAAAACCTTAGTAAAAGCTAACAAAAAGATTTGGAGAGAAACGCAAGCAAAATTCTCATTAAAGGAGAAAAGCACTTAAACTTTTTGTCAAAAGTTAAAAGCTTAACGATGACTTGATTGAACCTGCCTTTTTGACAAAGACTGTATCGGTGCATTAAGTACAGACTATGGGGTTTATACCAATAGTTAATGAGAAAAAACAATTTAAAATAATTTTTATGTTACTTATGGCAGTGACTGTTTTAGTTGTTGTCAGTTTTTTGCTATTTTCAGATATCGGGAATGCCTATGCCGCAAAATCCGAGTCGGAGATAGTCGTAATTAAAACGGCTGCGGATTTGTACAGTATTGCTTTGCCTGAAAATGCACACAAGGATTTTGTGCTTTATAACGACATAGACCTTGCAACAGATACGAGCTGGCATAAAAAGGTTTCAGATAACGAATACGGATGGGCGCCGATTAGCGCTTTAAATAATACAGGAAGGTTAAACGGGAACGGATACAGTATTTTAAACCTGAAAATAGACAGACCTGATTTGGACGGCGCGGGGTTATTTTCCGCTTGCGCTTTGACGATTTTTAATTTAAACGTAGCAACCGAAAATGCAAGTGAAGGCTATGCTGTTGTCGGCGGACAATATGCAGGAATTATAGCGGCTGATATGGTTGGTTCTATGGATAACGTGACTGCGAGGGGAACGGTTTACGCCAAGGATTTTGCAGGCGGTCTGGCAGGAAGGTTGCGAGGTTCGGCGTCTAACAGTGATTTTGAAGGTAAGGTGGGAGGTAATCGCATTGGCGGATTGGTAGGCAATTCGGTTTCCGCCGACATCGATAATACATATGCCAACGCCGAATTGACAGGCAAGGTAATCGGCGGTCTAGTGGGCGTTGCGGATTCTGTGACGATGTCGGGCAGTATTAAAAACTCGATTGCATTTGCGACTGCTACGGTTGACGACGGCGACGGTTTGACGCGAATAGGCGGATTTATAGGGATAAAATCCGACGAGGTGGAGGTTTATAACGGATACGCGCTTGACGATTATCCTTGCGTTGCTCAGGGCGGGGACAAGGGCGTTTATTCACTTTCTAAATTCGGATTTATCACGGACGCCAATTTCAATCTGGATTTTAAAAACATATGGTATTTGAATGCGTTATGCGTGCATCCGAAAATCAGGCATTTGATAGTTGACGTTACTACCAACTCCAAGTATGTGGGCGGAAGTCAGATTTTAGAAAAGTCAAGATTTTATAAAGATGAAAAGCTTGCGTTGAAAATTCCTTCCGACAAAATGAGCGTAGAAAGCTTAACGGTGAACGGCGATGAAAAATCCTCGGAAATCGCAAAGGACACTTTAAATCTTTTTATACAGGAAAATACAAGCATAAAAATACAATTCCGATTTAAGGTGGAGGTTAAGGTTGTTGTCGAGGGCTACGGAAGCGTTAAAACAGACAAAAATTATTATGACGCAAACGAAGCCGTGGTCATTACCGCTACACCGCAGGATAATTGCGAATTGCAGGAAGTACGCGTGCGCTTCAACAGCGATGACGCTTTAATTTTGGACGGTAGCGACGGTGTGTACGGATATCGGATATCAACGCAGGTATCCGAGGGCGACCGTTTAACCGTTTATGCAGTATTCGGAAAGGAAAAACAATTCCCGGGCTGGGGAATTGCATTGTCGGTTGCAGGGGGTATTATTGTCGCTGCCGCCGTAGTATTTACGATTATATATCTGAATAGAAAAGCGAGAGGTAAAAATGCAAAGGACTAAATTGTTGCTTTCAAAAAATAATAAGTTGATAATGTTTATTTTGGTTGCGGTATTGGTGCTTACGTTGCTGTTTGCAATCTTAATGCCGTTTTTCCAAACAAATGTAGCCGAAGTAAACGCGTTTACGCCTATGGCGGAGCAGACTTCCGAAAAAGTGGAAATGCTAAACAATTTGCCTCAGGATTTTACTGTGGATATAACTTCCGATAAAGATATAAATGTCAACAATTTATCGCAGTTTGTTAAGGTTACCGACAGTCAGGGGACGGGGATAGATGTAGGTATAGAAAAGCAAAAAGACTTTTATACGATATTGCCGCCCGACACTCTATACAAAAAGGGACAGTATTATACTATAGAGCTTAAAAACGCCAAATTTAAAGAAGATAATATTGCCGCGCAAAGCAGCGTTATGTTTGCTACGGCAAAGGAAGACGTCAAGGACATCAGCGCAAAACAGGAGTTGAACAGCGTACCGGAACAAAAGGTTATTTTTATATCCGAATCCGAAAAAACCATCGAGATGGTAAAGGAGAGCGGTAGAACTTATAATGTGGGCGACATATTGCTTTTACCGGACCCCGAGGACGGGTTAGGCGAGGCGGCTTTTAAAATAGAGGAGATAAATGCCGATAACGGCGAGGTCATTTCTTTAAAATTTTCGCGTCCGAGTCTGGATGAGGTTTACGATAAGGTTGAGATTTACGGAACACAAAATCCTACGGAGGAAAACGTAACTTTCTTTTCGGAGGAAGAAATAAAAGAACAAATTTTAAACAGCGAATCCGTAAGGTCCGTAGGCTTTGCGGTTGCGGCTATGGAGGAAGGGATTCCCGCAAGTGAGATTTCAGCTTCAAAAAGTAAAGGAGGGTCGGAGTCCCTTGACTTTAATCTGGATTTAAAGCTGCCTTTCGATATAAAGTTTAAAATAAAAAAAATATCATTTAATCCTTTCGAGGTTACGGTAAGTCTTTCTCTTAAGTGGGATATAAAAAAGATTGGTGCGGTAGTGACCTTTACAAGCGAGTTCAGCGCTGCCATTGAGCCTTTTACTAATATAAATGCAAATGAAAATATTTATTCGACGGGTACGCGCACCAAGATATCGCAAACCGTCCAAATAAGTATAGACTTTTCAAAAGAAGTTACGGATTTATTTGAGGAGCAAAAGAAAAACCTTGAAAAGAAACAGATGCTTAAGTTTTTTGATGCGTGTAAAATAATTAAAAGTCCTATGTGTCCCGAATTCAATACTAAAGTAGCTTGGTGGTTGCAATCGTTGGAAGTGGTAAATAATGGAAATGACGATTTTTTAAATTTACTTACTAATAAAACCGAGGATGTTAAAAATATACCAGAAACAGTTGATGAATTTATTAGTAGTTTAAGCGAAAAAGGTAAAAAAAATTTTGCCGATAATACGGAAAAGGCTAAGAAGTATGTTTTAGATGAATTGGAGAAATATATGGACTGTTATCAACAGGGACAGCAGAACTTGGATTCAAGTATTATCCCTATAGCAGTTGTCGCCATACCTTTTCCGAACGGATGCTCTATACATATACGTTTAGGCGTGCAAATCAGCGTTGGACTTACGGTGGCTTTTGAAGGGAAATTTACTGTTAAATCTGTTAAAGAAAGAGTTGAAGTAACTAAAGGCGACGGAACGACCAGTTATGAAAACGAAAAAATTACATTTGGCGCGTCCGCTACCGTAAAAGGCAGTTTAAACGTCAAATTAGGAGTAGGACTCGAAATAAAATTTACACTGGCAAAGGTATTTTATTGTTCGGTAACGACAAGCGGTGGAGCATACTTGTCGCTTGAGGGATACGGAGGAATTTTCTTTGGCGATTATGTCCCGGAGGAAGACAGTATTTTTAAGGCGGACGACGGTAGCGGAAAGTTGCTTGGAAGCGATGCGTACTACTTTAATAAAAACGTTGCATATGTAGGTAAAGCACATTTTGATTTCGGCGGATATTTTGGTATAACCATAAAAGCAGGTTTGTCTATAGACCTTAAGTTGGTGGAGATAGATTTGTCCGTAAAGTATTCGTATGAAAAGAAATGGTCCGTATACGAAACCGGAGAGGAAAAACCTTCGCACCACTACAGCCTTATATTCGAGGACAAGTTAGAGGGTTTATATAAAGATGAAGTAGCCGCAAATAAACCTTTTAAGGATAGGTTGCCTTTTGGAAGAGAGTTTGTAGAGTTGTATGGCGATAATACCAATGCAAATATTACGATGAACTATGACGAATATCAGACAAACCTTCCGAGAGTGTTCAGAAGAGATATAGACCTTAAAACGAGAGAAGTAACGTATACTCCTATTCCGTTCACGAGATTAAAATATGTTTTTGGCAAGGGAACCAGAATAGATTCTACGGGAGTGATTGGAGTAAATGACTGTTTTAATCCCGAAATTGATGATTTAATAGCTGTTATCGCAGTAGATGAGTACGGTAATCAGTACAATGAGGATGACGCTGCCTTAATAGAGGTTACAAAAAAGCCCGTTCCGGTGGAAAAGGTGCAATTAACTGCCGCGTCCGATGAGATTTATTCCGCGGGAGAGGCGTGCGTTTATGCCAAATTAACTCCGGAATATGCGTCTTATAAGGATATGCGCTATGAGGTAGAGCAATTCATACATAACGGCAAGGCTGTAAGCGTTGCGGATATAGAAAAATACGTATGGTTTGACAAAAATTACAATCGCCTTGTAGGTAAGCTGATAACCTCCGATTTGGTATCGATTGGCGATACCGTGACTGTGCGCGGAACTGCAATTCACGACGGAATAACGAGCAATCCGTTGGTTTTGACGGTGGTACGCCGTCCTGTGGAGCAGGTTGCATTTGTGCCGCAGAACAGGCAAACGACCGTAGTGGTAGGACAGGAGCTTCCGTTTGAGGTGTTTGCATATCCATTAAACGCTACATTTAATAAGGAGGGCGGCGTGCCGACCGTTACGGTCAACACACCGGAATTGGCGCAGGTTGTAAAGAAGGACGGAAAGAATGTTCTTAAGGTTGTTAACGACATAGGAGCGTTCGGACAAGCAATAGACTTAACTATATCGGCGGACGATAACGGAAAAACGGTGGATTTGAATTATAAAATGATGATAATTCAGGTGCCTATAGATACGCTTAAGATAAAAAATCGTAATTTTGACGAATTGGGAGAGCGGACGCGGCTCAATCAAGGACAGTCTATGAGTTTAATAGCCACTGCGGAACCTGCCGACGCTACGGTTTTAAATAAAATTCAGATTTTAAAGGACGTGGGTAACGAGTACGTAACTATAGATGATTCGGGCGTTTTGCACGTGTCGGAAAACGCGCCTATAGGATATGAGTTCAGGATTTCGGCGAGATACGATAATTTAAACTCGAAAAACTACCGTTTTGTTGTGGACAAGATTGCTACGGAAAGCGTCAGACTGTTTGAACAGAATGACAATTACGAAACAGTGCCTAATGGTCAACTGCTGTTAAAAACGGCTGTCGAGCCTGCAAATGCGACGTTTTTTGCGCCCGAATTCTCTATTGTATCGGGAGCGGAGTGGGCTACAATAGAATATACCGGATTGCTTACCGTAAACGAAAACGCTCCGATAGGCGCGGCAATAAGCGTATGCGTAACGGTTGACGGCGTAAAAAGCAATACGGTTACTTTCCGTATACCCGCAAAAAAGATTGAGGTGACGGCTCCGACGGCTAATGTAAACGCGGGCGGTAAGCTTGTGCTCGGATATAGGCTGTATCCTACGGACAATTCTATATTGCCGGTAAATTTTCGCTTTGCGGAGGGCACGGAGTATGGTACAATAAATAACGGAATACTCAGCGTAAATAATCATATCGGAATTTCCGACGCGCGCATAGCGGTTGTCGCGGAAATCGGCGATATAGTAAGCAAGCCGTTTTACGTGGATATTAAAGTGCCTGTCGAAAGGGTGGAGCTGTACACACATATGACTTCCAACGGAAACGTTGAGCTTGGCAGTTCGATATTGCTTGGCGCGACAGTATATCCCGAGTATGCGACAAACAGGAATATCGAGTATTCAATGGACAAGCCGCATCTTGGCAGGATTGAAAACGGATTGCTTACGGTTGCGTCCGATGAAAGTTATATTGGCGAAATTATAGAGATTGTGGCAACTGCGGACGGAGTAGTAAGCAATATTTTGCGCATAAGGATAACCAAGATATCGGTACTCGCTGTAGAATTTGAAAATGAAAATCTGAATTGCAACGTATCGGTGGGCGGAAGTATGGCGTTGCGCGCGTATACGTTGCCTGCGAACGCCACCGACGGAGCGATTAGCTACAGAATATCGTCGGGAATGGATTTGGCAAGTATAGACGGAAATATACTTAAAGTGAGTGAAAAAGCTCCGCTTGGAGGCGTAATACAGATAACGGCGAGCGCCGACGGCGTGGACAGCATAGAATATCTTACGGTTACCGTCGTTAAAGTGGCCGTGGAGCGCGTAGAAATTTCGGTGGACGGAGATGTAAATAAAATTTCGCCTATGTCAAAGGTTAAGGTAACAGCGACAGCGTATCCGGAAAACGCGACGGAAAAGCTTATTACGTATTCTATCGTCGGCGAGGGTAGAAATTATGCGTATATAGATTCCGTCAGCGGCGAACTGACTGTAAATCCCGCGCAGTTGATAGTGCGCGGTGATATAGTCGTGGAGGTTATAGCTTACGCGGACGGCATAAGAAGCGAAGCGCTGTCATTGCAGATAGTCGTGCCTGTTACGGACATAACTATGATAGGCGGCGACGTCACGGCGTTGTGCGGCGACGAAATAGACCTGCAGGCGGAAACAAACGCGAATGCTACAGACAAATCGGTAGAATTCCGTTTTTGGGACGGCGAAAAAATCTGCGCAAGCAGTCCGTATGCGATAATAGATAACGACAAGCTGATAATAAACGACAATATATTTGTGCCTAACGCTGAAATCTGTATAGTGGCAGTGCCTAAAGGCGCGGATAATGCGGATATAACGTCGCAAATACGCAAAGTAGCAGTGCATATCCCCGTAAAGTCGGTTGCACTGATGTCAAATAAAACAAGTATAAGGCTTGGAGAAGACGCAACGCTCAGCACATCGATATTCCCTGCGTTTGCAAGCAACGGACAGACGGAATACAGATTTGCGGATAACCGCGGCAATTTTACAGACGCGCCTTGGGGCGTAAGTATAGACGGAAATACCGTAAGCGTGGACAATAATCTTACAGTGCTGACGAGCACGCCGCGCTTTATCGTTTGCGCGATAGCGGACGGCGTAGTGTCAAACGTATGGCGGTTTGAGGTTATCGAGCGCCCCGTAACCAAGCTTACGCTTTCGCTGGAGCCTGCGGCGGCGGAGAAGATACGCAAGTCGGATAAATCGGGAGAATATACGGTCAATCCCAATGTGGATTACGGCTTTGCGATACGCGCGGCAGTAAACGGCGACGCGTCGTATAAGGGCATTACTTTCAGCGCGCGCAGGGGCGAAACGTATATTTCAAACGTAGCTTCTGCTGAAAACAGACGGTTTGACGGACAGTACTATTATGCGAGGTTAAACGTATTTAAGAGCGCCGAGGTGGGAGAGGTAATAACTATTATCGCGCAGTCACAGCGCAATCCGCAGGTAAGGGAGGAAATCAGCTTCAAAATAGCCGCTATATATGCGGACGTGATTGCGGGCGCGAATATCTCCTCGTTGAATAAGCGAGGCGATAAGTTTGCTACTATTTTTGACGGCGATGAATTTTTAGGTAATTTAAACGTGTATAAGGGAGCTTATATAAATCCCGGCGATACGATAAGCGTAAATAAACTGTATTTTGACGACGAGTTGTCAAATAACTATTTTAAAAACGTGACATTTGACGATAGATTTACGCTTGAGTACAGCAGCACGGACTTTATAACCGTAAACGAAAACGGCTTTACCGTACGCGATATAAACAGCATTATAGGCAAGCTTAAGCGCGGCAACGACTATTTTAAAATGAGAATATTGCTTGACCAACAAAACGGCACGGTGCTAAGCAAGGAGTTTACCTTCCATATTTATGTAGGCGTAAAGACCGTACAGTATCTGGGAGGCTATGACGCAACAAATAAATCATTTAAAATGACCGATAACGGCGTGCTCGAGGTGGATAGAAACGCAGGCTCTAACGGAAATGAATTTACCTTCCGTTTCAGTATAAACAACGGCTCGTTTACAACAAATCCCCTCGTGCTTGTAAACAATGCAAAGCTTGAAAACAACAGCATTTTAAGCGGACAAGAGAATATAACCGTAGATAGCAGCGGCGATGATTTGCTTAAGGGCAAAACTCCGCCGCAGGTTACCTTCAGCGTGGATAAGGAAAACGAGTTTTGCAATATCATTAAGATTAAGTTTGAAAAGTGGTACAACACGGGTACGGAGTTTGTAATAGAGCTGCACAACCCCGACCACGGTGCGGACAGACGGCCGCTATATACGTTTACGCTGCGCGTAAATCCTGTAAACGAATCAGACGAATTTGAATTTGGAAGGGACGGAAAGTTTGACGAAAAGACAGGCATAGCTTATGTAGACAGCGGTAAGGATTATCAGATAAGCTATCAGGTGAGATACGGCGAAGGTCCGGTTGAAATACAAAAACAAAAGGTTTATGCGGATTTGAGGAGAGGTTATGCCGTTAAGCTTACTCTCGGCGACCAACGCAAGGATTTGGGACAGAAGTGGACTTTAACTAATATAATTTCAACTGATGTGTTGCTGTATGCTCATACAGGAAATAAAATCGAGGCATCCAATGAGTCTGTCGTCGGTGAGTTTTATATAAGTGTAAGCGATAAAGCTACGGATAGCTACAGAGCAAATAAACTATTAAAATTAGTATTCGAATATGTTGACGGAAATCAGAGCTTTAAGGTGCTAATTTATATTCGTATCGTTGATTTGATTGAAAATGAACAAGGTTCGGAACACAAACAAGGCATTGGTGATAATCATCCTCGCCATTATATTCACGACCTGAGCGAAAATTTGATATTTGGTTATTCGTCAGGGAAGCCGAGAACTTACCTCAAGCCTGACTATAAACTGTCATCCGAAGAAAACGCTGTGATTTTAGGCGGGAAAATATTGTTTATAATAAATGATAAGGTGGATAAAATTGCGGATATACATTATGACCATATACAGTATTACAACGGTAATGAATTGCAGGTAAGAGATAATCAGATTAGAGGACTTGAAAGACGTTTTATAGCCAACGTGGAACAGTTTAAGCGTCTGCACGAATTTACAAACGACGCTGGCGAAATCCGTCTTATAAAAAATCTGAATATGCAAGACGTCACACAGTATAACTTAGGTGACATAAAGGCGGATTTTAACGGCAATGGATGTAAAATATATAACGTGAATTTCTATATGAATAACGTTGTACTTAAAAATGACGCGTATTGGGGTATATTTACCAAAATAATGCCAAACGCAAGGGTAAGAAATCTGATATTGGAAAACGTCAATATGTATTCCGAAAAGCAGCATCTGGGCAAGTCGCTCTATTTCGGTTTTCTTGCTCACGCCAACCACGGCACCATTGAAAATGTACAAATAAGAAGCGGCAACATTAACGTAGAAAGGAAAGGCGCTTTTATAGGCGGTCTGATTGCATTTAACAAAACAGAGGGCAAAATTATCAACTGCAAAAATGCCGCTACGATAAGAAGCTGCGGCAACATAGGCGGTATTGCGGCTTATAACTGCGGCGAGGTAAGAAATTGCAGTAACTTTGGCAATTTGGTTATGGTTTATAAGGCAGACAAGTCGATAGGAGGCATAGTAGGTTATAACTTTGAAAATGGCAAGGTTTTAGGCTGCAACCAATATTCAAACATATCATTTGAGGGCTTGATAAACGGCGCCCTAAAGGCAGGCTCCATTGTCGGACATTATCTATCCGGCGAGGTTGAGCCGGGCGCCTTGGGTACGCACGGCAGCTATGACGTAGGCGCGCTTGGTAAAGGCAAAGTGCATATGTTTGGCTATGGCGGCTACGTAGGCAAAAAAGATGTTTAAAAATATAATATAGGAGCATAAAAATGAACAAAAAATTAGTAATGGCATTGGTACTCGTGATAATAACCGTTATGTGCGCTATATCGTTTACGGCGTGTAACGGTAACATTGTATATGACGCCGGCGAATATGGCGAAGTAGACGAATATGTCCGCGTACAGCCGCATACCGGGTATAAATTTATAGGCTGGGATAAGTCCGGCAGGCAGGGTATTAAAAAGCTTTACAAAGCGCAGTATGAACGCATAGAGTATTATTTGACAGAAGAAAAGGATATTTATATTTGTCCGCAAGAAGAACAAACCATATTTTCTATAAATTATAAGATAACCGATATGCAGACTATGCAGGTAAAAGAAACAGGACTTGTACGCGGAATTGAATGTTCGGCAACTGATGAAAGAATAAGTCCCAGATATGAAAATAGTTGGGGGGTTTATCCCAGCAGTAGCTATATAGAATTTGACGGAATACTAACTTTAATAGCGGAAAATGTAGAATATAATATTAGACAGGAATTCAACCTGCACGTAGTGCGCAATCGTGTGAAAGCTGAGAGTTTAGAGATACGTCTTATTAGAGATGAAAATACAATAAAAATCGGTGCGACACAGTATATATTTGATAGAACTTTACCTGAAAACACATCATTTAGAGAGATATCTGTTTCGATATTAGAAGTTATTCGTGACGGAAAAACACTGTCTGCGAGTGAGGCAGCCGAAATTGCAAAATTAGATGGAACGCATTTAAAAGCTACAGAAAATGCGCAAGTCGGAGACATAATCCGCGTACAGGCATATAACGAGCGCGACCCCGAAGTAAAGAGCAATATACTGACAATATTTGTTACAGAAGACTAAAGTACTATACAAAAGAAGAATAGCGGAGGCACAAATGAACAAAAAATT